>NZ_JAPDNR010000001.1:5988623-7277160 GCF_025989125.1 Chitinophaga nivalis | reverse complement strand
CATCCGCTCCCTGATTATTTCACATAAACTACTAGGTACCCGGGAGTGGTTTGTGATTCATCACACCGACTGCGGGATGCAGCTTTTTACGGACGATGTGATCCGTGACCTGCTGGCCACCAGCCTGAAAACAGCTACCGTAGATGAAAAAGGATGGCGCAATATAGAAACCGCTGGCGGCTCGGATGAAGCCCGGTTCATTTCTTTTCTGACCTTTAAAGATCTTGCCGGCAGCGTGATCGATGATGTGAAAAGGATCCGTAATCACCCACTCGTACCTGGCGATATTCCGGTGTATGGTTATATCTACGATGTAAAGAGTGGCCGGTTGGTGGAAGTACCGGAAGCTACTATTGCAGGAAGAGCCGCCTAGAAAAATTATCTGACACGTCAGACTACCCTGAAAAATAATACCATAGCGCTCACAGCAACCTACCCGAAACATAGGGTAGCAGCTTTTGTAGGAGCGCACTTTGTTGAAAACCAGAAAACCTGAAAGCAGTATGTCATTTAACCCATTGACGACTGCCCCAGCATCCAACCAGCAAAACAACTGACCCCGCGGCTGACACATAGCTGCTCCCGCGTGAAAACAGCTGTTGTAAATAACTGTCACTTTAATATCACCGTTTATACATCAGGTAACTGTATGGGCTATACGTAATCAGTATAGCCGATAACAATTCCTGAGCAGGAAGTGTGATCAAGAGGCCGGATAAATGCACCGGCCTCTTATCCTTATTTAGTAATCGTCGCGGCTATTTATCAGGCGATATCATACCGGCTTCTTTATGGTCTTTGGCGTCTCCAGATCGTACCTTTATTAATAGCGACTTTCCTTTCCTTTAGCAACAGACCCGTTATAGCATTAGGACATCATTGATGATCAGATTGGCCGGAAACGGTATATTTATTTTCGTTAGGCCACTGTTATCATTCATCAGTCAGATCGGTGTGGCCATCTATAGCAGACAGGACTTTATTGTGCTGTGTAGTGCCGCTATCGGTATGGCTGATACGGCATCCTGGTGTCAAGGCATGCAGGGGTGCTTTGGCAGATAGCGAAGAAATGTTTACCTTTGCGCCTCATGACATTACATCTTTCTACATATCGCCCATTTGCTGCGGATATAATTGTAGCGTAACGCAGTCGCTCATTTAAAGTTTTTATTTGCTTTAAGTGAATAACTGTGTGCATTCCCCAACTTTTCGTTTTATTTATTTTGTGAATAACTGTTGCTAAAGACGCGTGTCTTTTGCACACAGTGCTATAATTATATCAATAATGTCATTATTGCATCAATATGGATGGAATTCCCATCTTGAAAATCATTTATCTTCCCGTTCAGATAAAACACTGACACCCGCAAGAGTAACCGCTCTTCAGGGACAACAATATGAACTGATTACTACCACCGGTATCAAAGACGCGATGCTGGCAGGTGCGCTGTTATACAACAATGCGCCGCATGAACTACCTAAGGTGGGCGATTGGGTATTGGTAACCCTGTACGAAGAACAGGCCATCATACTGGAGGTATTGCCCCGGCAGCATGTATTAAGCCGGAAGCAACCCGGAAAAAGTAACGATATACAGGTGATCGCCACCCACGTGGATGTGGCCTTGATTGTACAGGCGCTTGATCACGATTTTAACCTGATGCGCCTGCAGCGTTATTTGCAACAGGTAAAGGAATGTATGATACAGCCAGTCGTGTTGCTGAATAAACAAGACCTGGTAGCGCATCCGGAAGATTATCGGCAACAGGTGACAGCATTAGGCTATGAATGCCCGGTACTGTTGATCAGTGCAGCGGATAAAAATACCTTAACCGTGTTAACAGAACAATACCTCACAGCCGGGAAAACCTACGCATTGCTAGGGTCTTCCGGTGTGGGAAAAAGTACCCTGATGAATACTTTACTGGGCCAAACCCGGCAACAGGCAGGAGGCATCAGTGAAATAACCGGTAAAGGAAAACATACCACCACCACACGGAACTTGTTGCTATTACCCAATGGCAGCCTGTTGATTGATTCACCAGGTATGCGTGAACTGGGACTCACCATCGCTGATGGAGATATGATCACCTCCCATCATCCGCAAATCAATGAACTGGCGGCTTATTGCCGGTTCAGCGATTGCACCCATCATCATGAGCCGGGGTGCGGAGTAATAGCAGGCGTAGAAAGTGGAGAGATACCAATGCTGGTATACCAAAGCTATTTGAAATTATACCGGGAACAGGCGAAATTTCAGCAAAGTATATTCGAAAAAAGAACCGCTGCACGTCGCTTTGGTAAAATGAGCAGAGAAGCGAATCATCTGCGTAAAAAAAATAAATATTAATACCACAGTTTGTTGTAACAACAAGCATAAAATAAAGGATTATGAATAGTAACCACCTCATCATAAGAGCCGCAACACCGCAGGACTACGAAGCGGTATTTAATGTCAATAAACAGGCCTTCCAACGGGAAGACGAAGCATTGCTGGTTAATGAGCTGAGAAGCAGCCAGTCGTTTATTCCGGCCCTGTCACTCGTAGCAGTAACCAATGGTATCATTACCGGTTATATTTTATTTACAGCGATGACAATAGCACAGACAACACATCAGGTAGTAGGTCTGGCGCCGGTAGCGGTATTGCCAGCTTATCAGGGACTGGGAATTGGCGGTGCCTTAATTCGCAAGGGGTTGGAAATAGCATCTACACTAGGATATGAAGCAGCTATCGTATTGGGGCATGAACACTATTATCCTAAGTTTGGATTTGCGCCTGCCATCCAATGGGGTATTTTACCGCCAGTGGAGCTGCCCGCTAATAACTTTATGGCGGTGGCCCTGCAGCCTGGCGCGTTGGAACATATTTCAGGAGTGGCGCAATATGCACCTGAATTTAAACTATAGTAAAATAAGACCGGGCTACTATTATAGTAGTCCGGTTTGTTTTTGATATCGCAAACCTTTTTTATTCCGGTGTCTGATTTTATTCCGGTGTTCTTGTCCCCATGCAGCCAGCTGTTTTATAATAGGTCTTAGCGCTTGCCCGCTGTCAGTCAATTCATATTCTACCCGTAAAGGTACGGTGGGATATACTGTGCGTGTGACCAGTTTATCCGCCTCCATTTTACGTAACTGCAACGTCAGCATACGTTCTGTAATATTGGGAATAAGTTCCTTTAATTCTCCGAAGCGTAGCTTCCCGTTGGCCAGGTGACAACAAATGGCTAACGTCCATTGGCCTCCGATGAGGCTAGCCGCATAGATCTCGGCGCATACTGTCCCGAGTATTTGTTTATTGGCAAAGTTGGTGGAGCTTTCTTTTATTTTACTCATACTTACATTTCTGTGCGTACCATACAATTAGTCGCTAATATACAAAATTGCAGATTGCGTCTTTACATTTGTGCCGTATCTAAAATAAATTGAAAAATGTACAAATTAATAGTAGCACTGCTGGTTTGTCTGACAAGCGTAGGAAGTATAGCAGCTAAATCTGTCATCGTTCCGTCCTCCTTTTTCTGTAAAATTCCGGTAGCTACAGGTCCGGAAATGATGCAGATAAATGCCGAAAAAAAGATAGACACTATTGCAGGTAAAATCGTGAGCATCTATGGTTTTCTGCGGCCTAAAAAAGAACAGGCTGCAGCCCTGCGTGAGGCCTTGTTATTATTAGTGAATCCAACGCGCGAAGAGCCCGGTAATCTGGTATATAATATTCATGAAGAAAAAGATGGTTCCTTCTTTTTGTATGAAGTGTGGCGATCTCAGGAAGATCTGGACCTGCATTTTCAAAAGCCCTATCTGCAAGCATTTATGGGTAAGATAAACGATTGGCTGGCGGGTAATATTGAAGCTCATTCCGGCAAACTCATTGCGCCGTGGCCGCAAATAAAATAGCCTGCAATATTGTATAAAAAAAGAGACCGTGATGGTCTCTTTTTTTATGCATACCAGGAAAGATAATATGGATGTCTGGACATTGCAGCCATCCTGGGTTAAATTTATACTTCCTGTAATAGGATTTTTAACGCGATAGTATTGATTGTATCATATAACCCAAACAACCAGTTATGAAGAAAAAAAATGTAACCAAATTAAAACTGGGCAGAATTGCCATCAGTGTATTGAATGACCGGCAAACCATGAAGGTACGTGGTGGTAATGCCGTAGTACCGATCGATAACCGTCGGTACCACATTACCCAGGCTCCTTGTTTACCCACTCGTTTGGAGTGTTAAGATGAGGATGTAGTATTATTCCCTGGGAAGCCCCCTTCCAGGGAATTTCAGTCAGCGTACGTAGACCGGAACGCTTTTTTGTAGCCCACCGCCACGTTTTGAGCAGGAAGACCTGCATCCGCAATTATCTTAAAATAGTCATGTGAAAGGTAAAGAAAGAAGGAGTTGATAAGATTCCTGTTTTTACTTCATTAGCTGCCCCCAACAATCATCCCGATGCCGCGATATTGCAGTTGGTATGAATTAATTTTATAGGAACGTGGAGCGCCCGCACCACTATTTTAAACCTGTATTATACTGATCTCTTATACCCAAAAAAAATCCTGTTATGAAGAAAAAAAATGCGACCAGATTAAGACTTGGCAGAATTACCATCAGCGTATTAAATGAGCAGCAGACGATGCTGGCGCAAGGGGGAAATGTGGAAACGGGTTTGACATGTCGTGCCACCTGCTTTCGTTCCTGTAACCTGAGCGATTGTACCTTCTGCGTGCCAAGTAAGGCGCCGTGTATCCCTACTCAATTGGAATGTTAATGTAATAGCTTGCCTCGTGTCTGTAGCTGCAGACAAGGCAGGGCTGCTTTTAATCGGTAGCAGATAGATCTCTTTACCTGAAAACGTTTGTTATGAAGAAAAAAAATGCACCAAAATTAAAGCTGGGCAGAATTGCCATCAGTGTATTGAACAACCAGCAGGCCATGCAGGCGCAGGGCGGAATAGAGGAAACGGTTTTTACTTGCCGTTTTACCTGTTTTCGTACGTGTTATCTGAGTGATTGTGGCCAGTGTCCGCCTAACACCATACCTTGCCCACCCACTGATTTTAATTGTTGAAGTAATGGCTGACAGGCAGATCTCTTACCAGGGGATTTCGATCTGATTAGTGGAGCTGCCAATACCTTCCAGCGAGAGCAGTTGTGCTTTAGCTGCTAGTCCGCCTGCAAAACCGGTAAGTGATCCGGAGGAGCCGATAACTCGGTGGCAGGGCACAATAATGGAAATCGGATTTTTGCCATTGGCAGCGCCAACGGCGCGTACAGCTTTGGGATTACCCAACTGCAGGGCTATCTGCATATAGGTGCGGGTTTCTCCAAAAGGAATGGTCTGCAGCGCTTTCCAGACGGCTTGCTGGAAGGTAGTACCTATCGGATCCAACGCAATCGTAAAGGAGCTGCGGCTGCCTGCAAAATATTCATTTAACTGTTGTTCGGTTTCCACCAGCACGGGATGGGTATCCTGTTGCTCATCAGCGGTTGCATGTACCCGGTCCGGTTTGTCATTCTCCCAAAGAATGGCCGCGAGTCCTTTGTCGCTGGCAATCAGCGTCAGCTGGCCAACGGGAGAGGACATATATTTATAAGCGAATGCCATGATGCTCAATTTTATAAATGAACAGCAAGTTAATTTACTTTGACCGGTTACAGAAAGATATTCCGGTGAGAGGTATTTAAAAATGATCCGATAACTACTTCAAACGGTCACTATTTTTCCTGCAATACGGCAAAGATTTGTTTGGCTGCCTGTTTCGCTTCCGGCACCTTCAACGACAAAAATACATGCACCATTTCCGGGTATTCCACATACCGGAGCGGAATGCCAGCAGCGGTTGCCAATATCCTGAATTTCCGGGCATCTGCTACCAGGATGTCGTAGGTGCCAATAAACAGGCTGATAGGCGCTAATCCGGCGAGCGGACCATTGATGGGGCTTACCAGGTAATGTTGGGTGCCTTTCTGCCCGGCATAAGCCTTTCCTGCCAGTTGCAGTCCGGCTACACTGAGGTAAGGGTCTAATGGATCAATGTCGCGGATAGCAGGATTTTCCAGGGCAACATCTAACCAGGGCGATAATAAAACCAGCTGGTCGGGTTGTGGTAGTTGAGCGTTGAGTGCATATTGGGCAAGTGCGAGCGAGAAGCCGCCACCGGCTGAATCCCCCAGGAGTGTTACACGCGTGATGTTGCTGTTTTGGCGTAGCTTTTTATAGATAGGTACTACCATGTCGAAGGCATCCTGATAGGTATGATCCGGTGCCAAAGGATAGTCAGGTACGATGATGGTGGTATAGGGGGTATGCAGCAGCAGCTGGTCGAGGAACTGCCAGTGTTGCTTCACCAGGTTATGTATATAGGCGCCACCGTGCAGGTATAAAATAGCGCGTTGGGGTTGGGTGTCTCTTTTTTGAATGCTCCAGACTTTTCGTCCGTTCGGCGCTATATCCTGCTGTATGTCGTATCTGGAGAACATATCACCCGGTGGTGCTGCCGCATTTGCCCGTTTGCTGAAATCATTTTTTTTAAACTCCTTTACCACAAAACTTTTTACACCCATTATCCGCAATAAAAAATGATACACCTTACTTTGTATGCTTGCCATATCAGTATACTTAATGATGGGTATTGCTGTGATGCGAAAGGTACTACTGGTGGATAAGATCAGATAATTTTTTGTTATGATAAAGATACTGTGATCAGGCAGCCGCTTTTACATAGCGCCGGGTGAGATATAAAAGCTGTGACAGTTTACAGGAAAAAAGAAAGGAGCTGATCTGCTTATCCGCACATGGGTTAAGGTTGTTTAGCCACCAGTATATCCACTTTTTCAACGCTGGGCGGTACTGCCAGTAAATCAGGGATTTTAGCGATCAATACCTGCGCCAATGCCCCTGTGATATGTGCCTGTCTGCCCTGATCATCCGGGAAGGAATCGAAAATACCGAATGTTGAAGGTCCAAACTGAAGGGCATACCAGCTGATGGTAGCTGGTTCTTCCAGCACAAATGCCAGTCCTTCTTTTAGAAAATTATCCAGTTCTGCTTCTTTGCCTGGCTTGGCTTCCAGCCTGAGGAGTAATCCCTTTTGTACCATGAGATAATTGTTTTAGCAATGAAAAATAGGTATAGATAAATTACTGCAATTTTTCCAGTTGGCAAAAGTAAAGCTGGCGCACACCAGCTTTACTTGCGATGCTATCAGCATATTATGTTATCATCAGTGCCCGGTAGGATCCGTGTGGTTAATGGGATCGCCCTGGCAATAACTATATGCGTTGAGTCCTCCTGTATCAAACGGACTCCATGAATCGGGAGAATGGAATCGTAGCAATGCAGGTGAATATATCCTATGAGCGCCACTTTTTAACAGTATATGAGAGCGGTCTTGTTGTGGAGAGGGGGATAATGTAAATCTACTCCAGGTATCCTGGGAGCGTTTGTTCGTTTCCGTTTTTTTTGGGATAGTCATGGTTAATCGTTTTTGAGGTGAATAGTTGTAAGTGGGTTAATGAAGTAGTCATGCAAAGTTAGGGTAATTCAACGGCATAGGATCTGTAGGCGAAAAAGCGTGGTTGCGGCGTAAATGATATCACTGAAATGAGTACAGTGCCTGTTTATTCTGTAGCAAATAAATAACTTTGTAGCTGGGTGCTGCGGTAGCCCTGCATCTTATTTATAGCAAAATATATGGATAGTCCGATTACTTTTTTATATACGATACGCGCTACTTTTAATAAAGAAGGTAAAGCCTGGGATAACTATATCAGATGGAGTAAGCTACATCACCTGACGGAACTTGTTTCTTTGGATACGTCATTAAATGAGGTGTTGGTTGAACCAGACAGGGATGATGATAACGACTGGAAACACATCGTAATAGATAACTACCGCGAAACAGGATTTTTTACCACATTGGATTATGTGCTGACGCGAACTGTTATGCCGGCGTTATTTAATTTGCTGATAGTAGCCATTGAGCCGGAGCAGGATTGTAAATCCATCAAGCTGGATGGTTATGATTTTATTGGGTATGAATTACTGGATCAATATTATGATACCAGTGCTCTGACAAACTGTGGTGGATTTGATAACACTTTTTTACCAACAGACCTGAATCGTTTTGGGCTTATTGATGACTACGAAAAAGCGTACGATATAAAAAAACGACTGTGGCAGAATAACCAGGAAGAAGAGCATGCGGATACCAATGTTATTGCAGTGTGGCGGCATAGGGTTGTTGAAATATTGTGAGGTATTAAGTTAGGAAATGAGCTAATAAAGGAGTATTATATGCCATTAACCAGAAAACCCACCCCGCAGGAAGCTAGCCTGCTTACACGCTTGATTCATACATCCGCCCTATCTCTCCCGGAGAACTGGCGGGAAACATTGTCGGTGGCTCCGATGAATGACAGCGGAATGGGCAGCCTTTACCTATTCCCCCAAGGTAAAGTAATAGTCAATAGGCAATTTGGCGAACAGGTAAGTGAATCCCAATTTACCGATCGGGATGGCATTGCAGTAATCGTTTCTTTACACACAGATGAACAGGGCGAACTGTTCGAGCTGGATGTCTGGAAGACTGATTTTAATCCGTTAATTAGTTTTCCGGAAATGGAATGGTAAGCAGGATAAGGCTTACCGCTTTTTCTTATTAGCCTGTAATTCCCGTTCCAGATCTTCTTTGAGTTTAGTGAAAAAGAAACTGAAAAGAAATATCTTTTCAAAATTGTCCGCTTCCAGGGATACGAGGAAAGAAGTATCGGTTTCATTAATAATTAACCTGCCTTCATCGAAGTTGGAGAATTTGCCTATCTGCTGGCTTCCATTGGCCGCGCATCCTGAAAACGTTACTGTGTTGTCGCGAATGTGTGCTTCTCCAGCTCCGCCGAACAGAATTTCCCGTTGGTATAGCGATAATAATTGTGCCTGTGTAGTGCCAGGGATCTGGCCTTTAATAAAAGAGGTACTGGCGATCGGCATAGGATTTCACATTGATAGGGGCAAAAGTACAAAAGGGTTTCAGTAAAAAGCGGAAATATTTCAGGCGGTAATGTTATATTATGGTACATAGACAGGAATTACCTATCCTTATACTGATAAGTCGCCAGTTGATAGGTTTTATCTTCCACGGTGGTATACAGGCGTTTGATGCGTCCTTTCTTATCGTAGATATACGAATAGTATTGGTCGTCACTGCCGGGACCTCCCGTATATACTGTTTTTTCCCGGAGTATAGGATCTCTTTCAATTTTCCGGCGTATTAGCTGTTGATGCGTATCGTATTCAAACCAGGTAGTTGTTTTATCCCCATTGGGTCGGATACTTTCTTTTTTTACCAATAAGCCCTGCCGGTATGTCAGGATATGGGTCTCGGCCGTGGCGGGTATATCCTGTTGCCGTGCCCAGTCTGAGTAGGAGATATAATGATAGGTGAAAACGGAGTCCTGATGGGAGATCAGGTTATACTGATCTCCCCGGTTATTATGGTAAATACATTGTTCTTGTGAAATGTGGTTCTCCAGGTAAGTATATATATACGTGGTGGTGTCCCTTTTTCTATAGGGGTTCTTCTCAGAGATAGCGATGGTAGTCGTGATATCATTTTTATCATTGTAGGTATACAGATAATTTACGACCAACTCTTTTTTACGGTAGATTTTTTCATCCATTACTCTTCCCAGGGTATCCAATAGTTTGAAAGACCAGAATCCTTTTCCGGTGCCATTAAAAGAGCGGCTTTTTATACTGGTGGTAGTAGGGTACAAGTCAGCAGTATGGAAAAGCTGTGCTTTTGCGATGCTGGCAGATAGGCAGATGGCAAAGAAGGCGATGATCTTTTTCATATGGCAGTCAGGATTTTAGGACGATTAAACTGGGGGACGATTTTCCCCAAGCTACCTAAAAATAAGACATAAAGAGATATTATCAATATGAGATAGTAAGGTGGATGCTTATTAGATAATGCGATTAGTTAACAGGTATCAGACTTTATTGAAGGGGGATCAATTCAATCGCAACCATAAAATATAGATGGGGTAATTTTAGGTGGTGATAAACTCACTGATTTTGTTTGTTAACGATTTATTTATACCTTTACTTGATTATATATAATTATATTGGCCTTTAAAAAAAAACGCAACCATCTTATCATGTTTGGCTAGAACTAATAATAAATTATAGGCGCCAGCCTTTTTAGGTATGTACTATACCTGGCTAGTTTTACGCGTTCAGTTTTATTTCCAAATTACTTTTGAACTGTTTGAAGTGAGGAGTTACCTGGCTTTTTTTTTCTGTAACAGAGATCAGTTATTTACCTTATTTACATAGATATTATCATTTCTTTATCTTATGTTATTTAACTCTTTGGGATTTGCCATATTTCTGCCTATAGTATTTTTACTATACTGGTTCGTGACCCAGAAAAGTCTGAAATTGCAAAATTTATTGTTATTAGCGGCAAGTTATTTTTTTTATGCCTGTTGGGATTGGCGTTTTCTATTTCTACTCATTTTTTCAACCTTATTGGATTTTGGAACAGGGCTTAAAATGGAAGGCGCAAGCAGTTTGAACGTGAAACGTTTTTGGTTCTGGTTAAGCATCTGCGTGAATTTAGGTTTTTTAGGGGTGTTTAAGTATTATAATTTTTTTGCTACTTCTTTTGCTGATTTACTTGCAGGTTTTGGACTTCATGTACATCCTCGCACATTGCAGGTGATTTTACCTGTAGGTATTTCATTTTATACATTTCATGGGTTATCGTATGTGATTGATATTTATTATAACCGTATAAAAGCGGAAAAGAACTATATAGATTACGCTGTTTTTGTGAGCTTTTTTCCATTGTTAGTGGCAGGACCTATAGAAAGAGCGACGCATTTATTACCGCAAATAAAAGAAAAAAGAACATTTGATTATGCCCGAGCTGCAGATGGTATGCGGCAAATAATATGGGGGCTATTCAAAAAAGTAGTCATTGCGGATAATTGTGCCAGGTACGCCAATCTTATTTTTGATCATTCCGGGGATTATTCGGGTAGCACATTGGTGATGGGAGTGCTGTTTTTTACCATTCAGATATATGGCGACTTTTCGGGTTACTCCGATATTGCTTTAGGAACAGCCCGACTCTTTGGTATAGAGTTACTCAGGAATTTTGCGTTCCCCTATTTTTCACGCGATATTGCGGAGTTTTGGAGACGTTGGCATATTTCTTTAACAACATGGTTTCGGGATTATCTGTATTTCCCGCTGGGAGGAAGTCGTGGCGGTTTATGGCGCACCATAAGAAATACCTTTATTATATTTTTGGTAAGTGGGTTTTGGCATGGCGCGAATTGGACTTTTATTGTATGGGGGGCATTAAATGCCTGCTATTTTTTACCCTTGTTATTATTAAAGCGTAACCGGCAAAATCTGGATATTATAGCACAGGGACGGATTTATCCTACCTTAAGGGAGCTTGGGGGCATGCTCACCACTTTTAGTCTGACTGCTTTCGCCTGGATTTTTTTCAGGGCAGAAAGCATGCATCATGCAATGCGTATTGTTTCTACTATTTTCTCTTCCTCTTTATTTACAATGCCGCGTTTCCCAGAAATAAAATCTGCCTATTTTACTTGCTTGCTAGTCGCGTTTTTTATGATAATAGAATGGTTTGGTAGAGAAGAAAAGTATGCTATCGCCAAATTTGGAAGTGAACGTTCTATTACACTGAGATGGTCGTTTTATTTACTGCTTTGCTTCATGATCTTTTCACTCCAGGGACAAGAGCAACAATTTATTTATTTTCAATTTTAAATAATGAAATATTTTTTAAAAAAGACAGTCGGCATTTCATTATTGTTTTTTCTTTCCATCATCATATTATTAGCAAGTACTAATACAATTTTGAAGAAAAAAGAGCTTTTTAAGATTGACCCGCAAGACTCGCTGGTTGTTTTTGGACATTCTCATGCGGAATGCTCATTTAATGACTCCGTGATCTCGCATTTTAAAAACCTGGGTGCTTCCGGAGAGTCCTATTTTTACACTTTCTCAAAGGTTAAAAATGTCCTTAAAGGGAATCCACAAATAAAAGTTGTATTTGTAGAGTTTACGAATAATCAGGTCATGAAGGAAATGGATGACTGGATATGGGGAAATGAAAAAATGCTGTATCGATATTCTGCATATGCACCTTTCCTGTCTTTTTCAGATAATGCACTTTTGTTGCAACATAATCTTTCCGGTTATATACAGTGTTTAAGCAACACTTTAAAAACACATACCTCCAGTATTGTTAAAAATAATAATTCTTTTTCGGGTATGTTGGGAGGATATCTGCCTTTACACAAGCATAAGGCGGACTCTTTTTTGGCTGTTCAACAAGCAACTTCACACGGGAAAGTAACAGCAGATACCGCAATATCCTATGAGAATATCAGGTATCTGAAACAGATTGTTGACTTTTGCCATGAAAATAATAAGCAGGTATACTTTGTTCGAAGCCCCCAGCATAAGGCATACTTTCTTACTAAAAATGAGAACATCTTTCAACAGGTAAGAAATGAATACTTTGCTGCGATACCATTTCTTGATTTCAATGCTTTTCCGCTTGTGAATGCAGAATATGCAGATCTGGAGCATCTTAATTATGAAGGAGCGTATAAATTCTCCATGTACTTTAATAATTTGCTTAAAGAAGGATTACTTGCTCAGAAGGACCTGCCACGTTTCTTGAATGAAAAGGCGGCGACGTATCACTAAAATAGCAGCGAAACGTTTAATAGGTTGTTAACCTCTTTGACCCTGCATTATTGCAATACACGCTCATGGTAGTAGGATAGCTGCTTAACTATTCATGACCGTCTATAATACAAAAATTACCTGTTAGGCTATTGGGAGCATGGCTACAATGGGCATCCTTGTCCATTTACTTTACATATCTCGCTCCTTATTTACCCCCTTTTTTCCTGGTATTGCAGTTTTTTTTAAAAAAAATTGCCACCGCCTTCACCCTTTTTTCCCCCTCCGTTGCCTTAATAAGGGAAAGACATAGGAAAATATTCACAGGCGGGAAGATAAAGCCGGTATCTCCGTATTTATCAGATTCAACAGACAGCAGGTGTATTATGTAGATAAGCAGCTAACAGCAGATGATGGAAATAAATCCGGAAATTTTTCTACTTTGTACGGGTAACAATGAATGTGCAAAGCGGGTTATGCATCAACCAAGGTCAAATGAAGTTGTCTCGTTCGAGGAGCAATTTAAGCTTCACTATGTGTTTTTATGTACGGTTGCTTATTATGTAGTAGCAGATGAAGATGCTGCCAGGGATATCGTGCAGGATTTTTTCCTCTATTGCTGGAATAAGCGTGATTTGATCCGGATTACACATGATTTTAAAAGTTATGCGGTGCGCGCGATACGGAATGCTTCCCTGAATTATCTTAAAAAATCAGGTAAAACAAAGCTGGAAGAAATCCATGTAATAGAAGCGTTGACCAGCCATTTTCCTCCGGAAGAAGAAGGAAATGAGGAACAGCGTAACCGGGCGCTATGGGAGGCCGTAGCGCGATTGCCGGAACAACGCCGGAAGATATTTCTGATGAGTAATCGCGATGGATTAAAATATAAAGATGTTGCTACGGTGCTCGGTATTTCTGTTAATACAGTCAAAACACAGATAAAACTGGCCCTGCAGTTTTTACGGAAGGAATGTGGATGGATGACCCAATTGATAGCCCTAATTACGTTAATATATGACCGATCATAAATCTGATAATGATATAGACTGGGATAAGCTGCTGGAACTGCTGGATGGCAAAGAGGCAGAGGCTTCGCTGAATGAAGCGGAGATAGCGGCCCTGGCAGCGGCACGTGAAATGCGTGCCAGGATGGGGGCCGGGAAGTTCTCTGCAGCGGAAGGCTGGCAGCTTTTTGTACAGGAGCGCGACAAACGAAAAGGCCGGATGATGCGGCTGGTAAAAATCACGATAGCTGCTTTGCTGATATTGGCGGTGGGCGCGGGGTTATGGATCATGCAGCCTGCCCATCAACCGGTGGAGGTGGCAGATGAAATACCCGCTGGTAAAGTGCGGTTGAAACTCGCGGATGGCCGCGCCATCACGATTGGTAAGGATACGCAGGTCATTAAAAACAATGCAGGTGCACAGATACAGGCGGCGCCTGCCTCTTTGATATATACTGCCGGTGGCGCCGGTGAAAAGATAACGGCTATGGATACACTGGAAGTACCCCGGGGTATCCGGTTTTCCCTCAAACTGGCGGATGGTACCCTCGTATGGCTTAATGCCGCCTCCCGGCTTATTTATCCCGCTACCTTTAATAGCACTGCCCGGGAGGTTTATATAGAGGGGGAAGCCTTCTTTGAAGTGGCGTCCAATGCACGCCAGCCATTTATTGTGCATGCGGGTAAAACAGCCATGAAAGTACTGGGAACGGCCTTTAATGTAAATACCTATGGCCCGCTGATCACCGCCACATTGAGCAGTGGCCGGTTACTGGTGACAGCCGGTCAGTCGCAAACCATACTCCTGCCGGATGAACAGGCACTATACAATGAGCAGGATGCCACGCTACGGAAAAGAACGGTGGAAAGCAGAATTTTCACCGCCTGGAAAGAAGGCGACCTGTTTTTTGAAGATGCTACGCTGCTGGATATAACCACTATCCTGGGCCGTAATTATGATTATCATTTTGTATTTGAAGATAAAAACCTGGAACAATTAAGCTTTACACTCGATATGCGCCGGCCCGATGCCTTGCAGGACGCATTGAACCTGATCAGCAAAAGTATGCCGCAGCTGCATTTCAGGGTAACAGGTAAAACCATATATATAACAAAACGTCTGTGAATAATAGCTAGTAAGATGACCGCCAACAATCTGTTGCGCTTTTAAACCATAATATCAAACCAACATGAGAAAAACACCGGATTGGTCCTTCCCCGGGAAGGATAGGCTGTGCCATGTCCTGCAGCTTCCTGTTATGTTAATGTTTATACTGCTGCTGATGGGCTATGGTACGCTGGCGCAGGAGCCGGGAAAATCGCCGCTGCTCTCCAGTAAAGTATCTTATCAGGCCAATAAATTGCCGCTGAGCAAGGTATTGAAAGACCTCCGCACGCAAATGCATATACGCTTTACCTACAACAGTGAACTGATCCGGCAACAACCGCCGGTAACAGTGAAAATGCAGGCGGTCACGCTGGAAGCGCTCCTGAAGCAGATTCTGGAGAATACCGGTTTGCATTTTACTGAAGAGATGGGGGGAATCATTATCTATGAAACCGGAAAGACGGAGGCTGTTACAGCTGAAGTATCCGTGGTGCTGCGGGGACGGGTAACCGACCCGCAGGGCACACCACTGGGAGGCGTAAGTGTGAAAGCGCTTACTTCCAAGGAAATGACCATCACACAGCCGGATGGTTTTTTTATGCTGCTGGCGAAAGAGAAGGAGCAAGTCAGTCTTTCCCTGATAGGGATGAAAACGATGTTGTATACAGCGATACCTACGAAGGAACCTTTGTTGTTTTTTAAAATGGATACCATCGTGCGGGCTATCCAGGAAGTAGTGGTGAATGGCTATCAGAAAATTGATCCCCGTTTATCTACCGGCTCCGTATTAAAGTTGAGTGCTGCAGAAGTATTGCAGCCCGGGCAACCTACGATCGACAAAATGCTGCAGGGAAAAATACCCGGGCTGATGGTGGTGAATAATTCCGGTGGCGTGAATGCCAAACCAACCCTCCGCATCAGGGGAACAGCTACTTTAATCGGTAATGCATCTCCTCTTTGGGTGATAGACGGGATGATACGCCCCGACCCCGTAGATGTTTCTTCTTCGCTGCTGAATAATTTGTTGTCCAATCCGGCCCAGTCCAACTATGAATTAATGGGCAATGCTATCAGTGGCGTGAACCCTTATGATATTGAAAGCCTGACTTTTTTAAGAGATGCGGCGGCTACTTCCATTTATGGTACCCGTGCAGCCAACGGCGTTATTGTGGTGACGACCAAACGAGGTAAGGCCGGGCCGATACAGCTGAGTTATAATACCAATATCTCTTTTCAGTCGCGCCCTTCCTACGGGCGGATGAAGCTCATGAACTCAAAAGAACGTGTCGCTTTTTCGAGACAGCTGCAGGAAGACCATATCATCTTTAATGAACTGGCCAGTGGTTTTGACGAAGAATTATCCTATGAAGGCCTATTGAAATCCTTGTATGCCAGGCGTATTACAGAAGCTCAGTTCTATGAAAAGGTAGGTACGCTGGAGACGCGCAATACCGACTGGTTTAAATTATTGTTTCGTAACCAGATGAGCATGCAGCACTCCCTGAGTATGAGTGGGGGAGCGGGTAAAACCACGTACTATGCGTCGCTCAGTTATGCGGCCAACAACGGTGCGGCCAAACAGGATGGCAATAAAATGTATGCAGCCAACATGAACGTACGATCTCAGGTTGGTAAAAACATTAACCTGGACATCACCCTGCAAAGCAGCTATCGCAAGGCGAAAGGATATTATAGTACGGTGAATCCCTTATCCTATGCGCTACAGACAAGCCGTATCTACGATCCCTATGAATTTTATCCCTTATCCATACCACCGGAGTTAAAGAGTAACTGGAGTGACATGGAGCCCCGCAATGCGCCGGTGACCTATAACCTGCTGAATGAAATTGAACATTCGGAAAACAGTAGCGGCAACCGTTCTACCAGTTTAAACTTTTCCCTGGATTATAAGATGGGGAGAGGATGGTATTTCCGGAATTCGTCTAACATCATTATGGATGCAGCCGATGGTTTCTCCGCGGCAGATGAGCAAACGTATGACATTGCATTAAAACGGGGATGGGACTATCGTACTATCCCGAGTCGCGCCAAGGTACAAAACTCTCCCTTGCCTGCCGGCGGGATGGCCTATATCATGCATCAAAACAGTATGGCATTGGGGATGAGAAACAGTATTGATTATAGTACCGGACTTTTTAAAGACCGCGATCAGTTTAACTTTACGCTGGGTAATGAAATCAGGAGCGAATCCTCATCAGGTTATATTTCTGAGGAACCAGGATATTTCCCGGAGAGGGGAAAATCATTTTATTCAACGGAAAGAAGCCGTTTCCAGTTAGGTAAGCACTATCTTACCAATACCCTGAATAATGCAGTTTCCTATTATGGAACCATTGCCTATAGCCTCATGAACCGCTATATCGTTAGTGGTACCATCAGAACGGATGGTTCCAACAGGTTCGGACAATATTCCAACTCCCGTTTTTTACCTAACTACAGTATCTCCGCCCGCTGGAATGCGGCGATGGAGGGCTGGTTCCCGACCAGGTCGCTGATTACAGACTGGCAGGTGCGCACTTCTTACGGTACACAGGGGAATGTGGTAGCTGCCGTAGGACCTGGGTTGATTGCTACCTATGCGCCCAATGGCAGTGCCAATGATCCGGTTACCGGGATACCCTATTTGCGTATCAAATCATTGCCTTACCCGGATCTGCGCTGGGAAAAAACCTATCAATGGAATATCGGAACCAATTTCGCCATGTTTGATAACCGGTTAAAAGTAAATGTGGAATACTACGCCAAAAAAACCGTGGATGTATTGGACAGAATAAAAATTCCCTTTGAATATGGGATGGATGTGATGTACAGAAATGGCAATATTTTGCTGAACAGCGGATGGGAAACAATGATTAATGTAGATATCATTCGTAAAAAGAATACCGGTTTCTCGCTCTCTTTATTCACCAGCAGAAATAAAAACAGTATTGCTGATTTATATGCCACGGATGATTATGCCTCCTTTTTCACTGGCACCGGCCGGTTGCCTGGTAAGGCTGTCAGCGGATTTTATTCCTATATCTACAAAGGCTTGAATGCTAACTCGGGATTACCCATGTTTGACAAAATGGATGGGAAAGAAAAAACAACGAATCCGGATGATTTTCTCGTATACTCCGGGCAGATGTTTCCCAAGTTTACCGGCTCTATTCAACCGGTATTCAGGTACAGGTCATTTTCTATATCAGCGATGTTTTTTGTTAGTCTGGGAAGCAGCAAACGCCTGAATACCCCTTTCGTACGAACAGCTGAGCGGAATGGCGTACCAGCACCTTTTGCCAATGTGAGCACGGATTACCTGAACCGCTGGCGCAAACCAGGAGATGAACAGTATACAGATATTCCGGGTATTACGGATTATGCGCCCCTGGATCAATACCTGATCGTGCCTTATCGTTCCGGTAAAGTCACCAATGGAAGTGATTTCACGATAAAGGTAGATCCCTATACTGCTTATAACCAATCGGATCTCCGAACCATCAGCAATAACTATATCCGGTGTAACGCCATCAATATGAGTTATACTATTCCGCCTATGAGACTGGCAGGTACCGGGATTAAAAACCTGGGAGTAGGCTTTGCGGTGAACAACGTATTTACCATTGCTAACCGTAAACTGGAAGGGCAGGATCCGGAGATAGACGGGGCTGGCAGTACAGCATTGCCCATCACACGGCAATATGCCTTTAGCCTGAATGCGACCTTTTAAGTAAACGTTTTCAATTATTGCACATGAAGAAATGGCTATTAATTATAACAGGAATGCTTTGCATGATGTCTTGCAAGAAGTTTTTGGCAGAGTATTCCCAGACAGATGTAACCCCTAAATCAACAGGAGATTTTGCGGAAATCCTGTATTCCGACGGCTATCCGGATTCCAGAACCTTGTTACAGCCCTGGATGGTATTCCTGGATGATGATGCAGAAAGTTATAATGGTCCCATCATCGATAACACAAAGTTTATGCCCGGTGGTGGCGCCATCTTCCAATGGCAACCGGATTACATTGTCAGAACTGCGGCAGCCGGTAATACTACCAGCCTGAATTCCTGGGGTACCTATTACCATTTACTGTTGGGCACTAATGTGGTATTACAATACCTGGATAATGCCATCGGTACCCAGGAAGAAAAAGACCTGTATAAAGGAGAAGCCTATACGTTAAGGGCGTTCTATCATTTTATGCTGGTCAATATCTATGCAAAGCCTTACAATGATTCTACCACCACGCCGGATAAAAGTCCAGGTGTTCCTATCCGGGTGAGTGCCAATCTCTCCGATAACTTCCTGTCCAGAAATACCGTGCAGGAAGTGTATGAGCAGATTACCAAAGACCTGGACAACGCTATAGCGTTGCTGGATAAGCAGAAAAAGAACCGGGAAGTTTACCGGATCTCTCATACGGCGGCGCATTTGCTGGCCAGCCGCGTATACCTGTATATGGAAAAATGGGACAAAGCGATTGAACATGCGGATAAGGTATTGTTGTATCATCCGCAGCTGATGGACCTGAATACCTGGGGCGGCGTGCCAAATCCGGAAGAGAAGCCACTGGTGGGACAATATAACCTGGAAACGATCTGGTGCTATGGTAGGCCGGAAGAACAATCCGATCTGCCTTATGCCATTGCCTATGAGATTTCACATGATCTCGTCAAGACGTTTGCCGATAATGACCTGCGTAAGCAAATAGGTATTTATGAGACCCCGGAGTTTATGAAAGAGTTTTTAGCGGCAGACTTTGGGCAGGCGAAATATGTGGGAGAGAATAGTTCGGCCAAAATGCGGCTGCCCAATTCCTGGCGTAGTGCAGAAGCCTACCTGAATCGCGCGGAAGCATACATACAACAATATAGAACCAAAGGAAATGCAGGTGCAGCCGCACAAGCCCTGAACAGTTTAAATACCTTACGGGCCAGCAGAACAGACCGGGCTTCCTTTACGCCCTGGGAACTGAAACCGGCGGATCAGCTGTTGCAAATGTGCCGGGATGAACGCCGCCGGGAATTATTCCGGGAAGAAGCGCATCGTTGGTTTGACTTGCGGCGTTATGGCATGCCTGCCATCCGGCATGTGTACCGGCCCGACCGGAATTCGGTGCAAATATTCCGGCTGCCGGCGCGCGACCCGCAATATGTAATGCCGATTCCCGATGAAGTGCTGACCCGCAATCCGGTTTTGGTACAAAATCCTTTGTTCTCCGGAACACGACTACCTGAATAATCGCTAATCATCATTGTAAACAAAATATTTATGAGAGTATATTATTTACTGGCGCTTATAATACTGCTGATGGCCTGCAAACGGGAAGCAGCACTGACGCCCAGTCCGGCAACGCCGATGTATACACTGCCGCAGGGGAATCATGGTTATGATGATACCATCATGACGTGCTATAAAAAATACGGCGCCTATATTTTATACAGATTTACCCAGGATGATTATTCGTACAATTATTCCGACCGTAAATCAGATAGTGCTTTTGTGGCTAATCCGGTTTATATCAGTGCTGCGCTACAGTTTTTTAAAACACAGTTGCTGGATGTTTACCCGGAAAGTTTCATTCAACAGACCATCCCCTATAAAATTTTACTGGCTTCCTATATCGGCAGCGGTGCTACCCGTTCTGCGAAAGGGTTTGCGAGCACCAACAGTGCGCTGGCAATTGGATGGGCGGATAGTACGCTGGTACAAAAGTTACAATCGCCGGCGGCGGTGAAACAGGTACGCAGCTGGTTACACCGCTATTACATAGAACGCGCCTATCGGGCAAAAATCATTCAGGTGCCGGAGGCTTTTGCAGCGCTGGCTCCCAGCCTGTATGGCGCGATATCGCCGGAAACGCAATATGAAAAAGGCGTATTGGGTACACCCGGATCAGACCTGAATCTGGTGGTGGATTTTCTGGCATATGTAGAAGCTATTACCGGTAATTCCCAGGCGCAGCTGGAAGCGGGTTTGTTCAGCCGGAAGGTAGATAAAAAAGGATTGATCCGGCAAAAGTATAATACCGTCATCAACTATTTCAATGTTACCTACGGCGTGAATCTGCAGGCAATCGGAGATATGCCATGAGTGGATGTATAGTATTGTTGCAGCTGCCTTCACCCTTTTTTATCATTGGATTGCCTTCTATGAGAGAAGCACCTTTTATTCATCTGCCTTAATCATTTTAAAAATATGAAAGCATTCATACCAGGTTCCCGGCTATTACTAACCTGTTGTGCAGTCGCCACGGGAATGGCTGCTATGGCGCAGGCGCCTGCTGATCCTAATAAAATACCCGCCTATCACAGTGCTGTCATTACCCATACCATTGATAAGATAAAGAAGAAACATTTCAATCCTAAACCCATTGATGATACTTATTCAGCGGCGGTATGGAACCGGTTTATCTATACACTGGATCCCAACAGCTATTTTTTTCTGCAGGGAGATATCGCACAGCTCGCAGGATATAAACATCAAATAGATGATGAGCTGAATACGGGCAGCACTGCTTTTTTTGATGCTACGTATAAGCTGTACAGTGAGCGGGTAAAGGAAGCCAGTCAGTTATGTACGGAGATCCTCGCCACTCCATTCGATTTCAGTAAAAAAGAATCAGTGATGGGATGGCGAAAAGAATTACCCTTTCCTGCCAATAAAACGGAAAGGGCGGAATTGTGGCGGAAGTTGTTGAAATATTATACCCTCCGGCATTATATGGAGATGAAGGTTGCTGCCGGAGATTCCGCTGTTACCCTTGCAGGTGTTGATACTGCCATCGAAGCGAAGGCCCGGGAAAAAGTGAGGAAGTTTTATGAAAGCTTCTTCCGGCAGGCTATGGGCAACAAATCGGCAGAAGAAAAATTTACGCAGTATGTAACGGTTGTAACCATGGAAATAGATCCGCATACTGTGTATGCAGGCCCGAAAGACCAGTCGTTTAATGAAGCGCTCAATAAACGTTATTTCGGTCTGGGTATGGAACTGGGTACAAAAGAAGCAGATTATTATGTAAAAAGATTACTGCCGGGTGGTACTGCTTACCGGAGCGGCGAGGTAAAGGAAAATGATAACATCATTGCTGTAGCCGACAGTAAGGGCGATATGTTACCCGTAACCGGACTGGCAGCAAACGAGGTAACGGGGATGATACGCGGGGAAAAAGGAACGGCCGTAAAAATGACCTTGCAGCAACCCGGTGAAAAAGCCAGGGTGGTTACCGTCCGGAGAGATGAAGTCATTGATATGGAGAACCGGGCGAAAAGTGCTGTGGTGGAAAAAGACGGAAAACGTTTTGGCTATATCTACCTGCCTATGTTTTATACCGATGTTACCGGCAATAAAACCAATGGTGCTTTCAATGATGTGGCCCGGGAAGTAGAGAAACTGAAAGAGGAAGAAGTAGCGGGTATTATCATGGATCTCCGTGGAAACGGCGGCGGTGCATTGGATGAAGTGGTGAGAATGGGTGCCTGCTTTGTGCCGGGTGGACCTATGAGCTGGCTGCGTGCCAAGACAGTCATCAACCGGTATAACTCTCCGGAGATGCCTCCGTTGTATGATGGTCCGTTGACGGTATTGGTAGATGAAAACAGTGCATCCGCCTCTGAAATATTTGCAGCAGCAATGCAGGATCTGGGACGTGGTCTCATCATCGGTACCTCGTCTACTTTTGGAAAAGGAACTGCCCAGATGAATGTGAATATCGGTAAACTGGGCGATCCGCAGCAAGGTACAACGGATGTGAGCTATGGTAGCATGCGCCTGACAGTGGAGAAGTTTTACCGTATTAACGGCACCTCTACGCAGCTGAAAGGCGTCATCCCGGATATTATACTGCAGGATAAAATGAACCTGCTCTCTTTCGTGGAAAAAGATTTTACGTCGGCGCTGGCGTTTGATACCGTTGGGGTAATGCCTTTCAAACGGGTGCCGCTGACCTTTGATTATAATACTGTGGTGGAAAAGGCACGTACGCGTATAGCACGCAACACTGCATATATGGCGGTGGCAGCAAATACACAGCGACTGAAAGCACTGACCGCGCAACCCGCTGCACTGGATCTGGCCACATTCAGGGCGCAATACCTGCAATCTGCCGGCTATGAAAAAGCAATCCGGGACGCCAAAGTGCTGCAGGACAGCCAGCGGCTGATTGTCTCCTTATCCGCCAACAGAAGTATTAATCCGTTACTACGGAAAGATGAAGCGGAGAAAACGACCAACAAAGATTGGTTGCAGCGCATCAGTACCGACGTTTATATCGCCGAAACGATACAGGTAATGGAAGATATGCTTACCCATCCCATGGCAGCTACCAATACCCATTAACCACCCACTTATACAAGTTTTTATCAGCCAGTTTTAGGCAACCGGATTGCCTGATTCATCAAAAAAAATACACTATCATGAAAAAATTCTTTGCCTGGTTTTTATGTATGGGCAGCCTGGCCACATATGCGCAACAGCAGGAGGTGATCATCTCTGCAAAACTGGATAAATCTCATAATGATACCGTGGTACACTTGTATGAACCGTATTCCGGTGAGGTAGATTCCGCCCGCATCAAAGATCATAAGTTCAGTTTTAAGATGCCGATAACGAAAGGAGGCAGCGTATACATCATGCAGATAGGTAACAGGCCTGAATTAGGTGGAACGCTGGTATACCTGGAGCCGGGAAAAATGAATATTACCGGGAAGGGCGCTTATTTTAATGATGCTGCTTTTACCGGTGATGCCTGGGTAAAGGAATGGCAGGAGGTGATGGATATCACGGCACCCGACAAGGGCGATGGAAAAAGACTGACAGAGCTGGAAAGTAAATACCATGCTGCCGTACAGATCGGGGATGAAGACGCGGCAACAAAATATGTAACGGAAGCGAATGTGCTGGAGAAAAAACGCAACGACATGCTCCTCAAATGGTTGAAGGGGCATCCTAACTCCGGTGTTGCCGGCTATGTACTGACGGTTTATTTTAATCGTAATAAACAGACCATGGATTCGTTGTATCAGCAATTGGGTGAACATGCCAAGGCCTCCCGGATTTTAATGCGGTACAAGTTCCCGGGCAAAGTAGACGCCCCGCCAATGACCATAAAAGCAGATACGGGTGCGGTGGCAAGTGGCCCGCTGGCCAGCCTGAAAGTAGGCGATATGGCGCCTGCATTTTCTATCCCCGATGTGGATGGTAAAATGGTGTCGCTGTCTGATTTCAAAGGGAAGTATGTATTCCTGGATTTCTGGGCCAGCTGGTGTGGTCCCTGTAAAGCGCAGGTACCCTTCTTGAAGGCCGCCAATGATAAGTTTAAGGATAAGAATTTTGTGATGATAGGCATCTCCCTGGATTCAAAGAAAGAAGGATGGGTAAAAGGTATTGCAAAGCATGAGCTGAGCTGGTTAAACCTTTCCAGCCTGAAAGGCTGGGGTGAAAGTGCAGCAGCTGCTTATGGTATTGGTTATTTGCCATCCAATGTATTGATTGGTCCCGATGGTAAAGTAGTAGCCAGAGATCTCTACGACGGAAAGATCGAAGAGAAACTGGATGCCACTATCCGGTAATCAGCTACGCTGCAGCGTAGTACCATCAGCGTAGAAACGTATAACATCACCCTTGCAAAAATACAGACACATGAAATACGCTGTCAGGATGATCGTATTGCTGTTACTGCCTTTGCTGAGCAAAGCAGACCAGGGATTTGTGATCAAAGGAAAGGTAACCGGTATTATCAGTGGTTACGTAGTGATCAGGGAACATCAGCATAATGATAAAGCGCCGCATGAACCGATACCTGAAAAGGTACGCATCGTAAACGGGGAGTTTACCTATGCCGGAAAACTCAGCCGGCCGGAATTGCTGGAGTTGAAAGTGAGCACCAAAGTAGTCAATATCTTTTTGGAGAATACCACCTATACGGTGGAATGTAGTTTCGATTCCCTGAGTGGTGACCGTTTTAAAGGCGGTACGCTCAACGATCAGTGGTGGCGTTTAATGCAGAGTAAACAGGCGCCACTGACCTATCTGGAAGAAAACCCGAAGCTGGAGATCTCCGCCTGGATTGCGTACAGATATGCCCTTAAATACGATAAAGCCGTAAAGGCATATGATCAGCTGATACCAGCGGCGAAAAATTCTTTTGAAGGCAAAGCTTTGCTGGAAAGAATTGAAGTGTATAAACATACCAGTGCGGGGGCCCCGTTACCGGTTTTCAATATGACAGATCCTGCCGGTAAACCATTTGATATAAAGACATTGACCGGTAAAGTGGTAGTACTGGACTTCTGGGCATCCTGGTGTGCGCCCTGCCGGGTATATATACCTACCTTACGGGAACACTATAATAAATTTAAAGACAAGGAGGTGGTGTTCATCAGTGTGTCGGTAGATGAAGATCCAACAAAATGGCAGACTGCCATGAAGGAACTGAATATGGAATGGCCGCAGGTATTGGCCGCAGGCGGTTTTCAAGAAGAAACCGGTGTCAGGAAATTATTTAATATCACCGGTATACCACATGTGGTAGTAGTAGATAAAGCAGGAAAGATCGCCGGATCCCTGGATTATTCCGAAAAGGGAAGACTGGAAGAAGTCGTGCAAAAATCATTGTGATGCTCCCGGTAAGGGATGATAGCCCTGGCAAGTCTGCATAAGGCTTGTCAGGGCTTTTTCGTGGCCAATCAGCAAGCCGGGAACATGACAATGAATAATCCGTACATTAGCGGCTACAAAACGAACCGTTATTTGAACGATTAACCAACAGGTAATCGCTGTTGGTTAACTGCAAGGATGTTATCATGGAAAATATTCCCATCAGGTATATCAATACTGCGCCTCAACAATCAGGCTTTGCTGAAAGCTTTCAGATACGGGATCTGCGCGACATGCTCGCCGGAAAAGATATGATACAGGACCTGCACCGGCATGATTTTTTTTATGTGCTGGCTTTACAGCAAGGTGCAGGGAACCATGCCATCGATTTTACAGCTTATGACGTAAAAGACCATGTTATTTTTTTTATACGCCCTGGTCAGGTACATGCACTCACGCTGAAAGCGGGGAGTACCGGTTACATGATGGCTTTTAAAGCAGATGGGAATGATCAGGCTTTCCATCAGTTATTGCGCAAGGTGGGCCATACCAACTATTATCCGGGAGATGCTGCCCGGTTTGATAAATTACATGCGATGCTGGCAGCTATTTTCCAGGAACAAGCCGATCAGGAGGAAGGATACCAGCCGGCTATCAAAGCATACCTGGATATTTTTTTTATTGCCCTGGCCCGGCAGCAACAGCATAATGCATTACACCCGGTACATACCTATGCCGAATCGCAACTGGAAGCATTTAACGCACTCCTGGATACACACATCGCTACCCATAAACAGGTAGCGGCCTATGCAGCGCTATTGCACCTTTCTGCCTATCAGCTCAATGCCATTACAAAGGCAACACGGGGCAAGACATGCTCCGCGCTGATTAATGAACACATCATATTGGAAGCGAAAAGATACCTGCTGGCAACGCCCGATCAGGTCAACCAGATCGCCTGGCATCTCGGATATGAAGATGTGTCGTACTTTATCAGATTCTTCAAAAAACATACAGGCCATACACCGGAAGCATTCCGGCATAATTTCAGATAAATCCTGTCAAACTTCATTTTTGTCCTATACGCTCCCTGCTGAGGTGAGCTACTTTTGAAGTACCTCACGGAGGAAAACCCAATTGTTGAAAAATCATACCCTTATGGAGCAAAAATGGAATGAAAGATATAAAGACCAGGAATTTGTCTATGGTAAAGCACCTAATCTTTTTTTTGAAACATGGCTACCGGAATTTAAGCCTGGCAGGATCTTAATGCCCGCCGATGGAGAAGGCCGCAATGGTGTATTTGCGGCCCGGTTGGGATGGCAGGTTACTTCCGCCGACCTGAGTGTGGAAGGAAAGTCAAAGGCGTTGCAACTGGCAGCCGAACAACAGGTAACCCTTAACTATCTGGTGGGTGATATGGCGCAGCTCCACTTTGAGCCCGCGTCCTTTGATGCGATTGGATTGATATATGCCCATTTTTCGGCGGATAAAAAGTCTATCCTGCACCGGCAGTTAAATACCTGGCTCAAACCCGGTGGCATCATTATTTTTGAGGCTTTCAGTAAAAAGCACCTGCCCTTTAGAAAAGAAAATCCACGGGTAGGAGGACCGGAAGATATAGATATGTTATTCTCACTGACAGAAATAGTCGCTGATTTTGATAACTATGAGATACTGGTGTTGGAAGAAGCAGAAATTTTATTGGAAGAGGGAAAGTATCATATCGGAAAAGGGTCGGTGATCAGGTTTGTAGGAAGGAAGTTGAGGTAGTCAGCTGTCCTGATAAAAATGAGCTGTTGATGTTGTCTTGTACAGTGATAATAAATACAAAGGAACGGATGGTATATCCGTTCCTTTCAAATAATTTTCTCTTTAGCGGCAGAAGGAGATTAACAACCACTTCCGTTGGCACATGAAAAGCAATTGGCCACTTTTGCACCCGGCGTAGTGGTGGTGCAGGCAAAACCGTAGGTTCCTTCGCAAGGGCAGGAACGCCAGTCAGTCAGGGTTGGAACATCGCCTCCTCCTTTAATATCCTGCAGATAATTCTGCTGTAAAGAAGTAATCGTCTTTTTTTGCAGCGACAGTTTTATGGCCAGATTTTTCTTTTTCATAGAGATGCATTTTCAAATAAAGTTATCGTACCCTGTTTGAATAAAAAATACCTGTTTTCCTGTATTTTTCAGCTACCCGAAATGATTATTGTTTTGAAAGGATAACTTGTTTGGATATACGTAGTTACAAGAAAAGTATTTTATTTTTTTATGAACCGGATATATATAATGGTATTGAGATAGCGGAGTAACCGGCTGTATATTTTTTTTATAATGGAACGGAGAAATATACTACCAATAGATAAGTTTATTTATTTTACAGCGCTGTTTTCTATGCCCGAAGAATCAGTAGCAACCAAAGTTAGCGGATAATAAAACAATAGCGTTATTAAATGAGAAAGAACACCGGATTACTGCACAAGGCCATGCCTGCCTGTTTAATGGCATTTATCTTTTTTCTTACCCCCGGTTTTACAGCGAAAGGGCAACAAGCCTCCCATGTTTTTACATCGGATATTGATAATTTCTGGCGGGCTTTTGACAGCGTTCAAACCACAAAGGAAAAAGACCAGCAAATAGCATTCATGAAATCGTTGTATACGGATCAGGCAACGGAAGGCTTAAAGTATTTTATGGAACTGCGGAAATTTGATGCGGCCAAATTGGTGGAAAGTGTCAATAAGTACCCTAAGTTCTGGCAATCAATAAGGGGAAATACCCTGCGGATAAAACCACAGATACCTGCTATTGAAAAGTATATTCAGCAATTCAGGCAATTGTATCCGGATTTTCGCCCGGCAAAGATCTTTTTCACCATTACCGCTATTCGTGCGGCAGGTACCACACAGGATTCGCTGGTGTTAATCGGATCTGAAATCACCATGGGTAATAAATATACCGATATATCAGAATTTTCCGACAAAAGACTGGAACACTTCTTTGCCTCTAAAACCTCCGACAATATCGTTCCTGTTGTTATTCACGAGTACGTACATACCCAACAAAAAAGAGAAGGTGTAATACTGTTGGGACAAGCCATTAGTGAAGGAGCCTGTGATTTTATTACGGAATTGGTGTTGAAGGAGCCACTAACACATCTCTATCTGGAGTATGGCCGGAAAAATGAAGACACATTAAAACAACAATTCAAAAAGGAAATGTTGGGCGTGGATATTTCCAATTGGTTGTATAATGGGGCTACTTCAAAGACAATGGGCGACCTGGGATATTTTATGGGTTATACTATTTGTAAATCCTATTATCAGCATGCCAAAGATAAACGCCAGGCAGTAAAAGATATCATCAGCCTGGATTATGCAGACCAGGCAGCTATCCTGCAATTCCTGGAGCAGTCAAAATATTATTAATAGGGTTTCCAAAGGAAGCGAACAAACTACGCCCTCACACATAGTGTGAAGGCGTAGTGTTTTAAGGACCTTCCGGAAGGTATAACAGATTATTGGGACTATACCCGTCGGTTACTGTTTTGAGGTATTTACGTTCGTTATGTAACGCAATAATAATAGCCACAGTTTAGCAATTAACAGCTGCTGTATATGGTGAACCTGGGTGTGAAGCAATCAAAGATCATCTATCTGAAAAATAAAATATATTTTAATCGCCCGGTATAACAACCCACTGGTAATCTTTCCTATTTTCCGGAATTCAATTATATTAGCTTTTACTATTAAAAAACAGGTGGCTCCCGGAAAGGGGAAATAGGTGCAGGGGTATTGGAGTATTCATATGCTGAATGCGGATAACAGTAAGCGCAGGTATATTTAGGAAGGCGTGTTTAATGCTGTTAGCCCTGTTTGATGGGTGCACAGCGTAAAACACGTTTACAGTGGCATACCGTTTTTTAGGCTATATACAACCATGTCCGTTAGTGTAACAGGCAGTAAAAATCAGCAAGATGAAAACAATATAATTATTGCTTATAGTAGTATTATTAAATGTAACGACAGACCTCAAAGTAATCCCCCTTAAAAGATAATCATTTATGGATCAGCAATCTTCCCGGCATCACGCCATCGTCATAGGCGGAAGTATCACCGGATTACTGGCAGCCCGCGTATTGGCAGACCATTTTGAAAAAGTAACCGTCCTTGAAAAAGATACCCTGACGGATACGCCTGTTCCGCATAAAACAGTGCCGCAAGGATATCACCAGCATATTGTTTTGGGAAAAGGCATCGACTTGCTGGACAACTGGTTCCCGGGTATTATAGCAGAAATAATTGCAGAAGGAGGCGGTCGGGTAGATGCGGGCGCAGATTTAGCCTGGTTTTTCCATGGCGCCTGGCGGCCACGTTTTACGAGTGGCCTTTATACATTGATCTCCGCACGCCCATATACGGAGTTTCATGTCAAACGCCGGTTACTGGCCGGATATACGAACGTTGTGATACAGGATGATAGGCATGTGGCAGGGTTGCTGGTAAACGACGATAAAACCCGTATCAACGGCATACAGTTGCGGGAGCCGAATGGCAATGTAACATCCCTGACTGCTGATCTGGTAGTCGATGCAGGCGGCCGTGGCTCCCAGACGCCGGAGTGGCTGGAAAATATAGGTTATACAAAGCCCCCGGAAGAAGAGGTCGAAATAAACGTCGGTTATACGACCAATCTGTATCCTTTCCCGGAGAATTTTAAAGAAGACTGGAAGGTCCTGGCCATTTATCCCGAATATCCACATTCCTGGCGGGGCGGTTTCCTGTCGAAAGTACAAGGAAACCAGTTGATGGTTACCCTGACCGGGTATTTTGACGATTATGCCCCGACAGACGAGGCCGGATATGTAGCGTTTGCCGCTTCACTACCCAAGCCGGATATTTATAACCAGATTGTTCATCAGCAGCCAATTGGTCCGGCCAAGCTATACAAAGTAGTAAAGACCCGGCGAAGGTACTATGAACAACTGGCATCGTTGCCTGATGGATTAGTCGTTGTAGGAGATGCGGTATGTGTATTTAATCCGGTTTTCGGACAAGGCATCACCGTGGCGGCCTGTCACGTAGCGGAATTACAGCAATATCTGGCCAATGCTGCGGACAATGCCAAAGGCTTTACATTGGCATTTCAGCGCCAGCTAATCAATCACCTGGATCTGCCCTGGATGCTGACAAGTGTTATTGATCTCAGTTATCCGCAAACAAAAGGGAAACGTGCGCGAGGTGCATCTGTGATGTCCTGGGGGTTGAAAAAAATGTTGGGAGCCTGTTCGAAAGATGCACACGTACAGCAGGTATTTCTGCGGGTATTTCACATGTATGAGGGAGCTGCAGCCATGGCTAGCCCCGGTTTTATATTCCGGGTAATATGGTTTATGATAAAATCAGCTTTTCTTCCAAAAAGCAGCATCATGAATACGAAAACGATACCATCCCATTCAGGTAAGGATTTGAGCCGGTAAAATATACGCCTGTTTCTACGGCAACAAGCGAGGGGAACATTTATGCCTTCAGCTGCTACGCAGGATTGGTAGTAGCGTTTTAGTGTTATTTTTTATCTGAATCGATCAACAATGACAGGCCTATTAAAGGCGTCGCATGGAAAATTGTAAAAAGCTGCTGCTTATTTTTCTTTATGGTATACTACCCATGGTAGGTTATCAGGACGGAATCCCTTTTCTGATGGTGGAGCGTACCTTTACTTATTATTAAACGTAGTCACCACAAGATCAGTTTAACCCCAATAAACCTGGCCGGTGTACAATGGGATCAGAGGGGCCCCACCTATTGGGTGGGACCACGTGAAAACAGGTTTGCAAAATGCCATTAGATGGCATCGCCATCAAATCAGTCAATTAACAAAAGCAACGGGTCTCAATGCGCGAGATGAAGGGACAGCTGTTGTCTTCAACGGAAGTTACGCATATGCGTTCTTTCCCGATTGTTGCTGTTGCCTGGGTAAGTGTAGCAACTTTTACTTTACCAAGACGGAGTTTTTTTTCATGGACTTTTTTCATAACAGTTTATTTAAAGTGAGAGAGAAACTTGTTGGCGTTAGTATTACAGGTTCGCAGGATTAACATACTGAATGTAGGAAATAATAATGAGTTGACAAAGCCTGATTACTACATAGATAACGGAGAAAGGCATAACCGTTTTAAAATCAGGCTATTTGCCCCAATCCCCGCATATATCGGTTGCCCGATAATCTACACGTGCTGTCTGTGTGTTGGTTGTTGTGGAAAACGGCTACTGGCAAGACCATTTTACGTACTTATAAGAACGGATATTTTATCTGTAACAGGTAATGTCAACTACAACTGAACGAAAATCTCCGGTAATGGCTGTCAGGATACCTGAACAAGTAATCGTCTTTATATAGATAATTGAATAAGCGCCGTATGGAATAAGAAAAATTCCTTTTTAAATAAATCAAATTCCCGTTTTGCAAACAAATCATATTTGGAATGTACCAACTTTATCCCGCTGAAAGTAGCATACCGAGGCTATACCTGTCTGTTTTATAAGGCAGGTTGTGGTAGAGCGCCGTTCAAAAGGCAATCGGGCCATCTGCTGCCGGAAAACCTTAAAATACATTCTTTCTGATTAAACCATTACAGCTGCTTGTTGATGGGTTTCGTTAAATTTTACACATGCCGAAAGTGATGCCTGATATGTTTTCTATACTCAATAATCCGCAGGCAGCCAGTATACCGGCATTATGTAACCTATTCTGTCCTAACGTTTGAGAACATACGAAGATATATATAGTCATGAAGAGTTCACCCTTATCTTTAAGAGATATTGGGCAATGGTATATGCCATATGCTTCCGGTATACGCAGGATGCGGATACGGCGAAAGATATGGTGCAGAATATTTTTGTTACCCTATGGGAAAGAAAAATGGCTTTACGGGATGCCGTGAGCCTGGAAAAATACCTCTCAAAGGCAGCCAAATACCAGGTGTTTAAGCATGCACGGGACCGTAAAGACGCCATGTCTGAACAATTGGGCATTACCGCTGCTGATATATCTGATGAAGCCTATAATACCCCCCATGATCATTATGTGTACCATGAAATGCGTGATCAGCTGGAAAAGAAAATAGCATTCCTGAAAGAACCAGCCCGCAGCATTTTTGTGATGAGCCGCTACGAATCGCTGACCCATAAAGAAATTGCCTTGCGCATGGGCATTGCAGTAAAGACCGTTGAATACCATCTCACCAAAGCACTTAAATACATCCGGAAGCATCCGGGTATGTAATTTTCCGAAAGATCTCCTATGCGAATCGGAAATTTTTATGTGCCCATTTACGCAATCGGGAAATGTTATTTTTTTCACAAGGGTATCCCGCCTTTTCTGGTATATGTAGTTGTATGCAACATATAAATCCGGAATTGATCAGACGTTACCATGCTGGAGCATGTAGCCTGGAGGAAAAGAAAATCATTACTGCATGGCTGGAACAGGAGGACAATTTCTTTACGGAAGGCAATGATATCGTACCGGTTGCTGATCCGGCACTGGAGCAGGAAATCTGGCAAAAACTGATGCAACATCCGGGTATCGGGAAACGCCGTACACGTATATATAAGATGTGGGTAGCTGCTGCCGCAGCAGCATGTATGATAGGGCTGCTGGTTACCGGTGGTTTATTCTTCCGGTCTCATGTGACAACTGTTACCACACAACAGGTGGCGGCACAATTAAAAACCTATACCGCTCCCAAAGGTAGCCGCTCGCGCATATTACTGGCCGACAGTAGTGTGGTACATCTCATGAGCGGAAGTACCATACAGTTTCCGGAAAATTTTGATGGTAATACCAGAGACATTCATCTCACAGAAGGCGAGATATTTTTAGAGGTAGCCCGTCGCCCGGAACAGCCTTTTATGGTGCATAGTTCCGGCACTACCATTCGGGTATTGGGTACTACGTTCAATGTACGTAATACGGCCAGTGATCCGTTCATCAGTGTTATGCTGACTACGGGCTGCATACAGTTTGCCGCTGCCAATAATACTACCCGTCAGTTAAAACCAGGACAGGAATTGCTGTATAATAAGTCCCGGGGACTGGTCACCAGCGTCGGGGATTTCCCGGCCGGTGCCCAGGTAACCGGATGGACAAAAGGTATCCTGCGTTTTGATAACCTGCCACTGAGCCAGGTATTGAAACGACTGGGAGCATATTATGGTGTACAGTTTATACCAAAAGGAAATATTGATTGGAATATGCCGCTCACGGCTACTGTAGATAATCTGTCGCTGGAAAAGGTTTTATCCATGCTGGAATTCAGTACTGCACTAAAATTTACACATAAAGATGACATCGTCGGTGTGCGCATCCCTGAATAAATAAGTAATTAACGAGGAATAAAAAAATGAGTGTAGTAATCAAAGGTATCAGACTATATATGGCCTGCTGCATGTGCTTGTGCTGCTATGTATTACAGGCGCAACAACCAGCCGTTAACATCATCCCCCGGCGGCTTACCGTGAAAGCGGTACTACAGCAGCTGCAGGAAAAAGCCGGCATCCATTTTATTTATAGTGGTTTGGATAAGGAATTATCACAGTCGGTATCCCTATCAGCCACCTCCGGTACTGTGGGAGATATTTTAACACAACTGGGTACACAAACGGGATTGTCTTTTCAGCAATCAGGACATACCGTGGCTATAAAACCTGCCAGGGCCGGAAAGGGCTCGCTGCAGGGAACCATTACAGATGCCGGAAAATTGCCGGTGGCAGGTGTTACTGTTTCGTTGGCTGGTGGCCGTTATAAAACAACTACAGATAAGCAGGGCCATTTTTTAATTCAACAGATCGAGGCCGGAAAGTATGTACTGGAGTTGTCGCATGTGAGTTATGAAGGCAACCGTCAGGCCGTAGTTATTACCGCAAATCAAACGGTTACGCTGCAGCTAACCCTTCGGAATGCCGGTGAGCGTAATAATATGCTCAACCCCGTAGTAGTGACGGGACAATATAAGCCGCAGGCATTAAATAAATCAATCTACCGGGTAGAAGTCATCGATAAAAAACAAATACAAAACATGGCTGTGAGTACAGTAGCGGAGTTACTGAAACAACAGTTGAACATTGAAATCGAGAATCAATCCGGTACCGGCAGATCGAAGATCAGGGTACTGGGCCTCAATAGCCAGTATATGAAAATACTGATGGATAATATTCCTATTGCCGGTGATGAAAACATGGGTAGTGATGTAGATCTGTCTACCATCAGCCTGGATGACGTAGAGCGGGTGGAAATTGTGAAAGGTGCAATGGGGGTGGAATATGGCGCCAATAGTATTTCCGGTGTGATTAATATCATCACAAAAAAAAATGCAAAAAACAAAACGGATCTGACATTGGAAATACAAGAAGAAACAGTCAGAAACGAATACAATACTGACTTTGGTACCAGTGCTAAAGGCCGGCATATACAAAAGCTGAATGTAAGCCATCAATTAATGAGCAACCTGTCTGTCGGCGGCTCAGTCTCCCGTGACCGGTTTAATGGCTACTGGGGCCAGTATGAAGGCGCCGGCATCGTGACGAAGACGATTGATCCCTATGATGCACCGAAACGCGGATATGAGTGGTCGCCCAAGGAGTCCTGGAATGGGAATGTCTATATATCCCGTACAGGTAAGGGGCTCAATCTCTTTTATAAGTTCAATTATTTTAGTTCCAACCTCACCAATTTCGATCACCGGGCGATGGGGTTTTTGCTGAAAGATGAGCAGTTAATGATCAACGCTTCTGTCAATAATGATTATCGTACCCACCGATATAATCATCACCTGAGTGTACGGGGCGACTTTTGGAAAGATGCTTATTATTCATTGGATGTTTCCTTCCAGAAAAACGGATTGGAACACCGCCGCCAGGCAATTAACCTGTTCGATAATTCGGTAATCGATAAGGCCAATGGTATTCCCGGCAGTGAAAAAATAAAAGCAACAGATTGGGAGAAGCATTATCAGTCGCAGGGTTTTTATGCGAAGGGCACCTTGCTGAAACCTATTGTAACAGATAAGCTGGATTATAACGTAGGCTTTGAAATGGATAATACCACCGGTAATCAGGGATATACCAACTGGTTTGGAGATGTGTCGCTCAGCAATCCCATCGAACAAACGCTGTTTACCGGATCGGCCTATACCTCAGCAGAATGGCATGTATCCAAGTCGTTGATGATCCGGCCCGGCTTTCGGGTCAACTACAGCAATAAGCTAAAAATGCGCACGAATCAGTCTGTCACGACCCGTTATATCATCAACGAGCACCACGATCTGCGACTGATCATCGGTACTTCTACGCGGTTTCCCAATTACGAAGAGTTGTATTCCTGGTATGTCAACAGTATACACGATTACCGGGGCAATCCGGATCTGCGGCCCGAATACGGCAGATCAGCAGAGCTGCAATGGACATACAAAAAAGCGCTGGGCGCCCACCTTAACCTGGAAACCAACCTCAGCTCGATGTTCCAGTACATCACAGACCGGATCATCACCATTACCTACCGCACACCGGACGATAACTCCGTGACCGGAAGAAATACCTATACCAATGAAAATAAATACAATGGCCTGTTGAACCAGGTAAACGTGAACCTGGTGTCTGATAAATTCAATTTACAATTGGCGGGTTCCTTGCTCGGGTATCGGGGCGACGACAACAAATCCGTTGATGACTATAATAAACTGTTGCTGAATACGCAGGCTACTGCCCAGTTTACCTACGTATTGCCACTGGATATCAGGGCGGCGGCATTTTACCGCTACGTAGGCAAACAACCGCTGTATGTTTTTGTGGAATCCCCCGACGGTTTCATTAAAATACTGAATCAGACGGATCCCTATCATAACCTGGATATCAATATTGCGAAAGCCATCTTCCGGAAAAAACTGGATATACGTGTGGGTGTCAGAAACCTGTTTGATGTAACGGATATCCAATACAAGCCGGTGAATAAGCCGGATAACATGCACCTGAATCCGCAAAGAACCATGCGCCTGTACTATGGCCGCAGTTATTTTTTAAAACTCTCTTACAGCATATTTAATTAACAGGAATTTCAAAATGAAAGATTGATCATGAAGATGAATAAAATATACTTATTACCCTTGCTTTTACTGATGCTGCTTTTTGCCTGCAAAAAAAACAACCAGGAAAGTATTGACTACAACGTCCTCACCGAACAAAGAATCAATGAAGTAGCGGAGCAACCGGTGATTAAAGAAGATGATATCGCTTCACTCGGAAGGCTTTTGGAAAAGGTCACGGATAACGGCACGAAAACCCGGCTGACCGTGTTGCTGGAAGGGGTGAAGCAGATAAAGGATATCATCCCGGCGATCGGCGCCTTGCGTACCAATCCGGAATTAAACTTCCAGGAAGCATATAAACAGCTGGAAAATAAACTGAAGCTCGTTAGTGATCAATTGCCCCGGAAGGCAAAACTGCAGCGGGAACTGGAAGATGCAAAGGCCAGCTACAATGCCGAAGAAGTAGAATTTGATACGACGCCTGTACCCGGACAACAAAGTTTTATAGAAACGCTCACCAGATTTTTAGCGGCGAATTATAACATTAAACCGATTACCGGCAAACCGAATCGTTTTTCCCGGGCAGATATTGAACGGGTAGACAGCCTGGTGGCATGGCCTACCACGTTGGTAAACATCCGGAAATTCAAAGGGGTTAAAAAGCTGGAAGCCACCATTGTGGATGAGATAGCAGACCTCAACAGCCTGACAGGCCTGGAGTCCTTAAAAATCGGCTATAAAAATGAATTGAAAATAGAGCAGCTCCGGCAGCTGAAACACCTGGTGATTACAGCGGGTAAATGGGGAGAAGTACTCGATTTCACCGGCAGGTATGATTTATTGGAAACATTGGTGATACCCAGGTCGATCGCAGAAAATCTCACGACGGTATTACTACCCAATAAACAACACCTGACAAAGGTCGTGTTTACCGGCAGGTATGGAGGAATAGGAGATGCCGCACTTCCGGGCGCAAAGCGGGTGGTGATTGAAGCAAAAGAAGTAAATGCTTTCTTCTTAACGATTGGTAGCGAAACGAACCGGGAAGTAGACGAAGTAAAGTTGTCTGGTTTTGGTGGTGCTACCATCCCTGAAGGACTGAATGAACCATACAGCCAGTTTGCTATTAACGGTGCCATATTACCGGATCGCTCTCTCATAAAACTGAAAAAACTTGAACTCTCTAACATTACACCGGGTAAGTTCAGCCTCGCAAATATTGATCTGCCCAATGCAATAGATCTGGCTACCCTGGCGCCGCTCCGCTATCTGAGCTATGGTGCTTTCTCCATTAACGCCAGAAGAGCCACCTTCAGCGATTTACTGCATATCGCGCAACATAAGGAAACGCTGGAAGCAATCGGCATCAATGAGATTGACTTTCCCGGCGCTACCCTGGACCTGAGCGATTACAAAAAACTGACACAGGTTAGTTTAAGCACCCAGGAAAAACATATTACGCAACCGTTGCGCAAACTCATTATCAGCAAGAAAACACAGGACGCCCAGGGCACATGCAATGATTGTTTTGTAGAGGCATGGTCATCGGTAGGTGAGGTGGAAATAACGGTAGCGAATTAAGCAAAAAATCACAAGGAAATCCATATATGAAAATTCATTTTTAAACAATCGTAATTCAAGATCATGAACCTTAGATATCTTACCTTTTTTGGACTGGTAGCACTGGTCGCGGGCACCGCATGTAATAAACAAAATGACCTGGACTCCGCTAAACTGAGCCTTAACAACCGCACGGCTGCCTATACGCCGGTAACAGAACCTATTACTACCCGTACTATCGGCCCTGCCAACCTATCCAATATCGTTCCGGGTGCAACCCCTGACCTGGATAACTCTCAGGCCTGGTTTGATTTCACCTCATCCGCCAATGCCAAAGCCTCTAAGAAAGATGCCTGGACCCTCGGTTTTTGGGACGGCACAGGTCTTAGCCGGGTTATCCTCAATTACTCCGTAAAAACACAGGCCGTTCACCTGGCCGGCAGAACTACCATTACTGGCAGTGTAGGTAGCACGGCACAGCTGACAGCTGCTTACGATTCTATCAACGGCGGATTCGCTAATATGGGCGCTATCTCTACGTTTGATTTGCACCGCGATGGACAATTTGTAATCGGCACACCGACGACGACGAATAAAGTGTATTTAATGAAGGTGCCGCCTGTGCAGGTACATCCGGATACCAGTGCAGCTCCTGTAACCGTGGAGTATTTCCTGGTAGAAGTGAATGCAACGGCTACCGGCTATGGTGTGCGTTACCGTCCTATCACACCACCCAGCAGTGGTGGTTGGGTTTTCCCCGGCAGCGCCATCTCTGCTGTAGGTGTAACCAAAAACAATACACACCAGTATCAGTTTGTTAAGTTAGGCGCTGGTCTCGTACCGGTTGTACAACCGGCTATAGCCGATTGGAACCTGGGTTTAAGTTCTGTTACCCTCAGACGTTACATCAGTGGTGGTACAGATTCCTATGCATTCCCGCTGAAAGGAGTGGTATTGAACAATAACACCGGTGTACAGGTATATCGCGTACAAACAACTGCGAGCACTGCTGGTTCTCCTGGTCCTTTTGATCCGAACTTCTCCGGTTCAGGCAGCAGTGACCCTGCATTGAACGTGGCTAATTCCATCGAGAGTCAGTTCCTGTCATTTAATGCAGCCAATATTGATGATGCTAAATTTAGTCTGGCCAGCCAGGAGGAAATCGGTCAATACTGGAGAAACCTCGACATGGGTAACTACCGGATTTTTGTGGACAGATTTTATGTAATTAAACTGGCTAACGGTAACGTGTACAAACTGAAATTCGATAACCTGACTACCAGCAGCACCAGCAACCCTGTTAACAACGGTATCAAATACAGATATACAAGGATTGCCAGTCTCTGAGCATTGAAACCTTCCTTGTGATATAAATCCAGGCCATTTACGAATGGTCTGGATTTCTCACAATAACCAGGGGAGGAGGTAATTGACTACTATATTAATTATTCAGATGCGAATCAGCATTATTACAGCAGCGGGTATACTGTGCGGGTGGCTCTTGTCCGGATATGCACAGGCGCAGGAATCCCGGCGTCCTGCTATGGCTTTTACAGATACTGCTTTTGCCGGCGTGAAGGTGATTGATAAGGCGTATATACATAAGATGGGCGCCGTTAGTCTGACCGATGTGCTCCGGTATGAACTAAATATAGAAACGGAACAGTACCCGGCTGATGGTGGTGCGCGTACCCGGGTATTTGATCTGGACAGCCGGTATTTTAAAATACTGGTCAACGGTATTCCCATAGGAGGCGCTGATATGTTTGGCGGCCGTGTAGATATCAGCAGTATTCCCCTGGCCAATGTGGATTCCATCCTGATCACGCAGGCGCCGTTAGGCGTGGCCTATGGCAGTGGTACCCTGACAGGTATTGCCAATATCATTACCCATAAAGGGGGAGACGCGGAAAAAACGACGTTACGTGCTTTTCTACAGGAAGAAAGTGTGGGAGATGAATATAACCTGCGCTTCGGTCATGGCGCCAGGGGGCGGCATGTACAAGGTTTATCCGTCAATCATCAGTTATCGAGGCAGCTATCTGTTGGTGTTAGTGGGGTGAGAAATCGTTTTAATGGGCATAGAGGCGCCTTTAACGGTGATGACTATACTTCGGGTCCATCTTATCAAAGAGGCTATGAATGGTCGCCTTATACCGCCTGGAATGCAGCCGCCTATCTGGCGTTCCAAAGCAAAACCTGGTCTGCTTATTATACCTGCAGCCATTTTAATACAGACCTGACCTTCTATGGCCATGGTGTAGAACAGGAGTTTGCCGGTAATGAGCCCTTACCGCTATACGCGGCTACCGATAATCGTTATGTCAACCGCCGGACCAATCATCATATCAACCTCCGGGGGAGTTGGTGGAAGGGAGCTGCATTTAATATAGATCTGTCTTTGCAGGAAGGCAGTACCAAAAGAGGGATCGGTAAGGTCAATACGGAAAATAATAAGTCGCTGGAAGACGTCACACTAACCACCCTCTATGCAACTAAAACATTTTATGCCAGGGCAGGACTGGAAAAAGCACTGACCGATAATATAAAGTGGCAGGCGGGGCTGGAGATGGATCGAACCAACGGATTTATTGCAGTGGCTCCCGGGACTTATCTCAGCCGCGAAATAGATCGCAGTGTGTTTTCCATCGCCGGATTCACCTTTTTTCAATGGCAGGTATTTCGTCGGTTTGCATGGCAGCCAGGGTTTAGATTAGCCGGTAATGGACTGTCTAAAGCTTATCCCACTGTATCACTATCGATGAATTATGACCTGAACCCGAAAAGCAACCTGCAATTGACACTGGAACAGGTACGCCGCTTTCCTAATCACAGGGAGTTATTTACTTATCTGGAAAATGAGTTTAACCTGCTGGAAGGGAATGAAGCCCTGAAACCGGAAACAGGAAATGCCGTGTTGCTGACCTGGCAATACCGCTACCGGCATACCGGTAATACCCGTGTGCAAATAGCCGTGCAGTCCGGCTTCCGGGAACTGAAAGACCGTATCATCATCGTGGCCATGCCATACCGGATACCTACACAGGAGGTGTTTCAATATGCCAACTTAAATAAACAATATTCCTGGTTGAATAAAGTAACACTAACAGCCAGTAGTACACACCTGCAGGTAGTAACAGGGATTTTCCTCACCGGTCTGAAAGGAAACGATTATGCCCATGCCAGCCAGTATGATAAATATCTTTTTCATACACAGGCGACAGCAGCGGTTACCTATACTTTCTCCAACGGATACTGGCTACACGCCAACTATCGTTTTACCGGCCGGCAGCCCGTCTATTCTTTTGAACGGGAGTTGCCTGCACCGGCCCTGATCAGGGTACATAACCGGGCCCCCGCTTTTCATATGCTCGATATAAATGCAGGCCAATCCTTTTTCAATAATCAGCTGGAGGCCAGCATCGGCGTCCGGAATCTACTGGGGGTAAAGGAAATCAACTTTCACCCAACAGATGGCCAGGAACATTATCGGGGAGATCTGAGAACCTTATATGCCGGTTATGGGCGAAGTGCTTACCTCCGATTGGGATATCGTATCGGAAAATAATAAGATCATATTGTATTTATAAAATTCAGTCAGTTTAAACAAGAGAAAACATGTTGAAATCAGCAATCATCACCGCTACCGCTATGCTCTTTGCGGGTAGCATAATGGCACAAAAGAAACAGGATGAGGAAGCGATCAAAAAACTTTGCGGCTGCTTTGCTGTTACGTTTAACTATGCGGAAACATTCACCCATGACACGGTACACAAGAAGTATGCACATCCGATGGATAACTTTGCTGTTACAGAGTATGCCTATCCCATAGCAACATCCAAAAATAAATATGTCATCCAGCATTTGCTGGTAATCCCTGATGACAAAGGCACAGTAATTAAGCACTGGCGGGAAGACTGGGAGTATGAGCAAACAGAAAGATGGCAATATACCAATGCCAAAGAATGGAGAAAGGTACGTGTTCCACTGGCGGATGTAAAAGGTGAATGGACGCAGTCTGTATGGGAAGTGAGCGATGCACCGCGATATGTGGGCTCTTCTGCCTGGGTACAGGCCAATAAACAGACTTTCTGGCTGAATACCACAGATGCACCATTGCCACGTCGGGAATATACCACGAGGAAAGACTATAATATACTGAACCGTACCAATAGGATTACGGTTGCTGCCGATGGGTATCTGCATGAGCAGGATAACAAAAAGATTATCCGTAAAAGCGGTACCGCAGATAGTTTACTGGCAGAAGAAAAAGGCTACAACAAATATGTACGGCTGCCAGACAGCGACTGTGCCAAAGCCCGGGCCTTCTGGACAAACGCCATCGCGGAATACTGGCAGGAAGTACGACAGGTATGGTCAGATAAAATGAAGGTAACAGACAAGGTAACGCTGCAAAACAGGATAGATGGTAAGTACCTTTTTGAAAAGCTGGATGAACTGCAAGACAAACCTTTCACCGGTACGGAGAGAAAAGCAGCCATCACAAAAGTGATTACGCAATATCTGCAGGAAAAACCGGAAGAACCGGAAGATAGTCATAAGCAAGGATCCCATTGAGTAGTTACCATTGTAAAATAATAAACGATGATCCGGTTTATGCAAGACATCCCGTTTTTATGGACAAGAAAGTTCGTTTATGTATTGATGCTGCTGATCCTCTTTTTTACCGCGTGTAAAAAAGAGGATCAGCCAGGTCCACCGGCACCTGCGGAAGGTACACGTCTGCAGTTAAGCCTGGATTCTCTTTATCTGTATGCTAAAGAAACCTATCTGTGGTACGAGGCACTACCGGATTACCATCAGTTCAATCCACGTAGCTATGCCGGCTCTGGTTCAGACCTGTCGGATCTTCGCAGGGAGTTGAATGCGCTGACGGCACTGGCGATAAATCCGCAAACCCAAAAACCTTACGAATACCGGTCAGGTGATGACCGCCCCTTGTATTCCTATCTGGCGGCAGGTAATATTATCACAGGCCGCCGGGCCGCCGTAGATATGGAAGGAACAGGTAATGATATGGGATTGGGCTTATCCCTGCTGACGGAAAATTCGGTATACGTTAGCTATGTGGAAGCCGGTTCCCCGGCAGCGGAAGCAGGCATTAAAAGAGGGATGCGCGTAACTGCTATAGATGGCGTACAGGTGCCTTTAAACAACAATATTATACAAGAGTTACTCGCCGGTACTGCGCTGGGTATTCATTTACAAAAACAGTCGGGCGAAAGCTTTCATGTAACCCTGCACCCCAAAGTATATCATGCTGCACCGGTATTCAAATCTGCGATCCTGGCAGCGGGTGGCAGGAAAGTGGGCTATGTGGCATTGGCGAGATTTAGTGCGCTGCTCCGTGCGAAAACCAGTATAGAAGCTGTATTTAATCAGTTTGCCAACGAAGGCGTCAACAGCCTGATTGTTGATCTCCGGTACAACAATGGCGGCTACGTAGAAACTGCAGAATATGTTGCCAATCTCATGGCGCCGCCGGCCATCCATGGTGCGGTGATGTATGAAGAGCATTACAATACCCTGTTGCAGCAAGGAAAGGCGCCTATCCTGCAAAGCATTCCTTATCTCGATAATAATCACCAACCGGTATATATCAATGGCAGAAAAGCAACGTATGCAGATGTTGATTTTTCTGTAGCCAGGAATACGTACCGGTTTGCCAAAAAAGGATCCTTTCCGGGCAGCCGCAGTATTGTATTTATTGTGAGTGGTATCACCGCTTCTGCCAGTGAGCTGTTAATAAATAGTTTTAAGCCGTATGCAGATGTAAAGCTGGTAGGTAGTAAAACCTACGGAAAACCTGTGGGTTATTTTGGGATCGGTATAGATGTATTTACCGTGCATCTGTCGCAGTTCCGGATCTTAAATGCAGAGAAGAAAGGAGATTACTATGAAGGGATGCCGGTTGATTTTCCGGGTGCAGATGACGTCACCAAAGATTTTGGAGATCCGGAGGAAAGCTGCCTCGCTAAAGCGTTGTCGTATATCAATGGCGCCGCTTTACGCAGTGCCGCTGTAGTGTTGTCTCCGCTGGAAAATACAAGCTGGAAGCAGGGGCAGCGCACCGAAAGATGGGCTATCTCCGGTATGGCAGAAAACAGGTTAAAACTACGTTGAGCCGATACCGGTATAAAAAAACCTTACCCGCTTTACGAATAAAGATGGTAAGGTTTTTTTATGGAAGATATTACTGTGTTACAGGTTGCCGATATTGGTAATCATATTGTTTCAGGATCATACCGTCCAGGTCACGTACTGTTTTCAGTCTGTTCAGCCCATCATATTCATAGTAAATAAACTGGCCTTTGCTATCGCTTTGTGAGGTAAGTCCCACTAATGGTTCATACGTATAGGTAGCAATGCTGGCATCTGCAGGGTGAAGTTTCAGTTCATCAATGAATCCGGTTCCGCTGAGGGTAACCGTGGAAACGCCCGTTACCTGATGGGAGTAGAAGGTCCAGCCTCTGAGCGAACGTCCTTTCTCCGGACTGCCAATCGTACCTGCAATCGTGTAGGGACTGGCATTTTTGGTCCAGTAAGATACCCGGAATTTTATACCTGCCGCAAGCCCTGATTTGCTGATATTGCCCGAAGCCAGGTTGTAGTATTTTTTGCCGGATGGTACGGAGGCATCTGTGATGCCGGTGCCGGCAAAACTCCAGCTTTCATTATTGGCAGCTTCAAAAGAAGTATAGGCAATGTTATCGTAGGCGCTGCCGGTTACAATGGCAATAGGCCCGGGATAGTCCTTATTCCAGATATAGCTGCTTGTTTCGCCACCGTCGGTAGTCTGTTGCAGTAAGTTGCCATAAGTATCGTAGCGGTCGAATGTCAGGCGCTTTTCATAGGCGGCATCTTTGCTGCTTACGCCATTTGTAATGGTGAAGGGTATGAAGTTGGTGCGTGGCGCGTCAGCTGTCAGTTTATAGACCGCGTTGTATTTCAGGTTGTTTTCGTTGAATTCTTTCAGTATCGCATCGAGTACCCCCCAGGTATTGCTGCCATTTTTTTTGATGGATGTCACCTGCTCTACTACTTCACCAATCATATGCGCGTCCTGCATTTTCTTCAGGGCACGGGTGGCCGGATCAGCGCCGTTTTGCCGGGGATAATTAAGCGGATACTTGTTGCTTATCTGTTTTTCGTCGCCATTACTTTGAAAAGTAGTGATGATGGCGGGCTGGTAAACGGTAGTGTCATATTGAATAGACTTCGTAATACTAAGTGTATTGGTGTTATCATCTCCATAGGTAACAGTGGTATCTGATTGCGGCAGGAAAGCCTCTGAGATCATTTTGAATGGCGCCACGGATACCTGATTGATGTTATACTTGTACTCGTACCAGCCAATATTGGTAACATAGCCGTAAGTCACCGACCTGGCGCCGATTTTGACACCATGCATCGTTTTCCGGAACGCAGAATCCGGGAATGTAGTTTGCGGAAAGTTCACGGCTACATCTTTATACCAATATTTTATAGCAGTTCTTTTCACTGGTCGGAAAAGGGTACCCTCTTTTTTGAATTCCTCTTTTTTCAACAGCTGGCCTCTCCGGTGCTCGAAACTGAATTTTGGCGCGTAAGGGAAATTGTGGTTAGAGGGTAACATCTGATCCGGAAACCAGGTATAGGTATAATCCGTTCTAAGCGTATCCCGGGCAGAAACTACCAGTTCGGAAACATTCGGGTAATACACACAGGCCCCGTTGGGTTGTAATAGTGGATAGTTGCTATAAGCCGAATATTTTGTCTGGGTATATTCTCTGGTTACTAATACATACGTGGTCCCCATCTGCATATCTCCATACATCTTGATTTGTATTGGAGCCGTCTCATAACGGGGAGATTCCAGCAACTTTACATCCTGGTATCGGAAAATTCGTTTGAACGGTTCTGCTGTTTCAAAAAGAGAAGAATCCGTGATGGATTTGATCCGAAGACCTCCTGCATAGGATTTGTAATAAGTGGTATCAAACTTCGCTTTCTTTTCTTTCCAGCTTAGCTCTGTACGCATGACTGCAGTGGTGGGCGGTTTGGTCGGAAAAACACTGTTGAGATAATAACGGCCATTGGTAAGATAGAGATAGCTGCTGTCCAGCAAACTGTCAAAGATATCCACTTCAAATCCCGGGTTTTCTCTTTTCCGCAAATAAATGCGGGTATCAGGAAAAATCTGGCCGGAAACAACTTCGTGTAACACATTTACTTTTAAAAAGGGCGTCGCAATATTAATATCAAAAGAGTCTTTTCTGAACTGAGCGTTGTTGGAAGTAACCAGATGTGTTTTGGAGCGTGAGATCACAGAATCTACTTTGAAGTTAACAAACTCCAGTTGATTGGGCTCATATTCAAAACGGGTGCTGCCTCCGGTTGGATAAGTTATTTTTTCCAGGATGGCAGCTTTTACACTGGTGGTATCTATATTTCTGTGGTTATTGAGAAAATTACCGTCGATGCCCTGGTAATAATCCAATACATCCGGCGGAGTAGACGGGTTTTCTGAATAGTAGCCCCAGTGATCCTGTTTGTTATGTTCCAGGCGGGGTGGTAGTGGCGTGTTGTTGTAATTGAAGGCATGAACGGCTGATGCGGTGCCGGTAGCTACATCTATTTCCTTGAGAGAATCCAATCGTAGCCGCAATTCTTCCGAAGTGGTGGAATTGGGCAGTGTTTTGAAGTAGGAATAACCAAACTGATACTTTTTGATGGGTTGCCCCTGTTTATTAAATACGTTGATGGCATCCACCTTTTTGCCGCCGGTAAGATCGTTACGGTCGCTGTTCACAAACTGGATGCTGCCATTGCTGAACTCAATACGATCCGGATAATCGGTATAGGTATTATTTTCCGAGGTACAATTGACCATTTCTCTCGATAGGGGAAGAGGTGGAAGACTTCCACCGCTGCCTGCTAATTGGAAAACATTGTGCGTGGTAGAACTTTCAGAATTAATCTTGTAGGTGGTGCGGGAAGTGGTATAATGTAGCCGGATGGTATCCGCATTGGGTGAAATGATCTCGGCTAGTTTCCAGGCAGTCGTAACGGGTAGGGGTTCATCCGGACTGCCAATCGGTACGGTACATTGACTGTAGCTGACCGTTGATTCTGTATATTCTGTGCCGGCACTATTCCTGCCAAAGATATAACGTACCCCTTTCGGATCTGTGATAATAAATTGCCGGACGTAAGAGGAGTTGCCATCGTATTTGTCGCAATAAATTTTCAGTGGCTGATAGGGAGCTGTATAAAATTTGTTGTCGTCACCCAGCATAAACTTACCGGAATAACCACCAAAACTGAAGACATAAATATCCGGCGCAAAGTCTATATAATTTTGAAACCCAGGTACATCGATCAGCTCCTGTAATTCACCTTGTTCGGTGCCATTGAGGGAACCTTTATTTTTTAACGTATTTATACGTTGGATATACCAGGAATAGTTTGTTTGATTTACACGCTCATCAGGGATACCCTGTACAGATACGGTGATGCTCCCGCCGGTCTGTAAAGCCCATCCCAACCCAACACTGGAAGCTACATCTTCTACTTTATTACCACCACTATGGTAACTAAGACTGACAGGCAATTCCAGGTCGCGGGTTTTAATCTTGTAGAGGGGGATGCCTATATTGGCCAGCCCATTGTAATGTGTAAGCGGAATCAGGGAAAATTTAGCCAGGTTGGCGACATCTGGCGACGGTGGTGCGAAATTGGCAGGCTTGTATAAGGCTGGATCTTGTGCAAAGCACGATAAAACAACAATATGAAGCAGGCAGCACAGGTAAAGTGCACGTAAATTCATAGCTATATTTTAGGGATAAATAACCTGCTACAGCAGGTTGTATACAGGATTACAGATTGAATGAATGTGAATTAACGGATAACGGTGTTGGTCGGATACATGTATCAAAGGTTAAGCGGATAAATGAATATAGTTTGTATGACAGGGTATGTCTGTTCCCGTAGGAACACACAATTCATGGATCAATTTCCATAACGATTTTGGTTATTTGATTAAATGCCTGATACAAATTAATGGAATAAAATGAAAATGAGAGGAGGGATTGCAGCTTGAAAACTTGGATGGTGGCGGGATATAATCACAGGCAGCCACTACTTGTTAATGTATATCTGCAAAGCATCGGCGAGGGGTGGACCGGTGAGATAAGTATAATACACCACGGTGTAAACTTTTCCTTCTTCAAAAGTAATATCAGCCTTTGCATAGTTTCTGGTGGAACTCTGCACGCTAAACAGACCGTAGGTACCTGCACTGATGGCGGTATAACCATCATTGGCCTGGGCAGTAGCTTCCGTTTCATAGCTACGGTTCACAAAGATGGGCGTAAAACCTGCTACGGTCACTGTGCCAGCTTTTACGGGTGTAGAGCTGCTCACGAGATTAAAAAAGCGGATATACGATTTTCCTGGCGTACCAGTTATTATATCATCTTCTACAAACGCAGATTTTGTATTGGTGTAAACATCATACAACAAAAGGCTGTAATTTTTTCCATTGACAAAATCTACCTCTTTACTTAAAACCACATTACTGGTGTTGGCCTGATAAATAGTGATAGTACCGCGGCCGGCTGTGGTAGATTTATAGCCGGAACTATTGGTGAAAGTGACGGCGGCATCGTTTAATTTTTTACCGTTGACGGTAACGTCTATACCTGTGGTGCCTACAATTAAATTGGCGACCATGAGTTGCGCGCTCCCGGGATCGCTGTTATTATTGCTTTTGCTGCAGGAGGACAACACCAGAAAAAGTACCAGTACAAATGAACAAAGAAAGCTGCGATATTTCATATATGCTACTTGGAGGATGGTAAATGCTGCGAAGATGAAGAGGTATGATGCGAATATAGACAACCTGAAAAGAGGTTTGTTTTGCGACAGTGCCAGTCTGCTGAAAATAGCCGGGTGATCATGACTAGTATTCCAAATATAGTAAAATTTGTAGAGAAAGCAAGGTACCGGGCCTCCCGGTGGGTTTCAGGCATTCAGGTATACTCAACTATTGTCAATCGTTATTTTAAGCTATTTTTGCGGGCTAATTCAGCTAAATAAGTAATATTATATATGTCAATAGGTGAAAATGCCAATGCCGGCTTAAACGGGGATCCGTATGAGAATCTTCGTTCATTATTACAGCAGTCGATTGTGTTCCCGACAGATTATACTTTTAAGTTCATTATAAAAGCAGCGGAAGAAGGTAAGATAGCGGACCTGAAATCATTGTTTACAGGCACCGGGGCCCGCATTACAGAAACCGGTTCCTCCGGTGGAAAGTACAAGTCTTTCACCGTGGTGGCACCTGTCCGCGATGAGGAAGAAGTGATCTCCTACTACAAGGAGGTATCAAAGATTGATGCCGTTATTATGTTATAGGGAGGAATGCCTGGTGGGGAAAACTGTAAATGTCAGAGAATTGCTATAATATTGATATTATTCAATATATTGTAGGATCGTTTAAATCAAATCATGTATTTTCGATGACTTATACATTGTTTAAATTTAAATTTATGAAGCAAACAGTACCTGCACTTGTTATGCTGCTGACCATGGCGGCATGTGGTGGAGCCTCCACCGATCAGGCAAAGACCGAAGAAAAGAAAGAAGCAGCTGCCACCTCCGGTGCAGCCTATGCGATTGATAGCGCTACTACAACCGTTGAATGGCGTGCTACCCACAAAGGTGGTTTTGCACCGCGCTTTGGTGTCATCAAAGGCGCAGAAGGCAGCCTCAATGTAGAAAATGGTGCTGTTACCGGTGGTAGTTTCACTGTAAACCTGAACACACTGGCGGTAGATCCGGCTTCTATCACTGAACCGGAGAAAAAAGCAGCAGACCTGGAAGGACACCTGAAAAGCGGTGACTTCTTCGATGTAGCCAAGCATCCAACTGCTAAATTTGTTATTACCGGCGTAGCTCCTTACGACAGCACTAAACAGAAAAGCCTGCTGCCAGGTGCCACTAACCTGATCAGCGGTAACCTGACCCTGAAAGACAGCACCCTGAACATCACTTTCCCTGCACAAATCGTAGTAGGTGAAAACGATGTTACCGCTAATGCAAAATTTGTGATCGACAGATCTTCCTGGGGTATCAACTACAAAACAGAAGGTAGTCCGGAAAACTGGGTAATCAGCAAAGATGTTGAAATCGGTTTTAGCGTGAAAGCAGCGAAGAAATAATTGCTTGTAACAAGATCTTTTTATTAAACAGCCCCGCCCCGCAGATATTATTGCGGGGCGGGGCTGTTTAATTGACCGGTATCCTGCAACCTGTACTTAATCGTTCAACGTATTTTTGTAGATGATCCCGTTTTTGATGATAACCTGGAAATATTTTTCCGGATCAGCTATCAGTTGTATGTTTTCGATAGGATTGCCATCAACGATGATTAAATCTGCATAAGCACCCTCCTGTATCACGCCCAGCTTTCCTGCTTTATAGGGGTTCCGGGGACCACTGAGCGCCAGCAATTCGGCATTGGAAGAAGTAGCCATCGTCAGGATTTCCAATGGGGTATACCAGCGGGTTAATTTGGCGAGTTGTTTACCTTGTTTTACTGCCAATGTGGGATCAAATAAGCAATCCGTGCCCCACGCAGTTTTTATTTGATATTTTTTCGCCAGTTTATAAGCCTGATCGGTGCCATTGGTCATTTCCAGCTGTTTTTCGCGGTTCTCCGAACCTGCCGGAAAGGGAATGGCATCTTCATCATCGAGAAAGGGTTGTAGGCTCCACCATATTTTCTTTTCAGCCATCAGCCTGGCTGTGGCATCATCTGCCAATTGTCCGTGATCGATACATTTTACGCCCGCACGAATGGCCAGTTGTATGGCTTTCGGCGTATAGGCATGCACCGTTACGTAGGTCCCCCAGTTTTCTGCGGCACTCACGGCTGCTTTGATTTCTTCCTCGGTATATTGGGTAACATCCAGTGGGTCGTAGTTGGAAGATACGCCACCTCCTGCCGTCAGTTTTATTTGTGTGGCGCCATTACGTAATTGTTCCCTGACCCGCAACAACACCTGATTCACGCCGTCGGCAATCATCACCATACCTTGTTGTTCCAGATAAGATAGTTTACCTGCTGACCGGGGTACATCAGTCGGTAACCCAAAATCACCGTGCCCGCCCGTTTGGGAAATGATGGCGCCGGATGGATAAATACGGGGGCCACTGATGATGCCTTCATCGATGGCTTTCTTTAAGCTGAAAGTGGCGCCGCCTAAGTCCCTGACCGTGGTAAAACCTCTGAGTAGTTGTTGATGGGCGGCATGCGCAGCAACAAGCGTTACATAGCCGATATCTGATGAAAGCGCCCGGTTTAAAGGTATCGATTCCATCATCGTATGCGCGTGCGCATCAATTAATCCGGGTATGACATATTTGCCTTTGCCATTGATGACATTTGTATAGGCACTTTTGTCTGCCGGTAGCGGGCTTGCTGAGATTCGCCGGATGATATTGTTTTCAATCAGGATGTTAGCTACCTGTAGTTTACCATCTTTGCCGTTAAAGATGTGAACATCTGTGATGATAATTTTTTGAACTGGTTTTGATTGGCCACATACGATGGCTGATGATAGCAATACCAATACGGCAGCCAATAGCAACGGTCGTTTTTTTTGCAGGATCATAGTGTAGCATATTTATGTAGCGTCATCTATATCAAATACGCGTTGATACTGCAGGCAGTGTGCTGATAGTAGGAATTATGGTATCCTGCTGCAGTTTTTTTAGGTAAACACCCCTTGCATCCGGATTGTTTAAACTGGGATATAAGGACAAAAGCCTTGCAGATATCCGGAAAATATCTGCAAGGCTTTTGTATAACGAACATGACTATACTGATTCGACCAAAGATCTGAGCCGGTTGTCAGTATTTACATGTAGGGCCGCTAATGCTTAGCTGCTGTTTTATTTTCTTTCGTGAAGATATCATCAAATGCATTTTTATACAGCTGGAATTTTTTAGGATCTCCTGTGGCATCGGGTAAGGCGTGGGGTTGATCAACCAGCCCCATTACAAAGGAACAATCACTGCCCCTCAGTTGGGTAACCCCGTGACATCCCTGGCATCCTCCCATGCTATATAGTTTTCCATTATGCAATGAATTGGGACCATTATCAAAAGGCTTTTTAAGGCTGCTTCCTCTGAAATAAGCCAGCGGAGGATCTGATTCTATGACATAATTAGCCAGGTAAAAACTGAAAGACGTAGGATCATTGGTAGGATTTCCCTGTACGCCTACGAGCCGGTAATTTTGCCAGATGGAATTAGGATTCAGTTTCCGCAGCTCCCTGTGTACATACGCGGTGGAAGAGTCTACCACGGCAGGGATGGGATGCGCGCGATTATATCTTTGCGGCACCAGTGGTATGGGCACGGTATCCAGCCTGATATAACCCATATCGCTTTTCTCCACATCTTTATGTTCAAAGGTGGCAAATATGAAGTTGGGGAAATTAACGGTTTTATGAATGATATGTATACCAATCAGCCCATAATACTTGTTTTGTGGTATAATCTTATTATTGGACTTTACATAGACAATTACTTTCCGTATAAAATATCGGGGAACTTCTGCCAGCGATATTTCTCTCCAGGCTGTTTTTACTTCCAATGCTCCGGTGTAGATGGTGCGGGTAGTGCCGGGAACTTTGGCGCCACCACACGGCAAACAAAAAACGTTTGCTTGCGGTGGACAGTTACAGGTAGAATTATCATATCCCGGATAACGGCCAGGCTGATAGTAGGCTTTAAACATTTGAATGTTAGTCGCCGTATTATGCTGGGCTGTCTTTAACTTAAAGGAATCCTTAAAGGTATCATATACATACTTGTATTCATCTCTGTTAACTTTTGCCTGATAGAGTACCTGTATTTTCTTTTGATTGAATTGAGAGATGTCTGCATACAAATTACAGGAACCGATTTCATTCCCCTCATCCAGGTTATTGAATAAGGTAAGGTCTACGCCGGGTTGTGCTTCGAATGGTACCTCATAAACATACTTCGGCACCTTATCGAAAGGGAGTCTGTTGTCATCATATGGCCTTACCTCTACGCGGTGGGCGTAGGTTTCCCATACCAGAGGATCTTCCGGGTAGGGCGTCTGGTCATTCTTATAACTCCAGCTTTCGTCCGCATGGCCCCTTAAGGCAGTGGATCGATAGTTGGATTTCCAGTTCAGGGCAAAAAATTCATTCCAGGCGAAGGTGATCAGTTCTACAGAATCTGCATTGGGAGAAGAGGGGTTTTTAGGAATGGCCGAACCAAATGTCACCGGGAAATTAAATTGTGTAATTTTCTCAGGTGGGGACGCCAGATTCTCATGCGTGGGTGCTGCCTGGGAAGGATCATTTCTGGAGAAGGCGATAAAAATGACGCCTGTTACAATAACAGAAAAGAGGATGAGCAATACTTTTTTCATAAGATATATTTAAGTGATGAGATGATCGGAACTACCTCAATACCGTAATAGCCCTAATGAAACAATAGGAGTAGAAAAATAAGGTTACTGCAGGCCATGTAATACCTGCCGGATCAATCAGGGGTAAGCGTAAATAAGGGAAATAACGTTACAGCCCTGCTATGAATGCTGCCGTTTAAATGTTTGATTTAATGTTTGAGAGGTCGTGGTTATTTGAGATTTTTAAAAAATACGCTGTTGAGTCTTCTTAGAAATTATTGATGACGACAATCGTTATAATTCTAAATTATCAAAAAAAAACCAGAATACCAATAATTTTTGTGTCCGGTTGATGCGCTGCCGGGATTAAACGATGAAATAATCATGGCCTTGAAAATTATAAAAAGGAAGTGGGCCGTAATTATTTGTTTGATGGGAAAAGACAGTATATCAAGGTATCGCCATGCTGGACAGTATATGGGCAGGAATAACAGGTAACCCCGAAAATAAATCTGATAAAGAAATAGCAGATGAGATGGCTGAATCGAAAATGCTGTTTTATCTTACAAAAGATTTACTGTCATGTTATTTTAAGATAAGTACGATACCCTATACCAAGATGAAAATAAGACTAGTCCTTTTAGTTGCCGGTCTGATAATTTCGCTGTCATCCCTGGCGCAAAGCTGGACGCCAGCGCAGCTGAATGCAGCTAATACGGCACAGCACATTGCCAGCCTGTCAAAAATGGAGAAAGAGGTGATCCTGTATATTAATCTTTGTCGCTTATTCCCGAAAGACTTTCTTCGTATAGAGCTAAGAAAGTATGAGATAGATAGTAATTACGAAGCCAGTTATCTGAAGGCATTTGCCGCGTATAAAAAAAGTCTTGAAGCAGATCTGCTCAAAAGAGTAGCTGCTGATGTGTTGAAATTCGATGAAGCACTTTACAAGGATGCCAGGTGCTATAGTACTGAAATCTCCCATGCCGAGCGGAAGCCGCACGAAAGAAAGGATTGTCCGCCTGGTCAGTATGCAGAGTGTATTTCTTTTGGACTGGCAAACGCAAAAGATATTGCGATGCAATTGCTGATTGATGCGGAAGTACCTTCTTTAGGGCATAGAATGATCTGCCTGGATGAAAGTTATCATAAGGTTGGCATTAGTGCCGGGCCCCATTTTAGCTGGCAGTTTTGCGCAGTGCTGGAGTTTATCTGATCCTAACCTCTTCTCATTTCCCATGTTCCTGTCGTTATTTCAGCGTAATCACCATCCGGATGTGCATGTAGTCTTCCGATAAGTTCCCAGTCCCCGGAAAAAACTTCGTTGATGGGATCATAATGACCATAGTAACTCAATTCAGGGGTTTTTAGCGCCGTATGCGGTACTACCTGGTTGTCATCCGTGATGAGGAAGAATTGACGATATGCTTTTGTGAAGCTGATAAAGTCGTCTTCTACAAACCCCTTAATAGTAGCAGTATTGTTTTGACTGACGGGACTATTTACATCATGGCAAACGCCTTCGAAGTGATCATCCCCTGTATCGGTCAGGGATAACTTAAACAATACTTTTTCTGCGGATAATTTTTCCCCGAATGCAGGGTCATAAATATAGTATCCTTGCCATTCGCCGGTGAGGGAAATCATGATGGATAAGCTGTTGAAAAGGTAAACAGGTAAAGTTATACGGCGTTAAAAATAGTGTTTCCATAGCAAACTTACTATCCATATCTTAAAATGAAATGAGGTCGTGTTACTTCGTTCAGCCAGCGGTGTTATATAAGTACTATGATATTGTCGGGATCTAACTTAACAATTCCTTAATAATGGTTATGTAGTTTCACGGCTGCAAGTCATCATATAAATGGGGATTCAATGAAGTATATTATTCTTTTAGGGGCTTTTCAGGCGTTGGTTGTATTTAGTATATTCATTATAAATGATAAGAGACGATCTGCAGATAAGATATTAGGCTGGTTTACCATCTGGGTATTTATTCATTTGGGCGCTGGTTTTCTGTTGCATACACTTTTTCCGAATGCGGAAATCCACAAACAGTATTACACCTTTATTACGTTGATCTACGCGCCCTTGTTATGGATCTATGCCCGGGAACTCTCCGGCCGGCGCCAGCAGCTGAAAAAGAAAACCTACTACCTGTTTATCCCGGCGCTGATAGCGGCGGTAGCCTATTTTGCCATTGCCGGCTACATTGTATCTCATGGAGGCAAAACACCATCGGTTATTATACAATATAATAATACAGTAGGGTATACGGCTTTAATCCTATTCCCTGTTTTTGCTATCCTGTCTCTGAAAGAATCCTTTCATATTCCTTTTTTCTGGCGATCTGAAAGGCAGCTGGTACGCTTTATCGCCATTATGTTTCTGATACTGCCACTGATCAGTCTGACGATATCGCTCAATAAGCTGTTGCTGCCACCTTCGTACTTCATACAGGATATCCATTCCTGGAGCAGGATTTTTACCTATATCACCCTGCTGAGTATTTGCCTGGCTATTGGCAGGGTCAAAATATTATCCTTGATGGCTACCAATGCCCCGGCGCCATTAATAGAAGAGGAGCCATGCGACCTCCCGCTGATAGTGGAGCAGCCAGCTGCGGCCACGGAGATACCTGTTGAGGAGCCGGTGCCGGATACGCCGGGTCAGCAACGAAAGTCAGTATTGCCATTGGAACAGCAGGAGGTGATAGCCCGACAATTAATCAGGTGGATGGAAGAAAAGGCTGTCTATAAAGACGCTGAGATTACCCTCGACAAACTGGCTGCGGCCATGGAAGTATCCAGACATCATCTTTCAGAAACCCTGAATCAATACCTGGGACAATCCTTTTATCAGTTTATTAATGAATACAGGATCAGGGAAGTCGTTAAGCTGATCGATGGCAGCCTGGAAAATAACCATAGTCCCAATATCCTTTCCCTGGCTTTTGAAGCGGGCTTTCATTCCAAGTCATCCTTTAACCAATACTTTAAAAAGGTGACTAACAGTACCCCTTCTGCCTATATGAAAAGTAAAAGTATGCCGGAAAAAAGCAGACGGGAAGTGATAAAACCTACCCTGACCTAGCGGTTTTAACCTGGTTTAACAATTAGGTAATATTGCATAATTGATTGGTTTTTAATTATTTATATTTTTTATCGTCCTTCCCGATCTACCCGTACGTCTAGGTTTATCTACAAGGGCGACTTCTTTGACCGGCCGGTCCAATTTTGTGAAAAAAATATTTGCTCATGGGTAGCCGGCTTTTGTTATTGATCTTACTCTTTCCTTTTTTCTGTACGGCACAGCAGATCAGGGGAACTATTTTATCCAAGGAAGGGCCATTACCTGCTGCTACCATCGTTATTGATGGGAATGGAACCCAAACAGATCTCTCCGGGGCTTTTGATATCAATGTCAGGAAAACCGGAACGGTAACACTTAAAATTAATTACATCGGGTTTGCTGCCAGGACGGTAGTGGTAACCGTAAAGCCCGGCCTGAATCAGCTGGGAACCATCCTGATGGAACCTGCCAATGACGTATTGGGAGAAGTGGTGGTGAAAGGCGCTTCCGCCGGTTCACAGATACGGGCCATCAGCATCAAAAAGAATGCTTCAGGCATTATGGAGGTACTGGCGGCTGATGCTATTGGTAAATTGCCCGATCGTAATGCCGCGGAAGCCGTGCAACGTATTCAGGGCGTTTCTATCGAAAGAGACCAGGGTGAAGGCCGCTATGTGTCGGTTAGAGGTACGCCTATCCAATGGAGCGCTACCCTGCTGAATGGTAACCGTTTACCTACCGCCAGCCTCGATTATACCGACCGGCGTATACAAATGGATATCTTCCCTTCCGAGCTGATAGAGTACGTACAACTGTCGAAAGCCATCACGCCGGATATGGAAGGAGATGCCATCGGAGGTTCCATTAACTTTATTACCAAAGCAGCTCCGCTGTCCCGCACACTCCGGATCAATGCTGCCGGCGGATATGGCGATCAGGCGCGCAAAGGTTCCTACAATGCTTCTGTTGTTTATGGAGACAGACTGATGAAAGGGAAGCTGGGCTTTGTACTGTCTGCGGTGATCTGGGACCGTACTTCTGCGCAGGATCGTTATAATATGAATTACGATTTTGCCAATCCCCACCCGGTGCAATCCTATTCTATTACAGATCTCCAGTTGCGTGACTACATCGCACACCGCAAAACCACCGGCCTGAATGCAGGACTGGAATACAAATTCAATGACCGGCATAAAATACAGTTTAAAGGTATTTACAGTGAGTTTGTAGATGCCCAGATGGTACGGGAAACCTATTTCTATTTCAACACGAAGAATGCCAGCATTATCGACCGGGCTTCCAATTACCACACCAGTCTGTACTCCGGTGAGCTAAGCGGTCAGTCGGTGCTTTCCGGTAAATTAACCCTCGACTGGGCTGCCAGTATGGACAAATCCAGGTTCCAGTTTAAAAATCCCGGTTACTATCCGATGGCCACTTTCCAACAGGCTGTTACCTACGAAGGCCTGGCAGCTGACGGTAAAAAATACCTGGCGATGGATGCCCCGGATGGACAGGGCGATGTGATAGATGCTGTATTGCCGCATATTTCGGCCGCTACGCCTATCAGTAATGAGGCCATGAAACTCTCTCAACTGGTGATGGTACGTAGCACCAACTGGGAAGAAAACAAGCGTTTCGGCTTTAATGTCAAATATACACCGGATCATAAACTCACGGTAAAAGCGGGTGGTAAGTTCATTCACAAAAACAAGGTAGTACAATCTCCCTACGATATCTACTTAGGCGGTGTGCTGGGCCCCGCGCCTACCATGGCCAGTCTGGGAGCGGAGCCATTTCCCTATAATGGTGGTTTCCTCAGTGAAATAGGTTCGCCCTATAATAATGTCATCATCAACCAGATGCCACTGGGCCAGCTGCAAAACCTGGTCACACCGGAAAGTATCCGTAACAACAAGTTGCTGCCTTACCAGATAGATTCTGCTACCAATGCCTCCGGTGCTACCAAATATTTCACGGGTGTAGAAAACGTATATGCGCTGTACGTGATGGGAGAATATAAGGTGTCGGACAAACTGACGCTGACAGGTGGTATTCGCAATGAATATAATAAGGTAACATTCAACGGTAGCAAAGTAACCACCAATGCGACCGGCAAACAGGTGACGGCTATTACACAGGATAACAGCTACAATGCCTTTTTACCGATGCTGCATGTGAAGTATAGTGTGACCGATAAAGACATCGTCCGGCTGGCCTATACCCGCAGCTTTGCACGGCCGGATTTCAGCAGCCTCAATCCCGGTACCACGCAGGACGAAATGAATAAGGTGATCAGCCGGGGTAATGCCAACCTCAAACCAACCTTCGCCAATAACTTTGATGTCATGGCCGAACACTACTTCGGTGGCATCGGCATGGTGAATGTGGGCGCCTTCTATAAAAAACTGACAGATCTTATTTATAACAACGAATGGTCTGAAAATATTAATGGGGTACGTTATGCCGTGAGTGCGCCTGAGAACCTGCAAAGCGCCTGGCTCGCCGGTTTTGAAGCAGGTGTGGTGAAAAGATTTACCGGTTTGCCGGGCTACTGGAAAGGATTTGGGGTAGATGTCAATTATACATTCACGGATTCCAAGGTAAAGATTCCCCGTTTTGTAAATGGCCAGAAAACGGAAGACAACAGCGTCATCCCGAAACAGGCCAAACACATCTTCAATGCATCCCTCATTTACGAGTACGGTAAAGTAATGGCAAGAATAGCCGGTAACTACAAAGGCAAATACCTGGACGTTATCCGCCAGGCGGCAGGCCCCGATCATTACCGTTGGTATGCCGAGAACTTCACAGTAGATTTTTCTGCCTCCTATGCTATTACGCCCCGGATCAGGGCATTCCTGGAACTGAATAACATCACCAACGCGCCTGTCCGTTATTACCATGGCACCTTTAACCGGGTAGAACAGGCGGAATGGTATTCCTTCCGTGGACAGCTGGGCGTGAGTGCTAAAATCTTCTAATCATAAAAAACAATTGATCATGCAGACAATTATTAATAAAGCATTGGGGACAGTGCTGATGGCAGGTGCAGCAATGGTTTGCAATGGACAGACTGCCCGGCTGGATGCGCTTAAAATAAATCAGGTACAGGTACTGGGTACCCATAACAGCTATGCACAGCCGGTAGATTCCAACGTGTTGGCTTACATTGATCCTATCATAGAAAAAATGGCGGAAGGCTATATGAAAATGATGCCGCCGGAACAATTGAAGTCTATGGCAGAATTTCATCCCAATAAGATGAAGATGAGTGAAGGGCTTAAATACAATCATCCACCATTCGATGTACAGCTGGATGCGGGTATCCGAAGCCTGGAGATAGATGTTTACAATGACCCTACAGGTAATCGGTTTAATGACCCGGCTGCCTACCGGGAGCTGCGGAAAAAAGGAGTGACCAACCTGGCGCCGTTTAGTACAAAAGACCTCGATAAACCAGGCTTTAAAGTACTGCATATGGCCGACATCGACTTCCGGACCCATTACACCACTTTCAAAGCGGCACTGACGGCGATGCGGTCATGGTCTGATACACATCCGGGTCACTTCCCCATCTTTGTGATGATAGAAGCAAAGGATAAAGGCATGCCTTTATTCCCGGGTGCTGCCAGCGTATTACCTTTTGATGAAAAGGCATTTGATAGCCTGGATCAGGAAGTGGTGGCCACCTTAGGCCGGGATAAGCTGATCATACCAGATGATGTACGCGGTCAGTTCCCTACCTTGCGGGAAGCAGTACAGGCTCAAAATTGGCCTACCGTGAAGGCGGCGAGGGGTAAATTTGTTTTTCTGTTGCTGCCATCCATGGCGGGTATGAATATGACTTCCGATTATGCCAAAAACAAACCTAACCTGGAAAACAGGGTAATGTTCCTGCAATCACTGCCAACAGATACCTATGCGGCCTTTTTCCTGCTCGACAATGCAATGGTGCGTAAGCAGGAAATACAGCAGTATGTACAGCAGGGCTTTTTTGTCAGAACACGGGCGGATATTGAAACGTATGAAGCCAAGGTGAATGACTACAACAGAGCCAATGCCGCGTTTGAAAGCGGGGCACAGGTTATTTCTACCGATTTTTTCCGCCCCGGAAACGGATATGGTACCCCTTATGTGGTGAAGCTGCCAGGTGGGGGAGAAGCACGGCCGAATCCGGCGAATGCTAAAAAGAAATAGAGCAAATATATTTTTGCAAAATCGTAGCAGGGATTCCTTGCTACGATTTTGCTATCTGCTGAATTTAATGATGGGTAGTGAAAGGTATTATAGTGGTAATGTTATTTGGGTGGTGCGTAAATCATATCGGGCGGTATAGGTTTTATGGATGATGTGGAAGGCATCACAGTCTACCTGCCATTTGAAAGAAATTTGCCGGTATATAGTGGGATGATTCATTATTCCGGACATTTTTAACAGGGATATAAAAATACAGGCATTTTTTCACCTCCAAAAACAGACAACATTATCTTTCTCCCCTCAATACCCGGAGTACCTCTACATTGTACATCAGTGTATATTTAGCTTTGATCACATTGGCAGCAGCCACATTATAATCCAGTAAAGCCTTGTTATATTCCATGGCACTGGTTTCTCCGATATCATAGCGCTCTTTCATCGCCTGATAATTCTTTTCCAATGCATGGTATTGCACCTGCAATACCTGATACTCCTTCACCGATTTCTGATATTCCTGTGTGGCCATGATGAGCACTTTCTCCCGTTCTGTCTTTACTTTATTCAGCTCAGATTGTTTTTGTTGCAGATCAAGTTTTAGTCTGCTGATATTATTCCGGGTTTTAAAGGCATCAAAAACCGGCATGGAGAGAGACACCCCGAAATTCAACGCTTTATTCTGGTTTACCTGATCTCCAAAAGGCATATAGTGCCCGCTCATATAATCCTTACGCTCGGAAGAATAGTTGGTACCATAGCCACTAAAGAAACTGATGGTGGGATAGTAGGGCGCCCTGGCATATCTTAAATTTAAAGTGGACTGTTGTAATGATAATGCAGCGAGTTGAATCGCAGGATCATGTGCGGGCAGGCTATCGCCATGTTGCGGCGCTGTAGCTGCAATATCCTGGTTGGGTGTTTCCAGTTGCACAGTGTCTGTCAGCGGTATACCCAACAGTTGTTTTAGTGCAACCAGACTACTGTTGCAGGCGGTATTGCTGACAATACCACTTAGCTCGTTGGTGGCCACCTGACTTTCGGCCTGGGCTACATCTACCAATGTATTGGTCTGTAAGGCAAATTTTGCGCGTTCCTGTTCCAGCTGCTCCTGTGCGTACTGCAACTGTTTCAGACTGATTTCATATAAAGCATGGTTGGCCGTAGCATCAAAGTATCGCGCCAGCAATTCCAGTTTGAGGGATTGGCGGAGTTGATTTTGCTGTATTGCTTTACTTTCCAGACTTAATAGCGCCTGTTTGAGTTTATTGATTTGACTGAATCCCTGGAATAGCGTAGTGCGTGTACTCAGGTTGGCATTGGCGGTATTCGACCATTTATTGCCGGTCACCAGCTGGCCGGCGATCTGGTCAAAGGCAAGTCCCATGTTATAGGTATGGCCTGCATTAAACGACAAAGTTGGCAGAAAGGCATTCCGGGCGTCCTTTACATCTACCGTGGCTAATAGCACATTGATATTGGCCTGACGGAGCGCCTCATTTTGCGATGCCAGTAATGCAAAAGACTGATCAATATTCAGTGTGGTCTGAGCCAATAGCGGATTAGCCAACAGACAGCAAAAGGTCAACAGAAAAATAGGACGCATCAGTTTTCCTTATTTGTGTTCGGCATAGATTCCTCTTCATTAGTTATGACTATAGGGTTGGCTTTTTTCATTTTTCTTCATTAACGTGTACGGGTAATTAGCGGAAGCAAAAAAACAGGCACAGCTGCCGCTTTAAAGTAAGCCAATATAATATTTTCTCCAGCTGAATTTTACAGCAAATTTTTTTATGCGGCCTTTCTATTATGTATCCGGTAAAACTATATTGTCCGGAAACCGGCTGTGAATAAGTGTTTGAAAGAAGTGCGCGTTTGAAATAAATTGTTGAAATCATTTTAAATAATCGAAATAATACTTGCTCATTTTATCTACATAGATAAAAATATTTGAATTTTAAAAGTTTCGTATATCTTTAAGACCGTCACCTGTTCATAGCTGTAATTATGTCGATAGCCACGTTATTTGCCAGTAAAAAAGAGAATGATCTTTTTAAGACTTGTCATTATTTATTAAAAAAACTGCAGGTTAATGTTACCCATACCGGATTGTCTGAAACCCTGCAGCGCCACGTAGAATATCCTTCCCTGCTTGCCATCAAGGATACGCTTTTTGAATATGGTATTGAATCCGGCGCCATAGAAAAAGGAGTGCATAGTTATGATGCATTTGAAACGCCTTTTATTTGTTCCATACAACAGGAAGGTTGGCCCATCGCCTGCTTTACCCTCGTAACCAGTACAACAGCGGAGCATATTGAATACCTGGATCCGATTACGGAAAAGCCTATAAGTATTCCGGTGGCAGATTTTGAGCAGATAGATAAGCACATCATCCTGTTGCTGGATACTACTGCACCCAGGGACGAAGCCCATTTTGTTGAAAACAGCAAAAAGCAACGGAATCATATGTTGACGAAGCGCGTGCCGGTATTCCTGGTATTGGCTGCCATATTGCTGGCGGGTGGTTATATCCTGTCTCAGCCTGTTGGCATGCAAACCTGGTACGGATTGGGATATCTGCTGTCGGCTTTCCTGGGACTGGTTGTTTCATCATTGCTGATTTGGAACGAGATAGATGCACACAATCCCTTTATTAAGGAAGTATGCGGCGGCAAAAGCAAAAAGCTGAGCTGCAATGCGGTGCTGTCCTCTTCAAAAGCATCGCTGATGGGGATCAGCTGGTCCGTATGGGGATTTACATTCTTTGCTACTTTTTTCACTACACAGGTACTTTTTCCTGCTAACACCAGCTTTATGCTGATGTGGTCTGTGCTGTCGCTGTTGGTGGCTCCCTATATTTTATTTTCCATCTATTATCAGTGGAAGGTAGTCAGGCAATGGTGTCCGCTTTGCCTGGCTGTACAGGCGGTATTAGCTGTGAATGCACTGATGGCAGTGGGCTGTTTGCCGGGCACACCTGCATTCATCACCGCTATCGCTCCATATACGATGGCGGCGATCCTGTTTACAGGCCTTTTCTTTTTGCTGCTGACCAATATGGCCATACCGCAACTCAAGGATGCCCGTGATGGGAAAAGTTATGAAAAGAGATGGAAAAAGCTGCGCTATAACCCCGAGATATTTCAGGCGTTACTGGATAAAAGCGACCGGGTTACTATTCCGGTCGATCACCTGGGTATCGTAGTCGGCAACCCGCAGGCTACCCACGAGATTATTAAGGTATGCAACCCTTATTGTGGTCCGTGTTCTAAAGTACATCCGGAATTGGAACATATCATCAAAACAAACCCGGATGTAAGGATACGTATCATATTTACCGCCACCGGAGAGGATACCGATAAAAGAACGCCCCCCGTAGCACACCTGCTGGCGATACAACAAAAATATGGCCATGAAAAGGTACAGCTGGCACTGGATGACTGGTACTTGGCTCCCCATAAAGACTATGAAGCCTTCGCACAAAAATATCCGATGAACGGAGAACTGCAGGAACAACAGGAAAAAATATTCGCGATGCGCGACTGGTGCAACGATATGAAGATCAGGGCTACCCCAACGATATACATCAACGGCAGAGAATTGCCGGATAGCTATCGGGTAAATGAACTCAGGAACTTTTTCTAGAAAAATAGCCAGGACCGGTTGCAAACGATCTTGGGCAAACAGAAGGCTCCCTGTCAAAGGCCCTCTCAAGATGCCCCGGAGTGAGCGGACATCAGGTATTCATCTCAATTTCACAATTATGAAAAAAATTTCGCTGAAAGATTTAGGTACATTAGGCATTCAACAACTGTCCAGAGAAAACCTGAAAAATGTAACAGGTGGTAGCTGGTGCGCACCGAACGAATTCGCATGTAGGAATGGTACCTGTATCCCCATATCTAAAGAAATGGACGGTGTCATGGATTGTTTGGATGGTAGTGATGAAATGGCACATTCCTGCTCCTGTACATTGAAAACAACTTCCGGAACGAGTGTTGATTTCCCGATTTCCTCCAGTGCCAATACCCAGGAATTATGTTCAGACGGCTGTAAGACTGCCTGTGATAATGCATCGGGTTGTGCCAGCTGGTCATCTGTGTTTGCATCGTCTAACTAAGTGATCAAATAACATGCTGAATGAGTTTTAACCAGGGATTACAGCTGGTTAAAACTCATTCAGGTTTAGAAAATAATAGCGTATGAAGCAATATATTCGTTTGATGGGTACCTGGTTGCTGTTGTTGCTGCCATATTTTTCTTTCTCCCAATATCATTATTGCGTTGAGGGGGAATTTGATAATAAACTGTTGGGAGATGTCCACCCCTATAGCTTTAAAGACGGAGATACGATCACGATGGAATTGCTGAACTCCCGTCAGTGCTATACGACTATTATCAAAGACGGGCATTTTAAGTTTGAAGGAGAGGTAGCCACACCAGCTGTTGCCTCGATCGTTCTATCTAAAAAAATGGGTACAAAAATTCTTATCGACAGCAGTAAGTATGTCTGTACTTTCTTCCAGGAAAAATTAGCAAATAATAAAGTAGGTTATGATGTGAAGGTAGTCACTACCTCTTTTTTTCATAATCTATGGGTGACGCTGGCACAAAAGCAAGGCGCGCTGGGAAAAAAACAAAGAGAACTACAGGAGCTGATAGCCAACAGTGAATCCGGGTATCAAAAGAATGTCTATAAAGAAGAGTGGGAAACGGTGAATAAATCCCTGTCGGATCTTTATTATCAGGCATCGGTCACCTATAAGGGCACCTATGAAATGACCTATATACTGCAAAGTGCGCCGGATCTAACTTACGACAGGTATATTCATTATTACAATGAATTGCCCGAGGCTATCAAAAAAAGTTTTTATGGTAAGAGACTGTATGAAAAATTGATGGCTACAAAAAAATGAGTATGACAAAAGAACTGTTGAAATGTGCTGTTTTGCTGATTTTTTCCTGTGTCGCCATTGTATCTTACGGGCAGAAAGCCGGATCGGAAAAAAAGAATGTTACCATAAAAGGTTGCCTGAAACCTTATCCCAATACCCAAAAATTCGTATTGACATACCGTACAGACCGTGATACTTTTCAACTGTCCGTTGATGCAGCTGGCTGTTTCTCGCAGACAGTAACAGCCGGATTTGACAATGCAAACCCAGCGTCAGCCATACTGGAATATAAAGATCTGAGCAATGATCCATCCACTTCCATCAAAAGATATTTTATTATTGATACCAATGTTGTTTCCCTTCATCTCAACGTTACGTCGGGAGCATTCATGGTGGAAGGCGGAATGGAAAATCAGGTAGAAGGTCTTTTCAGAGATATAGAAAATACCTACACCGAAAAAATGAAAAACCCATATCTGACGATACCAGGCATGGACAGTATCAGCGTAGAAAAATACCTCCATGAACTGACACTCATAAAAAAATATAACAGCAGCTACATCGCTTTGCAAAGATTACAGAGCCTATTCAGGCCGTCTGCCTATCTTATCAGCGATAGCATAAAAGCAGCCATCGATCACCTGGATACCAGCCGGTTTTCTCCCGCCATACTTGCGGAGCTGATGAAGCAATATGCTGATTATGTAACAGCGAATCGTATCAGACTGGACGATGGCATTTTCCCTCAATTGAACTTTGAAACAATACCAGGTAGTACTGCATTTAAAGTACTGGCTGCACAATATCCCTATCTGCTGATTGATATCTGGGCTACCTGGTGTGGTCCCTGTATTCAGCAGCACCCTGTCTTAAATAGATTAGCTATTAAAGCACAGCATCATAAATCCTACGCCATTGCAGGTATAGCGATCTCCAGCCGGAAAGCTGATTGGGAAAAACACCTGCAACAAAAGCCGTTTAACTATCCCAATTACTGGCTGGATGAGCAGGAGGGCAGAAAACTGACGCAGAAAATACACCTCATCGGCGTACCGAGATATTTATTGTTACGTACAGCGGATAATATTATTGTTGAAAAGGATATAGAGATGGAGCAGCTGGAAAAAATACTCCGTAAATACACCATTCAGCAGCCGTAGATCTACAGTACGATTCCCGGAAGTAACAATACCCACATCATTGGCAACAGAATAGACCTGAAGAGAGACAACTTTATACATGCTGAAACGTTTCCCGCATTACAAGCAAATGGACATGATGGACTGCGGCGCCACCTGTCTGCGTATTATCTTCAAATATTACGGACAACTCGTATCCATTCATAAGATACGCAAGCTATGCCAGACAACCCGAAATGGCGTCAACCTGCTGGGTATCTCGGAGGCCGCTGAAAAACTGGGATTCCGCTCCTACGGGGTGCGCCTGACCCTGGCACAACTTAACCAGGTAGAGCTACCCTGTATTTTACATTGGGATCAGAAACACTTTGTGGTGTTGTACAAGATCCGAAAAGACAAATACTATATCTCCGATCCTGCCAGTGGATTAGTCTCCTATGAAGAGAGGGAATTCAGCAAACATTGGTTTTCTACCGGAGAACAACAGGCCGGATTATGTCTGTTACTAAGCCCCGGACCGGACTTCTATCAGATCGAGGAGGAGGAACCTACATTGGCTTTGGGATGGAGTAAGGTATTTACCTATTTCTACAAATACCGGCGCCTGTTCATCCAGTTGATAATGGGAATGGTGCTGGGTACCGTTTTATCCCTCATCGCACCGTTCCTGGCCCAATCGGTGGTGGACATTGGTATCAATACGAAAAATATCAGTTTTATCAATCTGATATTGATTGCCCAGCTGATGCTCTTTATTGGTAGTACGGCCGTATCCTTCATCCGGTCCTGGATCATGCTCCATATCAGTACCCGGGTCAATATCTCTATCCTGACAGACCTGCTGATCAAGATCATGAAACTGCCGATGAGTTTCTTCGACCTCAAGACACACGGCGATATCATGCAACGTATGGCCGATCAGCAACGGATCGAATCCTTCCTGACAGGTAGCACCCTCAATACCCTGTTCTCGCTGGTGAATATGGTGATCTTTGGGAGTTTGCTTATTATCTACAATAAAACCATTTTCCTGGTCTTCTTTGTAGCAACGGTATTGTATACACTGTGGATACTGGCATTTATGAAATACCGGCGGGAGCTGGATCATAAGCGATTTAAAATATCTTCCGAGAACCAGACGTACATGGTAGAGATGATACAGAGTATGCAGGACATCAAACTAAACAATGCCCAGAAACAAAAGAGATGGGGTTGGGAGATGTTGCAGGCCAAACTGTTCAAATTCCGGGTGCAAAGCCTGGCGCTGTCTCAGTATCAGTCAGTAGGATCCATGGCGATCAACCAGGCCAAGAGCATTTTGATTACCTATATATCGGCCAAGTCGGTCATCGATGGAGAGATCACCCTCGGTGGGATGATGGCGGTTCAGTATATCGTGGGTATGGTCAGCAATCCGGTGGAGTCCCTGCTGGGATTCATGCAATCCTATCAGGATGCTAAGATCAGCCTGGAACGCCTGAACGAAATCTATGAAACCGAAGAAGAGATAGATATCCGGAAAGACTACCTGACCCGGTTACCGGAAGATAAAACCATCGAACTGCGTAACCTTACCTTCCGGTACTACGGGGCCGGTAACGAGCCTGTTTTTACCCGCCTGAACCTGACTTTCCCCACCGGTAAAACGACCGCCATTGTAGGCGCCAGCGGCAGCGGTAAAACGACCATCCTGAAACTGCTGTTACGTTATTACAACCCGGAAGAAGGGGAGATCCTGGTGGGGGGCAAGCGGCTGGACCAAATCGATTTCGGCCTTTGGCGCGACAGCTGCGGTTCGGTGCTGCAGGAAAGTTATGTGTATGCGGATACCATCGAGCGCAATATCGCCATCAACGATGAATTTCCGGACGAGAATAACATACAGAACGCCGTGCAAATCGCCAATATGGAAGACTTTATTGCCAATGAACCTTTCGGGCTGGCTACCAAGATCGGAACAGCAGGTAAGGGCATCAGCCAGGGGCAAAAGCAACGGCTGATGATAGCCCGCGCTGTTTATAAAGATCCTGCCTTCTTATTCCTGGATGAAGCCACCAATTCACTGGATGCCAATAATGAAAAGGCCATCGTAGAAAAACTGGATCGCTTTTTCAATAAACGCACGGTGATTGTAGTGGCACACCGGCTCAGCACCGTGAAGCATGCAGATAATATCATCGTACTGGAAAAAGGTGCCGTGGTGGAGCAGGGCACACATGCTGAGCTGACGGCAAAAAGAGGAAAATATTTTGAGTTGGTAAGAAATCAGTTGGAACTGGGAAATTAAGATCATGGCAAAGAAAACTTATCTGGAAGACGACATACATTCGGAAGACCTGCAGGAAATCATTGCCAGGCCGCCCTCCTGGCTGATGAAAAGAGGGATCTCCCTGGTACTGCTGACCATTCTGCTGCTCATCAGTCTTTCTGTATTCATCCGGTATCCGGAGATGGTACCCGTATCTATGAAATTTAATACCAGCAGTGCCCCAAAGGCACTGGTGAGCCGGGTAAGCGGTAACCTGGTGAAGATATTGGCCAAAGAAGGGCAGTGGGTGGAAAAGAACACGGACATCGCCTACCTCGAAAGTACCGCAGACCATGCAAGGGTCATCGATATATTGAACCGGTTGAAAGCCATCCGGAACAACGGTACTTCCCCGCAGGAGCTGGAGCACCTGGTTTCTCCCACTGAACTGGACCTCGGTGAACTACAAGGTAACTACCAGAATTTTTATACGGCCTATCTGAACTACAGAGCGGTCAACAAAGAAGGTATCCTGCAGAAAAGAAAAGCCTTTGTACAGCATGAGGTGACCAACGTCAACGACCAGAATCGCCGCATCCAACAGATCTATGAACTGCAGAAAAGTGAACTGGCCCTGGCAGAAGCAGAATATGAAAAGTATAGACTGCTGGCAGAAAAGCGGATCATCAGCCCACTGGAACTACAGCGGAAACAAGCGACTTTGCTGATCAAGCGGCAGGCCATCCCGCAGATGGAGAATACCATTATCGGCAACCAGAGCAGCCTGCTGGCTAAAGACAAGGAACTGACAGAGATCAATAACCAGATGATAGAAGAAGAAAAGAAGTTTTATCAGTCGCTGAATACCCTCATCAGTGAGGCGGAGAACTGGAAAAAGCAGTATGTGATTACCGCATCTTCTAAGGGATATCTGGTATATGGCGACTTCTTACAGGAAAATCAGTTGGTAAAAACAGGGGACCTCCTGTTTTATATCAACGCCGGCAAAGAAGATTACTATGGCGAAATACTGATTCCGCAAGCAGCTTCCTCCAAAGTAAAAAGAGCGCAACGGGTACTGATCAAAGTACGTAGCTATCCATTTCAGGAATATGGCTATTTAAAAGGGAGCATAGATTATATATCAGATATTCCGGTTCGGGATAGTCTGTTCTTTTCCCGGGTGGTGCTGACCAGAACCGACCAGGACTCCGTTATCAAGCTGAAACCGGGTATACTGGCGGATGCGGAGATCATCACGGAAGACCAGTCTATATTTAAAAGGATATGGTTTAATCTGACGAAGTCGTTGAAGTTTTGAGGGGGGCTACTACTTAACCACACAAAATTTTCTCTTGTTGGATTAAGTAATAGCCATTGTACCCAAATACTTATTCTCTGTCTTGATATCAGTTATTTAGCGTTATTAATAGCAAATATTTAATCCATGCGTTATTCCTGCTTTGGTTCTTTTTCATTTTCTCCGGCCGCCAGCATATTTTTCCAGGAAATGCCACCTAATTTTTTGAAATAGCGCCTGATTTCATTTGAGACGATGCTTCTTTTATTTATCGGTTGGTTTTTTTGTAAAGAAAAGAAAGTTTTTAGTGCTTCGAACTTTTTTTGATCGTTCTTGTTTCTATAAACCCAATGTATCGTGCCATACGGATTCATGTTCAAACCGTGTTGCTGATTTTTTAGACCCGACGCTATTTCTATTAATAATTCTACATTTTTTTCATTGTCCCATTGATTGTATAAATAATTAAGTTCGGGGAGTGAAGAGGACGTGATGTCTACTATCCATACTTTTACATTTCGTTTTTTTAAATCTTCGATGATGGTGAAAACCTGATCATTTACTACTTTTTTTTCATCATCTTTTTGGGTGTTTTTTGCATCTTTTGATGGAGTTGTAATATTGGGATTCAAGTCGACCAGATAATTATCCTTTGTGTCAAAACCAGGAATAATGAATTTTTTATTCTTGTAATGGTTCAGGAATTCATAATATGTGTCAGGTGCTAAATCAATCTTTGGTTCCGTTTTTTTACTATTAACAGGTGAAGCCGAAATTTGTGGTTCAAAAGGATTAAGAAGCTGGTGAATAGTAGCCATTCCAGAAGGAACAATCAATTTGTTACCGTATTTCTCACTTTTTTCGAATTCGCTGTCACTATCACTTACATCGTCTTCCCATTCTTCTTTTTCCGTTTTTTCTTCAATTTTTTTTGCTATCTCTTTTAATATTGATAGTCTTTGTGTTGTAACTTCATCTGAATTGATATTCTGATCAATCTCCTTTCTTGCCTCTTTTGTTGATAGCCAAGGTGCTTGCAGACTTGATGTAATTCCCTTTTCCACAGATGTAATATTATGCATATTTACTATCGCTTTACTAAGGTCCAACAATGAAGCACTCATTTTTGAAAGCGCAATTATATTATCGGGATGTCTATACATAATTCTGGTTAACATAGAAACTTTTTTACTTCCTTTCTCCATCAAGGTAAATAATAGATGCTCCAGGATCGTTTTTTCTTTTGTATAAGATTGCCATTTATTTTTTGCATCTTGCCCCCAGTATTTTCGCAAGCTCTTCCCTTCTTTTTTACTGTCGTAGTTGAAATGACGTGTTTCTTTATTGTCTAATAGCTCCTTTAATTCGTCTATTAATTTATTCAATGAATCCATTAGTGGCTTTACAATTGCTATATCTATACCAGGGCTTAATCGGATTGTTAAACTCTCTCCCAGATCTCCTAAAGTAGGGACTTGAAAGCCAAAGCTACTTTTTTCAGCAAGTAATGGTTGCTTATCTTTAACATCCACGTCGGCGTTGTAAATGTTAATTAACCGAGCCATCAGGAATTTTGTAACGGAGGAATAAGTTAAAGCTCCAGCTGAGTTCTTTTCTTTGTGTTGACTTATATACGCTTTTAATGCCGGAAAATGAATGTTTACGGGAGCATAATTGCCTTCGTGTATAAATTCCACTATCTTATGTTTATTTATAGGGGCTGGCCATTGCTTAGTCTTTATTTGTTCCATTAATAGCTTTGAAACATTCCGTTGTGATTCGATATAGTCCCCTTCAAAAGGTTTACGTTCTAATTTTGCGGGAATATGACGTTTTTCCAATACCTTAACAATCTCTATAAATTCTTTGGGAGTGATATCCCGATAAATATCAGGTAATTTTCCTGCTGCATTGTCATCCGAAGAGAGCTTATTTTTATTGCCTTTGATCTCGAAATTAATTTTGAGGACTGTGTTGTTTTGGCTACGAATGTAGTTGGTGTTTTCTCCTTCTCCAAATGCATTAAAAACTCCCTTCTTATAAATCAATAGTATTAGCGCAATTTTTTCATTGTCAATATCAGATAACGTTTTTTCGTCTTTCTTTAGTTCAGCAGCTTGCTTTGACCAGAATTTGGCGCCAGTCTCAGATGTAGACTCCTCGTAGAAAGGCGTTAGGGTAATTTCTGCTAGATCTCCATCTGCTTTTTGTTTCTTTATGTCACCGCCTTGAGGGGCTTCCAAGGTATCGTTTGTCTCTTTATTTGTTCTTTTTTTGGTGGGTGCCGGCTGTCCGGTATTATTTTCTTTTACTGCAGGCGTATCCGAAACCTTTGATGGATTCGGTTTTGCCTGGATAGGGGCAGTGTCTTTTGGGGTGAAAAATGGCTTTTCGATATCTGTCGCTGTTGTTCCTTCTGATGCGAAAAAGGGACTTTGCTGTGTGGAATTTTGCTGTGTAGCCGAACGGGTCTTCCGGCTGGGAAGTCTTGATATCATAGGTGATAGGGTTTAAACAAACAATCAGGTTAACTAATTTAAGTTACGAAAACAATCAATTAAAAAATGGGTTGTTTTTCCCCAGGTACGCAGCTGAAATAGTAGAGATTAGGAATAATATATTAAACAAGCGGGGTGACTTGTAGTGTGGGAATAGTGAAGATTCATGAAGTGAAAACCCCGCCATGATAGCGAACTTTGCACTTCATGAACTAAAGTTGAGCGGACTTAATGTCCCATTGATTTCTGATAATGTTTTTATGAACAGGGCAATGGCTGCTCATTGCTTATCATACGTTTGGCAGCAGCCCAAAAGCAGAGAGAAAATATTATTCAGACACATTGTTTACACTAAATCTTCTCAATAAAACTGATACTGATCCCCATGAAACAATCATCTGCACAATTATTTTCAACATATCCACAGCTGGATATCATTCCATTGTTTTTTGCTTCAAAGTAGGTGTCCGCATTATCTCTTTTCTGCAACCAGTTGTCTTTCGCTTCCTGGTATATCTCATCTAAGGTACGAAGGGGGTACCCCGCATCATGCGTACCCAGTTGGCTGCCCTCTTCTTTCCATTCAGCCAGGATCACTATCTCTTTGGTTGTGGGATGAATACCTTTAGCGATATAGGAACGTTGTACGATCTTACCTCCTTTTACGGTAATAGTGGTTACTGAACTATGGCCTGTCCAGGAGGAGGACTGTATGCCATAACGATAAGCGTTGCCTGCTGATGCTTTGAAGTTGATCCAGGCATCAAAGCTCTTGTTGAAATCGTTCTGATAGGCGATTTTGTCTTTTTTGCATGATGTCAATACAATGCCGGTCAGTAAGAATAGAATTAGGTAAATGTTAGCTTTCATATAAGTGGTTTGTCTGTTTTAACGGATGATGATCCGGGAATGTTACCGGGCTGCGGTGGAAAGTTATTCATGAATAGTATAGTTTTTTTTAAGAAGCAGTGCTGCCTGGCAGATTATTTTAGTCTGGAAGCTATAGCGACAGCCTTTCAGAAAGGCTGCTGTAGACGAAAAGAGTGGCGCTTTAATTAAAATATATAGTCAACTATATAGTTGACTATATATTTTGTATATTGGGGTCATAAAAGCTGCAAACCCATGGAAATCGACCTGATAAAACAGCTCGGATATAAAGCATTTGATTCCCGGTTGAAAAGAATCAGCGATCATATTGCCCATAACGTCAAAAAGCTATATAAAGAGATAGACCTCGACGTAGAGCCGAACTGGTACCTGATCTTCATGTTATTAAAGGAACATGATCACCTGTCTATCGCCAATATTGCGGAAAGGATTGGTTATGCACACACGTCGGTTTTTATTACAGTAACGAAAATGAGTGAACGTGGTTACGTAAGACTGTCCACTGATAAAACGGATAAAAGGAAACAACTGGTTTCCCTGACTACGAAGGCCACTAAGAGCTTGCCGATGCTGGAGCAAATCTGGGCAAGTTGTGAGGCCGCCATCCTGCAGATTCTGGAGGATGATCTGGGTATATTCAGTTACCTGGATAAAGTAGACAGCAATCTGGAGAAAACGTCCTTTCACCAACGATTTAAACAGGAATATCTTAAACGCACATCTGCTAAATAAATAAAACATGAAACAGTTGTTCATTTTGCTGCTGCTGGTAAGCGGCCTAGGAAGCTATGCCAAAGAAACAAAGGTTATTATCCGGGCGAAGGCCAGAGATGGTAAGTTTGTGGGCAGTTCATTGGGTGGCGCCTATATTATAATACGCAACAACCTGAATAACCAGATCCTGGCAGAAGGTAAAACAGCCGGCACCACGGGCAATACGCAGCTGATCATGCAAACGCCGTTGAGTCGTGGGGGTAGTATTTGTGACGACCAGACGGCAAAGTTCGAAGCTAATATTGACATAGCTGAACCTACCGCAGTAAGTATTACTGTTTATGCACCATTGAATAATCGCCAGGCTCAGACGAAGGTCAGTACGGAGCTTTGGCTGATTCCGGGCAAGCATATCCTGGGTGATGGTATCATCCTCGAAATTCCGGGTTTTATCATTGATATATTAACGCCACGTACCCATCAATATATACCCCTGCACACCATTGCCGGCAAACCATTCGCAGTACAGGCGAATATGGTGATGATGTGTGGTTGCGTTATACAGAAAGGGGGGATCTGGAATGCCGATAAGATAGAAGTAAAGGGCATCCTGAAAAAAGATGGGCAATATATAAGAGAAGTGGAGCTTAGTCTGATAGCAACCAATCTTTTTGAAGGTAACTTTCCTATTACCACAAGGGGAGACTATGAGTTGACTGTTTACGCCTACGATCCGGCCACTGGGAATACCGGCATAGATAAAGTGAATTATGTAGTATTTGAGTAAATATTGTCAGTGCCTATTAAAATAATATGTTTTATGGGGGAGGAGACAATTCCGCTGCTAAATGATGCCGCTTTTTTTATTTTATATCAACCGTAACGTGAACGATGCAACGCGTTTGTTTTTAATTAGTTCGGATGTCTTATTAATCTGATGAACGATGATGGGGCGTTTGTACGCCCTGGTGTCGCAGGGCGGTGCAGTTCAGACCGCAGAGAGTTGAGCTAGATTTAGTTTTTTATTAACCAAAATCTGTGTTTCAAAATGAGAAAAGTTTTACTCTTCGCAACAGCTTTGTTGTGCAGCGCAACGTCGTTTGCGCAGGATTATTGGCGGCCGCACACTGATGCCGGTAGGATTACTACCGATAAAGCCGTAGCCAGACTGGCATTTCCGACTGAGTTTAAATTGTTTGATTTGAATCTCACTCCGTTACGGAATGAAGTATTTAAAGCGGTAAGTCGTACTGCCGCAAACCCAACCATCATCTCTTTGCCTAACGCAGACGGACAGATTGAACAATTCGAAATCAGGGAAGCTTCCAATTTCGAGCCTGCATTACAAGCACGGTTCCCGGAAATCAGGGCGTTTTCCGGAAAAGGTATTACAGATAAGGAGGCTACCTTAAAACTGAGCATTTCTCCGCAAGGGATTCAAACCATGATCCTTCGTGCCGGAAAAGAAAGCGAGTTTATTGAACCCTATTCTGCAGACCACACGGTTTATACCGTATTCAAAAAACAACCGAAGGCTTTACCCTGGAAGTGTTCTACACCAGAGCAGAAATTGTCAGCCAGTATCAGCGCGCAGGTACCTAACATTACCGGAAGAAACACCGGCGATCTGAAAACATTACGGCTGGCGCAATCTGTTACGGCAGAATACTCCAATTATTTCGGGGCAACCAGCGCCTCCCAGGTTTCGTTGGTGCTCACAGCGGTCAACGCGACGCTTACCCGTAGCAATGGTATTTATGAAAGAGACCTGGCACTCCACCTGAACCTGATCAGTGCTACGACCAATGTATTTTATTATAACCCGTCCACAGATCCTTATTCTCCGGGGAGTACAGGTGCTGGCGGATCATGGAACGGCGAGTTGCAGAGTACCTTGAATTCTGTTATTGGCGCTGCTAACTATGACATTGGTCACCTGTTTGGCGCCTCCGGTGGCGGCGGTAATGCCGGTTGCATCGGTTGTGTTTGTGACAATCAAAAAGGAAGTGGTTTTACTTCTCCGGGCGATAATGTTCCTCAGGGAGATAACTTCGATATTGATTATGTGGTACATGAAGTAGGGCATCAGCTGGGAGCTAACCATACTTTTTCCCATAGCAATGAAGGTACCGGTGTGAATGTGGAACCAGGTTCCGGTATTACCATTATGGGTTATGCCGGTATTACCAGCCAGGATATCGCACCGCATTCTATTGCCGCTTACCATGCTGCTTCCATTGCACAGATTCAGGCGAATCTGGCCAATAAAGCCTGCGCGGTAACGACAAATATTTCCGGCACTAACGCCACTCCAGTGGTGAATGCCGGCGGTAATTTTACAATTCCGATCAGCACCCCGTTTGCATTGACGGGTTCTGCTACGGATGCCAATGCCGGTGATGTACTGACATATAGCTGGGAACAAAATGATAATGCTAGCTCCGGACAAACAGGAGGTTCCAGTGTGGCCAGTGCTACCAAAGCTTCCGGACCTAACTGGATATCCTATCTCCCTGTTACCTCACCAACCAGATACTTCCCTAAACTCGCGACTATTCTCGCCGGTGGTTTAGTATCTGGTCCGTTACCAGGCGGTGATGCCAGTGCTAATACAGAAGCATTAAGTTCCGTATCAAGAACCTTAAAATTCCGGCTAACAGTAAGGGATAATGCGCCTTTCAGTGCTACCCCGCCGGTAAGTGTTGGACAAACCAATTTTGCGGATGCCACCATAACTGTCACCAACTCCTCAGGGCCTTTTGCCGTGACAGCTCCCAACACCGCCGTATCATGGGCTGGGAATTCAGCACAAACCATTACCTGGAGTGTGGCGAATACCACCGCCTCACCTGTTAGTACTGCCAATGTAAAAATATCCCTCTCTACAGATGGGGGTAATACCTTTAATACATTAGTGGCCAGCACACCAAATGATGGCAGCGAGGTGGTAACCATTCCCAATACGCCCACCACTACAGCCAGAATAAAAGTAGAAGCCGTAGGTAATATTTTCTTTGATATTTCCAATGCCAACTTTACCATTACATCCGGCTCCTCCTGTGCTTCTCCGGCAGGATTAGCGGCTACAGCGATTACTATTAATACTGCTACCATAGGATGGACAGCCGTAAGTGGCGCCGTATCCTATGATGTAGACTATAAACTCAGTTCAGCTGCTACCTGGATCAATGCTGCAACAGGTACTACCGCTACCAGTGTAGGCTTAACCGGTCTTACATCCGGGGCTACCTATGATTACAGAATAAGAACCAATTGTGCGAGTGGCAGCAGTGCTTATTCAGCTGAGCAGTTTACAACGGTATCCTCCTCCACCTGTGCTGCACCAACCGGTTTAAACAGTTCCGCGGTAACAGCCACCGGAGCCACTGTTAGCTGGACAGCCGTAAGTGGCGCCGTGGGTTATGATGTGTCTTATAAAGATAATGCAGCTACTACCTGGACCGTTGCCGTGTCCGGAACGACTGCCACAAGTGTTACTTTAACAGGATTAATATCTGGTACTTTATACGACTGGAGAGTAAGAACCACCTGTTCAGATGGTAATAGTTCCTTTACTGCTGCACAGTTCACCACCGTTTCTACTGGTTGTTCCAACCCATTGGATAATGCGACCAACGGCACCATAACAGGAGCAGCTACCATTCCGTTTAATACCGATGTTACAGGTCTCATCAGCCCTAGTGGTGATATTGATAACTATAAATTCGTGATCACCAACGGTGGTACGATTACGATTACTTTGGGTACACTGCCGGGCGATTACGACCTGAAACTGCTGAACAGCGCAGGTACACAGGTGGCTATTTCACAGGCGGCCAGCACTACCAGTGAAACGATCAGCAGAACGGTTACTCCGGGTACCTACTATGCACAGGTATATGGTTACGGTGGGGCTAACAGTGCTACCTCCTGCTATACATTGCGGGTACAATTGGGTACCGCCAGCCGTGGCGCCGATATTGCTACCGACGATGCGCAGAAAGTAGTGGTATTCCCGAATCCGGCTACGGATGTACTGAACCTTAACCTGACAGGCTACAAAGGCAAATCAGATGTGCGTATCGTGGATCTAAAGGGCAATGTGGTATTGTATCGTGAAGTGAACGCTACGAATTCACAACTGAATATTTCTACCTTATCACCGGGTATTTACATCATCCGGGTAAAAAATGGTGTGAAAGAAGTAAATGTGACGAAATTCATTAAACAATAATCATTACGGTACCTGACGCCTGCGCATCAGTACCAGACTGCAATGCCCCTGAAAAGTGTACCGCTTTTCGGGGGCATTGTATTTTGTAGGGAGGCAGTATTCCTATGCTGGCATGGAACGAACCGGCTTCATATGAAAACTATTTTATTTTCTATAAGCCAGGCTTATCTTTGGCTGATTATATAGAAAATTGATGACTGCATTGGATCATATAATCAAAATGGCAGGTTTGTCTGCCGAAGCTGTTGAGCTGCTCAACAGGCATGTCGTCTATATGAATGCCGCTAAAGGCTCCCTGTTGATAAAGCAGGGGCAACGCGTTGAACATTTCTATATTATTGAAAAAGGATTTATACGGATATTTTCCTTGATAGACGATAAGGACATTACCACATTGTTCGCCCGGGAGAACGATATTATCACTTCTACCTATTCCCTGTTTACAAAAACCGGTAGTAATGAGAATGTGGAGATATTGGAAGATGCTGTGCTGTTGAAAATAAACTATGTCACATTTGTTCAACGCTGTCAGGAACACCCGGATCTGTTTAACCTGTACCGCCTCCTGATGGAAAAGTACTATCTGGCTTTGGAAGAAAGAGCGTTATCGCTTCAATTCGACAATGCATTAGAACGTTACCGTAAACTCATTTCCCGGCATCCCTTTATCCTGCAAAGGGCGTCACTCTCCTCCATCGCTTCCTTTCTGGGCATGTCGCCCGTAACATTGAGCCGTATGCGGGCACAAATCTGACTCCTGCTACTTTTTAGCATTTGCTAAAAAATCGCCTTCCTGCTGCATTTACATTTGCCTTAACAAACAGTATGGCAATGGTAAAGATATGTTTATCGCTGATTATTTTATGGACGTTTGCTACTTCATACGCCGCTTATGGAGTGACGCAGGATACTAATTATTATTATATGGAAAGACCAAGTTTCAAAAGCCGCATTTACCGTGCAATCATTCGCATGGCGGGTATAAAAACAAAAATCGAAAAAGAGTTCAGCACCGGAGATTTCAGTAAATTCCACAAAGCTGCCAGTATACCGGAGAAAGTAAAAAGCCAGTGTGATGTCCTATACCGGACCTCTCCCAACGGCAGAACGATCTGGGAACTAAAGAAAAAGAACAGTACGCCGCAGCGTTATATATTTTTCCTGCACGGAGGAGGCTTTGTATCGAATATTACAAAATACGACTGGACCTTTTTAAACAGGATTGTTCAACATACGGATGTAGGAGTGGTGGTACCCGACTATCCGCTGGTACCTGCCAGCAATTACAAAGATGTATTTAGCATGGTGGTGCCTGCCTATGAAGAACTGGTACGGCGGGTAGGTCATGAAAAGGTAGTATTGATGGGCTTTTCTGCAGGTGGCGGACTGGCTTTTTCGCTGGCGCAATATGTCCGGAACCATCAGATGGGCCAACCCGCTACCATCATTTTATTATCGCCTTTGCTGGATGGTACCATGCAAAACCCCGACATTCCGGTTATTGACAAGTATGATCCCTATATTGATATTAACGGTGTGCGCAAATCGATCGCCATTTATGCAGCAGACACGCCTGTTGATGATTATAGGATTAGTCCGATATATGGTACGTTGGAAGGGTTAGCCCCTATTCATTTATTTGCGGGTACCCACGAGGTGGTATTGCCCGATGCCAGAAAGCTGGTAGCATTGTTAAAAGAAAAAAAACAGGCCGTCGATTATTATGAATACCAGCAAATGTATCATGCCTGGATTTTCCTGCCTATGCCGGAAGCGGGAGATGTATTTAATAAGTTGACGCATATTTTGAAGTAAGGCATTTGAATGCCTGGCATTGGCCGTTGCTGCAGTGTTGTGTTGTTCCGTGTAATGCTCAAAAGTTTTAAATAAAAAACCGGCTTCGGGTCAAACGATTTGAAGCTGTTTTTTTCTTTGCAGACAGGGTGTCTGAATTATAGCCAGTAAAGGATTTTGAAGGTAAATATCATAGAATGGTAGCCGGATTGAAGAAAAAAGGGAAGATCCCGACCGAGCTATATCCATTCCTGTACTTTTAGAAATTCAGCTAACTGTTTATTTAATTTGGCAGGCGTTCTTTCTTCCCTAAAGAAACGCCTATATTGCTGAACAATAGGCAGGAGCTGGCTACTGTCTGTAGCGAGTAGCTTTGTGAGCTGTGCTGATGACACCGAATCATCCCATTTAAATATATTTACCGCTGACAACATACTTGTCGGCAGTTGTCCTACAGGAACACATCCTGCATACGCACATTCCCGGAATTTCAGAAATTCAAGCTGACATCTGGAAGGGCAAAGAAACATAAATTTGTATTGGGACAGAAAAGTTAAATAGCTTTCCTTAATAACGTCATGTTGCATGATATCTCCATCATCTTCATGTCCGGGATGTTTCAGCCAATCAATAAGATGTTCATTTCCGGCATGTATGTTCTTTTTAAGAAAGGCAGACCGCAGCGGGTAAATGCCGTGAAGTAAGGCACCTGAAAAGATAATCTTGCTTTTCCGGTTATTAAGGGAATCTGTATTTATTTCCCGGGAAATATCATATGGATAAGGGATCCAGGTGGTCTTTCGTTGTGCAGGATCCAGATCGAGGGCCCATTCGGTGGCGTTATATTTAGTGAGATATAAAACATTGGGCAGGTGATAAACGTTTTCCATTAATTCATAATAGTAATGATTGACGCATGCTTCGCGATAGGGGTCTATGATGACAAACATAAATTTTCGATGTGCGTTTTCTCTAAGGTACTGATGCAGTAACAAACATTCACTTTCGATAATCCGGTTATCAATCACACAGATTTTATTTTCGTAGTGAGATATGTTTGATAGCGTATCAAAAGACCAGCCCATGTCCCGTGCGTATTCCGGACCGGAAGCACTACAGATGAGCTGATGGTATGGAAAATCATTCGAAATCAGATAAGTGATTTCCTGGTCTATGCCCATATTGATGAGTTGCGGAAATTTATTAAATTAATTTTTTGAGGCATGTAGAAAAATAGGATGATACTAACGCCACAAGGGCTGTTGCAGGTGTTTGTTTATTATGCAGCAAGTTTATCTCATCCATACAAATTTCAATAAGCAATTGTTTCCCGAAATCTGCTGATTAATCAAAAAATTATACTGGTAAATAGTAGGTGCTATCTGTTGGATGAATGAGCGGACAATAATATTCACACACCTGTTTGATCTGATGAATTGGATGCCTGCTCCAGCTCATTCATGACAACTGATGGCGTATGTAAGGTATCCCTTTGCACTTTTTCTTCCTGTAAATGTGTATACCCCCAACGGATGACCTTTTCAATAACGGGTAACAGAGTCTGCCCGTCTGCGGTGAGTTGATATTCCACTTTAGGCGGAACGGAAGGAAAGGACTGCTTCTCTACAATTCCTTTTTCTTCAAAAAATTTAAGATTTTCGGTTAAGACCTTTTCACTGAGGCCTGGGAAGGTATCTTTGAGGGCGTTAAACCGGATAGGCCCCTGCCGCAGTTGCCAGAGGATCCCCATTTGCCATTTACCGCTGATGTACTGCAATGCATGTTGTACCGGACAACCGGCCAATGTTTCCTTTGAAGCCATGTTAAATCCTTTAATTACCCTAAGGTAAGTTAATTACCTGAAGGTATATTTCATCAGACAGACAAGATTATGTACTTTCTTTGCAACAAGCCGGAGAAATAAATATTTTTAAACAACGGCAATATCCGGGATCTATTGAAAATCAAAATCACTTATAATGGAAAAGACATTATTAATCCTTGTTTTTCTCGCCCTCATACAGGTATCTTCCTATAGTCAGTCCAATACAGAAAAAACAATCCGACAGCTGGAACAACGGGAGCTGGCGGCTGTACATCACTCCGATACTGCTACGTTGCTGCAGATCTGGTCGAAACATTTCGTCGTTAACAACCCTTATGGCCAGATTGTAACGGTGCCGGAAATATTGACCTTCATCAGGGAAGGAAAAATAGATTATGCGACCGTTGAAAGAATTGTGGATCGGGTAACGGTGGTGGAGAATATTGCCATAGCAATGGGCAAGGAAATCGTAACGCCGGAGAAAGCCACCGCACATGCGGGTAAAAAGGTAACAAGACAATATACCAATATATGGATGAAAGAAAAGGATCACTGGCGGCTCGTGGCAAGACAGGCAACGATTGTAAATATGGAATAGCTTACGCCCATTACTCTCCGAAATAATGCGTAATAATATGACTAATCGTATCCGCTTTATCTAACACCATCAGGTGCCCTCCACCTTTAATGCGATACTCCGGATGTACCAGCCTGCTGCTGATAACCCGGTCGGCCGTGCCATGTATCTGAATCGTCCGGTCGGGTGCTTTGTTGTTATCCCAATAAGACAGCGCTTTCAATGCCCAGCGAAAGAAGGTCACATCTGTATCCTGTAATAATTTTGTCAATGCCTTTTTATCTTCCGGCGACCGGGCGCCAAAATAACGATAGGTAAGGAAGTTGGTGCGTTTGATCAACGAGCTGGGAATAATGCGATACAACCCTATTTTCATGAAGAAAAACTGGACCCGGTTCAATTCACTTTTTGTCCGGACGGAAGAAATCAGCACCATTTTTTTGACCGTGATCTGTTTGGATACTTCCACTGCCGCAATACCACCAAAAGAAAGTCCGATAATATAGGGACTATCGACCGTAATCTGGCTTTTTATCCTGCCGGCATATTGTGTTAATGACTCATGAGGCAACGCCGGTATCCAGGTGATGTAAACTTTGTGGTAGCCAGGGAGTGTCAGGTTCATGAATATGCTGGAATCTGCCCCGATACCACTGAAAAGATAAACCGTCTTTTGAGCTGTGTCTGCCTGCATTTGAGAAACCGCCGGAAAGCCGTTTATCAGCAGTAAAACAGTAAAAATCACTTGCACACAGTATACCCTGAATTTGCTCATTTCCTCGCTTTTTCTTGATTTATTTAATCCTGATTTCAGTAGTTGTTTTTTAGGTACTGCTACCACACATCACTATACTACCCGCAGTACTCAAAAATATTGCCTAATATCATACCTGGGAAGATAAACGCCCATATTTTACCTGTATTGCACGGAATGAACTGTATATGTACGAAATAAGCATACAATCTCCATTTACCCGCCATCCGGTTGCTTATCCCGGCTGCGATAGCGAAAAAGCCATGACCTTATACCAGGGTATCAACTGGGAAGACCTTTATAAGCAGATTGAAGCCACTGGCAGCAGTCCGGAAAATCCGTTTTACTTCTTTGAAATAAAACGGCGAAACTACCTTGGGGAGGAAGAAACGCTTTGTATCTCCGGATGTTTGTGGGGCCTTGTAGGAATAGGATATATGCGCCCCAGGATGGAGCGGAAAGGATTTTTTAAGAAAAAAGACGTACTCAATCCCAGGTTTGCTACACAAATGGATGGTATGGACACGCCTTTTGCGTTTTCCTGCCTGCAGGCTTTCATAAAAGGAAATACCAGCTACCTGGAGGAAAACCTATACAACAAAGAGATGGATTGATAAAAAGGGAAAGTCCCCAACATAACTGTCACTTAATGGGAATTTATCTGTCACCTTTATAAGGCTATGCTGTCAACTGAGGTAATGGTTGTTGGTATTGTGGTGGCTGAATAGAAAAAATCATCACGCGATAGCTGTATGGCGGCGGCATTTTTATGCTGGCAACGCAACGAAAATTAGTACTGTATTCCACTTTAGTGTCTAAATCGCACAAATACCTATTATGAATTGCTGTAAGAAATTTTTCGGGAATGACGATTGTCTTCCATCACAGGAAGGGATAAACGAAAACCAGGTAATTACCACAGGAAAGATTTACGGGATCAAAAGAAACAGGAATAAGATATATTACCTGCTATTGACCGGCTTACTTATTTGCGGAACGATCCATGCGCAGGTGTTTAAGCCGGGAGACCCTTTGCCTGCCTGGAAAGAAGGTTACCTCGATCTGCATCACATCAATACTGGTAAAGGAAATGCCATGTATGCCGTTTTTCCGGATGGTACGACCATGCTCGTGGATGCCGGGGAACTGTTTCCCCGGGATAAGAAGACACCTGCCGGCCGGTTTACGACTGTTAAACCCGATACTTCAAAGAAGCCTTATGAATGGATTGTGAACTACATCCGGCAGGTAGCCCCTGTGAAGAATCAGCTGGCTATCGATTATGCCATGATTACGCATTTTCATGATGATCATTACGGGGCCTGGTATCCGGAGGCGCCCTGGTCATCTTCCGGAAAATTCAGGCTGACAGGTATAACCGGTGTGATGGACCTGATACCCGTAAAAACATTGATAGACCGGGGCCACTATTATCCCAATGACATTAAAACGGTGGTATCCCGCAACAGCAGCGATTTAACGGTATTTGAAAATACCACAAAAAACTACTTCGACTGTATCACGGAAAAAATAGATCAGGGATTAAGGGTGGTGCCATTAAAGGCAGGTAGCAGGCAACAGATCACCTTATTGAAAAAACAGCAAGCGTATCCACAGTTCTATGTCAGGAATGTAAAATCCAGTCAATGGATCTGGACCGGAAAGGATACCAGTGTGGTAGCTCATTTCCCGGAACCGATTCCGGCAGACCGCTCCACATGGCCGGATGAAAATAGCCTGAGCTTGGCGTTTACCATTAATTATGGTCCTTTCCGGTATTATACCGGCGGAGATAATACCGGCAATGTTTTCAAGGGGGATAGTCCCTATCGCGATGTGGAAACCGTTATAGCCACAGCCGTAGGAGAGGTAGACATTGCCACGATGGATCATCATGGTAACAGGGATGCTGTGAATGAATCGATGATCAGCGCATTTAAGCCCCGGGTATGGATTGGACAAACCTGGAGTGCAGACCATCCCGGACATGAAGTGTTATTAAGGGTGATGAACCAGCATATTTACAAAGGAGAGCGGGATGTTTTTGCTACCAATATGCTGGAGGCTAATAAACTGGTGATCGGGCCATTGATTGATCGGGCCTATAAAAGCCAGCAGGGACATATAGTGGTGAGGGTTAGTCCTGGTGGAGAAAGCTATCATGTTATCATACTGGATGATAGCAGCGCTGCGATGCCGGTGAAAGCAGTATTTGGGCCTTATACATCAAAAAAAAATAAAGGCTAGTGTGTTTGATGATGGTGTTGTAGTATCTTAGACTGGTGTAAAAAATCGTCCGGGAAGCGATTGTATGGACTTTCTTATTTATAGTAAACCTGCATACGGAATCCAATGTCATGTCTTGAAAAACATCATCAATATATGTTTATAAAAAAATACCTGCTGTCAGCCTGTTTATTATTGGTTACCTTTTGGGCGTCTGCTCAGAAAGTAGTGGAACCGGCAATTACCAATGCCAAATGGAATAAGCCCTATTCCCCCTTTCAGATTGCCGGGAACCTTTACTATGTGGGCACTGCTGAATTGGCGGTCTATCTTATTGTAACCCCACAGGGTAATATCCTGATCAACACAGGGGCGGCTGCCTCTGCGTCTATGATTAAGAGAAGCATAGCAGCGTTGGGCTTCAAACTCGCCGATACCAAAATATTGTTAAACACCCAGGCACATTACGATCACATGGGAGCAATGGCCGCCATAAAAGCTGTAACCGGTGCTAAAATGATGGTGAACGAAGGAGATGCCGGCGTAGTAGCTGATGGCGGGTTATCAGATTATTCGGAAGCGGGCAAGGTGCGTCTTTTTGCACCAGTAAAGGTAGACCGGGTATTGCACAATGGTGATACCATAAAGCTGGGGGGCATGCAGCTGGTTATGCTGCACCATCCGGGACATACCAAAGGGTCGTCTAGTTTTTTGTTTGATGTAAAAGATGCCAGTCGCTCCTATAGGGTGCTGATAGCTAATATGCCTACGATTGTTACCAGCAAACGCTTTGATGATATTCCTGCCTATCCGGGTATCGCCAAAGATTACGCATATACCCTGCATGCGATGAAAAAATTATCGTTCGATATCTGGTTGGCGTCCCATGCCAGCCAGTTTGGGCTTGAAAGCAAACACAAACCCGGCAGCAAGTATAACCCTGCTGCTTTTATGGATCGGAAGGAATATGATGCGGAATTGAAAGACCTGGAAGAGGAGTACCTTAAAAAAGTGAAGCAAAACAAGCAATAGTGAAGATTGGGAGAGGGGATTGCCGCCGCTATCTTTAGGGGATCTCGCCAGATCTATCGCCTGATTGATCCTATGGCTAACACGTTATACAAAACTATTTCCTGAAACGGAGGTACCGATGGCGATAGATCGCCATCGGTACCCTTTTATTAGCTTTTTTTGGCCCTGCATTGACCACCACCGGCGTTGATGATATTGGGGTTGTCGTTGCCATTGAGTACCTCAAGCAGATACTGGTAAACGGGTAGCTGGTGTGCACATCCGAAGGCGGTACTTACGTTCTTGTTAGTGGATGAATCAACCTGAAAGCCCCCGGCAACCTGAGTATAGATGTTTTTGCCGTTTTCGAACCACTGTGGAAGGTCAGGAACAACATCCGGCTTGTTATATACCCGGTAGCTTTGGGGAATGTTCTGGTTGAACGTACCGGTAAAGGTACTATCGCCTGTCAGGGGTGACGCGTAAGTATATACGCAAAGGTGTAGATCTTTACCTTGTCCGACAGAAACAGCGGCAGCATAATAGGTAATCAGCGCGGCGCCCAGGCTGTGACCAGTAAGTACGGATCGTACATGGGGCGCATCTTTCATAATCGCTGCCGGATTGGCTGCCACAGTTGTTATCGGGATGGGAGTAATCTGATGGACAGTACCACCTGGTAATATGATCTGGCCTGATTCATAAAGGTCGTAAAAGCCGGATGGTACAGATGGGCTGCTGCTAAACTCCCGAAAAGAGGTAGGAACGAAATACTTATCTGCATGGGATTCAAAAGAGCTTTCTGTGCCCCGGATGGCGATCACATATTCCTTGGTGACGTTATGCTGTGCTATAAAACCGAAATAGACCGGGTGTATCTTTTGTACCCCCTGTCTCTTCTCTTTCATCTGTACATTATACAATACCTTGTAATTTGTCAAAAAGTCCTTGTCTACCAGCAATTGGTAGGTGCTGTCGTTGCAGATAGCGGCATACGCCTGTAGGGAAGGGTTTTGTTGTGTTGCCTTGTCTTCCTGCGCTACTGCCTGTTTGTAAATAATGTCAGCGAGATTGACATGTTTGGCGTACTTGACAGCCTCAGACAGGGAAATGGATAGAGGTTTTACTTGCGTTTCCATAGAGCAATGGTTTGAGGGTGAAGAATGAATTGGTTATTTGAGGTGTGTTGTGTGACTGGTTATGTAAGGAATGCAAACTAATATATTTTTTCTTGTCTGGTGAAATATTTTTTTTAGCTTGATATTTGTGGCAGGGGTGCTTCTTTTTATTGGTTGGGGTAGAAAGTATAAATACCTGCTGGTAAATAATTTCGGGGTTTTATTTCGTGTTATTTGGGTCAATAAAGTGATACGTGTCATATATATGATGGAAGGCCGCTGGCCAGAATTAAAATAGGCCAAACGAGTATAGATCTCATTTGGCCCGCACGATCAGCTGGCGTAATAGCTACGCTGATGTAAGAATATTTAATCGGCTATCCTTCGGGGATGTGCCATGGTCAATGATTGTTACGGTTGTATCTTTAGTATATAAATCGTAATGATAACAAATACAACGAAGCCCTTCTCTAAAGGCGATGACATTGGATGGGTAGTCTTCAAATTTTGCCTGAAGCTCTCTGTTTAGCACATCTCCCTTTCTTGCTGATTTATTTTCATGGGGATAGCTGCAACCAAAATGCCACGCAGAAAGATAGTCTTTAACTCTCTTGGATAATGACAAACAGGTTTCATGGTCAGTAGACTTTATTACAACTGAAAAATGGTAGGTAACAATACCATTGTAATATGGATTGGTCATATCTATTGCTTTATATAAATCTGTTGAGGTGATGTTATTTTTCTTTTCCGGTAGCGTGTTTTACCTTTCAATGAAAGTATTAATTTAAGATTATTTTTAAAAAAATAGATTCCCTATGATGGCAATAACTATTTAATTGTAGCAGGATAAGTTGGGGGATGTCAGCATTTACTTCTGGGGTCATGAATTTGAGTGGGGATATTATGTGGAGCCGTCCTGTCTAAAGTCAGACTACTGATTTAATAAAACAAATAGCCCTATATTTACCCCGATAGAAAAAACCTTATGAAGCAACGCATCGCCCATATCGCTTTAGTCGTAAAAGACTATGATGAAGCTATCCGGTTCTACACGGAAAAACTCAAATTCAGGTTGATAGAAGATACGCACCTGTCGGAAGACAAAAGATGGGTCATCGTAGCGCCGCAGGGAGCAAATGAATGCAGTATCCTGTTGGCAAAAGCGGCCGACGATCAGCAGACTGCCGCTATCGGCAATCAAACCGGCGGCAGGGTTTTCCTGTTTCTGTTTACCGATGATTGCCGGAGAGATTATAACAACATGCTGGCTGAAAACGTGCGCTTCATCCGGGAGCCTAAAGAAGAAGCATATGGACTGGTAGCCGTATTTGAAGACCTTTACGGCAATCTATGGGATTTATTACAACCCAACGAAAATAATAAAGGCGCTCTCCAGGGAGAGCGCTGATTCAAATAACATGTGCCCGGAAAGGAGCGGTTATCATTATTTCTTGCTACGGAGAAATTTGCCAATACTATATGACACACTCATCGTAATACAAAGTGGACATACCCCAAAGCGAAAAAATGTTAAGGCTACTTTCTTATACCAGGGCAGATGAGCGGGGATGATGGGGCAACTTTCTCCTTCAAATTCCTTCATCCCCTGTACATTAACGGCTGTTTTCATTTCCATCATTTATTTTAACCTAAGAAATGATAAATACAAATGCCTGTTAATACCAGGGAAACGATACAAAGGGTAATTTTTGTTTTTGCTGACATAATGAGCTGTTTTAAATGTGATTTCCTTATTAATACCAGCTACTAGTAATTATCACCCATAAAAACAGCCGTTTTTTTTATTTTCTTCATTTGTGATGTGTAGCGTTGCTTTACGGAAGGTCCGGTGAAAGTAACGGTTAAACCTGTAGTACGATTTTTCCAAACACTTTACCGGATTCCAATCTTTTATGTGCGCTTACCGCTTCATCCAGCGGGTAAACCGTGTCAATGACGGCACTGATCTTACCCTGTACTGCCAGCGTAAATATATTGGTCATAGCATCCATCAACTGGTTATCAGCAACAGCATTAAGACTCAGGAAGGATATTGAAAGGGATTTTTGGAGCGATGTCACCATTGGCATGGCAAAATCGGGGGGAGGAAAGCCGTCGGCTATGCCATTCAGTACGTAACGGCCGCCTGATTTCAACCGGCTAAAGAAAGAGGCCAGGTTATTTCCTGCAACAGTATCCATGATCACATCATATTCCTGCTGCCCATTGTCAAATTGCTGTATACCTAATGCTGATAGCATGGAACGCTTTTCAGGCGAGGTGGTGGATGCCGTTACCTGCGCACCGTTCAGCTTTGCCAACTGCACCGTCATGGTACCTATTCCGCCACCGGCGCCTCTCACCAATACCTGCTCCGATTTTCCGCAGCGCCCTTGTAATAAAGAGAAATGTGCTACCAGTGCATTAATGCCCAATGCAACGGCAGCCGTTGAAGATAAGGCATCAGGGATTTCGGCTATGTTGGTAACATCGGCAACAAGCTGCGTAGCATAACCTCCCTCCGCGACTTTGGCAAATACCCGTTTCCCGATCCATTCCGGAGACCCGTCTATAACCCTCCCGGCCACCTCCAGCCCTGGCACGAATCCTATAGGGGAGCGGCTGGGGTCTAATCCCTTTCTGAGCAATACATCTACTAATCCAACACCACAGGCCTCTACTGCTATAAGTACCTGTCCTGCACCTGCTGTAATGGGCTCAATGGTTGTTACACGCAACTCTTCCGGTCCTCCAAAAGCTTGCATATTTATTACTTTAACTGACATATTATTGGATTTTAAAAGAAACCCAAAGGTATTTCGGCAGATGCCGCAGTAAGGCATTGGTTACCTGCAGGCAACTGATTACCTGGTGGCAACCGATCAGAATAATGAGTAACTTTCCAACATATTAACAGGTGTTATGAAGAAGAAAGACCGTATTGTAGAGATGGCAGCATGTTCCTATAACCGGCTGGCCATTATGGATGCTGTAGCTATGCTGTCGGGTAAATGGAAAATTCCGGTTTTAGGCGTGTTGATGCAGCATGGCAGCCTTTGTTTCCTGGATATTGTCAGGCATGTCCCTGGCATATCCGCCAAGACGCTGACAAAAGAATTACGCGAAATGGCATCCAATCAACTGGTAACCCGAACGGTATTGAACACGCGTCCTGTTACTGTGGAATATACCTTAACAGAATACGGCAGAACGTTGGATAAAGCCGTTTTCGAGCTCCTGACATGGGGGCTGGCACACAGAAAGAGATTGATTGGAAAGGATACATTGGGGGAGAAAAGCGTACATAATTATATTGCGGAAATGCAGCAGGACTGGCCGGTTAATCGTGCCGGGTGAACCGATGTTGAATAATATCAGTGGTTTGTTAACTCCTGCTGATTGAGTGCCGGATCATGTAGATTTAGTGATCTCTGAACATGATGGCCGAAATTCTGGGGAGCTGATATGTTCACTATAACAAAAACGGCGTTCATATGAACGCCGTTTTTGTTATAGTGAACAATGAACTGATATAATACTTTGGAGGGCAATTTAATTGTTGAAGTTATCTTCAATGAAATACCCTTTTGGTAACTGATTATTTCATTTTAATAAACCTGATTGTTTGATTTTTGCCGCTACTATTTTTCAATACAGCATAATACATACCGTCATTTAGTTTGGATACATCAATCGTCACGCTGGTCATACCCGATACAGTTACTGCCGGCATTTGCACATTACCATAGCTATCCAATATCTCCAGTGTAGCCCAGTTATCCGCCGGACTAATATTTCCTATTACAAGACTATTTTGTACCGGATTGGGTTTGAGTATGGGGATTTCTACACGGGGTGCTGGTTTAACGAAGGTCGTATAATCCGATTGGGTCGCACACGCTCCATTTACCGCAATTACATAATAAATGCCACTCGTTGAAGGCGTAAATCGGTTCAGTAATCCCGTATTTATAGCAGGATTACTGGTAGTGTCTATTGTGGCATCTTTCCACAGGTACGTTGATCCTGGCCAGGCATTCAATGCCACCAGGTCATCTCCATCTGTCTTCACCTCCAGCTTAACTGGTTTAAGGTGGGTGATGTTCAGCGTATCCGTTATAAATGGTTGCTGACAGCTGCCTGTTGGCGGAGTTACTTTACAGAAATACTGTAGGGTAACATCTTTTTCCGGAACACCAGGATAAAAAAGCAGGCTGTCTGCATAAAATGGCTTTGATATCATTAGCCAGAATGCTCCCTGACCATTACTTGAATAGAAAGATACAGTGCTGCCTTTCTCTACCGTCTTAGAAGTAAATAAAACCGGCTTTAACGTAGCGATGCAGGATATTAATGGCGGAGAATAACTCAGTTTAGCGTTGGCAGCCAGCTGACTGCCAGGAGTTATTTTCACGGTATTACTCCTGAATTCTTTACCAGCGATACAGACCCCACTGGTTGGTGTTACGATAAAATGGATACTGTCACCTTGCTGCACGCCTGTTTTAGTGAGTGTACTTGTTACTTCACCGGGCAAGAAGGAACCGTTATAATACCATTTATATACCGGCCCATCTCCGGCACCCATAATATTTATACTGGCATCAAAGACAAAACGGTCGGTATCATTGCTTTTACAGACAACTGTTGAATTTGCCTCTAAAGTCGCTTTCATAAAAGCATTACTATGAGGTGAAAATTTTTCTTTCTGACTTTCCAGAAATGCTTTATCAGGACAAACACCCTTACTGATCAGTCTTACATGTACGCTGTGCGCGCGGGTGAAGGTATCACAACGGAACAATGGCCCGGTGGAATCAAAGCGAATACTGTCATCTATAAACCATTGGAAAACAGGAGTGGTGCCTGCATTTGTTGCGGTGGCATTCAATGTAATGGCTTGCCCCGGACAAAAACTTTCACCCATAATATTCTGTAGGGACAATGATGGATGTGTATTAGGCGTTACTTCCAATCCAAACATTTCCTGGGTTTTCCCATCCACGAGGCAACGATAAGTATAGCCGGTTAAATTTTCCGGTGTTTTTTTGATGATAAGTTTTTGCTTAAGCACATCTGCATAAACGGTATCAGCCACCAGATTTATAAAATCGCCGGTTGTTTTGCGTATCTGCCATTGGTAATTACTACCAGTTGCCAGACTGGTGATGCTGGTGTCTGAGTTGCTACATACTTTTATGTTTATCACTTCATCATATCTGTTTCTGCATACCCAGGAACCACAATCGCTATTCCCAAAAATTACGAGATCGGGTTTGGAATCACCATCCAGATCCCCCACTGCAGCCGAACCAGCACCATCCGGGCCTACTTTTACCGGCACGGGTTTCAGTAGCTTTAAAGTGTCTGCAGTGCTGGCATTTTCCAGTAACTCATTATAGCCATCATAGTAAGTATGATTTAATATAAAATCCGTCATGCCATTGCCGTCGAAATCACCGGCTGCCAGCTGGTTAGCCCAGTGATAGACAGGCGTACCATTTTGATAGGTAAAGATAGTTGTGTGGTCATCATTTATGCCAGCCGGTATGTCATTCTTATAAAGACTTAGTTCCTCATATATCCTGCCTCCATTATCTCCTTCTACCACCACACGATCCGGCGCGCCGTCATTATTCAGGTCGTACAGTGCCGTTACTGCACGCTTAAAACCAGTTATACCGGGCCCCCAGATTTCCAGCTTCCCAGGGACACTCCTGTTATAGTAAGCAATTTCCCCATCCATCGCATCCAGCTTTCCGTCGAGATTAATATCACCCCAAGCGAGGTTTTTACTGTTGGCATCACGAAAGCTTACCATCGCTTGTCCGGGAGCCAAAGAAAAGGAATCTTTGGATATATTTCTGAATACCCTGAAGCCCGTATTTAACGCATGGATAATATCAGGTTTTCCATCTCCGTCAAAGTCGTGTATAGATAAAGAGTAGGCTTCCGGAGAGGACACTTTGTAAGGCGTTTTAAAACTGAAATTATGATGGGTACTGTTGTTCAGGTACACATACAGCATATTATCGTCCGGATTAAAGATCACGATATCAGCTTTCCCGTCGTTATTCAGGTCCATTACAGCTGGATTGGATAAAGGCAGGGGAGGGTTAAAGGTAATGCCCGGCACAAATGTATCGCGTACAGGATTCAGACTACCATCTCCTCTTATTGAAATGAAAAACGGTGCATCGAAAAGCATTTTTCCCGGGGTACTGTTGTTATGATGAAGGATAAGATTATCGTTATCATGCGTGATGATGTCTTGTTTCCCATCGTTATCCATATCCATTAATGTACCATTGCCCCGACCATTCAATCGAAGATTCAGATCAAAAGTAGCTATTGAGAATCCATTCCGGGGTCCTGAAAAAGTTACTTTGAATAAGTCGGTATATTCCCCCATTCTTCCATTTGTCGTAACGATGATAGAAGCAGTACTGGTGTAAGCTGGTACCTTTACCTTTATACTGGAGTCGGTTGCGCTGATAACTGTTGCTGCCACACCACCAAAGTTGACGTTATTCTCTGTGGCAATAGGGCTGAAGTTACTACCTTTGATAGTTACTTCCGTGCCTACCGGTCCGGAGGAGGGAGAAAGACTGGAGATCCGCGGCACCCTGGCAAATTCAAAATTACGGATCGTGTCGCTGCCGGATGGATTGGTTACGCTTATTTCACCGTTAAATTCATCGCCAATACTAAAGCGGATAGCACCATCATTTTCAACTTTAAAATATGGTGCCTGCCGGTTACCCAGCATAACCCGGGTAGTCCCGCCAAAGTTGACTCCACGCATACGTATCGTATCTCCGGTTTTTCCAACTGTTGGAGAAAAGTCAATGATGTAGGGTCTTCTGCTGGCATTGTTCTGATATAATATCAGTGTATTCCTGACTGTATCGAGTATGATCATGTCTTTTCGGCCATCACCATTCAGGTCTGCCAATGTGAAATACGGCCCTGATGAATTAATATCCAGTGCAGTTGCGTCTGAGAAGGCGGGAGTGGTAGTACCTTCCTCAAATGTATTGTGATAGAGGTAAATTTTGTTGGTGCCCTTCCGGCCATGAATGATGTCCGCTTTTCCATCACCGTCCATATCCTGCAGCGATACCTGGTATGCATCATTTATGCTTGTACCAAAAAGCCAGTTCAACTCCGCCGGTTGACCGAACCTACCTGTTGAATAAGATACGTTTACACTATATTTGGAGTGGACACCCAGATCGAAAAACCCATCTTTATTACCATCTCCTGCTATTGGATCTCCGGTAATATTATTACCGGAGAAGTAAATGAACTGGAAGCCAAGGCTATCAGGCAGACTATTGTTTCTATACATATTAGCCTCTCCGGTATTAGCGTCATAGAAGATGACAGTAGGTACTGCCCTGCCAGATAATGGAATGGTGATGGCATTAGGTGTTGCTGTACTAAAATACTTATCGACTAAGTGGGTGTTTTCTTCAAAGGCGAATGTATCTGCTTCACTTTTATTGGATCTGATGACGCCGGTACCATTAACGGATTGCAGTAAATCCAATCTGCCATCCTGGTTGATATCTGCGACATCCAATACTACGCCAGCAATTGGTGGCACTGCCTCAAAGGAAAAATTACCAGGAGTAGATTTATTCAGATAGATATAGGTGCTTTTGTTGTTGAGATTTGCAATGCTGAAATCTATTTTTCCATCGCTGTTAATATCCGCTGGAATAACCTTATAAAGGCCGTTGGCTCCGGCAGGGCCAACATGGAGGGTGAGCTGATCCTGAAAGCTGATATCGGCACCATTACTGTTATTTCCGGAGATGACTACGGCATTCGACGTTCGGTCCGCAACGATCAGGTCCGGTTTTCCATCTCCATCAAAATCTGCTGTTACTGCTTTTCCCGGCCGGGTCAGTGCATTCCCGGGATTCAGATCTCTGGGAGCAGCGAAAGTGTTCGGATTAAGCTTTCCGCCGTTGGGAAATGTAACACTAAATGCAGCAGCGGAGGATCCTGTCAGGAATCCATTGGCTACGCTTATCGGAGCATAAGCCGCTCCCGCCGGCACTTTTACCTTTATTTCGGTAGTACTGGAAGATACAATGTTTGCACGCAGTGTTCCAAAACATACCTTATTACTATCGGAGGTACGACTGAAACCAGTACCGGTAATAGTCACAATGGAACCTGCGGGACCTTCCAGTGGAGTCACACTATTGATAGTTGGCCGGCACCTGTACGTAAAATTATGCAGGGTAATTACTGTGTCGGGGCTGATGATTTGTATCGTTCCATTGGTGGTGTAGGGTACAGAGAACTGCAGGTTATTATTATCCAGCTTTGTGATTCCTCTCGCTAATACATTACCTACCTTTATCTGAGTGATACTATTGACATTCGTTCCAGCTATCGTTACCCGGGTATTGGTAGTACCGGTTTTAGGGTAGATATCAGATACAGCCGGATAAGCTCTGAATCCTCCCAGCGTAACAGTATTTACAGGCGTGTATATGATGACGTCGCCGGAGGCACCTTCACCCACCGTTACGCGTAGTTTTGTTTTATCGAGTACCTGCCAGGCGGCAGCTTTTACACCACCAAGCGTAACGGAATCGATCATACTAAAATTATCTCCGCTGACGATAAAGGATGCCCCCTTCCTGGCAGCTGCGGGAGAAAAACTACTGATACTGCACTCTCTAAGCCCCAAACCACCTCCATTCGTGGTGCCTTCCAGTACCTGATGGCGGGCAATCCAGCAATAATTGGTTCCGGTAAATTTCCAACGTACAAAGCTGCTGTTAATCGGCTCAGGCCCGGCCATTTTTCTGATTATGCGCAGCCAGGTGGCCCCTCCATCCATTGTTTTATACAACTTATTTCCATAGCCACGCCCATACCCCTGCTGATCATTTATCATGACCGTTTCCACTATTGAATCCAGCGGTTCACCGTTATTTACTACCTCTGTCCAGGTGGCCGCTCCGTCCACCGTCCTATAAAATTGGTTACGCTGGGCAGGCCCTCTTACAAAAGCATACCCTTTTGTAGGTGAAACCATCTGTAAATCTACATAACTCCACCACCGCGGCAGTTCAATTTTCTGAAAGCCTGCATCTGTTTTTTTGTAAAGGAGTGGGCTGTAATAATCTCCCTTAGTGTAAACATATATGGGATTGCCTTCGAACAGAAACAGCTCCTCGTTATTATTGATGGCACTGTATTTACCGACGAACTTCCACGTTAATCCCCTGTCTGTACTTATTGATACGTCTGATCCATAAGTATAGATGGTATCCGTACCAGGTACGTGTTTTATTCTAATTGTGTTATCGCCCGCACTGACTGGTCTGAAATACACCAGTTTAAAAGTTTTACCTCCGTCGGCAGATCGCAGCAGGGCCGGATCAGAACTAAATCTGGCACCCACAAATACTTCGTTTGCCGAGATAGCCCCCACATAGCTAACATAGATAGTAGCAGCCGTGTCAACGTAAATACTGTTTTTATCAATGTTACTCCATGATATTGGAAGCGGACTAAAGGTTCTTCCGCTGTCAGCAGAATTGTATATTGTATGCTGCTCATCAGAAAAAAGCCCATATGCATGGGCAGGGGTTCCAAAACTAAAGTCATAAATATAACCGTTGGGTGGTAGTCTGTATATCTCTGTCATCTGTGCCCTGGTATGCATAAAGGTCAACAACAGCATAACAGTTACAAAGTATATCTTCGGGATGATAGTCCTGAAATACGAAAAGGGCATTAAGCTTAAGTTTAGGGATTGTCAACGCAAAAGCGCGTTATGTGTTACGCAACTTAATACATTTATGATACAAAAATAGCAATACAGAAATGTAGAATAATAATATACTGAAAGAAAAAGGGTATTATGTGTTTATTTTTTGTTCCCAGATTATCATGTACTGATTGTGGCCTGGAAATGACTGAATTTTAACCAGTGACTGCTTTGCTCCGAATGAAGCACAAAAGCTAACAGGGCTAACTAACGATCGCCAATAAAGATTTAATTTATCAATAATTTTACGTCGTTATTTAACGGCCTCGTGTAACGCAATTCTGTTGCCTTCACTGTCTTCCAGTTCTGCCACAAATCCTAACTCACCATTGGACGTTTTGGGATAAAGGATCTGGCCCCCGTTGGCTAGTACCCGTTTTAAAACGGCATCAATATTTTCTGTGTTAAAGTAAATGACCACCCCATTTTTAGTCGGTTTGTAAATCTCTCCTTTGGCCAATGCACCGGATATCCCGGAATGCTCATCCGAAAAAGGGAATAGTGCCATTTCATTATGGTCGATTATTGTTTTGGAGAAATCAAAATCAAATACTGCTTTGTAGAACGTAATTGCCCTGTCCATATCATCAACCGGAATTTCAAAATAAACAACAGGATTGTGTTTCTTTACCATAGTTTTATTTACTGCTTGTTCCTCGTTTTTTAATTTGTTTTTGCAGGAGCTGATCATTTGACTGAGTAGTCCAAGTGCAAAAATAAGTAATGTGCGTTTTAATGTAACCATTTACATTGCTTGATTTAATGTGGGCTATGAAGCCACAGGACTATTTAAAAATTGACAACCGTTTTGCTTGCCCAAATTGCTAAAATAAGTCTGGAATTTGGAGATTTATTTTTGAGTCTGGCGTTTTGTTAGGAGAAACACTGATTCCAACACTACGGGCTTTTACTGTTATAAATACCTTTTATGCTGTAGTAAACAGGCACGGAATGGCTGGTCAGTCGTACCCAATAAATTGTTATTATACCATGCGGTAATAATGCAGTAGGAATAAATATTATTGCACTGCAGCTGTAGCACAGTCTATGCCGTTAACTCGTGTGAATACAGCTATGCAACCCTATTATTTAGTGTTTTAAAACCCATTTTCCATGAAAAAAAAGTTAATCGCCTTGGGACTGACCTGCTTCCTGTTATTGGCGACCTTGCCCATCTTTGCCATGCAGATTTACATTAAATCGCTTAGTGGCGCTACCATTACACTTGAAGTAGAAGAAACAGACAGTGTTGAAAAGATAAGAGAACTCATTGCTGACAAAACTGATATTCCTCCAGGCTGGCAAAGGCTGATATTTGCCGGCAAACAATTAGAAGACGGCAGAATTTTAAGAGACTATAATATTAAGCATCAGGCTACCATTCATCTGGTTGTAAGATAGGTAGATATTTTGTAAAGCCAGAAAAGTTAAAGTCTTGCATACATGCAAGACTTTAATTGTGCTGTCGGGCGTTCTTTAGTTGGTTATCCTGAAGCAATCATGGCCGCCGGCAGTTATATTTTACTTACCGTGAATAGTGGTGTGGCGGTAGCATCCGAACTCGGATGGGGAGTACCTGCATAAGTTATTGATAACCGTACCCGGGCAACCCATACCAATGGGCCACCTCCGCCGCTCACTTGTAAGGTGCCGGATATAATGCCGGAAAAACTACTCCCGTTCCATGACGCGGAAGAAGTTCCGCCGGGATAGCTGAACAATATGGGTTGGGCTCCGGTCACAGCGACCATGCTAGCCCAGGTATAGTCTCCGATAGTAGGATCGTAGGTCCCATCCCAGATACATCTGTAGGTAACGGAAGTAGTAGCGTATACCGATCCTCCCGGAACGGAGCCGCTCACCGTAAAACCAGTGTTATAGTCTCTTATTACAGACATGGTTGGGTTTTCATCCCTGGCATTATCTGTTTTGCGCTGATCAACGCTTTTTGTAGCTGTTTTAATGGATATATTTTTTTCCAGTTCCCGGAAGGCTTCATAGGCTTCTTTATAGCTGTTGAAATGAGCGGTAGGAACAGCCGTCTGCTGCCCCTGTGGTGCCGGTTGTAAGGTAACCAGGGTGGCCAGTTTTGCTTTGTAATCTGCTTCGGTCTGTACTGGTGCCGTATTTTCTTTTTTGCAGGAAAACAACAGCATGCTGCCCGCAAGCATAAAAATGATCTTCTTCATAAAATTGTTGTGATAAAGGAATTGGATGATAAAATAGATGAATAACAATTGTTTCAGCGATAACCGGGTATTTTAAACCGCTTATAATTTTGTGATGGCGATATTTGCTACAGCGGTGGGGTCGATACCTGGGTGCGTTGAGCCGGTATACGCTACCTGTACATTTACCCGGGCTGTCCATACATCTGTTCCACCATTACTGTTAGTAATGGTCCCGCCTATCGCCACTGAACGGGATACTCCATTCCAGGATACTACATCATTGTAGGAGCTATATGCCAATGATAATGCTTTAGCGCCGGTTACATTGATCGTGCTGCTCCAGATACCTGTTCCCATGCCATCCGGATCGAGGAGCTCATCCCAGATACATTGGAAATATGTAGTTGAAGTGGCATTTACCAATATGCCTCCGGGTGTGGTGCGGCTAATGGAAAAGATGCCTTCAAAGTTTCTGGTGTTGGAGGAACGGGCTAATGGGCCGGCATTAGCTGATAATGGCCGGTTGATAGGTTTAACAGTTACTGGTACCGTGATTGGTTTTTCCAATGAACGGAGTGTCTCGTATGCTTCCTGATAACTGCCAAAGTTATGGGTTGCCGGAACAAACGTCTGGCTACCCGCGGGCGCCGGTTGTAAGGTGACCAATGCCGCCAATTTTGTTTTATAGGCTGCTTCCGTCAGTCCGGGCGATGTATCTTCTTTTTTACAGGAAAAAAGCAGGATGCTGCAGGTCAGCACAAAAATGATCTTCTTCATAAAAATGTTGCAGGAAGTGGGTTAAATAGGGTGATAAAATGGGTTAATAATTACTTCAGGGATAACCGGTTACTTTAAACGAGAGGCAAGTTAGGGGCTGTTGATGAGATGATTTTGCAGCTGTTAGCCTGGAATCTTATCCAGTGCTGCATTTGGGGGGATATAGATAAGGGCTTTTTATTGTGTCGGGTAGGCTGGATTTGAGTGAGCAGCCTTTGTTCAAGCTAGCCTTTGATTTTGTTTATGCTTTCAGTAGCAGGGGGATATCGATTGGTGTCAAGTGTACTCCAATCGATATTCCCTTTCATCATTACACCAAGTGCATTAATATACTTTTTCAGAATAGGGTCAATGTCCGAAGAAAATGGGAATAAGTACCGAATGGATTTTTCAAATAAAATAACCTCTTTGTCATGTACTGTGACAGCTAAATCCAATGCTCTGCTTAGTGTAATATGACGCTCTTTTCTTAGTATCATCACCAGGTTCATCTCATCGCCTTCTTCCAGCTCTTTTTGGTAAGAGAAAATATCATTTGCATAACATACGGAGTCAGCGCAATAGCGTAAAATATTCTGCATTAATGGAAAATCAAAAATATGAGCAGGTATATTTACATCAATCATAATTTCTACCAGATGATTAAAGACATTTGCCCCTCCGATCATACATCTGTTGGACATGTATTCTTCCAATGTTGGGAGCCGGCATTGGTCAATAAGCTCCATCCGCCAAAGGTTTGCCAGGAGCGCATCACGTAAGCTTGAGGCGAATCTATGTTGCCATTCAATACTGGACACCTCACATAACCTTTCCCAAATATCGAGAAAAGCAGTAAGTACTGCTCCCTTTACCTTTACGTAGGGCCTTTCTACAATTTCGATCAATTTGAAAACAAAGCCTTGAAAAAGCAATTTTTTATTTCGTTTTTCAATACCGGTATCCCAATGGTCATCAATTAAAAACAGCCACGCATTAAGGTCCGAGGCAATCTTTAATCGGCTAAACGCTGCATTGGGAAACATTCTGGCTATCATGTGCGAGAACTTTCCTTCTCTGTTGTACCGGATTTCCTGTTCGGTACGAAGCAACGAGAATTGCTGTAACCAATCGTGTGTAGCCTGCTCTAGATGTGCTACATAGGGGTTAATTGCGCCCTGGTAAGGACAATAAAGTGTTGGCATAATAACAGGTTTTTCTTAGGTTAGTGTAATAATAAAAATATTATATATTTCTAATGTAGACAAATGAAAAAAGCCCACTGGTAGATGGGCTTTTGATAAGCAACTTTAACTAAAAATTGTTACTGAAAAGAATAAACATAACATGCAAACAAAGTTTCTGTTGATGTCTTCTCTTTAATGCGAGTAGAGCATCTGACCTTAATCCTAAGCGGTTAATACTATCCCCAAAAATACTTTCATAGTCAGATTAATTATCTATTACCTTATCTGAAAATTACAGATTGGGATGCTTGATAGATGGGGATTGGCCTGTAATGTTCTGTGGATGCTGTCCTCACGGGCAATATAGTGTCCTACCATAATGAAGGGGACGATAACCAACAAATCGTAAACACAAACTTAGCCACCCATCTTATTTTACTATTATTGAATTCTACATCTTGCGTCACCTCCGGCACTGATGATATTGGGATCATCATTACCATTAAGCTGTTCCAGCAGATATCTATAGACAGGAAGTTGATGCGCACATGCCCGTCCGGTTTTCGGATCGTGGTTTACATTTGAATTATTGGTTGAATCAATCCTGAAACCACCAATGACATGTGTATAGATATTATTACCTTTTAAATCAGGCAATACGGGAAGTTTGGGAACGGAATCTTCTTCATTATAAATACGATTGCTTTCACCGATCTTACCAGTGGCGAAAGCCGTAAATGTCTTATCTCCTGTCATCGGTGATGCAAAAGTATCGAGGGAAAGATATTTCTCCAGTTTGAAAGCGGCAGCTGCAGCAAAATAGGTGGCCACAGCGGCTCCCAGACTATGTCCTGTTACCGTTATCTTTTTGGGCCCGCCTGTTGTAGGCATATATTTTTGCGGATCGGCAGCAACCTGGCTTAACGAAACAGGGTTAAAGGTATTGTCTCCCGGCAGGACAATCCGACCAGATTGAAAAATGCTATAAAAGCCTTTTGCTACTAACCCGGTTTTATTATAAATTTCATTGAATTGAACCAGCGCAATTTGCTTGTCTGCTGCGTATTCAAAATCATTTTGCGTACCTCGGAAGACGATCACATAATTGCCAGCTGTCTTATGCTGTGCGATAAAACCAAAATAGGACCAGATAGTAGCGCCGTTGTCATTCTCCTGCACCTGTATATTATATCGTACGTTGTATTTGGTGAGGAATGAAGTGTCTAGCAATAGCGAATAGGCAGGATCTGAAAGGATATCCCGGTATGCAGCCAGGGAAGGATTGAAATCTCCCGCCTTCGCCTTTTTGTTAATGCCGACCGCGATGGCGACGAATCCGGATGTAGCAATAGCTTCAGAAAAAGAAAGGGCTGCTGAGGTTACTTGAGGTTCCATAAAGTATTAATTTTTAGCAATGAAGAATGAAATGATTATTGAGGTATTACATGACAGTTATTTTGAGGTATATCCAATTGAAGTTAGTGTTTTTTTATAATTCCCAATGAACATCACAGTACCCGTAAAATAACCAATAATTAAAATAAGTAGAGGCTATTCTGGAAACTTAAAAAAGAGGAAGTGGTAATAAAATCTAAAGTAAATCGTGTATGCAGAAAATTGGGAACAGGTGTACCTGTTTAGTGATAGCTGTTCCCACTTGTGTATTTGTTGGGACGACCGGACGAGAATCAGTTTGAAAAATAATCAGGTTAAACCATACTACGGCTTCTTTTCCTTTTTCTGATGATCCAGGCTACCGCAAACAAGATTATCAGGAATAAGGTGATTGAAACAATCCATGGCATTAAAGTATTGCTCCTGTCTGGTGCATGTAACAAGCTATTGGGTTTTAGGTAAATATATCCGTTCCGGTTATCCAGCAATACATTAAATCTTTTCAGCAGCCTATTGCCCATTAGCCCCCTGGGACTATCATTCGGCTGCCTGCTTTTAACCAGGGTCTTCACATTACTGAAAAGCTTCCCTCCAACTTCAAATCCCGGCAACACGATTCGGGTGCCCCATAAGCTAAAAGCCTTTTCTACCTTACCATTCAGCTGATGCTTTTCATAAAGAACGGAGGATATACGCAGGTAACCCGAAAAGCCGGTATCAAACATATACCAATCGGTAAACAAGATGCCATTTACTTTTATACTGGCCTGTATAAAAGGTACTACGCCTGCATCTAAAATAATACCGTGCTGAGTATATGCTTTCCCTATTTCGGGCATCGTATCATGAATCACCATAATTTTGCGGTCATAATTCAGTTCTACTACCTTATCCAGAAACAAGGAGTTGCCCAGCAGGCCGTCTTCGCCACGGTCCATATTATCGCCAACAACCCACGTAATGTTATTTTCCCAGCGCATGGAGCCGACTGTCAAGGTATTTTTGCTGCTGGTGGGCACTTCATGGCGGCCATCCGAATTGATGAGGATAGTTTTTCCATCGAATTTCAGTTTGATTTTATCCAGGGATCCCTTTTTAATGATATTTCCGCCTGCTCCTAAATCAAACTGAAAATTTAATGGGGCGGAACCATTTATGCTGCCCGAAATAAAAATCTTATCGTTGCTGCCTATCGTTATCGGTATGGTGTCGCTCTTTTGTGCTTCGGATTTTCTGTTACTCGTAAAATGCAGCAGATCGTTTTCCTTTGCCACAATGCGGGTAAAACAGCTGTCTCTGTTATTTAAGAGAATGATAAAATCGTACACGCCGTTGTATTGCGTATCAAAAGCAATGGAATCTACATCGGTGCGGAACATTACCCGGTGCGGTTTATGCGGAATGATGACATAATACAGATCGGGTTTTTTATCGGGCAGTATGCGCCAGACTCCCTTTCGGAAATCGTCTCCGTCCATTACATCCACTGTTCTGGAAGTAGCCTTGATTACAGGCAGCTTGTCTTGAGCCTGGACAGCCGTATGAATCATCATCAAAACTGAACAGACAATGATGATAAACTTGAATGTCTTCATAATGGAGTATTTAAATACTGGTTTAGGGATCTTGCGTTCCGTTATTGAGCGCTGTAACTAAAAGGAATATTAATTTGAATAAGGACGGCTGGTGGATGGAATTAAATAGACACTACGCTGTTGCACGGATAATCAAGATAGGAAAGAATTGCTAAAGAAGCAACAGGATAATATTTATAACCTGGTAGGCGATAGTTAGCAATAAAGCTGTATAAACCAGTAATAGACTATTAACAGGAGCTCGGAGAAACATCTGGATAGAAAAAGGGAAATTATCTACTGCAGCAGGTTTTAAAAGATAATTATGGACCTGTACATAAGGAAGTGACTGGGGGATTATTAAGAAGAAATGAATAACCATCTTGAAATTAAAAAATCCGGTTGAAACATTTTCAACCGGATTTTTTTGTTATTCAGCAACTTCGCCTTCGCCTTCTCCTTGGCAAGGAGCAAAACAACCGCCGCCACTACAGCAGGTCTGGCAACCAGAACAACGGCTACCTGCATGATAGGTATGGCAGCTGATAATGGAAGTGAGCCCACCAACTACATTGGCCATCTGACTTTTGTTGAGGTTGGCAACAATTCTTCTGTCAAGAGACAAACCTGAACCTGTTTTTTTTAATTCTACTTTTTTCATGGTAAAAGGTGATTTGAGTGGTTAAAAAAAGAACGTATGAATGGAATGAAAAGTCAATAGTGATATATCCCGATAAATCGGGATCGTGACAAAATATATCAGATGATGCGTTAAAATGATGGCAGGAAAAATTTACTACACATGATAGCATTATTCCTATTGCATGAATCTTAGTGTTTAGTGTGAATGGATCTTTTTTCGGAATTACATCGCCGGTGCCTGCCGCATTTCAAGGGTTGTGCCAATAATCGGGATCGTATATTATAGGTCGAAGTTCTGCAAAAAAAAATAACGGTGAATATCAGGTGTTTATCATACTGTTATTGTTGATGTTTTAATTGAGATATTAACGAATGTATTGTTTCTTTATAACATCCAAAAATTATTTTCCCTTTAAAGAAAAGATTTCGCTAAGCAGATGAAGGCTATCATCTCTCAGGGTTACGTCTCTGCTTAAATCCTGGAATATAAACTCATCTACCTCCAATGTTTTTTTCCATTGATATAAAGTTTCCATGAATAATTCCGGTGTACCTATCACGCAATGAAACGGGAATTTTCCTGCTTCAAATTCCGTTTGATATAACTCAATTGCAGTCTCATGATGATGATGGCAGATGCCCGAAAATGCAATACTGACGGTGGGATATGCCTGATGCTGCCGGAAATAATTTTCTCTGAAAGTATCGAGCTTCTCCTTCTCATGATAAATAGCGTTGGCATCATGAAAAACTGATTTCGAAAAATTTATCCTGTTGGATACAGCTATGTCAAGTGAGTTGTAGGAAGAACCAAGTAACCAGCATTCCGGTAGTTCTGAGTTGGTAGGCGCGATCAACACACCAGGTTGTTGATGCACATGTTCATCACGCAGGAACTGCAACGTTTCAGCTACATGCTCGTTGAAAGCGTTGGCTGAAAGTGGCGTAGATGCAGCTTTTTTTAGCATTAATAAAATCTTCTCTTCCGTGACTTTCCCTCTTGCAAAGCCGAGATCTATTTTGCCCGGAAATAAGGCACTCAGTAATTTGAAATTCAGGGCAACACGATAAGGTGAATGCATTTCCATCAGGATTCCTGCTATACCAATTTTCATGTTGTTACACAGTCCTGCAAGTATAGGTAGCAGCATTTCCGGGTTGTTCCATGCAGGACTCAGATTATGATGTTCTGTAAGCCAGAACCGCGAGTAGCCAAGATCATCTGCTGCTATGGCATAATTTAGCACATCCTGCAACACATCCACCGGGGAGGCTGTTGTTGATCGTAGGCCAAATTCCAGTAAACCTATTTTAAACATCTGTATTTGGGTTTTTGAATAATTTGATATATTGCGACAAATATATATTATGGCTGCTGAATTCTATTGTCCCTATTGTTATATTATCCCTTAAGTATTGTTTACCACGAATGAAAAAGAAAGGAAATGCAACGCTGATCACTTACACAGGAATAATTGCAATAACAAGAGAACATCAACTTAAAAATAGGTGCCAATAAGTAAGGACGCGTTGGGCTACTCGAAAAGTATACAAACATGGCCCCCGACGTCGTTAATACCATCGCAATGAAATATTACGACGAATTAAAAACAGTAGTACCTCAAAGATAATAGCAGTCCGAAAAATTATTAATGCATGAAACAGGAAAACTGGCGCCCTATATCGGCAATGCAACCCCATGAGGTCGAAGAAATTGTGTGGAGTATCCATCGCAATATCCAGGCAAACTATGACGACGGATTCAGTTATGAATACGATACATCTCTGATGTATGGAAAGTTTGGCTTTGTACTCTACTACGCCTATGCCTATAAAACTTTCAGGGAAGAAAAATATTATGAACTGCTGACGGAAGCATTGTCAGCGGCGATTGAGCTGTTAAATGAAACAGAGCTGACTTTCAGTTTCGGCAAAGGACTGGCAGGATGTGGATGGGTACTCCAGCATCTTATCAACATGGGATTGCTGAATCGGGAGGATGATGTGATCGTTGCGTTATATGATCACATAAAAACTTATTCCCTGCAGTGTTTTGAGCAGGGTGATTACGATGTGATGCTCGGAGGCCTCGGATGGGGCATGTTGCTGCTGGAAAATACTACTACCAGCCAGGAAGACGTGGACGCCATCGTAGATGAACTATATCATCTTGCTATCACGCATGAAGACGGGTTAATATGGCAGCAACTGCTCGCAGATGCTCCGCCCAGGATTAACCTGGGTATCGCGCACGGCATGCCGGGCATCCTGGTGTTTTTATCTAAATGTCTGCAGAAAAGTGCGGATCCCGAACGTTGTACTTACCTGATCAACAGCGGGATGGAATTCCTCCTGAAACAACGCCTGGTAAACCAGGCATCCATCTTCTCCTATTCCATTAGCAACAACCGGCAGGAAGGAATTACACCGCTAAGATGGTGTTACGGCGATATGGGCACAGGCATAGCTATACTGGTAACAGGTATTAACACCGGAAACGAAGCATGGATAGCAGAAGGTACACGCATAGGTCTGCATTGTGTGAAGCGTTTGGCAGAACTGGATTACATGCCGGATGCGCATATCTGCCACGGAACAGCAGGTCTTGCACATATTTTTAACCGCTTCTTTCACTATACCGGCGATATTGCTTTCAAAGCAGCCGCCCAGCATTGTTTCGACCTTACGCTGAAAAAAATACTCCGGGAAGGAGAGGGGATTTCATTTATTGCTGACAAAGGGGATTTTGGGAATCTCAGGATCAATGGCGTCATGGAAGGTGCCGTGGGAGTAGGACTGGCTTTCCTTGCTGCTACAGCGGATTTTGAGCCTGAGTGGGATGGGATTTTTCTCTTATCATAACCTGTTTCTATGCGCATTTTTGCTGCCGACTTTTATTTGCTCAGAACTCCTATATTATCAATCGGGAACATCTATTCATTTTACAATAATGATGATCATTCCATTGATGCGCTGCTGACTTATTGTTCCGCTCATCCGGTATTACTGGAAGCTATCTTTTTATCTTCTCCGGAGTTGTATGACCAGATCAGAAAATACCAGGCCGGGGAGCTGAAGAAAGAAAAAGATATATGGAAACTCACCAGGGCCGTATATAAATACTTCGCCCGAATGACCACGAGGTGTACGCCTTATGGCCTTTTCGCGGGATGTGCGCTGGGGAAAACGACTGCCGGTACCACGGATATCCGTATCGGTAATATTGAAAGTCACCGCCGTTATTCCCGGCTGGATATGAATATCGTATGTGAGCTGGTGGAAGCTGTCATCGCACTTCCTGGTGTAAAACCACAACTCTCCTATACCAGCAATAACAGCATTTATATTGTTGGGGATCAGCTGAGGTATATCGATTACACATCTGCCCGTAAACTCCGCTTTTATAATATCGTTGAGATAACCGTTTCCGAACCGCTGATGAGTATCCTGGCGTTCTGTAAAACAGCCGTCAGCTATACGCAGATACTGGATTTCCTGATGGAACAAACCGGGGAAGAGGTGAGCCGCGAAGAGGCTGCTGCTTTCCTGGATGAACTGATTGACACACACCTGCTTGTTTCCAATCTGGAGCCTACCATCACCGGTGAAGAATATTTTGCGATCCTGATTCGCCGGTTGTCTGTATTGAATATAGACCCTGCTGTGGTAGCGCATATAAGGGAGATAGAAAATCTGTTGCATGCGGAAGATACCGGCACGGAAAAATATTACGAGATCAGAAAGTTGCTGGGATTGCTGATAGAAACCAGCATTAAGGATATTGTGCAAACAGACCTGTTCGTAGAGACGCCCGTGAACGTGATGGATAAAAAGCTGCTGGATGACCTGGGAGAAAGCATCGCACAGCTGACCGTTATGAGCAGGATAAATAATAATCCTGACCTGGAAAGTTTTACGAGACGATTTTTTGAACGGTATGAAATGCAGGAAGTACCGCTTAATATAGCGCTGGACCCGGATACCGGTATCGGTTATGGACAGAACAGTGCCAATCGTGTGAATCACACGCCACTGGTAGATGATATCCACATCGCTGCTGATTTACCACCATTCAAACCGGAATGGACAAACGTAAGACAGTTTCAGGCAGCGAAACTAAATACGGCCTTTAAAACAGGTAATGATGAAATTGTGATAACGGAAGAGGAACTGAAATCACTGGGAAATCAACAGCCGATGCCTGCCAGCTTCTGTGCGATGGGATCTTTCATCAACCAGCCGGATAGCTGTGATTTCCAGCTGGCGGTTGCTTACGGGCCAACCGGCGCCAATATACTGGGTCGCTTTTGTAGTGGCGATGCGGAGCTGACAAACAAAGTGAAGGAGATGCTGGCATATGAAGAACAACAGGAGAAAGATGCCATCTTCGCTGAGATCGTACACCTGCCACAGTCGAGGGTGGGCAATATCTTAATGCGGCCCCGGCTGCGGGAATATGAGATACATTTCCTGGGTACCTCAGATATTGATGATGATAAAATCATCACCATTAATGACCTCGTCATTTATCACAATGGAAAACAACTGATCCTTAAAAGTAAGCGATTAAACAAACGGATTATTCCGCGGCTCTCTACAGCACACAACTTTTCATCCGGCAACCTGGGTATTTATAAATTCCTGTGTGACCTGCAGGCACAGGGGATGGTTACCAATGTCGGCTGGGACTGGAACGTTTTCCACCAGGAAGTTTTTCTGCCCCGGGTACGCTATAAAAATATTATTCTCCAACGTGCGAGATGGAATATGAGTCGTAATGATGATTGTTTCAACCCCAAAACGGAAGAAATTGATGAAGCAAAATTCAATGTTTTCCGGGAGCAACACCGGATGCCGCGCTACGTTTACCTTTCGGAAGGTGATAATGAGCTGATACTTGATCTCTCCAATGAGCTATGTATGGCTATACTGTCTGAGCAGTTGAAAAAATCGGGCCGGCTGTCGCTCATAGAATGCCTGCACGACCGGGATAACTGTCTGGTGAAACACGAGGTGGGAGTTCATACGCATGAAATCGTGATTCCATTTTATTGTGAGCAGGAACGCAAGCCGGAGGGTAGCTTTAAAATGGATACAACAGCAGCAGTACAGCGTACTTTTCTGCCAGGCAGTGAGTGGCTGTATTTCAAAATTTATGGATCTTCCAATTTCAGTGAACAGATATTAACCGGAGCCATGAAAGAAGCTGCTGAAAGCCTGATAGCACAACAGGTGATTGATTCCTGGTTCTTCATCCGGTACCAGGACCCGGAAAACCACCTGCGGTTAAGGCTGCATCTCGTTGACCCTGTAACAGGGTTACAGGAGGCCATGCATACCATCTATACGATGTTGCAGGATTACCAGCAGCAGGGAGTTATTTCCAGCATTCAGCTGGATACCTATGTGAGAGAGCTGGAACGTTATGGCGGCGCTAATATTATCAACAGTGAAATACTTTTCCACCACGACTCCAGATGTACCGCTCAGTTTCTGGGCATGATCGAAGGAGATGCCGGGGAAGTGTACCGCTGGCAGTTTGCATTGAGAGGTATAAACCAGTTGCTGGATGACTTCCGTTTTGACACGGATAATAAACTGGCACTGTTAAAACAGTTACAGTCGGGTTTCTTTATGGAGTTTGGTGGGAGTACTTCGTTAAACAGGGCCTTAAACGATAAGTACAGGGCCGCCATGCAAAATGTGAAAGCTGCTTTGGAAGAATCTACTGATGAGGATTTTCAGGTGATCAGGGACCTCTTAAATGAACGCTCCGAAGCGACCATTCCTATTGCGGCGGAAATCCTGGCATATTGCAGTAATAATGCGTTGGACAAAACTTTTCTGCTTAGCAGCTATATCCACATGTTCCTTAACAGGTTGTTTAAATCAGAATCACGGAAGCATGAACTGATCATTTACCATTATCTGTTCCGTTACTATGAATCCAGTAAGGCAAGGCAACGCAAAGGCGGCAGCTGAAAAATTTGGGTTTGAGGTCAGTTCGGACGGGATCATCATGTGTGGGTGCATAAAAGAGAATTTTATTATAACTTAGTGAAGAAGAGTAGCAGAACGAATACCTGACTGCAGATTTCGGGTAGCTGCGCTATGAAGATAGGATCAACGGGGGACGCTTGTATTTCCGGCTGGAGATAAAATACTATTCAGAATTTTTAATAGCTATGCTGAAAACCTTATTATTGATTGCATTGGGTGTTGTACTGTATGGTGGCGGCGTGTTTGCCCAGGATACGGTTGCCGAAGATGCGTATTTATCCGCGCATCATTATTCTTTTTCTGTTACAGATGGATTTAGTGAGAAAGCCCAGCAGGCGCTTATAGAAAAATTATCTCCCTATAAAGTGATACTACTGGGAGAAGGAGGTTCGCATTATCTCCGTTTTTATGAACAGGTACAATTGCCATTGCTGAAATTTCTGCATGAGAAATTAGCGGTCAATGCCTTCTTCATGGAGATGGGACATTCTTCCGGCATGGTAGGCACGAGGTTTCTCCGTACCGGTGATACGGTTTTTATGCCGGGATGGAAGCCCCTGAAAGAGAGCGTTTTCTGGACAGGGATGTATCAGTACCTGCTACCGTCGAAGGGGGCGGACATCGCCTGTTTCGGGATCGATTTTGAAAACCCGCGAAATTACGGGAAGGCGATGCGGGCACTGATACCTTTACTTCCGGCGGATGCCCCACTCACGGCACTATTACAGTCGTTGCCGCAACCACTTAACTGTGATAAACTGGTGGAATACAATAAGAAAATAAAGCGGGAGGTGGAACAGGATACCGCGTTGTACCGGCAGCACCTGAAAGGGCAGTATGATGATCTGCTGCTGATCCTCAATAATCCGGGTTCCTGTAAGGATGTGATGAAAGACCGGAATAATAACCTTTATCGTCGCTTCATAGAGGGCGATAAGCGTATCGGCTCTCCACGTTATTACGGGCAAATGGGCGTTGCACATACAGCAAAACACCTGCGCAGCTTCGCAGCGAAGCTGGATAAGGATGCCGCTTTTGAAGGCAAGGTATGTGTGATCAACACCTATTGTCTGGAATGCTCCACCCCCGAAGAAGAAGTCTCGAACTGGCAGCTACGTGCCGTGGAAAAAGATATCCTGCGGTTGCTGGTAAAGTACTGCCAATCTGATTTTACCTTGTTTGATTTCACGGGTGCTGATAAGCGTTTCGAACAATTCCGGAAGATGGGTGAGTTTATCCTGGTGGCGAGGCACCAACATTGAGTCTTTTGCAAAAGTATGAAATGGCATGTCGTGCGACAATAAAAAAGTACCAATCTCTTGAAACGTCACCAATAAGGCCATCAGTTCATGCTGATGGCCTCCTGGAAAGTCGGAATGACGGGATTCGAACCAGCGGCCGCTGGTTTCCTCATTTATTAACTCAGCAACCGTTTTTGTTAGAGGTGCGTTTATAAATTATTTTACTTTCTCGTTCTACATAGTCGCCTGATACGATTGGATATCCATACTTGGGCGCGTGCGACACACTATGGCTTCTTATAATTATCTTGTCGTTGACTTTCAGGCTGTGCAATTGTTGATATTCATTGAAGTTCAAAAAATTCTTGTCAGACTTTTCCGGTCTGAAAGTAAGAATATAGTCGTCACCATTAATCCTGGCCATCACGCCGAAACCGAGTCGTGATCCTGGCGGAAGAGAAAGAGACGTTACAACAGCCTCCATATCGGTAAAAGCACTTATATGCTTCCTTATTTTCGCAGCCCCGGCAAGCACTTTTTTACCTTCGGGAGATGCTTCCCATTTTTTGTACTTGATACCGGCAGGGGTAGCCTCCCATTTTTTCAATTCATCTTTCATTTCAGCAGCAGAGAGTGGCTGAGGGGTTGGTTTTTTAGCAGTTTCATTGTTGATGTCGCGATTAGCAAATACTAATCCGCTGACTACAACCAGCGGTAGGATCAGCGCATAAATAACTTTTTTCATGTTTTTTGTTGGTTTAATTGACATAGATTTATCTCCTGATAAATCAGATCCGTTTAAGGCATTTTTTGTGTTTTTCATATCTTATAAAATTGATTTCAACGAAATTAACTGCCTGTTTTTCAGCCTGGAAATCTGGATTGTAAATAATAATGTAACCTTTGTAAATAAATGGTAAATGGTATGTCGGATCGCCTACATCTCCGCTCCGGGAAACGCAAATACCTGTTCGGGTTGATGCTCCTCTCGTTTGTCTCCATCGTCTGTGTGGCTTTCAGCATGAAAAGAAACGATGATTTTGACGTCGCCAGAAGGGAGGTCTTACTCCGCAAAATCGGACATGAACTGCTTTTACAGTCGGGCGACAGTACGTCAAGGGTACTGCCGGTAAAAACGATCGGAGCGCATGAATACCGGATCAGCTTTGAGCATGCTTTTACTTTTTACCCCGACTCACTGGTAAACATTACGCAGCGTTTGTTGGCAAAAGACCCGCTCGCAGGTGATTATGTTGTTAACATACTTAACTGTGGCAACGCCACTGTAGCCTATGGATTTGCTATTTCCGCAAGTAAAAAAGATGATATTGTAGCATGTCAAGGGAGAAAGCAACCCACAGCCTGCTATATGGTGGACATTAAGTTTAAACCGGCGAATGTAAATATTGTAAAAAAGGTATCTTTTTGGGGTAGCCTATCGGTTTTAGCATTCGCTGGCGTTATTTTTTTGAGGTCTGCCAGGCCGCGAAGAGTCCCACCTGCCAGCCAGCAAATTGGTGTGTTCAATTTGGGGTCGATATCGTTCGATGCGGAGGCGCGCAAGCTGATGATAAATGGGAACACCATAGACTTAACTGCTACGGAAACGCGTGTACTGCACATTTTCGCATTGTCTCCGAACGAGACTATAGAACGAAGCCGGTTGCAGAAAGAGATTTGGGAAGATGAAGGTGTGATTGTAGGTCGCAGTCTTGATATGTTCATTTCAAAACTTAGAAAAAAACTGGAACCTGCCCCAGATATCAATATTGTGGTTGTACGTGGCAAAGGATATAAGCTGGAAATTAGCGCTTAAGAAGAGTTTTTCTGTCCAGACCAGATCAAAATGGATTGTCTCAGGCTTTTGAGACGGCCTATTTGATTTTCTAAGTCGGGGTGACTGGACTGAGTTCGAACCTTATTGTGACAGATTTCCTAAGATTTGGCAACTTTTCTGCTGAAATAATATATTGGGTTTAATAAGAAGAGGATGAATGTCCTGATCAGATAGCAATAAATAACAACAGCGATAATATCTGCGCTATATTTTGTGTGCTTTTAAACTAAGATCCATGCTCACAGCATGATTGGTGATAGCGCCGCATGAAACGAAATCGACACCGGTGCGGGCATATGAAATAATGTTATCGAGATTGATACCGCCCGACGCCTCGGTCTCGTACTTACCGCCAATCAGCTCAATTGCTTCTGCCAATAGTTCCGGCGTGTAGTTATCGAGCATGATGCGGTGTACATTGCCCACAGCAAGCACGCGGCGCACATCGTCGAGGTTACGGGTCTCGATCTCTATTTTCAGATTGCGGTTGTTGGCCGCAAGGTATTCGTTGGTTTTCTGTATGGCCAGCTCTATGCTGCCACAAAAATCGATATGGTTGTCCTTCAACATAATCATATCGTACAAGCCCATACGAAGGTTGTAGCCGCCTCCAATGCGCACTGCCTCCTTTTCGTATTCGCGGAACAGCGGCGTGGTTTTGCGGGTATCGAGTATTTTTGTTTTGTAGTCTTTTATTTTATCGGCGTACTTATTGGTTAGCGTTGCGATGCCACTCATGCGCTGCATGCAGTTAAGCACCAGTCTTTCTGCTTTTAATATGGTATGCACGCTGGCTTCAACGGTAAACGCGGTTTCGCCATTATTTACAGCATCACCATCTTTTTTAGAGAGGGTGAATTTTGCATCTTCTTCCAGATGATGGAAAATATCCTGCGCCAGCTGCATGCCTGCCAGTATGCCTTCTTCCTTTATTTTAAGTACCGCCTTACCTTTCGCATCGGCTGGTATGGATGCCAGTGTAGAGTAATCGCCGCTACCCACGTCTTCAAGCAATGCTGCGGCAATGAATTCCTGTGTTGTCAAACGCGCTGTATTTTAGGACACCAAATTAAGTAAATGCTACTAACTTAACGATAATAATTAATAAAGTTAATTCCAGCTTACTGTTTTCATTGGGCGATACGAATGCGGTATGGTATTTAACTAATTTTAGTTTTGAAAAGCAATTATATATATTTGTTTATCAATTATTAATCATTTGTACAAATGATCAAACTACTTCTTTTGGGGTTAGTATTTAATTCCAACTCTGACAATCCAGGTTTGGAGAAAACCAAACAAAAATATAGAAATGCAAAGCTCATTAGCTATACTCAGACTGCCTACTATCCTCTTCCTGATGTAGATCTCGTGGATTCGAATACGGTTTCTTACACCATTTTTAACCCGGCAAATTATGATTTTGAGTATTTCGCCAGGAGAGGATCAATTGATGAAGCTTATCAAAAAAAGATCTTCACAGAAGTCAGGCATAACGAAAAAACATATTATCGTTACGAAGATACTGTCAACCAATCCGGCTATCTGAAATCTTCTTTACTGAAAAAATATGGCCCGGTTTCTTTGTTAACTCACGAATGGACATATGTGAACGACACACTTATGGCAGGAGTGTCGTACGCCGATTATTCCAGGATTGAAAGCAGCTGGGAATACGAAGGAAAAAAAATTGTTGTAAAGCACCATATCTATATTTCACCGGATTATTCCATTGCCCGGTTTGAAAGAAAAAATTATGTAGAGGGCAAGCTGACTCAAATAGTCATCTATAAATTCTATAATTATGTATTTGAAGCTAAAGCGTCGAAAACTGCGTTTACAACTCCTGAAAAATACTCGTTGAAATATTTTGAAAGGATAAAAAAACTAAAGCCGCTCGAACCGGGCGTGAAAGTTCCGCCTTTTAAGGGCATAGATATCAGAAACAGTGAAATTGAACTGAGTAAGTTTATTGGAAAGAAAACACTGCTGTTATTCTCTGCTACCAACTGCGGGTATTCCCAACTTGTTACGGATCATATTAACCAATCTGATTTTATACTAGAGGGTAATATCAGGCTCATCAATTTTTTTGGATCAGACTTGAAAGAAAGAGTGACAAAGTATTTGAAGAGATATAAAGTGAACTATCCTGTCATAACGGATCGCAAAGATATCGAGACGGAATACGGAATATCCGGCTATCCCATCCTATACATGCTAGATGAGAATGGGATCTTGTCAAAATCACTATCCGGCTCTTCTGACATAATTGGTTTTCTTGATAGCCAGAGAAAGAAATAAGTATTCATCTTTAGGTGTAATCTCTTCTGCTGAAACGCAAAGTAAAAATGGTCAGTATTTCAACACCAGGGGAATATCGATTTGTGTCAAGTGTACTCCAATCGATATTCCCTTTCATCATTATACCCAGTGCATTAACATACTTTTTCAGAACAGGATCAATGACCGAAGAAAATGGAAGTAAATACCGAATGGCTTGCTCAAATAAAACAACCTCTTTGTCATGTACGATGACAGCTAAGTGAAATAGTTAAAACTATGTCAGACAATGTTTCTGCAACAGCTTCATCTAAGACTTTCGGACTGCCCGACTGGAATATTCCGGCCAATGAACGATCCATTAATCTGTCGTTAACGCTGTAACTGACCTTGTAGTCTGTAAAACTTCATATCAGGTGTGGTAAAGAATGTTTGCGAATGCCCTTCCGGAAAGTTATCAATATGGACTACTGTAGCGCCACTGGCTTCCTGCCATGAAATTGCAAATATCCCATCAGCGATTTGATGCCATTCACAAGGCGATTCACCTTTTGCACCTTTGCCTGGGCCATCAGTAATTTCATAACTGACCACATTACCATCTTCCGAGTAAAAATTATTTGCTGAAAGACCGGCATAGTCGACGCGAAACTTACGACCGAAAAAAAAAGTATACAACCATAGAAAGTTGATTAACAATAGTTTTTTGCAATATCCTCAAATAATATTATATTTCCACATTATACATAATATCGGATACTCTAAAACTTAAATCAAATATGTTTGAAGGACAATCACCGGACAACTATGAACAAAAATGTCTCTGCGTACTCGTTGTTGACATATCCGGCTCTATGGCTGGAGAACCTATAAATCAACTGAATAGGGGCTTGCAAGACTTTCATAAAGAGGTGTTGACAGATTTTGTTGCATCACAGCGTTTAGAAGTTAGTATGGTTACATTTGGAAGCACAGCCCAATGTATTCAAGAACCAACATTGGTTAATAACTTTCAAATGCCAACGCTTTTTACAAACGGAAGTACCAAATTGGTCGATGGTGTAAGATTAGCAATGAACTTGATTGAAAATAGAAAGAAATGGTACAAAGAAACGGGACAAAACTATTTCCGCCCAATGATCATATTAATTACCGATGGTGAACCCGATGCGGAACAGGATGTTAATGGGCTTTCAAATGAAGTTTCAAGTGCTATTGGTTCTAAAAAGTTTATGTTCTACAGTTTAGGTGTCCGAGGGTATAATCATCAAAAACTTACCCAAATTTGTTCTACACCTCCACCTTTGCCACTTGATGGATACAAATTCTCCGAATTTTTTAGCTGGTTAAGTAATAGTATAAGCATAATAACCAAATCTACAGAAGGCGAGACCTTATCGCTCCCTCCTATAAGCGATTGGACACAAATTCAAATGTAAAATGTATCAACCGAACTGGATTTTTGCATTCGCTTCTACAATTGGTAGTGGACATATTCTGGAAAAAAAACCTTGTCAAGATGCTTGTAAGGTAGAGTGTTACGATAACTTCTGTATAACAGTTGTTTGTGATGGAGCTGGCTCTTGCCCAAACTCCCATATTGGTTCGAAACAAGTAGCTGAACTTTGCGTATATCATTTTGAAAAGGTAATAACTTCTAAAAATTGGAATTATCAGAAGGAATTGCCTAATCAGGATATATGGCATAAGGTTGCTAAGCAAACTCTATTTGTAATTAGGGAAGACTTGGATAAGTTTAGCATGAGTAATGATTTAGACTTTAGATCATTAGCATGTACGGTTATCTTAACTATCGCTCTTCCCAAAGGACTGCTAGTTACCCATATAGGGGATGGCCGCGCGGGATATTGCAATAATAACCTTGAATGGTATCCAACGATTACACCATTTCATGGCGAATTAGCTAACGAAACTGTTTTTATTACATCAGATATCTGGAACGATGATATTGTTGATAATTATATTGAAAGCAAGGTAGTTATAGATGAAGTGAAAGCATTTTGCTTACTCTCTGATGGTTGTGAAAAAGCATCTTTCGAGTGTAATTTATTTGACAAGGAAAAGGAAAATTATTTTGATCCTAATAGACCTTTCCCTCTTTTTTTTAATCCTAATTTGAGAATTTTGCCGGAATTATATAAACAGGGTAAAAGTCAAGAAGAAATTAATAACCTTTGGATGAATTTTTTAATGTCAGGGAACGAAAAACTAAAAGTAGAAACGGATGATAAAACGCTGATTTTAGGTGTTAGTTTTTCTGAAATAACCAACAGTTAATAGTTAATGTCTAAAATAGTACAATTAAAAAATGGGACAAAACTATTACTAGAAGATAAAGCTTTTGCCAGTGGTGGCGAAGGTGACTTGTTTAGAATTATTAACCCAGTAAGCTTTCAAAAACAGGTTGTAAAAATATACAAACCGGACAAGAGAACTAAAGAACGAGAACAAAAAATAGAGTACTTAGCAGCCAATCTCCCTTTATTACATCAAGATGATCATCATTCAGTTATTTGGGTTAACCAAGTTGTATATGAAAATGGAAAATTTATTGGGTTTACAATGCCTGCTGCCAAAGGTGAGAAGCTAGAGTTGCTGTGCCATGTGCGAATGCCCAAGAATTTGACAGATGAATGGAAAAAGTTTGACTTTTATAATCCTAAAGCAATAGAACTTCGATTAAAGCTGTGTTTTAATATTGCCGTAGCCATTTATCATATTCACAATCTGGGCAACTATGTTTTAGTTGACATGAAGCCCGAAAATATAATGATTCAACCTAATGGGCTTATTTCAATAATTGACATGGACAGTGTAGCTGTTACCCAAAACAACAAAATTCTGTTTCCTGCACCAGTAGTAACACCGGAATATACACCTCCCGAATATTATAAAGGAGTAAAAATTAATAAAGACGGGTTAAATGAAACATGGGATAGATTTAGTTTATCCGTAATTTTCTACCGCTTACTTTGCGGAATACATCCATTTTCTGGTAGCTGTATAACTCCTTATGACAAGTGCAATGGATTAGCAGAAATGGTTGAAAATGGACTTTTCCCCAACGGGCAGAAACGCTCCTTTTTCAAAGTAATCCCTCCACCACATAACAATTTCCATAAATTAGAAACAAGTGTACAAGAGCTTTTCAAACGATGCTTTGAGAATGGGTATACTAATCCAAGTGACCGTCCTTCAGCAGATGAATGGTGTAGGAATTTATCACCTCAACCTGTTATTAAAAGATCCCTTCCTTCAACGCTATTATTTTTCCCGACTTTTGATTATTCAAGAGGTATAAATTACAGTCCCGTTATAAATGTAACCTTCCCAATTGTGAATTATTTGAATCCCTTCCCTTTAAAGGGTTTGAAATTTATAATTGCTAACATTGTGGGAAAATCAAAGCAGCAAAAATTAGAAGATTTAATAAGAACTCGAGAAAATGACCTGAAATACAAGTATGCAATGCAGCAGGTATATGAGCTGGCCTTGAAAGCATTGTTTGATAATTTCAGATCGGATGAAGCTCTTATTTTATCTAAGGAAAAATCCCAAATAGGGCAACTAAAAAGTCATTTTACTGTAGAAATGGCAAATATTGATAAATTAGCGAAAGGATTGCATATTCAAGAAGTACAGGAAATAAAAATAATGTTTGAGATTTTAAAAACAACCCATGCTAAGATTGACCAAGAAATAAAACAGCTATATTCGGACATTTTAGAGAAACGTTATGAAAGTCATGAAATGCAAAAGTCTGCCTTGCAGAAAAATATATATGACTTACAGAAACAAGAACAGATTGATATTAATAATTTAACTCAGAACCCCGCAAAGCTTTCGAAATATAGAATATCAGAGGAAGTGAGAGAAATTTTTGGTTCAAATAATAAACAGGCAGTTATATCCTTATCGTATGTGGGCATTTACACTGCTTCGGATTTTATTGACATTAGCTCAGACGGTAATTTGAAAATTCGTTCTGGCCAATGGATAAAGGCAACAGGTATTGGTTGGAATAGAGCGTATTTGTTGAATGAATGGAGAAAAAAATGTGAAGTAAAAGCAAATGAAACAATTACCAAAACGGTGAAACAAAACTATCAAAATCAATTTGGTGCTTTACATCAGTCATTAAATAATATGGATGCTATTTTTCAAAAAAACATCCAACCTTTTTTGATAGAATATAACAAAGCGAAAGATATGCTAGATACGGAAAAAGCTAAACACAACAAGATATACCAAGAAGAAATTTCAGACATACAATCAAAATATGAAAAACTACATCTGCCATTAACCACACAAGCTAAAGAACTTTTGAATTCAATACCTGCCCAAATTAAAAGCATTACAAATGAAATCCACAGTGCGTTGAATGATAATTTGCAAAAGTACACTTTGCTGTTTGCATCAAAGCAAAATGAGATAAAAGAGTTTATTGTTCAATTAACTATGGAGGCTAACGATTTATCCATCCTTCATCAAGAATTAGCTGTAATAGTTACGATTTGATCCAACAGTCGGGTCAAAATATCATGCAGCTGGCGCCAAGTCGTCCAGCTGTTTTTCTTTAGCCAAAGATAGTGTTTCCTCAAAAGTCTGTAGTGGTGTCCGTCCAAAGCAGTATTTACCAGGATGCATTCTATTGCGATTGTATTCGTTTAGCCAGGCATCAAGGTCGTCCTGCAGCTGTTCGATGGTATTATAGATCTTTTTACGGAAAGCGATTGCGTAGAACTCATCCTGGATAGTCCGATTCAGCCAATCGCAGATACCATTTGTCTGTGGACTTCTGGCTTTGGTTCTGCTATGGTCAATATCCTCCAGAGCCAGATAAAGCTGGTATTCGTGATATTCTCTGGCACCGCAGTATTCTGTACCCCGGTCTGTTAAGACGCGTAGCAGGCGTATACCATATTCTTCATAAAAAGGCAGGACCCTGTCATTGAGCATGTCCGCAACTACAAGCGCATTCTTTCTGTCATAGACTTTGGCAAAAGCAACCTTTGTGTATGTATCAATGACGGTTTGCTGATAGATCCTGCCGATTTCCGGGAAATGAAAACAGAGTACAGCACTAAATTTGAAAAGCTGGAAACCAAACTGAGCACCTTTGACCAAGACCAAGTAAATATTGACGACCTTCTGGACAAGGGACTGAATAACCTTTTGAAGCTGGATCATGCGTATGAAACCGGAGAAATTGAAAAGAAACGGGAAGTAATAAGTTCGATGTATCCTGAAAAATTAATTTTTGACGGATTTTCATTTCGAACTAACCGCATCAATGAAGCGGTACGCATAATATACACGCTGGACAAGGCTTTTAGTGAAAATAAAACAGGACAAAATGGTAATAATTCCACTTTGTCCTGTCTTGTCGGGATGACTGGATTCGAACCAGCGGCCTCTTCGTCCCGAACGAAGCGCGCTACCGGGCTGCGCTACATCCCGTGATGTGTTTACTAATTTAATAACCTTTTTCATAAATAACCAAAATTCTCCCGGAAAAATTATTTATGGCTAACTTTCCCCCATGAAAATGAAACATTACCTGCGGGAGGGTAAATCAGAAAACTACCAGGATGCCGAAGCAAAAGGGTTGTTGAAAGCCGGAGCGGTAGCTGCTGCATTATCCAAACAGTTGAATACGAAGATTGCCGCAAAGGAGCTGGAGGTATTTGCTACGGAGTGGCACCATGCGGGTGTATTCAAAAGCGGCGAAGGACAGGCATTGCGGGGGCGTAAGGTATATTTCTTTTCAGCAGCGGATGTGGCAAAAATTACCCTGGAAAAAATAATGGCGAACCGGCAAAAGGTGGCACGTAAGCCGGCGCCGGATAAAAGGGCGGTACAAGGCTGGTACCCCCGTTATTTTCGTATGACCGACCCCGTTACCCGCAGAACGGTATCGAAATCTTTTATAGGTATTTATAAGGGAACGGCTGATCAGGCGCCGAAAGGTTTTGTAGCCCTGGACGATGCGGCCCTGGCGGTAGCCGAAAAGCAACTGAATAGGGAGCTGAAACCGGGTGTGCCACCGGTATTTTAAGGTAGCTGCCAGCTGGCGGGGAGTGCCTGCCGGGTATGGTGGTATTGTGTGGTGAAAAGTGTAGCGGGTAGCTTTTGTTCCAGCAGGAGCAGGATCGCTTTAAATTGTTTGGTCAAAAAAAAACTCCGGGCGATCGTAAGGGTACGGTCGCCGTAATAGAGGATGATCTGCGGATCATCATATTTTCCCACTGTTTTCAGGTCTACCTGTGTAATATCGTTCCAGTCTATCTCCTGGGATTTCAGGCTGCCTTTGCGTGTCAGCAAGCTATCGGTGAGGAGGAGGTATTGTCGGGTGTAGGCAAACATCGACCAGGCCAGAAACAGGAAGACGGGTAGCACGAAGACCATCACGGGGCTGGTGTTGATAAAGGCGATGGTAAAGGCGCTAAGTCCCAGCATGACTACGCTCAGGACACGGAACAGAATACGGGGAAAGGTGGGAAGCCGGAAAAGCTGTGTAGTATGGAGGGGATTGGACATAAGTACTAATATATATCATTTATATTTGCGCCTTCAAAAAAAGTGACATGAATTATCAGAAAAGGATGGAAGGGGTGAAGGCATATTATCCTTTTGCCGGATGGCGGGAGAAATATTATGGTGATGCGGATGATGTGGGAGGCGTAGAACAATATTGCCCGGAAAACTGTGAACGGGCGGAAGCCATTGCGGATACCCTGATAGCGGAGCTGGTGGCTGCCGGTCAGGAGGCGGGTGAATCGGAGAAGCTGGCCTGTGTGGAAAATGGAGTTGCGGCTTTTAATGAGCTGGCAGAAGAGTTGAAAGGGCTGATTGAGTGGGAAGAGCAGGAAGACCTGTGTGAGTTGTTCGACCGTATCAGCAGGGCTGCCGGATTAACGCCCCAGGACTATGGTACCGGGAGTATCGCGGATCAATGGCGCACCTGGTAGTACGGTAAAAAAGTTCAGGCAGATAGCATGGCGGTTTACTGGTTTTTGCTTAACTTAAGTAAGAAAATATACTACGTTATGAGAAGCCTGTATACCTTGCCAGCTATCACCAGGTATGCCCTGGAACAGCCGCGCTTTACTCTACTGGATTCCGTGGCCAACAGGGTAGCGCTGATTACATTTTGCAGTGTTTTCAGTTTCCTGTTCATGTATATCTTTTTACCTTTCAATATCAACATCTGGTACGAAGGGCAGCAGCTGACGCTGGCCCAGTTATTCCTGCTGTTTACCCTTTGTGGCGTAGGAGCGCTGACGGTCTCCCAGTTTTGGCTGTTCCGGCTGAAATGGCGGCAAAAGCTGACCAATGCCACTTATCTGTGCTGGTTCCTGGGAGAGATGGTGTTGATCGCCTTCCTGGTTACCTTGCTGGATGTGATGCTCATCGATAAATTTCTGCTCACCTGGACAGAATTTTTTAATACCCTGCGCTATACTGCGCTGATCATGCCTTTACCTTATTTAATTGCTTTGCTGTGGTTTTATACCCGGGAAAAATGTGCGCAGTTGCGACAGCTGGAAACAGTTGTGCCGGAAGAGAAAACAGCGGTGCAGCATGCCTGTGTGCAGATCTGCGATGAACATAACCGGCCGGTGCTGACACTGCTGCCGGCAAAATTGCTGCTCATCAGGGCCGAAGATAATTATGTACATGTCTTCTACCTGTCGGGACATACCATCTGTAAACAGCTGGTACGTACTTCGCTGAAAAAACTGGAAACACAGTTGTCGGAAGAAGGATTCACCCGGGCGCATCGTTCCTATTTAATCAATATGTCTAAAGTGGTACTTTTTAAAAAAGGTACAAAAGGATATTTCCTGCAGTTGGAGGGATTGGAAGAGATGGAAGTGCCGGTATCGGCTTCCTGCCTGCCGGTCTTCCAGGAGCGTTTTGCCCCAACAGGCTGATTTTACCCCGTATAGCCTGGTTTTCGCCCCAAAGTCAATGCCATAGGCACTATGGTGCAGTGGATTGAAGTAATATCGCTGGTGTACGACACAACGTGAAAACTAAACCAGGTTATCTAAATCCCTCCAGCCGATGTTAAAATCTGTACTATTCAGTGTGGTCTGCCTGTTCCTGTTACCGGTAGTGGTGATGGCGCAACAGGAAGTCGCCGGTAATATCCGCAACAGTGTCACCCATGAGGTGGTACCCGCCGTATCTGTTGTATTAAAGGATACGCCTAATGGTGATTATACCAATGACCAGGGAAATTTCAGGTTCTCTACCCGGAAGTCTTTTCCATTGACGCTGCTGATTTCAGCCGTTGGTTTTGAATCCCGGGTACTGACAATCACGGCACCCGGATTTCAGCGGATCGTACTGACGCCGGCTACGGTGTTGGGAAAAGAAGTGGTGGTGTCGGCCAGCCGCCTGGTACAGCGGAAAATAGAGTCGCCGGTGACGATTGAAAGGATAGGTACCAAAGATATCATTAACTCGCCGCAGCCGAGCTATTACAATATGTTACAGGGTTTGAAAGGAGTGGATGTAACCACTTCCAGTTTAACATTTACCACGATTACCACCCGTGGCTTTAATACCAGTGGTAATACCAATTTCACCCAAATCGTGGATGGGATGGATAATCAGGCGCCCGGACTCAATTTCCCGTTAGGCGCTGTCATCGGGCTCACGGAATTGGATGTCGATAATGTGGAGCTGCTGGCAGGCGCTTCTTCGGCCTTGTATGGTTCCCGTGGATTGAATGGTACACTGGTGATGACAGGGAAAGATCCTTTTAAATACCAGGGGCTGAGTGCACAGATCACGCAGGGCGTGAATCATATCCGGAAAGGAAAGGGCAATGATCCGCTGGGACCTTCCCCTTACTACGACTGGACGGTCCGCTGGGCGAAAAAGATCAATGACCGGCTGGCATTTAAAATCAATGTGCAGTATACCCGGGCGAAAGACTGGGTAGCGGCAGATACCACCAATACCAACGGCGTCGGCGGCCCTTTGCAGGACCCCAACTACAATGCGGTGAATGGCTACGGCAGCAAAACTTCCATCGATATAAATCCCTTTCTGCAGGGAGCATTGGCCCAGCAGCCGGAGCTGGCGCCGCTGATCAATCCCTTGCTGGGAAAAGGAAGTAATAAAGTGGCCCGTACCGGGTATCCGGAATATGGGTATCTCAGCAGTGAGGCGATCTTGTTTAAAGCCAATGCGGAGCTACGATATAAGATCCGGCCGCAGCTGGAGATGATTGTATCGGGTACTTTTGGTAAAGGCAATGCAGTATACAGCAATGATACCCGATATGCCCTCACGGGTTTCAGCCTCGGACAGTACCGGGCCGAATTAAAAGCGGCCAATTGGTTTGTGCGGGCATATACCAGCCAGGAAAATTCAGGGCGTACGATTATTGCCAGTCCTACGGCACAGCTGATCAACGAAGCCTGGAAGCCCAGCTATCATGAAGCAACGGGTGATGGCTGGTATCCGCAGTATACGGCTGCGTTGCTGACAGCGATGGCAGGTGGTAAGAGCTATGAAGAAGCCTGTGTATGGGCCCGCAGTGCAGCCGATGCCGGCAGGCCGGAAGCAGGCAGTCCGCAGTTTCTGCAGCTGAAAGACAGTATTGCAGGCATTCCTACTTCCAAAGGAGGCACCCTTTTCCTGGATAAGAGTAAGTTGTATAATGTGGAAGGACAATACAATTTTTCTTCTCTCCTGAAATATGTTACGCTGATAGCAGGACTTAACTACCGGCTCTATCGCCTGGATTCCAAAGGCACTCTTTTCCCGGATGAAGCACAGCCGATTGATGTGGCGGAGTATAGCGCCTATGTGCACCTGGCGAAAAAACTGATCCGGGATAAACTCAGTCTGAGTGCCGCTTTCCGCTACGATAAAAATACGTTGTTTGAAAAACCGCGTATGACTTCCCGGGCAGCTGCGGTGTTGGAGGTGAATAAAGAAAGTTTTATCCGTTTCTCCTATCAGAATGCCTATAGCTTTCCTTCCAATATACAGTCGCTGCAAAGTACGCTGATAGATTACAACAGCTTTGCTTCCGGTGGGTCTGCACGATTGCTGCAGGGCGTATATCAGTTCGATCAGTATCCGGCGTATACGCTGGAAAGTGTACAAAAATACCAGCAAACCAACAATCCGGCAGACCTGCAGAAATTTCAGCTCAACGATATCATGCCGCAGTCCGTAGATGCGTTTGAGTTAGGATATGCATCCCTGATCGGCGGCTGTGTGTTGGTGGATGTGTTGGGATATTATGCTACCTGGAAGAATTTTATCGGGTATGTGAATGTGGCCAACACGCCGGGTACGCAGGATATCACTGCTTTTAAAAACCACAGTACCTATACGCAATACAATATTGCCTATAATGGTGCAGAGCATGTCAATACCTATGGATATGCCGCCAGTGTGAGTGTGGATTTGTCGCGGCATTTCCTGGCGAAGGTGAATTTCTCTGCAGATTTTTTAAAGAACAGGAACAATAGCCAGGTCAATAATTTTAATACCCCTAATTATAAGTTCAACATCGATTTTGGTAATACTGGTTTCGGTAAAAAGGAGCGGTATGCTTTTAATACCACTTTCCGGTACCGGCCGGCTTATTTCTACCAGATAGGTTTTGGTAGTGGTACCGTACCCGCATCTGCCGTGATAGATGCGCAATGCAGCTACCGCTTGCTGCAGGCGCATTCAACAATTAAGCTGGGCGCTACCAATCTTACCAATACCTATTACCGCAATGGCTTTGGCAGTCCGGCTATCGGCGGATTGTACTATATCAGCTTTGCCTATAATGTTTTTTAACCTGTAATAAAATCCATGAATGTATGAAAAAGCATCATTTTTATTTATGCCTGATAGCCTTACTGGTGGCTTGTAACGGCGGTGTAAAAGAGGAGGGTGGCGATGGGTATAAAACCCGGCTCACCTTTGGCCCGGGAGAAGAAGCCCGTATTGTAGAGGCGATGCTGTCGCTGACAGACAGCAGTAGTATTACCCTGAAAGAAGGGACTTATCAGTTCGATAACCTGAGTATAGCGCAGGTAAAACATATTCTCATACAGGGCGCCGGCCCGAAAAAAACCATCCTGGATTTTTCGGCGCAAAGCCAGGGTGGAGAAGGCATCCGGGTAACAGATGTGAAAGGTTTTACCATAGATGGGATGACCTTGCGGGACTCCAAAGGAGATCTGATTAAAATCAACAAAAGTGAAAAAGTGGTGGTGACCAATCTGCATGCGATCTGGCAGGTGGCTGATTCTACCAGTGGCGGCTATGCCATTTACCCCGTGTTGTGCAAAAATGTATTGATAGAAAACTGTTATGCAGAAGGTGCATCTGATGCAGGTATCTATGTAGGACAGTCGGATAGTGCTATTATCCGCAAATGCAGGGCCTATAAAAATGTGGCCGGTTGCGAAATAGAAAATACGTCGCATGCAGAAGTATACGACAATGAATTTTATGGCAATACATCCGGGTTCCTGGTGTTCGATCTGCCGGATCTCTCCCAGCGGGGCGGCTACGTAAAGGCCTACAACAACTATATGCATGATAACAACGAACGGAATTTTGCAAAGGCAGGCAGCTTCGGTAATACCTGGGGTGTGGGCAATGCGGCGCCGGGCAGTGGTATTATTATATTGGCGGCTTCTGATGTAGAGTTGTACAATAACCGGATCATTAATAATAACTCCGCGGCTATTGCAGTGGTGTCCGGATTTTTTATAGATGAAAGTGCCGGAGAAAAAATGAATGATAAATATTTCCCCATCCCCCGCAACATACATATCCACGACAACGTCATGGAAATGGGCAATGCTTTCCCCGAGCCGGTATATGCGCATCATATAGGGAAGGTGCTGGTAGGGCTGGATCAGCAGCTGAAAGCGCAGGATCCGGCGCGGAAGGATATGCGGCTGCCATTCATTTTGTATGATGGTATTACCACGAATATACTCACGAAAGGCACTGCAGTAAACCCGGACTCACTCTGTATCCGGCAGCAGGGTACCAACCTGTTTGTAAATATCGATGCATTGAATATCCGGTCAAAAAACTGGCGTCCCAGTACAGATATGACCCCTTTTACTTGTAAATAATGCAGTTAATTTTTCGGGAGATGAGGAAGCTTTGTTTATGGACCAGCCTTTTGATAACAGGTATGATCGTTGGGGTCAGCTGTCAGCAGCAACCCGCTAAAACAACAACGGCAGGCCCTTTTCGTTTCAGGGACCGGTTGTCGGAGTATGGTTTTTTTACCGGGGAACTGCGACAGTTACAACCCCGCAAGGGAGTGGTGAACTACGACCTCACCACGCCTTTGTTTACCGACTATACGGTGAAAGACCGGTTCGTGGTATTGCCGGAAGGCCGCAGTATCAGCTATACGGCTACCGGTGCACTGTCTTTTCCGGATAGCACCTTTATTATAAAAAACTTTGCCTATACAAGTCCGGAACACAGGAAGGTGATGCTGGAAACCCGGTTGCTGTTCAAAGATCCGGCAGACGGGCAGTGGAAGGTGATGAACTACCTGTGGAACGATACACAGCAGGATGCCGTGAAATGGATTGTGGGAAAGAAAATTCCGATGACTTTCCTCGACGACCAGGGCCAGCAGCGGCATACCGTATACCAGATGCCGAATACCAACGATTGTAAACGTTGCCATATCAATAACAGCGTATTGACGCCTATTGGCCCGAAGGCGCGCAACCTCAACTATACCCGGGTGGGAGATACGGAAAATCAGCTGGAGAAACTGGCTGCTGCGGGCTACCTGACAGGGATGCCAGCACTGACCCAGGTACCGCAGCTGCCGGGTTGGAAAGATAGTGTACACTTCACAGTGAGTGAGCGTGCCCGCGCCTACCTGGATGTCAACTGCGCGCACTGCCACACCAAAGGCGGCGATGCCTTCAATACGGGCTTGTTCCTGGAGTATGAGCAAACCAGTCCCGATCGCCTGGGAGTACGCAAATCGCCGGTTTCTGCCGGCGGTGGCGCTGGTGGCCTCGACTACGATATCGTGCCGGGCGATGCGTTGCATTCCATCCTGGCCTACCGGATGAACAGTGCCGAGCCGGGAGTGGCTATGCCCGAGCTGGCCCGTACCGTCGTTCATACGGAAGGAGTGGCGCTGATTACCCAATGGATCAACGCGTTGCCAAATGCTAAAAAATAAGGATTAACAAATGTCCGGATGCCCGCTGCCAGGGCATCCGGATAATAATCAGCCGGGGTAGACAGCGCCTTGCTGCCGGTTTTAGGGCGGGAAAATGTATACTTGCAGCGCCTAATAAAAATACCCCGTATGATACCCGTAAAAAATACCTGTTTATTATTCCTGTTACTGATCATAGGCGTATGCTCCGAAGGGCAGGCGCAACAGGCCCGCTGGACTGAAAAGCGTGCCCACGACTGGTATCAGCAGCAAGGCTGGTTGGTAGGCGCCAATTTTACCCCTTCCAATGCCGTCAACCAATTGGAAATGTGGCAGGCCGCCACCTTTGATACCGCTACCATTAATAAGGAACTGGGATATGCCGCCGGTATTGGTATGAACTGTATGCGGGTATACCTGCACCATGTGGCATGGGTGAGTGATCCGGAAGGATTCAAAAAACGGATGCACCAGTACCTGGCTATCGCCGGCCGGCATCATATTAAAACCATGTTTGTTTTTTTTGATGATTGCTGGAAAGATGATTACGCCCCGGGGCCGCAACCTGCTCCGGTGGCGGCCACCCACAACAGCCGCTGGCTGAAAGATCCGGGTAACCGTATAGATTCGTTGCCGCTGCTCATGGATACCTTGCACCGGTATGTAACCGACGTGCTGGAAACATTCAAAAAAGACAAACGCATATTGTTATGGGACCTCTATAATGAACCCGGGCACTTTGGGCATGGCGATAAAAGCTGGCCCCTGCTGAAAAATGTGGTGGCCTGGGCACGGGCAGTAAAGCTCACCCAACCTATCTCTATTGGTATCTGGCGGGATGATTTTACCGCTTTTAATGCTTACCAGCTGGCCCAGTCAGATATTATTACTTTTCATAATTACCGCGATTCCGCCTCCATGGCGGGCGCTATTGATAGCCTGCAACGCTACAACCGCCCCCTCATCTGTACAGAATATATGAAACGCCCCAACAAAAGCTTTTTCAGCAGCCATCTGCCTATGATGAAGCAAAACCGGGTGGGAGCCATCAACTGGGGCCTGGTGGCCGGTAAAACCCAAACCAACTACCCACAGGGCAAGCCGGAAGTACTAACGCCACCGGTGATCTGGTACCACGACATCTTCCATACCGACGGAACCCCCTTTGACGCTACCGAAACCGTATTTATCCGGCAAATGACGAAAGCGGAATAATGGAGTCTTGATAATTTCCCGATTGCGTAAATCATTTTCCTGATTCGCGTAGGGGTATCTGTGCAAAAGTGTCTTACTTCGCGCAAAATTACTCCGCTAAACATTTATTAATTGAGACATTTATACTTGATCGTCAGTTTGATATTGTTCAACCTGGCTGTATTCGCGCAGAACGGTAGCATTAAAGGAAAAATCTCCACGTCAGACGGCCAGCCGGCAGCATTTGTAACGGTTGGGTTAAAAGATACCAAAAAAGGTACGCTCACCAACGAAGAAGGGGTATTTACCCTGAAAAATGTAAAACCAGGCGCTTATCACCTGGTCATTTCCTATACAGGGATGAAAACCCTGGAAAATAATGTTACGGTTACAGCCGATCAGGCCACAGATGTGACCTACACGCTGGAATCCTCTTCCAGCCAGCTGAATGAAATTGTGGTAGAAGGTACCCGTACCAGAACCATTAATAAAAGACCTGTATCGATCGGTAAATTGCCGGTTCCGGCGATGGACCTGCCACAGAGTGTAGCCATCATCGGACATGAAGTACTGGAAGACCAGCAGGCGCAACGCCTGAGCGATGTGGTGAAAAATGTAAACGGTGTTTACATGGCTTCCCAGCGCGCCGGTACCCAGGAAACCTTCAATGCCCGTGGCTATGGCTTCTCCAGCACCAATATGTTCAAAAATGGTATCCGGGTAAATACCGGTGTGATGCCTGAAATGAGTTCCCTGGAAAGAGTAGAGGTATTGAAAGGTAGCGCGGCTATCCTGTATGGTAACGTGTCTCCGGGCGCCGTGATGAACATGGTGACCAAACAACCTAAATTCAATTTCGGTGGCGAAGTAAACCTGAGAGCCGGCAGCTATGGCCTATTAAAGCCATCTGTAGATGTGTATGGTCCTTTGTCTTCCAAAATAGCCTACCGCGTAAACGGTACCTTTGAAACGGCAGACAGCTACCGCGATCAGGTACATTCCAAACGTTATTATGTAAACCCTTCCTTGCTGTTTAAACTCAGCGACCGGACGGAATTGCTGGTACAGGCAGATTACCTGAAACACGATTTTACACCTGATTTCGGTATCGGTAGCATCGCAGATAAAAATATTCTCGACGTTCCCCGCAATACCTTCTTTGGCGCGCCATGGCAGTATGCCCACACGCAGCAAACCAGTGCATCTGCGATATTGCGCCATAAGTTCAACGATAACTGGGCCCTGACCGGTACCATCGGGTATTCCAAATACCAGCGTGACTATTACGCCATCGAAAGAATTCAGGCGAAGGCAGACAGCACCTGGCAACGGCCACTGGGTAGAAATGCCAATAACGAAGATTATTACTCCGCTCAAATAGATGTTACCGGTAAATTCCATACGGGTAGCCTGGAACATACGATCCTGGCTGGTGTGGATGCCGACCGGTACCTGTCTGGCAGCTACACCTATGGGGTGCCTTCTGTATTGGGAAAGGTAAAAGGTATTTATGATATCATTAATGTATATACGTTCGATCGCAATGCCTTACGGACAGATATGCCTGTAGATACCCTGCTCTCCAGAACCAATTCGCCGATTAACCGTATTGGTGCCTATGTACAGGATCTGATCAGCATCTCTCCTAAACTGAAATTACTGGCGGGCGTACGTTATTCTTACCTGCAGACGAATGTACCGGAAACCTATAACTTCCAGACCGGCACCACTACCACCAGCAGTACGGCTACAACCCGCTACGATCAGGCATTTTCTCCGCGTGTAGGACTGGTATACAAACCGATTCCTACAACTGCAGTATTTGCGAGCTATACGACTTCCTTTACGCCTAACAATGCCAATGATATCTACAATGTGCCTTTACCTGCTTCTATTATCACGCAATATGAAGTGGGAGTGAAGAATGATTTCTTCAAAGGATTATTATCTGCCAACCTGACTTTATACCGTATCCGGAATAATAATTATGCACAGACAGCGCCTTTCGATAAAGACGGTGGCATCAATACCAATGCGGCTTTTAAAGCATTGATTGGCGAAACCCTGAGCCAGGGTGTGGAAGTGGATATTGCCGGTCATCCGTTGCCAGGACTGGATGTTATCGGTGGTTACAGCTACAACAATATCACCATTGAAAAAGTACCCGAAGGGGTAGTAGGGGCATCTGTTTCCGGCGAACGCCTGGTAGGTAACCCGAATCATACTGCTAATGCGAGCGTATTCTATACTTTCCAGCAAACAAAGGTAAAAGGCCTGAAACTGGGTGCCGGTGTGTATTATATCGGCCAGCGTTTCGCCGGATGGAACAATACCGTGGTGAAAGGGACTGAGGTCACCAATCGTCTGATCTCCGTACCAGGCTTTACGACCCTGGATTTCACCGCCGGTTATACCTTTAAACGTTTTGCGATCCTGGGTAAAGTATCCAATATCACCAATGCATATAACTATTACGTGCACGAGAATTACAGCATCAACCCGATTCCGCCGACCCAGTTTGTTGGAACGGTTTCCTATAAATTCTAGGATAGCGTTATCCTGAGATTAAAAAAGGATGTAATAGGGAGGATAGATAAGCGAAGATAATCCGCTTATCTATCCTCCTTCTTGCTTAATTGCTGATTCTTAATCCTCCTTTTCGTACTTTTGCCCCAAATGCAAAAAGAAAACTACAGCTTAGGTAATATTCTTACCAATCTCAAAATTGATTCACTCAATGAAATGCAGCAGGCATCGGTAGATGCAAATCGCCAAAAGGCCGATGTCATCCTGTTGTCTGCGACCGGTTCCGGTAAAACGCTGGCTTTCCTGTTACCGGTACTGGAAAAACTGGATGCTGCCAATAAAGATACACAGGCCCTGATTGTGGTGCCTTCCCGTGAACTGGCGCTGCAGATAGAAAAAGTGTTTAAGCAGATGGGTACCGGATTTAAGATCACGGCCTGTTATGGCGGACACCTGAGAGAAACAGAAGAAAACAACCTCATACAGCCACCAGCCGTTATTGTTGGTACGCCTGGCCGTCTGGGTGATCACATCCGCCGGGAAAACATTACCACGGCGGCTATCACCACCCTGGTGCTGGATGAATTTGATAAAACCCTGGAACTGGGTTTCCAGGAAGAAGTATCTTTTATCACCGACTCGTTGCCGGCGATCAACAAACGTATCCTCACCTCCGCTACGGAATCCGTGGATATCCCGGATTTCCTGGCTTTGCAGGACCCGGAAAAACTCAACTTCCTGCCGGAAGAAGGTACACCGGCCGCCCGCCTGGAAATAAAACAGGTACTGGCACCGGAAAATGATAAGGTAGAAACCCTGTTTCGCCTCATCTGCTACCTGGGTAACCGCTCTACCATTGTATTCTGCAATCACCGCGAAGCCGTGGAGCGTACCAGCAAAATGTTGTCGGAAAAAAGTATCATCAATACCTTCTATCATGGCGCTATGGAACAACAGGAGCGGGATGCCGCCCTTTGCAAATTCCGCAACGGCTCCGTGAATGTACTGGTAACGACTGATCTGGCTGCCCGCGGCCTGGATATTCCGAATATCCGCTACATCGTACATTTCCATTTACCACATACCGAAGACAGCTGGACGCACCGCAACGGACGTACGGCCAGAATGGAAGCCAGCGGCACCGCTATCGTGATCCTGTCGCCGGAGGAAAAACTGATGCCATACATTGCCAATGAAGCGGTGATCACCATTGAACTGCCGGAAACGGCTGTTTTACCGGAAAAACCAAAATGGACCACCCTGTTCATTGCGGCTGGTAAAAAAGACAAGGTGAATAAAATAGATATCGTAGGTTTCCTCGGTAACCGGGGTAAACTGAAAAAAGAAGATATCGGCTTAATCGAAGTAAAAGACTTTTTCTCTTTTGTAGCAGTGGTAAAATCCAAAGTAGGACACGTACTGGAGCTGATCAAAAATGAAAAGATCAAAAACAAGAAAGTGAAGATCGATATTGCCCGTTAATACGGTAAAGGATATACGAACCCGTTCAGTAACCCTGAACGGGTTTTTTTATGCCGGTTCCCGGTGATAGGATTGAGTGACTTCAATAAGACCGATGATATGACCATTGAAGGCATCCAGGTCTTCCGCAGGTATCCATAATTCGTTGTGCAGGTCGCTGCCTACATTTTCTACCGTGTATTTTTCCAGGAAGGCGCTGGCTACGGCAAACCGGGTGACAAAGCCGCTGCCATAGGCCGGCACATTCCATTCGGTGGTGATCTGAATGGCATAGGCTTCATTCATCACCGGATAGAAAATAGGCTGATCCGGTCTGCGGGGCGGAAACCGCTTCCAGCCGGACTGTTCTATCAATACCAATTCGTCGGGGCCTACCGGCCGATATAAGGTGGTGTATGTCATGGGGATAATTTGTGATGATATCAAAGATAGGCATTCCCGTTATACAGGTTTACCAATCCACTTCCACATAGTTTTTGTAGAGCTTACCATAGGTGGGCTGGTCCTGGATACCCTGTATGATAGGATCATAAATGCGGGCAGCTGCATCTGCGAGCGTCAGCGGTGGTAAAAATCCCTTTTCTTCCAGCCGGGTTTTCTTTTCAATCGGGTTGCCGGTAGACACCCATCCCACATCTACACTGTTCATATAAATACCGCTGGCTGCATAGTCGGCAGCGCTGGTGCGGGTCATCATATTGAGTGCGGCTTTGGTCATATTGGTATGTGGGTGGAAAACGGTTTTGCTGGCATAGCTGAACTGTCCTTCGGAAGAGGTGACATTGATAATGAAACGTGCGGCAAAGGAAGACTGTAGCAACAAGGGTTTCAGGCGACTGTTAAGCATGAAGGGCGCAATGTTGTTCACCAGGTTGGCAGACAATACTTCTGCGGTATCTACTTCATGCAGTTTCATGACCCAGCTGTTGCTGCTTCTGGTATCCAGTGGCTGATGGAAGTAATCCAGCTGTCCTTCCGGAAAATGACCGGAAAGTGCCGGCAGGGCAGCGGTGTGGGAGGCCGGAGAGGCAATACGGGCACGGTCTGCCGCCGGCAAGGCGGGCAGGAGGGCTTGTCGCGCTATCAGCGGGCGGTAGTATTCCGATGGATACGAAAGCGTTTGTGCGGCATTGTTGATGATGATATCCAGGGTAGGAAAGGTTGTCAGCATAAACTGAATAAACTGTTCTACTTGCGGGATGCTGATCATATCCAGCTCATAAATGGTGAGTCGTTCTTTCCATACCGCATAGTCTGGCTCAGCGGTGTAATGCAGCAGGGCATCGGCGGCAAAGCGGGTAGTGGCAATCACCCGCGCGCCATCCCGCAGGAGGCGGAGGGCGGTGGCATAGCCTATTTTCATGCGGGCGCCGGTAATCAGCGCTGTTCTACCGGTAAGGGATACACGTTGTTCCAGTTTTTGCAGGTGAGTAGCGGCGCAGGTACTGCATAGCCGGTGGTAATGAAAATGTACTGTGTGATAAGGCTGGCGGCAGGCATAACAGATCGCCGCTTTCTCCAGCTCCTGTTGCAGGGGCAGGTAAACGGTGGGCGGCGCCGGCTGGTTGCTGACAGCTGGTTGTAAGCCCATTTGGAACACAACGGTCTGCTGCAATTTTGCCTGGTCGGAAGCTTTGCGTTGTTCGCTGGCTGTCCGCTGAATATCTTTCCGGGCTGTTTTGTATATTTTGGTAACCAGTCCTTTCAGGCGTTGGGTATCCGGGGAGGCATCCGGTTTTTTGCTGAGGTATTGCAGGATGTTGTAGAAATGATCCCACTGTTCCTGTGTAAACTCCTGTGTGGCCATGATGATAGATAGTTGGAAAAGGTAGCCGGAAACGGAATCGAACCGCTATCCCCTGTCATGCAGTGACAATGCTCTTCCTTTGAGCTACCCCGCTACCGTGGGCAAAGGTAGTATTTTTAGTATATACGTATACGTTAGTTAACAGCTAAAAAGGCAACAGGACTCGAACCTGTATCTTCTCCTGGCGGGAGAGATGTTTCCACTACACCATACCTTTTCTGGTACGAATGTAAAGGAAAGTTCCGATGAACGCAAGGAAACAGGCCAGGTATGGTCTTAGGGGCGGAGGGCTTTGACTACCAGGTCAAAGGTCTGTCGCATATTTTCTTCGCTGAGGGAAAAAGGTTTGCCAGACATCGTCTGATTATCAAGATGGAATTTTACCAGCGTGTAAAAAGGGCCATAGGCAACAGACCAGAATACCTCCGGCGGGAGGGATACCAGCTGTTGCTTTTCTTCGGCATGTTGTATAAACTTCCGCATGGTTTTGCGGAAAGGATCTTCCAGTTCTTCCTGTTGTTGTATCAGCGGGGAGTTACGGAACTGTTCCGAAAACCGGAAGTGCAGCGGATATTTGAGGATGTGTTGGTACCGGTTTTTCCATTGCAGCCACAGCCCTGCTTCAAAATCCATCTCCGGATCAAAGTCCTGCAGGGTCACCGTCGTGAACACTGCTGCTACATTGATGTACAACTGATTCAGCAGGTCTTCCCTGTTTTTGAAATAGATGTAGATAGTGGAAGCAGAGATATTAACGGCTTTCGCCAGCTTGTGCATACTCAGGCCATCAAACCCTTCCTGCACAATCATTTCCATCGCTTTTTCGCGGATGGCTACTGCTTTATTTTCATCCCGGTTACGCATAGTACAAATATACGCGATTAAAGTTCCAGTTGTATGGAGTGGTTTTACCGCAGTGTAGCCAGGCTGCTGCCCGCTTCCAGTTCATACGGTATTTTGCCTGCTTCAAAAATGCGGGCAGAGAGGGTGCCGGCGAGGGTAAGGGTATCCCCTTTTGCATAAATCCAGCTGCCTTCCCGCAGGCCCACTACCGGTGTACTGTGCTGGGTGTGGAACTCCCCGATACGTGTTTCGCGGGTTTCGCCCATATGTTGTACACCGGGAATGGGATCCAGGTAATGCGGATTCAGGTTGAAAGGTACCAGTCCCATCGTGTCAAAGCTAGGTGGATATACAATCGGCATATCGTTGGTAGTTTGCATGGAAATACCGCCGATATTACTGCCGGCGCTGCAACCCATATAAGGTTTGCCGCTTTCTACAGCTGCTTTTAAAACAGACATGAGTCCTTGTTCATGCAGTTGTTTTACCAGCAGGAAGGTGTTGCCGCCACCGGTGAAAAATCCCTGTGCCGCCTGGATGGCTGCTACCGGATCTGCAAAAGTATGCAGGCCACGTACGTTGATACCAATAGCTGCAAAGGCTGCCGCCGCCCGGGCCGTGTAATCATCGTGCGAAATGCCGCCGGGGCGGGCAAAAGGAACAAAGATCACTTCTGTAACGCCTTGATATAAGGTGGTCATGGCCGGTTGTAAATAGGCCAGATAGTTCTCTCCGTAAAGAGTGGAGGTGCTTGCCAGTATAAAGTGCTTCATGGAAAAAAATAAAACAAATGTAGGGCATCTCCCTAAAAAATAATGCAATGTGTGTACACTTATGATGATATATTGCAGTAGCATGCGCTGGTAGCTGATCCCATACCTGCCATTTATCACATTAATACCGCTTTTGTTTTTTGTTGCCCTATTTTGTTCGTTGGCTAATCAGAATAAGGAAACCTATGACATGTAAACCATTTGCGGTACTAATTTTTTTAATGATGCATGTGATGCTGGCCACTGCCCAGCAACGTATTACCGGCACCGTTACCGATCAGCAACGACAACCGGTTGCTTTTGCCTCTATCGCCATTACAACTGCCGGAAAAACAATCGGCCAGACATTCTCCGACAGCACCGGTGTTTTTCTGGTGAAAGGAAAATCCGGCCATGCCTATCAGCTGAGTATTGCGGCGATTGGTTATCAGCCACGCCTCATACCTTTTGTACTTCACAAAGACACCAGCATACAGGTAGTGCTGGAAACGGCTGTCACCAGCCTCGGAGAGGTGGTGATCTCCCGTCGCCGCCCTACGATCGAACAGCAGGCAGACCGCACCATCTTTAATGTGGAAAACAATATTACCGCGGCAGGTAATAATGTGATGGACCTGTTTTCCAGGATACCTGGTGTGAAAGTATCCGGCAACAGTGTGTCTGTCGCCGGTAAAGGCGCTGTGAGGGTAATGATCAACAACCGCCTGGTACAGCTGTCCGGCGAAGACCTGGCCCGTTATCTGGGCTCACTGTCTGCCAACGATATCGCGAAGATTGAGGTCATTACACATCCGCCGGCGCGTTATGATGCAGAAGGCAATGCAGGGCTCATTAATATTGTGCTCAAAAGAAACCGCCGGGAAGGATATACCGGTAGTGTACAGGGTGTTTATAAACGCGGCAACTTCGACCATGAGTCATTGGGCGGAAACCTCAATTACAATCACAACAACTGGTCGCTGTATGGCAATGCGAATCTATACAACGGCCGTATCCTCGAAGGATTTGAAACATCCGTTTTTTATCCGGACCGTTCCTGGATATTATCGGATACCGGCGATTATAAAATCCGCAGCGCCAACGTGTCGCTGGGCGCCGATTACCAGCTGAGTCCAGCTACAACGATCGGTATCGGCTATATGGGCGGTACGGTACAGGTAACGGGGTCAGACCATGTGTTTAATCCGTTGTTGAATAAGGGCGGGCAGACAGACTCGGTATTACGTACCTATGCTGTGTATAATCCCGTAGCTTTCAACCATGCGATCAATCTGCACCTGGTGACAAATCTGGATACTGTGGGTCGTAAACTGTCCATCGATGCGGATTATTTTAATTTCGACCGTTCCGATGAATCCGATTTTGAAAGCAACAGCTATAGTCCCGGTGGTGTAGCAACGCCCTGGGGACAGGCACTGTATTACACTACCGCCCAACAGCGCATCAATATCTACACCTTAAAAGCAGATCTGGAATTACCCGGTCGCGTGGCGAACTTTACGGCCGGTTTTAAAACCAGCTATATCAATAACTACAGCAATGCTTTCTACGACAGGATACTGGCTAAAGGCAGGATGTTCGACAGTACACGCAGTAATGAGTTCCTGTATAAGGAGTATACCAATGCGCTGTATGTGAGTGCGGAAAAATCGCTGGACAAATGGAATATCATGGCCGGGCTGCGGGGAGAGTGGACGCGTACTTCCGGGTATTCCTATATGTTGCAGCAGCAACATGACCGCGACTACCTGAAACTGTTCCCTTCCTTACTGGTCACTTATAAGCCGGGCAATGAACAGACCTGGGCGCTGGCTTACAATAAAAGAATCAGCCGGCCGGATTTCTGGGCGCTGAATCCCTATAAGTCGCTGACGACTGCCTATAGCTATTTTCAGGGCGATCCGGCCCTGCAGCCGGAATACAATACCAATATTGAGTTGTCGCATACCGCCCGTATATTCCGGACTACCGCCTTTTTAAGTATTACCAATAATGGCTTTGAAAATGTTACGATTGCCCGGCCGGACACCAATCTGGTATACAGAACACCCCTGAACTTTATCACCACCTACCGGTCCGGTATAACGGAAACGATTACACTGAATCCGGTGTCGTGGCTGGAAAGCACCAATCAGCTGACGATATATCATACCGCTGCCGTGTCCGCCCTGCCGCAGATTGCCAGCCTGCGGGCCTTCAGTGCGTATGTGTCTACCAGCAATAATATTAGCCTGAACCGCAGCGGTACCCTCAGTGCAGCCGTTAATTTCTGGTGTCAGTTTCCGGAAGTACAGCATGTCAGCAAAACCAATACCTACTATAAACTGGATCTGGGCCTGAGATGGCTCACGTGGAAAAAACAGCTGGCGGTGTCCCTGAATGGTAACGACCTGCTGGCTTCTTCTGCGCCTATATTATATACAACGGTAGATAACCTGCCGCAGCGGTATGTGAACTTCCAGGTATATCGCAGCGTAAGCCTTACCCTCAATTATAAATTTGGTAACAGCCAGTTGAAAGTGAAAAAACATACAGCTGGTAACGAAGAAGAAAGAGGCCGCGCGCATTAAGTATTTGCAGGGCATTTTCAGGATATGAAAATGCCCTGTTTTTAAACTGATATTTTAATTGTTATAATGACAATTATTTTATTTTTGAGAAGATGATGTTGGGGTGAAATGTTAATACGGAAATGGTGAGGTATCCATAGCATTCATTCTGTTCAGTTTTGCGTAAATTGTTTGAGGTTCGGGAGATTATCCCGATATTTAATATTCATTTTATCACCCAATACGCAATACGTTATGGATATCAACCTCAGGGTGCTCCCCGCCCTATTGCTTGCAGGTAGCGCTATGCTGGCTTCCTGCAACAGTAATACCTCCGCCAGGCAGGTGGAGGGCAGTAACGCTACCGATTCCGCTGCAATCAGCCAGGAAGCAGCCCCCGCCAGCTACGGCAACTACGACGGACAGGAGATCCGGCAATATACCCTGAAAAATGCGGCCGGTACAACGGTAAAAATCCTGAACTATGGTGGTATTATTACCGATATTATTACAGCCGATAAAAACGGAGAGAAAGGAAATGTGGTATTGTCCTATGATGACCTGGCAGGTTACCAGCAGAAAGGACAGCCCTATTTCGGCGCCCTGATTGGTCGTTACGCGAATCGCATTGCCCAGGCTAAATTTAAACTGGATGGCAAGGAATATCCGCTGGCAGCCAACGATCATGCAAACACGCTGCACGGCGGCATCAAAGGATTCGATAAAGTAGTATGGAACGCAGAACAGGCCGGCGACAGCAGCCTGCGGCTCACCTACCTCAGTAAAGACGGGGAAGAAGGGTATCCCGGTAACCTGCAGACGAGCATTACTTACACCCTAACGCCTGCGAATGCCCTGCAGATCCAATACCAGGCCACTACCGATAAACCCACACCCATCAACCTGACCAACCACACCTATTTTAATTTATCTGCCGGTAAAGACAGCACCATCCTCGGACAGGAACTGTCACTGAAAGCCAGCCGCTATACACCGGTAAATGACCAGCTCATTCCGGATGGCCGCCTGCAGCCGGTAAAAGGTACGCCCATGGATTTTACCAATCCTAAAAAAATAGGCGCAGAAATAGCGCAGGTGAAAGGAGGATATGATCATAACTGGGTGCTGGACAAAAAAGAAGGCGTACTGGAAACCATCGGTTCCCTCTATGATCCCAACAGTGGCCGTTTGATGGAAGTAGCCACCACGGAGCCAGGTATTCAGTTTTATACCGGTAACTTCCTGGATGGCACCCTTACCCATACCCGCGACGGTAAAAAGTATGTACAACATGCCGGATTATGCCTCGAAACACAGCATTTTCCGGATTCACCCAACCAGCCGGCGTTTCCTAAAGTAATACTGAAACCAGGTGAAACCTATACACAAACGACCGTGTATACTTTCTCTACAAAATAATAGTTGTCGATTCATTGGTACCCTGCCTGTGAAATAAGGATAAATTAATAATGAGGTTGTCGTGTAAAACAAAAGAGGTGGTATCATAGGATACCACCTCTTTCATTGTTATCATCCGTATTTAGTAATTAGGATTTTGTACGAGTACGCCTTTACTGCGGTCGATGTCTGTTTGCGGTAACGGGAAGTAGTAGTGTTTGGGCCGCTGGAAGGTACGCGCCGCCCCGCCCCGGGTAATCTCCGCACCATTATAGGCCAGCTTGGGTTGTTTGTAGATAGCCGCAATATCTACCAGCTTCGCCTTATCCCAGCGGATCAGATCCTGATGCCGCTCATTTTCTCCACATAGTTCTACCCGGCGCTCATGCATCAATGCTTTCATATCAGCGCCACTGACAGCCGGTAAACTGGCTGCCGCACGTTTACGTACTGCCATGATTTCCGCATCGCCGGCACCCGGACCAGACTTGCGTATTTTGGCTTCTGCTACCAGCAGGTATACATCTGCAGATCTTAACAAAGGTGTTTTTAAAGAGTAATTCAAACCACCGGAAGGCTTCCAGCTGGTGAACTTATTGTAGTGGTAACCGCTCCAGGAAAGATCGGCCGTATAGGTAGCGGTTTCTGTACCTATATTGATACGGTCACCGGGTTTCATGATACAGATGTCTTTCCGCGGATCGCCATTTTCAAATTCGTCCACCAGGCTTTTGGTAGGATAGAAGAAGCTCCAGCCACCCCAGGCACGAGGTGCATGGTAGGTGCTGAAATCGGAATAGCCCGCACCGTCCAGTGTTTGCACGGCCAGCAACATTTCGGTATTGTTGCCGGTAGCTACGCTGAAATTGTCCTGATAGTTGGGCGCCAGTGCATAATGGGCATTGCCTGTTACCTTGCTGCCATATTCAATAGCTTTATCCAGCTGATCGCCGTACAGGTAAAATTTGCACAACAGGCCCCAGGCCGTTCCTTTGCTTACCCGCCCTTTATCATTGCTGCTGTAGGTTTCAGGCAACAGGTTCGCTGCTTCCAATAAATCGTTTTCAATGAGTGCCCGTATTTCGCTGATACTTTTTTTAGGTTGATTGTAATTACCAGCCGTTACATTTTCGGTGGTAATAACAGGTACTTCTCCATATATCAACAACAAACGCCAGTAGGCAAAAGCACGCAGGAAACGGGCTTCTCCGAGGCAACGGTTTTTAATGGCGGCATCTATATCTGTAATCTTCGGGATATAGATGAGGGCATTATTGGCGCGGTTGATCAGCTCATATTTCCATCTCCAGCCTACCCTTACACTATAGGTGGAAGCATCATAGGAAAAGCTTTCAATAGCCGCATCATAGTCGTGGTCGCCACCGCGTACCTGATCATCAGAACAGTTGTTAAAAACAAATTCATTGAATCCGGTAAAATCTTCTTCCAGTAAAATATTATAGATACCGGTGATACCATCTACGGCATCACTTTGATTACGCCAGTAATTACCCGTGGTATAATTTCCCTGGGGATGAAGGTCCAGTACATTTTTGCAGGCAGTAAACAACAACGCTGCACAAAGTATTCCGGTGATATATTTAATCCGTTGCATAATAATGTTTATCAGGAGTGATTAAAAGTTGAGGGTCGCGCCGAAGGTAAAGCTCCGTGCCTGTGGATAGGCGGCTACATCTACGCCCCGTTGGCGGTTACCATCCGTAACAGGACCATTGTAACCCAGTTGGGGAGACAGTCCGGAGTAGCCTGTGAGCATGAACAGGTTTTGCGCGGCCACATATAGGTGGATATCCTGTATACCGGTATGGCCCCATACTTTGGCTGGAACCGTATATCCCAGCGAAACATTCCGCAGGGTAAAGTAATCTCCGTTTTCAATAAAACGATCGGAAGTGCGGTTGTTCTGATTGTCGTTGCTGAGGGTCATGCGGGGTACGCTGTTACTGGTACCGGCGCCATGCCAGCGGTTCAGGGCATCTGCATAGAGGTTAAAAGGGGCGTTGTTGTCCATACCCTGCATCTTGTCTGCATTATACAATTGTACGCCGCTGACGCCCGCAAAGGAAAGGTTCAGGTCAAACCCTTTGTAGCTGGCGCTGGCCTGAATACCATATACCATTTTAGGGTTCGGGTTACCCAGGTTTACGCGATCTTCTTCATCAATGATACCGTTGTTGTCCATATCCAGGAAGCGTACATCGCCTGGTTTGATTTTAGCCCGTTTGGGATCTTTGCTGATATTGGGATCGGTGTCGATTTCTGCCTGCGATTGGTAGATGCCGCCTGTCTTCCAGCCATAGAAGGCCGCCAGCGGTTCGCCTGCATAGGTGCGGGAAATTTCCTGTTCCTGTCTGCCATACAAGGCTGAGCCGATAAAGGAATTCGGATCGTATAACTGTTGTACTGTGTTTTTAATGAAAGAAGCATTGGCGCCGATGTTGTAATGAAACTGTTCATTACCGCCGGTGTAGTTTACTTCTATTTCCCAGCCTTTGTTGTTCAGCTGGCCGAGGTTGCGGTCCGGAATAGCGGAGGTACCGTGTAAATCCAGTTCCGGTGCCGGTACCAGCATATCGCGGGTATTTTTGTTGAACCAGGTAATGGTGGTATTCAGTTTATTGTCGAAGAAACCAGCTTCCAGACTGATGTTGGTCATCTCTGCTTTTTCCCACGTAATATCCGGATTGGCCAGCCGGGAATTCCAGATACCGGTAAAGGGATTATCGCCGAAATTATAGCGCCTGTTTTTATTAACCGGCGCCAGGTATTGGAATTCCGTTACGTTTTGATTACCCAGCTGTCCCCAGCCACCCGTGATTTTCAGGTTGCTGACGAATTTCACGTGTTCTTTGAAAAAGCTTTCATCAGAGATGCGCCATCCGGCAGAGAAAGCCGGAAAATAACCCCAGCGTTTACCGGGTGCGAAACGGGAAGAGCCATCGGCCCGGAAGGTAACGGTCAGCAGGTATTTGTTGCGGAAGCCATAAAAGCCCCGTACAAAAGCGGAAGCAAGACCAGACTCCGGTTTGAAATTACCGGTGGCATCATGTATTTCGTTGCCGTTGTCAAGTACCCGCTGATCAGTGGCTTCATCGTTGTAACCCCAGCGGTCACCGCGGAAAAAGTAGCCGTTGCTGTATTGCTGGGAATAGCCACCGGTGAAGGTCAGGTGATGCTGTTGGGCCAGTATTTTATTATAGGTCATGAAGATCTCACCGATCTGGGTACCATTGGTTTCACTGCGATTCCATAATTCTGCACGGTCGCGCGTGCGGGTTTGATGCAGCACTTTGGGGAGGAAACTGTATTGGGTATTCAGTTCGCCTTCGTAGGCGTAGTTACCCCGCAGCGTGAGGCCATCAAGGATGGTCAGTTCGCCGTAGATATTAGCCAGCATACGATAGGCTTTTATCCACCCGTCGGAGGTTTCGGTAGTGAACAGCGGGTTGTTGATATCACCGAGTTCATTGCTGGCCTTGGAAGAGCCATAACTGCCATCCGGATTTTTTACGGGGATAGCGGGATTAAAGCGGAGTGCACTGAAAATAAGACCGGTTTGGGACGAAGAGGTATTAAACCCGTTGTCTTGTTTATAGGTGAGCTGTAGATTTTCGCCTACTTTGAAGCGTTTACCCAGCTTGTGTTCTGAGTTGATGCGTACAGTATATCTTTTAAAATAACTGTTGGCGATGATGCCTTTTTCGTCGTAATAACCAGCACTGAACAGGTAGTTGGAAACGTTGTTTCCGCCCCGCAGACTCACATCTGCATTCGTTACCTGGCCGGAACGGAGGAGGGCCCGTTGCCAGTCGGTGCGTTGTTCGGCGTAATAGGGATTTTTCCAGAAAGGATCTATGGGCACGCCATCATTGGTATAACGTTCCTGTTTCATGGCTACCAGTTCCGGCGCCGTGAGCAAGGGGATATAACGGATGGCGTTGGAAGTACCATGGTATACGTTAACGGAGGCTTTCAGCTTTTCGCCGTAGTTGCCTTTGCGCGTGGTGATGAGGATAACACCGTTGGCTGCACGGGTACCATAGATGGCGGAAGAAGAAGCATCTTTCAGGATTTCCATGGAAGCAATATCATTGGGATTGACGTCGCTGATACTGGTGGAAGGTACCCCATCTATGACGACCAGCGGATCGGCATTGTTGATGGTACCGGTACCGCGTATACGAATACTGGGGGCGGCGCCGGGAGTAGCGTTGGAGCGTACAATGTCTACGCCGGTAACGCGGCCCTGCATGGCCTGCGCCGCATCGCTGACAGGCAGGTTTTTAATATCGGCGCCTTTTACGGAAGCAATGGTACCGGTAACATCGCGGCGGGTTTGTACGCCGTAACCGACTACCACTACTTCGCCCAGCCCTTTGCTGGTGGACTTGAGGCTTACTGCTAACGTGGTTTTGTTGCCAATCGGCACTACCTGTGGTTCATATCCCAGGAAGGAAAAGGAGAGGGTAGTGGCGGCAGCTGGTAACTGCAGGCGGAATTGTCCTTTGCTATCGGTAGTGGTACCACTGCTGGTACCGGGTACGGTGATGTTTACGCCGGGCAGTGGCTGGCCGTCTTCTGCACCGGTAACCTTGCCGGTAATACTGCTTTGTGCGAAGGTGGCAACAGCCAGGCACAGTAAAACCGGCAGCAGACATAGTTTTCTTAATAGGAAATGTTGCATAGTCGAAGATGAATAGTTGATGAGTAAAGATGGTATAGCGTTTTAAGGTTTATCGTTGCTGGTTGATAATGTGGGGGCGATAGACTTGGACAGGTGGAGAAGTACCTGACTAAATCGTTATTGCATCTGCCACATGACACGGGGCCGGATCTTCACAGGATTTTTTTGGGTATTAATAAGCGTGGATGAAACAGCCGGTTTTTCAAAGCGCTGTTGCTGACCGGCAGGAGAGGACCTGCCGCAGCAAAGATAGCGAACCAAATGTAAGGAGCTCCTGCCTGATCCGGATAGGACAGCAGGTTAACTGTACATTAATTAATGACGATCAGGTAGGTTGCTCATGTTCTTCGATTTCTTCATACTCACGCAGGTAGGTGCGGGGCGATTTACCTGTAACGGTTTTAAACACCCGGTTGAAATTGGCGATGCTATTGAATCCGCAGTTGTAGGCTACCGTGGCGATACTGTCGAACGAGCCGCCGGCCAGCTTTTTACAGGCTTCATTCACCCGCACTTCATTGAGAAACGAAACAAACGTAAGCCGGGTATGTTTCTTGAAATACCGGCAGAAAGCCTGTGGGGTCATGTGCGCTTCCTTGGCAATATCTTCCAGTTTGATATCTGTATCATAATGCTGCATGATATAGTTGTAGATATAGCCGATACGGATACCTTCCTGCTCGTTGACTACCGATAGCGGCGAACCGGAAATCAGCGGCTCCGGACTTTTGATCTGCAGAAAAAGATGCAGTAATTCCGTGAATGCCAGGAATTGCGGAATACCCTGACTTTGGTGAATGCGGAGCATCCGGCTGGAGATATCTGCTACAAAGGATTCCGGTATTTTAAATCCGCTTTTGCATTGTGTGATAAAAGCACTGATTTTTTTGAATTCAGGTAAGGCCAGTACCGGTGATAATTTTCCATCCGGATTGAAGAATAACGTGAGCGCCTGTACGTTTTTTTTGTTTTTACCGCCGGCAGGCGGAATTTCACTTTTCAGTACATGTGGCTGGTTGCTGCCTATCCAGTAAATTTCGTTGGGCCAGAAGGCATGCATATTGTTTTCAACAATGAGGGTGCCGTGGCCATGCTGTATCCAGGTTAATTGTATTTCTTCATGTCTGTGCAAATGCGGATAGAAAAAAGGCATTACATCCTTTTGTGTCATGATGGTTTTATCATGCGCTACGGGAATGGTAAACTGTAGTACTTTCATGGTTGTGGAATGCTGCGTTTATTAACCTGATATGGTTATTTCGACCTCAAGATAGGTCAATATCTGAGAAAAAGTGATTAAAAACCAACAATTATTTCAAACAGGATCCACCTACTTTTGACAAACATACTGGTGTTGTAAAAAAGCAACAGTACCCCCTTCTATTGAGCTGTGGGCCGGCAATAGTGTCGGCTACACAGCCTTTATTTTATACCTGTAGTAATTATATGACAGCTGCAAAATAAGCGCATAATCCGGCATGTTTGATGTGTGTATCGGCAGCTGCGTCTTAAAATTTATTTATACTTTGTAATGCAAAGTACTTTTTGTTGCATATATTTGTCGGGTATTTAAAATCCGACACATGGATAACCGTCTGGCGAAAGCCTTCCCTATGCCTTATCAGGTAGGATTAATAGCCCTGTTGCCCGCCCTGGCCGGCCTGCTGTTACCTCTGGTAATTGCGGCTGACATCACCGCCCCCTTTTTCCTGATCAATCACGTGGTCAGTTTGTTATATGTTTTTCTGTTATTGTTGGGGAAGTACCTGAAAGCATGGCCGGGCAGAAGGAAAGTGATGTCGGTATTCATCGTGATTATTTTTATAAACGCCTATTCCCTGAACAGAGAAATGGATGTGTTCCGCGAATCGGTAGGGTGGTACATCGTTATGGCAACGCTGCTATGTATGAATATCCTGTTGTGGCCCTTTTTTGAGCACATGCCCAAAGCCGTCCGGTACCTCCAGTGTATCCTGATGGGACTTACTTTCCTGATACCGGTATACCTTATCTGTTACCTCATGCGTATGTACCTTATCAGTTTGTTGGGATTATTGGCGCTGGGGATCTCCGTATATACCTTTTCTCCTGTTTTTATTTTCCTGTATAACCTGAGTGTGATAAAGGAAATGATCTGGCCCCACCGGATATACCGGTGGTTGTATCTGGGGGCACTGGCCGTAGCGACATGTTTTGTCATAGCTTATTGTGTTTGTTATGTGGTGGATAAAAATGAAACAGACCGGATTTACCGGGAAGCAGACATGCAGAAAGATCCGGAAATGGTTTCCTGGCTCACTGTGGCGCAGCAACTGCCTGCGGGTAGTATGTCGGAAAAAATCCTCAAGACAGATGTGGTGTACGCCAGTCCGGAAAACGGAGAGAGCCGCAGCGATTTTATGAACTTACCCTCAAGGATATACGAAGATGGTTCCCGCCATGATCCCCTCTTTATGACGGCTGCTTTCTTTAGTGGTACAACAGCTATCCCGGAATCTGACCGGTTGAAAATACTGGACGTTATTTATGATAAACGCCACTATACCGAAAAGAGGCTATGGTCCGGTGAAGACCTGGTAACCACGCACGTAACCGCCCGTGCAGATGTATGGCCAAAACTACATATCGCCTATACGGAATACACCATCACGGTAGCAAATGAGCCAAAGCAACGATGGTCCGGCCAGCAGGAAGCGATCTATACTTTCCACCTGCCGGAAGGCGCTGTCGTAACTTCCTTGTCTTTGTGGATGAAAGACCGCGAAGAAAAAGGAATACTGACAACAAAAGAGAAAGCCACCCAGGCTTATGACACCATCGTAGGCGTACAATACCGCGATCCCTCCGTGGTACACTGGCAGGAAGGCAACCGCGTAGTAGTACGGGTATTTCCGGTAGAACAACAGGAGAAAAGAACATTCAAACTGGGCGTGACTACGCCGCTACGGCTGGAAAACCAACGCCTGCATTATACGCCCGTATGGCTGGAAGGACCTTCCGGTAAACAGGCCGGTCAGGATGTATCGCTGCGCTTCGATACCTGGCCATCCGGTATGCAATTGCCCGCCGGATTCCATAGCGGCCAGGAAAAAACGGTTACTTACCATGGCACCTACAACGCTGACTGGACACTCAGCTTTGCAGAAGAAGGATTGACCAATGGCTCCTTCCATTTTAACGGAAAAGACTATACGTTACTGCCCTATCAACCTGCCTATACTACTTTTGTACCGGAACAGTATTACCTGGATATCAACAACGGGTGGAAGCAGGAAGATTACAACAACATCTGCCGCCTGTTACAACAACAGCAGGTTTGGGTAGCACATCCGGAGAAAGGGATGATCCTGATCACCCGCGATAACCAGGGAACGCTGTTTGAAGAATTGCGCCGGTACCGGTTTTCGTTATTCCCTTTCTACAAAATACCTGACCCGGAAAAAGCCCTGGTGATCACGGCCTCCAATGGCATTTCTCCGCAACTCGATGAACTGGAAGAAACGAGGTTCCGTTGGCATGTGTATGATTTTCTGAAAGAACACAGGGTGCGGGTTTATGATATCGGAGAAGTGGCTTCTCCTTATCTCACCACCTTACGGGATACACGTGTGTTGCTGTATGAAAAAGGAACGCCGGCAGACCTGTTGTCGCAGCTGCAAAAACACAGTTTCCTGCAGCCACAGGAAAACGCGCAGCAGCTGGTACTGCATCATGCGGGTATCCGGATTGTGCAATCGGCCGGAGGTGTACCCGTTACAGCGCCGGATCACCTGGCCCGGCTCTTTGCCTATAATGATATTATGCGGCAACTGGGCATGCGTGCCATCGCTGAACAAAACCGCTACGACTCCGCTCTTATACAGGTAGCGAAGCAGGCGTATGTAGTGTCGCCGGTATCGAGCCTGATCGTACTGGAAACAAAGGCCGACTACGAACGGTTCGATATCAGCAATGATGTGAATAGCCTGAAAAATGCCGCATTGCAGGGCCACGGATCGGTACCGGAGCCGCATGAATGGGGGCTTTTTTCCATCGCCATGCTGGTATTGATATATGTAAGATTTGAAAAACTGTTCCGGAGAAAGAAAACCATAACATGCTAACACTACCGGCTATACGTAAAAAAATAAATACGGGTAAATGGTTATCTGCCGGTTGGCTGCTACTGTATATCGTACTGGCTTGCTGGCAGCTGCAACATTACTTTGCCTGGCGCACCGCTGCTTTTCTGCTGGCCTTGATAACCCTGTTCACCGTGGTGCGTATCGATAATACCGTGAAGGGGAGTTCGCGATGTGGATATGTAGCCATCGTATTGTTGTTGCTCACCTGGCAGTTGCCGGTAATGACCCTCAAATATGCGACCCTGGCGGCGGCTGTATTTTTTGTCATAGAGTATGGGTACGGCCGCCTGAACCGGCTTACCTTTATCACCGCCATCCTGATTACGCCGGCAATGGATTATGCGGCCGGTATCTTCAGCTTTCCGCTGCGTTTATGGCTAACCGGTATTGCCGGTAAAATATTGTCGTTACTGAATGGGGCTGTGACTACTTCCGGCAATATGATCCTCCTGCATAACGAAGAGTTCAGTGTAGACACTGCCTGTATGGGATTGCAACTGCTCACGGTGTCATTCCTGTGCGCAGTGATGCTGGTAGGATGGTATGAACGCCGGTATCAGCAACAATTACCGCTATATCTCCTGGCCGCTTTACTGGCGGGTGTACTGTTACTGAATATACTGGCCAACCTGTCCCGGATTGTTTGTCTCGTACAATTTGGTTATCCGCCGGCTACCATGGCACATGAGCTGATGGGCATCCTTTCGTTGCTGTTTTATGTTATACTGCCACTACTGGCAGGTACGGGCTGGCTGGTGAAACGTTACGGCCAAATCAGTCGGGCAACGCCGGTAAAACATCCCGGATATAAACGCGGATATATCCTGCAAGGGATCATTGGCATAGGCGTGGTGCTGGTTTGTTGTAAAACACCGGCAGTAGCTACCGATAGCCATGCTTCACCACTACGGGTAAATACCTTGCCGGAATATACCACCACCTTACTATCGGAAGGAATTACCAAAATGGTAGCCACCCATAGCCTGGTGTATGTGAAGCCGGTTCCCGGATTTTATTTTACAGATCATCAGCCGATGATATGCTGGAAAGGAAGTGGTTTTGATTTTCAGCAGGTGAAGGAAGAAAAGAAATATGGTGTTACCATGTATACCGGCCTGTTACGGAAAGAGAACAGTACGTTGTATACCGCCTGGTGGTACGACAACGGCTACCGGAAAAGCTGTAGCCAGCTGGAATGGAGATGGGATGCCCTCCGTAATGGTCATCCGTATTTTCTGGTGAATATTACGGCGGATAATCCGGCTATACTGGATAAGAAAATAGAAGCGTTGCTGCAGGCAAAGCTGATACCGGGCATGCCCTGATTATTGCATGGCGTACATGATAATATTAACGCCGAATTTGGTATTGTCTTCTACCAGAAAACGTTTGTTGCGGAAATCATAATCCCATTCACAGCCATAATCCTTGTTGCTGTATAATACGCCGATACGATCGTTGACGGTAATGGCTTTCAGGTAGTCATGCACCAGGTCGTCTCCCCAGCCGTTCAACTCAAAAGTGGTATTGGGTGGTCCTTTTTCGAAATGAAAAAAGCTATTGTAGATGGCATGGGTATTAGGTATCTTTTTTAAGGCAGTGGGCCCAAACAATTTACTCATCTGCGTTTCAAACGAACGGGCAAATAAGCCGTCTATATCGTGATTACAATCATCTACCAGCACGAAGCCCCCCCGTTGTACATATTGCTTGAAATTCGACGCTTCTGCGGTATCAAACTGTACCAGTTTATGTCCGCTCAGATAACAGAACGGATACCGGAATATTTCCGGACTGCTGAGATCAATTACTTTTTCCTGCGGTGTTACCGGGATGGTGGTATACTCAATCAATGAATTGAGTATGTTGGCCGGCATACGCTGATCGGTATCCCAGTCGCCGGAACGGTATCTTAATCGTACAAACGTGAATGTATTCCCTTGCATGCGTTTATCATTGGCTGTTACCGCCAGTCTATTTTTTCTTTAAATTTCATCTTTTTATTTATAATTTAAAACTTCTTCCTATTTGAATATTCCGAAGAGACAGGTTTAAAGACTGCTTATGCTTAATGAGAACACGTTACAACGATTGTTGGAAAAGCTCCCTCAGCTGAAACAGGAAATACAGAAAGTCATTGTAGGGCAGGAAGCCGTACTGGACGAAGTACTGGTAGCCTTGCTGGCCGGTGGCCATTGTTTACTCGAAGGCGTACCCGGACTGGCTAAAACGTTGCTGGTGCGCACACTTTCCCGGGCATTGCATTTGTCGTTCCGCCGTATACAGTTTACGCCTGATCTCATGCCAACAGATATTATCGGCACGGAAGTACTGGAAGAAGACCATGTTACCGGCAAACGTTTCTTTAAATTCAACAAAGGCCCGTTGTTTGCCAATATTATTCTGGCAGATGAAATTAACCGTACGCCACCCAAAACACAGGCGGCCCTGCTGGAAGCCATGCAGGAAGCGGAAATCACCTATGCCGGACAAACCTACGCACTCGATAAACCGTTCTTTATACTGGCTACCCAGAACCCGATTGAACAGGCAGGTACCTATCCGCTGCCGGAAGCGCAGCTGGATCGTTTTCTCCTGTACATCAAAATAGGTTATCCTTCAGAACACGAAGAAACAGCTATCTTATCCGGTACAACCGGTATCCGCACCACGCAGGTACAGCCGGTGCTGGATGCTGCGGAAATACAGCAATTACAGCAGCTGGTCAGGGAAGTAACGATTGATGCCGACCTGGTCCAGTATGTGAGCAAGCTGGTACGTGCTACCCGTCCGGATACCACAACGATCGATTATGTGAAGGAGTGGGTGAGGTGGGGCGCCGGTCCCCGCGCCGGACAGGCACTGATCCTGACAGCCAAGGCATTTTCGTTGTTGCATGGCCGTTATGCCGTTACCATGAATGATATTGCTGTCATGGCCTATCCGGTATTACGCCATCGTATACTGATGAACTTCCGGGCAGAAGCAGAAGGGGTATATCCTGACAAAGTAACCGCCGTACTGCTGCAACAGATAGAACGTACCGTGACCCGCTTATCCTGATTGATATGAGCCGCCTGCTGCAACCAAAAACACTACTGGCTATTAAAGACCTGTCACTCGCCGCTAAAACAGTGGTGGCCGGTTTTATGTCGGGTATCCATGCCAGCAGGCTGAAAGGCGCCGGACAGGAGTTCAGTCAGTATCGCAGCTATCAGCCAGGTGATGACCTCCGCTGGCTCGACTGGAAAATGTATGCCAGATCCGATCGTTACTACATCCGGGAATCAGAAATGGAAACCAGCATATCGGTACACTTCCTGGTGGATGCCAGTAACTCGATGTTACATGAAGAAGCGGGGATCACTAAAATGGAGTACACCCGTTACCTGACAGCTTCACTGGGCTACCTGGCGCACCTGCAGGGCGATGCAGCCGGCTTGTCTGTGTTGCACCATGCCGGCCTGCAGACGTTATTGCCCCGGCGCGAAGCGCAACACATGGCCCGCTTCTATTATCAGCTGGAGCAGATACAACCGGGTGGCGCCTTTATTACACCCACCGCTTACCGTAATCTGTTTACCGGCCCGCATACCCGGCAGCTGCTGGTGTTCATCACCGATTATTATGAACGCAACGGAGAAATTACGACGCTGCTGCAAACACTGGCTCACTCCGGACATGAAGTACTGGTATTTCACGTGATAGGGGAGGAAGAGTGTAAAGGCAATTTCCGGGGATACGATGCGGTGGAAGACCTGGAAACGGGAGAGCTGGTGATGCTGGAAGGTGGTCATAACATAGACGGTTATACGAAAAATACAAACGAATATATCAACACGCTTAGAACCACGTTGCTGAATAAAGGAATTCATTACCGCAGCCTGTTCCTGCAGGAACCGCTGGACAAGGCATTGCGGGATTTTTTAAACCAGCGTAATAAACCAAGATAATAACGCTTGTTATACCTGTTACAACCCATATGGATGCTGTTGGTATCCGGGATCACGATCCCGGTATTTATACATTTATGGCACCGCCGGCCAGCCAGGGTACGGAAGGTGGGTAGTATACAGTTGTTGGCTGCCGCTACGGTAAAGCATGCACGTAGTAAGCGGGTTTCAGAATGGTGGCTGCTTTTGCTGCGCTGCCTGCTGATCCTGCTGCTGGCGTTACTGCTATCACAACCGGTCTGGCGTCGCCCGTTTACAGCCCATACCCAAAAAGGCTGGGTACTGGTGGAACCGGTTGCCTACACGCATTTTAAACCGGTAATAGATTCGCTTTTGCAGGCCGGTTACCAGTTACATGCCTGGGATACGGCGTTTGAAAGCAGCACACCGGGTACCTGGTCACCAGACACGCTGCAGTTACCTTATTGGCAAACCTTGCAATTGCTTCCAAAAAAAATACCGGGAGATCTTCCTGTATATCTTTTTACCGGTCAGCAGCTACGACGATTTCAGGGCAACCGGCCGGTATTGCCGTTGCATTTACATTGGTATACCGCCGCCCTTACAGATACAGCAGAGCGCTGGGATGCGTTGCAATATCCGTTGGAAAATGGGGGAACACGGATCTTACAAGGATATAGTACCGGTACAGGTACCCGCTATGAATATCACGATACTGCGGCAACGGCTGCTCCGCCGCTCCGGGTAACGGTATACGCCGGAAAGTATCCTGCTGATGCGAGTTATCTGTATGCGGCCTTACAGGCGGTGCAACAATACACCCGGCGTAAAATAAATATTACCCTCGTAAAAGCCGGACAAACCTTGCCACAGGAACAGGACTGGTTATGGTGGCTGTCTGAGCAACCGGTACCAGCCGGAATACAGGCTACACGCCAGGTGGTGTATGCTGCCGGCAAAATAAATCAGGACCGTGCTGTATGGGCCGGTAGGGATATATCGGTAACCAAACGAATCATAACATCGGCTAATGATAATGCCTTGCTGAAAGATAGCTATGGCCATACGTTACTGGCTAAAGGAGATACTTTATATACCCACCTGCATCCTGCCTGGAGTGAGTGGGTGTGGAATGAGCAGTTCCCGGTATACCTGTTACAGTGGATGTTTCCCGCGCCGGCTATGGGGCACCATGATCGGCGTAACATAGATCCCGTGCAATTACAACCCGTGTTGATCACGCCAGACAAAATAACGCACCCTGTTACGATCAGTGACAATCAGGAAAAAACGGTCTGGATATTACTCTTGCTGGTATTTTGTATAGAAAGATATCTGTCGTTGCGCAAAAGAAAGGAGGAGGCCCATGGCTAACGGACAGGTACATACGATGATTGAGCGCATCCGTTCCCGCTGGATAAGGCTGCAATGGTGTACCACCGTATTGCTGTCGCTGGCAGTGGCGCTGCCGCTGTTGCTGCTATATCCGTTATATAGCATCGGCGCAGGAGTGCTGTTGCTGGGTATCCGGATAGGCTATAAACGCCCCTGGGAATTACGGCCTGCAGAAGTAGCCCGTTATCTGGATCAGACTTTTCCGGCGCTGGAAGACAGTACCGGTTTATTACTCCGGTCTGCTGATAACGGCAGTTTGCTGGAACAGTTACAGGCCCGTAAGGTAGCGACCGTACTGGAACAACTGCAGCTGCCCGCTGCTTTCTACCGGCCACTGAAAAGGGCTGCCCTGCTGGCCGGTGGAGCATTGGTGGCTGGCATCGTACTCTATTATGCGGTGCAGCGGTCTGCATGGAAAGATACGTTACTACAGCAGGGAAAGGCGATTGTGCCTGCAGAAAAAACAATACCGGGCATGACGGCGGTACAAATACAAATCCGGCCACCGGCCTATACCCGCAAGGCAGTGCGGGAACAACATTCCTTTCATATTACCGCAGAAGACAGTGCACAGCTGTATTGGAAACTGCAGACCAATATACCGGTGACCCGGTTGGTACTACTATTCAACGATAGCACCACCCTGTCATTACAACCGGATAAAGACAGCACTACGTGGACGGCTACCCGGTTAATGCGCCGCTCCGGATTTTATCAGGTACAGCTGAATCATACTTTGTCTGAACGTTACCAGTTGCAGCTATTGCCGGATCATCCGCCGGTGGTGAAGATATTGACGCCGGCGCCTTATACCGTGATTGAATTCGGGCAATCCACCAAAGTGAATATACAAACGGAGCTGACGGATGATTATGGTATCCGGGAGGCCTGGATCAATGTCACTATTGCCAGCGGCAGCGGAGAAGCGGTTCGCTTCCGGGAGCAGCGGATTGCACTGGATGGTAACCTGCAGCGACAGGAGGCGCACTACCGGTTGAACCGCTTGTTGCAGCTGACCAGCCTGGGTATGAAGCCTGGCGACGAATGCTACTTTTATGTGGCTGCTACAGATACCCGCTTGCAACAAACCCGCTCCGACATTTATATCATCACCTTGCCTGATACTGCGCAACTCTTTAGTATGGAAGGCCTGGTCAATGGCGTGAATTTCAAACCGGAATATTTCCGGAGCCAGCGACAAATCATCATGGATGCAGAACAGCTGATCCGGGAAAGAGACACGCTGGGAAAAGAACGGTTTAATGCCCGCAGTAATGAGCTGGGTACCGATCAGAAATTATTGCGGTTGCGTTACGGAAAATTCCTGGGAGAGGAATCGGAGTCGAATATCGGAGACCCAAGGGTGGCAGCGGAAGGAGAGCATGAGCACGATCATGGCCATGATCACGGCGCTACAGAAGATACGCCTGCCTCATTCGGAGATGCCGCCGGTATACTGGATCAGTTTACCGATAAACATGATAATGCAGAAGATGCCACCTTCCTGGACATCCATGTAAAACAACAATTGAAAAATACCCTGACGGAAATGTGGAAATCGGAGTTGCAGCTACGGTTGTATAAGCCACAGGAAGCATTGCCCTATGCCTATAAGGCGCTCCGCCTGTTAAAAGACCTGCAGCAGCAGTCGCGTGTGTTTGTGGCTAAAACAGGCGTAAAAACAACACCATTGAAGCCAGAGAAAAGGTTGACCGGTGAGCAGGATAAAATCAATCCGGCAATACGGAAGGAGACGAAGATGGCAAAAGATGAACAGGAAGCAGTACGTATAGCCCTCTCCGTATTATCGCAGGGAAAGCCCGATGTTATCTCCGGACAACAGACCGTATTGCAGCAGGCGGCAGGGATATTGAGTACGCATGCGGCTGCAGCGCCTGCATTATACCTGCCTGCGCTCGAAGCCTTATACCGTATTACAGGGGGCCGTATAACAGCGAAGGACCTGACCCTGGCGCAGCAGGGATTACAACACCTGCTCCCCGTTCCTGCGCGTAAACCGGCTGCCGGACAACGTTTGCCGGATACAGGTTTGTCAGACCGTTATTTCAATAACCTTAAAGCCACACACCGATGAACAGCTGGCATATTATCATCATCGTAACAGGCATGATATTGTCAGGTATCTTACTATGGCTGGAATATCACCGTGCCAACCGGCGCAGACGGATAGCCCGGCTGATAGCTACTATCATCGCAGTGGCAACGGTATGTTTGCTGGCGATCCCTTTTCAGCGGACGATCCGCCAACCGGCGCCGGAAAAAATACCGGCTGTTGTATGGCCATCACCTTCCGGTATCGTTAGCTGCAACTGGCCATTGCAACGCCACAAAGGCCAGCTGTGGCAGGTACAGGGGCGCTATGAGAATACCGCTAAAAAAGAAGTATGGCTGCGTTTAAGCGGCTTTGATACCGCACTGGATTCCTTGCTGATTCCTGCTGGTGCCACAACTGTTTTTAACCTGAAAACCATTCCCCTCCACCTGGGCCCTGCGGTATACCGCATTACAGCGTTGGCAGGAAAAGATACACTGGAGCAGCAACCCCTGCCGGTAGAAGTAAAGGATATAACGCCGATGGCTATACTGATTTTAGCGGCGGCGCCGGATTTTGAAAATCGTTTCCTGGCAGACTGGCTCACGCAACAGGGATACACTGTGGCGATGCGCACACTGGTTAGCAAAAATAAATATGCTGTTCGTTTCAGCAATACGCCGCCACTATCCCTGGAACAGCTGTCTCCGGCTGTCCTGGACAAATTTGATGTAGTGATAACAGATCCGGCATCTTTAACGAAAACAATACAAAGCCAGCTGGAACAGGCAGGCATCGGATTAATCCGGAAGGCCGACAGCACAGGTACACATCCACAACCGCTGGCCTTGCAACTGCAACAAACGATATTACCTCCCTTGCAAACCGACCCGGTGGCCGCTGTACATAACAGCGGGGAGGGACTACCCCTGGTAACAGACAGCGTAGGAAGGGTATATGTGAGCGTAGCTGTTGCCGGACAAAGCAGGCGGATTCAAACCGGGTTACTGAATACCAGCAACTGGCTGCTCGAAGGAAAGGAATCCGTGTATCAGCAGTATTGGGCTGTTTTGCTGGAAGCAGCGGCACGCCGGAAACACAGAGAAGAAATAGTAAGGCTGGAACCTGCAGTACCCCGGGTAAATGAACCGGTGACGATTACGCTCGACACAAAAGGCGACGGCGTGGTATATGCCGGGAAGGCTGTGATAGCGATGGCACAGGACCCCTGGTTGCCCTCCCTGCAAACCGGTACCTGGTGGCCTTTACAGGCGGGCTGGCAGTTGCTGGCAACACCGCAGGGTACACATCGGGTGTATATTTACCGGCCCGGCGAATGGCAACAGTTATCGGTTGCTGCACCCCGACATGAAAAGATAACAACACCGGCGCGCGAAATAACAACGACGGTACGGCTTTCACCATGGTGGCTGATCATACCGTTGTTAGGTGCATTGGGTTTTCTATGGCTGGAGAAGAAAATGTGACAGACGGTAGGAATTAATAAGAAAAAAAAATTAGTTTAGGCTTACGTTAAGGTATCGTGTCTGGGCTCTTGAAAAATCACACTGGCCGTGCCATCTGATTGTTTGTATTACTAGTTGCACATACCTGCTTTATCAACAAATCTAAATCAAACTAAACCGGAGGAACTGTCTATTGAAACGTAAAGACTTTATCCAGCTTTCCGCTATGGGACTGGGTGCGCTCATGATGCCGAATCTTACCGCTTTCGGCAACCCTGTTGATCCATCGCGTTTTCTGAATGATGGTATCGATGTTAAACTGAAAAAACAACTGGCAGACATTGCACTGAATGCAGCCCGCGCGAAAGGCGCTACCTATGCGGATGTGCGTATCGGCCGTTACCTGAATCAGTTTGTGGTAACCCGCGAAACCAGGGTGCAGAATATTGCCAACACAGAATCCTTTGGGATTGGCATACGTGTTATTGCCAATGGCTGCTGGGGCTTTGCCGCTACCCATAACGTCACAAAGGAAGAAGTGGCCAGAACAGCCGAACGGGCTGTTGCCGTGGCTAAAGCCAATTCCAAAGTGGCAGCGCCGCCGGTACAACTGGCGCCGCAACAGGGATATGGAGAAGTAAGCTGGAAAACTCCCATTGTGCAAAACACCTTTACCATACCGGTAAAAGATAAAGTAGACCTGCTGTTGTCCGTGAATGATGCCGCCCTGAAAGGAGGCGCCAACTTCGTGAACTCTGCTATTCTTTCCATCAACGAACAAAAATATTTTGCTTCTACAGATGGCTCTTATATTGATCAGGATATTCATCGTTTATTTCCCACTTTCACCGTCACCAGAACAGACCGCAATTCAGGAAAATTTGAAACGCGGAAATCATTGAGTGCGCCGGTGGGAATGGGATACGAATATCTTACGCCTTCTGCAGCAGATAAGGTAGATGGGATTGTTACCCGGTACCGCAACCGCTACGACATGCTGGAAGATGTGAAAAATGCGACCAGAGATGTGGAACAGAAACTGAAAGCAAAATCAGTAGAACCGGGTAAATATGACCTGATTCTGGATCCTTCTCATCTGTGGCTGACTATACACGAATCTGTTGCGCATCCGACAGAACTGGACCGGGTATTGGGCTATGAAGCCAACTATGCCGGTACCAGCTTCCTCACATTAGATAAATGGAAATCAGGCAAATTCAATTTCGGCAGTAAACTCGTGAACGTAGTAGCAGATAAACTGCAACCCGGATCACTGGGTGCGGTGGGGTATGACGACGAAGGTGTGAAGTGTGGTAAATGGGACATCATTAAAGACGGTGTACTGGTGAACTACCAGGCGATCCGCGATCAGGCACACATCATTGGCCTGGACCATTCGCAGGGTTGCTGTTACGCCCAAAGCTGGGCCGACGTACAGTTTCAGCGGATGCCGAATGTATCCCTGCAACCGGGTAAAGAAAAACTGAGTGTGGATGATCTGATTAAAAATGTGGAGAAAGGCATTTACATCATCGGTGATGGCTCTTTCTCTATCGATCAGCAACGGTACAATTTCCAGTTTGGCGGACAAACCTTCTATGAAGTCAAAGAAGGAAAAATTGTCGGCATGCTGAAAGATGTTGCCTATCAGGCCAACACGCAGGAGTTCTGGAACAGTTGCTCCGCTATTGCCGATAAAAGCGATTACCGCCTGGGCGGCGCTTTCAATGATGGTAAAGGACAACCAGGGCAATCCAACGCCGTATCACACGGTAGTGCAACCACCCGCTTTAATGGTGTAAACGTTATTAACACAGCAAGAAAAATCTGACCTCACGAACATGGCTATACTAAAAAAAGAAGAAGCACAGGCATTGCTGAAGAAAGTGCTTTCCTATTCCCAATCAGATGAATGTGAAGCTTTTCTCCGGGGAGAAGTGGGCGGTAACGTACGTTATGCCCGGAATGCGATTTCTACAGCAGGCGATATCAGTACCATGACGCTGTCGGTGACCGCCACCTTCGGTAAAAAATCAGGTACTGCTACCATCAACGAATTTGATGACGCTGCCCTGAAAAGAGTGATTGCCCGTGCAGAAGAACTGGCCCGGCTGGCGCCGGAAAATCCGGAATACATGCCGCTCCTGGGACCAACAGATTTTAAGGAATCAAAAACATATAACCCGGCTACGGCAGCCATTACGCCCGATCAACGGGCGGAAGCGGTAGCAGGAAGTATTAATGTAGCTAAACAGGAAAACCTGGAAGCTGCCGGATATATTGAGAATGCCACGCAGTTCAGCGCGATGATGAACTCGAAGGAGTTATTCGCCTACGAAGCCAATACGGATGTGGTGTTTACCATTACCACCCGTAATAGCAGTGGTACCGGTTCCGGCTTCGCTGCCCGCGGATATACCGATGTATCCCGCCTGGATACGGTGGAAGCAACAAAAATTGCCGCCGCCAAAGCCAACGGTTCTGCCAACGCGAAAGCCATTGAACCAGGTAAGTATACCGTTATCCTGGAACCAGTGGCCGCTACCTATATGCTGGAGAATATGTTCCGCGGACTGGATGCCCGCAGTGCGGATGAAGGCCGGAGCTTTATGAGCAAACCCGGTGGTGGCAATCGTTTGGGAGAGCAGCTGATGGACCCCAGCATTACCATTTACTCTGATCCTTTCCACCCCGAACTCCCCGACAGCACCTGGAGCCGGGAAGGACTACCCCACGAAAAAGTAAGCTGGATTGATAAAGGCGTAGTGAAAAATCTGGCCTATTCCCGGTACTGGGCGCAACACAAAGGTGTACAGCCGGTACCCGCACCCTCCAATATTATTATGGAAGGCGGCACCGCTTCCCTCGATGAACTGATAAAAAGTACAGAACGGGGTATCCTCATTTCCCGCCTTTGGTATATCCGTATGGTGGATGCACAAACCCTGCTGCTGACCGGATTAACAAGAGACGGCACTTTTTATATCGAGAATGGACAGATTAAATACCCGGTAAAAAATTTACGTTTTAACGAAAGCCCGGTTATTATGCTCAATAATGTAGAAGCATTGGGCAAGTCAGAAAGAAGTGTCAGTATAGAATCGTATCGCAGTTTCCTGATCCCGCCTATGAAGATAAGAGACTTTACATTTACCTCTTTGTCAGATGCTGTTTAGGGAATAATAAACGTGGTGCATATATCATCGTTATCCAAAATCTTAGCTCCATGAAAAGAAGACAATTTCTCCAGATGGCCGGGATGGGTATGGGCGCCGGGCTCCTGGCGCAGATACCGCTGGTCGGTCATGCCGTGTCCCTGGACAGGCCCTGGTACACCATAGATGTGGCCAGAAAAAAAGAACTGGCTGATGTAGCCCTCAATGCAGCACGTAGTAAAGGTGCTACGTATACGGACGTACGAATAGGACGTTATCTGAATCAGTTTATCATTACCCGGGAAGATAAAGTGGAAAATATCGCCAATACAGAATCCTATGGGATTGGTATCCGGGTAATTGCCAATGGCAGCTGGGGCTTTGCGGCCACAGATAAAATGGACCGTGACAGCATTGCCCGCACGGCAGCGCTGGCGGTATCCATCGCCAAAGAAAATGCACGCCTCCTCACCGAACCGGTACAGCTGGCCCCCCAGAAGGGTTATGGCGAAGTAAGCTGGAAAACACCCATCGAAATCAATGCCTTTGACGTACCGGTAAAGGAAAAGGCAGAATTGCTGTTATCTGTAAATGACGCTGCTTTAAAGGGTGGCGCCAGTTATGTAGGATCTAACCTGTTTCTGGTAAATGAACAGAAGTATTTTGCCAGCTCCGAAGGTTCTTACATCGATCAGGATATACACCGTATCTGGCCTTATTTTGATGTAACCAAAGTAGATGCTGCCACCGGTAAATTTGAAGTGCGCGAATCATTGGGTGCGCCCCGTGGCATGGGGTACGAATACCTGGTTCCCCGGGAATCCGATAAAATAAAAGGTATTACAACGTTGTACCGCGACCGTTATGATATCCTGGAAGATGCCCGGCAAAGTGCGCGGCAGGTAGAAGAAAAGCTGAAAGCCAAATCTGTGGAACCAGGTAAATACGACCTGGTACTGGATCCTACCAACCTGTGGCTCACGATCCATGAATCGGTAGGCCACCCAACAGAGCTGGACCGCGTGATGGGCTATGAAGCCAACTTCGCCGGTACCAGTTTCCTGACCCTCGATAAATGGAAATCCGGCAACTTTAATTTCGGCAGTCCTATTGTAAACCTCGTGGCAGATAAACTGCAACCAGGTTCTCTCGGCGCCGTAGGTTACGACGATGAAGGCGTAGCTACCCAGCAATGGGACCTGATCAAAAATGGTAAACTGGTGAATTACCAGACTACCCGCGATCAGGCGCACATCATCGGACTGGATCACTCACAGGGATGCTCTTATTCACAAAGCTGGTCTGATGTACAGTTTCAGCGGATGCCTAACGTATCCCTGCAACCAGGTACGGCTAAGCTGTCGCCCGCAGACATTATAAAAAATGTAGAGCGTGGTATTTTTATCGCAGGAAGAGGCTCTTTCTCTATTGATCAGCAACGGTATAATTTCCAGTTCGGCGGACAACTGTTCTACGAAATCAGAAATGGTCAGATCACCGGCATGCTGAAAGATGTGGCTTATCAAAGCAATACCCAGGAATTCTGGAATTCCTGTAAGGCAATTGCAGATAAAAGCGACTACCGCCTGGGGGGGTCCTTCTTCGATGGAAAAGGCCAGCCAATGCAGAGCAGCGCTGTTTCCCATGGTGCATCCACCGCACGGTTCAACGGAGTAAACGTTATTAATACAGCCAGAAAAATCTAATATATGCCTATAGTTACTCAGAACGAAGCGCAGGCATTATTGAAAAAAGTGCTTGCCTTTTCCAAAGCAGATGAATGCGAAGTTATTTTATTCGGGCAGGATTCCGCGAACCTGCGCTATGCCAGGAATGCGGTATCTACCAGTGGAGGCAATAGTAACAGCACGTTGGTAGTTGCTTCTGCTTTCGGTAAAAAATTAGGTATAGCTACCATCAATGAATATGATGAGGTATCGCTGGAAAAAGTAGTGAGAAGATCAGAAGAGCTGGCCCGGCTGGCGCCCGAAAATCCGGAACATATGCCGGCACTGGGGCCGCAGCAATACCAGCCTTCGCCAGCTACCTACAACGCAGATACAGCTGCCATCGACCCACGATTCCGGGCAGATGAAGTGGCCAAAAGCCTGCGGATCACCAAAGAAAATAAACTGGTAGCCGCCGGTTATCTGGAAAATACCACCGGATTTTCCAGTATGATGAACAATAAAGGCCTTTTTGCCTATAACAACTACACCGACGTTAACTTCAGTGTCACCCTGCGTACGGAAGATGGTACCGGTTCCGGTTATGCTTCCAAAGGATTCAATGATGTAAACGGACTGAATATCTCTGCTGCCACCAGCGTAGCCGCTAAAAAAGCATTGGCTTCGAAAGGAGCGAAAGCCATTGAACCAGGTAAATACACAGTTATCCTGGAACCACTGGCAGGCCTGGTATTGCTGGAAAATATCATCAACAGCATGGATGCCCGCAGTGCAGATGAAGGACGTAGTTTTCTCAGTGCGCCAGGTGGTAAAACAAAGCTGGGCGAAAAACTGATGGACGACCGGGTAACCATTTACTCCGATCCCTGGAGTAAGGAATTACCTTCCAGCCATTATGCACGGGATGGCCGGCCGCAGGAAAAAACAACGTGGGTAGACAAAGGCGTGATCAAAAATATTCACTACTCCCGCTACTGGGCGCAGAAAAAGAATGTACATGCCATACCGGAGCCCGACCGCTTTATCATGGAAGGTGGAAACACCTCCCTGGAAGATATGATCCAAAGCACGGAAAAAGGGATCCTGGTAACCCGCCTGTGGTACATCCGGCCGGTAGATCCGCAAACATTGTTGTTTACCGGATTAACAAGGGACGGAACTTTCTATATTGAAAACGGAGAGATTAAATTCCCGGTAAAGAATTTCCGCTTCAACGAAAGTCCGGTGATTATGCTCAATAACCTGGAAACTTTAGGTAAGCCGGAACGCACAGTGAGCGTAGAGTCGGGCATAAATGCCCTGATTCCGCCCATGAAGATCCGGGACTTTACCTTCACATCTTTATCAGATGCTATTTAAGAACAACCCATGTATAAATGAAAAGTCCTGCATCATATTTTATGCAGGACTTTTCGTTTATACGGTAACGTAATATAGGATGCAGTATGTAATCTTCGCGTATATCATCTTCCGAAAAACAAACGATCATTGATCTTCCCGGTAATCATCTTCCGAAAACTTTATGCTTCAATGATTTCTTCTTCTTCCTGATGCCGGGGTTTGTAATACAGGTAATAGTAAGCCAGTACAATCAATCCGGTGACGAATGGTATCAACGCCAGGTGTTTGTAGGTAATGCCTCCTGTGATGATGTGTGCATCAAAATGGAAAAATTCACTTACCATCCAGTAGGAGTTCGCGCTGATCCAAACGGCAATCGCCAGATTGTGACATAGCTCCGACATGAATTGCCGGGTTCTCCAGGCAATGACAATCGCAATAATCAACGTGGGGAAAATCATGGCAATACCCAGTGGTTTCCATATCATACACCAGCTCACATCTTTCAGCAGCCAGAAAACGATATGTAAATTTTCCATTTTGCGGTACTTTAAAGGAATGCTGTATACCGGAGTGGTGGTCTCGGTGTGGTTCATGTAGCTGTATCAGTTAATTTTGGTAGTGACGGATGTTTAAAACAGGGGATAAAGATATTCTTTATCTTCGTTTTTTGTCAGATAAACTCCCCGGTATGAACGAATTCAATTGGTCTTTTCAACATACCCGCTTTGCCGGTATCAGCTGGATACCCGAAAACTACAGCCGGGTGATGATTATCATACATGGCATCGGCGAACATGTAGGCCGGTATGAACAGGTGGCTGCTTTTTTTATGCAACAGGGCTTTGCGGTGATGGGCATCGATCACTATGGCCATGGCAAAAGTGACGGGAAGCGGGGTACAACGCCTGGTTTTGATTTCATGTTCGATTACCTGGCCGCCTTTCTGGCGCATGTAACCGCTACTTATAATAAACCGGTCGTGATGTACGGGCATAGTATGGGCGGCGGCTTACTGACCGGCTTTCTCCTGAAAAGACAACCCGCCTTACAGGCAGCGGTAATATCCGCCCCGGCTTTAATCGTGGGCGCAAAGCCCGGAGCTTTCCTGAAAGGAGTCCTACGCGTGTTGAGCGCAGTGGCACCCAATTTCCGGATTGCACAGGGACTGGACATCAATAAAATATCACATGATAAAACTGCGGTAGAAAAGTTTCGCAACGATCCGCTGCGCCACGACAGACTGAGTTTGCGCCTGGCCAATGACATGATCCGTAATGGCGCCTGGTGCCTGTCGCATGCGGATCAGCTGACGGTGAAAACCTTGTTGCTCCACGGCAATGCAGATGCATTTACCGCGGTGGAAGGCTCCCGGCTTTTTGCACAGCGCGCACCGGCCAGCCTGCTTACCTACCAGGAATGGAATGGTTATTATCATGAACTACATAATGAATTCTCCTGGAAAGAAGTCGGGTTATATATTGCGGGGTGGTTAAGCGCTATCAAATAATAGATTATATTTGAATATAATTTAACTCCTTATGAACCTCTGTACATCTCTCCGGTTGCTGGTACCGGCAGCACTTACTTTTTTTTGTTTACAGGCCAATGCTCAGGTAGATATCGGTGTAAAAGCCGGTTTAAGCATTCCGAGCCTCAAATCAGGTGGTAATGAAACGGACATCAATGCCGGTTATAAATCACGCCTGGGGCCCGACTTTGGGGTACTGGTAGAATACCATGTGAATAAACGGTTTTCCATCCAGGGTATGATTAACTACTCTGCCCAGGGAGGAAAAAGAACCGGCTTTCAGCCATTCGCTTTCCCGGATCAATTAGTAGGTCTGTTACCGCCTGGTGCGCCTAAACCACCTTATCTGTATGCCGATTTCAAGAGCGTAGCCAAATTGAACTACCTCATGGTGCCGGTATTGGCTAAATTCGGCTGGGACCTGGGAGCGCATTCACCCTGGCGCCTGCATGTAGCCGCTGGGCCTTTTGCCGGTTTCCTCCTGAGTGCAAAGCAGGAAACCTCCGGCACTACTGCAATATATGCGGATCCGGGAGCCAAAGTGATGCTGACGCCTGCGACCTTCTCCATGAATAATACCACTGATATCAAAAATCAGCTGAATACCTTCAACGTGGGTGTTATCGGAAACGTAGGAATCACCTATACTTTAAGCGCTTACCACAGGGTATTTGCAGAAGTGGGCGGCAACTATGGTTTCCTCAATATCCAGAAAGGAACTGAAAATGGTAAGAACAATATCGGAGCGGCTACCGTGTCGCTGGGATATGCTTACCGTTTGCATAAAACGAAGTAATGGTTATCGCGTGTATGTCTCACAGTGAGGCATACACGCAATAATGATGTTGTCAACAATAATGCATAGCACAACCTATGGCCATCAAAAAGAGAAAGGAAACAACCGATCTCACTGTCATACCAGCTTCAGAAGTAAGCCTGACTATTACCATCGGGAATGCGCAGATAGGAGCCAGCGTCGTGCGCTCCGATGCGAATGAACAAATAATTGCCAAAGGAGATATCCGCAACCTGAAACTGGGAAAAGCAGAAGACATCCGTGGTAAAACACTGAAAGTTACGACCAACATACTGGACTCCAATACCCTCACAAACGGGATGGTGGTAACCTGCTATTTTGAATCCTGTAAACCCAATGTGGTCGTATTCCAGGATGAAGTAAAATCGGATGGGGATATACTGTCTTTTTTACTGGACTTTAATTTCAGATAGTAACATGAAAAAGATACTTTGCCTTCTGCTGTTGGTAACGGCAGTCCGGATGACCTATGCACAGCAGAAAGGTACGCTGAAAATAAGCGATATGACCATGCCATCGTCGCCCGGATTTATACTGGCAGACAAGGCGCCATCAGCTGTGGAGAAGCCGGTAAACCCTGCTGCCTTTGGTATCAGCCTGATTAATCTCTGGCAGGGGGGTGCGATAGACGTAACGCCCTACTGGCTTACCAACAAACCAAAACTGACTTTTGAAAATTATATCCGTAACCGCTTCCCCATTATACAAACCTTCAACATTTCGGCGGCTACTTTCAAAACAGATTCAACAACCAGTTTGTCTGCCGGTTTCAGAACCCAGCTGTTCAAACTGTACTACCGCCGCAACCGGGAAGCGATGCTCCGTAAAAAAGAAGAAATAGCGGCGTTGCTGGCCGTCAGTGATCCTGCTTTGCTGGATACCGTTGCCATTGCACAGCAGAATAAGGCACTCCGCGAGATGTTCGATGTACAACGCAGTAAAGGCCTGATCATCGTAGAACTGGCCGGCGCTATCGTAGGCGATGCCCCCAACAATACCTTCCGGAACCTGTCTGCTTCCCGCTCCGGGCTATGGACCAATATCCGCTGGTCGCCCTGGAAATTTCCGCTGGACTTTGTGGCGCTGGGCCGCTATAGCCGCAACGCCGGCAAAGGACCGGAAAGCAAATACCTGGATTATGGCTTATCTGCCAACTATCAGCGGAACCGCTTCGACCTCTCCGTGGAATATGTGAACCGCCGTGATCTGGAGTTAACGAATAACTATGACCGGCTGGCCTTCGCCGCCAATTTTATGATCAACGAAAACTTTTTTGCGGTAGCTGCTTTCGGGAAGAATTTTGATAAGATGAATAACATTATCGCCCTGCTGGGCGTGAAATTTGCCATCTCCAAAGAAAGGGTTACGCTATAGAAATAACTAGCCAAAACAAGACGGGCCTTACTTTCAATAGATAGAAAGTAAGGCCCGCTGTATGTTTTATCCTGTTGTGATTAAGGATTGGTAGACCATAATCCGGCTGATTTTACCAGCACTCTTCTGTTCAGTTTCAGTTGAGATACTACAAATTCTGCCAGGTCTTCCGGCTGCAATACCTTATCCGGATTGCCGTCGGTGAGTTGCAGGTCTTTGGCCATATCAGTAGCAATGGTGCTGGGTGTTAAGGCGCTCACCCGGATGTTGTGTTTTCTTACTTCCAGCATCAGGGACTCTGTTAAGCCCAGCAAGCCGAATTTAGAAGCGCTGTAGGCACTGGTAGCCGGTGCGCCGCGTTGTCCGGCAGTAGAAGAAATATTGATGATATCACCGGTTTTTCTTTCGATCATCGATGGCAATACGGCACGGGTTACATAGTATACACCCAGCAGGTTTACCTGTATCATTTGCTCCCACTGCGCCGGTTCCAGTTCCAGGAAACCGCCGAATGCCGCAATACCGGCATTGTTGAGCAGGATGTCAATAGCGCCCAGTTCGCCGGTTAATTGTGCCACGGCAGCATTAACGGCTGCCATATCCGCTACATCTGCAGTAGCTACGGCTGCTTTAACACCGGCGTTACGCACGGCAGTTGCCACTTCCTCCAAAGGACCGGCACTGCGTCCCATCAGGGCAATATCCACACCTTCCGCTGCCAGGGCTAAAGCCAAAGCACGGCCAATACCTTTACCACCACCGGTGATCAGGGCCTTTTTTCCTTTTAATGATTCCATATATATGTGCTTTTTTTATCGGATCTGTCACTGCGGTCAAATTTACGAAGTTTTCATACGGCGGCATATTTTGTTATGTTTAAATAAATATCTGATCCGTATTTTGCAACCAGTAATGTATAATTCCCATGATACAGATTTCCAATGAAAAACTCACGGTGAGTATGGCAGCGCAGGGCGCCGAACTGCAACACATCGTACACCGCGAAAATGGCCTGGAATACCTTTGGAGCGGTGACCCCGCTTTCTGGGGCAAAAAAAGCCCGGTGCTGTTTCCGATTGTAGGCGGACTGAAGAATAATACCTACCGTTATAACGGAGAAACCTATACGTTGGGCCGCCACGGCTTCGCCCGGGAACAATTGTTTACCGTAACGGAACAAGGCCCGGATCACGCTGTGTTCAGTCTGACTGATAGCCCGGCTACGTTGCAGGTATATCCCTTCCGCTTTGCCTTTCACATCACTTACCGGCTGGAAGAAAACCGCCTGTCTGTTACCTACCGGGTAGAAAACAAAGACACGAAGCCCTTGTTGTTTTCCGTTGGGGCGCACCCGGCCTTTAAAGTGCCGCTGGTAGCGGGTACCACCTTTGAAGACTATTACCTGCACTTCAATCAGACCGAAACAGCCGGCCGGTATCCCTTATCACCTGGCGGACAAATTGAGCTGACGCCGGTATCCCTGCTGGAGCATACACAGGAGCTGCCTTTGCAAAAGGCATTGTTTTATGAAGATGCCCTGGTGTTTAAGGGATTGCAGTCAGATGCGATCAGTATTAAAAGTCGCCGTACGCCACATGGCCTCACCCTGTATTTCGGCGGTTTCCCGTATATGGGCATCTGGTCTGCCAAAGATGCGGATTTTGTGTGTATAGAGCCATGGTGCGGGATTGCAGATAATGTGGAGGCTACCGGTGAGCTGGCGGAAAAAGAAGGGATCAACGAACTGGCGGCAGGCAGCCATTTTGAACGCACCTGGATAGCCGAGTTTTTTTAAACCACCAGGATCGTATAAAAAATTACGCCATCAGGAATCCATTTCCTGATGGCGTAATAATATAGTATTCACTGTACGTAATTAGAAATTATATCCAGCTTTCAGACCAAAGAATCCGTGGGTATTATCCTTAAACCAGGCTTCGTATTTGGCTTCCACATCCAGTCCCAGTAAACGGATACCTACACCGGGTGCTACGAGTGCGCCTACGCCGTTGTTGTAATCTCCGGTGAAATTGGCGGTACCGCCTTCCACTTTTACATACAGGATAGAGATCAGGTTATACCGTAACCCCAGGCGGATCGGAATAACTTTGGCATTGGCAATATCATACCGGTTGCCAAGGGCATCGGTCTGGCTTTTGCCACCGAAGTACATATAACTCACAGAACCTACCGCTGTTAAGCCAGCTACCAGTTTAATGTCAGCGCCGATACCAATACCGTAACCGGTATTATGGGTGTTGCTGAAATTACCGGTAGGGAAACCCGCTTCTACAAAGGGACCCAGGCTAAACCGCTTTAATTGTGCCTGTGAAGTTTGTGCACCCAGACAAAACATGAACAACATGACTGAAAACGTCAGTAAAGCTTTTTTCATAATAATCAATTTTCAAAAGGAATGGTGACGTGCAATTTAGCTGCAAATGTAAGCAATCAATACTAAATCAGCTGCCGGATATCATTCCTGCTTTTTTCAACCCATAGGCTTCGCCGTTATGGGCCGGCGGCGGTGTAGTCGCTACCGGTTCAATGGCGGGCGGCATCAGCTTGTACACCACCGGTGTAACAATACGCGACAGCAGGGTAGAACTGATCAATCCGCCTATCAATACGATGGCCAGCGGCGCTATCAGCGGATTGGTAGAAATGGCTATCGGAATCAACCCGCCAATGGCTGTGAGCGAGGTCAGTACAATCGGCAGGAAACGTACTTCCCCGGCTTCCCGGATGGCATCTTCCAGCGAATGGCCCTGCATACGCAGCTGGTTGGTGAAGTCCACCAGTAAAATGGTATTCTTCACCTCTATCCCCGCCAGGGCAATCAATCCGATAATGGCTACGAAAGAGAGGGAGTTACCGGTCAGCCATAAGGCTGTCACGGCGCCTACAATACCCAATGGGATCACCGACAGCACAATCAGCGTGCTTTTAAAGGTCTTGAATTGCAGAATCAATACGCCGATGAACATAAATACCGTAACAATAATGATATTCATAAAACCGCCGAAAGAGTTGTTCCTGCTTTCCACTTCACCCCCCATTTCGTAACTGTAGCCGGCTGGTAGCCGCAAGGCATCCATTTGCCGGATCACCTCATTGATGACACGGTCGGCCAGAAATCCTTTTTTCACAAAGGCGCCTACTGTCACTACCCGGTTTTTTTCCTGGTGGTGAATACTGAGCGGAGAGGTTTCGAACTGCAGCTGCGCTACCTGCGCCAGCGGAATAGCGGTACCCTGGCTGTTGTTGACGTACAGGTCTTTGAAGACGTCCAGCGTAGGCTTGCCGGTTTTTTGTTTGGTGAGTAAAACGTCGTAGTCGTTATCGTTCTTATCATTGTATTTACCCAGGTTGATACCGGCAATGGCTAAACGAACAACCTTGTCGATGTTGGCCGTAGGAATACCCAGCTGCTGCGCTTTTTCCCGGTCTATCTGTACCCGTATATCCGATTTCAGGTTGCTCACGGGGTTGGTAATATACATCGTGCCCGCTGTGTTTTCCAGCATCTTTTCCACCTGGCCGGCCAATAACCGTAAGGTATCCAGATTATCGCCGAAGACCCTGACTTCTACAGGTGCGGTCACCGGTGGCCCTTGCTCAAAATTCTTTACTTCCACCCGGGCGCCTGGATAAGGGGTCCATTTTTTACGCAGGGTTTCTATCAGTGCCATCTTTTTAGCCGGACTGGCATGTTCATCCAGTTGCACAAAAAGCTGTGCGTAATCGCTTCGCTCATTTTCCGGTACCTCGTTGTAATAGATACGGGGATTGCCTTTCCCGATGTTGCTGGTATAGAATTTTACATCCGGCTGTGCCTTTAATTCTTTTTCTATCTGTTGTACCACCTGGTTGGTATACGCTAATCCGGATTGCGGCGGCGTAATAATGTTGATGAAGAACTGGGGCTTCTCAGAGGCGGGGAACAGACTGAATCCCACTACCTTAAAGAGACCAACAGCGCCGCCAAAAACCACCAGCGATACCAGGATGGTGAGTGCCGGCCGTTGTAAGGCTTTGTCCAGCAGGCGGGCATAACTGCCATGGATCAGCTTTTTCAGCATCCGCATGAAAATATTACCTTCCGGATGGCCGGTATGTTCTTTCAGCAAACGGCTGGACAGAAAAGGAATAATGGTCAGCGAAACCGCCATGGAAGCGAGTACACTGAAGATAACCGCCAGGGGAAGACTGCGGATAAAGTCGCCGCTGGCTTCCGGCATAAACACCAGTGGCATAAAGGAGATGATCAGAGCAGCCGTACAGCCGATGACGGCAAGGCCTATCTGAGAGGTGGCTTTCAGCGTAGCTTCCAGCCTGCTGTGTCCTTCCAGCATCCATCGCTCTATGTTTTCTACTACCACAATGCTGTCGTCTACCAGTAGCCCCAATGCTACTACCAGGCCTACAATACTGAGCTGGTTGAGGTTATAGCCAAACAATTGCAGCAATACAATACCAATGGATAACGACAGCGGAATGGAAATCATCACAATGAGCGCCGGCCGCTGGCCCAATGGCAGCAAGGTTAAGGCTACAAGCAGAATGGCGATGATGAAGTCTTTCCCCAGGCCACTCAGGCGGTTATTCACTGCATTGGCCTGATCGAAATATTGTACCAGGTCGATGTTGGCCGGTAACGTCTTTTTGAATTTCTCGATGACAGGTTTATACTGCAGCTGTGTTTTGCTGATATTCTCGCCGGTTTTCTGGGCAGCAGATACCACTACGCTACGATGTCCGTTTAATCGTACATAGTATTTCTCGTCTTCAAATCCATAGTATACCCGTGCAATATCTTTCAGGAAGATATTTTTGCCGTTGACGGCAGATACAATGGTATGGCTGATTTCATCGAGCGATTGGTAGTTGCCGCTGGTTTTGATATTGAAGCTTTTTTCGCCGGCGTCAATGCTGCCACCGGGAATATTGGCCATCTCGCTTTGTATGGCGGCAGCTACGGCATTTACCGGCAGGTGCAGCTGCGCCATTTTATCCAGCTCCAGTTCTATACGTACCTGTTGATCCGGTAGCCCGTGTTGTTTTACATTTTTCAGGCTGGGTACTTTTTCCAGTTCATCCTGCAGTTTTTCTGCATAGTACCGGAGTTTGTCCCGGGAAGCATTTTCAGAGATGAGCGCCACCTGCAGCACATTCACATCAGAAGGTTCGCTTTTTTTCACTTCAATGCTATAGATGTCGGTGGGCAGTTCCTGCTTTTTATTGTTGATTTCCCGTACCAGCTCCTGGTATTTCTGATCTACGTTGGAACTGTATTTATACTCCACGCGGATAACGGCTACCCCGTCGCTGATGGCAGTACGTACCCTTTTGATATCTTCCAGGCTGTAGATCTCTTTTTCCAGCGGATCTACTACCAGGTCTTCCATGTCTTTAGGGCTGGTGCCCGGGTATACTACTACCACGGTGAATTGCGGCGATCTCAGTTCCGGATCTTCCGAACGGGGCATATTCAGCATGGTAGTGATGCCCAGTACGATGATCATGATGAATATTACCAGGGTAAACTGATAATTTTTAACGGCATATCTGGCTATTTTCATGACAGTAGATGTTATTGGATGATGCGGATAGGAGATTGATCTTTCAGATAAGCGCTGCCGGAAATAATGAGTGCTTTGGCCTGTTCCATGCCGGCGCTGATCAGTACATTTTCTTTTTCCATACCGGCAATGGTTACCGGAATCCGGGTAGCAGTGCGGTTATCGTTGGTGATAAATACAAATCCGGTGCTGCCGTTGCCGTCCAGGAGTGCGGCGTAGGGAATACTCCAGGCAGTACTGCCGGTAGCTACGCCGGAAGAAATCTGACAACGGCCAAACATGCCGGCCGCGATGGCGGCGGGCTTGTTTTCCGTGAGTTGTACATCAATAATGAAAGTGCCGCTTTGGGCATCTATACCTTCTGATTTACGTATAACGGTGCCCGTTAGGGTGTCATTAGGTTGGGCCTGTGTTTGTACAGTCGCTTTGTCGCCTGTTTTTATCTGTGCCCATTCGCGGTCGCTGACCCCGATGCGCAGCAGCCACCGGGTATGATGGGCGCCATTGGTTTGCAGTACAGGCGTGCCGGCATTCACCAGTTGTCCGGCGCTCACCAGTTTGCGCAATACATAACCATCCTGGGTAGCATGAATGGCAGAATAGCTACGGTTGAACTGAGAAGAGCTGAGTTGCTGCCGGGCCAGTTCCATCGCCGTCTGGCTGTTTTGCAACTGTTCCAGGGTGGCCACGCTGTCGCGGTGCAGGTTTACCACCCGCTGATAATCACGCTGGGCTTTTTCGTAGGCCAGCTGATCGCGTTGTACCTGGGTGTTGATTTCTGTGAGATTGAGGGTAGCAAGTAGCTGTCCTTTTCTGATGGCATCGCCTTCTTTCACCAGGATATTGTTGATGATACCATTTGTTTTGAAAGACAGCAATACTTCATCGTCGGTGGTGAACTGCCCCGATGCAGTGGTCTGCAGGTGTGTACCTTGTCTGGTCAGTGGCATAACCTTTACCGGAATGGTGTCGGCAGGTTGTTGACTGGCTTGCTGCGGCTGGTTACAACACGCAAACAGCAACAGGGAAAATGACAGGAGCAGGGAAGTATGTTTCATTTGGGTAGATTTTAAAGTGATGAAGAAGAATTGATCTGATAAGATGCTTCGGTGCGTTCTACGGCTGCGAAGGCGGTTTGTACGGCTGCCTGTGCGGCCACGGTTTGCAGCCGGGCCTGGGTCAGCTGGTTCTGCGCGTCCAGCAACTCTATGTACAGCAGCTGTCCGGCTTTATATACTTTCAGCTGATCGCGGTAGTAACGCTCCGCGAAGGAGAGCTGACTTTGTGCCGTACGGAAATTCAGGACGGCGGTGCGGTAATTGTTGGACGCTTCGTATAGCTGTAACCGTAAGGCGTCTGCGGTTTTATCTGCCTGATTGGAGATGGATTGCACCGCTACCTGTGCCTGTTTGATTTTATAGCGGTTTTTATTCGCTGCAAACAGGTTCCACTCCAGGTTTACGCCAAACATATAGTAGCGGGACTGGTTGTCGAAATGCAGGCCCATAGACTGGGTACCCAGGTCAAGAAAGGTATTCAGTTTAGGGATGAGATAGGAACGTTGCAGCTGTTCATTGAGGCGATAGCTTTTGGCGGCGCTTTGCAGCTGGGTCAGTTCTTCCCGGGCGTTGATGTCGCTGGAAGCCGCCAGGGTAGGCGTTTGCAATAATGTAATGTCGAGGGTCACCGAGTCTGTCAGTTGCCGGTTGAGTAGAAAGTTGAAATAGGCTTTGGCATTTTCCCGGGCATTGATGGCTTTGTTGATATCGCCATCGGTTTTCTCTTTCTCGGTTTGGGAGCGGTACAGCGCCGTATTGTTGCGGATGCCGTTGCGGATCATGCTTTCGTTGATGCGGATGTTTTCATTAATCAGCGATAAGGCGCTGTTGTAAATGGATACTGCCTGAGAGGCCTGATAGTATTGGAAATAGGCGGTTTTGATATCTTTTACCAGTTCCCGTTTGTAGACATTCAGCGCCGCCTGTTGCTGGGTGATTTGTTCTTTTTTGATTTGCTGGTTATAGTAAATTTCTGCGTTGACGAGCGGCAGGCTGGTACGGAGCTTTACATCATAAAAGTTGTCTGGCGCCAGCTGTACGGATACATTTTCCAGCGGTGGGAACTGATTGCTGCCAGTCAGGTGATTCAGGCTTTTGTATACCGGATTCAGCATGTCACCGGCCGGAAAGTCAATGGTACGGCCGCCTTTAGCTTTGGTGTAGTTGCCCAGGAGGGCCACATTGGGACCAAAGAGGCTCCTGGCTTCCTGCAGGGCGTACATGGATTTTTCCAGCTCAAAATGTTGCTCCCGGAGACCTTTGTTGTTTTGAAAGGCTTGTTGTATGTATTGGTCCAGCACATTGTTTTGTGCAAAGGAGGGGAATCCCGCCAGCAGCAAGACTATTAACGTCGCTCCTTTTGTGACTGATGTGTACATAATGAACAGTGTTTATTTATAGCGAAAAAAATAAAGCCGGAGCGGCTTTGGTTATCGTTGTTGATATAGTGAACAGTGTTTTGTTGTCTGCCTTAAAAAAAGCCTCGCGGCTTTTCTATTCCTGGCAGTGCAGGTAAATCCGGCACCATAAAGCGATGCCTTCAACAGTCTTTGGTATCATCGTCAGGCGACAATGATCTCGAGATAAGCTTTAATACACGCGTCAATCTTGTCCTTAATTTCCGCTTCTTCTATCTGTGCTACTTTCAACCGGCACCGCAGATTCAAGCTCACCAGGCCGTGGGCAAAGCCCCAGAAGGAAAGGGTGGCCACCATAGGATCCGTATACCGGATCAGCTTTTTCTCAATACATTCCGTCACCAGGTCTTGCAGCGCATCATAGGCGCGGTCGCCGTTTTTCCAGTTTTCATCCTTGTTCACACTATTCATCGGCTCCTTGATAATAAACATCAGATCGTACAATTCCGGGTGATTTCGTGCAAATTCAACGTAGGCCCATGACAGTTGTGCAAGCCGTTTAAGGGGATCCGCTTCCGTGATTTTTGACTCAAATTCCCTGGCCAGGGTTTCAAATGCTTCTGCCTGTACATCATACAACAATTCATCTTTGTCTTTATAGTACAGATAGATCGTAGCCGGGCTGTACTCAATCATATCAGCGATGTTCCGGATAGACATTTTCTCAAATCCTTCTTTCACAAACATGGTAATGGCCGCATCTACAATACGTCTGCGCATTTCTGCCTTTTCACGCTCTTTTCTTTCTGTTATCCCCACATTAAATTATTTACAGTGCAAATATACTGAACGGTGTTTAGTTTCCAAATTTATTTTGAAGCAATTTATTCCACGCTCACTTCATCGCAGCACAAGGCCGGCTTTTTTCCGGCCACCAGTCGCCATTCCGGCAGGCTTGCCGGGCACCGGGCCGTAATCCGGATATATCGGCCCGTAACACCGGGTTGGGGGAAAAGATAAGGCTGTATACGAACGGTGTAGTCTTCCGCCCCGGCAGGGATGCTTTGCTCGCCTGCCGCCTGGAAATGCTTCCCATCTGCAGATACCTCCACCGTTACATTTACCGGATTAAAAATATAATGCCGGGCATCCTGCAGGAAATGCAGGGAAATACGACGAAGCGGTTTGCTGCTACCCATATCGATCGTCGCTATCAGATCCTGTCCATAGGTATAGAGCCAGTTGTAACTGAAATCGGAATTGCCAAAGAGGCCGTCTGTCAGCGTGGCGGCTCCTTTGGGAGTATACTCCGGTGTAAAGGCATGCGCCAGTGTAACCGGTGCTCCCAGCGCCAGACTGGGAATCCAGGGCTGAGAAAAAGTACGCTCCCAGTCCTGCACATAACCCTCCGGCGACAGGCCACCTTCGGCCAGTTCCGTGATGCCGGCGCGCTGGCAGCCGGCTGCAAATGCCCGCACCTTTTCCCGCCAGCCGGCACGGATAGTCCCATCAGGATGCAGGTAACCACCATCGGCCGTACCATAAAAACGGGATTGCTGCAAAGCAGTATAGGTCAGCGACAAACGTACCTGTTCGACTCTTTTCAGCAAGGTGGCCTCATTTTTTACGGCGGCCGTGGCCTGGTCCAGCAGGGCATTATACTTTTTCAGCCAGATAGCCGACAGGTAATCGTGGGAACTGCGAACGGGATTCCCATAGATATCCAGTGTGGCACGGGTATCTTTTACCGCCTGGGTTAATGCAGCCAGGTATTGTTGTATATAGGGCCCGGCGGCGCCATAATAACTCCGGAGAAAACGTTCACTTACCGCTGTAACAGCTGCCTGCGGGTTCCATAACAGACACGCCTGTACGTAGCTGTTATAGGCGGCCATATCGCCGGCCGCAGCGCCGCTGCCCTGAGAAAAAATTCCCTTTACACCATGGCGGGCGAAGTATTGCAGATTCGGCTGCAACTGCGCATAATCCGGAAACGGGGTGAGATAATGGGTAAACTGGGTTGTATAATCCCAGATAAAAAGATTCGGTGTAAGGGCGGCCCATCCTTCCAGGTTTTTACGGAAAGGAGCGGCGGAAGGCGCCGTGGCCAGTGGCTCCTGCCGGAATGCATCAATGGTGCTGAGCATAATGTATACGTTGCTGGCTGGCCGGAGGTGCTGTGGTGGCCGGGCACTATAGCCATAGGCCAGCGTAGTAAAACGCTGCTCCGGAAACTGCGCGGCTATCCGGTTCACAAAACGAATCAATGAACCTTGTGGCCCGCCCGCTGCGGCATCCGCCTGACGGCAGGCATCACAGGTACAGGCGCCTGGACCGTCCTCCTGTGCGATAGACCAATACCCGGCATCCGGATGTTTGGCAATGGCCTGTTTGAAATAGGCGACTGCCAGGTCATAGACCTGTTCATTGCTCAGGCAAAGCTGTAACGGTTGCCGCCGGCCGTTGACCAGCGAAAAATATTCGGGATGGGTGTTGAAATAAGTGTCCGGCGGTACGATCCGGAAAAAGGAATGTCCCCATACGCTCCAAAGGTCTTCAAACCGGTGCAGCCCATGCCATTCCAGGTATTCGGGATCGAGGGAGGCAGGGTAGTAGGTTTCCCGGTAAAGAAAGGCAGGTTCCTGCAGGTCGTGCAGCTGTCCAGGAAGGCGGATATCGCGGGAAGCCGGTACAACGGCCGGTTCTCCGGCATCCTTACGGCAACCCATATACGTTTCCAGCACATGATACACCCCATACACGACCCCTTGTCCGCTTCCACCACGGATGTACAAGTGGGGCGCCTCGCTGCCGATAAAATATCCTTCCCCTTTTATCTGCTCCGGACCATGGCTATGATCTGTTTGCCCGATGAAAACAGCGGGTTGTGTGTGGTATTCATTTTCCGGAATCACCGTTAGCCGGGCGCCGGAAATTTGTTCGATATAATTCCGGAAGATACCGGCTGCCCGCTGTTCCGCTTTGGAAGCCTGTGCCGGAACAACAATTACGTACGCACTCTTTCCTTCGTGTACCAGGTTAATATCCTGGCTGTTCCCGGAAAAAGCTGTATGCCACCACATCGTCATCATCAGTAATAAACCGCTCATATGCTGAAATAAATTAGTCTGTTATCGTCCCGTCACAACGGGAAGTTCTTATACTTACCAAAACCTTGCCTTTCCTGTTTTTGCCACTGATTTTTCTGCTGGAAACCCGGTAACGGGTAATGGGTACCGGATACCGGTTGGTATGTTATGATAATGCTATGATTTGTCGGGCCGGTTCCTGTATGGTTGGGTATCCCCCGCGCCACACAAGGCCTTCCTGTCATGGCAACAAGGGAAGCTGGTTGCCGGAGTAATAACAGTTATCCGGAGCAGATGGTTAATTGTATAATGTTCGCTTACCTTTGCTGTGTAGTACGGAGATGCATTTTTAATACAAGGGCAGGTAGGGCTGCCCGTCATCAGGACAGTACATGATTTCAATAGCAACAAGACGACAACTGCCAACCGGTATACCGGTTGCCTGCGGTATTGGTACAGTTATTGAAATATAGGAGGTGCCTTGTATACAGGTGTGAATGTTTTGCATCTACGGAAAAATACAGATTGTGATTTGGAGCAGCTATCATTAATACAACAGCCAATTTTAGCACCGGCATGGCATGTACCCATAACAGGTATATTTGCCTACACTACTAAACACCTGGCTTATCATCTGTCGGATAAAGCGGATCGTACTCTTTTTTAACAAGATACTGCCTTATTACTATTGCCTTCAGCAACAGCTGATAATAGTGAACGCTATTCCCCGGATCGGGTAATACCGGCACTGCCCTGCATGGGTATAATAGCAGCGCGGTTTCCTGGTAGGATGACATTAATTATCGCCTATATTTAAATAATCGAATCAATGAAACAGCAACAACCGAAAGCATTTACTATCTTATTGGTAGATGATAATACGGAAAGGACGATTGCGTTGGAACAAATGCTGGATGCGGAGGAGCGCGAAATCATAAAAACCTCGTCAGGTGCAGCCGCACTGGACATCATACTATCTCACAACAATATTGGATTAATCATATTGAATACGGCTATACCGGATCTCAAAAGTCCGGAAGTACAGCAACAGCTACAGGATCATCCCAGGATTAAAGATATTCCTGTGTTGTTTATGCTGGGGGCAGCAGCTACCTCACCTTTGCCGGGACAAGATATAAAAACGGGTACCGTTGATTATATTATTCTGCCGCTGCATCCACAGCTGGTAAGCGCCAAGGTAAAGGTGCAGGAACAATTGTACCGGGCACAGTATGAATTAAAAACAGCGGTAGCAGAAACCGAGAAGGTGAACAAACAACTGGAGCGTTTCATGTACATGGTGGCACATGACCTGAAATCCCCGTTGTCCGGCGCGATTGGCATGCTGGCGCTCATCAGTGATGATGAACGTATTCAGGCGGCGCCCGACCTGAAAGAATATATGAGTATTGTAATGGGTGCTACCAACAGCTTGTCAGAAATGATTACGGCGATGCTGGATTATACCCGGCAAAATGAGATGGAGCATACAACAGAAGAAGTGAATATACCGGCGCTGATCAACCAGTTGTCACGCCTGCTGTTTTTACCGGCGCATATAAAAATTGAAGTGGCGGATACATTTCCGTTGTTTCATACCAATCAGGTGAAACTGAAACAGGTCTTTCAGAATCTGCTCACCAATGCCATTAAATACATCAACAAAAAAGAAGGGCTGATTACCATTGGTGGTACGGATAGAGGCGCCTACTATGAGTTCTATGTGAAAGATAATGGTCCGGGTGTGGCGAAGCGGGATACAGATCGCATCTTTAAATTGTTCGAAAGACTGGATACCGGCGGCAAGGAAGAAGGCACCGGTATCGGTCTGAATATATTCAAACTGCTGGTAGAAGAGCAGGGTGGAAAAGTATGGGTAGATTCTGTTCCCGGTGAAGGAAGTACTTTCTACTTCTTATGGCGGCAATAACCTCCGGTTATTGCTCAAATATCCATAGCCTGCCTGTCACCTGTTGGGTGGTAATCGGTAAACAGGAAACTTTTAAAGTAGGCGTTTCCGGTGTTTCCATTTCCCATATCCAGTTACAGATAGCATTTTCCGGCGAAGTAAAAAGACGTACGGCTTCTTTATAGATATCTGTCGTATTGGTTGTTTTATTACGCAGCTGGGTCATGGCTTCCGAGATGATGGCGGGCAGCTGTTCTCCGGGTCCTGATAGTTGTAGCAAGGTCGCAGCTTCCTGATTCACCCAGCCGGAAAATCCATCGTTGTTGATAAAAACCAGCGCATGCGGAATGGTATGCAGGATAGCGGCAAAACGCATGGCTACCCGCTGAAAGTAAAGCTGTTGCTGCGATTGCATCAGTATCTCTTTCAGGCGTAGCCGGATGGTTTCTATACATTCCTGAAAGCCGGCATCAAACGCTTGCGGCTTGTTCCATCCTACCACAATAACACTATTATCCGGAGAGGTATTGATCGGAATGATGACAGCAGTAACGGCATGGCCCAGCAGGCCTTCAAAAGCCGTTTCTGTAGCCGCTATTTCATGCCAGTAAATGGTTTTGAAACCATGGCTGTACAACAGTTTTTTGACAGGCGCCGAATCAATGACCATTTCATCCAGTTGTACAGGAGAGGCATTTTTTACCCGGGCAGTATGTTCATCTTCAAACTCCAATTGCAGGGCGATATCTGCTTCCAGCAGGTTTTTAACCAGTGCAATACTGAATGCGAGAAAAGAAGAAATATGTTTATCCTTATCCCAGCGCCCTGTTTGATTGATAAAATTTAAGGCTTTCCGCTCCCAGTTGACCACGACGTACATTTAAAACTGATGAATAAATAAAAGGAACTTGGCTATGTCCGTGCTGCTTTTTCCAGGCCCTTGGTTGGCGGAAACCTGGTAGTTGGTTGATGACAATAGTTCTGTGCCGGTATTTGTAAAAGCAGGTATTATTTTCAAATATAAGTAAATAGTCGGAACCGTACTATTTACTTATTGTCTGCAGATAGATAAAATAGCCGGCCAGGAGGCAAAGCCATACTGGTAAAAGCACGAGCGGGATAAAAAGGCATAAGAACCCGGATTTTTTTATGGTATTTTGCAGTTCAAAACGGAAAACGGCTTTATGACACCATCTGACAAAGCGTTCATCTTTGATATGAACGGTACAATGATCAACGATATGGAATACCACCTGGATGGCTGGCACCGCATGTTGAATAAACTGGGAGCCAACCTGACAAGGGAAGTGGTACGCAGCCATATGTATGGCAAGAATGAAGAACTGTTGGTACGGATTTTCGGGAACGAACGTTTTACCCTCCCGGAGATGCTGGCCATTGCCCATGAGAAGGAAGTAATATACCAGGAAGCTTTCCGGCCTTATCTGGCATTGATAGATGGATTACCCGCCTTTTTAGAACAGGCGCAGCAGGCTGGTATTCCGATGGCTATTGGCTCCGCTGCCAATAATTTCAATATTGATTATGTATTGGATAACCTGGCAGTACGTCCTTATTTTAAAGCGATCGTCAGTGCGGAAGATGTGGTCAGCAGCAAACCTGATCCGGAAGTATTTCTGAAATGTGCGGCAGCCCTGGGGGTAGCCCCGGCAGACTGTATTGTATTCGAAGATGCGCCTAAAGGAGTAGAGGCGGCAGCGAATGCAGGCATGGAAGCAGTGGTACTAACTACTATGCATACCCGGGAAGAATTTGCCGCTTATAACAATATCAAAGCGTTTGTAGCAGATTATACCAACCCTGTGTTGCAACAATTGTTTAACCGTTCATAATGAAATGTGTAATATATTTCCTAATGTCAGTGCTGTAGCCTAAATTGCCGGCCTATTACACGACATATATGGCTGGTATTACACGTTATTCGGGACAGTCAAGAATGCTGGTAGCAGTTGACTGCATCATTTTTGGTTTCGATGGTCAATCATTGAAACTACTGCTGATTAAACGGGGATTTGAACCGCTGAAGAATAAGTGGAGCCTGATGGGCGGTTTTGTACAACCCAATGAAGGTTTTGAAGGCGCCGCTGCGCGTGTACTGCACAAGCTGACGGGGCTGGAAGGCGTATATATGGAACAGCTATTTGCCTTCGGAGCGCCTGACCGGGATCCGGTAGAGCGTACGGTCGCTATCGCCTATTTTGCGCTGATCGATATCAACAAGTTCCAGGTACAGCTCAGCGATGAATACCATGCAGAGTGGGTGTCGCTGAATAAGGCGCCTCATCTGATCCTGGATCATATGGCCATGGTGAAAATGGCGCAGGAAAAATTGCGTTATAAGGCAGCTATTCATCCTATTCTGTTTGAATTGCTTCCGCCTAAATTTACCATTCCGCAGCTGCAACTGCTGTATGAAGCGGTATATGATATTACGTTTGATAAGCGTAATTTCAGCCGCAAGATCCTGTCTACGGGCCTGCTCATCAAACAGAAAGATAAAGACAAACTCTCTTCCAAACGGGGGGCTTTTTACTTCAAACTCGACAAAAGAAAGTATAACGCCAAGTTCAATGCCTTTTTGAACTTTGTAACCAACCCGGTTATTTAAAATAACTACGCTTATACGAAAAGATCTCCTGAGGAGCGCTTTCTGTATAAGCGTATTTTTTAATTGGTAATTATCTCTATGCTATAATCCGAAGCAACGCTGCATCTTCTTAAAGATTTCATTGTTCTCATACACCCCCCGGAATAATCCGGAATTAGGACCATAGGCAAATACCATAACGGGAATGCCTGTATGATCATTGGTGGCGAAATGTCCACGCAGCTGTCCGGTAGCTATATCGCCATCCATTAAAGCCAGTCCGCCTGTTTCATGATCAGCCGTTACAATCACGGTCGTTTGCTTGTTTTCATCGGCAAAACGTAACGCCGTACCCACTGCATCATCAAAGTCCAGCATCTCCCGTACCAGGTAATCCAGGTCGTTGAAGTGCCCGCCATGATCAATACGGGAACCTTCTACCATCAGGAAAAACCCTTTGCCGGAAGCGCTGAGCTGTTGCAGGGCTTTTTTGAGCGCCTGTTTGAGATAGTTGCCTCTGCCTTCGCGCATAGACCCTACCGCTTTATTGGAAAGGATGACCAGGGTACGGTTTTTTACAGCTGTATTCCAGCTATCCAGGTTATCATAAAACTGAACGCCTGCCTGTTGCAAACGGGCGCCGAGGTCTTGCTCCAGTTCTTCTTTACCGCCACCCACAGCCAGTTGCAAAGGACTGTTCAATAGTTGAGATGCCAATGTAGCGGTGTTGTCCCGGTCGGCAGTATGGCCATAAAAAGAAGCGGGTGTAGCGCCGGTAATTTCTTCCGTTACAATCACACCGCTGGGAATACCTTTGGCAGCCAGCAATTCCGGCAATACTGGTACGGATACATAGGTGTTGTCCATCCCGATTTCCCGGTTATTGGTTTTAGTACCGGTGCCCATGGCAGAACCACCTGCAGCGGAATCAGTATGGTAGTTATCAGAAGACTGGGTTTTGGATAATCCCAGTTGTCTCATACGGAAAATATTCAGATCCCCTTTGTTGGCGGTATAACCGGCAAACATCTGTGCCAGCCCGGTGCCGTCTCCTATCATCAGGATCACGTTTTTCGACTTTACCTGCGTGGCATCTGCTACATACGTTGGCGTATATACTTCATGTACAGGCAGTTGTCGTGCCGTGGTTTTATTAGTATGATGGATGACATCATAGAGCTCTTCCGGATGATCGGTGCCAATAACATCCACACCCAGGTCCATCAGTTTGTAATAACAGCTTCTGGAAGAAGGAGCGCCCCAGAACCGGAAAAGAAAGCCTTGTTCATGTGCCTTTTGAACAACAGCGGCTACTTTCGTTTGCTCTGCGGGCAGGAGGGTACCTTTACCGTTCCATTGGCTGAACCGGTGGAAGTCGGTACTCACCATGGCTACGCGTGATTTTAACGCTGCCGGATATACGCTGTCGGGTCTGCCATCAAAAAAGAAAAGCGGATCATACTGCAGCCAGTCAGCGGTGGCAGGTATATTGCCGGATAACACAATGCGCACGGCATTGGGATTAACACTGCGGTCAAAGTACTGGCGGTAGGGTTGCAGGAGGGCCTGTAAAGCCTGCAGGGTAGGCTTTCCTTCGGTTTTAATATCTACCAGTAATTGCAAGGGCGTACCATCCGTGTATACTTTACCGTTATTCAGGGCAAATTGTCTGACTACCGGTAATATATATAGTTCCTTAAAGGTACGGAATGGCTGTATGTCTTTGCTGTCGTGGGCCACATAGAGTATGCTGTCTTTCAGGTGTATGTCTGCCTCAATAGAGCCGAAGCGGAGCGCCGCTGCCGCATAAAAAGGCGTGCTGCGTTCGTAGTCGTTATGAGAATGCGCCTGCGCAGTCGTATACTGCCGGCTTTGTGCCTGCACTTGTACTGTCAGGAGTATACCAGACAATACGGGAACCAGTTTTTTCATGATACGATAATATAATAATAAAAAAAGAATGACGACAAAACATACAGTATCAAACAGCATGTTTTATCGTCATTCGTGATGCTTTACTGTAGTATACCGGACGTTTACCAGCTTTGTTTGTACAATCCGCCGCTGGCGTCAATCACGCGCTGCGGAACGGGCCATACATGGTGTTTCTTCGGATTGAAATCACGGGCAGGCCATACTTCCGCACCGGTTACACCGTGCAGCGGTTTGGCATAGGCTGCCTGGGCATCGCCCCATCTTACGAGGTCGCGGTGACGGTCGGCCCATTCGCCGGCCAGCTCACACCTTCTTTCGTGTTTCAGGTTTACCATCGTTGCATTGGTAACTGGTTTCAAACCAGCACGTTTACGGATGGCATTGATCTCGTTGTCTGCATTTTTACCCTGCATTAATGCTGCTTCTGCTTTGATCAGCAATACTTCTGCATAACGCATCAGCGGTGGATTCAGTGCCGTGGTAGGATGGTCGCCGCTGGGGCTCAGATAGGTACCAATCGGATTGGAGTAGCCAAATGGTTCCATATATTTACGGAACTGGTAGCCAGACAGACTGTTGTTAGACTTGTAGGTCCTCATCTCGCCAAAATATTTGAATTCATCGCCTGGTTTCAGGATAGTCGCTTCCCGGCGTAAGTCACCTGTTTCATATTCATCATACAATTCTTTGGTAGGAGTATAATATCCCCAGCCATTGTATTTACCCCAGCCGGTATTTTCCAGCATTACACCTGGCAGGATGCTGCCCCAGCCACCAGCACCGGCAGCGGTGCTGTATGCGGACCAGATGTATTCATCGGTCCAGTTGTTGGCAACAGTAAAGACGTCGCTGAAGTTGTCCAATAAACGGTGTTTGCCGCTGAGGATCACAGAGTCAGCAAATCTCTCTGCATTGGCATAATCCTTTTTGAAAAGATAGGTTTTGGCGAGGTAGGCGAATGCGGCTGTTTTATGCGCATGGCCAAAATCTTCCTTTTTATAGGTGCCAAAATAAGGAAGCAGGGAAGCTGCCTTTTTGAGATCTACGATGACAGAGTCATAGTTGACATTTACATTCTGCGCCCGTGGCAAGGTTACACCGGGAGTAGGATTGTATTTATCCACAATAGGTACCCCTGCGTTCTCATCCCCGTAGTTATAAGCCAGTTGATAGTACATCAGACCGCTGAGGAAGTAAGCTTCACCCATGTAACGGTTTCTGTTTTCGGTACTCATCGGGATAGCTGGCGCATAGCGCAGGATATCATTGGCGCGTTTGATGACGTTATACCGCAGGTCCCACTGACCTTCTGTATAACTACCACCAATAAACGAACGATCGAAATTTTTGATGTATTCCGCTTCGGGTTTACCACGGCCCACAATCATGTCATCGCAGGCGTCAATAAACCAGAAACATCCGCGGCCATAGAAGTTTTCATCATCAAATGGCTGGTAGGCGGCATTCAATCCTTTGACAATACTTTTTTCTGTTTGCCAGAAGTCAGCTACAGTAGGCGTACCTTCCTGTATAACATCCAGTTTTTTATTGCAGCTGCTGGTGGCGGCTACGGTAGCTATCAGTGCGAGGGTGTTGATAATCTTTCTCATGTTGTTGTGTTGGATGGTTTAGAAATTCACGTTCAGACCCACGAGGAAACTTCTTGCCTGTGGATAGCGGCCCAGGTCAATACCATAATTGTCGGTACCTACTTCCGGATCCATGCCACTGTATTTGGTGAAGGTGAAAACGTTATTCCCGGTTACGTATACACGTAATTTTTTCAGACCTGTACGGGCGATGAGTGCGTCCGGTAAAGTATAACCCAGGGAGATGTTCTTGATGCGCAGATAAGAGCCATCTTCCAGGTAAAAGTCAGAGTTGGTACCGAAGTTATTGTTACGGTCGCCGAGGGTAACACGTGGGATACCGGTGTTGGTATTTTCAGGTGTCCAGGCCTTTTTCACATCTGCCAGCAGGTTGTATCCCTGACCGGTTACCAGTGGCGCCAGGCCCGTGTATTTCAATGCATTGAATATTTTGTTGCCATGTACGCCCTGTGCAAAGATGTTGAAGTCGAACCCTTTATAGCTGGCGTTGAAGCTGAAACCATAGGAGAACTTAGGATAAGGAGTACCTACGAACTGACGGTCTTCATTATCTATTTTACCATCTCCGTTGGCATCCACAAAGCGGAGATCGCCCGGTTGCGCTTTCGGTTGTACTTTATGATCCGTTACTTCCTGTTGTGTCTGGAAGATACCATCCGTTTTCACCAGGTAGTAGGAGAAGAGCGGGTGGCCTACTTCAACGCGTACCGGTGTGAGGGAGCTGCGCACGTTAATGTTGGAAGTGTTGTATACTTTATCATTCCCGCTAAGCGACAGTAATTCATTCTTTACGCTGGAGATATTGGCATTGATGCTGTATTGGAAAGCGGCTGCAGGCTTGTTGTTATACGTTAAGCCCAGCTCAAATCCTTTATCTCTCACTTTACCGGCATTGTAAAAGGTGGCTACTGTTACCCCGTCTGTTGGCTGCGGCGTTTTTTCCAGCAGCATGTCATCTGTAGTCTTTACAAAGTAGTCGGCAGTGAGGGTTAACTGGTTATTTAGGAAACCTGCATCCAGACCCATATTGAGCTGTTTGGAATTGGCCCAGTTCACATACGGGTTCGCAATGGCCTTTTCTGCATAGCCACCGGCAATGTTGGAAGACTGACCAAAGTAAGAGGTGGTTTGTTTCATTTGTGGATCCACTACACCTGGTATCAAACTTCCCAGGTTACCCAGTTTACCATAACTGGCGCGGAGTTTCAGGAAGCTGAGTACATTTTCAATGTGCTGGTTTTTTAAGAAATCTTCATTCGTAATTACCCAGCCTGCGGAAGCAGAGTAGTAGTTTTGATAACGGTTTTGCGGTGCTACGAGAGAGCTGCCATCCCGGCGTCCCAGCAAGGTAAACAGGTATTTGGCTTTATAGTCGTAGTTAACACGGGCGAAGAAAGACTCCATCGCTTCTAATTTTTTACCACCATTCATGCCGTCTTTATCATAACCGGAGCCATTCTGCGGGTAACGGTACCCCGGACGTTCGTCATCATAGCCGGTCATAACCAGTTGAATAAAATCCAATGTTTTCTTCTGGTAGCTATAACCTGCAACCGCATCGATATGATGTTGGTTCAGCTGTTTGGTATAGGTAAGGGTTTGTTCTGCGAGTAAATCATTGGTGTTACCATTGTAGAACCGCAGGTTGTTGGAGCTGGCTACTTTTCCAATCTCCGGTACCCTGGAGGTAAATTCTTTCTGGTTATCAAATACTTTATTGAAAGCCAGGTTGGAACGGAACAGGAGATTTGCCGGTAACTTTATTTCCACATAGGGATTGATGAGGAGGTAGCTTTTCGGCGTTTTATAATCCAGTCTGTGCAGATAGGCAACCGGGTTGATCACATCGCCATAGCTGCCGGCAAAGTCGATCGGCAGTCCGGCAAAGGAGCCATCCGGATTATACGGTGTTACGCTGGGTGTATAAAATGCGGCAGCAATAACAGCACCGGTATAGGCACTGGTGGTATTGGCGCCGTTGCCGTTGGAATAGGCATAAGACATATTCTCTCCGAATTTCAGCCAGGAATTCAGCTGGTGATCGGAATTTAAACGGAAGTTATAGCGCTCATTGAAAGTATTCAGCAAAATACCATCCTGTTTGCGGTAGCCCATTCCGATGAAGTATTTAGACTTATCATTACCACCGGCAATGTCCAGGTTGTATTCCTGTACTTTGGCCGTGCGGAAAATTTCTTTCATCCAGTCGGTACGGGTCACGGCGCCATAAGGGTTTTTAGTGGCGTCGTAGCCATCCCTTCTGGGTTTGCCGGAGTTGTCGGCGGCCTGGTTCATCACGCTGTTAAACTCTTCGGCATTCAATACCTTCAAGGTTTTCCAGGCTTCCTGTACGCCTACTTTAGCGTCCAGGTTCACGGTCATCTTGCCAGCCTTTCCTTTTTTGGTCGTAATCAATACCACCCCACCGGATGCGCGCATACCATAAATAGCGGCAGCAGCATCTTTCAGTACGGAAATAGATTCGATATCGGCCGGGTTGATGAGGCCATTATAAATAACACCATCTACTATATATAAAGGATCTTCTCCGTTAATACCGCCAATACCACGGATATATACTTTAGGAGGAGAGGTAGGATCACCACCCTGGTTTTGTACAGTTACGCCGGGTGCTTTACCCTGTAAGGCTTCTGCAACGCTGTTTACAGAACGGGAAGAGAGTTTATCCAGTTTTACATCAGTGATGGCGCCGGATATTTTGGTTTTGCTTTGAGAACCATAACCTACTACCAGTACCTGGTTCAGCTCTTTGCTGCTGATTTCCAGGGAGATGTTCAGGGGAGTACCTGTGTAGGTAATCTCCTGTGTTTTATACCCAATCATGGAAACGGTGAGTACAACATCACCGGTGTTGCCGGTATTGATGGAGAAATTACCCTGTGCATCGGTAATGGCTCCTTTGGTAGTGCCTTTAATGGCTACTACGGCGCCTACCAGGGGGCCGCTGTTGTCACTTACCTTACCGGTAATTTTGCGTTCCTGATTCAGGTTGCTGAAGGAAGCAGGAGCAGGTGTGCCGCTCACCGGGTAAATGATAATGGTGTTTTGTCTTTCTTCAAACTGCAATCCGGTATTACTTAACAAATCCGACAGGATACGTGCTACCGTTTCATTTTTCCAGGATCTTTTTTCAACCCGCATGTTGGCAAGTGCCTGCTGGTCAAAGGAGATTTTAATAGCGCCTTTTTTTTCCAGCATGGCGATGGCATTGGTGAGCTGTCCCTGTTTAACTTCCATGCCTGGTACTACGTGTTTGAGCGCCTGGCTGAAAGCGGAAAAGCTTTCGGTAAAGGGAGCGGCTGCGAGCATCAGCATCAGCAGTGGCTTGATCTTTTTTTTCGGATGCCTCAGATGGTGAAGTAAATTGGAATGCATAATTGTATTGGTATTAAATTAAGTGGTCTGTCTAATGGGCATAGCAATAGCCTTACGCTGTCGGGCGTTGCATTTTTGCTGGTGCTGATGTATGTTTAGTTTATTGGTATACTTCGTATATACTATTTCCTTTTTTCCTGAACCTTACCTTCGGCGTAATGCTGATGGTGGAGATGATATCCAGTTTGTCCTGCAACGACATGTTGCTGTTGAAACTGAGGTTCAGGTGTCCCTGATCCATATTGAAATCACTATGGAAGGTAATGCCATAGAAATTTTCCAGTTCCCACAACACCTGTTGCAGCGTGGCATTGCTGATCACCATATCTCCCTTGGTCCAGGCGCTGAGTGCACTGGTGTCTGTTTTACTGATTATGGTGCGATTACCCGTACAGGTAAGCTGATCGGCTGGTAACAAGGTGGCCAGCACGGCAGCTTTGTGTGAAACCTGCACCTTCCCGCTGGCTACTGCTACCCGGGTTGGCTGGCCGGCTATATGCCGGACGAGGAAAGCGGTACCCAACACCTGTACCCGGAAGTCGCCCGATTGTACGGTAAAGGGTTGTTCTTTGTTTTGTTGTACATCAAAGAATACCTGTCCCTGTATTTTTACCAGTCTTTCGCGGGTATCAAAGCTGGCCGGATACTCCAGCGTGGAAGCCGCATTGAGCCAGGCGATGGTACCATCAGGCAGTTGTACCTGTTTGATTTCCTGTTTGCCTGTGCTGCTTTTTAACCACGCAATAGCCGGTGTGCGGGAATGCCGTACCTGTTGCTGCCACCAGACAATACTGAGGCAGGCGGGTAATAGCACGGCGGCGGCTATCCATTTACGGGCCTGGTACCATTTTTTTACCGGCGTATGGATATGTGCCATGACGGCGGATTTCACAGCATCCTGTTGCAGAGAAGGCCGGGGTGTTTCCTGCGCGGTGGCGTCCATGCGGTCCATCCAGGCAAATAACAACACGATTTCTTCCGCAGTACATTTGCCTGCTTCGTATTTCTCCAGTAAATGTTTTAATTCCGTTTGATCCACTTCCGTCAATTTTGCAATCCCTGTTTCTGTAGTAATGTCACATCCGGAAATAGCTTTAACTATCCGTTTTCCGGACTTAACAATTCGGTAATATTGGCTTTAGAGGAAGAACGAAAGGAAGGAGGATTTCAATTGCAGTTTTAAGCGTTTGTTGGCCGTGTTGAGTTGGTTCCGGATGGTTTGTTCAGAGGCCTGCATGATGTCGGCAATTTCAGGAATGGTCTTGTGTTCAAAGCGGCTTAGCTGGAAGACCTGTTTAATACGGGGCGGCAGCAGGTCCATGTATTGCTGCAGCTGGGAATAGACTTCTTTTGTTTGTAGTGCTTCGGCAGCGGAGTTGGTATGTGACTGGAGTAAAGCGGCAAATTGTTGTTCATGCCGGCTGCGGATATCTTCTTTCCGGAGTGCATTCAGAATACGTAGTTTGAGCAGGAAAACCAGGAAGGCGCTGATGTCCCGGGGGATAGGCAGCGTACTGCGTTTTTCCCATAGTTCAATAAAAAAGTTCTGCAATATATCCTGGGCCAGTGCTTCATCTGTAATAATACTGCTGGTATATTGTACCAACCGGTCCCAATGTGCGTGAAAAATTTGTTCAAAGGCAGTGGTGTCACCACTTTGAAATGCCTGCCATAAGTTACTTGCTGCCATAGACTCCCTTTTCACTGATATAAACTTCATATGCGGGTTCAAAGGTAGTAGTAAACTCATCTAGTCACCTCATTGCCACGCTTTATGTTTATGTTAATTGTTGTCTGATATGGATAGAAAATCGATTTAGATTGGCTGTTTAAAGGCTAAATATAGGAAGTTTAACTGGTAAAGATAAAGCATCATAAAACCAGGCAAAAGAAAGACGTATCGCGGGTAACAGCGACAACAGCAATGGGGTACCGGAAAAAGTGTATTACAGGTTAAACGAAGCAGCGGGTAGCAAAATACGCGGGCAGATGGATCGCTTATAAGGTGACCCGGTTATGTACCAGTTCACTCAGCAGGTCTTTCCCTTCCTGCCATTCTTCCAGGTTAGAGTCGGCATTAATATGGCCTTTGGCACCGGCATTCACAAAGCTGCTGCCCCAGTGTTTCGCCAGCAGTGCGGCACGTTCCAGTGAGCAATAGGCATCATTGGTACTGGCTATCAGGATACTTTTGAAAGGTAATTTTTTCAGCGGCACGGGGTTGAAGCTGGCGGCCACTTCGGGGAAGTCGGGGCGCTCCACATCCGGCGGTGCTACCAACAGGGCGCCCGCAATGGTCAGATGGGTTTGCTGGGCCCAATGTGCAAGCGCTATACAGCCCAGGCTATGTGCGGCAATCACTACCTGTGGCCCGGCTGCACTGATCGCTGCCTCCAGCTTATTGATCCAGTTATTTAAGGAAGGGGTATCCCAGTCAGATTGTTCTATGCGTAGGGTACCTGGAATCGATTGCTCCCAGCGGGATTGCCAATGTAAAGGACCAGAACCACCCAGTCCGGGTGCGGTCAGAACTTTAATTTCCATGACTTAACAGTATGTTAGTCTGGAAAGATAAGGAAAAGAAAGACGAATAACGAATGGCTGAAAGCTGCCGGCAGTAGCGGAATACCAGCTGCTATGCTGCTGTAATGCCCTGTTAACGGATCATACGGGGAGCAGCTAAAAAAGGAAGGTCGGCTTTATGCATCAGGACATGCGATGGATTTTCTTGTATTGCATGCAATGATAGTTATCTTCAATAGTATTTTGTTTTACTTCGTTTCAAAGCATTAAAACCAACGTGCTTCAAACTTCGGCAACCTGGAGTTGATTGGGCTGTCCTCCAGTCAAAAGTGATATATCTGCTTCCGCCCAATCCAATCATAATAAAGATGAGGGTACCTGAAAGAGTCGAAGGTAATATACCTGCAACCCTTTCAGACCTGATATTGTAGGTGATTTTGCCGGGAAGCTGCGCAGTATTTTCATCCATTTCCGCCCGCCCCGGAAACGATTAAGGAATGGTAAATGTTATGGTAAGTTTGGGCCATCTGGCCGGATCGGAGTGCCGGTGACCCGCGAAATTGAGGTTTCTGTAATAGCTTTCTACCTGCTGTTGCAGAGAGAATCCATAATTCTGTCCACTGTTAACAATATCCTGCACCAATGCCGTTACATTAACGGTTGTATTATAATCCCATTGTGAGGTGGAGGCGGCGACTCCTGCCTGATTAAGACTGGTAGTTCCTGGTTGGTTACTCCAGGTGATCGTATTTTCTTCCCAGGGTCCGGTGACTCTTTTCACCCAGCCGGCATTATCACCGAAAGGGTTATACGGAGAACCGGGATAAAAAGAATTTCCGGTATTATTTGCAACAGCAGTACCTGGCGCCAGGCCATAAAAATACAACGTCGCCGCATTTATTGTTGTGCCGGCTGGGAGATAGCTGATGCCAGGGAATTTAAAAAAATCTCTCGCAATGCCGAATGTACCCTGATAGGTCCATGCTGATGCGGCCAGGTCGGGGTTGCTGGACAGGTTGCTGGTTGGAAAGATACTATTAACCAGGCAATCCTGTTGTCCGCTACCACGGTTGGGTGAGCTAAATTCAAGGGTATGTTTTCCGGAAGTTAGTTTTTCGGCAATATCAATCTGGTCTGTCTTTTCTGAAGACCTACCGGTGCCGGGATTAGGCGCAGCATCTTTCCGGCAACTGACAAACCCGGCTAAAATAACAGTGCAAAGTAAAAAGGAAATTCTTTTCATGTTAAAGGATTTTGGGTTATCAAAAGGGTGTACAAAACATGTTTATACAAAGCATGTATAGCAGCTGGATTCCATATAAAGCGGTTGGGTGACCAAATAATAGTAATGATTAATAAAAATGTCGCTAGGTTGTAGGTATGTGACACTAAAGGTAATGCCGTAGGATTAAACACTAACCGCAGTGATCAAAAAACGGAGGTATGACGAGATAACGGAATGAAGGAGAGCAGGCAGATTTATTTTTCTCCCCGATGATATGAACGGGGCTTCCATCCATAAACCTGTAAGCGACGGAAAACTATTATGGTAGGAGATCAAAGTACAAGTATGTTAAATCCACTGTAACAGACTGGGTTTTCAACAGGGGATAGGGTACAGACAAAAAAGAAAGGTCGAAAGAATTCGACCTTTATTGCTAAAATTCCACGTTATGGCACTCAGGTCCATAAAAAGTTTATCAACTATTCGTTCCGGCGTTACCGGTATATAATAAATGATTTTACTGGTTTATAAGGCAACGATGAAGTCGCCACTTGTGATACAAAAGTAGGTGATGCTAAAACCAATGTCAAGTATTTAGCAGATATATTTTTGTTAAAGCTTGAAATCGGCCACAGTAAAGGATGTTATAATAGTGTATGAAATAGGTAAATCAGTACCATCAATACTGCAACCGATGTCGTACATTATTTTTTCAATGGGAAAGGTTATGTATCGACTGTTGTGTTGCCTGCTATATGGCTGCATAATTATCATGTTGTCCTTACCGGTGACCGCTCAAAATAAATTAACGGTTACACGGGATTATTATTATAACCATGAATTTAAACAGGATAAAACCGGTAATACGATCTGCTGGCATTATACCTGGGAAGAGCAGGAGAGCGGAGGTTTTTCATTATGGGGACATATTTTTGATTCGCTGGGAGTGAAGAGGGATACGCTGGCGATACATGAGGTATAGATCAACATATGCCGCCAAATCCTAGTCTTATCTTATTGTAAAATATATATTTTTATATAATATTGATATATAAGTATTTGTATTTAGTTGAGTCTTATAAATATCGCCAATCTTTTTGGGTTAATGGTAAGACTGATGGAAAAGGTAATAGTATCATTCCAGTATATTGAGCGTAAACCGCTATTGATAATACTAATAAAGGTCATAGAATAATGTGTAGTTCTGACACACTGCAACGATAGACTGTTCGACGCTTCAAATGCTGATACTAATTTATTTTTCTCATTTAAAGATTAGGGTTAGCGTTTTCCATGCACTATCATCCATCGCCGGTTTTCTTGCCAGTGCAAACACCTTGTTATTATACTCGAATGTTAGTTTATCTGCTGTCTGATTACATACAATATCGGTAATAGCGCAACTAAAATCGTTTCTTTTAAAGAAGGATTTATTAATAAAGCTGAACGTCAAATGATCTCCGCTTTTCTGAATAAGTGTTAGCTCATGCTTGTTCAAATAAAATACTGCCACTGTCCCGATGAAAATAAGGAGCATTGTTAGGAAGTAACTATAGCTCTTATCGATTTTTAATAACAGCAATAGTAATAATCCTGCAATACCCCCGGTGAAATATAATCCCAGCAGGAGTTTATTAAGATAAACCGCCTTACATTTTATGGTCAATACTTCCATCTTTTACTTTTTTTAATGCTTCCTGTATAACAGCTATTTCTTCATTAGACCATCCCAGGTTATATTTCTCCCTGATTTCCGCTATCATTTTTCCATGCTCCTTTATTCTTAATGTAAGGGGGGATGTTCCTTTCCTGTACAAAGTTCTTTCGTATAAAAAACTTAAATCTTCATAAGATATCGTCTTTTCAAATTGTAGGAAAAGAAACTGGTAATAACGAATGATACATGTGTTTGCATCATTGTTAAGACTGATTTGGTATATATATCGTTGTTTTTTGCTTAACATACTTAATAGAACTGAACCTACAAAGCCCAATTCTACCCATAGTATATGTGCTTTGTACCAACTGTTCATTACAATGAAGAACATAGCGTGTATAATCAGAAAAAGACTTATCGTATCATTTATGGAGGTCCCGTTAATTAATGGCCTTCGTTTTTGTATACTGAATGTAATCATTGATCCTCCTTGTTTATTCGTGGGTGCCAAAATTAAAGGGATCATTAAATAGTACAAAATTCAAGTGTCATTTCAGCGCTGATTACCTGTCAGATATCTGGCAGACGTATTTTCATTACACCTTAAATCCGCTACTACAGCAAATGTTATAATACGGTATGAAATGGGTAAATCAGTACCATAAGTAATAAAGGCGATGTTGTATTTTATTTGTTCAATCTGAAAGGTTATGTATCGATTGCTGTTTTCCCTGCTATACAGTTGCATAGTTATCATGTTACCTGCGTCAGCTACCGCTCAAAATAAAGGAAGGGTTACACTGGATTATTATTATAACCATGAGTTTAAAAAAGATAAAACTGGTAATACGATCCGCTGGCATTATACCTGGGAAGAGCAGGAGAGCGGCGGCTTTTCATTATGGGGACATATTTTTGATTCGCTGGGAGCCAGTAGAGATACGCTCGCGATAGCACCATCTGCCGCTGCTTTGGCGCATACCAGTATTTATATCATCGTAGATCCGGATACGGAACAGGAGTCGCCGGCGCCACATATGATGCAGGAAGAAGCCGCCGCCGCGATATACAAATGGGTGCAGGCGGGTGGCGTATTGGTATTATTGGGCAACGACAGCGCAAATGCAGAGCAGCGGCACTTTAACCGGCTCAGTGAAAAATTTGGAATCCATTTTAACCCGGACAGTTACCACCGGGTACAGGGGCGTCATTGGGAACAGGGCGCTTTCCGTATCGAACCACATCACGTTATTTTCCCGCATGTAGTACAGGTATATATAAAAGAATTAGCTACACTCACTATTCAGCCACCCGCGAAGGCGGTTTATGAAGATGGCGGAAATGTGATCATGGCGGTGGCACAGGTAGGAAAAGGAACTGTGTTCGCCGTAGGAGATCCCTGGTTTTATAATGAATATACAGATGGTAAAAGGCTACCGCCGGTTTATCAGAACTATGCAGCAGCAGTGGATCTTAGCCGTTGGTTGTTGGACCAGGTACCACAGAGACACCGTAAAAAGAGACATTAATCTTCCAGGAATTTCAGGTTCCTGCGAATGCCGGCATACTTGCTGCGCTTCATGGGGGAGTGCCGGAAAATGGTCTTAAAGCTTTCTTCCGTGAGGGCTTCCCAGTCTTTGGTAGTGAAGTTCAGGATAGCAGGTATCGGCGTAAAGGCAGCCTCCTGGTGTGCCTTGGCAAAGCGATTCCACGGACATACATCCTGGCAGGTATCACAGCCAAACATCCAGTTATCAAACTGTCCTTTCATCTTATCAGGAATCAGTTGTTCTTTCAGCTCTATGGTATAATAGGAAATACAGCGGCTGCCATCTACTACGCCCGGTGCTACCAGTGCGCCGGTAGGACAGGCATCGAGGCAGCGGGTACAGGTACCGCAAAAGTCCGCCACGGGATTATCATAATCCAGGGGGATATCGGTAATGAGGGTAGCAATAAAGAAGAAAGACCCGGTTTGTTTATTGATAAGATTCCCGTTTTTACCAATCCAGCCAAGGCCGCTGCGTTTGGCCCAGCTGCGTTCCAATACCGGTGCAGAATCCACAAATCCCCTTCCCTGTACAGGGCCAATTTTTTCCTGCATGCGCAGCAGCATGGTCTTCAGACGGTCGCGGATCACCTCATGATAATCCTGGCCATAGGCATATTTGGAAATCCGGGGTGCATCGGCGGTTTGTTTTTCTTCGGGGAAGTAGTTAAACAGCAGGGTAATGACAGATTGGGCGCCGTCTACCAGCTTGCGGGGGTCTATACGTTTGTCGAAATGATTTTCCATGTAATGCATGTTGCCATGCATGCCTTTGTTCAGCCACGTCTCCAGTCGCCGGGCGTCGTCATCCAGCTGCGTCGCTTTGGCAATACCACAGTGATCAAATCCCAGTTCACGTGACAGCTGTTTTATAAATGGCGTCCAGTTCATCGGTGCGAAATTACGAATTAAGCGGCATGAAATACGCATGGTGAAACAGGGGCGGTGTGATCCGCTGTTCCTGTTTCACCATGCGTGATGCTTTATTCGTAATAAACCGTGTTTTTATTTTTCTCTCACACTCACAGAAATGTGACGGTCTTTCTTCCTTTCTTCATCCGGTGCAGTGGCCGCTGCTTTGGCAAACTGAGAACCATAACCTTCTGCGCCCAGCAGCTGTGCGGCATCTGTATTTATTTTTTTTAGGGCAGTTTCAACGGCAGCCGCACGGGTTTGAGACAGTTTCAGGTTCTGGGTGCTGTCGCCGGTGCGGTCGGTATAACCCCCTATTTTAATCTTGGTTTTGGGGAATGCTTTCAGAATGGCGGCAATATTGCTGACCTGAGCAGCGCTTTCTGTAGTCAGTTCCGCACTGCCGGTTTTGAAGTTGAGGTTATCAAAATCAAACCATATATCCTTGCCTGGCTGGCGGCTGTCGTCTTTCAGGAAGGTAACCAGCTGGTCTTCGATACCGCCTTTGTAGGCATCGAGCACGGTGCCATCCGGGAGTGTTACCTTGATGGATTCACGGGTTACGGCTGGTGTATTTTCGGTAACGGTGATATTGGCAGAATCAGCCAGCTGGCTGGTTGTAACGCTGTCGGATACTGTGCCACCACCGGTTTTGCCGCCACCACAGCCGCGCATCAGGTACCATAATAGCAGAATGGCCACCAGTATGAGTAATAAAGACCAGATCCAGCGGCTGCCACCTGATTTTACCGTGTTAACCGCACTGCCGGCAGCATTGGATACACCGCTGCCCAGACCAGATACCAGGCCGCCCAGCTTTTTACCCAGATCGCCCAGGCTGGCCAGTCCCAACAGGCCGGCAATATTCAGTCCACCAGGTACTGCACCCAGGATTTTATCTTTTTGGGAGTTTAACAAGGATAGAAAAGAGTTGGGAGAAAGATTGTTCTGTGCTGCATATTGTCCTACCGTGCCTAAAGTAGCCGGAGCAGCTGTTTGCAACAAGGTATTGGCGGAAGATTCTTTAATACCGGCATAAGATGCAATCAGTCCGGCCAGACTACCTGCTTTGTCTCCAAACAGGCTGCTTAGCAGGTCGCGGCCTTTGCTGAGTAAATTACCACCGCCGCTTTGTAAGGCACTCCCAATCGCAGCCGGGCTGGCATCTGATGCCACTCCTTTCACTGCATTCAGTAAACTGCCGGCATCAGCAGCCGATCCTGCTTTGTTTAACAGTCCGGCCAATACCGTAGGTATAATGCCGCTCAATGCCTGCTGAATACCACCTTCACTCTCGCCCAATTGTGAGGAAGCCTGACTAACTACGTTGCTGTTAAAAAGATTTTTTGCACTTTCTAATAAGTCAAATGACATAATTGTAGGGTTTAAAGATGAAGAATGTAATGGAGTTTGTGAATCAATGATCATCCCGCTTTACGTGATGGCGTTGGTGCGCCGGGGTAATTATTAACAACGGAGTCCGGTGTCTTGTTTGAATTATGGCAGAAAAAGTCTGGTATTAATTAGATGTTGTAACTCATAGTTGGCTTTATTAAATTATTGATTTGTAAGAAGATGTATATCTTTTTTTGTATTTCCTTTGGCGCCGTACTTGTTTTTTTGTATCTTCGCCACGCTTTACGCATTTTTTCGGCTGTTTAATGTGCCTTCCGAGTACGACGCAATACGCTATAACAGCCACTCTTATTGGATTTGATCATTTGTCGGGCCGCATCGCGCCCGGTTCCCTTTCCCGGCTGCTGTTTTATACAGTTTGCATGCACATAGACGAACTATGTCGCCTGGAAAAAGATCAGCTTAAACATATTTAAAAATTAATAACTATGATTAGAACATCATCGTATTGGTTTTTGCTGTGCTTATTGCTCCTCTTGCCTAGTTTGCTTGTTGTTGCACAGGATAGTACCCAAACCAAAAAGGATAAACCCACCTTCCATATAGGCGGTGCCTTACGTTTCAATTACAATATGTCATCCTGGAAAAAAGAACAGGTAAAACGAGGCGGAGACTTCGGATTCGACATGTTTCGCGTAAATGCAGATGCTGCCTGGAAAGGCCTGTCATTACACGCTGAATACCGCTTCTACTCCAAAGATTTTGGCGGCGGTATGCTCAAAGAAGGATATATGCGTTACCGTTTTAACGACAGTACACATATTGAAATAGGCCTTACACAGGTACCCTTCGGCAATCAGACCTACAATTCCCATAGCTGGTTTTTTAACCTGCCCTATTATGTAGGTAAGGAAGATGATTATGATATGGGCATAAAATTCCAGCGCCACAGCAACCGCTGGACCTATCAGCTGGCCTTCTTTAAAAATGCAGAAGAACTGAACTTTGGCGATAAATCAGCCATAGATCCCAGCCGTTATTCCTACGATGTAGCCGGGCGTAATAAAGAAGTAAATCAGGGGAATGCAAAAGCAGACTATCATTTTGCGAAAGAAAGTCGTGTAGGCGCTTCCGTTATGCTCGGCGGACTTTATAATATTCCTTCCGGTAACATGGGTAGTCACTGGGCTGCCGCGCTGCATTCCGATATGCAGTTCGATCGCTGGAACCTCAAACTGCAAACCATGTATTACCAGTATAATGTGGCAGATTCCACGCAGTTTGAAAATACAGTAGACATGGCCGCTTATGGCGCGTCTTATCAGGTCGCCGCCAAAGCTTTTCTGCATACGGCTTCCGTGTCCTACAAATTACCCGTGAAATGGGGCCCCGTGAGCACATTGACATTCTACAATGACTACTCCTATATGCAGAAGCCAGCCACAGATTTTGCAGACACACAGATGAATGTACTGGGCTGTATGGTCACTGCCGGACATATTTACACCTATATAGACTGGGCAGCAGGGAAAAACCAACCCTGGCTCGGACCGGAATGGAACGCTGCCCTCGCTGCCGGCGATAAACAATCTAAGTGGCACAGTCGTTTTAATATAAACTTCGGATACTACTTCTGATCAGTAGCTACCGTTTCATCATATTCATTACACTTTTTTAAAACGCTAACAGCGCTTCGCTGATAGCTAAAGCTTAAAAGATATGCCTAAACTGAAAATAGAAGACCTGACGCTTATCTTCGGCCGTGAACGCAACACTGCGTTACAGCTGTTGAAACAGGGCAAAAGTAAAGCAGAAATTCTCGATGCGACCGGTTGTACGGTGGCCGTGAAAAATGCTTCTTTTGAAATAGAAAAAGGAGAGTTCTTCGTGATCATGGGCCTTTCCGGTAGCGGGAAATCCAGTCTGCTGCGTTGTCTCAATCGTTTGATAGAACCTACAGCCGGTAATATCCTGCTGAATGGTACCAACATCACGACACTTAACGAACAACAACTCCAGCAAACCCGCCGGAAAGAAATATCCATGGTGTTTCAGAAATTCGGATTGTTACCTCACCGTAGCGTACTGGACAACGTGGCTTTCGGCCTGGAACTGCAAGGCATGCCTGCCGGTGAAAGAACCGCCAAAGCCCAATCTGTGATAGAACTGGTAGGACTGAAAGGATATGAACAAATGCTGCCTGCAGAACTGTCTGGCGGTATGCAGCAACGGGTAGGCCTGGCGCGTGCCCTGGCCAATGATCCGGAAGTGCTGCTCATGGACGAAGCCTTTTCTGCTCTTGACCCGCTGATCCGTACACAAATGCAGGACGAATTGCTGGACCTGCAGGAAAAACTGCACCGTACCATCGTATTTATTACACATGACCTCGACGAAGCCATCCGCCTGGGCGATCGTATCGCGATCATGAAAGATGGAGAAGTGATACAGGTAGGTACGCCGGAAGAAATCCTCACCGCACCCGCCAATGATTATGTAACCTCCTTCGTGGAAAAGGTAGACCGGAAAGCGATTATTACTGCTTCTTCCATGATGGATACGAAACCCACCATGGCGGTATTCCGCAAGGATGGTCCGGAAGGGAGCCTGCGTAAAATGCGGGCTACCGGCCTCGATATCCTGCCGGCAGTGACTGTCGATAAACACTTCCTCGGATTCGTATACCTGCATGAAGTACTGGAAGTGAAAAAACGCGGTGATAAAACCATCGAAGCTGTCATTCACCGCGAAGTACCGGTGGCATACCCCGATACAACCGTAGAACAAATGCTGCCTTTCATTGCGGAAACAGATAAACCGGTAGCGGTAGTAAATCCGGAAAATAACAAACTGCTGGGCATCATCTCCCAGACAGCATTGATCATTGAAACCACCGGTAATCAGCCGGTATAACGTACCCGACTAAACGAAAAATATGATTAAAATAGGAAAATATATAGAACAATTCATCAACTGGCTGACACACAACTTTAATCCCTTTTTTAAAGTCGTGAAAACCGGTGTTGAAACAATGGTAGACAGCGTATTATGGCTGTTTACCTTCATGCCCTTTTATGTAGTGATTGCCCTGATGGCCGTACTGGCCTGGAGAAGAGCCGGTTGGGGCGTAGGCGTGCTGACAGGACTGGGCATGAGCTTCATCTACGCCATGGGCTATTGGACCCAGACCATGGAAACACTGGCCCTCATTCTGGTATCCGCTATTATCGCATTGCTGATAGGCGTACCCTTAGGTATCTGGGCTGCCCGGAATAAAACAGCCGGTAAAATCATGCGTCCGTTGCTGGATTTCATGCAAACCATGCCGGCCTTCGTATACCTGATTCCTGCCGTGTTATTCTTCGGATTAGGGAAAGTACCCGGTGTATTTGCAACCATCATTTTTGCCATGCCTCCGGCAGTGAGACTTACCACACTGGGTATCAGCCAGGTGCCGGCAGATATTGTGGAAGCTACCCGCTCTTTCGGTGCTACGCCCCGGCAGCTGTTGTTTAAGGTGGAATTGCCGCTGGCACTGCCTACCATCCTTGCAGGGGTTAACCAGACCATCATGATGGCGTTATCCATGGTTGTGATCTCCGCCATGATTGCAGCAGGAGGGTTAGGACAAGTGGTACTGAAAGGGATCACCCAGCTGAAAATAGGATTGGGCTTTGAAGGCGGTATCGCCGTCGTAATCCTGGCCATTATCCTCGATCGTATTACCCAGTCACTGGGCCGGAAGAAACAACGTGCTAAAGTTTAAAATTACATACACATGAAAAAGATATTTATCCTCGCATTGGCAGCGCTGACAGTTGGTTTTATGGCTTGTAATCCCGGCGCTGGTAAAGATGAAAAGAAAGTTACCATTGCCTATGTAAACTGGGCAGAAGGGGTAGCCATGACCCAACTCGCTAAAAACCTGCTGGAGAAAAAAGGCTATCAGGTGGCGTTGAAAAATGCAGACGTGGCGCCGGTATTTGCTGCCGTAGCCAACGGTGATGCAGATATATTTATGGATGCCTGGATGCCGGTAACCCATAAAACCTACATGGAAACCTTCGGACAAAAAGTAACCGTACTCAATACCAATTTTGATGCGGCCCGCATAGGATTGGTGGTACCGGATTATGTAGCGGTTAAAAGTATCGAAGACCTGAATGCCGCTAAGAAAACATTTGATGGTCATATCGTAGGTATCGATGCAGGTGCCGGTATCATGGACAAAACAGAAGACGCCATTAAAGACTATCAGCTGGATTATCAACTGCAGTCTTCCAGTGAAGCGGCGATGATGGCTACCCTGAAAAAGAGTCTTGATGAAAAACAACCGGTGGTAGTAACCGGCTGGGCGCCACACTGGATGTTCTCCCGTTATAAACTTCGTTTCCTGGAAGATCCCAAAAAAGTATATGGTGAAACAGAAAAACTACTCACCATTGCCAACAACGAATTTTCTGTGAAAGATACCGTAGCGGTAAATTTCTTCCGCAAATTCAAACTCAACAGCGAGCAGCTGGGCTCCTTAATGGGTGCATTGGGAGATGCTGATGGCAAAGAAGATGCGGCTATCAATCAATGGATTGGTGAACATGCAGACCTGGTGAAGGAGTGGGAATAACCTGCTTTTGTTAACCATACAAATAAAGGAGAAGAGCTTACCCGGTTGATGACCGGATAGCTCTTCTCCTTTATTTATGTGCGGTACTTAGTTGGTGTATTGTAAGGTTTGCATCCCCTGATTCCTGAATATGCGGATCGCCGGCTGCTGAGGCGCCGTGGTGGCATACACTTGCAGCAGTGTGGTTACATTGGTGACTTTCCGGTCGCCTATTTGTAATATCACATCACCTGGTTGCAGGGCATACGGAAAACGAGCGGGTACGCTCACGACATATACTCCTTTGTTATCCGGCATACCGGCGGCAGAACGTTCACCCAGGGTTTCAATATTTTTGATCACAGCACCTTTCCAGTGTACTGAGCTACCAGCTGCGGTTTGCTGTTGCTGTAATACCGGCAGGGGCGGCTGTTGGGCGAGCGCTTTTAATGCCGGTGAAGTAACGCCGAAAGCATCCATCGGAAAGTTTTGAAAGCCTGTCTGCAAGGCAGGAGAGCCGGGCTTAACCCGGTAATCGCCCGCTGCCGGTGCCATAAACAAGGGATCTCCCTGTAGCGCATGCGCATCGGTAGGTGTCTGGATCGTTGTACCGGCTGGGAACAGGTTATAGTCGATGGTATCTCCCCAGTAATGCATGCCGATAGGCTGATAGGGGCCACTGACAATGTTGTGCCGGAATACATCATGGCTGTTGGTAAACCACACATGCGGATGAAAGGAGTTGTTGAGGAGGATGTTATTTTCCACAATGCGGTAGAATCCTTCCCGTAGTTTAAGGCCGCCGTTCAGGCAAACGTTGTTATAGATAAGATAATTAGACGACCCGTCATCCAGGTCTATATCCCAGCCATGGTCGCAGCGGAAGCGGTTGTGGTGCAGGCGGGTCGGGTAGATGGCATCCTGTTTTACCATCCAGGGATGTGCGGCAGCCTGGCTATCCAGCTGTTGCCGGTCGGGGTACCACCAACGATCCCGGCCCCAGGAGTTAAAGGCGCCATGGTCGCCCGTTTCCAGTACGGTGTTGAAAACATCATTCCAGCCAATGTCATGACCGCCCCAGGTACCTTCACTCACGTTAATGCCTGCACGCGGTACATCATAAATGGTATTATGAGATACGGTGATGTTCATGGCCATAGATAGCTGTATCCCGGCGGTTTGTTTTTCTATGCGCCCGGTGCGGCAGATCAGGTTATTGGTAGCCATACAGGAATCGGGATAGTGATTATTCAGTGGCCCCCATGCGGTATCTGTTTCCGCAAAAGGGCGGGATTGATGATATTCAAACAGGGGGCTACGTACGGCATCCGGACTGCCCACAAAACAAATCCCGTTACCGCCGCCATCATGTATATAGCAGTCACTGATCCGGGTATGGCGGTTGTATCGGCTTACAAATACAGCATTGCCGCCATTGTGGTCAAATTCGCAGGAACGGATACTGCAGCCGGCAGTGCCTTCCAGCAAAATGGCGCCGCCCCGGTAGATGGTCCAGTCGCTGCGTAACAACGGTTCGCGTGTAGCCATGAACGTGGCTTCCGCATGTGCAAAACGGATACCCTGAAAAGAAACATCCTGTACAGGATGATCTGCGGTTCCTTTCACAGCTACTATTTCAGGCCATCTGCTGATCACCACACGGGCAGTGGATAAAGAAAGCTGTGGCGGTGGTTTATAATACAAGGTTTGATGGGAAGCATCATAAAACCATTCATGAGCTGCATCCAGTTCTTCCAGGATGTTTTCCACAAAACGGTGCTGGTCGTGCATCCCCATTTGCCGGTTGTTCTGATAACCGCCCTCCGTTTGTAAGGTAGCATCCGCATTTACACCGGTGATGCGATAGTGATAGCCACCCCATTCAGCTTTATGCAGCGCATGTATATAACCGCCCACCGGATGTTGCCAGGTACGTACCCGGGCCGGACTAACGGCATCTGCTGCCGTACCATTATAATGTACCGCATTGCTGTCGTAGTTGGGATAACGGGCCAGCACCTGCTGTTTATCGTTGATATATAACTGATGAAAAGAAAACGGGACGGCCAGGTGGGCGCGATAAATGCCTTTTTTCCATAAGGTCCATTTTACGCTTACCGGATAACCGCCGCTGATGGTCACGTTGTTGTTGCCACTTGTGCGAATGGTAGTATGACTGTCTGCGGGGGTGAGTAGCAAGGTACTGTCCAGGTAATAGGTACCTGGGGCCAGCTCCAGGGTGACCGGGATGCCGGGCGTAGTTTGCCGCCACTGTTTTGCCTGTTGCAATGCGGCTGCAATACCGGATACATGCCCCGGCTTCGGTGGACCTGGTTGCACCCGTATGATACGGGATTGTGAAAAGAGTATAGCCGGTAACGTTAGTAAGACGGTTATACCCGTAAAAAAGTAGCGGATTGTTTTCATAACATATAGCATCTCTGCAATTTAACAGGTGGAATAATGATATAATAATGAAAAATTAGCAGTTACTAAGTGGATTTTCTGCTAAAACTGCAGGGCGAAATGACTTTATATGACATAATTTCCGGATATACAACATTGGATCACGGTTTGTTGTTACCATAGCACGATTGAAAAATCAAAAAAAGGAAAAAACTGACATATGAATCTTAATAATTTCACTATAAAATCGCAGGAAATACTGCAACGTGCCCAGCAACTCGCATTCGATCACCAAAGCCAGTCCATTGAAACCGGACACCTGTTGAAGGCGTTGCTGGACGACGAAGACAGTCCTATTGAATACCTGCTGAAAAAGAATGATGTAAACGTGACGTTCCTCTCCGGAAAGCTGCAGGAGCAACTGGAAAAGTATCCTAAGATGAGCGGAGGCGGAGATGCCGGACAAACACTGAGCCGCGACGCAAATAACGCGATGCTGCGTGCTGGTGCCGCTATCAAAGAGTTTAAGGATGAATTTGTAAGCGTGGAACACCTGCTGCTGGGTATACTGGGCGGTAGTGATGATACTGCAAAACTCCTGAAAGCGGCCGGTCTTACAGAAAAGGGCCTGAAAACCGCTATCCGGGAGTTACGCAAAGGAGATACCGTTAATTCGCAAAGCGGTGGTAATCAATATAACACCCTGCAACGGTATGCAAAGAATCTCAACGAGATGGCCCGCGAAGGCAAACTGGATCCGGTAATAGGCCGTGATGAAGAGATTCGCCGCACCTTGCACATCCTGTCCCGCCGTTCCAAAAACAACCCCATTCTGGTGGGAGAGCCGGGCGTAGGTAAAACTGCCATCGTAGAAGGCCTGGCGAACCGTATTCTCAACGGTGATGTACCGGAAAACCTGAAGTCCAAAATCATCTATGCACTGGATATGGGGGCACTGATGGCCGGCGCCAAATACCGGGGTGAATTCGAAGAAAGATTGAAAGGGGTGGTAAAAGAAGTAGCAGAAAGTGACGGGGAAATTATCCTGTTTATTGATGAGATACATACCCTCATCGGCGCAGGTGCTATGGAAGGCGCCATGGATGCGGCCAATATCCTGAAACCAGCATTGGCGCGTGGAGAACTCCGGGCAATCGGGGCCACTACCCTGAATGAATACCAGAAATATTTTGAGAAAGATAAAGCCCTGGAACGCCGTTTCCAGAAAGTATTGGTAGATGAACCTTCCGTAGAAGATGCGATTTCCATTTTACGTGGACTGAAAGAAAAATACGAAAGTCATCACCATGTACTGATTAAAGATGAAGCGATCATTGCCGCCGTGGAATTATCCCACCGGTATATCACCGATCGTTTCTTACCAGACAAGGCGATTGACCTGATTGATGAAAGTGCGGCGAAATTAAGACTGGAAATGAACTCCATGCCGGAAGAACTGGATGAACTGGAAAGACGTATCCGTCAGCTGGAAATCGAGAAAGAGGCGATTAAAAGAGAAAATGATACCGATAAACTGCGGGAGCTGGGCGAAGAAATTGCCCGTCTCAGTGAAGAACGGAACACCTTCAAAGCCAAGTGGCAGGCAGAAAAAGAATTGGTAGATCAGATTCAGAATGCGAAAGCAGCGATCGAAGATTTAAAACTGGAAGCAGAACAGGCAGAACGGAACGGAGATTTTGGTCGTGTGGCAGAGATCCGCTATGGTAAAGTGAAAGAGCAGGAAAAACTGGTGGTGGATTTAACAGAAGAGCTGAATAAAATATCTGCCAATCAGAAACGTCTTCTTAAAGAAGAAGTAGATGCGGAAGATATTGCGGAAAATGTAGCTAAAGCAACCGGTATCCCGGTATCCAAAATGCTGCAAAGTGAAAGAGATAAGTTGCTGCACCTGGAAGATGAATTGCATCAACGGGTAGTAGGACAGGAAGAAGCCATCATTGCCGTATCAGACGCCATCCGCCGTAGCCGCGCCGGATTACAGGATCCGAAAAGGCCGATCGGTTCTTTTATCTTCCTGGGTACTACCGGGGTAGGTAAAACAGAACTGGCGAAAGCACTGGCAGAATACCTGTTCGACGATGAGAATATGATGACGCGTATCGACATGAGTGAATACCAGGAGAAACATGCGGTAAGCCGCCTGGTAGGAGCGCCTCCGGGATATGTGGGATATGATGAAGGCGGACAGTTAACAGAAGCGGTAAGGCGGAAGCCATATTCCGTGGTGTTGCTCGACGAAATTGAAAAGGCGCATCCGGATACATTTAACATTTTGTTGCAGGTACTGGACGATGGCCGTTTAACGGATAATAAAGGCAGGGTGGTGAATTTTAAGAATACCATCATTATCATGACCAGCAACATGGGCAGCCAGATTATCCAGGACAACTTCGAAGATATTGATGAAAACAACCGTGAGGAAGTAGTAGATAAAACGAAGGAAGAAGTACTGGCATTGCTGAAACAAACCATCCGGCCGGAGTTCCTGAACAGGGTAGATGAAGTGATTATGTTCCAGCCTTTGATGAGAACTGAAATTAAGGGAATAATTAACATTCAGTTGCAGCAGTTGAAGGAGATGGTAGCTAAAAATGGCATGATATTGGAATTTTCTGATTATGCTTTGGAATATCTTTCTGTACAGGGTTACGACCCGCAGTTTGGTGCAAGACCACTGAAAAGACTGATTCAGAAAGAAATCATCAACCTGTTGAGTAAAAAGATTCTGGCAGGGGAAATTGATAAATCCAAACCAGTACTGGTAGATGTGTTTGATGGTGTGGTAGTGATCAGAAATAATTAAACGCAAATAAGTAATTCTAAATACGACGATACATAGTTAACGATAAACCCCGCGATTCTTCGCGGGGTTTTTTTGTGCGTTGCTTTCGTTAAATTTGGAAGAACCAAAAAAGTACAGGTATGACCGGAGAAAGAGAAAGAGCATTTATGCAGTATGCTGTCGCATTATCGCGCAAGGGAATGGAAAGTGGGGAAGGCGGGCCATTTGGCGCTATTGTGGTGAGAGGGGATGAAATTGTGGGAGAGGGCTGGAACCAGGTACTCAGTCATACAGATCCTACCGCCCACGCAGAAGTAGTGGCCATCCGCGATGCCTGTAAAAGGCTGGGTACTTTTCAACTGCACGACTGTGAAATCTATACTTCCTGCGAACCTTGTCCGATGTGCCTGGGGGCTATTTACTGGGCACGGCCGCTGCGCGTGTATTTCGCCAATACCAAGGAAGATGCCGCTGCCATCGATTTTGATGATTCCTTTATTTACCGGGAAATCAATGTATCTCATGAGCACAAGAAAATTCCGCTGATCGGTTTAAAAGATCCGGATGCCTGGCCGGTATTTGAACAATGGAAAGCCAAAGGCAACAAGACCCTGTATTAATAATGCAATACGCATTATCCAACGTACGGTGGCCGGTTTCTCCTGCCGGTTATACTGTGGGTAATGCGTATGATTGTTTTGCCTCTCTGATCAGGCCTGATTTAATGCTGACTGGAAAAATGGTACATCCAGAATAATGCCAGCAGTAAAAACAGGATGGAGAGGATAATAACGGTGAGGTATATATTATTTTCTGTTTTCCGCCGGGTCCGGGTCCGTTTACGGAGTTTTTTCAGCAGGTCCCATTTCATCTGATGAATCCAGCCGGGTATCTTTTCTTTGTCCCTGATGCTTGCCAGGCCTTCCAGCGCGTCGCTGCAAAGCTCACAGTCTGCCAGGTGCATTTCTACCTCGTGTTGTTCTTCTGCAGTCAGCTTGCCCTGTACATAGTCCAGTAGCTGCTGTTGAGAAGGACAGCCCGTAGTTACAAAAATATCGTTGAAATGCTCGTTCATATCGCTATTGGTGCAAATTAACTTTTGTTTGCGCGTTGTAGTTTTTCCAGTAAAAGTTTCAGGTTACGTTTGCCATTCTGAATATAGCTTTTCACTTGCAGTAAGCTGTATCCGGTATGGCCGGCAATATCCTGATACGATTTCTTTTGCAGGTAAAACTGCTGTACGCATACCCGCTGTTCAGGATTTAACAGGTTGATGGCCTGTTCCATATTTTCCAGCATGACATCTTTTTCCTGGTGTTGCCGGATGTCTTCCTGTTCTGCTGCGATGACGCCAATATGTTTGTCGCTGATTTCCTCCTTATACTTCATATGGTGCTGGCGCAGCTGCATCAGGCAATAGTTTTTAGTTACCTGGTATATCCAGGCACGAAAATACTGCACTTCATGCTTATTAATATCAGCCAGCATTTTCAGGAAGATTTGCTGTACTGCATCGCGTGCATCTTCTTCGTTCTTCAGGTATTTCATGCACATACCGAGTAACAGTAAGGCATAACGGTCAAAAAGCACACCTATCCAATCACTGTTGTGGTCAGCTTTGAACCGTAGTAGTAGCTCCTGGTCTGTAAGTTGTTGTATGTCTGGATTATTCACAGGCTATATTAGAATGCTGTCTGTTAGATGCAGCCAGCTGCAAAAATCCATAAAAAAATGAAAGTATCCCCGTGGAATTTTACTTTCCGTTTATGTTACATGCTGTCTAATGCCTGTTGTGCGGCAGCTTTCAGGGAGCCTTCCATGCGTATTACTTCCCGGAACATGCGGCGGGCTTTCCCCATCTGGCCTTTACTGCGATAACAGATGGCCAGTTGGTAACGTGCCATTTCCACATATTTACCGGAACCCGCAGACTCGATGCGTCTGTACCGGTCAATGGCTTCGCTTAGATTGCCCTGTTGCTGATATCCCATAGCTGCTTTGTACAGGTATTCGTCCGTATTGGCGGCTACCGGTGCTGCTGGTTCTTTTTCCTTTTCTTTTTTAGGAGAATCGGCAGGGGGAGGTGCCTGTTCTTTAGGAGCAGGTTTGGGCTCTGGCTTTTTTTCTTCGGGTGGAGTGGCTTTATTTTTTTCTGCTTCTTTTCTGAGTGAGTCCTGTTGTTTTTGTAATGCCTGCTGTTTCTGGATGGCCGCCTGCTTCTTCGCGATGCTGTCGGCTACGGCTTTCTTATGCAACCATGCTTTGGCTGCTGCGGCTTTCAGGGCCGCAGAATCCGGCTTTGGTACAGCAGGGGTAGCCGCGTTTTTTACGGCAGTAGTAGTGGTGGGTGCTGCAGTCGTAATAGCAGGTGTATGATCCGGTGTAACGATAGGCTGTTGTTCGGTGGTAAGTACCGGACTGTCTGCCGGCGGTGGCGGTAGTACAGCCAGTGGTCTGCTGATGACAGGCTGATTGCGTACATGGCCGCGTAATACATAAATACCGCTGATACCCAATACCACAAAGGTGATGAGCCAGAAGTATACCAACAGATTTTCCTTGGTTCTTTCCTTGCGGGTATACTGGGCTACCTTTTGTACATGGGAAACCGGTTGTATACTTTGATGGATATAGCGTTGCAGTTTATCGGTCAGGTCGTGGTATTTCTCCTGGTTCGTTTCCTGTTCCAGTGCCTGCAGGGCATCGAAACACAGATCACAGTCTGTGAGGTGCTGTTCCATTAAATGTTTTTCTACCTCTGTCAGTCTGCCTTCCAGATAGCGGGGAAGCTGATCTTTATTCAGACAACGGATGGCGGAAAAAACCTTTAGTACTTTCTCATTATGCTGTTTATTGCTACTTGACATATCCCTGATTCATGAATAGCTTGGCTAGTTTACCTTTGGCGGCTTTCAGCTGGTTTCTCAATCTTTCCCGGGAAATTCCGTGGCTGGCTGAAAGGTCGGCAAAAGTTTTGTTTTCGATATAAAATTCGGTAATCAGCGTTTTGTCTTCTGCATGTAACCGTTGTAAGGCTTGTTCCAGCCGTACGGTGAGGTCCTGCCGGTCGATGATATTGGTAGCAGCTTTATCTACCTTGTTTTCGATGTGGAGCAGGTCTCTTCCGTCACGGGACGGATAAAACGGTACATTTTTTTCCGGTTTACTGAAATATCCTTTTTGTATATGCAGCATCCATTCACTGATCCTGTAAATAGTCTGTGTTTTTACACCGGCACTCAGTCGTTGCAGCAGGGAAGGAAAGACTACGTTGGGGTCCAGGCTGGCATCGTTTTTTAAATGAGGTAGGGTAATTGCCACCAGCAGGTGACTGTAGCGGTCCATTAATACGCCTTCCGCCTCCCGGTCTTTTTGCTTTCTGGCCCGGGATATTAGCTCTTTATCTGATAAATTGGTTAACTGCTGGTGCATAAACTTATTACTTTATATTTACGTATAAAAGCGGAAAAAGTTCATTAGGTACGTAAGATTATTGAATAATAAAACGGATTTATACAATTTATATGCCATACGCTATTGTAATAGTGCCGGTTGCGCCATTGAGAGCAACGGCCGCGCATAAAAGTGAGATGATTTCCCAGTTGTTGTGGGGAGAAGGAGTGGAGGTACTGGAAACTGCTGCCGGAGGTTGGGTGAAAGTAAAAAATGAGTACGACGGGTATATTGGCTGGGCTACAGCGGTACACCTGGAAACGGTGGATATGTCTTTATTGCAGGAACCTGCCACACACTATTTGTCAGGTTGGGTAAACAAGGTACTGGTCAATGGCCAGCCGATGATGGTGCCTTATGGTTGTTTGCTGAAAAACGGCGACAGGCACACCGCAGATTGGGGAACCAGGCACCTGGAATGGGAAGGGCAGCCGGAGGCTATCCGGCAGGCAGCGCAGGCAGATCCTGCTGCGCTGAAAGCTGCAGCATTTACTTTTCTGAATACGGCCTATCTCTGGGGCGGCCGGTCTGTATTTGGGGTAGACTGTTCCGGGTTTACGCAGGCCGTGTTTAAACTGATGGGTATACCGCTTTTACGCGATGCCTATCAGCAGGCCACTCAGGGTGATACAGTGGATTTCCTGGTAGAAGCCCGGTTGGGAGATCTGGCTTTCTTTGATAATGAAGAAGGGCGTATAACCCACGTAGGTATTTTATTGAATGATCATGAAATCATTCACGCTGCCGGAAAGGTAAGAGTAGATGCCATCGACAACCAGGGAATTATTAATGTAGATACAGGATTAAGAACCCATTCCCTGCGGATTATAAAACGTTTGCTGGCATAAGTCCGGCTGTAGCAGCGGCTATAAAAAACTACGCTTTATGTTACAGCTGACAACAATCGGTCTGTAACATAAAGCGTAAGTAAGGCTATAACAGCGGTTATTAGCTTTGTTTGAAGATTTTACGGTAGTCTTCAAAGCTTTGGGTGATGATTTCCTGTGCTTTGAGTTTGTCCTGGAATTCTTCCACTTTCACGGTTTTCCTTTCCAGTTTTTTGTACTCTTCGAAGAAGTGACGCATCTCATCAATAAAATGAGGCGGCAGTTCAGATATATCGTTGATGTGATTAACGCTCATGTCGTTTGCTGCAACAGCGATGATTTTATCATCCGCTTCACCACCGTCTACCATCTGCATCACACCAATAACTTTGGCTTCGATGATACACATAGGTACACATTCAATCTGAGAGAGGATCAGGATATCCAGTGGATCATGATCATCGCAATAAGACTGTGGTATAAAGCCGTAGTTGGCAGGGTAGTAAACAGAAGAATACAGAACCCGGTCTAATTTGAGTAATCCGCTTTCTTTATCCAGTTCATATTTAGCACGGCATCCCTTTGGAATCTCTATAATTGCGTTTACAACATGTGGCACTTGAGAGCCGGGACTCACGCTGTGCCAGGGATTTGTCATCATAATCTAACTTTACTTTAAGGTTTATAGTTCAATATTTGCTTTAATGCAGAAAAGTGAATCTGCCAGATAGGCCACTTTTCATGAAGATATGGTCAAAGGCTTCCGATAAGTATAAAAAGAAACTCAGCCACACATCTTTTTCATTAATGCGTGGCAAAATTAAGGGAACTCAGTCTGAATAGCTAAAAATTATCCTTTCCTTTTCCGGAAAAAAGGAGCGAAGCGCTATTTTTATTTGACTGCCGGTACAGTCATGCTACCGCCGGATGCTGTATCAGCCGGCACTACAGCGGTAGAGTCTAAAGCGGTACCTGCGTTGGCAGGGGGAATGTAGTTGGGAATGATACTTTCAAATGTCAGGGATATTTTCCACTGGCCACTTTCTTTTACCAGCTGCAGTACTTCTTTCTGGTGGGCAGAAGAGTTGAGTATTGTAACGGCGGCTTTATCGCCATTCTCTTCCATATTCACTACTTCTATACGGGCATTTTTGATTTTTTCCCGTTCAGCATCGCTGCGGCGGGCATCAAAAAACGAGTAGAGCTGTATTACCTGTTGGGATTCTTTGGTGGCGTAATCCCGGGCCTGGTCGAAGTTCGAATCCTGTATGGCATGCATAAATGCAAGGGCTACTTCCTGGGGAGTAGCTCTTTTCTTACAGGCACTGAAAAACAGTGTTGCAAGTAAAGCCAGGGTGAAGATTCGAAAATAATTGGTCATGCGGTCGATAAATTATGATATCACAACAAAAATAGGGGTAAACATTCAAATCGGCAACGCCAATCGTCTTCCGCATACTGATTCACAGCCTTTCCTCCTTGAATATCCCTTAAAAAAGCAGGTGAACTTACGGCAAACCTCGTTAATAAATAGTTAAATATCCTGATATTTTGTTATTTTCTTAGAGAAAGACCACTTTCTGATAAGAAAATAACAAAATACGGATATTATAATTCGTTTCAGGCTGCCTAATCCTTATTGGCCTCATACGCCCGGATGATGGCTTTCACCAGTCGGTGTCTTACCACATCTTCCTCGTCCAGTTCCACATAACCGATACCATCAATGTTACGGAGTATGCGGGCTGCTTTATCGAGGCCGGATTTCTGATTTTTAGGCAGATCTATCTGAGTCAGATCTCCTGTAATGATGGCCTGTGCAGAGGCACCAATACGGGTTAGGAACATTTTCAACTGCAGGTCGGTAGCGTTTTGTGCTTCATCCAGGATAATAAAGGAGTTATCCAGGGTACGGCCACGCATATACGCCAGCGGGGCAATTTCAATCACCCGGTTGGTCATATAATACGTCAGCTTTTCAGCCGGAATCATGTCATCCAGCGCATCATACAATGGCCGCAGATAGGGATCGATCTTTTCTTTCAGGTCCCCTGGCAAAAATCCCAGGCTTTCGCCGGCTTCCACCGCAGGACGGGTGAGGATGATTTTCTTAACTGCTTTATTTTTGAGTGCGCGTACAGCCAATGCTACAGCGGTATAGGTTTTACCGGTACCGGCTGGCCCAATGGCAAAAATGATATCATTCTTTTCAGCCAGCGACACCATCTTTTTCTGATTGGCGGTTCTGGCTCTTACCGTACGTCCGTTAGGACCAAATACCAATACCTCGTTAGGATTTCGTTCACTGAAATTATCTATCCTGGTACCTTCTTCATCTCCCAGTATCTGTTCAAAATAGTTTTCCGTAAGATTACCATTCCGCTCCAGATACTTGACGATCTGGCCGATTTTCTCCTCCGCAGTAGCCACTTCTTCCGGTGCCCCACTCAATTTTAACTGGGTACCCCTGGATAGGATCTTCAGCAGCGGGAATTTCTTTTTCAGCAGATCCAGTTTTCCGTTGTTAACACCGAAAAACTCAATGGGATTAATACTATCTAAGTTGATAATGGATTCAGTCAATGATTCTTGATTTAAGTGTCCAGGAAAATGATCCTTATTTTTTAATCCGAATATATTTAATTCTGACAGAACCTGGAGCCTGAATTTGTTAAGCTATCACTAAATTCTATAGCCGTTCTGTTTGAATGCTTCCACCTTAGCAGCAATATCCTTGTTGCCTAAAGCCAGGATACGCGCTGCCAGTACGGCTGCATTACGAGCGCCAGCTTTACCTACCGCCAGGGTACCTACAGGCAGACCAGCAGGCATCTGTACAATAGAATACAGCGCATCCACACCACCTGGTAAACCACCATCCAATGGAACACCCAGTACAGGCAGGGAAGTATAGGCAGATACTACACCCGGTAAAGCTGCTGCCATGCCCGCAGCGGCAATGATTACACCAAATCCTTTCTCCTGAGCAGAGATACACAGTTCTCTAACCTTATCAGGATTGCGGTGAGCAGAAGCTACAATCATTTCATTCTCGATTCCAAAATATTGCAGGTGTTTCTGAGATTCTTCCATTACTGGTTTGTCACTCTCCGAACCCATGATAATCAAAACTTTCATCTGATAAGATTTAAAAAAATAATAATTAATTACGATGCCTCAAAGATATTGATCGTTTGACAAAAACCGAAAACTGAAAATCCACAACTGGTGGATAACACCATAGTTACACTACCGGTGCAGCCATAATCCCGTTATTACCTTGCCGGAATCAGGCCTGCCCTTTAAAACGGATTTTATTACATTTATCACAGTGATAGTACTTTTTTGTTATATAATGTTTACTTTGAGCTATTCCTGACACAACTATCTTAGATCCTCGATTATGAATGTAGATATGCCTGAGCAGCATTACGTGCACTTGCAGCATATGGAAAACGCTATTAACGCTTGCGCATGGTCCCTTTCCATGAACAGAGAAGGCTTCCTGACTGCCATTAATATGCAGGTGGTGCAAGCCTTGCAGCAACCCGGGGAAACACTGATCGGTAAAGCTTTTACAGACTATCTGGAACCAGCCGGCATCGCCCGGTGGCAAGAGATCAGACAACAATTGGAGGAAGGTACACCCACCCTGCAGGAATCCATTTGCCTGCTGGCGCCCGGTAAACAGCCGGTTTGGCTGGAAGCTATTATCAGCATTACCGCAGGCAGCAATAACATACCCGCACAAATACTACTCATCGGCATCGATGTTACCGTGCGCAAACGCGCCGAAATCCGCCTGCAGGAAGAAAAAAAATATTCCGGCCAGATCCTGGAAAACCTGCCGGTAGGGCTGCAGGAATTTACGCCGGATGGCATCAGTATGGACATGAATGGCCGGCAACGCGAAATATGGGGCAGCACGCACCCTTTCCTGACCCAGCCAGGTTATAACTGGCTGCAGGATCCTTTCTTTGTATTGAACGGTCTCTCTAAAATATTTGAAGAAGTTCGCCAATCCGGTAAGACCCTCAAAAGGGAAATCCTGCTGCGCTACTCCGAAAAACAACAAAAAGAAAATCTTACCCGACTACATCCGGTATATTTTGAGGCAACGGTATTTCCTTTGACAGACGGTGATTGTAATCCCACCAACCTCTTCCTGATTCTCGATGATATTACACCGAAAAAACTGGCGGAGCTCCGGCTGCAAAAGAACGAACGCCTGTTGCATCACATCATAGAAAATCTGCCCATCGGTTACATACAGTTCGACAACTTCGGCTTTATCCGCCGGATTAATCAAACCCAACGCCGGTTCTTTAATTCTCCGGAACCTGCGGTACGCCGGAAATTCAACCTGATGAATGACCCACTGGCCAGTGATGCAGGCCTCGACGCTTTGTTTGTAGAGGCGCTGGAACGTAATGAAACACTGCGCGTGGAGAAAAAAATAGATTTCTCCGGCGACGACCGGTGGACCACCATTGGCCGGGAAGTATACCTGGACCTTACCATCTTCCCGGTAGTAGAGCCGGTAGATAAGGAACGGATTGTAGTAGCGCTGGTGAATGATATTACGGAAAGAAAAATGCAGGACCTGGAAAATAAAAAGAACCAGGAATTCCTGCTGCAAACCGGCGCTATCGGAAAGATAGGCGGATGGGAACTGGATGTATATACCCAGGAATTACGCTGGTCTGCAGAAACCTATCACATACACGATTATCCGGTAGGCAAGCCAATCGATCTGGCTACCGCGTGGTCTTTTTATACCGGTACCTCCCGGGCGGAACTGGAAAAACTCATGCAACAGTGCGTGGAAACAGGGCGGCCGTTTGATGTGGAACTCAGCATCCTGTCGCTGAAACAACAGGCCCGCCGGGTACGTGCCATCGGACAACCCGGTTATACCAATGGTGAGCTAACGTCTATGTACGGTGTTATTCAGGATATCACCGCCCAGCAGGAGATACAGGATGAACTGACCCGTAATACAGAGCTGATGCGGCTTTTCTTCGATACCATCGATATGGGATATGCGGCCATGGAGAGAGATGGCCGCCTGCATTTTCTCAACCGCAAAGCGGAGAAAATGATCGGACATCATGTGCAGACCGGCAGCAATATTTTTGAAGAATTCCCCCGGCTGAGCGGCACCGTGTTTTATGCCCGTTTACAGGAATGTGCCAGCAAGCATCTATCTCAGTCATTCGGTATCTATTTTGCCGCTCCCGACAAGTGGTATGACTTTTTGCTAACACCCATGCAGGACGGCCATATCTCTGTATTCATGCGGGATATAACCGAAAGCCGGAAAATGCAGAAAGAGCTGAGAAAGGCCAACGACCAGTTATCCAATCTCAACAAAAATCTGTTGAATCAGAATAAACAACTGGAAGATTTCGCACACATTACTTCACATAACCTGCGGGCGCCCATCGCTAACCTGAAAGCACTCATGCAGATGCACAACGAAGCGGCTACCAGTCATGAAAGGGATCTTTACCTGGGGATGTTGCATGAGGTGATCAAAAAAATTGATGAAACCCTGAACGACCTGGTAGAAGTAGTGCAGATCCGGAAAGATGTGAATGTGGAAAAAGAGAAACTGTTTTTTGCAGAACGCCTGCAGAAGGTAAAAGACATCTTACTGGTGGATATTGAAACCAGTACTATCCGGATTACCTATGATTTTGACCAGGAGCCGGTGATTGAATACCCCCGGGTGTACCTCGATAGTATTTTACAGAACTTTATTACCAATGCCATCCGTTATCGTTCGCCGGAACGCACGCCAGCCGTGCATCTGCAGACCCGGAAGGAAAATGATAATATCGTGCTGACGGTACAGGACAATGGCATCGGTATAGACATGGAACGCTTCGGCAACAAATTATTTGGTTTCCGGAAAACATTTCATAAGAACAAAGACGCCAAAGGAATTGGTTTATTCATTACCAAAACACAGGTGGAAGCGATGGGTGGAAGTATAAAGGCAGAAAGTCACCCCGGTCATGGAACAAAATTTATTATTACATTTAGGCCCGAATAAACCCCTTTTATGAAGCTGATCAATATGATTTTTATTGTAGATGATGACCCGATTCACCAGCAGATTGCTAAAATCATGATCGAACGACAGGCCATCAGTAGCAATATCCGGGTTTTTTCTGATGCACAGGATGTATTGGATTATATCCGGGAAAATAAAGATGTGCCGGCAGCTTTGCCAGATCTGATTTTGCTGGATCTCAACATGCCTGTAATGGATGGCTGGGAGTTCCTGGAAGAATATGCTGTGTTTTGTGAGCAGTTGCCCAAAAGCATCCGCATATTTGTATTGACATCTTCTATTGATGAGAAAGACAAAGAGCGGGTAAATGCCTACCGTTTTGTAACCGGTTACCTTACCAAGCCTTTGTCAAAAGAGATTATTGCGCACTTGTCCTGAGCGTGTGAATGATTTTTTCCGGATCAGGTGCCGCAAATACGGCACTGCCGGCCACCAGTACGTCCGCACCGGCTTTTACGAGTTGTGCTGCATTTTCCGGACTAACCCCTCCGTCTACTTCAATTAAAGTCTGTGCACCGGTAGCGGTGATCAGCTGACGCAGCTCCTGAATTTTCTGATAGGACTGTGGAATAAAGGATTGTCCGCCAAAACCAGGGTTAACACTCATGATCAGCACCACATCAATATCCCGGATCACATTTTCCAGTAACCGTACAGGCGTATGCGGATTCAATGCTACACCGGCTTTCATGCCCAAACCTTTGATTTGCTGAATGTTTCTGTGCAGGTGTATACAGGCTTCATAATGTACAGTCAGGATATCGGCGCCTGCTTTTTTAAAGTCGGCGGCATATTTTTCCGGTTCCTCAATCATGAGGTGTACGTCGCAGGGTTTATTGGCTTTTTGTTTTATCTGGGCGATGACAGGCAGGCCAAAACTGATGTTGGGTACAAAACGGCCGTCCATCACATCCAGGTGAAACCAATCTGCTTCGCTGCGATTCAGCATGTCCACTTCTCTCCCCAGTTCCAGAAAGTTGGCTGCCAGTAAAGAAGGCGCCACTAAAACTTGTTTATTTTCCAAAGCATTTTATTTAGCGTGATATAAATTTAAGCAATTACTTGCTGAGTCTTTTGAGTGCGGCCAGGGCTTCTGTGAAATCTTTCCTGAAGGAAGCCGCTTTCGTATAATCTGCTATTGCCAATGCTTTCTCTCCAAGTTGTTCCTGACACAGGGCCCGGTAAAAGTACGCGTCTGCATCTGTCGGCGCAGATTTGGCGGCCAGGTTATAGAAAGAGAAGGCTGCTTTCCACTGTTGCCGGTCGCGGTATATTTTTCCCAATGCCAGGTAAGCGGGTGCAAATCCGGGGTCTGCTATAATGCATTGCCGGTAGGCAGCTTCGGCCTGCTGCAGGGTGCCCAGTTCTTCCCGGTATTGGGCGGCTTCATACAAGGGATGTGCATTGGTGGTATCCAGGCGCCATGCCTGTGTGTAATAGGTGAGGGCAGCTGGTGCTTTGCGCGACCGCAGGAGGTCTCCCAGTTCCATCAGTGCTTCAAACTCCGGATGGTCGCCGGCTGCGGCGATGGCGGAGGTCAGGTATTGGATAGCCGCTGTGGTATCCTGCTGATCCTCTGCCATCCTGGCTTTCAGGTAAAAGGCCTTATCGCGTGCCGTTGTCGTTTGTGCTAATACGTTAGTAAGGCTGTCTGCCTGCGCATATTGTTTATCTTCAATCAAAGCTGTGGCCAGCCGGTATTCCAGATAATCGTAGCCAGGGGCAGTACCCAGCGCCTGTTGGAACAGGGTGGCTGCCTGCCGGTAGTTACTGGCCACCAGTGCCGCTTCTGCGGCGCCTGCCCAGTAATCGGTATTGGCGGGCATCAGTTTGGCAGCCTGCTCAAAATCAGCCTGCGCCAGGCCCGGATTGGTATTGAATAATAACAGGGCCCGGCGGTAATACAATGCATGATTCTCCGGAAACTGCCGGATAGAGTCGGTCACAGGCCGGACGATGTCACTGTTAAGCACGGAATCTGCTGTTGTTGCTGTATTTTGTTGCCGGGTGCCGGTTTGGTTGCAGGACATGATAACGCCTGTCAATACCAGCAGGATAGATACATATTTCATACTGGCGCCAAATTTACAGCATCCTCACCGCAATAACCAGTTTTTCAGCGCGGTATAATCGGGCTGCAACAGGGTGGCGGTCTTCTCCTTATCATACAGGGTCATTACCCTGGCTGGCGTAGCAATGTTTTCCCGCAAAGTTTCCGGAGCAGTATCTTCAAACTTCACAGGGTGAGCGGTTTCCAGGAATACGCCGGTCAGTTCCGGTGCCGTTTCCAGGTATTGCTGCAGGCCCAGAAAACCTACAGCGCCATGAGGGTCGAGCATGTAGTGATGTTCTTTCCATACCTGTTCCATGGCTTGTATGGTGTCTTTGTCTGAAAAGCTGTAAGCCGTGAATTTTTCCTGGAGTGCGGGTAAGCTGTTACCAAATAACGCCAGTACCCGTACGAAATTGCTGGGATCTGCCACATCCATGGCATTGGAAAGGGTGGCAAAGGCCTTGGCAGGTTCGTATTTGCCGCTTTCCATGAAGCGAGGTACGGTATCGTTGATATTGGTGGCGGCTACAAAATGCGCTACCGGTAAGCCGGTGGCAGCTGCCATGAGGCCGGCGCAGATATTACCGAAGTTACCGCTGGGTACAGAAAATACCAGACGGGGATGCGCGGCTTTCATTTGTTTGTAGGCCAGGAAATAATAAAACATCTGCGGCAGCCAGCGGGCTACGTTGATGGAGTTGGCCGACGTGAGCGGGCGGCGGGCCTGCAGCTCCTTGTCCAGGAAGGCTGTTTTAACCAGTTGCTGACAGTCGTCGAATGTGCCTTGTATTTCCAATGCGCGGATGTTGCCACCCAATGTCGTGAGTTGTTTCTCCTGGAGGGTGCTGACTTTCCGGGAAGGGTAGAGGATCACTACTTCTACGCCGGGAACATTATAGAATCCGCTGGCAACAGCACCGCCGGTATCACCGGAGGTAGCTACCAGTACGGTTACGGGTTCTTTGCTGTTGCGCCGGAAGTAACCGAGGCAACCGGCCATGAACCGGGCGCCTACATCCTTGAAGGCAAGGGTAGGGCCATGAAATAATTCCAGGGCATAGGATTGGCCGGATACTTTTTGTACCGGAAACGGAAAGTGCAGGGTATCTGCTACAATCTTTTTTAAGGCTTCTTCCGGTATTTCATCTCCCACAAAAGACTGTATCACCTGATAACCTATTTCCTGGTCGGTATACTGATGCAGTTGCTGAATAAAATCCTTGCTGAGTGTTGGAATGGTTTCCGGAAAATACAGCCCTCTGTCAGGAGCAAGCCCCTGTACGACGGCGGTTTCAAAATTTACCCGGTGTTGTTTGTTTTGTAAACTGAAGTACTGCATGAATCGTGGTTAATCGGTTAGTCAATCACTTTTACACCTGCGGTGTTGATCCGGGAAACATAAATTTTATAATCTACTCCCAGGGAGGCATACACACTGTCCATAGTGGCAGCTACGCGGCGGGCGTTTTCTTCTCCTTTGCTGAGCATAAATACAGAAGGGCCGGAGCCGGAAATGCCGCCGCCAAGTGCGCCTGCTTCCTTGCATTTCAGTTTCAGTTCGTGGAATGCCGGAATCAGGATAGCCCGCACGGGTTCTACAATCACATCTTCCAATGACCGGCTGATGAGTTCATAGTCTTCCTGATACAGGCCGGCTACCAGTGCGCCTACGTTGCCCCATTGCCGGATGGCATCTGTCATCAGTACTTTTTGTTTTAATATCTCGCGGGCATCAGAAGTTTTTACTTCTATCTGCGGATGAATAACAGTTACCCACAGCTGTTCGGGGGTATGGATGGCGGTGATGTCCAACGGGCGGTAACTTCTTACCAGGGTAAAGCCGCCGAGGATGGCCGGGGCTACGTTGTCGGCATGGGCGGAACCGCAGGCCAGTCTTTCCCCTTCCATGGCAAAACGTACCAGCTGTTTGGGGGTGAAAGGTTCTCCGAGCAGGCGGTTTACGCCTACCACGGCGCCCGCACTGCTGGCGGCGCTGGAGCCGATGCCGCTGCCGGGATGTATATGTTTGAATATCTCTATTTCAATGCCCACTTCCGGGTGTTCATATTTTTGTAACAGGGCCTGTACGGCTACACCGGCTACGTTACGGGCGGGGTCCAGGGGAAGATCCGCGCCGTGGATGGCAGTGATGCGGATACCGGGTTCATTACTTCTGCGGAGGATCATTTCGTCGCCTGGTGCATCCAGTGCCAGTCCGATGACATCAAAGCCACATGCAACATTCGCAACAGTGCCTGGCGCAAATACCTTTATACTATCCATATAAGCGTTTATGTGTGTTAGTTGAATAAGGGCAGCGGTTTTGTATTAGAAACGTGCGCTGCGGATAATGTCTGCAAATATGCCGGAGGCAGTTACATCTGCACCTGCGCCGGCTCCTTTTACAATCAGGGGCTGGTCCTGGTACCGGCTGGTTTTATACAGCACGATGTTGTCTTTACCTTCCAGCTGATAAAAAGGATGATCCGGTGCAATGCTTTGCAGGCCTACGGAAGCCTTACCTTCTTCGTAGCGGGCTACAAATTTCAGGCGTTTGCCGGCGGCGGAAGCGTCTTTCCAGAGTTGCTGAAAATGATCGGCATGTACATCCAGTTCTTTGTAGAAGTCGGCCACGGAAGGTGCATTCAGACAAGCTTCCGGCAGGAAGGAATGATTGGTGATTTCATCCATTTCCATCACTGCTCCGCTTTCCCGTGCCAGGATCAGTATCTTGCGCATCACGTCTTTCCCGCTCAGGTCTATACGTGGATCCGGTTCGGTGTAACCCTCATCCTGCGCGGCTTTCACAACCTCACGGAAGCTGGCGCCGTTTACAAAATGGTTGAATACAAAGTTGAGACTACCGGATAATACGGCTTCTATACTATGTACTTTGTCGCCGCTGCGTACCAGGTCATTTAAGGTATTGATAACCGGTAATCCTGCGCCTACATTGGTTTCAAAGAGGAAGGACGCGTTGTATTGACGGGCCAGGTCTTTCAGTTGCTTATAATAGTTATAGTCTGCAGAGCAGGCAATTTTATTACAGGTAACGATAGAAATACCATGTTCCAGGAATTCGTGATAAATAGCGGCTACTTCACTGCTGGCGGTGTTATCAACAAAAACGCTGTTACGGAGATTGAAGGTTTTGATTTGTTGCACCAGTTCCCGGATATCCAGTTTGTCGCCCTGGTCCAGCTGTTCCCGCCAGTTGTGGAGGCCGATGCCATATTCACTCAGCAGGGTGTTGCGGCTGTTGGCCAGCCCGGTTACCCGGATTTGCAGGCCCAGTTCCTGTTGCAGGTATTTTTGTTGTTGTTGTAATTGTTCCAGCAGTTTGCTGCCCACATTGCCTACGCCGGCCACGAAGAGGTTTACCTGTTTCAGGGGTTCTTCGAAGAAGGTTTCGTGCATCAGGTTGAGCGCTTTTTTGATATCTGCTTTATTGATCACCGCAGAGATATTTTTTTCAGTAGATCCCTGTGCGATTGCTCTTACATTGATACCATTCCGGCCGAAAGAACCAAACAGCTTGCCGCTGGTGCCGTGGTGGTTTTTCATATTATCGCCTACCACTGCTACGATAGACAAATCTTTTTCTACCTGCAGGGGTTTAATGCGTTTATCCTGTATCTCCTGTGCGAACTCACTGTCGACCGATATTTTGGCTTTCAGCATATCAGTTTCGTGGATACCCACAGTGATAGAGTGTTCGGAAGAACTTTGGGTAATGAGAATAACGTTGATGCGTTCCCGTAAGAGGGCTTCAAACAGACGTTTGGAGAAGCCGGGAATACCTACCATGCCGCTGCCTTCGAGTGTCAGCAGGGCAATATGCTGTATGCCGGAGATGCCGGTTACCGGGTAGCTGCGTTCCGCGCTGTCCTGTATGAGGGTGCCGTAGTCGTTCGGGGCAAAGGTATTTTTGATCCAGATGGGAATGCGTTTCTCCATCACCGGTTGTATGGTGGGCGGATAAATCACTTTGGCGCCGAAGTGCGACAGTTCCATGGCTTCCACATAAGAGATGTGGGCGATGGGGAGTGCCTGGGAAACAACGCGGGGATCGGCTGTCATCATCCCGCTTACGTCTGTCCAGATGTCGAGTACGTTGGCAACAACAGCTGCGGCTACGATAGCGGCAGTGTAGTCGGAGCCGCCGCGACCCAGTGTGGTGGTGTCGCCTTCGGTGGTAGCCGCTACGAATCCGGGCAGCACAGTATAGGATTCTGTGGCCTGGGCAAAGTATTGTACAATATTATGATTGGTAGCAGGGAAGTTTACTGTAGCGTTACAGAAATTGTCATCTGTAATAATCAGTTCACGACTGTCTTTGCAGGCAGCGTTGAGTCCTTTTTGTTTAAGGGCGGCCGCTACGATCACACAGGACATCAGCTCTCCGTAGCTCATGAGTTTGTCGAGAGAGCGGGGACTGAGTTCTCCGACCTGGAAGATCCCATCGCATAGATTTTCCAGTGCATTCAGTTTTCTTTTCAGCTGGCTGATCATGCTGCTTTGAGCAGTGATAGGGAATAATTCACGGATAGTGTCCAGGTGTCTGGTTTCAATTTCCTGCAATACAGTTTTGTATTCTTCCTGGCCTTGTCCGGCCAGTTGCCCGCAGCGTATAAGCTTATCCGTTATACCGCCCAGCGCGGATACTACAATGGCATATCTACCTGCCGGCTTGTTGTGCAGCAGGATGTTGCAGACCTGTTCAATGGCTTTGGCGCTTCCGACTGAGGTGCCGCCAAATTTTAATACTTGCATGGGGAGTTAAAATTTATAGACAGAAATGTTCCGGTTTTTTCCGGTAGTTACCACCAGTGGTGGTCGTTGGATGATATGTGAAAACTAACCCCGCAGTGGGGTTGTAATAATGGATGTAATAATAGCGCCTGTAGATCCCGGTTGGGGAACGGGAGCGAAGGGAAGCTGATATGTTAATACGGGTAGCACTATTTTAAATATGACGATTGTATAACAAAAGTCTATAATTAAGCTGGTAAATAAAAGTGACAGGCTAACATTTTGAAATGTTTCAAAAAAACACATTTTAATTATTTTTTCGTCAATATAAGATGTATTTATTGATTTAAGAAGCCGTTAACGGAATATTTATTGAAACTTAATACCCTGTTGATATATCTTTTGAGGATGTTTTAAGTTGTTTTTAAGACAATTTTATGACAAATTGTGTTTTCTTTGCTGGTTTTCAGAGAACCATTGTATACAATAATGTGACAAATGAAGGAGAACCACTTTTGCTGGTCGCCGGTAAAAAATAAGAACGCTTTTGCGGTCATAAATATTTAGCTGCAAAAGCAGGAAGGAAGCGGAAAGAAATTTTTTTTATCAATCCATTAATATTAGTTGGTTTGATAAGAAATATCATTAACTTTAGTTGTCCAAAATCATTACTCTTGTCCATTTCGTTGAAATATACAAGTAACAGTCAGTTAAACTACTACTTCCTCATGGCTACGCTGGCCATGGATTCGACTTTGGCATAACTCCACCTACAGCCACTACCGGCTATTCTTCCTGTTTTTATACCGTAACTTTGTAATAGTATTATCAGTATACTATTCCTCTTCATGTACACTGGTACATGTGATCGTCAGCATCGGTTGTTGCGTATAGTCATGCAGGTCAGGCAGCATTAATATTTGAATCACAGACCAATTCAGTCTTTATATATCATACACCAAAGCAAATTTTTAATTAACCTGATATGCCACATTATTATAAGCTAGGGCAAATACCGCACAAGCGCCATACCCAGTTCCGTAACGCGGATGGCCGGCTGTATTCTGAGCAGTTGTTTTCGACAGAAGGGTTTTCTTCTAATTCCAGTTTATTATATCATTGTCATCCGCCTACTGAAATTGTGAAAGTAGATGAACCCTACTCTGTAGCGCCGAAAGTGGCAGAAGAGAAAATGCTCAAACATCGTAGCTTCCAGGGTTTTAAAGTGCAACCGGAAGACGATTTTATGAAAAGCCGCAAAGCTGTACTGGTTAATAACGACCTGCATATTGTACTGGCAGCTCCCCGTAAAAGCATGGAAGATTACTTCTATAAAAATGCCGATGCGGACGAGATGATTTTTGTACATGAAGGCAGCGGGGTACTGAAAACCCAGTATGGTCAGCTGAAGTTTGGCTATGGCGACTACCTGGTTGTGCCACGTGGTACTATTTATCAGATCACCTTCGATACGGAAGATAACCGCCTGTTTATTGTGGAGTCGTTTAGTCCTATCCGTTATCCCAAAAGATACCTGAGCAAATACGGACAGCTGCTGGAACATGCTCCTTTCTGCGAAAGGGATATCCGTCAGCCGGAACAGCTGGAAACGATAGACCAGGAGGGCGACTTCCTGATCCGCATCAAAAAGAAAGGCGTGGTATACCCGATTCATTACAAGCATCATCCTTTTGATGTGATTGGATGGGATGGCTGTGAATATCCGTTTGCCTTCTCCATTCATGACTTTGAGCCGATTACCGGCCGCGTACATCAGCCGCCACCGGTACACCAGACTTTTGAAGGCAGCAATTTTGTCGTTTGTTCTTTCTGTCCGCGTTTGTTTGATTATCACCCGGAGGCTATTCCGGCGCCGTACAATCATAGTAACATCGATAGTGATGAAGTATTATATTATGTAGATGGTGATTTTATGAGCCGCAAACATGTGGTGCGTGGCATGATCACCCTGCATCCGGCAGGTATTCCGCATGGACCGCATCCGGGCGCTGTGGAAAAAAGCATCGGTGCAAAAGAAACCAAAGAACTGGCCGTAATGGTGGATACTTTCCATCCGTTACAGATTACGGAAGCAGCATTGGGCATTGAAGACGACAGCTATGTAATGAGCTGGGCAGAATAAAAGCATGAAAATCATACACCAAAATAAACTTACACACCAAAACATTTAAACGTCATGGAAACTGTATTCGCTACCCCTGGCAATGTGACCGGCCAGCAGGATTTCTTACCACTCAATGGTACAGACTATATTGAATTTTATGTTGGCAATGCCAAACAGGCGGCCCATTTTTACAAAACAGCTTTTGGTTTTCAGTCTTTAGCCTATGCCGGACCGGAAACAGGTGTGAAAGATCGTACTTCCTATGTATTGGTACAAGGGAAAATCCGTTTCGTTTTAACAACCAGTTTATCTCCTGAGAGTGAGATTACAGCTCACGTAACCGAACATGGCGATGGTGTAAAAGTATTAGCCCTGTGGGTAGATGATGCCCGCCTGGCTTATGAAGAAACCGTTAAACGTGGTGCGGTATCTTACCTGGAACCAGTAGTGGAAAAAGATGAATTCGGTGAAGTGGTACGTAGTGGTATCCGCACCTATGGTGATACCGTACACCTGTTCATCGAACGTAAAAACTATAATGGCCTTTTCCTGCCGGGTTATAAAGCCTGGAATACTGCCTATAACCCTGCCGATACCGGTTTACTGTATGTAGACCATTGCGTGGGTAATGTGGGCTGGAATGAAATGAATACCTGGGTAGATTACTACGAAAAAGTAATGGGCTTCAAAAACCTGATTTCTTTCGATGACAGTGATATCTCTACCGAGTATTCTGCTTTGATGAGTAAAGTAATGAGTAACGGTAACGGTCGTGTGAAATTCCCGATCAATGAACCGGCAGAGGGTAAAAAGAAATCTCAGATTGAAGAGTATCTCGACTTCTACGGCGGTCCAGGTGTACAACACGTAGCCATCGCTACCAATGATATCGTAAAAACAGTAGGGGATTTACAGCAAAGAGGCGTTGAGTTCCTGACGGTACCTTCTTCTTATTATGAGACTGTACTGGATAGAGTAGGTAAAATCGACGAAGATATCCGCCCGCTGCAAGAGTTGGGTATCCTGGTAGACCGGGATGATGAAGGGTATCTGTTGCAGATCTTCACCAAGCCTTTGCAGGATCGGCCGACTGTATTCTTCGAGATTATTCAGCGGAAGGGAGCTCAGTCGTTTGGTAAAGGTAATTTTAAGGCCCTGTTTGAATCGATAGAAAGAGAACAGGCGCTCCGCGGTAACCTGTAATATCGTTAACATATCGATAACTATGTATCTATTGCTGCAGAGAAAAATGCCGGCGTCCGGTCATCCGGTTTGTTATCCCCTGATGGTGACCCGCACATAATGCCCGGCTGAAATGGTTACAACAAATTCAACTCCAGTCCGTTCCGGTTTCCCGGAACGGATTTTTTATTATTTTAAATAATTTATTATTATATTTAATATGTAAAATATGGATTATACAAAAAATATTACTGTATAACCCATGTGTGACGTGTCCCACTTAAAACGGGAGGTTTTGGTACGATTTTCATTATATATTAGCCCAAAATTAATACAGAGCACCTATGCACAACAAGTTCATTGCCCAAGGGGCAATCTTTGCCGCTTTATTGTCGTCCGTAGTAACTTTTTCCAGCTTCCGGCCGGAAGGCGACAATCCCCACAACACTTATCTGCATAAAGTATCTTCCCCCGCAGGACAAATGCTGCTGGAATACAATGCAGATAAAACCATCAAAAAGATTGTACAGCAGCACAAAACGGAGAATGCCTCCTATAGTGATGTACAACTGCCGGTATACGAAAACGGCCGTCTCGTAAAAAGCCTGCTGGCCGACGACGAGCAAACCACTACCGGAGATCTGTACCTGTCATTCGACTACGCCGGTACCGGCGATAAAGTAGCTAAAATCAGTTACTACCGCGACGGCGCCGTTTATGCGTACGATTCACTGGTATATAATAATGATGGTAAACTGGCTACCCGCTACCAGTTCTCTAAAAATGCTGCTAAAAACACACTGGAAAACAACGGCTACCAGGAATACACCTGGAACGAAAAAGGCGATGTAAGCCAGATGGACAACTACGCTAAATTACCAGGTAACAGCAAATTCATGCCTGTGTCTTCCGTTAGCTACACGTATGACAACAGACAAAACCCGCAGCTGCAACATCCTGAACTGGCCAGCCTCCTGGATGCCACTGCACCGAACCTGTCTGCCCACAACGTACTGTCTGAAAGTATCAGCACACCACATTCTTCCCGCGTGATTACCAACACCTACTCTTATGCCTACAACGCCGGCAAATATCCGGTGCGGGGCACTTTCAGTTCAGGTATGGATCAAACCGTGGCTAAAATGGAATGGGTGAAACTATAACCTGGATTTTGTACGGCAATCCCCTGATAATCTCTTAACTTTACAGGCAATATTCAATCAATTGTTCCGTTTTTATGAGCATACAAGTGCTGTTTGGCGTATTGTTTTTATTAGGTGGGATTTTTCAGGCCTTTACGGCTATATTGATTTATCAGGGGCACCGACATTATATCCTGAAGATCGCTAACCGGAAAGTAGGCATGATAATATATTTCATTTTTGCTTTATTATTGTTTTATCTTGCCTACATAAACCTGGTGTAAATATTTAAACTTTGTTGAAATAGATATGAAGCGATTTGTAGTTTTAGTCCTGATCCTCTTAGGTACAGCTAAAATTTTTGCCCAGCAATCTTTCCTCGATAACCAGAAGATGTTTCCTAAAGTAGGAGAAGCATACCGTGAGAAGGAAGAACTGTTGAAGAAAGAATTTGAAAAGAAAGGGCTGACATATCCTGCAAAATATATGTTTGTCCGCTCCTTTAAGCTGGACAGTGAAATGGAGATATGGGTGAAAAACAACGTCTCCGATACTTTCCGTCTCTTTAAATCCTACCGCGTGTGTACCCTCTCCGGAAAGATGGGACCCAAACGTAAGGAAGGCGACCGTCAGGTACCGGAAGGTTTTTATTATATCAACGATTTCAATCCCAATAGCAGCTATCATTTATCACTGGGTATCAACTATCCCAATTTTTCCGACCGCATCCTGAGCGATCCGAAAAAACCAGGTGGAGAAATCTATATTCATGGTAACTGTATTACAGTGGGATGCATTCCTTTGACAGATGAATTTATTGATGAGGTATACATCCTCGCGGTAAATGCCAAAAATGCCGGCCAGGATTTTATCCCGGTACACGTATTCCCGGTAAAGTTCGGGAATATCCGTTCCATGGATTATCTGGGTACCGTTACCCTGACAGATAACTCTTCCCAGCAATTCTGGGTAGAATTGAAAACAGCGTACGACTATTTTGAAAGACACCATCGCCTGCCGATTGTACTGGTAGATGATAAAGGCAAATATATTATGTAGTAAAAGCGCCACCACAGTACCACACAGGGTGCTGCCCGGCAGGAAAAGATACCAACAACGAAAGTGCGAAGCAGGAGCAGGTGTTATATCGGCTTTTTCTTCGCTTTTTTTATGCCGGTAATCCCGGCAACAGCCAGACAGCCTGAGCAGGCTGTTTTATATACGACCACGATGAAATGATGCTGCAGTCAACCGTAATTTCTGATTCCACATTTGGTTTTTAAGAATATTTTTTTCAACTTGTCCAAAGGTCAAATCAATTTACCATTTATGCACAGAAGAGACGCAATCAGGAATGTGGCGATTTTGTTGGGTACTGCCATTTCCGCTTCCACGTTATCAGCGCTAGAAAGCTGTACAGGTTCCGCTCCCAAAAGTTATGATTTACATAAGCCGGAAACAAAAACGTTACTGGCAGAAATAGCGGAAACCATCATTCCCAAAACAGATACACCCGGCGCCAAAGAGGCGAAAGTAGAAGAGTTTATCATTACCATGATAAACGACTGCTACAAAAAAGAGGACCAGGAGCGCTTCCTGGAGGGACTCTCCAAAATTGATGCTGCCGCAAAAAAGCAGTTTAAAAACGGATTTAATGAACTGACGCCGCAACAGCGTACCGAGCTGCTTACCCAGATAGATAAAGAACGGGTGGAGTACAACAACCGTAAAGACAAAAAAGAAAACGACCCGCCACACCATTTCCAGCTACTGAAAGAACTGACCCTGCTGGGGTATTTTACTTCTGAACAGGGTGCTACCAAAGCCTTGCGCTATGTTCCTGTTCCTGGTAAATATGAAGGCTGCATACCCTACACGAAAGGGGAAAAAGCCTGGGCTTCCTGATAACAGGATCGTTTAATCGGTTTAAAGCCGACAGCTATCGGCTGAAGGCGGTTTCATTTACGCTTAAATCCTAAAATTCCATGAATCTCAATATCAAAGCGCAGGAACAAAATACCTATGATGCCATCGTAATTGGTTCTGGTGTCAGCGGTGGCTGGGCTGCCAAAGAACTGACCGAAAAAGGCCTGAAAGTACTGATGCTCGACCGGGGCAAACCCCTGGAGCATATCAAGGATTATGATACGGCTACCAAAGACCCCTGGGAATTCAAACACCGCGGCCGCATCACGGTAGATCAGCGCGAAACCCATCCCAAACTGGCGCGCGACTACCCTTACAGTGAACACAACGAGAAATTCTGGATCAACGATTCGGAAAGTCCCTATAACGAAGTAAAACGTTTTGACTGGTATCGGCCGGATATCGTGGGCGGTAAATCCATCATGTGGGGCCGGCAGTCCTACCGCCTTAGCGATATGGACTTTGAAGCCAACGGGAAAGATGGCATCGCCGTAGACTGGCCGATCCGGTATAAAGATATTGCCCCCTGGTACGATTATGTGGAAAAATTTGCCGGTATCAGCGGTACCCGGGAAGGATTGCCACAGTTACCGGACGGACAGTTCATGCCTGCCATGGAAATGAACTGTGTGGAGAAAGATGTAAAGAAACGCGTGGAATCTGCTTTTAAAGGCCGTATCATTACCATGGGCAGGGTGGCCAACATTACCCAGCCGCTGCCTGGGCGGGGCAGCTGCCAATACCGGAATCTGTGTAGCCGCGGTTGTCCGTTTGGCGCCTATTTCAGTACACAGTCTTCTACCTTGCCGGCTGCCATGGCTACCGGTAACCTCACCCTGCGTCCGGATTCCATTGTGAACTCCGTTATCTATGACGAAAAACAAGGAAAAGCTACCGGCGTAAAAGTGATTGACAAGCACACCAAGGAAATGGTGGAATACTACGCTAAAATCATCTTCATCAATGGCTCTACACTGGGGTCTACTTTTGTGATGATGAACTCCGTTTCTTCCCGTTTCCCGAACGGGCTGGGAAATGATAGTGGCGTATTGGGTAAATACCTGATGGATCACCATTTTCGTACAGGCGCCTATGGTACTGCAGAAGGATATGAAGATAAGTATTACTTCGGCCGCCGGGCCAATGGTATTTATATCCCGCGTTACCGTAATATCGGCAACGATAAAAGGGATTATATCCGTGGCTTTGGTTACCAGGGTGGTGCCAGCCGCTCTGGCTGGAGCAGGGGTATTGCCGAAATGGGCGTGGGCAAAGATTTCAAAGACATGCTGACCGAACCCGGTAAATGGAGTTTGGGATTAGGTGGTTTTGGAGAATGCCTGCCTTATGAAGATAACCGGGTTACCCTGGATACCAGTGTGAAAGATGCCTGGGGCCAGCCGGTGCTGAAATTTGATGCGGAGTTCAAAGAGAATGAAAACAAGATGCGGAAAGATATGATGAACGATGCCGCAGAAATGCTGGAAGCTGCCGGTCTGAAAGATGTAAAAACTTACGACAACGGTTCCTATCCGGGCATGGCCATTCACGAAATGGGTACCGCCCGTATGGGACGTGATCCGAAAACCTCCGTACTCAATGGTTTTAACCAGATGCATGCTGTGAAGAATGTATTTGTAACGGATGGCGCCTCCATGACTTCCGCCTCCTGCGTCAATCCATCCCTGACCTATATGGCGTTGACAGCAAGAGCGGTGGACTATGCTGTAAAAGAACTGAAGAAAGGAAATATCTGATAAGCCACTGTTTTCCGGCAGGTACAGGGGAGCCCTGTGCTGCCGGGAAACAGTAATACCCACGATTTATGAATCTGAATATAAAGGCAGAGCAACAGCATACCTATGATGCGATCGTTGTCGGTTCCGGCATCAGTGGCGGATGGGCAGCAAAAGAACTGTGTGAAAAAGGACTGAAAACCCTGGTCCTGGAAAGAGGCCGGGAGGTCACACACGTAAAAGACTATACGACCGCTATGATGGATCCCTGGGAGTTTAAATACCACCTGGGTACCTCCAATGAAATGCGGGAGAAATATCCTATTCAAAGCCGTTGTTATGCCTTTGATGAGGCTACCCAGCAGTTCTGGGTAAACGATAAAGAAAATCCGTATAACGAAATAAAGCCTTTTAACTGGCTGCGGGGCTACCAGGTAGGGGGCCGTTCGCTCATGTGGGGCCGGCAGGTATACCGCTGGAGTGACCTGGATTTTGAAGCCAATTTAAAAGACGGACATGGCGTAGACTGGCCGATCCGTTATAAAGATCTGGCGCCCTGGTATAGTTACGTAGAAAGCTATATTGGCGTAAGCGGACAGGCAGAAGGCCTGCCGCAGTTACCGGATGGCGTTTTCCTGCCACCTATGGAAATGAACTGTCTGGAAAAACATGTGGCGGCCCGGATTAAGGAAAAGTACCAGGATCGTATCATGACTATTGGCCGTGCAGCGCACCTGACCAAAGGATTGAATAACCGGGGACCTTGCCAGTATCGTAATCTGTGTGCCCGTGGTTGTCCTTTTACCGGCTATTTCAGCAGCAACGGTGTAACGTTGCCGGCTGCTGCAGCTACCGGTAATCTCACCCTGCGGCCGGATTCCATCGTATTGGAAATACTATATGATAAAGATAAAAGCAAAGCTACCGGTGTGCGGATCATGGATGCACATACTTTACAGACAACGGAGTATTATGCAGACCTGATTTTCCTGAATGCTTCCACGCTGGGTACCAGCTGGGTCATGCTGAATTCAGTATCAGATCGTTTCCCGAATGGTTTTGGCAATGACAGCGGCCAGCTGGGGCATAACCTGATGGATCACCATTTTGGTGTAGGCGCCGGCGGTGACTTTGATGGTTTTGAAGACCAGTATACCAATAGCGGTCGCCGTCCCAATGGTATTTATATTCCGCGTTTCCGTAACGTGAACGAACAAACGAAGCAGGGGGATTATGTACGGGGATTTGGTTACCAGGGAGGGGCCGGAAGAGGCCGGGGTACCAGCTTTGATGGTATTGGTGTGGCATTGAAGGTGGCGCAGTCTGAACCTGGTAAGTGGGGCATGGGTATTGGCGCCTGGGGTGAACACCTGCCTTATTTTGAAAACAAGGTATCCCTGAATCAGGCGAAAAAAGATAAGTACGGACTGGCCACACTGGATATCGATTGTACGTTTAAGGAGAACGAACAGGCCATGCGTAAAGACATGCAGGAAAGCGCGAAGGAAATGCTGGAAGCGGCCGGGATTAAAAACATATATGGGTACGACAGCGCGCCGCCTCCGGGGCATTGTATTCATGAAATGGGTACCGCGCGTATGGGCAGAGATCCTAAAACGTCGGTACTCAATGATTTTAACCAGGTGCACGCAGCGAAGAATGTGTTTATTACAGATGGTTCCTGTATGGCGTCTTCCTCCTGTGTGAATCCATCCATTACGTATATGGCGCTTACCGCCAGGGCATGCGACCATGCGGTAAAGGAAAAGAAGAAAGGCAATATTTAATCCGCATAAAGAAAAAGCAGGATCCCCTTTCCGGGAGTTGGCAGCAGGCTGGTTGCAGCCGGTATGTTGCAGATGGCTGGAAATGAGTATCCTGCTTTTTTGATGCAGTACGGAAAGACGCATAGTGACGGGGAAAGTGGCTTATTTTAGCGCCTCCTTAGCGTAACATATACACTAATAAATAATCCCACTGCCTTGTAATTCCCGGTGAAAAATCTTAACTTAGGAATATAGGTACTTCTATTTTTTTACTATCTAAAAAGGCTTGCCATGGGAAAAGTACGTAACATCCTGCAAGCCAAGGGTCACGCAGTTTATTCAATTCATCCCGATAGTACTGTTTTTGAAGCCCTGCAAATGCTCGTTGATCGTAATGTGGGGGCGTTGACAGTCGTTGATGAAAATGAAAACTTCCTTGGCATTTTTTCTGAACGGGACTATGCCCGCAGAGTTATTCTCAAAGGACGTGCATCAAAAGAAACCCTGATCCGTGAGATCATGACAGAGCGTCCTATTACCGTTACCGAAGAGGAGGGCATCGAAGAATGTATGGTAAAGATGACGGATAAGCGTATACGTCATTTACCGGTAGTAGATGCACAGAACAGATTAATCGGTCTCATTTCCATCGGAGACGTGGTGAAGTTTATTATTGATGACCAACGCTATATTATTACCAGTCTCGAGTGTTATATTACGGGAACGCATACCTGATTTCCTGTGTAAATCATTTTTGTTTTTTCGGTTAAATCTGTGTAAATTCATCTTCATATAGTCTTTACCGTGATGAAGATGCTGACGTTATGAAAAAGGATTTTTTCCGGTTACTTCCTGTATACACTTGATATTAGTCTTCGTATTTTAGAATAGACATTTTTTCAACAGCTTTATTTAATAGAAAGGAAAGCATACGACCGCTTTTTTGATAGACTGGCATAACGGACTTTAAAAGTTAATCGCTCGGAGGGCGAACACCTTGAAAAGCGCTGTTTCAGACATCACCCCTATCTGGCCCCTGCTGGCCTATGGTGCTATTGTTGTGGTACTGATTGGTATCATAGTAGGATTATCCTATGTGCTCGGACAACGTCACCATGACCGCGCTACCGGCGAAGCATATGAATCCGGCATTATTTCTACCGGCTCCGCCCGACTCAGATTCCCCTCACAGTTTTACCTGGTAGCTATGCTGTTCGTTATTTTTGATATCGAAACAGTATTAATCATTTCCTGGGCTATTGCATATGAAGAAGTAGGATGGACCGGATTTATTGGCGTGTCTGTCTTCATTTTTATCTTACTGGCTGTACTCATCTACGAATGGCGTAATGGTGCCCTGGATTTTGGCCCTGACGGGAATAAAATACTGCGCGCATATAAAAAGATGCGCAAGCATCGTACTACTAACGCTAACGACTACACGGATATTAAGACACAACAAATTGTAATGTAACACACCAGACTGTTGATTTTTTACTTCACCCTCAGTAAATCAACACTGCATGAAATGGTGGTTGACCAAAACGAATGACGTCTCGGGCAAAATATCCGGTAATACTTCTATGGAAGAAGTAATCCAGCAAAGCGTAATGCTGACTTCCGTTGAAAGCCTGCTGGCCTGGGGCCGTAAAAACTCTATGTGGCCTTTCCATTTTGGCCTTTCCTGTTGTTTTGTGGAAATGGCAACTGCCATGACACCCAAATATGATGTAGCCCGCTTCGGCGCCGAAGTAATCCGCGGTACCCCCCGCGAAGCAGATGTGATGATCATTGCCGGTACCGTATTCATTAAAATGGCGCCCGTTATTCAACGGTTGTATGAACAGATGATGGAACCCCGCTGGATTATTTCTATGGGCTCCTGCGCCAACTCCGGTGGTATGTATGATATCTACAGTGTAGTACAGGGCGTAGATAAATTTTTACCGGTAGATGTATACGTACCCGGATGCCCACCCCGCCCGGACGCTTTTATGCAAGGCCTCATGCTGCTGCGCGACCAGGTAGGCAAAGAAAAAAGACCCCTCAGCTGGGTGATCGGAGAACAAGGCGTCATCAAACCGGAGAAAATTGTGATGAAAGACGTACTCCGGGAGAAACGGCAGCAAATGACACAGTTTAAAACACCTGATGAAATATAGGCTTTACTCACTGTAACGGCTATATGAAATAACAGCAAGGAACTCTCCGACATTTTATCGTCACAAGTCTAAACTTAATACGCTATGCCACAGCGCATTGAAGCGGAATTAAGCTCCCGTTTCGGGGATGATACCTTTCATCCGCAAACCACACGGGATGAGACGCCCACCTTCTGGACGCCGCAGGAGAAGATTGTGGCCGTTTTACAATACCTTAAATCCGGAATAAAAATGCCTTACCGCATGCTCTATGACCTCACGGCCATTGATGAGCGTGCGTATAAAAGGGCACAGAACGGTCATAAACCCTATGACTTCACGGTAGTATATACCTTGTTCTCGTTCGACAGAAATGAATTTCTCCGCCTGAAAGTAGGTCTGCACGGAGAATACCCTTCCCTCGATACTATTACGGGCATCTGGCCCGCGGCCAATTGGTATGAACGGGAAGTATACGATATGTTCGGCATTCGCTTCAACGGCCACCCGCTCCTCAAACGTATATTAATGCCTGTTACCTGGGAGGGGCATCCCCTCAGAAAGGAACACCCTGCCCGCGCTACCGAAATGGGCCCTTTCAGGCTCTATGATGAGAAGGTAGACAGGGAGCAGGGAGCTTTACAATTTGACCCCGAAGAATGGGGCTTAAAACGCCACAGCGAGGATGCCGACTTCATGTTCCTCAACATCGGCCCACAACACCCGGGCACACACGGAGTTCTCCGTATCATTTTACAACTCAATGGTGAAGATATTATAGACGCTGTTCCCGACATCGGGTTCCACCACCGTGGTGCGGAAAAGATGGGGGAAAGGCAGTCGTGGCACACCTATATCCCCTATACAGACCGTATCGACTATCTGGGAGGCGTCAATAACAACCTGGCATATCTCCTGGCCGTAGAACAGCTGGGAGGAATTGAAGTGCCCTTGCGGGCCCAGGTGATCCGCGTGATGTTGTGCGAGTTTTTCCGGATCGCCAGCCACCTGGTATGGTATGGCACCTTTGCCCAGGATCTGGGCCAGTTGTCGCCCGTATTCTACATGTTCACCGACCGCGAACGCATTTTCGAAATTATTGAAGCCATTTGCGGAGGCCGTATGCATCCCAATTGGTTTCGTATAGGTGGCGTTGCACAGGACCTGCCCAACGGCTGGGAGCAGCTGGTGAAAAACTTCATCAGCTATTTCCCCCGCCAGCTCCGGGAGTACGACAATATGGTCATGAAGAACTACCTGTTTAAGGCAAGAACCAAAGGTATTGGTATCTATACCGAAGCAGAAGCCATTGAGTGGGGCGTCACCGGTCCCGGACTAAGGGCCTGCGGCCTGGAGTGGGACATGCGTAAAAAACGTCCGTACAGCGGCTACGAAAACTTTGCTTTTGAAGTGCCCGTGGCACAGAACGGAGATTGTTACGACCGGGCCGTGGTACGCGTGGAAGAAATGCGGCAAAGTCTGCGCATCATTGAACAATGCGTAGCCTATATGCCTGCCGGTGACTACAAATCACATCACCCGCTGGCCACTCCGCCTGTGAAGGCACACACCATGAAAGATATCGAAACCCTCATACACCATTTCCTCAACGTAAGCTGGGGACCGGTGATTCCGGCAGGAGAGGCCATGAGTTGCACGGAAGCAACGAAAGGCTGGAACAGCTATCACCTGCTCAGCGATGGCAATACATCGGCCTACCGGGTACGGGTACGAACGCCCTCTTTCCCGCACATGCAGATGTTGCCGTATATCAGCCGGGGCTACACGGTGGCAGACCTGTTATCGATTCTCGGCGGAATGGATTATGTACTGGCAGATATTGACAGATAATTTATCAACATATGCTTTCAGCACTTGAAATAGAAAAAATTACGCATGAAATACAGCACGTGCCCGTGAAAAAGGCGGCCTGTATAGAGGCGCTGAAAATCGTACAGGCACAGCGCCGCTGGGTCTCTGATGAAAGTATTCAGGACATCGCTGCCATACTGGATATGAGTACGGCGGAAGTAGACAGTGTGGCTACTTTCTACAACCTTATTTTCCGCAGTCCGGTAGGCCGGCATGTGATTCTGCTGTGCGATAGTATCAGCTGCTACGTGATGGGCTATACGGAGCTACGGAATAAACTGATGGAATTATTGCAGATAAAATATGGACAAACAACCGCCGACGCCCGCTTTACCCTGCTGCCCAACGCCTGTCTGGGTACCTGCGATCATGCGCCGGCATTGATGATAGACGACGACCTGTACAGAGATCTGCAGGTAGCAGATCTGGAAGGAATACTGGCGAAATACGAATGAATCAATTGACCCTGCTATCCGCATTACTTATTGGTTATTAAACAGACCGCTTAATCATTCTTTTATGGAACGACCACTCACCCAACATATTCCTGCTTCCGGAGCTGCCTTGCATATCAGGGAGTATGAAGCTGTAGGGGGCTATAGTGCTTTGCGTAAAGTACTGGAGCAGTTTACACCGGCAGAAGTTACTGCTCATGTAAAGGATGCCAATCTGAAAGGCCGTGGCGGCGCAGGTTTCAGCACCGGGATGAAGTGGAGTTTTGTACCCATGAATGTACCTGGCCCCAAATACCTGGTTGCCAACGCAGATGAAATGGAACCGGGTACCTTCAAAGATCGCTGGCTGCTGGAGGGCAATCCCCATCAGCTGCTGGAAGGAATGATCATCGCCGCATATGCCATCCAGGCTACCCAGGCTTTTGTATTTCTCCGCTGGGCCTACAAACAGGCGGCCCGTGAAATGACCCGGGCCATTGCCGATGCCTACGCGGCTGGTTATCTCGGTAAAAACATCCTCGGAAAAGATTATAGTCTGGATATACAATTACATACCGGCGTAGGCAGGTATATGTGCGGAGAAGAAACCGCCCTGCTTAATTCGCTGGAAGGTAAACGGGCCATCCCACGCGCCAAACCGCCCTTTCCACAGGTAAGCGGCTTGTTTGGCAAACCTACCATTGTCAATAATGTGGAAACACTTTGTTATATCCCGCATATCATGAACAAAGGCGGCGATTGGTTTAAATCACTGAGCTATACCGCCGACGGGGGAACGAAAATTTATGGGGTAAGCGGAAAAGTGAATAAACCCGGCGCCTGGGAATTGCCCATGGGCGTTACGATGCGGGAATTGCTGGAAGAACATGCCGGCGGTATGAAAAATGGCTTCCGTTTCCGCGGCGCTTTGCCGGGAGGTGCTTCCACTGATTTTCTGACAACAGCGCACCTCGATGTGAAAATGGATTTCAACGGCGTGGCCGCTGCCGGCAGCCGTTTGGGTACGGGCACTATGGTGGTGCTGGATGATCGTACCTGTCCTGTCGGATTTGTACATAACCTCGAACATTTCTTTGCGCAGGAATCCTGTGGCTTTTGTACGCCCTGTCGGGAAGGATTACCGTGGACAGAGAAAATACTATACGCCATGGAACAAGGGAAAGGAACGGAAGAAGACCTGCAGTTACTGGATATGCATACAAAGCTGCTCGGACCCGGCAACACCTTTTGTGCGCTGGCACCCGGTGCAATGGAACCTTTGCAGAGTGCGCTCAAATATTTCAGGGAAGATTTTGAACAACACATCAAAGAAAAAAAGTGCCCTTATGCCCATCATTCACATTGATAATAAACCATACGAGATAAAGGCTGGTAAAAACCTGCTGGAAGCCTGCCTGTCGCTGGGCCTCAACCTGCCTTACTTCTGCTGGCACCCGGCCTTGGGATCTGTAGGCGCCTGCCGGCAATGTGCGGTAAAAGTATTTAAAGATGAGGCAGACACCAAAGGCCGCATTGTGATGTCCTGCATGGAACCGGTGAAAGATCAGCTGCGTTTATCCGTTGACGATAAAGAAGCAGCCGACTTCCGCAAACATATCATTGGCTGGCTGATGACCAATCACCCGCACGACTGTGCTGTGTGTGATGAAGGGGGCGCCTGTCATTTGCAGGATATGACTGTGATGACCGGCCATTCCTACCGCGACTATCACTTTACCAAACGTACCCACCGCAATCAATACCTGGGGCCATTCCTGAATCATGAAATGAACCGCTGTATCCAGTGTTATCGCTGCGTACGTTTTTATAAGGATTTTGCCGGCGGCAAAGACCTGGATGTTTTTGCGGCACACAACCACGTGTATTTTGGCCGGCAGGAAGAAGGTACGCTGGAAAGTGAATTCAGCGGCAACCTGGCGGAAATATGTCCGACTGGCGTATTCACGGATAAAACCCTCAAGGAGCACTATACCCGCAAATGGGATATGACCTATGCGCCTTCTGTATGCCAGGGGTGTGGCCTGGGTTGTAATATCACTGCCGGAGAAAGATATGGTTCGCTGCGGCAGATCTCCAACCGTTTTAACAGTGCGGTAAACGGTTACTTTTTATGTGACCGTGGCCGCTACGGATATGAATTTGTGAACAGTGACCAACGTATTAAAGAACCGATCGTGCGGCATTTTCCGGGAGAAGGCGCCAACGGCCTGCCGGTAATGCAGCACATCCGGAATAAGGTAAAAGCAGGGAAGGTGATTGGCATTGGCTCTCCACGCGCTTCCCTGGAATCGAATTATATACTGAAACAATTGGTTGGCGCGCAGCAGTTTTATCTCGGTGTGTCTGCTGCAGATCATGAGCTGGTATCCCTGGGTATGAAAATACTGCAACAGGGGCCGGTGCGGGCAGCTTCGTTGCAGGAGGCCGCCGCTGCAGATGTGGTATTGATTCTGGGAGAAGATATTACCAATACGGCGCCGATGCTGGCATTATCTGTCAGACAGGCGGTGCGCCAGGTACCGGTAGGTGCTGCTGTGAGTCAGATACAGGTGCCCACCTGGCAGGATGCCGCCGTACGCGAAGCCGTGCAGGATGACAAAGGCCCTTTGTTTATACTCAATGTACAGGAAACCAAACTGGATGAACTGGCACGCGGTGCTTACCATACGGCGCCTGATAATATTGCACGTATAGGCTTTGGTGTTAGTCATCTGCTGAGCAGTAAAATGCCGGAAGTAACAGGCATGTCTGAGCAAGGTAAAGCTGCGGCAGAGCAGATAGCCGTAGCATTGAAAAATGCAAAGAATCCCCTGATCATTGCCGGCTATGGCAGTGGCAGCGAAGCCGTGCTGAAATCGGCCGCAAATGTGGCCTGGGCATTGTATGACCTGGGCATTGATGCCATGCTCACCTTTACCGTGCCGGAATGTAACAGCATCGGCCTGGAAATGCTGGGCGGCGCCCGCCTGGAGTCTGCGGTAGACCAGGTACTCAACGGGTCTGCAGACACGGTGATCATCCTGGAAAATGACCTGTATCGCCGCATGGATCAGCATAGTGCGGAACTGTTTTTTAAACATACCAAAGAAGTGATCCTGCTGGATCATCTGTATAATGCGACGGCAGAAAAAGCAACTGCGATTTTACCCGCCGGCACCTTCGCGGAATCTGATGGCAGCCTGGTGAATAATGAAGGTCGGGCACAGCGCTTCTTCCAGGTGTTTACACCGGCCAGCGCTGCCAAAGAGAGCTGGCGCTGGCTGCTCGAACTGGCAGCCGTGCTGGGACATCCTACCTTGTCGTCGCTGGCGCACCTGGATGATGTGGTGAAAGCAATTGTACAGGATTACAAAATATTTGAAGGGCTGGAAAGTATTGCGCCATCCGCAGACTTCCGGATAGCCGGACAAAAAATTCCACGGGAACCGCACCGCTACAGCGGCCGCACGGCCATGCTGGCAAATATCAATGTCAGCGAGCCCAAACCGCCGGAAGATCCGGATACGGCGATGTCGTTTACCATGGAAGGATACCGGGGAGAACCCCCTGCAGCCATGATTCCTTTTTTCTGGTCACCGGGATGGAACTCCATTCAGTCTGTCAATAAATTCCAGGAAGAAACCGGCGGCCCGCTGCATGGTGGCGAATCGGGTAAACGGCTGATCAATCCTGCCCGGAATAAACAGGCGCCCTTCTTTACAGATGTGCCGGAACCTTTCCTGCCGCTGGGTGGCCACCTGTTGCTGGTACCGCTGTTCCACATCTTCGGATCAGAAGAACTGAGTGTACACACACCTGGTATTGCGGCGCGTATGCCGGCGCCCTACATCATGCTGCATAGTGCAGATGCAGAAAGATTACAGATTACGGCTGGTCATCTGTTGCATTTTACAGATAACGGTCATCACTATACGTTACCGGTTATTATTAACGATACACTGCAGCAGGGCGCTGCCGGCATCCCGGTAGGATTACCGGATATGCAGATTGCAGAAGCGCCGCAGCTGATAAAAATATAGGTTATGATCAACACCTGGTGGATTATAGGAGGAGTGCTGTTTGCACTGTTAAATACGGCTGCGGGCCTGATATGGGTGGAGCGCCGGATGCTGGCGCTTTGGCAGGACCGCTACGGGCCCAACAGAGCAGGCCCTTTCGGCATCCTGATCGTATTGGCGGATACCATCAAACTGTTTTTCAAGGAAGACTGGATACCACCGTTTGCCGATAAAGTAGTGTTTGTATTTGCACCAGGTGTAGTCGTATTCAGTGTGCTGATGAGCTTTGTAGTAGTGCCTTTTGCCCCCGGTATTATTGTGGCAGACCTGAATATCGGCCTGCTGTTTTTCCTGGCGATGTCATCGTTGGGGGTATATAGCATTGTACTGGGAGGGTGGGCCTCCAATAATAAATATGCCCTGTTGGGAGCCATGCGTGGCGCTTCCCAGATGATCAGCTATGAGGTATTCATGGGGCTGTCGCTGATGGGGGTAGTAGTACTGAGCGGATCTTTTAATTTACATGAAATAGTAGCGGCGCAGAAAACAGTTTGGTTTATCGTGCCGCAATTTATTGGGTTTCTTATTTTCCTGGTAGCCGGTGTAGCGGAGACGCACCGGTTACCATTTGATATTCCGGAAGCGGAAAGTGAGCTGGTAGCTGGTTTCCATGCGGAGTATTCCGGGATGAAATTCGGTATGTTCTTTATTGGTGAATACCTGGGGGTGACACTGATATCTGCGATGCTGGTGACCCTGTATTTTGGCGGATGGCTGGGACCCGCTTTCCTGCCGCCGGTGATCTGGTTTGTACTCAAAACATTTGTTTTTATTATGCTGTTCATCCTGCTACGGGCTTCTATGCCGCGGCCGCGTTATGATCAGCTGATGGAATATGGCTGGAAGGTACTGTTCCCTTTGTCGCTGGCAAACCTGTTGGTAACGGCGGCAATTAAACTGTGGCTCAACGGATGAAATCTGTATTACTGAACTTATAAATCCTTACAGGATGTTTAGTTTATTTAGAAGTATGTGGCTCACGTTTCTGCATATGTTTCATAAGCGGGAAACGTTTCAATATCCGGAACAGAAAGCACCATTGCCAGCCCGCTGGCGCGGACGCATTGCCCTTACCCGCGACCCCGACGGAGAGGAGCGTTGTGTTGGCTGCTACCTGTGTGCGGCGGCCTGCCCGGTAGATTGTATCTCCCTGCAGGCAACGGAAGATGAACACGGCAGGCGTTATCCGGAATTTTTCCGCATTAATTTCTCCCGCTGTATCTTCTGTGGTTTCTGTGAAGAAGCTTGTCCTACCTATGCCATACAACTCTTGCCCGATTTTGAAATGGCGGAATACAACCGGCAAAACCTGGTATATGAAAAAGAGGATCTGCTGATCAACAGCCAGGGAAAATATCCGGGTTATAACTATTACAATATCGCTGGCCTGGCCATTAAGGATAAGGATAAAGGAGAGGCAGAACAGGAAGAACCACCAGTAAATATCAAAAGTTTGTTACCATAAACACAACCAGATGAACACAGCCTTTTGTATCGCAGCAGCTATCGCTGTATTGTCCACGCTGATGGTCATTACCCGTTATAATATCATGCACGCCCTGTTGTACCTGGTGGTATCGTTGCTGGCGGTAGCGGTGGTATTGTATATGTATGGCGCGCCGTTTATGGCTGCCCTGGAAGTGATTGTATATGCCGGTGCGATTATGGTGTTGCTGATCTTTTTTGTGATGATGCTGAACCTGGGAAAAGAATCGGCTATACAGGAACGACAGTGGCTGAAACCACATATCTGGATTTTTCCGGCAATATTATGTCTCATTCTGCTGGGAGAGTTGTTGTTTCTGGTGATGCAGAACCGGCAACCGGCGGCAGGTATACAGGTGGTTGACCCCAAAGCTGTGGGCATGGCCCTGTTCGGGCCTTATCTGTTGGCGGTGGAGCTGACCGGAATGTTGCTGATGGCAGGTATTGTAGGGGCGTATCACCTGGGCCGTCAAAAACAAAAAACCTTACATCGTTTCCTTGAAAATACAGACGTATGAACCTACATCCAACTACAGCGGGCTTGCTGTTGTCCGGCGTTTTATTCGTACTGGGATTGATCAGTATACTGGTGCGGCGCAATATCATTTTTATGTTATTGTCGGTGGAGATTATGCTCAATGCAGCAGGACTGGCTTTTGTAGTCGCGTCGGCGCATTGGGGTACGGCAGACGGGCAGGTGATGTTTATGTTCATCCTGGCGATGGCAGCAGCAGAAGTTTCCGTTGGACTGGCATTGATTCTCCAGCTGTATCATCAACTTAAAACATTGGATAGTGACGAAGCCAATAAAATGAATGGCTAATAAAAATAAGATATTATGTTCCCTGCACTCATCCCCGCTATTCCATTTCTAAGTGCCTGTATCCTGATGCTGTGCTGGCGCCGCATCGGACGTACAGCCGTTACCGTAGTCGGATGCGGTAGTATTGCCTTGTCAGCTTTGGTAGCCCTGGTAATAGTTGGGCAACTGGCGGCAAACGGTCAGCAGCCTGTTGTACAGCATGTCTGGAACTGGCTGCAGGCAGGTGGATTTACAGCGGGTATAGACCTGCGCATAGATGCCCTGTCGGCTATGTTTGTGCTGGTAATTACGCTGGTGGGATTCCTGATACATGTATATGCCACAGGCTATATGGCAGATGATCCGGATTACAGCCGCTTCTTTGCCTGTATGAATTTATTTGTGGGGGCTATGCTGGTATTGGTGATGGCAGATAATTTATTGTTGCTTTATTTCGGCTGGGAAGGCGTGGGGCTGTGCAGTTATCTGCTGATCGGTTTCTGGTATAAAGATCCGGCCAATAATTACGCCGCCCGTAAAGCATTTATTGTCACAAGGGTCGGAGATACTGCGATGGCAATTGCCCTGTTCCTCCTGTTCCAGTATACCGGTACCTTAGAGATCCCGGGGATCCTAAGTAGTGCAGCACAGCAATGGACAACAGGCAGTCCTATGGTAACGCTTATTGCTTGCCTGTTGCTGGGAGGAGCAGTTGGCAAATCAGCCCAGCTGCCATTACAAACCTGGCTTCCTGATGCCATGGCTGGTCCTACGCCGGTGAGCGCGCTGATTCATGCGGCTACGATGGTAACGGCCGGGGTATATCTGCTGGCGCGTACCCACACCCTTTTTGAACTGGCGCCGGATGCACAGGCGGCTACGGCAATTATTGGCGCCGTGACGCTGGTACTGGCGGGTTTCAGCGCGCTGGTACAAACAGATATTAAAAGAGTGCTGGCCTATTCTACGGTGAGCCAGATCGGTTATATGTTCCTGGCACTGGGATGCGGGGCCTGGTCGGCGGCCGTTTTTCATTTTGTTACCCATGCTTTTTTCAAAGCCTTGTTGTTTATGAGTGCAGGCGCCATCATTGTGGCTTTGCATCATGAACAGGATCTATTTAAGATGGGAGGATTGAAGAAACAGCTGAAAGCGGTTTACTGGGTTTTCCTGATCGGAGCCGCTTCGCTGGCAGCCATTCCTTTTGTTACGGCCGGCTTTTATAGTAAAGACCAGATTATCTGGCTGGCGTGGTCCGCAGCGGGCGGCCATCCTGCCTTATGGGTGGCAGCATTGCTCGGCGCCTTGCTGACAGGCATGTATACTTTCCGTATGTTCTTCCTGGTATTTTATGGAGATGCCAAAACACATGTGCATCACCTTCCCGGAAAAGCCATGATGATACCGTTATATATACTGGCCGTTTTATCTGTGGTAGCTGGTTTTGTAGAGCTGCCACATACACTGGGGCATCTTACGCTGGTAACCGATTGGTTATTGCCGGTATTGCCACAGGTAACCGTTGTGCAGGAATCGGCTGCGCTGGAGTGGTTGTCGCAGGGCATATCGGCCTTACTGGCGCTGAGCGGTATCGGCCTGGCCTATACCTGGGTCATCCGCCGGCCTAAAGGGATGTCGGACTTCCTGGAGATGCCGGCGCTGGAGTGGTTCCGCGGGCACTGGGCGAGAGGATGGGATTTCGACCGGTTGTACGATGTACTGTTGGTACACCCCTTTGTATACTTGTCCAGGGTAAACCGGAAAGATCTGGTAGACCGCCTTTACACGGGTATTGCCCGGTTAATGGAAGTATGTCATCAGCTGCTGGCACGTACCCAAAGCGGTATTCTCCGCTGGTATATCCTGGGTGTGGTATTGGGAGCAGTAGCTATTTTATCGGTATTGATCTGGCGGATCTATGAATAACTGAAACGACTAAACGATTTTTTATGATCCTGTTGTTGCTTTTACTGATACCTTTCGTGGCGGGCCTTTTATCCTGGGTGGCAGCCGGCGGCCGTAACACGTGGTGCCGGTGGATTGCCCTTGTCAGTCTGCTGGCAGACCTGCTGATCACATTGGGAATATGGATACAACACCCGCAGGATACCGGACAATGGTGGTATACCTACCGGGTATCCTGGATACCACAGTTTGGTATCAGCCTGCACCTCGCCATGGATGGACTCAGCCTGCTGATGCTGGCACTGACCTTTTTCCTGGGCGCACTCGCGGTATTGATCTCCTGGAAAGAAATACAAACGCGGGTAGGATTTTTTCATTTCAACCTGTTGTTTGTACTATGTGGTATCACCGGTGTTTTCCTGACCATGGATCTCTTTCTTTTTTATTTTTTCTGGGAGATGATGCTGATACCCATGTATTTCCTGATAGGCATCTGGGGGCATGAACACCGGGAATATGCTGCCAATAAATTTTTCATCTTCACACAGGCCGGTGGCCTGTTGATGTTGCTGGCTATACTGGGATTATATTTTGTACATGGGGCTAACACCAACGTATATACGTTTGATTACTTCGATCTGTTGCGCACCCCTATGGAACAGGCTACCGGCCGCTGGCTCATGCTGGGTTTCCTCATTGCTTTTCTGGTAAAGGTACCCGCCGTACCCTTTCATACCTGGCTGCCGGATGCCCATACGGAGGCTTCTACCGCCGGCAGTGTGATACTGGCCGGCCTGTTGCTGAAAACGGGTGCTTATGGTATCCTGCGGTTCGTATTGCCGCTTTTTCCGGAAGCAGTGGTGGTATATGCCCCGTGGATCATGTTGCTGGGAGTAGCCGGTATCCTGTATGGCGGTATGCTGGCCTACGCACAGACAGATCTGAAACGACTGATTGCCTATACCAGTGTTAGCCATATGGGCTTTGTATTGCTGGGCGCTTTTGCTTTCAATGAAATTGCCTACAAAGGTGTGGTCATGCAGATGATTGCACATGGCATCAGTACAGGGGCATTATTCATTATTGCCGGCGCCTTGTATGAACGGATTCATACCCGCGATATCCGTGAGATGGGTGGCTTATGGTCCAGCGTTCCCCTCATGGGCAGTGCGGCCATGATATTCGTGATGGGCTCACTGGGATTGCCGGGGTTGGGCAACTTTATTGCGGAGTTCCTGATTTTGCTGGGGAGCTGGGAAGCCAATCACTGGCTGACCGTGCTGGCGACGATTGGCCTGGTAGTAGCTACGGCGTATTCCCTGCGGATTATGCAGCACGTCTTTTTTGGTCAGGATTCCCGTCAGTATGCCCTACAGGACCTGAATAGCCGCGAACTCATTATCATTATTGCATTGGTATTGGTTATTTGCTGGCTGGGATTTTATCCGCAGCCGGTATTACATACTTCCCAAATCATAGATTATGTCGTACGCTGATTTTATAAGTCTGGGACCTTTGATTACCCTTTGTGCGGCCGCTGTTATCGCCATGCTGCTGGTAGCTGTCTGGCGTAATCACCGGCTGGTATATGCTTTTACGGTACTGGCTTTTCTCATGGGGTTGATGGCTATTGTACCGGCCATCCGGTATATTCCGCACTTGGTGCCGCCTTTACTGGTAATTGATGAGTTCTCGCTTTTTAATACCGGATTGATACTGGTAGCAGGATTTATCATTGTCTTACTTTCCTTCAACTATTTTGAAGAACGGGAAGAACGGAAGGAAGAATACTATCTGTTATTATTGTTAGCCACTATCGGCGCGATGGTGCTGGTGGTAAGCCGGCATTTCATGTCTTTGTTTCTGGGGCTGGAAATACTGAGCATCAGCTTATATGGGCTGATTGCTTATCTGCGGGCACGGGAACGCTCTGATGAAGCGGGTATTAAATACCTGATGCTGGCGGCTTTGTCTTCTGCTTTTTTATTATTCGGTATGGCATTGATCTATGCTTTTACCGGGCATATGGATTTTCCGGGCATCGGAGCGGCCCTGCGGCAGGCGGGGTATTTACCGGTGAGTGTGATGGCTGGTTTTGGCCTGATGCTGATAGGCGTAGGTTTTAAGCTGGGGGTTGTACCGTTTCATATGTGGGCGCCGGATATCTATGAAGGAGCACCATTACCGGTAGCGGCCTTTATCGCCACGGTTTCCAAAGGAGGTATGCTGGTGCTGCTGATCCGTTTTTACCAGGATATTCACGGTAACGACTATCCGATGTTGTGGTGGATTGTAGCCATTGTGGCGGTGAGTTCTATGTTTGTAGGAAACTGGCTGGCGCTGATGCAGCAGAATGTAAAACGTATACTGGCTTATTCTTCTATTGCCCATATGGGATATATACTGGTAGCTTTTCTGTCGGGAGTACAAACAGGGCTGGAAGCAATTGCTTTTTACCTGGTGGCCTACTTCATTACCAGTATTGGTGCTTTCGGGGTGGTCATTGTGATGTCGAGCAGTCAGCAGGATGCGGAAACAGTAGCAGATTACAAAGGATTATTCTGGCGTTATCCCTGGGTGGCTACCATCTTTACGGCGATGCTATTGTCGCTGGCAGGTATTCCGCTGACAGCGGGCTTTATCGGGAAGTTTTATGTGGTGATGGCAGGGGTACACGGGCACCAGTGGGTATTGTTATTTATGCTGGCGGCGAATAGTGTAATCGGGTTGTATTACTATATCCGGCTTATTGCTGCCATGTTTAATACGCCGGCTGCCGGAGAGTGGGTGGCGGTGAAGCCTGCGCTCCCCGTTGCCGGCAATATTACGTTGGCATTGTTAATGATACTCCTGGTAGGATTGGGTGTTTATCCCACCGGTATGATGCAGCTGATTCAGCAGATGATGAAGATCCTGGTTTAACCCGCTCTCTTCTGTTCATCACTGGTAGCTGTTTTCCTGTCTCTTGCGGCTTTGATATTTGTATTGCCGAAGCGATAGGTAAAGTATAGACTATAGGTTCGGAACTGCCAGGTATTGAATATATTCATGTGCATATTGGTATATTCTGCTGCTCCCCGGTAAAACTCATTCCGGAGAATGTTATTTACACTGAGCTTGATGGTACCGGCTTTTTTCAGGATGGTTTTCTGAATACCGGCATTCATGTTATACCGCTCTACGCCTCTGAATATGCCATACATAAAAGGAGAGTGGTAGTATCCCATTATTTCCAGCTTCATATCATGCGGCAGGGTGAAGGTATTAGTGCTGGTAAAATCATAGGCAAACCCATTGCTGTTATACCGGATATTCGGATTGCCCGGGTCGCTGAAACGGTAATTGTTCAACGCTAAATCGATGTTGTTATCGGTGGCCCACCATTTGGTTACCTGGAATGGTATTGTAAGGATAAGGCCATAGAAATTTGCGTTATCAAAGTTTTCCATCGTACTGATAGAAGCTTTGGTATTGTTGTCCTGGGCAATAAATTCTTCTATAATATTGTTGGTCCGGTTGTAACTCAGGGTAGCAATGTATTTATCCATGAACGTGTAGGACAGTTCAAAGTTATTATTGTACTGTGGGTTCAGGTAAGGATTGCCACGAAAGTAGGTGTACCTGTCCAGGTAAAACATGAAAGGATTCAGCTGGCCGTATTCCGGGCGTTCTATCCGGCGGTTGTAGGCCAGGGCTATCTTGTTTTTATCATTCAGTTTTTGTTCTACATTCAGGTTGGGGAAGAAGTCGAGATAGGAACGTTTTACATGGGTATTTGTGGTAACGGAATAGCCATCAGATTTTGTGTTTTCCAGTCTTAATCCCATTTGTATCCCTGTTTTGCCCAGTTGTTTTTTATAGCTGGCATAGGCAGCATAAACATCTTCCGTATAATTAAATTCATTGCTTTGGGAAGGAGCGGGTTTGTAGCTGCCGTTCTGTAAAGAATCGTACAACAACACATTGGAGGTACCCACGGAGCTGTATTTCAGCCCGGCTTCCAGTTTGCCTTCCTTACCAAGTGGCCATGCCAGGTCCGCTTTTACGCTTTTGATGGTTACCTGTGTATTCCCATTGTTCTGAATGCCGTTAAAGCTATGATGTCTCTTAGCGCGCGTATCATACATACTGTCATTCAACAGGAGGTTACGATCGCTGTTAAAACGGGCATAGTCTGCATCAATGCTGAATTCTTTGCCACTGGTATCCAGTACCGCCTTATAGTTGAGGTTAAATGCCGTATTGTTGAAACGGTTATGATTTCTGCTGAAAGAGCCGAGTATGGAGTCAGGTACCTGCTGTGGCTGTCCCAGGTAGGTGTCGCTGGAGGTTCTGTTGTTGAAAGAGTTGATGTAACCGTTTACCAATATACCGATGGTATGTTTTTCATTGATGAAAAAATCCAGTCCGGCTTTGTAGCTATTGTTCTGAAAACGGTTTCGTTGTAATACATCCTGTTGCAGGGCAGTAGTGATGCCTTTGTCGTTGGTAGCCTGCCGGCTGTAATCACGGGTAACCATAAAAGGGCGGTCGCCTTTGTTGAAATCGCCAAACAGGTTGAAGGAAGAAGTTCGCCAGTTAAAGTTACCGCCAGCCCTGTAAAAGCCATATTTGGCCTGGGAGAGGGTTACATTCACAGCACCATTGATCCCGGTTAGTTTACCTTTTTTGGTTTTGATGTTGATGATACCACCATTACCGGCGGCGTCGTACTTGGCGGAAGGACTGGTCAGGATCTCTATCTGGGCAATGGTTTCCCCGGAGGTGTTCTTTAACAGGTTAGCCAGGTCTTCTCCACTAAGGTAGGTTTGTTTACCATCTATCATCACAGTGACGGTCTGGCCTTTGATCTTCACATTTTCGCTGTTGTCTATTTGTACACCGGGCGCTCTGCGCAGGATGTCGAGGGCGGTGTTACCTGCAGCTGTAACGCTGCCTTCTACGTTGAGGACTGTTTTACCGGCAGATTTTTCAATGTAGGGCTTTGTGGCGGTTACATTTACCGCTTGCAGGTTTTTGGCGAGTGTGGGCAGTTGGAGGGATTTAAGATCTATCCGGGTATGGGTGGCATCTACCTGAAATGCAGTACTATAGGTGGTGGTATATCCCATCTGGGATGCCTGTATAAAATAGTGACCGGCTGTAATGTTTTCAAACCTGCCTTGTCCGGTTTCGGTAGTCAGTTCGCCTTTTACAAGGGTGGAATCTTTTACCTGGCGTAACAGCAGATTGGCAAAGGGAAGTGGTTTCCCGCCATTGTCTGTTACCTGTATGGTGATGGTTCCGGAAAGAGCGGCATGTTGGGCTAGAGTGGTTAACGCATGGCAAAGCATTCCCAGCACGACAATGAATTTTTTCATACTATCGTTCCTTTAAATTGGTTCTCAAAAGCGTTATAAAATGAATTTGGTTTCTTCGCTACTTCCTATCGTACGTGTTAAGGTGGTGTTGAATCAGTTGGAATAATGCGTCTTTTACATCCTCGGTAGATACAGGTATTTTATCCAGCGTCAAATTAGATTTAGCGGAAGGTATAGCAGTGGGTTGCTGGAAGTTGCCCAGGGTAAGCAGGTAAAACGGCAAAGCGTCCGGGCTACTGGCCGATATGGGGCCGGTGTCTGTGAAGGTATCCTTACAGGCCTGGAGCAGGCCGAAGGCGGTGATAAATATAAGAATGGCAACTTTTTTCATACTGGTTTTTACTAAAGACGAGCAGATATGAAAAAAGTTGCACGGAAGTTCTGATTATTTTATTACTGGATAAATTTGTTTTTCCAGAGACGTTGGATGGTTACGGGAGAACGTTGTTCCAGTAATACGGCATGGCCGTCACTGAGTTCTTCCAGCAGTCCGTCGTGGTAATATCGTACGGTCAGCAGCTCAAGTCCTTCATTATAAGCAATTTTGAATTGCTGGTGTAAGGTTTTGATGAGTAATTCTATTTTTTCCGGGTTGTTGTCGATACAGCAGGAGAAGCTGATGGCTCCGTTTTGCATCAGGTTGATTTTTACTTTCAGCCCGTGGAAAATTTCATAGATATCACTGATCTTATCTTCTGTAATAAAAGAATAATCTTTGGAAGTAATGTTCAGTAATACCTGATTTTTCTTTAGCACAATGATCGGCGGTAATTGTCTGCTGTCTGCTACTTCCCGGATAACAGTACCCGGCAGGTTTTTATCCAGGAAACATTTTACCAGCAACGGAATTTGTTTATTCTGTAATGGCTTGATCGTTTTAGGATGTATTACCTGTGCGCCGTAATAGGCCATTTCAATCACTTCTCCATAACTGATTTCGGGAATGTTGATGGTATTGGGAAACAGTTTAGGATCGGCATTTTTTAAACCTTCCACATCTTTCCAGATAGTCTGACTTTCTGCATTAAGCATATTGGCGAATACAGCTGCAGAGTAATCACTTCCTTCCCGGCCCAGGGTAACGCTTTCATTCTGATCGGTACTACCGATAAAGCCCTGTGCAATGATGATGTTGGTGGATTTAAAGATAGGCGCTACTTTCTCGTTTACCTGACGCTGGGTATATTCCCAGTCGATGTTGGCATCCCGGAAATTGTCGTCTGTCCGGAAAATATCCCGGACATCGATCCAGGTATTGTTAAGTCCGATCGTATTGAAAAATGCACTGACGATGGCGGTACTGAGCAATTCACCCAGGCCTACCAGCTGATCGTAGTAGTAGTCATAGGTGCGGAGTGGTTTTTCTCCCAGCGTCCATTCAGCTTCTGTGAAGAACTGTTGCAACTGGGTGAAAAGCGGATGTTCACGGTTCCCCAGCAGGGCTTCCGCTACCTGGATATGCTGCTGCTCCACATTAAAGAGGAGCTGCGCGGCAATTTCCCGCTTACGCAGATAATAATTCTGGGCTACTTTCTCCAGCTCATTGGTTGTTTTAGCCATGGCAGAGATAACAATCAGGAGCTGATCGTCGGGAAATGACTGTACGATTTGCGCCACTTGCCGGATACGTTCAACACTTTCTAAACTTGCGCCACCAAACTTGAAAACCTTCATATGATTATTTATCTTCTATTAAAAAATTATTTGGCAAATTAAGACAAGTTTAGAATTGTTTTAAAATCTCTTTTTGCCGAAAATGACAGTTCCGCTAAAATAGTTTCAATTCCTTTAATTTCGCCCGGACAAGTTATTAACGTTATGAATCTTAAGCAAAAAGTAATGACACTGGATGAATTTACTATTCAGGAGTTACGGAATTACCCGGGAGCAACCGGACAGCTGTCCGGATTATTACGCGACATTGGCCTGGCAGCAAAGCGGGTAAATGTGGAAGTAAATAAAGCAGGTATTGCTGATATCCTGGGAGAAGCCGGCAAAACGAATGTGCAGGGGGAATCCGTTAAGAAACTGGATGTATTTGCCAACGAGCAATTCATTAATTCGCTGGAAACCAGTATTTACTGCTGTGGGGTGGCGTCTGAAGAAAATGAACACTTCATTCCCTTTACAGACGAACATTCCAAGAAGTCCAAGTACGTAGTACTCATGGACCCATTGGATGGCTCCAGCAACATTGATGTGAATGTTTCTATTGGTACCATCTTTTCGGTATACCGCCGGTTATCTCCGGAAGGCACCGAATGTGAGCTGGAAGACTTCCTGCAACCAGGTACCCAGCAGATTGCTGCCGGTTATATCATTTATGGCTCTTCTACCATGATGGTATATGCTACCCGTCGTAGCGTACAGGGTTTCACCCTGGATCCTTCCATCGGGGAATTCTGTATGTCACATCCGAATCTGAAATGTCCGCCGGATAGCGATATCTTCTCTGTAAACGTGGGCTACTACCACTTATATGAGCAGAACATCCGTCATTCCATTGATCATTTTATGGCAAGGAATGAAAACGACCGTATTTACCGCCATCGTTTTGTAGGCTGTATGGTGGCCGAAATACACCGTACCCTTATCCAGGGAGGTATCTTTATGTATCCTGCCTTCGGCAAATACCTGTCTGGCCGTTTACGCCTTTGTTACGAATGTAATCCGATGTCGTTCATTATGGAAAAAGCCGGCGGTGTGGCCATGGCTACCGGTAAACAACGGTTGCTGGAGCTGAAGCCTGCCCAGCTGCACCAACGCGTGCCCATTTTCATCGGCTCGAAGAATATGATGGAAACGTGGAAAGATATTGTCAATAAGTAAAGACAGCGTTTTTTACAACCGGTTATTACGCATTTATGGGTTCACATCTTCCGGGATGACGATCCGTAAATGCGTAATTTTTTTGTATCCGGCCAGTTTTTTTCGTTTTGGTATAACAGTTGCTCTTTAATCCATATATCAAACCATTTTTATCTTATGTTGATTTTGAAAAACCGTCAGGTCTTCCTGTTACTCTTCGCCTTGTTTGCGGTATTTCAGGCAGTTGCCTGTGCTGCTCCGGCTACACCGCGTGCGAAGATGAAGCCTGGCAATGGGGGGAACCTGGATGAACAGATCCTGTATTACACTAATAAATTCAGGCAGTCCAAAGGGTTGAAGCCTTTACAGCTGAGCGATGAAGCAAGCCGCGAAGCCCGGCAGCACAGCCGGGATATGGCCAGTGGTAGAACCGGTTTCGGTCATGAAGGGTTTGAAGACAGAATAGCGCATGTATCCAAACAGATGGGACGCATCGGCAATGCGGCAGAAAACGTGGCCTATGGTACGCTGGACGCAGAAGCCGTGGTAGATGGCTGGATCAAAAGCCCCGGTCACCGTAAAAATATGCTGGGAGATTATAATCTCATTGGCATCGGTACCGCAGACAAAGGCAGGATCACCTTTTTTACCCAGGTGTTTATTAAGAAATAATTTAAAAAACCACCACAACAGAAAGGAAAAAGCGGCCGGGATATATCCCGCTGCTTTTTCCTTTCTGCTTTTTGCTTAATTTGGCGGCATGGAAAAGAAAAAGATCATTGAGGTAAATAACCTGGTGAAAAATTACGGGGAATTTGCCGCAGTAAAGGGAATCAGCTTTGAGGTGTATGAAAATGAGATCTTTGGTCTGCTGGGACCTAATGGCGCGGGTAAGTCTACTACCCTGGAGATCATCGAAACGCTCCGCGAAAAAACAGCCGGTAAAGTATGGGTAGATGGTTTTGACCTGGATAAAGACCCTAATAATATCAAGAAAATCATCGGTGTACAGTTGCAAAGCTCCGGTTATTATCCGGGCCTTAACCTGGTAGAACTGATCGAAATGTTCGGCGGACTGTATAACCAGCCGGTAGAACCGATGCAATTATTAGGGATGTTCAACCTGGAAGATAAGGCCAAAGCCAAGTATAAAGAGTTATCCGGTGGCCAGAAACAGCGTTTTTCCATCGCTACTACCCTGATCAATAAACCCCGCATCATTTTCCTGGACGAACCTACCACCGGACTGGATCCACAGGCCCGGCGCAATCTATGGGACCTGATTCAGGACGTACGTGCACAGGGTACTACCGTTGTGATCACCACCCATTATATGGATGAAGCAGAGTTCCTTTGCGATCGTTGTGCGATCGTTGACAGTGGCCGTATCATTGCCCTGGATTCTCCGGATGCATTAATTGATAAACTCGTATCACAGGGATTTGAAAGAAAGAAAGAAGTGAAGAAAGCCAATCTGGAAGATGTATTCATTCATCTGACAGGCAAAGACCTGCGGGAAGAATAAACCAACAATAGCTAGTATGGATGCATTACAATACCCGATCGGCCCTTTTGAAGCACAGGCCGATTATACGCCTGCTGCCATTGCCGGCTTTATCGCAGATATCCGCTTCCTGCCCACCCTCATCGAAATTGCCGTACAGCAACTGGATGCCTATCAGCTCGACACGCCGTACCGGCCGGGTGGCTGGACGGTAGCCCAGGTGGTACATCACCTGGCAGACAGCCATATCAATGCCATCACCCGCATGAAACTGGCGCTGACAGAAGACAATCCGGTCATCAAACCCTATGACCAGGATGGCTGGGTAGGATTGCCTGATGTAATGCATACCCCTGTAAATGTATCTGTTACCCTGCTGCATGCTTTGCACACCCGCTGGGCCGATCTGATGGAACGGTTAACGGATGCACAATGGGAAAGAACATTTGTACATCCCGAAGGCAGGAAAGTATTTAATCTGAAAACACAGGCAGCCAACTATGCCTGGCATGGAAAACACCATCTGCAGCATATTTTGCGGCTGAAGGAAAGAATGGAATGGTAAAGCTTTGATATGATGAATATGGATTGGCAATTGCTCTCATCGGAGTATCTTTTTAAAGATCAATGGTTAACGGCACGGGTAGACCGCTGTCTGACCCCCAGTGGTAAAATCGTAGAGCCTTATTATGTGCTCGAATACAATAACTGGGTAAACGCCGTGGCCCTGACAGCCGACGGGCAGGCCATTATGGTACGGCAATACCGGCAGGGAATTGGTAAAACCTTACTGGAAATTCCCGGCGGTACTATGGATGCCGGAGAAACTTCGCCGTTGCTGGCTATGCAACGGGAGCTGCTGGAGGAAACCGGTTACCGCTTTGAAGAAATGATTTCCCTCGGTACTATTGCGCCTAATCCGGCTTCCAGCAATAATATTACGCATATGTTCCTGGCTACAGGGGGCGTAAAAGTGCAGGAACAGGAACTGGATCCCACAGAAGAACTGGAAGTAGTGGTGATGCCGCTGGCAGAACTGCAGCAACTGGTATTGGACAACAAGATTGTACAAAGTCTGCATACTACCTGTATCTTTTACGCGTTGCTGCATCTCGGAAAGCTGGGGGTAAAGTAGGCTACATTACTTCCGCTACTACAAAGAAGCTGCCGCAAACCAGGATCATATCGTCCGGCTGGGCGTGTTGTCGTGCTGCCTGGAGTGCTGCCTGTACGCTGGGATATGGGTGCCCCTGTAACCCGCTGTGAGCGGCTTGTTCAGCCAGTTCGTTTTCGTCGAGGGCGCGCGGCAGCTGTGCTTTACAAAAATAATAATGCGCCGTAGCAGGGAATAACGGCAATACTTTTTCTACCTCTTTATCTTTCACAAAGCCTACTACAATATGTAACTGCTGGTAATTCATGTGGCGCAGCTGCTCCATGATTTCGCGGATGCCGGCTTCGTTGTGACCCACATCGAGTACGGTTAGCGGATGTTGCTGGATGACTTCCCAGCGGCCTCTTACCCCGGTGAGTTTCTTGACATGCGTCAGCGCATGGATAACCTGGTCGGTATGCAGCTGCCAGCCTTTTTCCTGGAGTACGCGGGCGGCTGATAATACTCCCATCACATTTTTTTCCTGGTATTGTCCGTTCAGATCCAGTTTAATGTGGCGCATCTGCTGTTGGCGTATATCCATCAACGTTAGTGCCAGGTGTGTGCTGGTGATATCGCTGCCATCGACCATCCATTCCTGGTCGGCGAAATGGATCGGCGCCGCTTTAGCGGCGGCGGTTTGTTCAAACACATGCCGGATCTCCGCCTGCGTTTCACTGATGACTACCGGTACACCGGATTTGATAATACCCGCTTTTTCACCGGCGATTTTTTCCAGGGTATCGCCCAGAATATTTTTATGGTCATAGCTGATATTGGTAATCAGCGACAGCTCAGGGGTAATGACATTGGTACTGTCCAGCCGCCCGCCCAGGCCCGTTTCAATGATGGCGATATCTACTTTTTCCTGTGCAAAATAGCTGAAAGCCATGGCTACGGTCAGCTCAAAGAAAGAAGGCTGGATGTGATCAATATGGGTTTGTATCTGCCGGGTGAAGTCTACCACAAAGGATTCCGGTACCATGGCGCCGTTGATCCGGATACGTTCACGGAAATCGAGCAGGTGAGGAGAGGTATACAAACCTGTTTTATAGCCGGCTTCCTGGAAAATGGCTGCCAGCATATGACTGGAAGAACCTTTTCCGTTAGTACCGGCAACGTGTATACTCCGGAAATGCTGATGGGGATTATTTACCTGTTCCAGCAATGCCAGTGTATTGTGGAGATCTTCTTTATAGGCTGTAGCGCCTACCCGCGTAAACATGGGTAGTTGCTCATACAGGTAGGCTACGGTTTCTTTGTACGCGTCCATGACTATGAATTACCATTATGATAGATCAGGTATGCAGGTAATGCATTTATCCGGCAGCTCACAAAGGAGTTGCCGGATAGACGATATGACTGCAGCTGTAATTTATTAATAATTATTAACGGGACATCCTACCTGATCTTTTTGACGGCTCCGGTTGAACATCTCCGAATTTATCCGCAAAGCTACGAAAGCGTCTGCATGATTAACACGGCTTTGAACCAGGTTGGATAAAATACTGTAAGAGCCCAGTACTACTGGTCCGAAGCGGATGCCCACCCCGGCATCCAGTTGCCCGGCGTAGTTCACCACTACCGGCAGATAGGCGCCAAAACGGGCGGTTTCATAGCGGGGGGTTACCATAAACTGGGTGAGGGCAGTTGTTTTAGTCACATCTTTTTTGCCGGCATGAAGGGCAATCACTGCGTTGGCGCTCACAAAGAAACGACTGTCGATATTATAGTCGCCCATCAGGTTTAATGCTGTGGGCAATGTCATATTAAAATCGCGGGGCGATGCAATAGGTGTAAAATACCTGTTTAACCTGGCAGCATACTGCCGGAGCCCTTCATTATTGCGATAGGTAAGGGCATTGGGATTGACGTTGTCTTTGCGCAGGTTCAGGTCAGTATTGTTGGCTGCTTTCTGGTATTTGATACGGCCGATGTCTGTAATGGAAACGCCTATACGAAATTTGTATTCGTCGGCATCGGTGCCTTCATATTTACCGAATCCGCCGTTATCGGGGCGGTATTCATAAATCACGCCGAGATCGACTCCCACGCCTATATTCTGAAAGGGCTGGAAATTGCGGAGGGTAGGAGATTGCCAGTGATCCAGTTCATCACTGTAACCATAGTGTAAAACACCGCTGGTAATATCGGCCTGCTGCCGGTTGTTCAGTTCAAAGGAAACATTGTCTGCTGCCGCATAGCCTCCTGCAATGCCACCCAGCAATTTAACTGTGATACCCGCCTTCCAGCGGCTGTTGTAGCCTTCCTTGATGACCCGGGCATAACTGATCCCCATCTCATTCCAGATGTTGGCAGATACGGCGGTATGTGGGAGATAGAAGTCGCGGTGGGCATATTGCGGATTGGGGAAGTCGATGCCAAAGAAATTGGCGATCGGCGTCGTGAGTTTTCCGCCGTTGGCACTGCTGCGTACCCGCCAGATAAAGGAAATGGATTGTTTCTCATCAATGGCGTAGAGTACAGACGGCATCACTATTTCAGCCGCTCCCCAGCCACTTTGCCTGCGTTGGGCCGTGGAGTCCAGGAAATAGTCGCGGTTCCGCCGGAAATTATCCGGCTGATTGAACAGCAATGATTTGGGAAAGCGGACGTAGGTGTTGCCGGCTTTCACATCTGCCCCGATAATGTTTACATCCCATTTATACCGGGACCCGGCAGCGCTGGCAGGGTTGGCAATAACGCCGTGAATACCTGCATAGGTGCTGTTGTGATAGCCGGGGAAAGTCTGCGCAGTAGCAGTATTCACCAGCAGTAAGGATACCACGGTGCCGGATAATACGCGATTAATAACATTACTCATCGTTGGCAATGAAAAACAGGTTTTTCGTAAAGACGCAAAAACGCTGCGCTTATTGGCTCTTAGTTGCATAGGATGATTGGTACGTCACTGAAGGCAGGAAACAATTGTTCGGTTCAAACAGCATGCTAATGCTGATACATACTCATACTGTCGGCTTTCAGGAAATACATGGTTTATTGTGCTTTGAAAAAGAATCGGACAGTTCCGAATTGTTCTTCGGGTGCGTCAGGATTTGCATTATACTTTAATTGCCCGCTTCTGGCAGCTCTTTTGGCGATCTCGATCAATTGCGGATTACTGATAGTGGAACCTTTCATACTGAAAGTAGCGGCAATTACATTGCCTTGCTGGTCCACTTTAATATTAATAGCTACGTAGCCGGTTTCGGTACCGTCATAGGTCACCTGCGGCCGGCCGATCAGGTTTCTGCCATTCAGATGAAAATCGGAACGACCACCACCCAATCCTCCACCCGTATAGCCTTTGGCGTTAGGATCTCCATTAATTTGTCCGCGGTCTCCGGGCTTTCCTGTGTTTCCTTCTCCGGTAGAATTGTTGGAACCGTTGGCACTGTTTCCACTGTTTTTATTGGTGCTGCTGCCACCTCCATATACTGCTTTGGGTTTGGGCGCCGGTGGTGCCGGAGCTGGTGGTGTTTCTGCAGGCTTTTTAGCTGGCTTGACAGGTTTAGGTTCTATTTTTTTAGGTAGTTCCTTAGGTTTTACAACTGGCTTTTCCGGTTTCTTTATTTCCGGTGCTTCTTCATCTTCCTGTGTGGCTATATCAGCGGGCGGCGTGGCATCTTTTTCCGCGGCGGTATTGGCTTCTTCCGGTGCAGTAGCTGGTTCTGTGGCTGTTTCACCGGGAGGATTGGGATTCAGCGGCTGTACGTCGCCCATTCCCTCGTCAGAGGTACCCAGGTTCACTTCCATACCCAGATCCTGGTCTGGTAATGGAGGAGGAGCAGAAAAACCGGCAAATAAAAACGCCACTAACAGCAGCGCATGTACGCCGATCGTAACTCCCAGTGCCTGAATATTTTTTCTAACTTTTTTTTCCTCCATGATAGCCTTGTTGAGCGCCTGTTGGCACCAAAGTTAATGTTTTGATCCAGAAAAAATATACCCATCCAAAAGATGAATTATTAATCTTTGCAAAAACTATGCTGTTAATCCCCTGGTGTCTTATTTTATTTTGAATTGGCTTTATGAATCCTGTAAAACAAACAGTCCGGCTTTATCAGAATGCTTATACCGGCTTATCTGCGTCTACCTGGTGGCTATCCCTTGTGTTGCTGATCAACAGAAGTGGCGCCATGGTAATTCCTTTCATGACAGTGTATCTCACACAACACTTACATTTTACTATCGCCCAGGCAGGTATTGTGATGGCCTGCTTTGGTACCGGCGCTATTGTCGGCGCTTTACTCGGGGGCTGGTTATCAGATAAGATCGGTTTTTATCAGGTCCAGTTCTGGAGCCTTTTCTCTAACGGTTTATTCTTTATTTTATTGGGTCAGATGCGCACTTTTCCGCAAATCTGCGTCTGCGTATTTATCATGAGTTCCGTCGGGGATGCTTTCCGGCCAGCCAACAGTATCGCTATTGCCGCTTACAGTGAACCCTCAAAAAGAACCCGTTCGTATGCCCTTAACCGGTTGGCTATCAACCTGGGATGGTCTGTAGGACCTGCAGTGGGAGGTATCCTGGCGAGTTTCAGTTACAACCTGCTGTTTTGGGTAGATGGCTGTAGTTGTATGCTGGCTGCGGTATTAATGCGGATCTTTTTACCACCGGTGCCAGCGCCTGCAAAAGAGGTGGTCGCCAATACCAGCAAAAAAACAGACCGGGTGTGGCACGATCACATTTATATCTGGTTTTTAATATTAGGTACCCTCAATGCCATCTGCCTGTTCCAGTTCTCCAGTATTGTACCCTTGTATTTCAAGGAAGTATTGCACCTGAAAGAATGGGCTATCGGGTTGAACATGTCTATTAATGGTATCCTCATTGCTGCAGTGGAAATGGTGATGGTGTACCGCCTGGATGGTACCAAGCCCGGTCTGGTGTTCGTTGCCCGCGGCGCCGTGATGATAGCTGTAGCTTACCTGGCCTTGCTCATAGGGCCACCGGTGTGGATGGTAGCTGTTGTTTTTATGCTGATCATCACCTTTGGTGAAATGTTTTGCCTGCCTTTTATGAACAGTTTCTGGATTGGCCGGAGTAAAGAGCATAACCGCGGACAATATGCCGCGTTGTATACCATTTCCTACTCCATCGCCAATATTGTATCTCCTACTACCGGTGCTTTTGTGGTGGAACGTGTAGGCTTTGACTGGTGGTGGGGCATCACCGCGGCTGTTTGTTTAATGACGGCAGGAGGGTTTATGTGGTTACAGCAAAAGCTCCCTAAAGCAGTACAGCTATAGTTATCAGGTGCTTTATTAATGCAGGAAAGTGGTGGTTTTTCTTTATTTTATAAGAAATACCTATAACATGAAGAAAATAAGATTTTTTCTGTTGCTGTCTGCCATGACATGGCTTTCCGGCCAGGCTGGCGCACAGGTGCTGCGGTCAGTAGCAGTTGCTCCTGTAGTGGCCGATATGCATCGCTGCGGCCCCTGGTTTGTAGTACAAAAATACCTGGGAGCAAACGTCAGCAGCATGACCCTCAGCGACGGTGGGGGATATTCCCACACTGTCAATAATCCGGTGTTTCCCTATACTTTTCCGCAGGGAGGTAGTGGTACCTATCAGTTATCCATTCAGTTTACAGCAACGGCCACCGGATACCTGGGAGTAAGTGTGGGTGCTGATCCTACTACTATCAGCTGTATCCCCTTCCGGCAAGCCTATAGTACCAGTGTCACTTTTGCGGCCGGTACCTGCGAACAGTATTCCCTCGTACTGGACCGGGCCTGTCTGAACTGATGCCTTCCGTTGGATGAACTTTATTCCCTGATTGGTCCGGATCATACCGGACCAATCGTTTTTCTGGCCGGATATGCCTGACCCTGTAGGATCCTCTTTCATTGAAATTGTTCAACGCTTTACGGAAATTGTCCAATAAATGATTAAATCCTGGAAAAAGTAGTAAAATTGGTTAATGAAAGTGATTCCATTTACCGTACCTGTTGCCGATGGGGGTACAGTAGTTATCCAGGAAGACATCCTTCCCTACTTTTATAATTACCTGCACCGGCACAAAGAAGCCCAGGTTACCTTAATTATTAAGGGAGAGGGAACACTCATTGCCGGCAACTATACCCAGCCTGTGAAAGCCGGAGATGTGTATGTTATCGGCGCCAACCAGCCACACATGTTCCGCAGCGATGCGAAATATTTTGAAAACGTACGGGAGAAAAATATCCACGCCATTCATATTTTCTTTGACCATGAACAGGGCCTGCAGGGATTATTCTCGCTGCCTGAAATGGAAAATGTCCGCAAATTCCTGCTCCAGACCCGCCTCAGTATCCAGTTACCGGGTATCTATGAAGAAAAAGTAGGGGCAGATATCCTGCGTATCACGCGGTTATCCGGCGCGGAAAGGTTATTGGCTTTTGTGAATATGCTGGTATATTTTTCCAAGCATGTAAAGGAATGGAAATCGATGTCCACCGGCTTTTCCCGGCATATCTACAGCGAGTCGGAAGGGATGCGCATGAATGATATCTACCAGTATACACTGGAACATTACGCCGAAAATATTACGTTGGAGAAGATCGCATCGGTTGCGCATTTAACAACCTATGCTTTCTGTAAATATTTTAAGAAACATACCCGCAAAACCTATCTGGGGTTTTTACATGAAATCAGGATTAATGCGGCTTGTAAGAAGATGATCAAAGGGGATTTTGACAGCATTGCTTCCGTAGCCTATGCTACCGGCTACAACAACCCGATTACCTTTAACCGCGTTTTCCGCAAGGTTACCGGGATGTCTCCATCTACCTATGCGCGCCAATATCGTTATGATGAAGTGAACGCGCATAGTGATGGCTTATAATAAAAAGAACAAAATCAACTAGTGGGCAAAGTCAGACAGGTAGTCACCTTTGATACGCTCCATCGGCGGGTTGAAATACCCGAACTTCACATCCGGAAACTCTTCATGAATCAGTTCCTGCAGTTGTTTAACACCTAAACATTCACCTGTTTCGGTGATATTCAGTTTACCCAGGTACCAATCCGGATCAATATTGAAGTTCCGCCACTGAATCATATTCAGGCCGGTTTCCCGGATCAGTTTACGCAGTGCTTCATATTCATCCGCACTATCCGTCATACCCGGAAATACAAAATAGTTGATGGAAGTCCACCCTCCGAACTCATGTACTACTTTCAGACTCTCGATGATATCTTCAAAAGTATAGTTGTTCGGGCGGTAATAAGGGGTATAGTATTTTTCCTGGGCAGAGTTTAAGCTCACCCGGATGCTGTTGAGGCCTGCTTCGCACAGTGCCCGTACTGCAGCGGGTTTACTGCCATTGGTATTGATGTTGATGCTGCCTTTAGGAGTATGTTTCCGGATTTCAATGATGGATTCCCGGATGGTTTCCCACATCAGCAGGGGTTCGCCCTCGCATCCCTGTCCGAAGCTTACAATCGGATAAGGAGCTGTTTCCAGGTGAGGTACGGTGTACTCCACAATTTCCTGTGCCGTTGGTTTAAACCGTAAACGGTCCTGGGTGGAAACGATGCTTTCTTCTTCCGGCTGGAAGGAAATACAACCTACACAGTTGGCATTGCAGGCCGGAGAGGAAGGAATCGGGCATTCCCATCTGCCCATAAAATAGTTACGTGCAGCGGGACATTCATAAGTCAGTGCGCAGTTCTCTGCCAGGTGCTGTACCAGCCTGTTGTGCGGGTAAGCTTCTGTCAGTTGTTTTACGCCCTGTTTTACTTTATTGGCATCAAATCCGGCGCATTCCTGGCGGATATCTGATTCAATACGGGTAGCAGGTACATAGAACTTACCATCGAGCCAGCCTACAGCCGTATAACAGAATAAGGGCAGGGTAGGTGCGTCTGGCATGGTTTCGTAGGCAGCCAGGTAAAAACCGGTATGTGCCGGCGGAATAAACGCCGCAACGGCCCAACCTTTATCACAAAGTTGCATATCGCCGGTAGTGGCATTGATACCAATACCCCGGCGGCCAGGCAACTCATACAGGTTACCACCTTCCGGTAATTCAATCCATTCATCTGCTTCCACCGGCCATGCATCCCAGCCACTGCGGCCGGTTACGAGCATAGAGGTGTCTTCAAAGATATTTCCTTCACCGTCTGAGTATAAAATATAAGGTGTTTGTTTTAACATGTATGCTTTTTGTGATATACTAATTTGACCAGCCGCTGTCAGCGGCTGGTCACTGATTGGTCGTACGCTTTATATTCAGGCAATTCTGCTCTGAAAGAAATTATTTAAGACTTCCCGCTGTTCTTTCCCCGGCTCATCTAATATCTCCAGCTGAATAATTTTATTGTTTTTAAAGTCGATGGTGAGCAGGTCGTTGCGCAAAATTACGTTATTCAGTTCGTTCCAGCCAATGAGCCTTTTAGAAAAGGTGGTTGGGAGGGTCATGCCGGTGGTGTCTGCTGTGACGAAAACCGGTTGAAAAATCCGGTGCTCGATCCAGCCGATATAGCCCAGGCCCAGTCCTACGAGGATGAGCAGCAGTCCGGTAGTGGGCTGCAGATGCGACAGGAAGTATAAACTGCCGGTCAGGCATATAAATGCCTGTATGATCCTGGCAATGGTGTTTATTTCAGTGAATTTCCGGAACTTTTTAATGGTGAACGGAAAGGCCAGGCAGGCAGCGCCCAGCACCAGGAAAAACAATACCAGGAACCAGTTGGGCTGCGGACTGCGGTAAATACCGATCGCATTGAACAGGAATAAGATCCCGGTAAGACCGTGCATGACCGGCAACAACCGGAGTCTGCTGGCGGTACCGGGATGTATGATACGCAGATTATACATGTAATAAACGGGCTGATTAGGAATTAGCGCTTACCAACAGGTTGCAGAGCTTGAACAGTACACGGGCGCCTACGTTGGCATCCCAGTCGTCGTGAGAAGCACTCACCTCATTCAGGTCAAACCCGATCAGCTGGCGGCCGCTGGCCAATACCTGTTTGAACAGGTAATAGATCTGTTCTGCTTCAAAACCACCGGCTACCGGTGTACCGGTATGCGGACACAGTTTTGGGTCCAGGCCGTCGATGTCAAAACTGATGAACACCTGCTGGGGCAGGGTGGCAACAATGCTGTCGCATATGGATTTCCAGGTTTCCCCTTCAAATTGTCTTTCTTTGATGTCTTTATCGAAGAAGGTTTCCACGCGGCCATTGCTGTTGCGGATATAGTCTGCCTCTTCTTCGCAATAGTCGCGGATACCTACCTGTACCAGTTTGGTCAGCTGAGGTACTTCCGCCAGGGCGTTGTACATGATGGAGGCGTGGGAATACTTGAAGCCTTCGTAGCCGTCGCGCAGGTCGCAATGGGCATCTATCTGTAAGATACCATAATCACCTTTGTGCTCTCCGATTGCTTTAAAAAAACCAAGCGGGGTGCTGTGGTCACCACCTACCAGACCTACCAGCTTACCTTTTTCGAGTAAAGCTTTGGTTTGGGTATATACCCATTCGTTCATGGCACGGGTACCGTTGTTAACGTCTACCAGTGTTTTTTTCAGGAATTCATTCTCAGAGATATCTCCCCCTTCTGTCAGGAATTTCAGGTACAGTTCTGCTTCTTTCCGCAGGTAATCGCTGCGCAGCAACAGGTGCTTGTCCGGCTCGCGCATATAAAAACCTTGTTTCCAGCCATCTTTAACATCCGCATCGTACAGGTCTACCTGCAGGGATGCTTTGAAAATGTGCTCCGGACCACGTGCCGTACCATTGCTATAGGACACGGTTACTTCCCAGGGAACAGGCAGCAACACGAGTTTAGCATCTTCTTCGGAAAAAGGTAAACCAAAAACATTGTTCGACAACAGACCTACTGAGTTAGGGTCAAATTGAGATAAATCAGCCATGATTAAAAAACTTACTTTTCTATTTTCGCCGCAAAGATAGTATTATGTTTACTTACAGCGACTCTATCATAAAAAGAATTGCCTTTTAAATAAAAAATGTCGGAAGAAGGTCATTTTTGACTTAATTTTGCCCGGTTAATTGGAAGGAGATAAATACAGGCGAAACAGAAAGGCTGTGAAACGCGTTCGGGACGGGGATTTGTTGCTTGTGTCAAACAATAGGGAAGATAATTTTCATATGAAAAAAACAAATATTATTCTGCTGGTGGTTATTGCTGTAGCGATAGGTGTAATCGTTACAATGGTAGGTGATTTCAGTACCTATGAAACATTTGCCACCGCCCGGGAGAAAGAAGGTAAGGAGTTCCATGTCATAGGCAAACTGGATACCTTACAGGCGATGAGCTACGACCCAATGAAAGACGCCAATCTGTTTAGCTTCTACGTACATGATAAAGCCGGAGAAACACGACGTGTGATTTTCTATGGCGCCAAACCTACTGACTTTGAAAAAGCTGAATCCGTAGTTCTTACGGGAAAAATGGAAGGAAATGAATTCCATTGCAGCAAAATACTCATGAAATGTCCGTCTAAATACAAAGACGACCAGGTAGCGATGAGTACCAAACAATTATAATATATTATTGATTTACTTTTTTAGTTAGCAGCGGTATGTTGTTATATAGCTGTATAACCAAATAAATAAATCCCTAAATCGATCCGTCTCTCATGAAGTTTGTAGGGGAACACTTATTACCGGGCCAGTTGGGCCACTTCTTTGCCATACTGGCATTTGTAGCATCCATAGTAGCCACCGTGGCTTATTATAATGTTGTTAAGATAAAAGAACCTGCTGTACAGGAATCCTGGAGAAAGCTTGCGCGCTGGGCATTTGCGATTCAATCCGCTGCCGTGATTGCCATTTTCTCCTGTCTGTATTTTGTACTCTATAACCACTATTTTGAATACAAATACGCGTGGCGTAATACATCCCGCGATCTGCCCATTCAATACCTGTTGTCCAGTCTCTGGTCTGATCAGGAAGGAAGCTTCCTGCTCTGGAGTATCTGGAACAGTATTCTGGGGCTCATTCTGATCCGTACGGCCAAAAAATGGGAAGCATCAGTGATGACCGTTTTCTCCCTCGCACAGGTAATTATGGCCAGCATGCTGCTGGGTATCTTTATACTGGGTTATAAAGTGGGTAGCAATCCGTTTATGTTGCTGAGAGAAGCGCAGGAAAACCAGGCGGCTCCTATCTTCCAACAGGCCGATTATCTCACCCATATTCATGACGGAAATGGTTTGAACGTTACCCTGCAAAACTACTGGATGGTTATTCACCCGCCGGTATTGTTCCTGGGTTTTGCTTCTATGATTATTCCGTTTGCGTTTGCCTTTGCCGGCATCTGGACCCGCGATTACACGGGCTGGGTGAAACCGGTATTACCATGGGCCCTGTTTGCCGTGATGCTGCTGGGTACCGGTATCATGATGGGTGCGGCCTGGGCTTATGAATCCCTGAACTTCGGCGGTTACTGGGCGTGGGATCCGGTGGAAAATGCCTCGCTGGTACCCTGGCTTACGCTGGTTGCAGGGGTACACACGCTGCTGGCCTATAAGCACACCGGTCATGCGTTGAAATCTACCATCTTCTTTTTCTTTATATCCTACATCCTCATTCTGTACTCCTCTTTCCTGACAAAGAGCGGTGTATTGGGTGACACCTCTGTTCACTCCTTTACCGATATGGGTATGAGTGCGCAGTTGCTGATTGCGATGCTGGTATTTACCGTACCTTCTATCATATTATTGATTGTACGCAGAAAAGAAATTCCTTCTGTGAATAAAGAGGAAAGCAGCTACTCCCGTGAGTTCTGGCTGTTTGTAGGTTCCCTGATTCTGCTGATTGCAGCCATACAGATTACCTTCACTACCTCCATTCCGGTATGGAATAAATTGCTGGATCTGACAGGACTGAAAGCCCTGTTTAAGTTAGATGATATTGCACCGCCATCAGACAGTATATTCCACTATAACAAAATCCAGATCTGGATTGCCATTGTGGTAGGCGTATTAACAGCGGTGGTACAGTTCATGAAATATAAAGATACGCCTCGTGGCCAGCTGACGAAAAAGCTGCTGCTGCCTACCGTTGTATCCTTATTATTTACAGGATTGATTGCCTGGAAAGGAAGCATCAACTATACCACTTATGGCGCCGGCTTCCTGACTGCCATCTACCTGATGCTGTTTGCCAGTATCTATGCCATCGTAGGAAACTTTTCCTACATTATCATAGGACTGAAAGGTAAAGTGAAATCTGCCGGTGCTTCTGTGGCGCATATCGGCTTTGGTATGGTGTTGTTAGGGGTCCTTTTATCCTCTGCCAAAATGGAAGTCATTTCCATTGATCGTATGAAGATGCTGAATGATGGTTTCTTCCGGAAGGAGAGTAAACAAAACCCACGGGAGAATATCATGCTGCCGAAGGACGTACAGGTACAGATGGGCGATTATCATGTCACCTATAAGGGCGACTCTATTGCTCCCGGCGATCCGAAAACGTACTACGTGATGCATTACGAGAGAAAAGATAAAACTACCGGTGAAGTACTGGAGAAATTTACGCTTTATCCGGATGCTTTTGTCAATAAGAAAGAAAATGCCATTTCTTCCAACCCGGCATCCCGGCACTATCTGACGAAGGATATCTTCACCTATGTGTCGGCCGCACCGAATAAGGAAGAACAGGCAAAGGCAGATACCACTGAGTATACTACACACGTGATTAAACAGGGTGACTCTGTATTCTTCTCCAAAGGATTTATTGTGCTGAAAGGACTGAATCCTAAACCGCAAGGCCGCAACTATGCACCGCAACAAGGCGATCTGGCTGTAGGAGCAGAACTGGAAGTATATACCCAGACTGATGATCACTTCAAACTGCAGCCGATTTACTTCATCCGCGACAGCAGCTACCAGTACAGTGTGGAAGATACATTGGCGCCGCTGGCCCTGAATGTACGTTTCACCAAAATTATGCCTGCGGAGAACAAAATAGAGCTGAAAGTAAAAGAAGCCGCTTCCTACAATGATTACGTAGTAATGAAAGCATTGGTATTCCCTTATATCAATGTATTGTGGCTGGGTATTATCATTACAGTAGTAGGTACCGGTATGAGTATTTACCAGCGCACCAGAAGACGCTAGACCATCACTTATAACAGTACCTGTTTATAAAATACCGGGGAGAAGACATACGCGGAGCAGATCCGCTGTTGTCTTCTCCCCGGTGCATTTACGGATGTTGATACGTAATCCTTTCTTAATGGCCCGGTTTGAAAAATCTTCTGTAGATTTATCCTAATTATTAATATGCTTATGAAACAACGGTGGTTGCGTATATCCCTGCTCATTATTGCGGTGTTGGCAGTGATATATTTTTCAGGCCCTGCGCCGGCATCTCCTGTTTTTGATCATAACTTGCCGCCGGTACCGCAGGAGGCAGGCGCATTGATGCAGTATGTGCAGCAGCGGGAAGCTGCGCACCGGCTGAAACCCGACAATGAAGCCCGTATCATCTGGCATGATACTACGCATCGGAAAACCCCCTATGCAGTGGTATACCTGCATGGATTTTCTGCCAGCCAGAAGGAAGGAGATCCGGTACATCTTGATTTTGCCCGCCGTTTTGGTTGTAACCTTTATTTGTCGCGCCTCGACGGGCATGGCATTGATACTTCCGATCCCTTGTTGCACATGACGGCCGCCGGTTTGTGGAAAGATGCAGAAGCTGCGTTGAGTGTTGGCAAAGCATTGGGAGATAAAGTTATTCTGATGACAACGTCTACGGGTGGTACCCTGGGATTGATGCTGGCTGCTGCCTATCCCAACGATGTGTATGCCCTGATCAATATGTCGCCCAATATCGCCATCAATGATAAACTGGCCTTCCTGGTCAATGACCATTGGGGGCTGCAACTGGCCCGGCTGGTCAGTAAAGGGGATTTCCGGCAAACAAGAGAAGAAGATCCGGTGCGGGCACAGTACTGGAATAGTGATTATCGTCTGGAGGCCGTCGTGCAGCTGCAAAACCTGCTGGAGGCAGGTATGCATGCCGCCACTTTCAACAAGATACATCAGCCGGTATTGAACATGTATTATTATAAAGATGCGCAGCATCAGGATCCTACGGTACGGGTATCTGCTATTTTGCAAATGACACAGCAGTTGGGTACACCCGACAGTCTGAAAATAGCCGTGCCGATACCAGGCGCCGGAGGGCATGTACTGGGGAGCTCACTCATCTCCAAAGACATCCCTGCGGTAGAAAGGACAGTGAATGCTTTTGCACAGGAAAAGCTGAAGATGATACCAGTACAATAGAACGATTTTGTTAACGCCACGTCTCAAAATCTTTTTTAACTTGTGGTAATATTGAATGGCTAAATAACGTTAAAAAACATATGCATCGCCTGAAGTACATTGCGTTTATCTTTTTCATGCTGGGCGCTTCACTGTGCCACCGGCAAGCAAAGGCGCAGGAGGCACATGGTGCGGATGTGATTCCGTTACATGCCATTGTAGTGGGCAATGATACCATTCCGGTGATCACCCTTGCCATTGTGGATGTAGTGGAAAAGATGCCCAGAGCGCTCCGTAAGGAGCGGGAACGCTGGAGCCGTTTGCGTAATGCCGTTTACGTTACCTATCCCTATGCCAAGTCGGCCGCGCGGGTGTTGAAAGATGTGAACGGCCGCCTGGCTGCCATGTCCGGAAAAAGAGAGCGGAAAGAATTCCTGGCCTCCAAGGAAAAAGAACTGAAAGCACAATTTGGAGATAAGCTACAGAACCTCTCCATATACCAGGGGAAAGTATTGATGAAACTCATTGACCGGGAAACCGGGCAAAGCTGCTATGAAATTATCAAGGAGCTGAAAGGTGGGTTTAATGCCCGAATCTGGCAAACAGTAGCCTTTTTCTTCGGGGGGAACCTGAAAAGCGGTTACGACAAACAGGAAGACCAGGATATTGAAGTGATTGTGCAGGAACTCGAGCTATACCAACAATTCCGTGCCTATAATTAATGCTGCTATCTTCGTAATATTGGCCTGTCTTGAAAAAGGAAATATGATGAAAGCACGGATCTTATTTATTTGCCTCTTATTTACATCGCTGAGCGTTTTCGCGCAGGAAGAAGAAAACGATGATCCGGTATATGTGCTGGATAGTGTGCTGGTAACACCAGCGGCTGTCAGCCAGTTATCGGCCGATCAGATAGGCGTGATTACCATTGCCAAAGGGAGGCGGGCTATCCTGAAATATGGCAGCCAGGCAGCCAATGGGGTGGTATATATGGAAACCAAGCCTTTCGCCCGCAAACGGGTACAGGCTTTATTACGGGAGGTGGCCCCGGCCTACGATAGCCTGATGAAATGTTACATGAATGACAGCAGCTGCTATTTCATTGTGAATGACAAACCTGTCACCCCAACGGATGAAGCCCGGATGATGACCCTGGATAAAAAGACATTCCGGTCCCTGCAAATTATAACTGACAAAAAATCACGGGAGCAATACCTCGTTCCTGCCAATAAGGTAGGCATCCTGATCCGGAGTACCGAAGATTGAGGAGAATGAAATAATTTCTCATCTTTGCACCTCAATTTACAAGCATATGAAACTGGATATACTGGCTATTGCTGTGCACCCTGATGACGTAGAGCTGGGGTGTGCAGGCACATTGATGGTGCATGCGCAGCAAGGCATGAAAGTAGGCGTTGTGGATCTCACCCGGGGAGAACTGGGCACGCGGGGTACACCTGAGCTTCGGGAACAGGAAGCACAGGACGCCGCAAAGATCATGGGACTGGAAGTAAGAGAAAACCTGGGGCTGGCAGACGGCTTTTTCAGGAATGATACGATGGAGCAGCTGGCGATTATTGCCGCTATCCGTAAGTTCCAGCCAGACATTGTACTGGCCAATGCGATGGATGACCGCCATCCGGATCACGGCCGCGCCGGTAAACTGATTGCCGACAGCTGTTTTCTGGCCGGATTGCGGAAAGTGATTACCAAAGGAGCCGATGGGCAGGAGCAGGCTGCCTGGCGGCCGAAGCAGGTATTTCATTTCCTGCAGGACCGCTACCACGAACCTGATTTTGTAGTAGATATTACACCGGTAATGGAAAAGAAGCTGGATGCTATCCGGAGTTTCAGTTCCCAGTTTCTGGCTGCCAAAGATCATGAGCCGCAAACCTATATTTCGGGCAGTGGTTTCTTTGATAGCGTGATATACCGGGCTAAAATGCTGGGTAAGATGGTAGGAGTGGCGTATGCGGAAGGTTATACTTCTGCCAAGATGGTGGGGATCCGGAATTTTGCCGACCTGATTAATGAGGTAACCTGAGGCGTAGTACCAGATATATAAAAATAATTACGGATGTGATGACAATCATAAGCGGAAAGTATTCGCGCCGGTTGTTATCACATCCGTAATGTTTTAGGTGTGCTTATATATAATTGAACAGCAATAAAAAGCCGGTCCCTGTGTAGGGAGCTGCTAAAGGGTATGTCAGACCCGCTAAACACTAAATGAACAGATCTTTAGTAGCGTCAAATTCATCGTGTTTGATGATGCTGTTTTTGATAAACGGAATCAAAGCAAGTCCAATCGTTATAACCACCAGTAATACGTATTTCTTTTTCATTTCCATGCTATTTAAAATTACACTTCTAATATAACTAAATAACGTGCCAAAATGATGCATAAATCCCATAAAGATGTTAATTCCGGGATATTTTTTTTGGTTATATAGGCAGGTGTCGGGCAGATTCAGCAACTGGTCGGGAAAAAAGCACATATATAGAGAATCTCAATGTCACATTTCTAAAATCTATTTGATTCCTACTAAATGTAGTGGCATCTTTGCGGCGGTAAAAAATTAATAGTCTAGTCTGTAAATCAAAAAATAGAAATAGTTATTTTATGAAGAATGTTATTTTATCCGTAGGGTCAGCGTTTCCCGAATTCAAAAAAACAGCGGTTGTTTCAATAGAAAAAGGCAAAGAATTTTACGAGCTGTCTTCTGAAGAGCTGAAAAGTTCCGGAAAATGGATGGTGATGTTTTGGTGGCCTAAGGATTTCACTTTTGTTTGTCCTACCGAAATTGCTGAATTTAACAAACATGCACAGGATTTCACTGACCGTGATGCAATCCTGATTGGTGCTTCTACTGACAGTGAGTTTGTACACGCTGCATGGAGAAGAGATCATGAAGATCTGCGTGGTCTGCAGTTCCCGATGCTGGCTGATACATCTAAATCCCTGGCTACTGAACTGGGTATCCTGGAAGTAAATGAAAAAGTTGCTTACCGTGCTACCTACATCGTAGATCCGGAAGGTATTGTACGTTGGGTTTCCCTGTACGACCTGTCTGTAGGCCGTAACGTGAAAGAAGTACTGCGTGTACTGGATGCACTGCAAACAGATGAGCTGTGCCCTTGCAACTGGAATAAAGGCGAAGCTACCCTGGCGGTATAAGTTTATTTAAGTTTATCTGCTGATAGCCGGGACGTGCCTGGTAAGGGTATTATCCCGGCTATTTAGTAATTAAAATTTTATCTGTTATGTTTGCATCTACAAATCAGGATACAGCGGTACAATTGCTGGAAGTAGTGGGATTGAATGAATGGCCGGTATCAGAAAAACTGCAGTCGTTGGTAAGCACCGATGCACGTTACCTGAAAGATCTGAAGATAAATGTGACCAATTCGATTGGAGCAGCTACCCTGTCTAAAAAAGAGGCTTACATGATAGGTCTGGCAGTGGCCGTAAATGAGAAGCATGCCGCGTTGGAAGCATCGTTTACCAAACTGGCTGTACAGGAAGGCGCGAATGAAAAGGAACTGGCTGAGGTCATTAGTTGTACTTCACTGATGAATGCCAATAACGTGTTTTATCGTTTCCGGCATTTTGTGAATAAGGAATTTTATACCGCTACTCCTGCGGGCATCCGGATGAGCATTATGGCTAACCCGGTTTTAGGAAAGGAGTTTTTTGAATTGTTGAGTTTGGTGGTATCTGCGCTGAATGGCTGTGAAATGTGTGTAACTTCTCATGAAGAAGCATTACAGAAACATGGAACAGAACAGCAGCGGATATTGGAAGCGGTGAGATTGGGGGCTGTATTACGCAGTCTGGTAGTATTATTATAAAAAATATATTAAAAAAGACAGATGGAAATTTGTCTTGTATTTAATTGATTATCAATTATTTGCATTGTGTTTATATTTTAAGTGGGTGCCTGGAAAAGTGCTTTTAGGCAAAATTGTGAATAACTTCGGTTAATTATATTTGTAAAATCCACAAAAAAATTGGACTTTTGCATTCCTAAATTTTTAGATCATGGCAAGAGTATGTCAGGTGACAGGAAAGAAGCCGATTACAGGTCACCATGTTTCCTTCTCCAACATTAAGACAAAGAGACGGTTTCTACCTAACCTGCAGAAAAAACGTTTTTTCCTGGCGGAAGAAGACAAGTGGATATCTTTAAAAGTATCTGCTGACGGTTTAAGAACCATCAACAAGAGAGGTTTGTATGCAGTAGTGAAAGAATTACGTGCTGCAGGTCAGGAAATTTAATTCTAAGGACTCACTTAATTTGTAATACGCAATGGCAAAAAAAGGTAATAGAGTACAGGTAATTCTGGAATGCACAGAGCATAAGACCACTGGTCTGCCCGGAACTTCCCGTTACATCTCTAACAAGAATAAGAAAAATACTCCTGAACGTCTGGAGTTGAAAAAGTACAATCCTATTTTAAGGAAAGTTACTGTACATAAAGAAATTAAATAGTAAATTGTTGATGGTGAATGGCTGTTTTGCATACCAGCCATATAGCCATTAGACCATAAAAACAATAGAATACCATGGCAAAAGCAGCTTCAAAGAACTCGAAGGTAAAAGATGCTAAAGCAGCAGCGGAATCGAAAGTGTGGACTAAAGTAGTAAAAGCAGTACGTTCTCCAAAAACTGGTGCGTATACTTTTAAAGAGGCTATCGTGCATAAGGATAAAGTGCTGGAGCACATTAACCAAAAGTAATTCGGCTTTACTAATAATACTGAAGAGCTGTCCCGTTAAACGGACAGCTTTTTGTGTTGGTATACGCTCATGAATGATGTAAAGAGACGCAACGGCATCCCCCGGAGGATATCTCACCAGAAACCAAATATTGGTAGTACCTTGTTGAACAATACACCTGAAATGTCCCGCTGAAGGGAACACTGCATTTTGATAGCATACCACGCAGTAATTGTTAACACAAAAGACGTATTTTAGCAACTTGTTTGAAATCTATACTGCGCCCAAAGGGGGCTGCATCAAAAATAGAGGGGCATCTCCGGATGACCATCTTAATTAAACTAAACTATGAGCTTTTTCAACAGACTATTTTCCAGGGAAAAGAAGGAAAATCTGGATCAGGGTTTACAAAAAACCAAAGAGAGCTTTCTCAGCAAAATAGGACGCGCCATTGCCGGTAAATCAACTGTAGATACGGAAGTGTTGGATAACCTGGAAGATGCTTTGGTATCTGCTGATGTAGGCGTGGAAACAACTGTAAAAATCATTGACCGCATTGAACAACGGGTAGCGAAAGATAAGTATCTGGGAACCGGTGAGTTGAACAGAATGTTGCAGGAAGAAATCGCCGCATTGCTGGTAGATGCCCCGGATAGCGGTTTCCGTGACTTTGATGTGCCCGCTGGCAAAAAACCTTATGTTATCATGGTGGTAGGGGTAAACGGTGTTGGTAAAACCACGACTATCGGTAAACTCGCCTATAATTTCAAAAAAGCCGGTAAATCTGTATTACTGGGTGCGGCGGATACTTTCCGCGCTGCGGCTGTAGATCAGCTGACGATCTGGAGTGACCGTGCCGGTGTACCGATTGTAAAACAACAAATGGGATCTGACCCGGGTGCTGTAGCTTTTGATACCGTACAAAGCGGTGCTGCCAGAGATGTGGATGTTATTATCATTGATACAGCTGGTCGTTTACACAACAAGCTGCACCTGATGGACGAGCTGGGTAAAATTAAGCGCGTGATGAAAAAAGTGATTCCGGATGCCCCGCATGAAGTGCTGCTGGTACTGGATGGATCTACCGGACAAAACGCCGTAGAACAGGCCCGTCAGTTCACTGCAGCAACGGAAGTAACAGCATTGGCCATTACCAAACTCGATGGTACTGCAAAAGGTGGCGTGGTATTGGCTATAGCCAATCAGTTCAAAATCCCGGTGAAGTATATCGGTATCGGCGAAAAAATGGAAGATCTGCAGGTGTTTAACAAAGAAGCTTTTGTAGATTCTCTTTTCAGTATAAATAATTGATCTATTGGTTGTTATGAATGATTGTCAGACAACCGGCATACATCTTGCCAGCGATAGATTGTAGTAAAATATTCATCCGGGCGCTACAGGCGGCCCGGATCTCTTTCATCCACTCCCGTTCTTTTACACTTAAATTTAAACGATCCGTAATTCCTTACATTTTTACATTTGAATAGTTGTTCCCTTTTTGTACCTCTTTAACAATTCGTCAGTTATGATAGTAAAACACATAGACCGAGTTGATAACATTACACCAGCAGAATTCAAAGAGAACTATTACAAACCCCGTAAGCCTGTTGTGATTACAGCAGGAGGCTTAAGTAAAAACTGGCAGGCTCATGACAAATGGACATGGGATTATTTTAAATCTGTCGTAGGGGACAAAATGGTGGGTGTTTACAATAATGAACGCGCCGGCGCCAATACCCTGGTAAATGGAGCAGATGACTATATCGCCTTCGGCGATTACCTGGATATGATCCAGCGCGGCCCGGTAAAATTGCGCATTTTCCTTTTCAACATTTTTCAGCATGTACCCCAACTGGTGGAAGACTTTACCTGGCCGGATATCCTCGCTTCCGGTTTTCTGAAAAAATACCCGATGTTATTTGTGGGCGGAGCAGGTTCAATCGCACATATGCATTATGATATTGACCTGTCGCATATCTTCCATACCCAGTTCCTGGGGCGTAAAAGAGTATTGTTACTGGAAAACAAGCAGTCCCCTTATATTTACCGGATGCCCTTTACGGTAGAGAGCGCGGCCAGCTTTGTCAACTGGCATGAAGAGCTCGATACGGAACAGTTTCCGGCATTAAAATATGCCCAGGGGCATACCACGATTCTGCATCACGGCGATACGCTGTTTATGCCGGGTGGCTACTGGCACCATATGGAATATATGGATGGCGGATTTGCGATGAGTCTGCGGGCACTGGACCCTACCTTAACCGGTAAGCTGAATGGTTTGTATCATTTGGTAGGATTAAGGGGGATGAATAACCTGATGATCAAAATGGCTCCCGAATGGTGGTATCACTATAAGCGTAAAAAAGCCCGTGATCGTGCAGAAAAGCTACTGAAATCGGTGCAGTAAATTAGAAAAAGGATTTGTAAGTTGTTGAAATGTAAATCTTTATCTTAAAATTTATAATTGTCAATTCTTTTTATTACCTTTGCACCTTCCTTATTTTAACCCCCACTAAGGCTCAAGTCACGTACAGTAAGTCTGCTGTTTTATTCAATTAGTGTCTGTGTGTCTTCGTGGCGGTAAGCGGGTCAGATTATACCTGACCACATGCTCTAAAACATTCGCGCTTGAAGACGAAAACTTTAAAGAAAGACAAGGTTAACATTATTACGCTTGGTTGTTCCAAGAACATGGTTGATTCAGAAGTCCTGAGTGGACAACTGCTGGCCAATGACATCGATGTAGTGCATGAAAGTGCCAAACGGGACCATAATATCGTAGTGGTAAACACCTGCGGCTTCATCGACAAAGCCAAAGAAGAATCCATCAATACTATTCTGGAACAGGTAGATCTGAAACAACGGGGTAAACTGGATAAAGTATACGTGACCGGCTGTTTAAGTGAACGTTACCGGGGCGACCTGGAATCTGAAATTGCAGGGGTAGACGCCTGGTTTGGTACCATGGAACTGCCGCTGATCCTGAAAAAATTCGACGCTGACTATAAATCAGAGCTGGTAGGTGAACGGTTACTCAGTACCCCTTCTCATTATGCCTATCTGAAAATCGCCGAAGGTTGTAACCGTACCTGTTCCTTCTGTGCCATCCCACTGATGCGTGGCGGACACGTTTCAAAACCCATCGAAGAACTGGTACTGGAAGCCGAAAAACTGGTGAAATCCGGTGTAAAGGAAATCATGCTCATTGCGCAGGAACTGACTTATTATGGTCTGGATCTCTACAAACAACGCCGCCTGGGGGATCTCATGCGGGCGCTTGCAGGGGTAAAAGGACTGGAGTGGATCAAACTGCATTATGCCTATCCTACCAAATTTCCGATGGAAATCCTGGATGTCATGAATGAATTCCCCAACATCTGCAAGTACCTGGATATGCCACTCCAGCATGCCTCCAACGCTATGCTGAAAGCAATGAAACGCCAGATTACAAGAGAAGAGATTGAAGAACTGGTGCAGGCGATCCGCGCCAAAGTACCGGGTATCTGCTTACGTACTACGTTGATTGCCGGCTTCCCGGGTGAAACCACAGAAGATGTGGAAGAGCTGAAAGGTTTCCTGGAACGAATGCGTTTTGACAGAGTAGGTGTATTCACCTATAGTCACGAAGAAGGCACCAGCGCCCATGAACTGGAGGATAATATCTCTGCCGAAGAAAAAGAAAGCAGGGCACAGGAAATCATGGAAGTGCAACAGGAAATTTCTTTGGAGAAAAACCAGGAAAAAGTAGGGAAGATCTTTAAAGTAATAGTAGATAAAAAAGAATCCGGCAGATACCTTGCCCGTACCGAGTTCGATTCTGTGGAAGTAGACAACGAAGTGATCATCAATACCACCAAACGCCTGAAACCCGGTGATTTCGTGGAAGTACGTATCACTAAAGCGTTTGATTACGACCTGGAAGGTGAGCTGGTATAAAACAGGAATTGTTTAGCTGTTAGCTGTCAGCTACCAGTAAAGCGGTTCTTCTCACCATTGGCAGGCAGTACAAGACTGTCGGCCGGTAATCAATAAAAATATTTTCAACAGCGGATGGCTAACAGCTAAAAGCTTTACACAGCTCCCGACGGAGCTCGATCAATGCAAATCAATGACTACATTTGAATCACTGGGCTTACAAGAGCTTATTTTAAAGGGAATTACGGACCTGGGCTTCGTTTCCCCAACTCCCATCCAGGAACAGGCAATACCGGTATTATTAGGAGGCGACCGCGATTTCGTAGGTCTGGCCCAGACGGGCACCGGTAAAACAGCCGCCTTTGGTCTGCCTTTGCTGCAGCAACTGGACCTCAAGCTGAATAAGGTACAAGGTCTGATTTTATGTCCTACCCGTGAACTGTGTCTGCAGATCACAAACGACCTGAAAAACTTCAGCAAATACCTGGGCGATGTGAATACCGTAGCGGTATATGGCGGTTCCAGCATCGTACAACAGTTGCGCGAACTGAAAAGAGGCGTACACATTGTCGTAGCTACTCCCGGCCGTTTACTGGACATCATCGACCGTGGTGCTATCAATTTTGATAACGTACGTTATGTAGTACTGGATGAAGCAGATGAAATGCTGAACATGGGATTCCAGGAAGACATCAATAATATCTTATCGAACACACCGGAAGAAAAAACAACCTGGTTATTCTCTGCGACTATGCCACAGGAAGTGCGCCGCATCGCAAAGAAATACATGGAAGATCCGTTTGAACTGACGGTAGGTAACAAAAACAGCGGTAACGCTAATATCGAACACGAATACTACGTAGTACGTCCCCGCGAGAAATACGCTGCACTGAAACGTATCGTGGATTTCAACCCTGAAATTTTCGGTATCATCTTTACCCGTACAAAAATCGAATCACAGGAAATCGCAGAATCGCTCATCAAGGATGGCTATAATGCAGATGCACTGCACGGGGATCTGACCCAGCAGCAACGTGATAAGGTAATGAAACGTTTCCGTGAAAGAGCGCTGCAGGTGCTGGTAGCAACGGATGTTGCCGCACGTGGTATCGACGTTGACAACGTTACACACGTTATCAACTACGACTTACCGGATGACGTAGAAAACTACACCCACAGAAGTGGCCGTACCGGTCGTGCCGGTAAATCAGGTATCTCTATTGCTATTATCAGCAGCCGGGATATCGGAAAAATCCGCCAGATCGAACGCGTGAGCGGTAAGAAATTTACAAAAGCAGAAGTACCCGATGGCTTTGCAGTATGCGAAAAGCAACTGTTCGGTCTCGTACATAAAGTACATAACGTAACTGTAAACGAAGAGCAGATTGAACCTTACCTGGAACGCATATACGAAGAGTTTGCAACCATGAGCAAGGAAGAACTGATCAAACGTTTTGCGTCCCTGGAGTTTAACCAGTTCCTGGAGTACTACCAGGATGCACCGGATCTGAATGCCAAAGACGACAGACGTTCTTCTGTGGGAGATGATGGCAGCCGCGGCAGCCGTAACAACGGTAAGTTTACCCGTCTGTTCATCAACCTGGGTTCAGTAGATGATTTCAACCGGGGCGATATGCTGCGCTACCTGTGCGACAACACAGGCGTACGTGGTAACAAGATCGGCAGAATTGATCTGAAAGGTGTTTACTCTTTCTTTGAAGTGGAAAATGACGAACTTGAAAAGGTAACGCAGGCATTCAAGAAAGTAGAATACAACGGCCGCAGTGTACGGATCGAAATGTCTCAGGACGGCGATAAACGTGCCCGTACAGGTGGTGGCGATCGTGGTCCGCGCAGAGAAGACGGCACACGTAAAAGAAGCTGGAACGGAGAAGGCGGCAGCCGTCCGGGCGGTGGATACCGCGGTGGCGACAAACGTGAGTCTTCCGGTGGTGGCAGCAAACCTCCATTCAAGCGTAAATACTAATCTCATTTTAACCGTAATAGAGTAGAAAGGTGTCCTTAGGGGCACCTTTTTATTTTTACAGGCATCTGTCAGAACTATCCCGCTGTTTACAAAATTTAAACTATCTTGTTAGGTAAGACCCAATTCACACGTTATTATGATCGGAAATATTAATCGTACTTTACAGGTCGTTGAACCCTTTTCCCTATTCTCATCCGGTGATATAACCCTGTTTCAGGCCGGCTCTCACTACCGGCTATACGAAAAGTTTGGCGCGCACCCTGTAGAATATGAAGGGGCACAAGGTACCTATTTTGCAGTGTGGGCTCCGGATGCCGCATTTGTAGCCGTTATGGGCGACTTTAACGGATGGGATCATTACAGTCATACCCTGTTTCCACGTTGGGATAGTTCCGGTATCTGGGAAGGTTTTGTTCCCGGTGTACAACCCGGTTTCCTGTACAAGTATTTTATCCGGTCGCATAATGGGGAAGAGCTGGAAAAAGGCGACCCGTTTGCTTTTTACTGGGAAGTACGCCCCAAAACTGCCGCCATTGTACATGCGCTGGATTACGAATGGGATGATAAAAAATGGATGAGCCACCGCGGCCAGCACAACTCCCTGAAAAGTCCCTATGCTGTTTATGAAGTACACCTCGCTTCCTGGCGCCGCCCGGACCCCCTGAACCCCGAAGCCGTATATTCCTACCAGGAAATCGCTGATATGCTGGTACCTTATGTAAAGGAAATGGGATTTACCCATGTGGAGCTGATGCCGGTGATGGAGCATCCTTTTGATGGTTCCTGGGGATATCAGCTAACCGGCTATTTTGCTGCTACCGCCCGGCATGGTACGCCGCAGGACCTGATGGAAATGATAGAAGCCTTTCACCTGGCAGGTATTGGCGTCATTCTGGACTGGGTACCTTCCCATTTTCCGGGAGATGCCCACGGGTTGTTCCGTTTCGATGGATCACATACGTACGAGTATGCGGATATGCGTAAGGGGTATCATCCTGATTGGAACAGTTATATTTTCAACTATGGCCGCAATGAAGTAAGGTCTTTTTTGATCAGTAATGCTATTTTCTGGTTAGATAAATTTCATGCAGATGGTTTACGGGTAGATGCCGTAGCCTCGATGATTCACCTGGATTATTCCCGGCCGCGCGGTGCATGGGAACCGAATGAGCTGGGTGGTAATGAAAACCTGGAAGCGATCAGTTTTCTCAAAAAACTGAACGAAACGGTATATGCCCTGTTCCCCGATGTACAAACCATTGCAGAAGATTCTACTGCTCATTTCGGTGTGTCCAGACCAACTTTTATGGGCGGACTTGGATTTGGGATGAAGTGGATGATGGGATGGATGAATGATACCCTGGAATATTTCAAAAAAGATCCTATTCACCGGAAATGGTATCAGCATGATGTTACCTTTAGCCTGGTATATGCCTATGGAGAAAATTATATGCTGCCGTTCAGCCATGATGAAGTGGTGCACGGCAAGTCGCCGCTGATCTATAAGATGCCAGGCGATGAATGGCAGAAGTTTGCCAATCTGCGACTGATGTACAGTTATATGTACACACATCCGGGTACGAAGTTGTTGTTTATGGGAGATGAGTTCGGACAGACATCTGAATGGAATTATCAGGGAGAGCTGGATTGGCATCTCCTGAAATTCAATCCCCATAAAGGATTGCAGGATTTTGTGAAAGACGTGAATCAGTTGTATACAACTACGCCGGCATTGTATGAACAGCAGTTTGATATGGCGGGATTTGAATGGATCACGGTGAATGATTATGATAACTGTGTACTGGCATATCTGCGGAAAGGCCAGGAGCCGGAAGATACACTGCTTATTGTATTGAATATGACCCCGGTAGTACGGGAACACTATATGGTAGGTATCCCCGGAGATGGCCGCTGGGAGGAAGTCTTGAACAGTGATGCGCCCCGGTATTACGGAAGTGGTGTGGTCAACACGGGTATATTAAGACCGGTAAAGCAGGTCTATAACGGCAAAGACTATACGCTAACATTGCGGTTGCCGCCATTAGGTGCTACTATTTTAAAACGGATTTAAAACGAATGATAACCGGGCCGCTCATAACGGTCTGTTGTACGTACACAGGTGATTGCTGAAAAGTAATCACCTGTGGTGTATATACCCGTTTGTCAGGGGGAGTGGAGATATGGCTATTGAATATGGCTGACCAATACACGGCTCACTGCAGGGAATAGCCGGGGGCCGGATGAAAACGATTCAGGGATAAGCTGTTAGGTCATTAGGAAGGTTTTAACTTTTTATACATACTAAAAATACATAACTTGTGTAACAGCAATGATCCGTTATTTATGCAAAAATGGTGTTTATATATCCTCTTACAGTTGATAGTTGTAAGCGGGATCGCTCAGGGAAAAATCAATCAGAAAGACGCGCAGCAGCGTAAGCAGGGGCGTTGGATAGAGGAAGTAGGAGAGATCCGGGGCGAACCGGGCTTTTCCTGGGAAGGGGATTATCGTAATGGACGTAAGGAAGGGGTGTGGAAGAAAACATCCGCAGGGGGCAACCTGATTGCGGAGGAGACTTATAAGAACAATGTCCTGGATGGCTATTGCAGGTACTATTATCCCAATGGCAAGCGCAGTGAAGAGGGATTATTTATTGCCACGGAAATAGAAGGGCAGCGGGATACGATCCAGATCATAGATCCGATTACCGGTGCAGAAACACCTACAGAGATTATCCGGAAGGGCAACTCGGTGAGACATGGCACCTGGAAATTGTATGATGAAGAAACCGGTAAAATGGAGAAGGCTTATTTTAACCGGGGTGAGACGACAACAGCCGGAGAGCTGGGCGACAGCGACAGTACAGCAGTAGCGCCGGCTGCCGCCAAACCGGCACCTTTGCGTTTGCCCCATGAAGCCGCAGGAAAGTCGCGCAAGAAGGGCCAGTAAAATGAACGCGCTGGTGGCTAAAATGAACAAAAAGAATTATCTGTTTTGTTTTTTTAGTTGTAATTTCATGAAACGAGGATGTGATCATACAACCCCAATGTTGAGCACTAAGCTATTGCGTTAATTTTTTAATTTGTTTGTATGAAAAGCCTGAGTATTAATCACGCGGATAATCAAAATGAGTTACATGGAATAGACTATACCAGTGACCGGATGGAAATCCTGTTTAGGGCTATTTTTATCTTTTTTGTTTTTTGTGCCCTGATGTCTATTTTCTATTTATCTATTTTTTATTGAGTAAGCACCAGGAGGTGTTTTTTTGCGGGTAGTCATGGAATGTAGCTATCAATAGATAGGGCTGCTGTATTATAATGTAACAGTGAGTCTTTATCGATGGGATAGTACTATAGGCTAATGATTGTCTGTGCGACAATATTTACACTACTTCCTTTTTGAGTTTAAGTGAATAGATGTAGTAAGGTGATGAATCTTACCGATTAGCTGTTATTGTTTTGATGTTAGCTGTTATTGTTTTCTGTTATTCTTTTCTGTTATTGTTTTATAATGATGCATGATAGGCATGATGGTATGCTTTATGAATTGCAGCAGACCGGTAGTTTGCTGGTGGTTGAAAAATGTTTGATTTCCCCTCTTCTTTGTTGTTTCCATGGATAGTCGGTTGAAGTGAAAAAGTAAGCGTCACCTGTTATAGGCTGATAATGGGAGATGATTGGCTGTGTGTTGAGGGTATTTTGATGTAGGCTTATTATTGGTATAACAAGAGGAGCTACGTTGATGTTGGGATAGAGAACAAGAACAGATTGTTATGAGAGACCAGTTGTAGTGATGGGGCAGGGCGATATTTGGAACCATGATATTGATATTGTTTTTCGGCTTCCAACAAGTGTATTGGGGTAAGTATCTGTCGGCTGTTTAATAGCGTCGGTCTTCCTTTTGAAGTCAGGTAGCAGCTGATTTATGCAATTGTATTGCTGGCTTGATCGTATTATTATTCTATTTTGAAACCAGGCAGTTAACCAATTGTTCTAACATGGGTATGTGCATCAAAAGAGCGCTATTTATTTTTGAAGGCAAACAAAAGTCTTATTAGAAGCATATTCCCCAATGCTCTGAATGCGTTATAACTTTGAGCGACAATATGTCAATTTATCGATGTTTATATAGAGACTATCAATATTCCTTTTGTAAGATCACATAATAACAACAGCGCGATAGGTGATGCTGGTGAATTTCCTTCATGGTCAATATTTTACTATGAACGAATGTATTAAAATGTCGTTGTTGCTTTTTGAAGGTAAACAAAACCTTATTAGAAAAATATCTCCTCATACCTTGTATGCACCCTCTCTTTGGACGACAACATGATAATTTTTCTCTCTTTATCTTTATTCTAGCGACTATCAATATTCCTTTTGTAAGATCACATAATAGCAACAGCGCAATAAGTGATGCTGGTGAGCTCCTCCATTACCATTATAATTCTGGCTGGAACAAGCAGCAAATGTAAACAACCGGATGATGGACGGAGTGTGTTCACAGCGACAGTATTGAACCTGTATACTGTAAATGGAAACTTTCGTATTTTTATAAGAATCGCCATTTTATCAAACTATTGAAACGCCCTGTTATCAAATGACGGAAGAAGCACTATCGTATTATTTCCCCTATACCATCGACAAACAGCATCACTTCAGACATTTCGTTGAGCAAGGCCGTGATGCATTTTGCAAAAGACATGTACCCGGTTATGATGGTACAAATGTGGGGGAGTTTCTATACAACAAATCTGGTTTAAGTAAGGAGGAGATACATGATTTTGAGTATTTGTATGAAAACTATGCCCATTGGGAGGAATGGTTTAAAAATGGGAAAAACATCTTCTCATTTCAGCAAGCACTGTTATCATTGCTCGACAAAACAGATGTCAGTGAAATAACACCAGACAAGTTTCATTTACCCTATGACACTTTTTATCTGTCACTTAAACCACTGCATATTAAGATTGCCAATGGGAGAGAGGAAGTGATTGAAGGGGTTTATATTGACCATAATATCTGGAATGGACATGGAGAGCATCCGGAGGGATACTGTGATTTATCTTTTTATTTTGTCGGGAATTTTAAACAACTTTTCCTGGAGTATATTCCACATGTGAAAAGCCGGCTTGAGGATACATCTGGTGCATATGATGAGCTGCCTGTAGGTAGTTTCTGGAATGTGTGGCTATCATTTGAAAAAAAAGAAGGTAGAGAAAATGTTAAACAAGCGGTCGCGCATTTTATACAAAATTTGCAGGCGGAGATATTACCGAAAGAACATTCACTGGAAAGTGGTGCGGATACAGATTTTTATAATGCAACAGTTGAGTTGTTAACGAATACGATCAACCTGGTCATAAATTGCTTGTTATATCTTTCTCAGCCTACCGAAAAGGTGGAGGTAGAAAAAAGATTTCCTACCGGATTACCAGGTAATTTTGATAAGCAATTATCGTTTGCGAAGACGGATAAAGAAACAAAAAAAATCGAGGAAAAGATTAACCAGCTGGGGTTCACCAAAATCAGATATGTTGGCCAATCTTTCAAAAGAACAGTCGTTGCAGCTACAGCAGATGCAACGGTGAAAGCACATTGGAGACGGGGACATTGGCGAAATCAGAAATTTGGAGAGAAGTTATTGCAGGATAAAATGATCTGGATTATGCCAACAATTGTCAACAGTCATATCGGAGATCCTTTAAAGGGGCATATTTACGATATAGAAGAAAAATAAAACAATCTGTCAGCAGCTTGTTTTTGAATAGTGAGACCTATGGCGCTTATGGGATCGCATGCCTGTAGGTTTTCTCATTTCCCGAATAGTATCTATCATGTATTGTTCCAATTTTTCCGTTTTTGTCATGCTTATATTCCTTCAGGAACTAAAATAAAGCATCAGCTGGTAACCAAAGTGGTATTAAATAAATCGTGTGAATACCCAATATGCAGGCAGGTAGAAAGGTCTGGTTAATCTTATTTGATGTCAACGGAAATATCTACTACCTGTTTTATACTGGTAAGTATGCATAACAAATCGTTACTTTTCAAGCAGATCGATAGCTGTTGGAGAGTTATTCCGGATGTACCCGGAATTATTAAAATTGATAAGAAGTGCTACTTGTCCATAAAGGAGTATAGGAATACACCTGAAAAACAGCGCACTGTTGCATGCCCCATTGATCTAAAAAATAATACCGTTATACTATTACGCTTTATCTGGGCGGTAAGCGGGAGAATGAAATATCCGGATAGTATACCGGTTGAGAATGGGAGGATACAGACAATCCCATCGGCAATGGCTAACCAGGCAGGATTCCTGCCACAAAACCCATTGTGTTTACATTAACAATAGTAGACACGGCAACAAGCAACAAAAGGTACTCTCAACAATCTTGATAATAATACAAAGCGGGCATATCAGCCTCCTGATATGCCCGCTTCAACATTACAAAATTGATTTTATATAGAAAACCCCATACAGTAAAGGATTTTGCTAAATTGTCTTGTCGGTATACTTAATTCAATGTTAAAAAATCGTTCATTTTATTCATTCCTTCTTTTACGCCTCCGGACATTTTGTACTAAGAAATTAACCGGTTACTTTCGTATCACTAAAGTTGGCATAGGTTAGGAACCCGGCGCCAGATCTCTATCTGAAGCCTTTTCTTTTACTTCGCTATTCTCCGGCCACTAAGATAATTTCTTCAAAATTACGTACCGCCGTAAACGAAAGGATACCATCCGCTAACAGGTTCTCCGGAAGCAACGCTACCTTTTTACCATCAATGATTACCGCCGTCGGTTGGAAAGGCAACCCATGAACAATCAGCCGGTATTGCTGGTAAGTCGTTTCATAGTTCACATAAAACTTCTTTTTCAGCCGGAACTGTTGTGGGGAAGAGGCTTGTTTAAACCGGATCACATTGTACTGTCCGTTCCGGTAGCCATAATGATCACCAGCATCTTCATACAACAGGCTCTTTACTTCCTGATCGCCGTAATAAACGTGCAGGAGCATTTCAGTAACTGGTATCTGCTGGGTGTACTGCATCACCGGGTATTGGGGCAGCACCGCGCCTGCCTTTACAAAGAGCGGCATTTCATCCAGTGGGGTAGGCACCGTAATCGTCTGTGCACCATTGTACACCTGATCGTTAAAGTAATAATACCAGTTGCCAGCCGGCAGGTAGATGCTTTTTTCTTTCATGCCCGGTTCACTTACATGACTGATCAGCAAGGAATCCCCAAACATAAATTCATGCGTACAATTGTAAGTGGCAACATCGTGTTGTGCAACGAAAGCGAGCGGCCGCAGCATGGGCGTACCCTTGCTGGCATATTGCCAGAAGGTGGAATATAAATAGGGCAGCAGCTGGTAGCGCAGGTTAATAAATTTGGTGACCACTTTTTCATATTCCGGCCCAAAGCTCCATGGCTCCTGGTTAAAGCCGGTTTCGTTGCTGGCGGAGTGGGTCCGCATCAACGGATGAAAAACAGCCAGCTGTATCCAGCGGGTATACAACTCTCCGTCGGGTTCTCCGATGAAACCACCGATATCGCTGCCGGTAAAGGAAATACCGGAAACGGCTAAACGCTGACACTGTACGGAGGCCAGCCAGAGATGTTCCCAGTTGGATACGTTGTCGCCGGTCCATACAGAAGACCAACGCTGTGCCCCGGCATAGCAGGAGCGGGTAATGAGGAAGGACCGGTTGGGCAACAGGTATTTTTTCATACCGGCGGCCGTGGCCTTACTCATCAGGTGACCATATATATTATGTGCTTTCCGGTGACTGACTTCTTCCCCGTCATAATCATGGCGTACATCTTCAGGGAAGGTCCCCATTTCAAATACGGCTGGTTCATTCATATCGTTCCATACGCCGCGCACGCCGGATTCGGCCAGACTTTTAAACAGGCTGCTCCACCATTCGCGCACCTCCGGATTGGTATAGTCGGGGAATACACATTTACCCGGCCATACGTCGCCTTCCATCAGGGCGCCGTCGGCGCGTTTGCAGAAGTAGTTGTTTTTGATACCTTCCTGGTAGACGGCGTAGTCGGGGTCTACTTTGATACCTGGATCTATAATCACCACGACTTTGAATCCCTGGGAGGCCAGTTCTTTGATAAGGCCTACCGGATCGGGGAACCACTCCTTGTTCCAGGTAAAGCAGCGGAAGCCGTCCATGTAGTCGATGTCCAGATAGATGACGTCGCAGGGGATGTTACGGTTCCGGAAGGTGGCCGCCACTTCTTTCACGCGGGTATCCGGGTAATAGCTCCAGCGGCATTGGTGGTAGCCCAGTGCCCACAAAGGAGGCAGTTCCGGGGTACCGGTGATGCGGGTATAGGATTCCGCCACCTCCAGCAGGTCGGGGCCGTAGATGAAATAGTAATTCATTTCACCGCCACGGGCCCAGAAGCTACAGGCATCTTCCCGTTCTTTTCCGAAGTCGAAGATGGTGCGAAAGGTATTATCGAAGAAAATGCCATAGCCAATGCCATGGTGCAAGCCGTAATAAAAAGGGATGTTGCGATACAGCGGATCGGTATCTTTCTGATAGCCGTAGGCATCGGTACCGTAGTTCTCGAGGCGTTTGCCGCGGAGATTCAGGTCGGTGGGTTTGTCGCCCAGGCCGTAAAAACATTCGCCTTCCTGTACCAGCTTACTGCAGTATTGTATCTTGCCTCCTTTCAGCAGGTAGTGTTGCCAGTGATAACCCATTTCATCCTGGTTAATCACTTTGCCTTCGTGGTCGGTGATGGTGATGCGCAGGTTGTCGCGGGCAATGAATACCCGTAACACATCGGTGAAGATTTCGAAGGTTTCTTCCCATTCCCGGATCCCGAAGGTGATGGGGGCTTCTTCCAGGGTATCGCTGGTAGCGTAGGAAAAATCCCGTTGGAAGGTGCCATCGGCTGCATACCGGAAGCGGATGATTTTATCCGCAATCACGCGTACTTCCAGGATGGTTTCCGTTGTATAAAAGCAAAAGTAATTTCCTTCTTTTTTCCATTCCCGGATATTGTCGGGATAGTGTTTAGCGCCGTATTTGCTTGACGAAGTTTCAACTTGCATAATCTCTGTTTCTGATTGCCTGGCAATGCGTTACCATGGTCTTAAATTACACAAAAAATTCACAGTAGTGATATGTCTTTCACGGTGAAAGCGGATAAGTACACGTTTACCTGATAAAATACTGGTGTGGCAAAAAATACCGGGAAATGAATAAATTACTTATTAACTTCATATCATTAAATGTACTTTTTGCTTTAACCTATTTTTACCGGTGCTCCTTTCCAGGCGCACCGTTTTGTTATCGGTCCCTCGCATGAATTATTTATTGCTTTCCAGTACCGCGATCGATTTGCCCGCTAAAAATATCCGGTTTCCTTTTCTGGCTTTGGTGACAACGTTAAATCCTGCTCCGATGGGTTGCCAGTCTTTACCGCCATTATAGGAAATATCGGTGCCGGAAGTGCCGGTAGTCACCAGTATGTGGGGTGTCAGGTAGGCTACGCCCGATTTATAACCGCCCGGAGGCGTGGAAGGCGCTACCCAGTTGCGGCCGCCGTTGCTGGTCAGCATGCAGTTGCCGCTACGGGCGGTATCGTTTTTATAATCGCCGCCTACGGCAATACCCTGCTGCGGGTTCAGGAAGGTAATGGAGAAGGTACCGGTGGTAGCGGTACCCTGCACAACCGGAATCGTATAGGCATGCCAGTTATCACCGCTGTGAAACAGACGGGATACAGTGCCGCCGGTGGCGAAGTAGGTTTTTTTATCCCGGAAGGTAACCAGACCGGTACCGCTCGCCGCAAAAATGGATTCTCCTGTTGTCGCGGCAGGTAAATCCGCCGGCGTATCCCGGTGCCACGACAGCCCGCCATCATGGGTGCGAATAATGGTAAAGCGGCCAGACAGCGGGTCGCCGATGGCGATTCCTTCCTGTGCATTGAAAAAAGACAGCGCGTCAAAAAAGATGCCCGGGGTGGTATCATAGAACGCCCGTTTCCAGGAAGTGCCCCCGTCGGTGGTCAGAAAAAGTTGCGCCGGTTCGCCGGCATTCAGTACAACGGCTTTCTGGTCGTTGAAGGCATACAGCGACCGCCAGTCGCAGCTATCGCAACCCGATACCCGGTTCCATTGCCAGTGCCGGCCGCCATCCAGACTCCTGCCTACCTGGCCGCCGGTGCCGGAGGCCCATACGATGTTATCGGTGACGGCACTGAGCCCCCGAATGCTTTGTACCGGGGTAGAGGCTATAATATTTATATGATGCGCTGCGGCAGACTGCTGGGCAGTGGCAGTAGAAAAATGTCCGGATAAATAAATAAAAAGGACGCTTAACAGCAGGCGGACTATGCAGGGTTTACCGCTTGTAACGCGCCATAGCAGGGTACCTAAGGTAGGACAAATCAGGTCGTTCCGGGATTTCTTCATAAATTATACTATTTATTTTCAGTATGTTATCTGCAAGAAAAATACAAAATAGCTAGAAAGTGTGAAGCAGATTTATATATTTGCAGATCACCTAAACCGGCTTACTTTTATCTAAATCAACATAGTGCTGTTACTGCGTCAATCAAAAATACTTATCCTGTTTTGCCTGTGTGTGCTATACGGTAGCCCGCTATTAGCCCAGGAGAAGCCATATATTTTCGATAGCTACAGTGTCAATGAAGGCCTTTCGCAGAGCACCGTATTTGATATTGCGCAGGACGACCAGGGGTTTCTCTGGATTGCTACCCGCGATGGCATCAACCGGTTTGACGGATATACTTTCAATGAATACCGCTATAAACCCAGCGCCCTGTCCAAGGCGGGCGAGGGCAAAGGAGAACTGGCGCCCCGGGGCTCTACCGGCAACCGGGCGGTCATCAACCGTTTTGACCTCAAAGGCTACAAAGCATTTTCTTTTTACAAAGACAGTCGTCATCAGCTGTTGCTGACCCATAACAACGGGATCAGCATGTATGATAAATACCGGAATAACTTTCGTACCCTCCTGGAAGATACCGCCAACCTGAACTACATGGAACGCGACAGTAACTTTAAATTCAGGATACTGGGAGAAGATACTGCTACCAACTCGCTGTGGGTATGGCGGCCTACGAAAGGGTTGTATGTACTGGATAATACGAGCTATGCGATTAAACGTATCATCCTCTACCCGCCGCAGTTCCGGCAAAGAGGGGTGGTACCTGCTACGGTGATGAAAGATGGCGATACCATCTGGATGAGTGCCGAGCAGGGGGAGTTGTTGTCGTTGAATATAAAATCCCTGCGCTTATCCACGTATTGCCTGCCAGGTGTAGGCAACCGGCCGGTGATGCGTAACCTCAACGCCGACTCCATGATTATTGTGAGTCCGGGACACATTATTGTCTTCAATAAAAAACGGAACAAGTTCAGTGACCTGGCTTATGATGTGAAGAATGAGCTGGGCGAAGCTTTTGAGCCGGCAGTGATGGAGGTAGACCAATACGGCAACGCCTGGGTGGGTGGTAACGACGGTGTACTGATATACAGCGTGGCCCGCAATGAAATCATCCGGCATATTGTAAGCTTTAATACTTTTGAAACCCGCTCCTTTAATAATGTCTCGTTCCTTTACCGGGATGGCTCCGATAATATGTGGGTAGGTACAGACGGCGATGGTATCAAAAAATATTCTCCCCATAAAAAAGTATTTAACCTGTACCGGTCGCCCTATATCACACATAATATGGTGCAGTCGGTGTACAAGCACGACGATGGTAAATTGTACCTGGGGCTGATGCGCGACGGGTTAAACATTTATGCAGAAGGGGGCAAATTCCTGGAACGGATTTCCAATGAACTGTATCCGGGTAAGTTCCCGGCCAACGATCTGGGAGCTATCTGCCGCGAAAACTCCGATCATATCTGGCTCCATTTTTCCAATATGTACATTGGGTTGTTTAATGTACAAACCAAGGCTTTCCTGGATCTGAGCAGTAAAATAAAGGAACTGGGATTACCGTATCAACCGGATCCTTTCCCGTTTCTGTTCAAACGGGTCAACGGCGAATTGTATTTCAACTATGGCGGGCACCTGCTCATGTTTAACAGTGATACACACAAAGGATACCGGGTATCTGTGGTACATGATTTTAAAGATGAGATCCTGACGGCGTATTATGAGGATTACATGGGCAACCAGTATGTGGGCACCAAATCATCCCTGTACGTAAAGCTGGCAGATGATGCCCGCTGGCGGTCTATTCCGCTGCCACAGGGCACGGCGGTGAAGTCGATCAATAAAAATCCGCATAAGGAGTTACTGGTGGCTACCAACAAGGGATTGTTCATTATCGATCCGCAGCACCGCATCAAAATGCATTTTAACAGCTACGATAATCCCAAGCTGATTAATGATTATATGTACGGTGTATTGCTGGATGATAAAGACCGGATCTGGGTAAGCCACAATAAAGGATTGTCGCAGATCAATCCGGTAAGTGGCGAGATTACTACCTTTAATTATGAAGATGGACTGCAGTCCAATGAATTTAATACCGGTGCTTTTTATAAATCGATCGACGGCGAGTTGTTTTTTGGCGGAATTCGTGGGGTAAATGGATTCTATCCGAAAAATTTCCGGAATAATCCTTTTTATTCCACAGTGATTATTCGCCGGATGGAAGTACTGAATAAGCCGTACGAATCAGATACCGCCATTTCGCTGCTGAAAAAAGTAGAGCTGCCTTATAACCAGAATACCATTGCCATAGAGTTTGTGCCGCTGGAATATACCAATCCACTGAAGAATAAGGTACGTTATAAGCTGGAAGGCGCCGACGAAGACTGGGTTGATGCAGGCACTTTCCGTATGGCACGGTATACGAATCTGCATCCGGGAAGTTATACCTTTAAGGTAAAAGGGTCGAATAATGACGATATCTGGAATCCTGCCTATACGTCTCTCGAAATTGTTATTAAAATACCTTTCTGGCAATCGTTGTGGTTCCGTTTTCTTTTGTTATTATTACTGTTGGGTATCGCTTACTATTTTTCCACGTTGTACCTGGATTATAAAATCAGACACGAAAAACTGAAATTAGAGAAGGAGCAGGCAGTAGATCAGGAAAGGGCGCGGATTTCAAGCGATATGCATGATGACCTGGGTTCAGGTTTATCTACCATCCGGTTGTTGAGTGAGGTCGCCAAACGGAAGATCCAGGATCCTGGACAAACGCGGGAGATCGAGCGTATTTCTGAAACAGCAGGAGAAATGGTGGATAAGATGAGTGAAATTATCTGGGCAATGAACTCTTCCAATGATTCGCTGGCTAACCTGATCGCCTATATGAGAAGTTTCGCCGCTGAATTTTTGGAGCACGCGCATATCACACATCAGTTTTATATTCCGGAAACAATCCCCAATATTAAATTAAGCGGGGGCACGCGAAGAAATATTTACCTGGCAGTAAAAGAATCGTTGCACAACGTAGTAAAACATGCCAAGGCCACGGAAGTGATCATTGAAGTGAAGATGCACAAAAACATGACGATAATGATCAAGGATAACGGGAAAGGATTTGATCAGGAGAAAGTACGGTTATTTGGTAACGGATTGAAGAACATACAGAAAAGAATGAATGCAGTAGGAGGAAATGCAGATATTTCTTCTAACAATGGAACAATAGTTTTTCTCGATATCCCGCTAAATTGACATACATTTGTTTTTAATAACATTTAAGTGTTATAATTCCTATAAACATGACGGTATACTCAAAAAAGAAGTCCCAGGATAACATGGACACCATCACTATTGCGATAGTAGAAGATAATCATGATATCCGCACGGCTATGGAATTGCTGATTAATGGTTCTGACGGATATGCCTGTGTTGGTACTTTCAATAATGCAGAAACCGCCGTAGAACAGATCCCTCAACTGATGCCAAATGTGGTGCTGATGGATTTCAATCTTCCTGGTGGCATGAACGGTATTGAATGTATTGCCCGGTTAAAGCAAGAGTACCAGGATATGCAGTTTATGATGCTCACAGTATATGAAGATGATGATAAAATCTTTATGGCACTGGAAGCAGGCGCAAGTGGCTATATCCTGAAGAAAACATCTCCGGGAGAATTGTTGGAAGCCATTCGTGATTTGTATGATGGGGGATCTCCCATGAGTTCCCAGATTGCCAGAAGGGTCGTGGCATTTTTTCAGAAACAGGCCAAACCCAATCCTGCACTGGAAGCTTTAACCACCAGAGAAAAAGAAATCCTCGACCAGCTGTCTAAAGGTTACCTGTATAAAGAAATTGCCAGCAACCTTTTTATCAGCATCGAAACCGTGCGTCGGCACGTGCACAATATCTATGAGAAACTGCACGTACGTAGCAGAACAGATGCCGTAAACAAATATTATAACCGCTAAGCCGGTATACATGATATAACTGCAGCAGCGAAGAAATAAGCGGATCATCTTTCACCGCTTTTATCTTCGCTGCTGTTTATTTGAGCAGCCTGCCGGCATACTGCACAACACAGTAGTTACCGCATCATCTGCCACGCATCGAATTTTTTAATCAGGCGGAGAAATTTGTTACCAATATTGTTTTCCTGCTCTTTGCGAATGAACCAGGTGGCCATGGATGCAATCAGGAGAACGGCAATCAGGAGAATCAGCATAAGTGTTTTCATAAGGCGATAGGTTAGGATATTCAAAAATAGGTTCTGCTTGGTAAATATAATTAAATTTATCATATAATACCCCTGACTCATCATAAATTTCATAATATGATAGCACTGGCAGCATAGAAAAACCGGGAAAAACAGGTAGCATTGTGGGAATATCAATTTTTATAAGTCTTAATTAATTGATAATAAATGGTATAAGTATAGTGTATAACTAATACTTGGGATGATTCCCTGAATCCTTTATTTTTGCCAGCAATCTGATTTTGCTAAAAGATTTAGTATCCTTGCACAAAAACGGATTCGCTTGAGATCTCTAATATTTAGGAAATTTTAATATATTATGGCAAACACGGAAAAGACGGATAACAAGGATTTATTTGCTTCCTATACGGAAGACTCCATACGGTCGCTGGACTGGCGGGAGCATATCCGCCTCCGGCCTGGTATGTACATCGGTAAACTAGGAGACGGAACCAGCATGGATGATGGTATCTATATACTGCTGAAAGAGGTAACAGATAACTGCATCGATGAACATACCATGGGATTTGGTAAACAGATTGATATTAAAGTAACGGAACATAGTGTCACGATCCGCGACTTTGGCCGGGGGATTCCTTTGGGTAAAGTAGTGGACGTTGTCAGCAAAATCAATACGGGCGCCAAATACGACAGCAAAGCCTTTCAGAAATCAGTGGGATTGAACGGTGTGGGTACGAAAGCAGTGAATGCACTGTCGAGCTACTTCCGCGTACAATCTGTACGGGACGGCCGCGCCAAGATCGCAGAATTTGAACGGGGTGTACTGACAAAAGAACATAAAGAAGGCGCTACTACAGAAGCCAATGGTACCCTGGTTACCTTTACACCAGATGATACGGTATTCAAGAACTTCCGCTATATCCCGGAATTCCTCGAAAACCAGATCTGGAACTATTGCTTCCTCAACGCCGGTCTGACCATCTCCTTCAACGGAAAAAAATACCTTTCCAAAAACGGATTGCTGGACCTGCTGCAACGTAAAACCAATGAAGAAGACCTGCGCTACCCGATCATTCACCTGAAAGGCGAAGACATCGAAGTGGCCATTACACATGAAAGCCAGTACGGTGAAGAATACTATTCGTTTGTAAACGGCCAGCATACCACCCAGGGTGGTACGCACCTGGCAGCTTTCCGCGAAGCCTTTGTAAAAACCGTACGGGACTTCTATAAAAAAGATTACGAAGCCACGGATATTCGTGCTTCTATCTGCGCTGCCGTAGCAGTAAGAGTACAGGAGCCGGTATTCGAATCACAGACAAAAACCAAACTGGGTTCACAGGTGGTACACGAAGGTGGCCCTTCTGTAAAAGCATTCGTACTGGATTTCCTGTCCAAACACCTGGATGATTTCCTGCACCGCAACCCGTCAGTAGCAGAGGCCCTGAAAAAACGTATCGAACAAAGTGAGCGGGAACGCAAGGAGCTGGCAGGTATTAAAAAACTCGCCAACGAAAGAGCTAAAAAAGCGAACCTGCACAACCGTAAACTGCGCGATTGCCGCCTGCACCTGAATGATGAATTCACTGGTAAGGATAAATCAGAACAGGAAGCACGCAGACTGGAATCTACCATCTTTATTACGGAAGGGGATTCTGCCAGCGGTTCCATTACCAAATCCAGGAATGTGGAAACACAGGCGGTATTCAGCTTACGGGGTAAACCCCTGAACAGCTACGGTCTTACCAAAAAGATCGTATACGAGAATGAAGAATTTAACCTGCTGCAACACGCACTGAATATTGAAGAAGGACTGGAAGGACTGCGTTACAATAACATTGTGATCGCTACAGATGCAGACGTGGACGGGATGCACATCCGGTTGCTGCTGCTCACTTTCTTCCTGCAATTCTTCCCGGACCTGGTGAAAAACGGACACGTATATATCCTGGAAACACCGTTGTTCCGCGTGCGTAATAAACAACAAACCATTTACTGTTATACGGAAGAAGAAAAACAGAAAGCAGTAAAAAAACTGGGCAATAAGCCGGAAATCACCCGCTTTAAAGGTTTGGGCGAAATTTCGCCGGATGAATTTGGCCGTTTTATCGGAGAAGATATTCATATCGAACCGATCATCCTGTCGAAAGATATTCATGTGCAGAAACTGCTGGAATATTATATGGGCAAGAATACCCAGGCCCGTCAGGAGTTTATTATCAATAACCTCCGGTATGAAAAAGACCTGGTAGAAGAAGCTGCCGAAGCGAATTAACAGGTCGGAACCAGGACATAATAACAACGGAGTATCGTATCCGTAATTAAATAGTATGATGGGTTTGTTACATATAGTTTTTGGTCAGCCTGCAGTTACGGTGCTGGGAGAAGCAGTAGCGATGGATGAGAAAATGCAGGGAGAGATCCTTTATTTTGAAGATGATCTGTCTGTAGGACCTTTGTTTATATTGGATACAAAAGATGGACAGGCCGCTCGGAAACTATGGTGGCAGCAACTCGCGGGTATTCAGCCGCAACCGGCTGCTGTTACTACGGAAGAAACAGCCCCACCATCGCAGCCTGTAGCAACGCCCGAAGAGGAAGAAACGCCGGGCGATGCAGACCGGTTCAGGAGCCTGAAAGCCCGGCTGAAAGAAGAGCCGGAGCTGGAAGTATGGATCTGGGCAGGACAGAATGCACGTGATGTTTGTGGCTATTACTGGTTGGTCAGCCAACTGTATGATTTTGCCGGCCGGATACATATCATCTACCTGAACAACCTGCCTTTCCTCAACGAGAAAGGTGGCGTATTCTATCCTACACACCTGCACCAGATATTGCCGAAAGAATTCCTGAAAGCAAAAAAACTGGCCCGCCCGATATCCCTGGCAGAATATGAGCTGGATGGAGAAGAGTGGCACCGCCTCATGAATGAAAATGGTGGTATCCGTTTGCTGGAAGGGGGGAAAAAGATAAGAGGAGAAGCAACGGCTTTCTACGATAAAGAACTGGTGACGCAAAGCGGGAAAGAATTCGTGAAAGCCTGGAAAGTTGTACAACAGGTAACCGGCAAACTGAAATACCCGGTGATGGACCAGTTCCTGGGATGGCGGCTGAAAGAGCTGATCCGCGAAGGTAAACTGGAAAGTAAAGGAGAACTGAAAACCATCCGTGATTTTGAAGTGAAGCTGCCGGGAGAACAAACCATCAATGAAACCGCATCATGATAACGGTAACGCCTATACAGCTTGTCGGGGAAGATGACCGTGGCAGCAACTATATGTGGGAATGCACCCGAAGCGGCGATTTCATGCTGTGTTACCGGCACGCCGGCAGCAGCAGCGGACAACATTACCACGAAGGGAAAAGCCCGAATAAAGATCCGGAAATAATGTTCCTGTTCAGCGGCAAGGCAGCCATTCACTGGTGCCCGCTGGACGGCAAGGAAATCATTACCACGGAAGTAACGGCGCCTGCGAGGGTGGAAGTACCGGTCAATGTATGGCATCAGCTGATTGCTATTACCGACTGTTGCTTTATAGAACTGAATTCGACTGCAGATGTACAGCGTGACAGCGTACGCGTGTGGCGGGAAGATTTTGAAAAAATGATTAACGTAAATTCGTAAGTGTACTATACATGGATATGGAAAATATAACATCAGATGAATCTCTGCACAATGTCATCCACGTTGGAGGCATGTATGAGAGCTGGTTTCTGGATTATGCATCCTATGTAATCCTGGAACGGGCTGTACCCAGCGTGGAAGATGGCCTGAAACCGGTACAGCGCCGTATCCTGCATGCCATGAAAGAAATGGATGACGGCCGCTTTAATAAAGTGGCTAACGTTATCGGACAAACGATGCAGTATCACCCGCATGGGGATGCTTCTATCAGCGATGCTATCGTAAACCTTGGACAAAAAGACCTGCTGATTGAAACACAGGGTAACTGGGGCGACGTAAGAACCGGTGATGATGCGGCTGCCGCCAGGTATATTGAGGCACGTTTATCAAAGTTTGCACTGGATGTAGCTTTTAACCCTAAGACTACTTCCTGGCAGCTCAGCTACGACGGTCGTAAAAACGAACCGCTGGCTTTACCGATGAAATTCCCGTTGTTACTGGCACAGGGAGCAGAAGGTATTGCGGTGGGGCTGTCTACCAAAATATTACCACACAACTTCTGTGAGCTCATAGAAGCGGCTGTTAAATACCTGAGAGGAAAGAAATTTGAATTGTACCCCGACTTTATCACCGGTGGTATGATTGATATTGCCAACTATAATGATGGTAAACGCGGCGGTAAAGTACGCGTAAGGGCGCACATTGAAGAGAAGGACAAAAAGACCCTGCTCATCAAGGACGTACCTTATGGTGTTACCACCACCCAGGTAATGGAGTCCATCGTTAAAGCCAACGACAGCGGTAAAATCAAGATCAAAAAAGTAGTGGATAATACCGCTGCGGAAGTAGAAATTGAAGTACAGCTGGCGCCGGGCATTTCACCGGATATTACCATAGATGCCCTCTACGCATTTACCGATTGTGAAATCTCTATCTCTCCCAATGCCTGTGTAATTGTCAGCGATAAACCACACTTCCTGACCGTATCAGACCTGCTGAAAGCCTCTACCGATTATGCCAAAGACCTGCTGAGACAGGAACTGGAAATTAAACTGGCGGAGTTGCAGGAAAAATGGCACTATACTTCCCTGGAAAAGATCTTCTTTGAAAAACAGATCTACAAGGAACTGGAGCAGAAACATAAAGACTGGGAAACCGTTCTGAATGCTATCGACAAAGGATTTACGCCGTATAAAAAACAACTGAAACGCGAGATTACCCGCGAAGATATTGTGAAACTAACGGAGAAGCCTGTACGTCGTATATATCGCCTCGATATCAATGAACTCAACGAGCAGATCAAAGGTATTGAAGGGGAAATCAAAGAGGTGAAAAACAACCTCGCCAACCTGGTGGATTACACCGTGTCTTACTTCGATAACCTCCTGAAAAAATACGGGAAAGGCCGCGAGCGTAAAACCATTATCAAAACATTTGATACCATCCAGGTACAACAGGTAGCCATTGCGAATACCAAGATCTATGTAAACCGTGCAGATGGTTTCATTGGTACTTCCCTGAAGAAAGATGAGTTTGTGGCAGATTGTTCTGACCTCGACAATATCATCGTTTTCCGCCGGGATGGTAAAATGCTGGTGACCAAAGTAGCCGATAAAACCTTTGTAGGAAAAGACATTATTCACGTGGATGTATTCCGCAAGAATGATGAACGTACTACCTACAACATGATTTATGTAGAAGGTAAAACCGGTGTCAGCTACGCCAAACGTTTTAATGTAACCGGTGTTACCCGTGATAAGGAATATGAGCTGGCACACAAAGGAGAGAAAAATTCCAAAGTGCATTATTTCTCTGCCAACGCCAATGGAGAAGCAGAAGTAGTAACGATTAAACTCAGTCCTAACTGTAATGCCCGTAACAAAGAGTTTGATCTCTTCTTTGAAACCATCGCCATCAAAGGGCGTATTTCCATGGGGAACGTGGTGACCAAATACCCGATCCGCAGCGTTAAATTCAAAGAGAAAGGCGTATCTACCCTGGCAGGCCAGAAAATCTGGTACGATACCGAAACCGGCAGATTGAATACAGAAGAGCGGGGCGTTTACATCGGCAGTTTTGAAGGAGAAGATAAAATTTTCGTTGCCTTCAAAAACGGTACCTACGAGCTCACCAACTATGAACTGATCAACCGCTACGAGTCCAATGACGTCGTGTACATTGAGAAGTTCAATCCGGAAAAAGTAGTGACGGCCATCTATTTTGATGCAGATAAAAAACAGTTTAATGTGAAACGTTTCCGTATTGAAACGCAGACATTAAATAATAAATTCCTCTTCATTAAGGAAGGCACCAATAATTACCTGGAAATGGTGACTACCCATACCCAACCGGTAGTACTGCTGAAAACAGGTAAAAAACGGAGCCCCGAAGAAGAAGAAATAGATCTCTCCGAATTTGTGGAAGTAACCGGCTGGAAAGCGGTAGGTACGCGGATTGCAGGAGATGACCTGATCAGTGCGGAACTGTTGTCGGAAGATGAAGATCCGGATCCGAATGAAACGACCGGAGGTCAGGGCGAATTGTTTTAATTGATAGATCGTTATAAAAAACGGGAGCAGATCCAATCTGCTCCCGTTTTTTTATGTTGTTTGATAACGTTGCCGTTATTGTTTTTTCTTCTTTTGGGCAGGTGTCGCCGGCTGAAAATCTTCTGCCGATTTAGGATGCATCATACTTTTTTTCTTCTGATCAAGGGGCATCGGGGTCGGAGCGCCTTTACCCAATGGAATGGCATCATGGAAAACCTTATTGATATGTACCCATTTGCCGGCTTTCCATTTAAAGCCCTCATAATCCATGTCAGACACATAGGTATATTTCTTCACCGGCTCATTGGTTTCTGAAATCAGGTGATCATATACAATCATGTCCAGTTCTTTATTATAGTTGAGCGTAGCGGTGCTTTCCTTTTTATACTCTATGATAAAGCGGTTGCGGGTAGGCGTGGGCACGCTGTCTTCCGAAAAGCTGAAAAAAGGTCCGCCGAATACAGGCGTACCGTTTTTAAAGGTCAGCATTTCCACTATCTTTTTCTGGCTGCGCGGATTGTTGGGATCCCAGCCGAAGAGGGTGTAGTACTCCTGATTGAAATAATGCCGTTGTACGATATTGTAGTAGAGGCAGCCGTACCAGGATTTATTATTGGTAATCGTATCCGGATTACTCAGGTAGTCGGAGGCATCAAAGAGCGGGAACAATTTCAGCTGTCCGTCGGGCGTATTCATCTGAATAGCGCCAAAATGCCTGTAGAAGCCTGTTTCCAGCTCCAGCGCCCACGAGAATATCCGGAAAGAACTATCTGCAGGGTATTGTATGGAAACGGTTTTCAGGGAGTCGAAAGGAAAGCGGAAAGCGTATTTGGTTTTCAGCGCCCGCACCAGCGTTGGAATGAAGGCATCCACGGCCTTTGTACGGCCTTCGTTGCCTTTACCATTGAAAATTTCCTGGCTGAGGTGCTGCAGGGTATCCTGTTGCTGTCGTAATAAGGTCAATGCAGCGGCATCCGGGCACTGTGCATATAGCAACACACACGTGAGTAGCGGAAACAGTGATAGTAGTAACTTTTTTACCATATCTATAATACGGTTCTGATTGAATTTTATTGTATTTCCTGCGCAAACTGCAACAGGTTTTCTACCCGTTTGTCGATGAGCGGATGGGGAAAAGGTACTTCCGGCCAGGTAGAAGGAATAAATACTGTGTGCATGCCCAGTGTTTTCCCAAACTGCATATCGCTGAGGGTATTACCTACCATCACGGATTGTTCGAAATCTATTTCCGGAAAATCCTGCCGGGCCTGTAAGGCCATGCCACTTTGTGGTTTGCGGCAAGGACTGTCGTTATTGACGTCGGGACAGAAATAGATGTTGTCAATTCTGCCGCCATGTTGCCGGATAGTCGCCAGCATCTGTGCGTGAATTTCCTCCAGGCCGGCCACCGTCAGTAACCCTCTACCGATACAGCGCTGATTGGTAACAATCACAATCCGTTCGAAATGTTGGGCCAGTAGCGGCATCGCCGTTAATACACCATCGCTGAAACGGAACATATCCGGATGCAGCACGTAGCTGTCGCGGATTTCATCATTGATCACACCGTCTCTGTCGAGGAATAAGGTCATGTTTGTGGATGATATAGCAGTACTTCCGCCTGTATGGACGGTTAGTGGTTGCCGGTTAAATATTGTTGTGCTGCGGCATAATCTTCCGGGATACCGATATCAATGAAATAGGTATCACTCACAAAGCCATAGAGGTTGCCGGCAGTTACCTGCGGTTCCAGTACAGATTGCTCAAAAGAAAACTTTTCCGGTAAAGACAGGCTTTTCAAATAAGCAGGGGAAGTCAGATAGATACCTCCATTGATCAGGCCCGCCTCACAGAATCGTTTTTCATGGAAAGCGGTGATCCGTTGTTGCCCGTCCAGTGTAATACTGCCGTACCGGTCAAATTGCTGCATGGGTTTCAGGGCCAGCGACAACTGACTGTGCTGTTGCTGGTGAAACTGCCGGAAAGCGGCCAGGTCTACGTCGAAGTAAGTATCGCCGTTTACAATGAATACGGCTTCGCCGGAGATGGCTGGTAGTGCGTGTAAAATACCGCCACCAGTACCCAATGGCTCCCGTTCTACGGTAAAGGATACACGTAATGGCAATGGTGTTTGTTCGCACCAGGAGATCACCTGTTCTGATTTGTAACCCAGAGACAGTACTGCGTGAGTAATGCCTTGCCGGTGCAGGTATTGCAGCAGGTAATACAAAAAAGGCTGATCGCCTACCGGCGCCATGCATTTGGGTTTGTCTGCCACTACGCTGCGTAGGCGGGTTCCCAGGCCTCCTGCCAGTACAATACATTCAGTGATCATTCGCCAAAGAGATTATTTTCTACTATTTCGCAGATGATATGTCCGACTGTAATGTGGGCTTCCTGGATACGGGGAGTATCGGTGGAAGGTATATTGATCAGGTAATCGCTGCCATCTTTCATTTTACCGCCGGTACTGCCGGTCATGCTTACCACAATCATCCCTTGTTCTTTGGCCGTTTTCATGGCTTCCAGAATGTTGGCAGAATTGCCGGAAGTAGAGATGCCTACCAGTACATCACCGGGTTTGCCGATACCACGGAGGATACGGGCATATACCTGGTCGTAGCCGTAGTCGTTGCCTACAGCAGTGAGATAGGAGGTATTGCAGTGCAGGGCTTCTGCATATAAAGGCGTACGGTCTTTATAGAAGCGGCCGGAGAATTCTGCTGCCAGGTGCTGTGCATCTGCAGCGCTGCCGCCGTTACCGCAAAAGAGAATCTTATGATCGGTTTGCAGGCTGTGGGTAATCACTTCTGCTACCTGTTGTATGGTGTGTAACAACAATTCGTCCTGGCAGATGGCTTCTTTTACCGCAATACTCTGACGAATGGTGTTGGCAATTTTTTGTTTCATCCCGTTCTGTTTTGTAGGTGAGATACTTAGATGCTCCAGGTTTGAATACCGTGGGTAGTAAAGTTATAGCGTTTTACATCGCCGCCAAAACCGCTGAGTGCATCTACTACTGCAAAGCGGGTATTGCCGGGGCAATAGAAAATCATGAAACCACCTCCACCGGCGCCGGATATTTTTCCGCCGCTGGCGCCGGCTTTACGGGCCGCATCGTAGATTTCATCCAGTTGCGGGTTGGTAATGCCTTTGGCCATTTTTTTCTTGTATTCGAAACCGTAATTCAGTATTTCGCCTATTTTATCAATGGTACCGCGGAGGATAGCTTCCTTCATCATGATCGCCTGTTCTTTCAGGTGGTGCATGGCTTCAATGGAATCATCCTTTTTATCGGTTACATTTTTTTGTTGCTCAGAGATGATGGAAGAGGAGAGACGGCTGGTAGAAGTGTAGAACAATACCAGGTTGTTCTCCAGTTCGTGCAGGTTTACTTCCTTGATGCGGAGTGGGTTTACAATGACTTTATCGCCTTTGTAAAACTCCATGAAGTTAACGCCGCCGAAGGTGGCTGCATATTGATCCTGCTTGCCACCGGCTTGTTGTAGGTCCTCTCGTTCGATACAGTAGGCCAGATGGGCCATATCATATTCGCCCAGGGGAAGTTTCAGCCATTCGGCAAAAGCGCCCAGTACCGCTACTACCAGGGTGGAAGAAGTCCCCAGGCCGGAGCCGGCGGGTGCATCCACATAGGTGGTGAGCTTGAATCCGTTGCCGGATAAAGTACCGAAGTCTTTCTGTACCCGGTTGATCACGCCTTTGAGAATATCCAGTGTGCCATCTAACGGTAATGGATATACGGCATCATAGGTAGCAGTCTCCCTGCGGTCGGCACATTCAAAAATAATTTTTCCATCAGTGCGTGGTTCTATCGCAGCTCTTGCGTATAAAGATATGGTAGCATTCAGAATTGCCCCGCCGTATAAGTCCGAATACGGACTTACATCTGTGCCGCCACCGGCAAGGCCTATACGCAGAGGTGCTTTACTTCTGTATATCATTGTTGTTGTTTTGGGCTATGCATCGCGTTTTACGCCTGCCGCTAATGTATGAATTTCTTTGGCCAGTCGTGCCCAGGAATATTGTAATTTTTCTTTTTTGAGTGCTGCTACCATCGCTGCTTCGTGGTTGCCGACGAAATATTTTTCAATAGCAGCTGCAATGTCGGCGGGATCAGGAGCTGCCTGAAATCCTACCACACCGTCTGGTACCATTTCCACGAGACCGCCTACATTGGTAACTACCATCGGTTTTTCGAAATGGTAGGCAATCTGTGAAATGCCGCTTTGGGTAGCACTTTTATAAGGCTGTACCACCAGGTCGGCCGCACAGAAATAATTTTTCACGGCTTCTGTCGGAATAAAATCGGTATGCATGAGTACCCGATCACCCAGTTGCAGTTGTTCCAGCAACTGCTGATAGGGTGCAGCGTCTTCATAGTATTCTCCGGCTACGATGGCATGTACATCCAGCTTTTTCATCCGTTCATCAGCCATAGCCTGCAGCAGCAGGTCGAGGCCTTTGTATTGGCGGATGAAACCGAAGAACAGGATATAACGCTTGCCAGGTGTCAGTTTCAGCTGCGCGCGTGCGGCTTCTTTGGAGATAAGCGCACCATAGTTATCGTAAATGGGATGTGGAATGAGCGATGCCGGTTTATGCGGTTCAAAAGTACGCAGGTCGTTGAGTACCGACTGACTCATGGCCACAAAGGCATCTACCGGTTTGAGGAAGTATTTGGTGAAAAGTACATCCCCGGGCCTTTTCTCATGTGGTACCACATTATCCAGTACGGCAATCACTTTGGTCCGATGGCCTTTTTTACCCAGCCGGAGCAGGGTACCGAGGCAGGGGCCCATAAAAGGAAGCCAGTATTTGGAGATGATGATATCCGGATTCATTTGCCGGATTTTGCGTCCCATGATCCACCAGTTGATAGGATTAACGGCATTGATGAGCCGTTTGATCCGCAGGTGCCGGGGGGCCGGGTCGGTAGAGTATTGGCTCTTGCCGGGAAAGAGGAAGTTGGGATATTGGATGGTAAACGTCCATATTTCCACATCATCCGTTTGCTGGAGCTCTTCTGCGAGCCGCTCATTATAAGCAGCCAGCCCACCCCGGAAAGGATAGGCTGTGCCAAGGATTAGTATTTTCTGCTTTTTGTCAGTCATTTTTATCAGGGTGCATAACGGATTATGCATGCAACAAGCGCTGTTGTCGGGAAGCGAACGACGGATGATCTGTGTATTTGTCTTCCGGAAAACAGCGCTTGTTTAACATATGTAATACGTCACTGCATTTAGCGTTATTCCTTTTCGGAGCAATCCATCCGTTCTTCCACGAGGTATGAATTACGTTCCGGTGCATTGCGGGTTACCAGTTCACCGATAAATCCGGTGAGAAACAGCTGAGAACCTATGATCATCGCCAACAGGGCGAGATAAAAGATAGGTCTGTCTGTCATGTTGTACTGGTAGTACAGTATTTTAGCAATGGTCAGATAGAACGCAATAACAAAGCCAATAAAGAAGAAGAGGGAGCCAAGTGCACCAAAAAGGTGCATCGGACGTTTCCCGAATTTCCCGATGAACATAATGGAAGCCAGGTCGAGGAAGCCATTGATAAAGCGTTCCAGACCGAACTTACTGGTGCCGTATTTACGGGCACGGTGTTCTACCACTTTTTCACCGATGTTACGGAAGCCGTTCCATTTGGCGATAACAGGAATATAGCGATGCATTTCCCCGTATACCTCTATGGATTTCACTACCTTTTTACGATAGGCTTTCAGGCCGCAGTTCATATCGTGCAGCTTTACGCCACTCATCCGGGTAGTGGTATAGTTGTACAACTTTGATGGCAGGTTTTTAGTGAACGCATTATCGTAACGTTTCTTTTTCCAGCCGCTGACCAGGTCATATTTTCCTTCGGTAATCATGCGGTACAGCTCCGGAATTTCATCGGGACTGTCCTGCAGATCCGCATCCATGGTAATGACAACATCACCCTGGGCAGCATTGAATCCTTCGTTCAGTGCGGCAGATTTGCCGTAGTTCCGTTGGAATTTAATGCCTTTGATATGTTGGTTCTGTGCAGCCAGCTGTTGTATCACTTGCCAGGAATCGTCGGTGCTGCCGTCGTCCACCATCCATACCTCATAGGTAAAGTGGTGGGCCTGCATCACCCGGGCTATCCAGGCTGCCAGTTCAGGCAATGATTCTTCTTCGTTTTTTAAAGGAACGATTACGGATATGTTCATCTTGATAGCATAGTATTATAGTTTCACGTCCACCGGCGCCTTTTTACGGACGATCAGGGCAATGATAACAGATATAACAAAGTAGAAAATAATACCCTTCAGGAAATCCATGAAAGATTTGGACAAGCCCACATTAAAGTCTGTGCCGTTGAGTTCATCGAGTTGTTTGTCGATTTCGTCCTGCGGCGCTTTCATCATACGCAGGGTGCTTTCAGTTGCCTGCATGATATGATGTTTGAGTGCATCTACCAGCGATGGATCAATGAATTTATACAGTACATACTGGTACAGCGTAATCATCAGCGTACCAATGATGAAGGTGATGAAAACCGGTTTTAACACATCTTTAAAACTGATAAATCCACCAGCGGCTTTTTTTGCCTCTATGCCGGCGAGTATACCGAAGAAAGCAAATATTAACAATTGAATAATACTGTTCCACCAGGCAAATAGGATGGAGGAACCTGCGACCCAGCTAATGACATTCAGAAAAATTAATACTAATCCGGAAATAATACCCCATTTGATGCCGGGATTCGAAGTTTGTTGCATGTAGGTTAAGAGTTTAGATGAAAAATAGGACCATTAACTGTGGCAATCACCTTGCCCTTCAGTTGGCTTCCAATATACGGTGAATTTTTGGATCGGGAAGCAATATGTGCAGTAGTAAACTCCCAGTTGATATCCGGATTAAATACCGTGAGGTTAGCGGCTGCGCCCTCCATCAGAGCGGGTTGTGGCAGTCCGAATACTTTTCTGGGTTGTGCAGAAAGCAGGGTAATCAGCTGATCAATGGGGAGGTTGGGAAGGTATTGTCTTAACACGCCAAAAGCGCTTTCCAATCCTATCATCCCATACTTTGCATATTCAAATTCTACCTGCTTGGCATCCCAGTCCTGGGGTTGGTGGTGGGTGGCAATACAGTCAATAATACCCGCTTGCAATGCTTCCTGTAAGGCTTGTACATCATCGGCTGTACGTAGCGGAGGATTTACTTTTAAGTGGGTATCGTAGCTGAAAAGCTGTTCGTCGGTTAAGGATAAATGATAAGGGGTTACAGAGCAGGTTACTTTGATCCCTTCAGCTTTGGCAGCTGCGATCAGGTCTACTGACCGGCGGGTGCTGATACCGGTGAAGTGGATACGGGAGTCTGTATATTTTGCGAGCCGGAGGTCCCGCTGAATGATGAGTTCTTCCGCGATGGCCGGTTTGCCGGGCATGCCCAGCCGGGTGGAAGCAACGCCTTCATTCATGAGTCCATGGGCAGAAATACTTTGGTCGTCGGGTACCTGGAGTAAGGTGCCGTCAAAAGCCTTGATATACTGGAGGGCTTTGAGCATCAGACCGGGGGATTGCAGGGGCTTAAGGCCATCTGAAAACGCAATGGCGCCCGCATGGTGCATTTCATACATTTCGGCCAGGCCGCTTCCTTCCAGATTTTTGGTAACGGCGCCAATTGGCAGTACCGTTGCTGCAGCATGTCGTGTAGTGCTCAGTACGTATTCGATCTGCGGCTTGGTATGCAGGGCCGGTTGGGTGTTGGGTACGATCATCACCGTCGTAAACCCGCCGGTGGCTGCTGCCTTCACACCGCTGTACAGATCTTCCTTGTGTTCCTGGCCCGGATCGCAGAAGTGGGAGAAGATATCCATCCATCCGGCAGAAACATGCAGGTTATCGCCCGCAATCACAGTAGCATAGGGATCTTCGAGATGATCTGCTATCTGTTGAATGATGCCGTTTTGAATGGAAATATCTTTTTGCTGCCCGTGCAAAGGAGAGGAAGGTGCTGTAATCTTTACGTTTTTGAGTAATATATGCATGCTTTACGTTCTATTCAAATATCAAAACCAGTCAGAAAATACAGGGGCAAATGTAATATAAAACTGTTAATTGTCGACGCTGGCCCCCTGCACTTTTCTAGGGTTTGTTCAGGTTGGTATGATAATTGAAAACAGACGGGTAGCAGATCAAAATAACTACAGATGATTGACTACCTTACTAATCTTATTATACGGATATGCGATCGCTCGGAGCAATTGAATAACGCCCAAACCATCAGCTGGAAAGCACTCCGTGAAGCAGAGCAACTGGCTAATCACGCTTATATACCCCTTCTGTATCAGTATATCGCATCCGAACCCGATAAAGAAAAACGCCGCGCCGCCATTTTCATCATTACCCAGCTTTCCAGAAACACCAACGACCCGGAAGTAATCCGCTTTTTGCTGGACCAGCTCAGAATGGAGCAGGATACAGACATGATCACGGCCATCCAGCAAGACCTGGAGCGGGGCCTGCTCATTCCGGGATACATCAACCTGGAACCTTTATTCAATAATACTTTATCACAGAATAATAATATTCGCCGTTCGGCCCTCCTGGCTTTACGGGGTACCCATAACCCCGCCGTGGAAGAGTGGGCCCTGTCGCTGTTGAAGCGCACGGTGAATGAATATGATATTTATTATATCACCCTGCTGCTGCATAAAGTGGCCAGCCAGAAAAGTTTACCAGCCCTGAAACGCCTGTTGGATTACCACCGGCAGGATGTGAAAAGCCTGGCTTTTGCAACCATCGCCGATATTGAAAAGGAAAAAGAAGCCCTTTTCTATGCCCGCTGCCTGTTACGTGGCCAGCTGAAGTTTGAGGCGATGGAGGCGATTAACAAATATGCCGATGAAACGGCCATCCAGCCGGTGATTACCCGCATTACTGAGCTACTTTCCAAAAGACGTAGCAGTGCCCGGATGACGATGGAAACCGTGAAAAACGGCTTTACAGACCTGATGCTGGGTATGGAATTCCTCTTCCGTTTCCGTTCCGTGAAGGCAGATGTAAAGAAAACCTTCTCCTGGATCACGGAAAAAAGAGCAGACTACCTGCTGCCCGAAGAAAAAGAATGGGTCAGACAACACCTGGCGATGTAAATCATCTCCCGAAATATAAATTTTATAGCATAAGGAGGAGATCAGTATAACTGATCTCCTCCTTATTTTTTAATTCCTCCGCGGCTAATTCCTATTTATTTTTATTTTCGTCTCCTAAAAATAAAAAGGACATGAGAAAAGCATTATTGTTGCTTTTGACAGGATGTGTTGTTGGAGGACTGCAATTTTCGTATGCCCAGCAACGTAAGTATACCATGGCAGAAGCTACCAACGGGCTTCGTCAGCAGCTGGCCCCTGAACGGGTGAAACAGTTTGAGTGGCTGCCCGGTGAGAATGCCTATAGCCGCCTGGTAACAGCCGATGGTAACACTGCCTGGGTAAAATATACCGTGCCAGCCGGAAAGGCAGATACCCTGCTTTCCCTGACTGCTCTCAATGCGCAGTTGTTTAGCGCCAAACCATTACGTGCCCTGCCTGCCCTGCATTGGATCGCGGCCGGTACGGCCTGGTTCAGCAGCGGCACTACGCTGTATAAAGGACAAACCGACAATGGCCGCCTGACTTTCACCACCTGGTGCACCCTGCCGGAAACAGCGGAGAATATCACCGTCAACGCTGCCAGCGGGAATATTGCCTATACCATTAAAAATAATTTATTCCTGCGCACAGCCGATGGTACAGAACATGCCATTACCAATGATACAGATAGTAATATCCTGAATGGTAAGAGTGTACATCGGGAAGAATTTGGGATCGACAAAGGTATCTTCTTTTCGCCCAAAGGCAACCTGGTGGCGTTCTACCGCATGGATCAACGTATGGTCAACGACTATCCGGTGATCAACTGGGCGGTAACACCCGCTTATGCCAATATTATCAAGTATCCGATGGCCGGCGGCAAATCCCATGAGGTAACGCTGGGTGTATACGACCCGGCTACTAAAAAGACCACCTTCCTGAAAACGGCTGGTGAAGCAGATCATTACCTGACCTGTGTTACCTGGGCGCCGGATCAGCAATCAATTTATGTAGCACTGCTCAACCGCGCACAAAACCACCTGTGGCTGAACCAATACAATGCTGCTTCCGGTGAACAGGTGAAAACACTGCTGGAAGAATCAGATAAAAAATATGTACATCCTTCCCATCCGCTTACTTTTATTCCCAATAAGCCGGATCAGTTTATCTGGTGGAGCGACCGGGATGGTTACGCCCATCTTTACCTGTACAATACACAGGGACAACTGCAACGCCAGCTCACCAAAGGCGATTGGATCGTGAATGAGCTGACGGGTTTCCATCTGCCGGCCAATGAGGTAATCATTACCACAGCCAAAGAAAGTCCGATGGAAAAACACGCGTATGCCGTAAATCTGAAAACAGCGGCGATGCGCCGGTTGGATACCGCAGCCGGCTGGCATGATGTACAGCTGAGCAATGATGGCGCCTATGTACTGGATACCTACAGCTCCGGTACTGTGCCGGGAGCCGCACAACTGCTGGCACTCAAAGGTAAATGGCAACAAACCATTCTTACAGCGGCAGATCCGTTGAAAGACTTCCAGCGTCCGGAAATCCGCCAGGTAACATTAAAGGCAGATGATGGTACGCCTTTGTATGGCAAATTGATTTTGCCGGTTGACTTTGATGCGGCTAAAACCTATCCGGTGATTGTATACCTGTACAATGGTCCCAATGTACAGTTGATCCGTAACACGTTCCCTTACAGCGGCAACCTGTGGTACGAGTATATGGCGCAACACGGCTATGTAATTTTTACCATGGATGGCCGGGGTAGTGCTAACCGCGGAATGGGCTTTGAACAGGCTACTTTCCGCCAGTTGGGTACTGTAGAAATGAATGATCAGCTGCAAGGTGTGGCTTATCTGAAAACACTGCCTTTTGTGAACCAACAGCAAATGGGCGTACATGGCTGGAGCTATGGTGGCTTTATGACTACTTCCCTGATGTTGCGTCATCCGGGCGTGTTTAAGGCAGCAGTAGCCGGTGGTCCGGTGATTGACTGGAGCAAGTATGAAATCATGTATACCGAACGCTATATGGATACGCCACAGGAAAACCCGGAAGGTTATGCAACGGCTAATCTGCTGACGCAAACCAAAAACCTGCAGGGAAAACTGATGCTGATTCATGGTACCAATGATGATGTAGTGGTATGGCAGCATTCGATCGATTTCCTCAAGGCTTGTGTAGATAATGAAGTACAGGTAGACTACTTCGTATATCCGGGACATTTACACAATGTACTGGGTAAAGACCGTGTACACCTGATGCAGAAAATAACAGATTATTTTGAGGCCCACCTGAAATAAATCAACAGGTATTGCCGCAAATAAAAAACGGTTTGGCCGGAAGATAACAGCGAAGAAATATGGCTGCTGTCTGTGGGCCAAACCGTTGTCTTTTAAAGTACGTGTTTATTCGCCGGTCCAGAAATCCTTGAAGGCTTTTGGCGTATATTTGATATCAGAGAAATAGCTCGTACAGGAAGTTCCCTGCGGCGATTGCGAAGAAAAACCTATCCGCAGCTGACCCTTTGGCTCGCAGTGGAACATGCGTATCATTTCCCATTTTTTACCATCCAGTGAATAGAAGAGTCCACATAGCTTCCCCGATTTACCAAGCCTGAAATACACTTCGTTCGTAGGTGCTTCCCCGTTATTACTTTCATCTGTAAAAATATTGGTCACACCAGCGCATATGATAAGTTTGCCGGCATGGCTTTTCTCAAACAGGAACTTGGTCCATTGCAAAGAATCAACAAAGAGGTACAAGGCGCCGCCATCGTATTGTGTGTGGAAATCCACTTTGATACGGGTGGTCAGCACAAAGTTCTCATCCGGCGTAAAAGCGAGGATGGGAGCGGTGGCGATGTTGTAACCACCACCGGCATAGTTGTAATAGTCTGAGCCTTTGGCAGCGGTAATAGACAAGGCATTGGCGCCGGTGATTTTAAAGGATGCCGGCTGGTTAATCCAGCTGCAGGCATGTGGGATAGCCGGAATGGTAATGCTGTCTGGCGGTGCAGCGGCGATGCTATGCAAGGCAGCGAGTAACAGGATACTCAGCAGATACAGGTGTTTTTTCATCGTGAAAAATTAAAAAATAATACGGGATGATAAAATGATATAAATAAAAGCTATGATTTTGCTTTTAATAAACGTTGTAACATGGGTTGGATTTTGGTGGCAAAGCGTTCCATCCCGATGTCGGTAGGATGTACACTGTCTATCGTTCCTTCCAGGTCATCACCGATCAGGCCATCGCCGGATTGATAATGCAGGTTTTTAACGCCTGCTTTGATCAGGTCATCAAAAGCTTTGCGCAGTTCCGCTCTCTTTTGCAAGTCGGCATCTTTCCCTGCTTTATGGAAGTTGCCGCCGGTGTACAGGTAGTTTTCTACCAGCAGTACCGGTACTGTAGGATGGCAGGCGCGAAGCTGTTGTACCAGTTTAACCGCTCTTTCGTGAATCAGTTCTACAGCTGTATTCGGATTGCAGTCAATTATCAGCAGGGCAGGTTTGGTTTCGCAAATGGCTGCTCCTACGGCCGATTCAAACATACCGTTGCCACTGAACCCGAGATTGATCACTGGCCGCTGCAGGCGCCTGGTGAGGATGTTCGTAATGGCCATGCCGGGCCGGGAAGCGCAACCACCTTGTATAATGCTGCTGCCGTAATAAACAATGGGTTGTTTATCCGATAGCGGTAATTGTTGTGGCGCCGTGATTTCCGCACCGTTTTCTATGCCGATGGAAAGGGAATCTACGCCATCATACAAGGGCAGAAAGAGCAGGTATTCACGCCAGCCCGGATCGCCGTCCTGCAACAGGGTCCGCTGGAAATTGAAGCTGCCTTCCGGAATGCCGCTGTTAACGAACTGCCATTGGTTGTTGACCAGTGCATAGAGGTCCAGTCCTTTGACGCCGGTAGCGGTCATGTGTGCCATGTTGGCGTTGTGCATCACTTTCCACCGGGCCGTTATGTTGGTGGCATTGCTGCGGAAGCGGATGGCGATACCGGCGCTGTTCATACTGAGGGCCCATACCGCCGGGCGCACAGTAGCCTTGTAGCTGGCTGGTAACCGGTTGAAATTAGGCTCCTGGTGGTACTGATTGATCACCGGAAAGTTACGTGCATCATGGTAGTTGAGGGCAGGAGCGGAAGTTTGTGCATACAGGGATAATCCCGTGAAACATAGTACAGTCAGGGAGGCGAAGAGGAATCGCGTTTTTTGGTACATGAGATATCAATTGGTTGTGGGCAGACAAGATACAGGAAATAGGGAAAAAGTGCGCTTTTTTTGCAGTTACGCAAACGCTTGCGTGGTTAACGCAAGCGTTTGCGTGAACGGAATGTTAAAAAATTGCTTTAAAATCGTAGTGCAATTAAGTGGAAAATAGTTAAGCCAGAAGGCAAGTATAAGAACAGCGAACAATGAGGTCGAATAGCCAGCCACGGTACAGACTGTGGCATGGTTATCGGCGAAATCCCTATCGGTTGTGAATAACCAGCCGCGACTCCATCCTGTTATTCTGATAATCATTTAAAGGGCGTTCTCCGCTCAGCAATGATAACAACATATGCGTAGCCGCCTGTCCCTGTTCATAGGGAAACTGCTCTACCGATGCTGCCGGCGGAAAAGCCGTGTAGCCACTCACCGGTGTGTTGGCGTAAGATACAAAAGTAATGTCTTTATTTATTTCCAGTTTTTGTTTCAGGGCATACTGTACCGCATCCATGGCTACATAGTCGTTGAAGGTAACGATGGCGGTCACTTTTCTCTTCAGGGAAAGGAGATATTGCATGGCGCTTTCCGTACCAGCGACCGTGAGGTCTGCATTTACGATCAGTTCAGGATCGTATTTCAGCCTGTGTTTACCTAATGCTTTAATGTAGCCGGTAGCGCGTTCTTTGCTGGCCATGAGCTGTTCCGGACCATTAATCATACCAATGACCCGGTGCCCTTTTTTCAGCAGAAAATCTACTGCCTGGATGGTACCGGATTCGAGATTGCAGGAAACAGCATGTATGTTAGGAAGGTCGGGAATCCGATCAAAAAAAACAACCGGAATACGTGCCTGTTGCAGCATTTCGAAGTGTTCATAGTTGCGGGTATTTTTGCCGAGAGAAACAATACAACCATCTACCCGGTGTTGTTTCATGCTTTGTATGATTTGTTTTTCACGGGCTTCATCATCATGCGACTGACCTAACAATACGGTATAGTTATTACTGTAGGCCGTATCTTCAATGCCACTGATGGCACTGGAGAAAAAGGCTTCCGACAGCTCTGGCAGCAGGATCCCGATGGTGAATGTTTTTCCCTGCTGGAAATAAATGGCTGTCTGATTGCGTTCATAATTCATTTCTGCGGCCAACTGCTGAACCCTGGCTTTGGTTCTTAATCCGATACTATGATGATCATGTAACGCCCGTGATACAGTAGATACAGAGATGTTCAGCCTTTTTGCAATTTCCTTTATTGTTGGTTGACCCGAAGAAACCACCTTTCTCATACATTTCAGCAATTAATGGAAAATAGATATAAGCATATGCGCGCCCGCCCAAGTTACTTAGTTATTGTAAAACATTAACTTTTTTTTAGGAATAATCAGGCGTTTTTATAGAGATAGGAAAATTTTAACAGCATTATAATATTTATTCGCCATTTTAAGACTAATTTTAATATGCTTCGGCCTGTTATTTGCGGTGAAGTTGCGCTTCCATTGTATTCCGATAACTTCATATATAGATACTTGTTAGATTATTTAAATATATATTTTATGAGAATAGAACGATTAGCCTTGCCCGTAGCTTTAGTCACTATTTTTGCGTCCTGCTCTGCTCCCCGTAAACTGAGAGAGTCTGAAGCACGTAATGCGCACCTGGACAGTCTGTACAGAACTGCATCCGGACAATTGAAAAAATGTGAAGAAGATGCGGCAAGGGCAGCAGCTTCCTATAAGGATAAGGTAGAAAACCTGCAGGAGCAGCAGGCACAATTGAAAACCAATAATTCCCAGATGCTGGAACACCTGAAAGAGCTGTCGGTTATCTCCGGCTCACAGGCAGAAAGTATCAAAAAATCGCTGGATAATATCGGCGCCAAAGATGCCTATATCAAAGATCTCCAATCTGCCATTGCCCGTAAGGATTCCCTGAACATGCAGCTGGTAATGAACCTGAAAGGTGCAGTAGGTAATATGGATGATAAAGACATCAATATTAAAGTAGAAAAAGGAGTCGTATATATTGATATCTCTGATAAACTGTTGTTCAAAAGCGGTAGCTACGATATCAACGAACGTGCTAAGGAAGTGTTGGGTAAAGTGGCCAAAGTGCTGATCAACCAACCGGATATTGAATTCATGGTAGAAGGCCACACAGATAATGTGCCTTACCGTCCGAATGTATTGCTGGACAACTGGGACCTGAGTGTGAAAAGAGCTACTTCTGTAGTACGCATCCTGCAGAACCAGTATAATATTCCGGCTGCACGTATGACTGCTGCAGGTAGAAGTGAATTTGTACCGGTAGCATCCAACGATTCTGCAGAAGGCCGCGCTGCCAACCGCAGAACAAGAATCGTGATATTGCCGCAGCTGGATCAGTTCTTCAAATTACTGGAGAAACCAGCTAACTGATAAACTGATACTAACTATATATAAGTTCTTACCATGAAAAAGCCGGCAACATTGCCGGCTTTTTCATGGTAAGAACTTTATCTTTACGACCTTAAATATCCAGTGATGCAAACACCTTTATTCTGCGACCCGGCTACCGGCGTATGTGAAATTCCGGGCGCCCCTATACAGGCAACCACCGTTACGGCTGATATGCAGTCCGTTGATAAACCTGTGAAACTGATTTATTTTACAGATCCTATCTGTTCTACCTGCTGGGGCATAGAACCGCAGTGGCGGAAGCTCAAACTGGAGTATGGCCATTTATTGGACATCAATTACCATATGGGCGGTTTGCTGCCTTCCTGGGATGTATACCAGTCCGGTGGTATCAGCGGCCCGGCAGATGTAGCACATCATTGGGATGAAGTGAGTCAGCATTATCAGATGCCGATCGATGGCAATGTGTGGCTGGAAGATCCTTTGCCTTCCTCTTATCCTCCTTCCATCTGGTTTAAGGCGGCCCAGCGGCAGGATCAACACAAGGCCATTATTTTTCTGCGTCGTATGCGGGAAATGCTGTTTATGGACAAACAAAACATTACCCGCCCGGAACCAGTACTGGCAGCTGCTGCCTATGCCGGATTGGATACCACGCAATTGCAACAGGACTTTGAGCAGTATGCCCCATCCTTGTTTGAAGCAGATCTGCAATTAGGAAAACAAATGGGCGTACGGGGTTTCCCTTCTGTTTTCTTTATCAGCGGAGCAGGCGAGTCTACCCTGGTATACGGCGCCAAACCTTATGCTGTATTTACTACGGCATTGCTGAAAATGATACCGGATGCACAGGCACGTACCTATGCCAGAGACCTGGGTGTGTTTAGCTATTATCCTACGCTGACAACAAAAGAATTTGCGGTATTGAATGACCTGACTTATGAAGCTGCTGAGACACAGTTAAACGCGTTTCACGCTGCAGGACAATTAGGCCTGAAGACAATTGCAAGTGGTCATCTGTGGTGGTTATTGTAAGAGAGGGGAGAGAGGGAAAAGAATAAAATCTGTCGGGTGGCAAGGGAGCGATGGAATATTATTTGCTGGCAGCTTTTTTTCCGAAGTAGTAAGTAAGGCTAAACATCAGATACTGCGATAGCATGTTGGACGTCGATGTTTCTATGTAAGTTTCTGCGAAGGAAGTGGTAATGTTTTTGTTTTCTTTAAAGATGTCATACAGATAGAGTTTTGCCGATAGATTCTTTTTCGGTAGCATGGTTTTGGAAATCCAGCCGTTGGTGAGCAGAAAGTGCTGCTGGGCCCCGGTATTGCTATAGTAATTATTGGATACACCAACGTTGATATTCCAGGGCAGATAACTATTGATGTTGAGCGAAAAAGTGTATTGCAGGAAGTCGCGATAAATATTTTGCTGCAGCGAATACCGGGTGCCGGTATATTTGATCAGGCTTACAGCGCCTATTTCCAATAGATTTTTATACATAATGGAAGCGGCGAGGTATTGTCCCAGGTCATAGATGGTACTGGTATTTTTGGTACTGTTGACATAAGAAATATCATTGTGGGTACCGGCGAGGAATTGATAGTTGAGGGTAATACCGCTTTTCTTCAGCCGGGTACCCATGGTAATGGTGTGGGTAAAGCTGTACAGGCCATCCACGTTAACGGGTATACTGACTTGTTTGCCGCTTTTATCTGATTGAATCGCCATTGCTACGGCATTATCACTTAAAGCCGCATCCAGCCGGGCGGTAAAGTTTAAACCTTTTATATCCAGAGAGCTGTATTCCAGCGATGCCCGGTTGGTAACACTGGGTTTCAGATCAGGGTTACCCAGCTCAATATAGAGCGGGTTACTGACGCTATTCACCGGCATCAGCTGGGTGATGGTAGGAGGCGTGGTTTCATTGCTGTAATTCAGTTGTAATGATTTGTAATGATTGATTCTGTAAAGCAGCAGAAAGTTCGGTGAAAAGTATTGGACAGGTTGCCTGAAATATTTGCTGGTAGTATAGTTGCGGCTATCGGAGTTGTTTGTATTGAGGGCCAGTCCAAGCATGCTTTGTATTTTTCCCTGATTATATTGTAAAGATATTTTCCAGGACTGGGTGAGCATCGTGTTTTTAAAGTGATAGGTGAGTGAGTCGTTGAAGCGGCGGTATGCTTTGGCGCTGTAATCAAAATCATACGTTCGCTGGTTATTCTCTCCTACAGCATTTTGCATTTTATAGGCTGCATTCAGGGTCAGGTACTTGTTGATCGGTTCTGTAAAGGACAGGCTGGCCGAAAGCAGTTGCTTTTTTTCAACGGGCTGAATCTGTTGATTAATGGTGTCGGCACGTTTTTGAAAATTGTTGTTGAGGGTATGGTTTACCTGGGTGCCGTCCTGATTGGTGACCTCATAATTGACGGTAGCTACGAGGGACCTGCCTTGTTTTAAAAAGGCATGGGTGTATTGGGAGGTGATGGCAAGTTTGCGCGTGGTACTTTTCTCCGTGTTGAGCGTCGCACCGCTGTTGATCAGGTCATTGTTTTTTCCGGAGGTGCGGTAGTTGTTAAACGAATGATCATCGCGGTCCATCAGACTGGAGAATACACCGATGCTGATTTTATTCTGGATATCAGGTTGGGCGTCCAGGAAAAAGGCGCCGGAGGTAGTAATGCTTTCCGCTGTTTTCCGGGTCCGGTTATTATAACGGAAACTGCTGTCCTGCAGAATGTTTTCACGTTCCGTAGCGTCATCCGTGACCGCCCTGGATTGTTCCCGTGAAAAATTGAAATTCATTTTTGTTTTTTTACTGATGTCCATGCCGATACTGGTGCTGCCATTGATGTTTTTATTGATACCCGGCAGCCGGCCGATCAGGTTCTGTGATTCATCGCTGGCGGCGAAGCTGGTATTGGTATTGATGTTATTGGCATTTCCCATCAGGTAGATCTGTTTGTTGTCGCGTAGCATATTTACATTGCCGGAGCCGGTGACTCTTCTGTTGGTCCCCAGTCCGGCAGTAACCGTACCGTTGATCCCTTTTTTCATTTCTTTTTTGATGATGATGTTCAGTACTTTTTCACTGCTACCGGGATCAGAAATACCATCGAGACTTTTTTTGTCGGCCACCTGTATTTTTTCCACCATGTTGGCCAGGAATATTTCCGCAATTTTTCTGGGATCAGCGGAGCCGTTGGCTGTTTGCCGGAACGCAGCCCTGCCATCTATATAGAGATCCCGTATCGGTTTGCCCTGGAAGTAGTAGGTCCCGTCTCCACCAATGGTTAGTCCGGGGATTTTTTGCATCAGATTTTTGAGTGATGCATTCTCCACTGTTTTAATCTGGCTGACATCAAACTCGATCGTATCTTTCCGGATGGCAAAAAGCGGCTTACTCACTTTAATATCTATACTGGACAATTTAATACTGTTACGCGCCAACTGCACATTGTTAAAAATGAAAACACCTTTTTTCTGATAAAAAGTAATTTCATCGATGTTGGCTTCATAACCGAGAAAACTGATGATAAACTTGTAATTGCCGACAGGAGGATTTAATAATTCGAAATGACCTTTTTCATCAGATAATGTCTGTGCTTTAAGAATAGATGTTTCTTTAGTAAACAGTAGAATACTGGCGCCTGCGAGTGGTTGCCGGGTAGCTTTGTCGTATACCGTTCCGCTTATTTTCCTTTGCGCAAATAATACAGAACAGCAACAACAGAATAGAATAGTGATAGTAGCTAGAGGTCTTATCATAAGGAATGGTGAATAAACACAATTCTATAATTTCTGTAATTGGCTTCTGTTAATCCAAACTAAACACGATCAAAATTTTAAAAGAAAATTTTTTCGATAAGATTCTTTGTGGTAAAGGAAATGATTATTTTCAAAGTTTATGTTAATGAAACGTAAATGAGATGCTGCATCATGAAATGATAACTTAATTCTCACTTGTTATATAACGGATCATGCCAGGGAAAATAAAAGCATGAAACGGTAACATAGCATACCAGTAAAGTTTTCCAGTGATGCCATGTGGTTTGAATGTGGCAGTTTGTATTAATTCCTGATCAATTATTTCAAAGGATAACCAGGCTTCTCCCGGCACTTTCATTTCTGCATACAGCAGTAATTTTTTATTGGCTTTATCAGCAGTCACAACTCTCCAGAAGTCAAGTGCCTGGCCTGTTGCGAGCCGGGTGCTACTGGTTCTGCCGCGCTGTTTACCGGCGCCTCCTGCCAGTTTATCCAGCAGTCCGCGTATAGACCACAACCAGTTTGCGTAATACCAGCCATGAGAACCACCTATCTCCCAGATTTTTTTCAGTGCCTGTGTAGGAGCGTTGACCCGTTTTTTCCGGATATCTTTATAACAACCGGTAACAGGTACCTGCTGATAATGCATAATGCCTTTCTCCGGGGTATAACCGGATTTTGTATCTCTCCAGCTCGACAGTACTTCATCCCGGAATATTTCCTGTAACGCGTGATGCACAGCAGTATCAAAAGAAAGCTGTTGTAAAGGTAACAGTGTAGCTAATGAATTTGTTCGCGGTAAAACTGTGTCAGCCCACATCTTTTTTATCAGGTGTTGTGTATGCGGTAAAGCGGGTGCTGTCAGTACTGCCAGCTTTAATGCTGCCAGCTGCGGCCAGGCGGCCGGCAGTGGAAAAATCGGGCAATTTACCTGACAGATCACGGCTAAACGTTGTAGTATTTGCCGCCAGGTAAAGGTATCCGGACCTGTTATCTCCAATTGCCGGTGACTGACAGGAGGTAATGATAACGTATGAAGAAGATAATGGATCACATCGCGGAGCGCAATCGGTTGACAGGTGTTATGCAGCCATTGGGCGCCGGAGATAACGGGGCTTTTCCTGACCCAGTCATACAGGATATGAAAGGTGGCGCTGCCGGCGCCGATAATGATATCCGCTTTTAAAATAGTGGTAGGAAAGGCAGCTTCGGCTAATATAGCGTCAACCCCTGGCGGTGCAACGGAGGGAATCAGATGTATGTCGGAGGCAGTGTCAGATAAGCAGATGACGTGTTGTACCCGGGTTTGTTCCAGCCTTGTACGGAAATGACGGGCCGCCGTGATGGCTACCTCACTGGCCGCAGCAGGCCCCGGATGTACGAGATAATAGGCTGCATCAATATCTGCCGGTATATGCCGGAGCGAAGCGGGATCCATGAAATCAACCGTGATGACCTGTAACGGATAAGATGGGTATTTGTTGGCATCGAATCTGCAGCTGTCCCGTACACAGCAAATAACTTCATGTCCATTTTCCAGTAAAACAGGTAGTAGTCGTTGTGCAATATATCCGCCAGCTCCTGTGAGCAGGATCTTCATTTACTTATCTGCTGTTTAAAACAAAAAATCAGTGTGCTTGTTTAGCTTGAACTAGGCCGCGAAATTACTTTAATAATTTAAAATTACTGCGATGAAAGATCAGACAGCTGTTGTACATACGTTGAAGGAGCTATTGCTCAACGCCCATGCCCATATTACTTTTGCGGATGCGGTAAAGGATTTGCCCCTTGCTTTAAGCGGGAAAATCCCGGATGGATTGCCTTACAGTATCTGGCAGCTGGTAGAGCATATCCGCATCTCTCAATGGGATATACTGGAGTTTTCCCGCAATCCGCAGCATGTGTCGCCCCCATGGCCGGCGGGCTATTGGCCGGAGGAAACAGCACCCGCCAATGAGGCGGCCTGGAAAAAAAGTATCCGGCAGATAAAAGAAGATGTACATGCCTTTGTGGCGTTGCTGGAAGCACCCGATGCAGCCCTGTTTCAGCCATTCCCGCACGGCAGCGGGCAGCATTTATTCCGGGAAGCCGTATTATTGGCCGACCATACCAGCTATCATACCGGTGAGATTATTGTATTGCGTCGTTTGTTGCATGCCTGGGATTAACTACGTTCCCATAATACATCCACAAACCATTTTTTGTGATCTGCAAAATGGGTCACAGGTGTAAAGCCCGTTTGCCTTGCCAGGGCAGTAATTTCCTCCAGGGTATATTTCTGGGAGATCTCCATATGCAATGCTTCATTAGCAGCAAAGTCAATACATACGTCTTCTCCGATGTGTACCTGCTGTGTGGTGAGGCTGATCAGGTAACTGCTGCAGGTACCTGTGCCCGGATCATAGGTGGGGTAATGCATGAACTGCTGTACATCAAAATCGGCATTCAGTTCGTGGTTGATGCGGTGCAGCAGATTCAGGTTAAACGCGCGTGTAATACCGGCGGCATCGTTGTAGGCATCCAGTATCACCTGCGGATGTTTTTTCAGGTCAAAGCCAATCATCAGCAGATCGCCCGGTTGCATATACTGATGCAGCTGCTGGCAGAAACCACGGGCTGCTTCCGTGGTAAAGTTGCCGATATTACTGCCCATAAACAGCAATACTTTTTTCCGGCTGGTATGTTCGGCTGCCTGCTGCAGCATCTGGAAATATTCACCGTTGAGGCCTTGAATCCTGAGTTGCGGCAATGCCGCTGGTAAATTTATTTGCAATTGGTTAATTACATTCGCGGAAATATCTATCGGAAAATACGTATAGTCTACTCCGTTAGATAGCAACTGTCTTAATAAGTGTATGGATTTGGTGGCATCACCTGCCCCCAGTTCCACCACATCAAAGTTGCCGGCCCGTTGTTGCAGGGTATGTGCTATCTGCGCTGCCTGCCGGGTGAAAATTTCCATTTCGCAACCGGTCAGATAGTATTCCGGACATTGCATGATCTGCTGGAAAAGTACATCTCCTGCAGCATCATAAAAATACTTGGCGTCCAGGTATTTGTTTGGAGCAGTGAGTCCTTTTACGACATCATGGTAAAAGGCTTGCAGGTGTTGTTGCCGCTTGCGGGAAGCGGTGTACGTTGGAATTACAGTGGTCGTGTGCATACCTCTTGTTTTAACACCGGCCGGAGATAGATTACGATTGGCTTTCCGGTCCGGTAAATCAGTTAATCCTCTTCAATCATCTTGCCAGCCTTATGCCGGTAAATTGCCAGCGCAAAGCGGGATGAAAAAAATTTCTGTAGGTAATACGGCTATGATGGGGCGATGTGACTTCTGAACCTCCCCGCAGTACCATCTGGCTGATCATAAATTTGCCGTTATATTCCCCAATAGCGCCTGCAGCTTTGGTGAAACCGGGATAAGGCAGATAAGCGCTTTCTGTCCATTCCCACCGTTGGCCCCATGCCAGCTGGGGCGCTGCGGCTTCCCATTCAAATTCGGTGGGCAGGCGATATCCTTTCCAGGCGGCATAAGCAGCAGCCTCATAGTAGCTGATATGTGCCAGCGGAGTATCGGGGAGCAGGGGTTGTAAGCCCTGCCAGGTATAATGCATCCACTGCCCTGAAATGTTGTACCAGTACATCGGCATGGTAACCTGGTTTTGCCTGACCCAATCCCAGCCTTCTGCATGCCAGTAACTGAAATCCTGGTAGCCGCCCGATTGTATGAAATCGAGGTATTCTCCATTGGTAACCAGGTGGGTACTGAGTGCAAAATCTGATAAATATACTTTGTGCCGCCCCAGTTCATTATCAAAACAAAATCCTTCTCCCGCAAATCCGATGTTATAAATACCGGCCTTCATATTTAACCAGGTATCACCGGAATTGTTCGTTATCGTATCCGGGAGTGGCATATGTTCGCTGTAGGGTGGAAAGAGGGGATTATGCCCCAATATGTATTTAATATCTGTGTATAATAATTCCTGGTGCTGTTCTTCATGATGAAGTCCCAGTGTAATGAGTGCCTGGAGATCCGGCGTCAGTTCCTGTTGCAATAATAGCTGCATAGCTTCATCTACATATTGCCGGTAACGCAGAATATCTTCCACAGCCGGTCTGCTGAGGTTGCCCCGATCTGTGCGGATAACGCGCGCACCCACGGTTTCATAATAGCTGTTGAACACAAAATTATATTGTGGATCAAACGCGGTATAGCCGGCTGCATGAGGGAGTAGTATAAAGGTTTCAAAGAACCAGGTAGTATGCCCCAGGTGCCATTTCGGAGGACTTACATCCACAACGGGTTGTACGACGTAGTCTTCTGTTTTGAGTGGTGCACAGATGGCGGTTGTTCTGTTCCGTACGGTTTCATATGCTTGCTGTAACAACATAAATACTGGTGGTTATTTATGGTTTATGTATGCGGTTAAATCGGATATGCTTTTGATATGCAGGCTGGCTGCTGCTTCCCGGCGCATCATCAATGCGTAGGTATTATTGAAGCCAATGGGTTTCAACCATTTTATCCGGTAGTTTTTTTCAAATTTCTCCCGCACATAGTCGTATACTTTTTTGCTATCTGCCATCATGGAGGCTGTTTCCTGCGAAGAGGCCTGCAGGATGGTCAGCAGGCCGGTACCGGTATATTCCGGGTACAGATCGATCTGCTGATTGGTTAAAGCATCAAACACAATTTTAGTGCCTCCCAGGCCGGTTTTCGTCACCGCAGCCAGATCGGTATGGCCTTCAATCAGCATCTTGTACATATTGGCCAGGATATACCCATCGCCAAAAATTTTGGCGCCAATACGGATGGTGCCTTTGTGGCCATTCCGGGCAGGTTGCCATAATTTGGCTGCTACCAGAAAATCCTTTGCTACCTTTTCCGGATTTTGTTTGAGATAATCCACCCGGTAGTTCAACGTTGTCATGATGCTATCATTAATGATGCCAGACAGCAGGTTGAGGGTACCTTCCAGTTCCGGATATTGTTCCAGCACAGCCATGTTTACAATGGGGGCAGCATAGTAGGGTGGGAAAATATGTTTATCATCTTCCAGTACTACCAGGTCAAATGCCTGTACCCGTCCATCGGTACTGCTACCGCTGATGACGTCCAGTTTTTTCTCCCAGGCGGCTTTATACATAATCATATCGCTGATCACCAGGGTGCGGATGTGTAAACCATAAACAGATTTTAACCCCAGGTAGCCATCTTTTCTGCCCATAAATTCGGGCGTGAAACCTGCCAGCATTTTACTGTTGTAGGTATCCGGAATCAGGTAAAAAGAAGAGAGGGCGAGGAGTATAGCGGGTAAGGCGTACAGCAGTTTCCGGGAGCTGCGGCTTTTCAGGTGTTGCAGCCGCGACAGCAGCCAGTCGAACAGAATAGCCAGCAGGGCTGCCGGCAGGGCGCCTGCCAGCATCATATTGGTATTGTTCAGCGCAATACCACCGAAGATAAATTCTCCCAGGCCGCCGGCAGCAATATAGGCGGCGAGGGTGGCCACGCCTACATTAATGACGGTAGCAGTACGTATCCCGGCCAGTATAACGGGCATGGCTAGTGGTAGTTGTACTTTGAACAGTAGTTGCCACGGACTCATTCCCATCCCTTTAGCGGCTTCCATAACGCTGCTATCTACCCCGCTGATACCGGTGTAGGTATTGCGGATTACGGGTAGCAATGCATAGAGTAATAACGCTACAATAGCGGGTTTGGGACCAATGCCCAGCAGCGGAATCATAAAGCCGAGCAAGGCAATACTAGGAATGGTTTGCAGGACGCCGGCCGTGCCGAGCGTAATACCTGCCAGCTTTTTATGACGGGTAATCAGGATACCCAGGGGGACGCCAATGGCTACGGCCAGTAAAACGGAAATAAAGGTAAGCCCGGTATGTGTGAGGGTTTGCTCCAGCAGTTTACCGGATTGTTGTTGTACAAAGTCGAAAAAACTCTCCGTTGCTTCCATGCGGTATTATTGGTTTTTATAGGCAGATACTGCTTCCATAAGTATGCTGGCAGTCAGTATTTTTTGTTCCTGTTGATAGTGTACTGTGGCTGGTTGTTGTGATACGGCTGCCAGGGCTTCCCAGCTGGTGGTGGTGGCAGGAAGTGCAGATGCGTTGTTGTTGTTGCCGGCGGGCCCGAGCCAGGGCCACAGGTCCTGCAGGTATAATGCTTTTAATTCCAGTTGCAGCCGTTGCGGGTCCAGGAATTTTTTCACGAAGTCATTGGCCGGGTGAAACAGCAGGTCGGCCGGTGTACCGAGTTGTTGTATGCTGCCTTCATTCATAAGGCAGATGCGGTGTCCCAGCTCAAAAGCTTCTTCTATATCATGTGTGACCAGTATGATGGTTTTGCTGTTTAGTTCATCGAGATGGCTGAATTCTTTTCGTACGCTGATGCGGGTGAGTGGGTCCAGCGCGCCGAAAGGCTCATCCATCAGTAATATCGGCGGATCGGCTGCCAGTGCGCGTGCCAGCCCGACCCTTTGTTGCTGCCCGCCGCTAAGCTGATGCGGATAGGCGTTGGCGTAGTCGCCGGGGGGCAAGCGGAGTTTTTCCATCAGGGTGGTGATACGTTGTTGTATCCGGGGTTTATCCCAGCGGAGTAAACGGGGAACTACACCAATGTTTTCACTGACTGTGTAATGGGGAAACAGGCCGGTATGTTGCAATACATAACCCATATTACGGCGCAGGATTTCTTCGGACTGTTGCTGGATATCCTGGTTGTTGACCAGGATCCGGCCGTTGTCCGGCGTGATCAGCCGGTTGATCATGCGTAGGGTAGTGGTTTTGCCGCAGCCGCTGGTGCCCAGTAATACGAGGGTTTCACCGACGGCTACTTCAAAGGATATCTCCTGTACTGCTGCTTTTTGTTGCCGGTTGAAATATTTGGAAACATGATCCAGTTTAATCATGGAGGATATGGTTGAAGCGAAAAAATAAGCGCCGGTCAACGATTATTTTTCCAGGGTCATAAAAAGGTTGTTGAGTGATTCTGTATACAGGGGATGTGCAAAAATCATCCCACGTAGTTGCGTTGCCGTTACACCACCGGCCATAGCCATTTGCAATACACTCATGATTTCACCGCCTTCTGTTCCGATGATAGCGGCGCCTAATATTTGCCCGGTATGTGCATGTACAATGGCTTTCATAAATCCGGTGGTAGTACCGGTTTCAATGGCCCTGGCCACTTTGTCCATACCAAGACAGGCAATTTTTACAGGAATGCCTTCGCGGGTAGCTGTATGGGCAGTAATGCCGATACGACCCAGCTGCGGATCGGTGAACATACAATAAGGTACCTGCCGGTCCAGCACAGACAAGTTAGCATTTTCAAACAAATTTTTATAGAGCAGGAGATGATCATTATATGAAATGTGTGTGAAAGCAGGCCCGCCTTTAACATCCCCCAGGGCATAAATGCCCGGCACGGAAGTTTCCAGCTGGTCATTCACCTGGATATATCCTCTTTCATCTGTAGTAACGCCCGTATTTTGCAGCTGGAGGGCAGCTGTCGCAGGTGTGCGGCCAGTGGCCAGCAATATATGGGAGCCCGTGATGCTGGTATGGGTATCACCGGTGATGAGATTCAGTTGTATGCCCGCCGTTGTTGGCTGGATACCTGTTGTGGTGGCGCCGGTGTAAATGCGGATACCCTCTTCTTCCAGGAAGTTCCGGATAACAGCCGCTACATCCGGGTCCTCTTTGGACACAAGTTGTGGAGACGTTTCAACGATTGTAACGTTACTGCCTAAACGCTGATACAGTTGTCCCATTTCCAGGGCAATATAGCTGCCCCCCAGGATGATCAGATCCTGGGGCAGGGTTACCTCATCCAGCAGGGTGGTGGAAGTCAGCCAGGGCACTTCCTCCAGTCCGGGAATATTCGGGATATGAGGTGCAGCGCCTGTATTAATGAATATCAGGGGGGCCGTGAGCTGTTGTTCACCGCCGTCCGAGGAGGTGACGGTAATGATCTTTTCTCCGCTGAAAGCGGCACTGCCATATATGACCGTGAGTCCGGGTGTTTGTGTCAACCCTTTGGCAGCACTGTTTCTGAACCGTAACACGATATCATTCTTGCGGGCAATAATAAAGGGAAGGTCCACCGTAAAACCGGGTGTGGTAATGCCCCATTTTTCGCTGTGGGCAACGGTATGGGCTACCTTTGCACTGGCGATCATGGTTTTGGTAGGCGTGCAGCCATCGTTGATGCAGGTGCCTCCTATGTAACGTTGCTCAATAATAGCGGTTTTCCGGCCTTTCCCGGCCAGTTTTTTTGCCAGTGGCGTACCTCCCTGGCCGGAACCAATAACAATCGCATCAAATTTTTCCATATCCCTGAATTTGGAATTACAATAAAGCATTATGCCTGGATACGTGTGGTGATAGCGGAAATTAAAAATTACGACTTTATAAGCAGATAACGGATAGAAATAACTCATCCCGAACAACCGTGCCGGATATCTGCAGAAGAAAATACTTATTTTCGTATTCCTTCTCCACGCTATATTTTTCCTCCTGACACAACCTGCTGGTATTATTTTAACCAAAAAATCCGATGGCTTTCATTCGGTTAAAGTGGATCATTCGTTTTAGTAACGTAGTAGTAAGCATATCTGGTAATATAATATCATTTATGCCCCATTTTCCGCTACATAGGGTAGCAGTTTCCCTTGTCATGAGCAGGTATGCTGGTGTGCCGGCTTCCTTTACCTGCCGGCCATGGGGTATATGATATGCTAATGCTTTAGCCATCAGTTTCTCCCGGACCACAATTATTTTTTATCTTTGCACTTCTTTTTAAAAAATACAGATTTTGGTAAAGATTGATGACATAACATTACCTGATTTTCCTTTGCTGCTGGCACCGATGGAAGATGTGAGCGATCCGCCGTTCCGGGCTGTCTGCAAGGATGCAGGAGCGGATCTTATGTATACTGAATTTATTTCAAGTGAAGGACTGATCCGGGATGCCATCAAGTGCCGGAAGAAGTTGGATATTTTTGAATATGAACGCCCGGTAGGGATTCAGATATTCGGAGGAGATGAAGACAGTCTGGCTATGGCTGCTAAAATTGTGGATGTCACCAATCCGGATTTACTGGATATCAATTTTGGCTGCCCCGTGAAAAAAGTGGCAGGAAAAGGTGCTGGCGCCGGTGTATTGAAAGATCTGGACCTGATGGTACGCCTCACTGCGGCATGTGTTAAAGCCACCAAACTGCCTGTGACGGTAAAAACACGGCTGGGCTGGGACGACGATACCAAAAATATTGAAGAAGTAGCAGAACGACTGCAGGATGTGGGTATCAAAGCATTGGCCATCCATGGCCGCACCCGCTGCCAGATGTATAAAGGGGAAGCTGACTGGACGCTGATCGGTAAAGTAAAAAACAATCCCCGCATACATATTCCCATATTTGGTAACGGGGATATCAATAGCCCGCAAAAGGCCCTGGAATACAAAAATCGTTACGGTGTAGACGGTATTATGATCGGACGTGCTGTGATCGGTTATCCGTGGTTATTCCGGGAAATAAAACACTATGTACAGACCGGCGAAATACTGGCTGGCCCCACATTGGAAGAGCGCATTGCTGTCAGCAAAAAACATCTCCGCCTGTCGGTAGAGTGGAAAGGCCCGGTACAAGGTATCAATGAAATGCGTGGCTGTTATGCCAATTACCTGAAGGGACTGCCGAATATCAAAGAGTTCCGCAGCAGACTGGTGGTGTTAAAAACGATACCGGAAGTGGAAGCGGTACTGGATGAGATCGAAGCCTATTACAAAGGCATTGAGCTGGCACAAACGCCGATAGAATTAATTGACTACCATCAGAATTGTCCGTTGTAAATCATGATAGGGTGATATAACAAAACATATCCGGTGTGCTTTTGTTATATCATAAATCATGGGACGATGCGCAGGAAGTTGTTACCCGTCATTTTATTAAGCTGCAGTTTTGCAGGATTGCTCTGTTGCAATACTGGCCCCAAAGAAAACCTGCTGGCAAAAAAGAGCCGGTATTTTAATCATCAGCTTTCGTATAGTGATGTCCGTTATCGCGATCAGCAACGTATTGAAAAAGTACTGATCGGTTTTTGTGAAAATTTTGATAATGCAGCACTCCGTAAATGTCTCGATTACATGGATGATAGTATTCATGGAGAAATAGACGGCATTCCACTGGAAGGGAAATATAACTGGCAGGCCCGTACGGCGCCGCTCCTCTACCTAATAAAGGAGCAACATTTTCAGCCCCGGCGTCTGCTCTCCAACATACAGGTATCGCCGGCCCCCGGCTATGTGGTTGATTTCAGTGCATATGCCACCTGTTTGCAAACCAACCTGGTCACCGGACAGGTACAGGTGGTCACTGCCGGTTATTACAAAGGCAGTGTGGTAAGGAAAGCAAACAAATGGTTGATTCGTTCCTTTCATTCTTTACCGGATAACAGATTAGTCAATCAGTTTCATCAGGACACGGAATAAGGGAAATATCCTTTAATGGTACAGAAAAATCCTGCTTTATTACTGCTATTGTAATGCAGCTAGCTGTATTTTTGCGCTACGCAAAAAGCCAAGGCTGAAAAAAATATTTTCAGATTTTATAAAATAAAAGAGAGACGTATGAATATTACAGACATCAAAGGTACTGTACAACTGGCAAACGGTGTACAGATGCCTTATTTCGGACTGGGTGTTTATAAAACCAATGATGGGCAGGAAGTGATTGACTCCGTTAGATATGCACTGGATGCTGGTTATCGCCATATCGATACGGCTGCTATCTATAAAAACGAAGAGGGTGTAGGAACAGCAGTAGCGAATCATGCTATCGACCGTAAAGATATTTTTCTCACCAGCAAAGTATGGAATGCAGACCAGGGTTATGATAGTACCTTGAAAGCGTTTGAAACTTCAGTAAATAAACTGCAGACAGACTACCTGGATCTGTACCTGATCCACTGGCCGGTGAAAGGTAAGTATAAAGAAACCTGGCGGGCATTGGAACAGTTATATGCAGATGGCCGTGTAAAAGCGATTGGTGTAAGTAACTTCCTGCAACATCACCTGGAAGATCTTTTACCGTCGGTGAAGGTAACGCCGATGGTGAACCAATTGGAATTCCACCCCCGCCTGGTACAACAGCCACTGCTGGATTTCTGCAAAAAACACGGTATTCAGTATGAAGCATGGAGCCCGTTAATGCAAGGTAAAATATTTGATATTCCTGAACTGCAGGCATTGGCAGAAAAATACGGTGTAACGGTGGCGCAGCTGGTATTAAGATGGAACCTGCAGAAAGACGTGGTAACAATCCCGAAGAGCATTCAGGAAAAACGTATCATCAGCAATGCGGATGTTTTCAATTTTAGTATTGAAGTAGCAGATGTAGCTAAGATTGATGCTTTAGACCGCGGTGAACGCGTAGGTCCGGATCCGGATACTTTCGACTTCTGATAAACAGCTGGCCATCCGTTGGAATCTTCTCCGGATGGCCAGCTTTCTTTCTCTTCCCTTTATTTTTCCCGAATCAGCAAATATTTTTTCTGATTGTTCAAGCAGGCTATCCATGGGATAGCTATTTTTGTTTCCCTAATCTATATGCGCTCATGAAAATAAAATTGTTGCTTAGTTTGCTGCTGGTTTGTTGCTGCAGCCATGTTTTCGCTCACATGCTCTGGATCGAAACCCAACTCACCGGCACCAAAGGGAAAGAACAACAGGTGAAGATTTACTATGGAGAATACACGGAACATACACCTGAAAAAGTATCGGACTGGTATTCAGATGTAAAAACGTTTACCTTATGGCTGATCGGCCCTGATAAACAAAAAACAAAGCTGACCTGCACGCCGGGAGCAGATCACTTTACTGCCAGCTTTACGCCTGCCACTGATGGTGTATACACCCTGGCTGTTTCCCATGATGCCAGAGAGCTGGGTGGTACTACCAAATACCAGTTCAACGCCAGCGCTACGGTAGCAGTAGGTAAAACAGCTGTGGCTACTGAAACGGTAACCGGACATGAACTGACGGCCTTTACCGGCGCCGGAAAAGTATTTAAAGTAAACAAACCGGTAGCGGTAAAAACCAGCTTCAAATCTACTCCTACAGAGAAGATTCAGGTGGCGGTATTTTCTCCCAGCGGCTGGAATACAACAATTGTAACCGATGCTGCCGGTGTGGCTACCTTCGTGCCTTTATGGCCTGGCAAATACATGCTGGAAGCTACCAACATGCACACAGAAGACGGTACGCTGTATGAGAATAAATACAACGGCGTATGGAGAAATGCAACGATTGCTTTTGAAGTAGTAAAATAAAGTCAATACACCGGGAGATTATACTCCCGGTGTATTTTCACCGATAACGGCAAAAAGATGATCAATATCCGCCGTGTTATTGTAAAAACTAAGCGCCACTGTCAGCTGTTCGTTGCTGTACCGGGCTGCAATATTTTCCGCTTGCAGGGTGGCATATTGCGCCGGCGTAATGCGTAACCGCTGAATCCCCGAAAAATGCGGCGGCGTATAAGGTGTCAGCCACTTAATACCATGGGCGGCGGCCTTTTCCCCCAGATACGCTACCAGCGTTTGTACATAGCTTTCTATCTCTCCGATGCCGATAGCCTCCAGATACTCCAGGGCTGCTTTCAACAACAGGATATTCACATAGGGGAGTGTACCCATTTCAAATACCGTAGCATCCTTTTTCAACGTAAATTTCGTATAGTCGGTATTGGTTTGGAAGTCAGGCTGGGCATAGTCTACATTCTGCCAGTTGGCCGCATGTGCCGGATATTGGGCCAGTATCTTTTCAGAGATATACATGGCGCCGATACCATAACCCGCATTCACCCATTTATAGGCATGAAAGATGAGCACATCTATGTGATACGCCTGTACATCTATCGGGAACAGACCAAATGACTGCGTTGCATCTACAATATGAATGAGCTGATGCTGCCGGCATAGGTCGCCGATCTGCGCCAGGTCTTGCCGGAATCCTGTTCTGAACATCACATGACTGGTCACCAGCAGCCGGGTCTCCGGTGTGATCTGCCGGGCAATGGCGGCAACGTCAATAGTACCATCCGGCTGGCTTTCTACCAGTACAACGGGCTGTCCGCTGTGTATCCATCCTACATAGCTGGAAGGGAAATCATCCCGCATGGAGAGAACGCCATGATCTTTGGGGAACAAGTCCTGCAGTAAGGTCATCGCATGCGCGGTATTGTTGATAAAGGCAATTTCATGTGGCTGGGCATGAATCATCCGTGCCAGCAGCTGGCGGGTATCCCGGGTTTCCTGTTCCCATTCCGGTATGATCAGCCGGCCTTTTTCACTGAGTGTCGTCAGCAGTTGATGTGCCTTGTTTATCAGCGGCGTGCTCACCGGCGCGCCGCCATTGGTGTAGAGGTAAGTGTAATGATTAAATACCGGATAGTCTGCTCTTATTTTTTGCCATTTGTTCATCGTATAATCATTTAGCATAAAAAAATCCTTGTCAAGTTAAACTATCTCACATTAGTAACCAGCAGTTGGGATAAAAAGTGAAGCCCGGCAACAGGGGCGATGTGTGGTAAAACAATCCGATATTATCTGCTGTTGATATTCCTGACGGGCTGTTTACCTCATAATCACTAAAACAAGATTATCATGAAAAAAAATGATTTCAGCTGTTTGTTGATAATGATATTCGCAGGTACTTTTTTTGCCTGTTCGCCCGGTACGCCGGATGATATAAAGGGGCTACAGGCAAAGGTAGATTCGTTGGAGAAAGCGTTGCAGTACTACCGGGACAATAAAGCTGCAGAAGATAAATTGCTAACCCGTTTTGATTCCCTGGATTACGATATATATAGTAACCAGCGATGGGATCAACTGAAAATAAGTCATGCAGATGATATTCTGGTATATTATCCGGATGGCCATACTACTACCGGTATTGATCCGCAACATATCAACGCATTGAAACCTCAGTTTGTATTTGCTCCCGACACCAGAATTAAGGAACATCCGGTGAAAATAGCGGATCGGGAATGGACAGCGGTGATAGGAATCATGGAAGGTACATTTACCCGGCCGATGCCTGTCGGGGAAGGTAAAACAATTCCACCTACCGGTAAGGCATTCAAGCTGATGATGTGTACGGTAGGGCACTGGAAAGACGGACGAATGACGGAAGAATATTTATTCTGGGATAATCAGGCATTTATGCAACAAATCGGATTGGCAAAATAAACCGCAAAAAAAATCCCGTCAACGATGATGTTGACGGGATGGGAAAATTAATGTACCAGTTTATCCACCACTCTTTTTAAGGTCAAACCTTGTACTATAATGGAAAAGAGTACGACAATATAACTGGCCGATAAAATGATTTCCTTGTAGGGAGAATCAGGCAACGACAGCGCCAGGGCAACGGAGATGCCCCCTCGCAAACCTGCCCATACCAATATACCAATGCTTTTATAATCTGTTTTCAACGAACGTTTTAATACCACCGCCGGTATGGTAATACTCAGCGCTCTGGCCACCAATACAAACGCCGTTGCCAGCAGGCCTGTGAGCCAGTAGTTCTGCAGGAAAGGCATCACCACAATCTGTAAACCGATCATCACAAACAAAATCGTGTTTAACAATTCATCAATCAAACTCCAGATGTTGTGAAAATAATGTTGCATACTTTCTGACTGTATAGCACCCAGTGAAGTATTGCCTAATATCAGTCCGGCCGAAACAGCTGCCAGCGGAATAGATACGTGTAACATACTGCCCAATACGGATATTACCATCACCATGGATAAAGACACCAGTACAATGGTCTGGAAATCATCTACCCGTTTCATGGTTCTGTAAGCTACTATTGCGGAAATCACACCCAGTAATATACCACCGAAAACTTCCTGGGAGAACAGTGCGATGGTGTGCGATAAGGAAACATGTACGGAAGATTGATCTGCAATTTCTTTCAGGATCACAAATAATAAGATACCGGTACCATCATTCAGCAGCGACTCGCCTCCAATAATGGTTTCCAGTGCCGGTGGTACTTTCGATTTTTTGAGTATAGACAATACGGCTACCGGATCTGTCGGAGAAATCAAGGCGCCGAACAGGAGGCAGTATATCAATGGTAAATCAATATGTAACAGCGAGGTGGCCCAATAGAGCAGGTATCCGAAAATAAAGGTGGAACCAATCACGCCAATGGTGCTAAGGGCCAATACGGGATAACGTTGTTCCCGTAGTTTTTTCAAATCAAAATGAAGGGCACTGGCAAACAGCAGGAAGCCTAACATAATATCCAGCAGGGTTTGTGTAAAGTCGATACTGCTGGTTAAACTTTTTATAAAGCTATAAGCGCCGGGAACGATCTTACCTGTGAGGAGTATCACAAAGGATAACAGGAGCGAAACCACGATCACGCCTATGGCGCCGGGTAATTTAATGTATCGGTTATTGATATAGGAGATTAACGCACTGATGGTAATTAATGCCGTAATAATAGTAAATGTATCCATACGCAAATAGAATAATGCCGGTTAAAAAATCTGGTTACTGTTAATGCTACATGATGGTCCGAAGTGGTTAAAGATAAAAAAAATAGTGGCAAATCAGCTGCTGAATGGCATTACCCACTTATTTTCTGCGGGAAGATTTAGCAATATGGTTAAATTCTAATGCCATTTTAATCCAGTATTGCAATTGTTTTTGTGTTTGTAATGTTGTTGCCGGTACGAAAATATATCCTTTCATCGTTTTACCACCATGGATCATAGGGGTGCACTCCGGATTGTTTTCAAGGATTTGATCTGTCAGGGAAGGATCGATGCGTACCATGATGGAAGCCGGTTTCACACCTACGCACATTTTATCGTGCACCATAAAACATAAACCACCAAACATTTTCTTTTCTGTTACTGCAGATGTAGCAGCGGCGAGTAATGCGCGTACGCGATCAGCGAGTTGTTCAGGGTAGGATGTCATACTATTTGCTTTGTACTGCTTTTAAAGATACAATTATCCTGTCAATAGCCGTATTGCTTTTCAAGTGCCCGCTGTAAGGTGTCCAATGCAGCGGCTATGTCGTCGCGTTGTTGATTGGTAAAGATGATATAACCCCTGTTGGCTGTTGGTATGACGCGTACCGTTGTGAGGAAGGTGCCGGGATTGCCTTTGTTGTAAGATACGCGGTGATGCGCATCGTTATGTTCCCAAAACCAGCCTACAGCAAAATGTGGCAGACCAGTATGGAGGAAAGCAAACTCTTTTGCTGTCAGCAGGTCTGAACGGCCGGCTAATCCTTTTAATTGCAGTTGTATGAAACAGGCATAATCTTCCAGGCTGATGTTGATATTGCCCGCCGCCATCAGCCAGTTGAGTTTGTAATGATCTGCCGGTGGTTCGGGTATACCATGGGCATCATGTCCCCAGGTTTGTGTACTGTCCGGATAATTGGGACTGCCTACGCCAAAGTGTAGTTGCAGTTGTTGTCCCAGTGCTGCCAGCAGTTCGGGGTAGGTATGTCCCGATGCTTTTTCCAGCATCAGGCTGGCCAGCGGATAGCCGCTGTTGGTGAGGTTGATATCGGCTGTAGCCGCAACCGGTGGTTGTTGTAGCAGCCATGCTGCAAAGTGATACCGTTGCATAGCTGGTGTGCCGGGTATCTGTGCGGGCGTAGGGGCGTTGTTGGTATAGGTATAGGGAATCAGTCTGGTTCTGAACGTAAGTGTCTGTAATAGGGTGAGGTGATGATAAGCCGGATGGCTGTGGCTTTTCAGCTCCGGAAAGAGGCTGAAAAATTCTGTGTCCCACCGAAGGTGACCCGCTTTTACCTGCATGGCCGCCAGCATACCGGTAATTGCCTTGGTATTGGAACCAATCCGGAACCGGTCTGAAAGCGTAGCTGGCGCCGGATCTCCGGCCTTTCTAACGCCCAGCATCCGGATGTCGGGGATACTGTCTGCCGTTACAACGGCATAACCCAATGCAGGCAGGTGTAAGGCCTGGCGGATACTATCAGCCAGTTGTGCACACGATTGCCCATAGGAGGTTACTGTACTACTCAGCAACAGTAACAGCAGCAGCACGTTGTTTTTCATCAGCGGTATGCAGATTGGGTATTAATGTACGATAACGGCACTGGCTTTATCCGGCGTGGTAATCGCTGTTTTTATCTGTTTACGGCCCATCAGCAACACCAGCAAGGCTAACAGTGAGGAACCAAACATGGTCACTGCCAGCGGCATAGCGGAGTGCGTATCAAACAGACTCACCACAGCAGATGCGAGTGCACCCAGCCCCATTTGAATGGCGCCCATCAGCGCAGAGGCGCTACCGGCATTTTTGGTAAACGGCGCCAGTGATAAGGCGGAAGTATTGGGATTGATACAACCCAGGCAACATAAAAAAGCAAATAACAACGTAATGATACCGGCCAGCGAAAGCCAGTTGTTCCAGGCGCCTACAATCAGTATTAAGCAGACGATCACTTGTCCGGCCATGGCAATAGGTACAATCTGTTGACTGGTGAAGTGTTTCAGCAACCAGCTGTTTACCTGGCTGGAACCGATCAGGCCAATAGACAGGAAGGCAAAGATCCAGCCATAGGTGGTATCACTGAGTTTATATACATCCATGAAAATCTGTGGGGAGCCGGAAACGTAGGCAAATAAACCGGAGAAGGAAATCGCACCGGCAAAGGCGTAGGTATAGAACTGGGGCTCACTGACTACCGACAGGAAGTTGGTAATAATAGGCCGCGGTTTCAGCGACATCGTTGTGTCGGGATGGTAGCTTTCCGGTAGCCATAATATGGTTGCCAGCAAAATTAAGATGCCCATCACACCTAATATCAGGAATACGGTATGCCAGCTGAAAACGCTGGTAACATAACTGCCTACGGTAGGCGCAATCATCGGAGAAGTACCTACTACCAGCATCAGAAGTGCAAATACTTTCGCATTATCCTTCACCGGGAAAAGATCGCGCACCATGGCTACAGAGGCTACGGCTGCGGCACAGCTGCCAATGGCCTGTACAAATCTCAGGATAATCAGGCTGTTGAGGGTGGTGGCATACATGCAACCGGCGGAAGCTACGATGTATAATACCAGTCCGATATATAACGGAATCTTTCTGCCGAAACGATCCAGCAGCGGGCCATACAGTAACTGACCGGCGGAGATGCCCACAAAAAAGCTGGATAAGGATAAGGCTACACGGGCCTGGTCTACTCCGAGATCCTTGGCGATGGCCGGGAATCCGGGCAGGTACATGTCAATAGAAAATGGTCCCAATGCTGTCAGTGTACCCAATATGAGAATAAGAGAAATATATCTCGAACGGGAGAGTGCTATTGTTGTCAATGTTGTCTTGCTTAATTAAATCCATTGCAAAAGTACAGCGGAAAAAATTAAGATCATCCGGAAGAGAATGACGGATTTGTTAAGAGATGGCGGGCATCTCCCGCAAATCCGTCATTGATCAGGTGTTTATAGTATCAGTATCTTTTTGATGTACCGTTTGGTACCGTTGGTGATCTCAACAAAATAAGTGCCTGCAGGAAGGTTGCCGGTGTTCAGGGTGAAGTTACCGGCCTGTACGCTCTTCCGGGAAAGTACCTGTCTGGAGCTGCTCAGCAGGGATGCCTGTACGGTGGCCCGGGCATTGTAGTCCGGCAGGGTGATGTTGAGCAGGCCGCCACTGTTGACCGGGTTGGGGTATACTGTGAAGGCTGCTGCCGCTTTTTCCTCGGGTGTAATTGTTTGTGCATTTTGCTGTGCGCCTGCCGGTGCATAGTGGAAGGATTCCCATTCACCGATAGCCGTACGCCAGCTGCTCAGGGCGCCTGCACCGTTTTCGCTGCTCAGGTAAGCGCCGGTACTGGTTTGCAGGGAGATGGTACCATTGCTATTGTTGATCCAGGTGAATTTTTCCCAATCCGCCGGAGTAGCACGGTTGCAGGTAACATTTTGTGCCCCGTTTTCACCGGAAACATATTTCCCCTGATTACGAAGCGCTACTTTGCCATTGCCGGCATCCAATACTTCAAATGCTTCCCATGCCTGTACGGCAGTACGGTTGCAGGTCATGGCCTGGGTGCCGTTTTCGCTGCTCACATATTTACTGTTGTTGCCGCGCAGCCAGATGGTTTGTCCGATAGGGGCCTGGCCGTTACCGGGGGTATTGCTCCGCACCAGTACCACTTCATGAATGGCCGACAATAAAGAGTTGGCGCCGGTTGCATCCTGAGAGAGTTCCCACATCATGATACCACTACCTTTGTCAAAAGCCAGATTGGTTTTTTTCTTGATGGTGGTGATCCCGTTATAACCAACGTTGTTGTATACGTCGGCATAGGGATCCGCACCACGGGCTACCAGTTGCTTAAATGATTCCCAGGACGGACGGCCATAGAAAGGTACGCCCAGTACCAGTTTGGAAGCAGGTAGTCCGCGTCCGAGCCAGTAGTTGACAGATTGCACGGCATAGTTGTAGGTGGAGTGATCAAAGTTGTTATAGTCGTAGGCCATCAGGGTGTAAAAGTCTACCAGCGGAAAAGCAGTGCTGAGGATACTGCCGCCGGCATCGCCAACAATTGCGCCGGTGAGCAGTTTACCACGTGTATGCATGGCCGTGGAGAGCTGCGTCATGAGCAGAATATAGTTATTGGCGGAAGCGCCGGCATCCGGATATTCCCAGTCGATGTCTACGCCATCCAGGTTGTACTGGTTGACAAAATTGATCATGTTGTTAACAAAGGCCGTCCGATAGGTACTGTTGGCAGCAAGACTTTCAAAGCCGCTGTCATTACCATCATTCCAGCCGCCGACAGAAATAAGCACTTTTACATTATTGGCATGCGCCGTAGTAACCAGGCTCTGTAACTTGGGCGCATTGTCGAGGTATTGCAGGCCGCCGGTGCTCGTAGGTAACAGAAATGCATAGTTGATATGGGTGAGTTTACTGTACTGTACCTGGCTGACAGATCCTGACCAGGAGGGCATATAGCCGACTACACGAAAAGGAGTTTGGGAAAATACCTGTAGGCTGCATACCAACAGCAGGGTCAATAGGTTTAAAAGTGTTTTCATCGTGAAAATGGATTTGGGTTTGGGTTAAGAAAAGCGGGGCAAATAAATCGGTTCCAATATAAGCGTTCAGGGGTGGGAATCCTTTTTTTACACTACGACATTTCTACGTCATGCCCTCCCTCGGGGTTATTATCCTGCAGGGGAGATGGTGATCAGGAAGTCATACAGGGTGGTGTCTCCCGGCAGGTCCAGTTTTTTGCGCAGCCGGTAACGACTGGTTTCCACACCTCTTACAGAAATGCCCATCGACTGCGCTATTTCTTTAGTCGTGAGATTGATGCGGAGATAGGCGCATAGTTTCAGATCTGTGGTAGTGAGCTCCGGAAATTTCTTTTTAAGGGTGAGGAGGAAGTTGTTATGCACTTCATCGAAGTGTTGGGAGAACTGTGTCCAGTCTTCTTCATTATTTTCTGCTGCTTCAAAAAGGCGTAACACTTTTTTGAAAGGAGGGGGCACGGCAGGATTACCTGTTTTTTTGATGCTTTGCAGGAATTCATCTTTGATGTGGGACAACATTTTTCCTTTCTGCACCAGGTTCATCGTAGCACTGGCCAGTTCCTTGTTTTTATGCTGTACATCGGCTTCCAGTTTTTCATTGCGGAGCCGGATCAGTTGTTTTTCATTGCGTTCCAGTTCCAGCTGGTGCAGAAAGATGAGGTGCTCCTGCACTTTGCGGTGTTGTTCCTGCTGCGCCGCGAGTTTTTGCCGTTGTTTCCGCAGCAGATAAAAGAGGAAGGCGACTAAGAGCAACAGATAACCTATGCGGGCAGCGAGGGTTTGGTACCAGGCCGGCCGGATAATAAAAGGAAAGCGGGCCATGGCTGTTGTGGTGCCCTGGTTATTGGTGGCAGTGACGGTAAACGTATAGGCGCCATGAGGCAGATTGGTATATTCCTTTTCGGTTTTGGTAGTCCATTCACCAGGATGTTCTTCCAATCCGATCAGCTGATACCGGTAACGAACAGGCTGCGTATGATCAGCTGCAGGCGTGGCGTATTCAAAGCGGAAGTCGCGGTAGGCATGCGGTAATGTTACCAGTGCTGCGGTGGCACGGGTGCCGTAGCCGCCGTATAGCAGGCTGTCCTTACTGCCGGTGGCGGTAATACGTCCCAGCAGTACACGAGGGCCTGCCCGGTGGGCATGGTATTTTTTATAATTGAGATGGAAGATACCTTTCTCTCCGCCAAAAAAAATATTCTCCTCATTATAGGGGTAGATGAATTCAAAACCGCTGACGATTTTTCCGGTGAGCTCCGGAAAACGGGTAATGGTATGCTGCTGCAGGTCGATGACACCAGGCTGCCGGTCTGCTACAAACCACAGGTGGCCGTAGTTGTCCGCTGTCAGGTATTGGATGCTCACAGGTCCCAGTAAGGAAAAGAATTGCGGGGAACGTATAAAACGCTGCTGTGCATCATTGTACTCATAGATACCCTGCATGGTGGCTACCACCATTTTATCCCGGATGCGGAATACATAGTTGTTGTTGGTTGCAGGTAACCCGTCTTTTTGTGTATACAACCGGGAGTGCAGTACCGTATCGCCTTGCAGGGTAAGCTGGTATACGCCGCGGTAGGGATGAGAGGCCCAGATGCGCTGCGCGCTGTCGGTAGCCAGGAAGCGGAGGGATTCATACAGGCCGGGGATATGCCGGGTGATACGGGTACTGCCAGCAGGACGCGGCAGGCTGGCCAGGCCGTTATAACAGCCGATGAGGAGTTGCCGGGCCATAGGCAGGTATAGCCAGGAGCCGGCATCTTTCAGGAGCGGTATCGCTTTGTTGTGCTGAATTTCAAAGGTGCCTTCGTGATGCCCCATCAGGAGGTGCTGATCTACAGTTTGCAGCCGCCATACCTGTCCTTTGGTTTGTGGCACGGGCTGAAAGGGCTGGCTGGAGAGGCTGAAATCAGTCATGCTGTCCAGCGGTGCACGAAACAGTCCATCGTTGGTGCCGATATAGAGTTGTTGTTGAAATATACAGGCGGCATATGCTGCGAGCGAGTTGCGTTTGTCGGGGAAAATCTGTTTGATGGCGGTGTTGTATTGCAGCAGGTCAATCCCGTTATCGAGGGTGAGCCAGATGTTTTGTTGCTGGTCGGCCAGCAGTTTCAGGACGTTATTGTTTTGCAGCCCCTCTTCCATGGTGAATTGCCGGACGATACGGCCATTGGATTTATCGATAATAAAACAGCCCTGCGAGAAAGTACCTACCGCCAGTTGGTTGTTGCGGAGGGCGATGGCGCAGTAGATACGGCTGTTGCGGAAAATGGCATCAGCGGCGGTATGGAAGGGAATGAGCTGTTGCCGGTGTAGTTTAAACAGGCCGTCTTTAAGGGTGGCCAGCAGGAGGGTGTCATGTTGTTCTTCGGGAATAGCAGTGACCAGCAGTTGTTTTTGCGCGATGGCCGGGCAAATGTTCTGCCATTGGCCATTTTGCATCCGGAGTAACCCGGTATGCTGATCCTGCGCATATATACCGGCAGGAGTACTACCCATTATCTTCCACTCTGAGGGGGCCGTGTATACCCGGATGGTTTGACCATTGTATTCAAATATTTTGTTGTTGCTGCGGAAATAGATCCGGTTGTTATAGCCGGCAATGTTCCAGATGTCTGCAAACTCCTGTTGTCCGGCGGGGATGTTTTTTTTGAGAGACGTATACCGGAGTATCCCGTTTTTATCGGGCAGGTAATAGCCGAAGTCGTCCTGTGCGCCTACATAGATGCGGCCGTCACCGGCTACTTTGACAGCTCTCAGCCGTGTGTTGTTGGGAACGGGGAATAGTTGCCAGTAATGCCCGTTAAAGGTAAGCAGTCCTTCGTTGTTGGCGAAGTAGAGGATACCGTTGTGATCAGTATCTGCGTCCCAGGTTTGGCCGTTGCCCTGGTATTGGGTTTTGGTGTAGTTAACAATGCCGGGTAACCCAATGGAATGTTGCGCGGACACAGTGCTCCAGTACAGTAGTGGAATCAGCACCAGGAAATGCTTCATGGATCGTGTTTTACTAAAAATAAAAATTTTTCGTTGTTCCAGGTAGTCGGGAATGGGCGCAAACAGTACTCAACAGGTGAGTGGTATTGGCTGCAGGTTGTGTGCAGCGCTGTTGTTGCTGCCGGTATGCTGCATGCGGCCGTGGTGGTAGTACAGAGACGTATTGTAATTTGCTGGTTTTCAATGAGGCAATAGCAGGATAACGTGGTTTTGACGTACCCTTAAATTTTGAAACACGATAAACATTGCCCAACTTTATCGCTCCTGAAACATATAATTCCACGTGTACAGTTAAACCCTTTATTATTCACTTTGTATAATTGTAAATTCCATGAAAACAACACTCCGTTTATGCAGCGTAGCGGCTTTGCTGTTAGTAGCCACTATGTATTCCTGTAAAAAAAATGCGAAAGAAATAGAACAACCCCTGTCGGCAGAGAGCCAGGCGACGGCGGCAGCCGGACTGGCTGCGGCAGATTATCAGCTGGTATGGTCCGATGAGTTTAATGGTACCGGCGTAGATGCTTCCAAGTGGTCTTTTGAAACCGGGCCCGGTGTCAACAATGAAAAGCAGTATTACCAGGCTGCCAATGCCAGCGTAAGCAATGGGAACCTGGTGATTACAGCACGTAAACAGTCAATCAATGGCTGGCCCTATACCTCTGCGAGGATGAATACCGCCGGTCACTTTACCACGCGTTACGGACGTATAGAAGCCCGTATTAAACTGGCTTCCGGACAAGGACTATGGCCGGCATTCTGGATGCTGGGCAATAACTTCGGCAGCGTAGGCTGGCCTAAATGCGGAGAAATAGATATCATGGAGCAGGTAAACACCAGCGGTACCATTTACGGTACGATTCACTGGGATTATAATGGGTATGCCCATTATGGCGGTACCACCAGCACTAACCATACCGATTATCACGTATATGCGGTAGAGTGGGATGCCAGTGAAATCCGCTGGTATGTAGATGGTAACCACTATCACACAGCCAATATCCTGAATAACATCAATGGTACAGAAGAATTTCACAACCCGTTTTTCATTATCCTGAATATGGCGGTAGCCGGCGATTTCCCAGGTCAAACCGTGGATGAAAGTAAACTGCCGGCCAATATGTATGTGGATTATGTACGGGTGTTTGCTATGACCAATGGTGGCGGTACCGCGCCGATAGGCAGTACCATTACCCTGAAAGGACTCAACAATGCTTTTGTCAGCAGTGAAAACGGTACGCAGCCGATGACCTGCAACCGGCCCACAGCGCAGGCGTGGGAACAGTTCACCGTAGTGGATGCCGGCGGCGGAAAAATTGCCCTCCGCAGTCAGAATAAATATGTGTCTTCTGAAAATGGTGCTGCCCCGATTACGTGTAACCGTACGGTTATTGACGAATGGGAAAAATTTGACTGGATTGTCAATGCAGATGGTACGATTTCGCTCCGGGGCAATAATGGCCGGTATATCTCTGCTGAAAACGGCACCCAGGCAATGACCTGCAACCGTACCACTATTTCCGGCTGGGAAGCTTTTCGCTATTAGTGGATGATCAAGATGATGATGGATGCTGCCGGCCTTTACAGGCCGGCTTTCTTAATTTTATTAAAAACAGCTGTTTGTTAAGGTTTTCCTGATAGACTATTGGATTAATAAAAATAATCATATATTGCGTCGTTTTTTCATAGTCACATCCGATGCACGAGCCTGTTCTGAGTAAAGCAAACCTACTGCTATTTCTATGCCTGCTGTTTTCGTTTTTTGCCAACGCACAGGAAGGGGGACCGTTGACGGTACGTCCCTGTGGTGCCGATGCATTCCGGCAGGTCTGGCGAAAAGATGCCGCCTTTCTGCAACGGGAAGAAGCCATCAACAAAACCATCCTACAGCAATATTATCAAAAGGCGCCGGGGGCTGCTGCTGCACCTGCTGCCGTGGTATTGCCCGTGGTTTTTCATATCATCAACGAAGACCCTGCGGCCTTTCCCGATCCGGACGTACTGAAAGCCTTACAGCGGATGAACGAAGCCTTTGGAGCTACCGGTGCTTTCACCGGCGGTCGTACGGATACCCGGATACAGTTTTGCTTGGCGAAAACAGCACCGGATGGCAGTAAAACAACGGGTATTGTACGTACGCACTCCTACCTGTCTGATTTTGACGTCGACATGGAAGGCAGTGCACTGACAGCCCTGGGTAAATGGGATGGCAGTCGTTATATCAACATATGGGTCGTTACAGATATTAAGTCGGAATATATGCAGGGTTTCGAGTGTGGCAAGTGGTCGCGAATGAAAATGGGCGGTTATGCCAGCGCCGGCGGCGACATTGTCGTAGCCGGATTGGATGTCGGGTTGCTGGCGCATGAAATGGGACACTACCTGAGCCTGGCCCACACCTTTGCGGCGGGAGACTGTAAGAATGACGATTGCCTTACTGATGGCGATATGGTCTGTGATACGCCACCGGAGAAAACCATTGCCGGCGGTTACGCCTGCAATGTGCCACAGAATTCCTGCAGTACCGATACCCTTTCCGGATTCACCATCGATGTGCCCGATCTGCCGGACAATATTATGGATTACGGCCAGGGTCTTGGCTGTATTCTCTCCTTTACGGCTGGTCAGGCACAACGGATGCATCACTTTATCACGACGGGACTATCAGTTATGCTAACGGGTACCGTGTGTCAGGAACCCTGTACGGGTAATATCACGGCGGCCTTTTCCCAAAGCAAGGATTATCCGGTAGTGGGAGATGTGGTGACTTTTTCCAGCACCGGCGCCGGAGAAGATACTTACGAGTGGCTGGTAGACGATGTGCCGAAAGGAACAGGGCACGACCTGGTGCTGTCGGTTACCCAACAAAAAAATTATCGTATCACCCTGCGTGTAACCAATACTGTTAGTAACTGCCATGCGGCTGCCTATAATGTATTGTCTGTTACCTGCGGCGTGGTAGCCCGCTTTTATCCGGATAAAAGAAAAATTGCTTCCAGACAAGGGATTGAACTCGACAGTGTGAAATTCACCAACCGGTCACGCAACGCTACTGCCTGGAGTTGGTTGATCAGTAGCAGTGGTATGGCGGAACAGGTAGTAAGTACCCAGGCGCAGCTCACCTATGTGTTTAAGCAACCCGGTATCTATAAAGTACGTTTAGCCGCTACAGATGGCCATTGCCACGATACCACCCAGCCCGTAAATATCATTGTGGACGATCCCGTGGCCGATGGTGCGGTATACGTAACGCGGGTAGAGTGTTTCGAGCAGGATAAAGTGCGTATTTCCCTGTACTTCCATAACTTCGGATACCATACCATTCCCAAAGGCACACCGGTATCTTTCTATGATGCCGATCCGCGCAAGGGAAATGCCAATAAGCTCGGGCAGCCCTGGCTGCTGCCGGCAGACCTGTTGGGTAAGTGTTCCAGCATCTTGTATACCACCACAGCTACAGTAGGCCGCGCCAATCTCGATACCCTGGTAACGGTATTCTGTGATGCCGGTAATGTACAGCCGTTCGTATTACCCAACACGCCGCTGGAGGAAAGTAATTATAACAACAATATCGACATCCGGCGTAACTTTAAATTTGAAGTACACCTGCAGCCGGCAGACTACACACTACAACCGCAGGACAAACTGGTCTTGAAACCCGCTGTTACCAACGGTCAGCTGCAAACGGCCGTATGGGCAGCCTCTCCTTTCCTGGATTGTACCGCCTGTATCAATACCACCTTCACAGCGCCATACAGAAAAGATACCGTGACTACCCAGCTGGTAACCGGTTATTCACAGCTGGGCTGTTATGATACGGCTACCGCGAAGATACATGTGCCGGTAGTAGATGATTATAAGGTTACCCTGCAACAGATAGAATGTGCGAAAGGAGATAACCTGCATGTAGGTTTTTCTATCTGCAACGGATATACGAAAGGAAATATCCCGGCCCGGTTAACAGTAGATTTTTATGACAGAAATCCGGTAGATCCGGCCGCCGTATTGCTCAATAGCGGATTTATGACGCCTGCGCAAAGCAGTAATGCCTGTGCGGACTACGGCACTACCATTAAAGCCACTGCTACCGGCGATGTATTTGCCATCGTCAACAAACGGGGTGGGCAGCACCCGCCGGAAACCGGACTGAATGAAACAGATGCGGCCAATAATACGTCGATTAAGCGCTATCAGGCGGCTGCATTGACTGTTTATCCAAGAGATACCACCGTTTTCCGGAAAGCTCTTTTTCCGGCATATTATCACCTGACTGGTTTTACGCCTAAAACAATTAAATGGCAAAACGACGACGCCTATACGCTCAGTTGCTATCAGTGCCCGGCGCCGCGGGCGGCCATGCGCAATAGTGCGGTTATTGGCGTACAACTTACCAACCCATATGGCTGCGAGTTAAAAGACCAGCAGTTGGTAAAGATTTATCCACCTGATTTTACGATGGATATTACGGACATCAGTTGCTACGATAATAACCATGTACTGGTGAAATTCAGAATCTGCACTGCCAACGGGTACGATAGTATTCCGGAGAAACTCCCGGTTACTTTCTATGATGGCATTCCAGGTAAAAGTAATGCCGTGCCAATGGAATACCGCTACTATACACCGGTAACGGCCGGTGAATGCCGCGAGTTTACGCACATCTTATCCATGCCGCGTCAGCAGCAGATAGGGGCTGTGATAAACCAGGGAACGACCAATGTCAGATTACCGGAAACGAATTATAAAAACAATGAGGCTACAGCAAACTATACACCTTTCTCCGTGACACTGAACCAGTCTTTGATAACGTTGCCGCGCCCCGCTGCCACCCGGTTGTTTGCGCGGGTAGCGGGTAGTAATGCTGCTACCTATACATGGACGCCACAAAGCGGGTTATCCTGTATTACCTGTCCTTCGCCGGTAGCTGCGGCTACCTCTTCTATGCAGTATACTGTGACGGCAGCCAATGAATATTACTGTACAGATACTGCTTCGGTTTATATCCAAACATTTATCAGCGAACTGGTAGCCATGCCGAATGCCTTTACACCCAACGGCGACGGGCAGAATGATGTGTTCTACATCATAGGCCGGCAGGACATCAGTATGGTAAAAGACTTCACCATTTTTAACCGCTCCGGTAACCGGGTATTTGAAGTACACAATACCGTGGCCAACGACCGGCGCTTTGGCTGGAACGGACAGATAAATGGTGTACCTGCCCCGATAGGTACCTATGTATATTTTGCCAGCATTGCCCTCACGGATGGAAGTGTGCGATTGATTAAGGGAACCGTAACGGTTGTGCGATAGTGTATTTGTTGGTGGGAAAAGCCAATCATTACTTATCTTAACAGCATCAATCGTACTACGGAAAAATAAGGTATATGCGTGCATTGGAAGGAGGTACCTACCTGGGAACGACGGCACGGTCTTTTCAGGCGGGCGGTATTATCATCAGCCAGACCCATTACCGGGAAAAGGTGTATGAAGGCTGGCATTGCCACGAACATCATCATGTATCCCTATTGCTGAAAGGCGGTAATACCGAACACCGGAAAGGCACATCCACTGTGGTGGGTGCAGGTGATGTTATTTACTACCGTAGCGGCGAGGTACATCGGAATGTAGATACCAGCCATCCTTCCGGAAACCTCAACCTGGAAATAACCAGTGCATTTCTGGAAAAATATGACTTGCATTTTGACACGCTGGAGAAATTTCCGGCGCAGGTACACCGGTTGAAATTTGCATTATTGCAGATTTACCGGGCATGCAGCGAAGGATACACCAACCCGGAGCTGGCCATACAGGATTATCTGTTACCTGTTTTCAGTACGCCTGTAGTACGGCATACAACAGAACCGGCCTGGGTCATCCGTTTGCGGGAACTGATGCACGACCGCTGGAATGAAACGTTGCTGCTCGACGAAATGTCGGTTATCACCGGTGTACATCCCGTCACTATTTCCAGGTATTTTCCCCATTATTTTCATTGTTCCCTGAGTGAATACCAGCGGCGTATAAAGATAGCGCAGGCATTGATCCTGGTGCGGGAAACACCGCTTTCGCTGACAGCGATTGCGCACCATTGCGGGTTCTTTGACCAAAGCCATTTTATCCGTACGTTTAAAGCCTGTACCGGCTGGCTGCCCCGTCAGTTCCGGGAATTATAGACCACGCTAATTTTATGCTATTTCCGGGTAGCTATCCATCGGATCTTTGCAGGCATAAACGTATTCGTTATGTTGTTCCGCAGTTATGTTTTCATTTGTTTTTTGTTGCTGGTGTCCACGGTGAAAGCGCAGTTGCCGCAGGCTGAAGTGCGTGCTGCCGTGGATACTGCCGCCGCACAGATCCGGCGTTATTATGTATTCGCTGATAAGGGCGAAAATATAGCCCGTCACCTGGAATCCCGATACCGGCAAGGGGCATTCCGGCAGGTAGCCAGCTGGCCTGCTTTTGCCACCCTGTGTTCCGGTATCCTGCGCAGGTATAGTGGCGATGGTCATTTGTATGTGCGCTATAGTCCGGAGAAGGTTAAAAACCTGCGGGACACGGCCGCTACCCGTCAGGATGATTTCTTTTATGGCGCTGATGCCGCCTTACGCAATTATGGTATCCGGGAAGTGGCGGTAACCGGAGATAATACCGGTTACCTGCGGTTGTCTGAGATCAATATTTCCCGGTTAAGTATGCCGGTTTTACAGGCTGCCATGTCAGTGGTGGCCCGTACCCGGGCCTTGATTATTGACCTGCGTCATAATGGAGGTGGCGGCAGCGATACCGGGGCGGTAATAGAAAGCTATTTTTTACCGGACCGTTTGCCCTTACTCACTTTCCATGCCCGTTCCGGGCGGGTGGAAACAGATAGTACGCAGGTTTCGCTGGCCGGCCATGTTTACCGGCAGCCTGTTTTTATATTGGTAGACCGTAAAACCGCATCTGCAGCAGAGGCTTTCGCTTTTGTGATGCAGGCGCATCATCGTGCCGTGATTGTTGGAGAGGTGAGTGCAGGGGCGGCTAATATGAATGAGTTTTATCCGGTGAATACCGGCGTCTTTATATCGGTGTCGGTAGGTGCACCTGTTTTGCCGGGTACTACCCGTTCCTGGGAGTCGGTGGGCGTAAAGCCGGATATCGTAACAGCGCCGGATAAAGCCCGGCAGATAGCGGAGCAGCTGGCCATTAAACAGGTATCCGGGATAAAAAAGAAAACCGGCCCCCAGTGAAGGGCCGGCATCTATTCATCACTCTTTCAACACACTAAAGAGGAACAGTTCTAAGCATGGTTCCGTTGTCTTTGAATCTGGTGTGCCAGCTAAGGGCTTCCTGCAGCCGGTGTGGCGTATGACCTCCTGTTTTGCAGGCGTTGGAAAAATAGTCATTCAATTCATCACGATAGCTGGCATGTGCACAATTAGCTATGATCAGTTTAGCCCGTTCTCTGGGCGCGAGGCCACGCAGATCGGCTAAACCATTTTCCGTTACGATAATGTCTACATCGTGTTCTGTATTATCTATATGTGAAGCCATGGGTACGATGTGTGAGATCGCTCCGGCTTTGGAGGATGACTGTGTAACAAAAATGCTCAGGTAAGCATTGCGGGCAAAATCATTGGAGCCACCGATACCATTCATCATGTGGGTACCACCGATATGCGTGGAGTTTACATTGCCGTAGATATCGCATTCGATAGCTGTATTGATGCTGATCACACCGAGGCGGCGAATGACCTCTGCGGCATTGCTGATATCTTGCGGCCGCAGTACAATATGCGGTTTGTATTTCTCAAAATTGTTGAATACACGGTGGTAGCAGGCTTCCGATACCGTGATAGAAGAGGCAGATCCCAACAGGAGTTTGCCGGCATCTATGAGGCTGAAAGTGCTGTCCTGCATTACTTCCGAATACATGGTCAGATCATGGAAATTTCCATCGATAAAACCTTCCATCACGGCATTGGCTACCTTCCCGATACCTGACTGCAATGGGCGCAGGCGATGGGTCAGCCGGCCAAGGCGGATTTCTCTTTCAAAGAATGTCAGCAGGTGTCCGGCAATCGCGCGGGTTTTATCATCGCGTTCATTGATCTGGGCCGGACTGTCCGTCGTTTCCGTGAGTACGATACCGGCAATTTTTTCCGGATCTATTTTAATCGCGTGACTGCCGATGCGGGTGCCGGCGTCGGTGACCGGAATGATCTGCCGGTTGGGCCAGTTGCCAGCCATGAATATATCGTGGATACCGTGCAGGGAAACAGGAACAGACATATTGATTTCCACAATGATTTTATCGGCTGCCGCGGCAAAGGCAGGGGAGTTCCCCACCGAAGTCGTAGGTACGATGCTGCCGTCTTCTTCCAGCATCAGTGCTTCAATCACAGCGATGTCTACTTTGGGTATGACCTTTTCGTGAATCAGTTCTGCGCTTTCCCCCAGGTGCTGATCAATAAACAATACTTCTCCGTCGTTGATGCTTTGGCGTAGTATCGGATCTACCTGGAAAGGCATTCTTTTTTTCAGTACGTGTGCAGTAGTTAAAATCCCATCTGTGCCGTGTCCGAGGGAGGCCCCGGTGAGGAGTGTGATCTGAAGCGGATCTTCCTGTGCCCGGGCGGCCAGGGCTTTCAGTACTGCTTTGCTGTCGCCTGCTTTGGTGAAGCCGCTGGAGGCCACCACCATCTGGTCCCGGAACAGGGCCGCAGCCTGGGTGGCCGTGATAATCCTGCTTTGCAGTTCCGCTCTTTTGATTCTTTCGTTATACATACTGGTATATGATGCGTGGAAATGACAATCGCGTGTTGTGATTTATGGGTACAATATTACAACATACCCGGGTGGCCGATTTGTGTATGTGCGTCAAAAATTTGTTTGATCCGGCCAATGTAGGAATGAGAACAAAATGGTATATTTAAGAAGAGTCATGATTCCTTGATGTTTACTTAAAACCACTCCATTTATGGCAAAAAAGTTCATGTTGTTATTGTTCGGTGTATGTTTTTTGAGTTTTTCCATGCAGGCGCAGGGTATCCTGGACCAGGCCAAAAAAGTAACCGGCAGCACCCAAAATCCTTTATCCAATTCCGGTGGGATCGCCAATGCTATCCTGGGGCAATTAACCCCTGCTTTGGGATTAAACAACACCCAGCAACCTAAGTTATTGAATCTGGTCAGCGGGTTCCTGAAACAGAAAGCTGGCATACTGCCATTGCAGCAGACTAACCCTGCCGGCTATACGTCGAAATTGGGCGGTTTACAAAAAGGTTTGTTTGGCAAGATTAAAACTTTGCTGACCGTTGCGCAGTACACCAAGTTTTTAGGATTGAAACCGGCAACCAATGATGCCGGTAATGTATTGTCGCAGCTCTTTTATTAGGGAACTGCATTTGCGCTGCAGTAGCAGCAGGTGATTGAAAATAAGTACGCGTAAGCTGATTTTTTCAATACCTGCTGCTGCATAAAAATTAATATCTTCGCGGCCGACTATGCCAAAGAAGAAAACGAAGAATAATAAGCGCACACAGAATAATAGTTTAGCCGTTATCGTTATCCTGATCATTGCTACATTTGCTGTTACTACCTGTTCCCGGAAAATTGCCGGTCTTGAAGAAAAAACACCTGCAAAAAAATCATCCCGCAAAAAAAATAATAAGCCGCCTGCCGCTAAAAACCTGTTGCTTGAAAACTTTGAAAAAGGTTCCAAAACAAATTACAATACCGGTAGTGAAGATTTTTCCAGTGGCTCCTGGGAATTAAAGAATGCTGTTACCGGTACTACAGAAGAAGATCATAAGGTGGGTAAACAGGCCCTCCGGCTCCGGGATAATGGCAGTGCAGCCATGAACTTTGATGTGGCTGTAAAAGGCATTGTTACGGTTACCCTGAAATATGCCTTGTATAGCAACGACAAGGAAGGTAGCTGGGAACTATGGGCATCGGTCAATAAGGGACAGCGATATACCCGGGTAGGCAATACCGTTAGTGTTACTGCCAACACGTTGCGTACCGCTACGTTCACGGTCAGCAGTCCGCAGACGATCCGTTTTGAAATCCGTAAAACAGATAAAACCGGTAGCCGCTTAAATGTGGATGCCTTTACCGTTACTGCCGGTGGCCGGTTATCTCCGGAAACACCTGCGTCTGACGGGCACCCGGCAACGGGAGACGATAGTCATCTCTTGCTGGGCAACCCCAGTGATGCTACGCCCGCTGTGGTGATGACCGGCAATTACCTGATGGATAAAGGCTACTTTGTATTATCCTATAACCGCGATAAAGGCACGCCTAACTGGGTTAGCTGGCATGTATCCAGTAAAGACCTGGGCAGCATGTCGCGCGCCAATGATTTCCGGCCGGATGCAGATCTGCCGGGCAGCTGGTATCAGGTAACACAGTCCAGTTATATCGGCAGCGGATTTGACCGGGGACATAATTGTCCTTCCGGAGATCGTACGGCTACCCGCGATGCCAATGAAGCTACTTTCCTGATGACGAATATGATTCCGCAGGCGCCTAACCATAACCAGCATTTATGGAAAAATCTGGAAGACTATACCCGCGACCTGGTGAGGGAAGGCAATGAAGTATATGTGATCATGGGGAGTTATGGCGCCGGAGGTACCGGTAGTAAAGGGTTGGCAAGAAAAATTGATAATGGCCGTATTCAGGTGCCCGATCATATCTGGAAAGTATTGGTGATTTTACCAGCCGGAAATAATGACCTGCAGCGTATTAATAAAAATACACGCATTATTGCTGTGAATACACCGAATAAAAATGATGTAAATCCCCGATGGACAGCCTACCTGACGTCTATTGCAGAAATTGAGGAAGCCACAGGCTATAAATTGTTGGATAAAGTACCAGCTAATGTACGCCAGGAGCTAATCCGAAAAATAGATGATGGTCAGTAAAAAAAGGGCAATTAATCAGGCAATAAAATTTATTATGGCATTGTTATAATATGTTATAAATTGCATAAAATTGTTATGTTTGTGGTAGCCCTGGCTGCGGCAAATGAAAGTACGTACCAAAAAAAATTGCTTTTATCGAAACTGATCAAATTGGCATAATTTTACGGAATAATTTTATGTACTGAAGAATGTATGTGTAACTTATTCTATCCTTGAAACGTTAGCATACAGGAAAAAACCTGAAAGCAATTATAACTGACCAATTTAGTAGTGCTATGAACCTGCATGTTCCTTAGTTATATCCATGTATACTGCTGTTATTGCATCATCAACCGCAATGGCACTATACGGGTTAAAGCAAGACTGTTCGGATTTTCAATAATAAATAATAATAGACTTAATAATATGGGTGATAGAATGTCGGTGGCCTTACTTGTGACAACATACAATTGGCCGGAAGCTTTAAAACTTGTGTTGGATAGCGTTTTGAAACAAAACGTGCTGCCGGACGAGGTTATTATAGCGGACGATGGTTCAGGCGATTCAACAAAAGCAGTAATAGATGCTTTTAAGAAAAAGGCGCCGATGCCTGTTAAACATTTCTGGCATCCTGATGAAGGCTTCCGGAAAACTATTATCATCAACCAGGCCATCACAGGAACAGCATCTGATTATATTATTCAGATTGATGGCGACATCGTATTGCATGAGCTCTTTATAAAAGACCACATCAGTGAGGCGGAAAAAGGTTTTTACATCCGGGGCAGCCGCGTGTTGCTACCAGAAGATAAAACAGCCCGTTTCCTGCGTAGTGGCATTTTTGGAAGGGTTGCCACCTTTGGAAGAGGGGTGAGGAACCGGTTCAATTCTCTTCGTATTCCGGTGCTGGCTCCACTACTGATTAAGAAGAGCAAGCGCTCCCGTAATCTCATTGGTTGCAACTGTGCTTTCTGGAAAGCCGACTTTTTGAAAGTAAACGGTTATAACAATGAATTAAAAGGATGGGGACACGAAGATATTGAACTGGCCGCCCGTTTCATCAACTCCGGCTTAAGCCAGAAAAAAGTGAAACTGAAAGCAGTTTGTTATCACCTGCATCATCCGTTTAATGATCGTGTACATGAGAATATTAACTACCGGGTATACCTGGATACGCTCAAACACGGCATCACCTACTGCACGAATGGTTATTATCATTAAGCGGGTGTTACCAAGACAATTATTGATTTTGAAGTAATAAAATCTGATACAAACAAGAAAGCCGGCTGCATTTGCAGCCGGCTTTCTTGTTTGTATCAATAGCGGATATTATCCGATGACTTCGCTGGGAACGGTTTCGTTGGAACTGAAAGTCTGCATTTCAATCAGCTTGCGATAGATACCATTGGCATTCAGCAGTTCCTGGTGGGTACCCTGTTCTGCTATCTGGCCGTTATCCAGTACAATGATCTGGTCTGCGTTCTGAATAGTACTCAGCCTGTGTGCAATCACCAGGGAGGTACGGTTCTTCATCAGGTTATTCAGCGCTTCCTGTACCATTTTTTCAGATTCAGTATCCAATGCGGAGGTAGCTTCATCCAGCAACATGATGGGCGGATTGGCCAGCACAGCACGGGCAATACAGATACGTTGCCGTTGGCCGCCGGAGAGCTTGGAACCTTTATCACCGATATTGGTAGCATAACCATCCGTTGTATTGAGAATAAATTCATGTGCATTGGCAATCCGTGCAGCTGCTTCTACTTCTTCAGCGGTGGCATTGAGATTACCGAAAGCAATATTATTAAAGATAGAGTCATTGAAGAGAATGGATTCCTGGTTGACAATACCCATCAAGGTACGCAGGGATTCCATGGTCACCGACCTGATGTCTTTACCATCAATCAGGATGTTACCTGATTTTACATCGATGAAACGGGGCACGAGATCCATGAGGGTAGATTTACCACCACCGGAAGGCCCTACCAGCGCGATTGTTTTCCCTTTGGGTACGGTAAAGCTGATATTACGTAATACCTCTTTCTGCTCATAGGCGAATGTTACATTTTCAAACCGGATCGCCTCTTTGAATTCCGTCAGTGCGGTAGCATCCGGCGCATCGTTGATCTGGCATTTCATATCTATCATTTCCAGTACACGTTCGCCTGCCGCAATACCGGAGTGGATACCGCTGAAAGAAGCAGAGATAGCCTTTGCAGGCCGCATAACCTGGGAGAAGAGGGCGATATAGGCGATGAAGCTGGCAGCATCCATATCTCCTTTATGTTCCAGTACCAGGGAGCCACCAAACAATACGATACCTGCTACCATGATTACGCCCAATGTTTCAGAAACGGGCGACGCCATCTGCTGTTTTTTAGACATGCTGCGGATGATCTTGGAGTAATGTACGTTCTGTCTGTGGAAACGGTTGGTAATAAATTTTACCGCATTGAATGCCTTAATGATTTTGATACCATGTAAAGCTTCATCCAGGTAACTGATCATCATACCATAGGCAACGTGGGAAGCCATGGCCTGCTCTTTCAGCTTTCTTACAATCTTGGAAATCAGAAATCCGGCTATCGGTATAATCAGCATAGATGCCAGGGTGAGCTTATAGGAGATGATGAACAGGAATACGAGGTAAGCAATGATGGTAACCGGTTCTTTGAACAACACCTGTAAGGTACCGGTAACAGAGTATTGTACTACCTGTACATCAGAAGCTACCTTGGAAAGAATATCCCCTTTTCTTTCATTGCTGAAATAGCCGAGGTGCATATCCATTACGCTGTCGAATACAGATTTACGCAGGTTCAGCAGGGTGTGGATACGCAGACTTTCCATAATACGGTCTGCGAAGTAGCGGAAAATATTACTGAGCAACACGGAGATCACAATGGTTACACACACAAATTTCAGTGTGGCCATTGGCCCGTACATTACTTTGGTATAGCTGGTGTAGTGTTTGAAAACGGCAAATACATCGAAGTAGCTGGATGGCATGGGTGAAATCACCTGTTGGGTGTTTTCATCAAACAGCGTGGTGAGCAAAGGCGCTACCAGTGCCAGGTTCAACGTACTGAATATAACGGAGAAGATGGTGCAAATAATATAAGGGATCGCATATCTGTTGATGGGCCGGGCAAATGATAAGAGTCGGAAGTATGTCTTCATATATCTGTTAAAATGACTGTCGATTAAGTGATAAATGTGGTGCATAAAAAAAACCGCATCGGATGGGATGCAGTTCCTTAAGTTTTAATCTTCTTTTATCAACAACTTAAAGACAAATTCTTTTCAAACACCGCTTTTATGTCTGCAGATCACAGCAATCCTGCAACCAGAGAGCAAAAATAGACCTTTTGTCTTAATTGTCAAAAGTTTAGCACCAGTGCGGGAAAAATAAAGGAGCACAACGGCGACCGAACGGTGTTGCCACGATATTTCAGGCTTTTTTCATCACTATCTTCCGAAGAAAAAAAACGATAACAACATCTTTTCTTGTCGGGGATACCGATGTCCTCCGGCCGGATGTTGGCGACGGGAAGCGTACTGTCTTTTATCTTTTATGTGGCTGATTACAGGCAAAAGATTCCCTTACCGGGCGGTGGCCCGGTAGGTATAAGATAAAGGAGGCTCACCTCGTTGCTACAAAAAGCAGATCACCGGTACGCCGGCACAGAATAAGGCCACGTACAGGTGATAGGTTTTATTATCCGCCGAAGGGGTCTTGTAACGGACCACCCGGATGGAAATACACCAATGAATAGCAATTTGTAGCAAGAGGATGATCATGGCGCCTTCCCGGCTGAAGATCTGCTGGGGCGAGAGCTGCGTGAGCATAGCCCCCAAAAACAGCGCGGGAGAGAAGACCAGGAAGTTGATGAAAAGCAGCATCCTGGCCTTTTTGTCGCCGAAAGTAATGGGAAGGGTTCTCCTGCCCATTTTCCGGTCGCCCTGTTCATCGCGCATATCCTGCAGCGGCAAGGCAATGCCGGCCCAGACGCTGATCAGCGCCATGTAGCCCAGCACCTGCACGCTGGCAGGTGTATCCGGCGCTGCAATACCCCATTGCACGTTCAACAGGATGAAGGTGCCGAAAGTCATACCCAGCACGTTTTTGGTAAACCAGTGATTACTCCATCCATAGGTATTGAGGAGATAAGTCACTGCCACCCAGGCCAGGGAATACCAGAAGATATGCAGCCGCCAGGCTACCAGCAGGTAGACGACGGTGTATACCACAATCCTGATCCAGGTGGCTTTTACGGTTACAAGGCCCGTGGGTAGGGGGCGATAGGGTTTGTTGATCCGGTCTTCTTCTACGCCGTTTACCTGATTGGATAAACAAAAAGTGTAGATGTACAGGGCGGCATAGCCGAGAGAATAGCCTAACCGGGCAGGAAACTCATTCCAGGACTGGTTGCTGTAGCACCAGGCTGTCATAAAGGCGATTAAAGACGGACAGATGGTGTCCCAGATGTCGTTGTCGATGAAGCGCCAAAGGATAATGAATTCCCTGCAAATAGTAGCCGGGAGGCCAGATTTGCATAAAGATGGCATGTCACATGAAAGCTAGTTCCTGTAATATAGTACGAAACCGGGCTTAGTGACCCTTTCCAGGGGGAAAACCGGAAAAATTACCGCAGTCTATCGGTCGAGATGTCGGGTTAAAACGCTGTTCAATTCATTAAAATCGATGGGCTTAATCACAAAATCATTGGCGCCGGCAGCCATATATAATTCCCTGGATTCGCTGAATCCGTCGCCGGAGGTAAATACAACAGGGATATTGGCAATTTCGGCATCTTCCCGGATCAGGTGCAGGGTTTCAATACCACCCATTTCCGGCATATGCGTATCCAGGATGATGATATCCGGTTTTTCGGTTTTGGCCATTCTCAGACCTTCCACCCCGTTTTCTGCCTGGATAAAGTAATTGCCATCCAGGTATTTCCGGACTACATCCCGGCAGGTGATTTCATCATCTATAATGAGGATTCTTTTGTTTTTTATTTCCCGGGCAGAAGGTGGCAATATGGGTTTATCCTGGGTGTACCGCTCTTTCAGCAATTCACTGAAACGAACCGTGAAGGTGGTATTTTCTTCTTCCATACTTTGTATGGAGATGATCCCGTTTAACTGTTCCACCAGTTTCCGGGTAATATATAATCCCAGGCCGGTGCCTTCTGTAAATCCGTCTTTGCCGGTTACAAAAGGCTGGAAGATTTCTTCCTGCATCTCTTTGCTGATTGGTTTGCCGGCATTGGTGACCTGCAGGTATAAATCATCCTGGATGCGGAAAACGGCAACGGTTACACGGGAATGAGATGGCGCGAACTTAATGGCATTCGACAACAGGTTATGCAGGATCTGTGTGCACTTCATTTTGTCGGAAATGATCATAGACGGGATATTCAGCCGGTCCATCTTCAATTCTGTCAGTATACTTCTTTCCTGACAGGCATGTTCGTGTATTTTCAGAATATCGCGGAGCCAGATGGTCAGGTGGAAAGGACCTTTTTTAACTTCATCCAGTTTACCCTGGTCAATGGCGGATAACTCCAGAATGTTATTCAGTACCCGCCGGCTATGGTTGGAGGAGGAAATAATACAATCTACCAACTCCTGTAGCTCCTGTAATTCCGGTCTTTCTTCCAGTAGTTCGGGCGTAAAATATTTCTCCGTTTTTCTTTCCAGTAACTGGGCATTGCCAAAAACGGCATTCAGCGGCGTACGTATTTCATGGCTGACTTCCTGCAAAAAAATCCGTTTATAGAGATTGGCCATTCTCAGAGAATTGAACAGGTGATCATTCTCGCGGATGAGCGCTGTAATCACATAGGTGATCAACAGGATAACACCTCCCTGGCAAAACCAACGGAAAATAAACCGGTTGCTGTCGCTGAGTGGCAGCGGAATAATCACTTTAAAGTAGTTGTTGGCTTCAATAACAGCCAGCAGTATAAAGGCAGCGGAAAAGCCAATCGCCCGGATACGGATATCCTTGTAGAGCAGACAGGAACCGAAACCCAGACATACAATCAAAAATACCGACACCAGTTCCAGTGGCAACACAATCCCAAACAGGGAGCCAAAATAGATGGCGGAAAAAGCATGTACCAGCAACATGGCCGTATTGGCCAATGTGTGTTGTTGTTTTTTATTCAGATACAGAATGCCATAGAAACAGGAGCCTTCAATGATGACGCCCGTCAATAGCATGCGGGAATGAATGAGATAATAGAAGTAAAGTCCAATCGCAAATACCATTGTGCCGGTGAGCAAGGCCAGGGAATTGATTAGCAGAATACTTCTTTTTTTTGCAGGGTCGGTAACAGCTGCTGTGCCGGTGTTAATCAGTCGTTGTATAAAGCCCGGGATATAGGATCTTTGCCTGCCGATTACATGGTTAAGATACTTCATAACGCAATCGCTGAATTTAAGGATATGTATTGTCTGCTATCGTTGTTTTTATTTCGGGGGTAATATACTACCTTTATCCGTGATAATCCTTTTCAGGTTTCTTTCCTCAAAGTACCTATTAATTTGCTGATATGGAAACTGTAAATATCACACCATTCCAATTTATACATAAAGACCTGGATATTACATATTTGCATGTACTGTATGATCGTCAACCAGATTATGCCTATGACATGTTTGAAATCTTCCTGACACAGACAGACCGGCGACTGGAAATGCTGAAAACAGCTATCGAACAAATCGACTGGCCGCAGATATTTTTACAGGTACATCAGGTACGTACGTATATCTGTGCCGTTGGACTGACCAAATCTGCAGGTATTGCCGCCGAACTGGAATTGAACTGTAAGAACAAAGAACAGGAAGCGGTCAGCCGCCTGTTTGATGAACTGAGTGGTGATATTGCCAGATACAGAGGCGCGGTACAGGAAGAGTTTCATCGGCTCGAAGCTTATATCAGCCAGCATTTCTAATCCTTTGTACTTATCTTTTCGCACTATTTAAAATTCCGGCGCAACACTGACGGTAACCGCGAAGTGGTTACCGGTTGAATGTTTTGTATATAAACAGGGAAGTATCCACCTTGTTTTTATGCAATAGTGCATTCAATGCCCGTATACCTGCTTTGAACCGGGCTTCACTGATACCACTGCTTTCCCTTCCGGCGAAATAAAAGTAAAAAGTTTTACGCAGCCGGATCTGACTGAGCATGATATTCATGCCTGGCATACTACGGTCAATGGCATATTGCAGGTTGCTTGTGTCTTTGATATTAATACCCCAGCATACATCAAATACACGGTAGGTGGTGGTGTCATTGTTGCGGGGATAGTTGGGTTTGATATGCTGATTGGGATCGTAGGCGCGTACCAGCAACTGTTGTTCCGAACTGTCGGGCGCACCGGTGAATCCTGCCCTCATCCGGGTAACCACAGTGTCGCCGCCAACCAGGTAGGTGAATATCGGCATGGAATCCGGATTGGCCAGGAATGCTTCCATATCCATGTTGGCCTGTGAATGCTCAAACAGGGATATCCCGAGCGGGTTATCATCATTAATCTGCGGAGCGAGTGCCAACGATGCAGCGGTATCGTTGGTATACAGAAATGCGGCGCCTTCTGTTTTGAGTTTTTCGGCTAATACGGCGCGTACCCGCTCCTTATTGATCTGGTACATTTTCTCAGAAGAGGTCCTTAATCCCCGGAACTGGTCTCTCCTGGCCTCTATTACGCAGGCGCGTATGACAGACAAGGCCGCGATTAACAATCCCAGAGAGATCAAAACAGCGGGTTGGTTTACCCATTGAGAGAATTTATTTACCGGTACCCCTCCTGTACTGGTAGGGGTAGGAGCAGGAGTTTTGGAAACGCTGCCGCCACCGGGTATGCTGGTGGTGGTTTGTTGGGAGGAAGACAACTGTAACTGCAACTGCAGGATGAAGGCCGTTAGATCGGCGAGATCAGTGGCAGTAGGCGGGATGGCACTTTTGCTGCTGTTCAACCCCCAGACATGTGATTTACCATTGCGGAGCCGGACTTTCAACGATGGCGGAATGCCATACCAGGGAGCCGACGTTTTTACAATATCTGCCAGCATGATTTCTCCGTACAGGGCCGATTGCAGCCGGTCGGCAGACAGGGTAATACTTTCCGCCCGGTGTATCCACCGCAACATGAAGATGATGCCCGCCAGCATAGCGGTTACGCTGATCACGATTACCCAGACTTCCGGCAGTTTCAATGACAAGCCGGTAAATAACAGGGCCATTCCCCCGAATACGATTCCCAATGTGCTCCACAGCGTTCTTGTATGAGAGACAACCGTGAATTGATAACTATGTGTAACAGCCATACGATGTATAATGCCAGATAAAAGATGAAATAATACTATCCCGGTAATCTATTTACCCGCCCTGGTTTCATTGGTTTCCAGGATACGGAGGGCGGCGGTGTCCTGGTATTGTACCATGAGTTTTTTCAGTTCCTGTTTTAGCGAGATGGTCAGCTGTTCGGTGCCTTTGGTACCATAGATATTGCTGACCTGCTGCGGATCTTTTTTCAGGTCATATAATTCCCAGGCATGGGTAGGCCCATAAAAATAGACGAGGGTATGTTGTTCCGTACGAATACCGAAATGCGGATATACATGATGCGGCTCCGGAAATTCATAATAATGGTAATAGGCTGCTTTCCGCCAGGCTACCTTTTTTCCACCGGTTTGCAGTAAAGGAAGGAATGACGTGCCTTGTATATCTGCCGGTACTTTTACCCCCGCTATCTGCAGGAAGGTAGGCGCCCAATCGATGTTCAGCATCAGTTGATTTACCTGTGTACCCGGTTTTACCACGCCGGGATATTTTATCATAAACGGTGTACGTAAGGATTCTTCATACATAAAGCGTTTATCGAACCAGCCATGTTCTCCCAGGTAAAATCCCTGGTCGGATGCATATACTACCACGGTATTTTCCGCCAGGCCATTTTTATCGAGATAGTCGAGTAGCTGCCCGATGTTGCGATCCAGCGACCGGGCGGTGGCCAGGTAGTCTTTCAGGTACCGTTGGTATTTCCATTCCAGTAGCGCAGCTCCGCTGAGGTGTAATGAATCAAAGGAGCGGCTGACCTGTTGTTCGTAGTAAGCCGTATATGCCTGGCGCTGCGCTGGGGTGAAACGGCCATAGATCCCTTTGTCGTAGTTCGCATGTACTTTCAGGTCTTCCTTCAGGCGCATGGTTTTGGCAATGGTCATATCCTGATCCTGTGCCGCTACCCGGTTTTTATAATCGTCGTGGAAGTTGGGTGGTAAAGGAAATGTCTGGTTGTCGTAGGCGCCGAGGTCGGGCAGATCCGGCAGCCATTCCCGGTGGGTCGCTTTTTCGCCAACTACCAGGAAAAAAGGTTTGCTGGTATCCCGTTGTTGCAGCCAGCCGGTAGATAACTGCGTGATGAGATTCGTTACATAACCTTCCATCACGGTGGTATCCTGCGGACTGATGATTTCAGGGTTAAAGTATTGGCCCTGGTTGTTGAGAATACGCCAGTAGTCAAATCCCTGTGGCAGGCTGCCGAGGTGCCACTTGCCGATCCAGGCGGTCTGGTAGCCATTTTGCTGTAGTATACGGGGAAACAACGGTTGCTGCACATCAAATTTCCGCTCGTTCAACGTATACCCGTTTACGTGGCTGTATTTTCCGGTGAGCAGGGTAGCCCGGCTGGGACCGCAGATAGAATTGGTGACCAGGGCCTGTTTAAACAAGGCGCCTTGCCGGGCAATACGATCTATATTGGGCGTTTGGGCCAGCTTGCTGCCGTAGGCGCTGATCGACTGCCATGCGTGGTCATCGGAGAAAATAAAAATAATATTGGGTCGTTTTTGCTGTCCGTATCCTGGTGTGGTTAACAGGAGCAGCAGGCTGCCTATGGCTGTGAAATATCGGATGATGTGTTGCATTTTCAGCTTGTGATAATGTCTGCAATGGGTAAAGTATAAGGCCAAGATAAAATAATCCGGAATGATTTTATAGTATTCTTTGTGAGAGGCGATAGAAAAAGGTACGCCGTTAGGGGGGCTGATGATATTATTTGCCGCGCTGATAGTATTTTGTGTTACTTTGACGTATAGGCGTGAGGGTACTGGCTAGCAATATATATGGTGATGAGATAAGAAGAATAGTATAGGAATAATAAAAGAATTTTGTATGATGGAATATTGGAAGTTTGATGGGATGAAATTTGAAGAAGAAAATTATATACAGTACTATGAATTTGAGAATGAATACGTGCGTAGACAGATTAATGTAAATTTTTTCAGAAAAGGAATTTCTTATCTGGAGATTCAAAAGCGCGAAGATTGGGCGGAAATGTTTGATCAACCACTAACTGATTTTTATCGTGTATCCATGGAACGTCTTACTGCTGATGAATTTGAAGTATTGTGGAGGAATAAGCCGTAAATTATTTATCATGCTTGAATGTGCCGATAAAAGGTGTTGGTCATTTTAAACCATTACTTCATAAAACGTAGAACCAACAGGTAAAATGTAATCTTAATTTGCTCCGTTATGCTCACCACTGTTTCGCTGATTAATATGGAGTCCTTTACAATCGGTACGATAGCAACGCTTCGATTTCCAATAGGGAACGTGCCTCGTGTAGGCGATATTGTACAGTTACCAACCGGTGTGTATCGGATTACTGGGGTCGTTTTTTCTGTGAACACCGCTGTTGGTTTTGCACGACTGGCAGATAATATATTTGATTGCCGGATAGCAGGCATCGCGGAAGATCCGCCCCAGCCGGTGTAAAATATTTCAGCAGCTCTGGGCAAAGTTGTATTTTTAAATCTTACAACACAGGCATGTCTGAAATCATCACGTACAGTTACCGGCAATCATCTTCCCTGCATCATACCGCGCAGACGCCACAATTATTGTTATCTGCCTACAGTGAAGTAGAGAAATCGCAATTATCCTGTTTCTTTCAGGGGGTGATCCGCGAGTCTTATATGTTATCGAGATGCCTGTTGGTGTTGTCGAATGTGGTAAAATCCAGTTTTAATCTTTCCCCTTTTCAGCTGGCATTGTTGAAAGATCCGATTGTAACGGCCGGCAATCAGCAGCTGCGTTTTGAAGGTTTTTCCCATTGTGCGGGTGTGTATGCCCGGGTAGATGTGATGCCGGGCGCGCTGGATGGCGTATTCCCGGCCAGTGGTACCGTGAATGTGGATTTTAACCAGCCTATGCTGAATGCATTGGCGGCAGTAGGAAGAAATGATGCGTTGTTGTTGTCGGTAGGAGAGAAGGAGATCGCCGTGCAGACATCACCGGCAGAAAATATTATAGAACGGAAAGTACCGCTGCCGGTAAAATGGATCAAGGGCCTGACCAGCGTACAGTTGTTGCTGGCAGCCGCCGGAGAGGTGCATACCTTTAATAAAATGCAAGCCCTGCAATTGTTTCAAAGTATTCCGAATGGTCAGCCCAAGGCAGATTATTACCTGGTAACACGGGGTAACAAACCCTTGTTTTCACCGGTGAATACCAGCAAAGGGATTTGTATCGGTGGTATTCACAGATTGAAATTACTGGAACCTTTATTGCCATTGGCAGATCAGCTACGGGTATTTGCGGATCCCGATATGCAGGCGACTACCTGGCAGTTGTATTTCGGGCAGGTACGTTTTAGTTTATCATTGTCCAGAGAATGCTGGCGTGGCTTTTCGGGAGAAGGTGCGGCGCTGGAATCTTTGCTGGCTGATATTCCGGATAGTTTGCTGGCCGCCATGGATAAATACAGTTATGCCAACCAGGCGTTTAATACCACCTTGCTGGCGGTAACAGAAAACATGAGTTTCAAACAGGCGGATAGCCTGACCGGCAGAATGGCTGCTATGGGATTGTTGGGATATGATCCCGATGCCCGTCATTATTTCTACCGGCGCCTGCCCTATAAGCCCAGCCGCATCTTACAGCTGAATCCGCGGATGAAAGAAGCGGAACAGTTGCTGGCAGAAGATAAAGTAATGCTATTGTCTACAGCAGATGAAAAAATAGAAGCCCGCGTAGCAGGCAGTCAGGTATGGCATACCGTGGTGATAGACCAGGGGAAAGCCCGTTGTACCTGCACCTGGTTTGCCAAACACCAGGGAGAACGCGGCGCCTGTAAACATATACTGGCCGTAAAGAAAAAAAGCGATAGCCGTTTTTAATTACCTACCATTGAACCTTTAGAGACATGACCGTACAGGAAAACCTGCAGACCAGGATTGCCAACGAAACAGCGGAGGACCTGATTCCTTTTCTGCAACAACTGGATAGTAATGATAAAAAAGCGCTGATACCTGTTATTAAGCAACTCAACAGCCATTATACCGAATTTGTAGAGCTGGAAAAGAACCGGTACGGCATGCGGGGAACGGCAACACAGCAGCGCATATTGGGTATCGTATCTTTTGTTTGTCTGGATAAAAAAGATTTTGAAAAAACATGGTATGCCAACAGTATCCTGAAAAAGGAAACATTGGAACTCCTCCTGCCGTGGTACCAGCCCGCGTGGCTGGGTGACCTGATATTATCGTATGAAGACCGGGAATTTGTTCCTTTTGATTATCAGTTGCTGATGTGGCTGGCGGCTCAGGGACTGGCAGTGCCGTCTCCGCTTTTGGTGGCGCGTTTACTGCCTTATGCCATCTATAAGTCTGAACAAAGAGCAACGGGGCAAAAATTATACGGGCCAGAAAATTTATTCGTATACCCGGAAACGTTAGCCACCCATGTCTGGTATTTGTTTGAATATCCCTCTGATATTAACTGGGTAAATGGTGGTGGGGATACAGGTGATAAAACACCATGGCAGCTATTTTTTGCAGCAAACACCGCTAATGGAAAGCTGGACCGGGAGCGGGTATTACAGGCCTGTTTACAGGCCACTACCCGGAATTTCAATAAGGTATTATCGGGGTGGTTTGTAGACCTGTTTACGATAATGGCGCCAGATGAAAAAGAGTTGTTGTTACTCCGGCAATCTTTGTTGCTGTCGCTGGGTTCACCGCATAGTAAAGTAGTCAATGCCGCACTGGCAGCGATTAAACATATCTGGTCTGCCAGCGGGTTTGACCGGGATGCCTTACTGGATCATCTGCCGCCGGTGATGACCTCCGATACAAAGTCGGTTGTTATGGCTGGTATTGCCCTCATAGAAAAATTATGTCCATCCTATCCGGACCTCCGGCTGAAGGCTGTATTGCTGTTATGTCAGGCATTGCTTAGTAAACAGGAAGCGGTGCAGGTAAAAGCAGCGAAGCTGATCGCACAGTATGGCGTCATAACAGATGCTGTGTTGAAAGCACAGCTGGAGCAGTTGCAGGACATGCTGCTGGTGAATACCCGAAAGGCATTGGCTGATTTTGCCCTGCCGGCGCCCATCGCAGCAGCGGAGGATATCACGCCGGAACAAGCCATCATCGCCTTAACAGGTGCACATAATATTATTGAACCGGTGACCACTACGGCAGAACTGATTTTTCTGGCCAGTCAGGCATTTGAAAATAATGCGGCGCATCATTTTGATCTGCTGCCGGCTACGCTGGTTACTTTGCAGTCACAAATAGACGTACCTGTTTTACAGGCGCTGGAACCAGCCTTTCAACGCGCCTTTGTTATTTATAACCGCCTGCCCGGTAATGCCGGATTCCTGGATCAGTTGCTGGCATTATTCTTCCTGCATTATGGCCGGTTAATGGCCACCCGTTTCCCGGAATATGGCGCCTATCTGCTACGGCAAAAAGGCAAGCACTGGTGGCCGCAGACAGTAGTCTTACCGCCGTTGGCAGAATGGGGGCCGGCGCACAGCGATGGACACATTTTTATGCCGGCCAGACAACTACTCGTTAATGCGTTACAAAAAATAACAGCCGGCGATACTTTGCCGCTGTTGTCCACACCTACACATACACCTGCCTGGATAGATCCGCTGGTGCTGGTACAGCGGCTGCAACAATACCAACAACAGCCGCACACACCTGCTGATATGGATTTTCAGGTGGCTATTACCCGTTGTGCGCTGCAGGATACGGCAGCAGCATGGGCATTGGCCGTGAAAGAACTGACCGGTGAATACCGGCAGCTCATGCGGTTTTTACTGGATACCTCCGCCATGCCGGAGCCGCCGTTTACCCAGCCACAGTACTGGATGCAGGCGGGTATTACCAAAACCCCGCAGGCGACCTATCCGGCGTTTGCTGCTTTTTCCTATAATGAGTTTCCAGCCGTTTACCTGCACGGACAATTTGAATGGACGGCTATGATGGAAAAATACCTGGCATATGGGACTTATGACCGGGAAAAAGGAGAATACGAACGATACGAAGCAGAGTGGCCCGCATTACGTATAGCCTTGCCCGAAAATACTACTGCGGAGGTATTGCTGTCATCGCCGGCGCCATTGCTGCAGGCGTACCTGGGTATTGTGCCTCCCTATCTGAGTGTGACGGCAAATGACCTGCAACGGTTGCTATTGTTGACACCCGGGCATCCGGATGTGCTGCTGGCAAGAATTATACATCATGATATGAGCAGTTCATCCTTCGCGGAAGTAACGGAAATCAGTCATGTAACCGCTATCATTCGTACTTTATTGGAACTGATGGTACCGTTGAGTGCCGTGGGGCATTTGTTTGTAGCTTCCTGTATGTTCCATGCCGATAAAACCATTCGGGCCTATGCTGCAGAACTATGGATCAGCGGCGTGATGACCGGTTATATCGACAGCCGGGAAATTGGCCGTATCACGGGATTGGAAGAACGGATAGAGTGGGCGCCGCTCAAGCGTTTTACAGACCTGATAGCAGGCAGTATGATCAAGATCAGTGCCTTGCACAACCGCGAACTGGAAATATTACTAACAACCTGTCTGGAACAACTGCCGGATAAACCGATCAAAGACCTGAAAAAACTGCTGGAACTATATCACGAAGTATTGTCGGTAAACGGGCAACCTGTCAGCAGCAATATTGTACAGGAAAAGCTGCAGCAGTGGCAGCAGACAGCGGGTTTGAAAAAGACGATAAAAGATTTATTGCCATAAACATAAAAAAGGAGCAGTCTTAACTGCTCCTTTTTTATGTTAAAAAAATATAGGCAAATGTTAATAAACTATCGTTCTGGTTAAACAGAATGGTCGAACTTTATACCCCATCAGGAGATAGTATTCACAACGATATATACAAATCACTATCTCTTTCCTCATCTTCCTCAATCTGTTACCTGCTTTTATCGGGTCAACCTTGTTCAGGTCCACTACATTTTTGCTATATTACAGAGAACTGTTTATCAGAACCACTCTTATGGCATGGGATCAAGAGATGTAATCATTATCGGCGGCGGGCTGGCTGGCCTTACCGCTGCTATTCATTTGTCAGGGGCAGGTTTACGCGTGGCTATCATCGAAAAAAACACCTATCCGCAGCATAAAGTATGCGGGGAATATATCAGTAATGAAGTATTGCCGTATCTGCAATGGCTGGGTGCTGACCCGGTTGCATTACAGCCATCCCATATTAACCGGTTGCTGTTGTCTGATCAGTCGGGCAATACTGTGGAAGGTGCGCTGGAGCAGGGCGGCTTTGGGGTAAGCCGTTACCGGCTGGATCAGTTCCTGATGGAAAAGGCCCTGGTAGGGGGAGCCGAACTGCTGACAGATACGGTGACCAACGTCCGGTTTGAAGCAGGACAGTTTTTTGTAGATACTGTGCAGCATGGCATATTAACCGCGCCATTCGTACTGGGTGCCTATGGGAAACGATCGGCATTGGACCAGAAATTATCCAGACCGTTTATGGCCGGTAAATCAGCCTGGCTGGCTGTAAAAGGGCATTACCAGGGCGATTTCCCGGATCATCTGGTGGCGCTGCACAATTTCGCCGGTGGTTATTGCGGTGTATCGAAAATCGAAAATGACATCATTAATGTCTGTTACCTGGTGCACTATGACACTTTCAAGCGGTATAAAAATATTGCCGCTCATCAGGAAGCCGTACTATATAAAAATATTCACCTGAAAACATTACTGACGCGTTGTACGCCGTTGTTTGATCGACCGATGTCGATCAGCCAGGTGTCGTTTGCTGCCAAGGAAAGCGTGACGGCTCATATGCTGATGACAGGCGATACTGCAGGATTGATACATCCTTTCTGCGGTAATGGTATGGCGATGGCGATACATAGTGCGGGTATAGCAGCAACCCTCCTTTTGCAATACTTTGATGGCGCTATTGCCGGCAGGGCCCTGCTGGAAGAAAAATATACGCAAGCATGGCAGGAATTATTTGCCCAACGGATGCAGACAGGCCGCATCCTGTCCCGCGTATTCCGGAGCAGTATCCTGTCGGCCGGCATGCTCAAAGGATTGCTGTGGTTTCCCGGTATATTGCCGGCCATTATTAAACGTACACATGGTAAGCCACTTAATGTAAATGTCTGATGTGGAAGGATACAAAAAACAGAAGTACTGCCACCGAAATCATGGACGACTTCCAGATGGAAGGAACGGAGTTATATAAGACGTTGGAAAAAATAGCGATGATTAATCGTACCCTTGGCGGGAATAAAATCACGCTGGAGGGAGTAGCTATATTGCTGAAACAATTACCACCGGCACAACCGGTAACGCTTGTAGATGCAGGATGTGGTAACGGCGATCTGTTACGGGAATTGTGGCGGTATGGCCGGCAGCATAACCGGCAGCTGCAGCTGATTGGCATCGATGCCAATGCTTTTACCGTGCAGCATGCCGCGGAACTATCCGCTGCTTATCCGGGCATTCAGTATCACTGTATGGATATCACTGATCCGGCATTTGCCACCTGGCAGTATGATATCATATTGTGTACGCTGACGCTGCATCATTTCAGCAACGAAGCGATCGCACAGTTGTTGCGGATTTTTCGGGAACGTGCGGCCGTGGGCATCGTGATCAATGACCTGCATCGCAGTAAAGTCGCCTATTATCTTTTTCAGCTGATGGGATATGTTGTGCGGCTGAATCCTATGTCGCGGCAGGATGGAGCCGTGTCTATTCTGCGGGGATTCAAAAAAAAGGAGTTAATACGTTTTTCACAGGCGTTGAATATTGTTCACTATTCCCTGCAATGGAGATGGGCTTTCCGTTACCAATGGGTAATTTCAAATGTATGAGTGTTAGAATTCAGGCAGTATCCAAAGCTTTACCTGCGTATTCCAGATCAACCGATGAAATGCTGCCTTATCTGGATGTATGGTTATCCGGACAGGAAGAACGCTTTGTCAGAAAGGTAAAAAAGATTTTTGAGCAGGCGGCGGTAGACAGGCGTTATGCTATTATGGGGCCGGAAGAAGTTTTTATGGCTACTTCTTTTGAAGAGAAAAATGAGTTGTATATAAGAGAAGCGATCAGGCTCGGCAAAGTAAGTCTGCAAAGCGCTTTGGATAAAGCCGGTATCACCGGTCAGGAACTGGATTATATCATCACTGTTAGTTGTACCGGCATCATGATTCCTTCGCTGGATGCGTACCTGATCAACGAACTGCAATTGCGGCAGGATATTGTGCGGTTGCCGGTTACCGAAATGGGATGTGCAGCCGGTGTATCCGGACTCATTTATGCAAAAAAATTCCTAGCCGCCAACAAGGGAAAACGGGCAGCGGTGATAGCGGTGGAATCGCCTATGGCTACCTTTCAGCAACACGACTATTCCATGGCTAATATTGTGAGTGCTGCCATTTTCGGAGATGGTGCTGCGGCCGTGATATTGTCTTCACATGAAGCAGATACCGGGCCGGAGATCATCGCAGAAGAGATGTATCACTTTTATGATGCCACGCATCTCATGGGATTTAAACTCACGAATCCCGGTTTACAGATGATACTGGATGTAACGGTACCGGAACAGATTGCGACGCACTTTTCGGATATCATCTATCCTTTTCTGGAAAAAAACGGACATTCCATCGAAGATATTCAGCACCTGATTTTTCACCCCGGTGGAAAAAAGATTATTCAGCTGGTAGAAACCTTGTTTGCCTCACAGGGAAAACAAATAGACGATACGAAGGAAGTATTGCGTTTATATGGTAATATGTCGAGTGCCACTATTTTTTATGTACTGGAGCGTTTTATGGACAAACAGATTCCTTCCGGAGAGAAAGGACTGATGTTGAGTTTTGGTCCTGGTTTTTCTGCACAGCGAATTTTATTGCAATGGTAAAAACATTTGAAGCACATCAATACTGGGCTGTCATCCTGGGTGGCAGCAGCGGATTGGGACTGGCTGCTGCCAGGAAGCTGGCGGCACAGGGTATGCATATCTGTATTGTGTACCGGAATAGCCGAACGGAAGAAGCAGAGATTGCCCGCGAATTTGAAGGCATCCGGGAGATGGGGGTACAACTGCTTACTTTTAATGCCGATGCCGGCCGTGAAGAAAAGCGGGCGGACCTGATCACAGCGCTGGCAGCAGCGCTGCAGGGAAAAGGAAAAGTACGTTGTTTACTGCACAGCATTGCCAAAGGGAATCTCAAGGCGATGGTACCCGATGAAGGCAATGCTTTGGCTACGGATGACTTCCGGATCACCTATGACCACATGGCCGTCAGTTTGTATAGCTGGACCAAAGACCTGTTGGCGCAGCAACTGTTTGCTGCAGATGCGCGGGTGCTGGCTTTCACCAGTGAAGGCAGCCACAGGGCCTGGAAACATTATGCCGCCGTATCGGCGGCTAAAGCAGCACTGGAAGCCATTGTACGCAGCATTGCTTTGGAAATGGCGCCCTTCGGTATCCGTGCAAACAGTATACAGGCGGGCATTACCGATACCCGGTCGTTGCGGATGATTCCCGGCAGCGAGCAATTGATAGCATACAGTAAAAGCAGGAATCCTTTTCAACGGCTAACGACGCCGGAAGATGTGGCCAATGTGGTATACCTCCTATGCAAAGACGAGGCTGCCTGGATCAATGGCGCGGTTATTCCGGCGGATGGAGGCACACATATCAGCTGATCATGGATACTACCGATATTATAGCACGTTTGCCATTTGCGGCTCCTTTTTTATTTGTGGATACACTGGAGCATATTGATGAGGAGAAAGTGATTGGCAGTTATACTTTTCGCGCCGACCTGGCATTTTATGCCGGCCATTTTAAACAATATCCGGTCACGCCGGGAGTATTGCTGACGGAGATGATGGCGCAGACAGGACTGGCTTGTCTGGCTATTTATCTGACCCGGCATGAGCCACCGGAGCGGGAAGCCACTTGTATGATGACTGCTGTGAACGTCGCTTTTTTGTTGCCGGTTTTTCCGGGTGAAAAAGTAACCGTGACGGCAGAAAAAATATACTTCCGTTTTGGTAAACTAAAGTGTAAGGTATCTCTCAGAAATGAGGCACACCAGGAAGTGTGTAATGGTACCATTGAAGGAATGTTAATCAACAGCGCACATGCATAACCGGGTTGTCATCACAGGACTGGGAGTAGTAGCTCCTAACGGCACAGGCGTACCTGCTTTCCGACAGGCCATTCAGCAGGGGGAGAGCGGTATCCGCTACGACCCGCGGCTGGAGGCCCTGCAGTTTTCCTGTTGTGTTGCCGGCGAACCGGTGATTCCGGAGACGTTGCTGCAACAGTATTTTGATCCGTTGGAATTGCGGGGATTGCAGTGCAGCAGTATTGTATACGGTGTTATCGCCGGTATGGAAGCCTGGTTGCATGCGGGGTTACCACTGACGGATACTGCTGATCCGGATTGGGAGAGCGGTGTTATTTTCGGTGCAGGTAGTTCCGGGGTAGATAAAATCCGCGACTCCATCTATAAAGTAGATGCCTTGCAGATACGTAAGCTGGGAAGTACTGTGGTGGTACAAACCATGACCAGTGGCGTGAGCGCCTTTCTGGGAGGAAAGCTGGGCCTGGGTAACCAGGTATCTACCAATTCGGCGGCCTGTACCACCGGGGTGGAAAGTATATTGATGGCGTACGACCGTATCCGTTATGGCCATGCCACGCGGATGCTGGCGGGTAGTACGGGAGAAAGTGGTCCTTATATCTGGGGCGGCTTTGATGCTATGAAGGTGACAACGTGGAAAGGGAACAGCCAGCCTGCGGCAGCTTCCAGGCCGATGAGCGCCAGTGCTGCAGGTATTGTACCTGGCAGCGGCGCGGGTGCTTTGGTGCTGGAATCGCTGGAAAGTGCGCTGGCCCGTGGTGCAACCATTTACGGCGAAATACTGGGTGGGCACCTGAATGGCGGCGGACAGCGGAACGGTGGCAGTATGACTGCGCCCAACAGTATGGCGGTACAGCGCTGTATTACCACTGCTTTGAATAATGCCGGCGTGACGCCGCAGGAAGTGGATGTAATCAACGGACACCTGACAGCTACCGGAAAGGATGCTGCAGAGATACACAACTGGTGTGTGGCACTGAACCGGTATGGACAAGATTTTCCGTATCTGAATGCCCTGAAAGGAATGACCGGTCATTGCCTGAGCGGATCCGGCGCTATTGAGCTGGTGTCGGCAGTACTGCAGCTGCACGAAGGTTTTTTATTTCCGAATATCAACTGTGAAGATCTGCATCCGGAAATAGCGGACCTGGTGGCCCGGGAAAAGATTCCGCAGCAATGGCGGCAACAAAACATCAATATCCTGATAAAGGCCAGCTTTGGTTTTGGTGATGTAAACGGCTGTGTGGTCTTGAAAAAATACGCATAAAGCCTTTTCTTTGTGCGCTTGCAACTTGTTTATGAAAAACTGTATATATGGATAATGCAACCCTGATCGCCCGGCTAAAAGAGATCGTAGCCCCGTATGCGAAGAATGAAGAAGCCTTGCAGCAGATCAATGCAACAACAGATTTTATCAATGACCTGAAAATTAACTCTGCCAACCTGGTGGATGTGATCCTGGATGTAGAAGAGAAATTTGACATTACCATCAGTAATGAAGAAATGGAAAAGATGCTGAATGTGCAGGCTGCGATGGATATTATCACGGCTAAATTAAATACGGGTGCTGGGGAATGATGTCATCGACCTGACAGTGGCCGGCCGGGAGAGTAACTGGCAACGGCCGGGGTATCTGTCTAAAATTTGTACACCGGCAGAACAAGCCCTGGTGGCTGTTGCGACGCAACCACATCAAATGGTCTGGTGGTTGTGGAGTTGTAAGGAAGCTGCTTATAAAATTGAACACAGGAACACCAGGGAAAGAAGATATACCCCGTTACGTTTTATATGCACGCTGCAGACAGCGAACGAAACCTGCATGACGGGCAGGGTTTCCTGCGGACAGCATGTGTACTATACCCATACGGTGATTACCGGTGATTGTCTGCATACCTGGGCGGTGGCACAACCATCGCTTTTTAAGCTGGTGGCGGGGATTACAGGCTTATCCGCTGCTGTCATATCCGCTGCATTGCGACCGGATGAGCAGTTACAAAAGGATGTGATGGGGGTACCCGTAGTGGCGCATCACCAAGATGGCCGGCAACCGGTTTCTATCAGTCATCATGGGAAATATACCGCCCTGGTGCGGGTGTTGCCCGGTATCTCAATTGGCCAGTGGTAGCGACAGGTAGAAGGAGCTGCCTTTCGGTTCGTTGTCTTCATGCCATATTCTTCCCTGTTGGGCATTGGTATATTCCTTACACAGGAAAAGCCCCAGTCCGATGCCTTTTTCATTTTCGGTACCAAAGGTGGAGCGTACTTTCAGGGAAAAAATATCGTCTTTACCGGCGGCTGTAATACCGGAACCGGAATCGCTCACTACAATCACACAATCATCTCCCGAAGGGAAAGACTGTACAGAAATATTACCGCCGGCAGGTGTAAACTTGGTAGCATTACCAATCAGATTGCGCACAATCAATTGCAACATATTGACGTCTGCCAGGGCGCTCATAGAGGTGTCTATGTTATGTTGTAACGAGATCCCTTTTTTGGAAGCTGCGGATCTGTTGAGTTGTATAATGGGCATGATAGCGTCTGAAACGTTGACGGGCGTGAGGTTTACGACCAGTCCATCCAGCTGGGTTTTAGACCACAGGAGGATGTTGGTGAGCATTTCCTGGGTGTTGTTTACCACATACAACAGTTCTGATTCGATCTGTGTTTTTTCTTTCTCTTCCAGCGGAATATCCTGGAGCAGCTGCAGATAACTTTGGATAGAAGCCAGCGGATTGCGGAGATCATGGGAGATGATAGAAAACAGTTTACTCTTTTCTGCATTCAGGATTTCCAGTACATTGGTTTTTTCTTCCCGCTTTTTCTTCTCCTCATAATAGGCCCGTTTCATATAGATGGCGCCGGCAAAAATGCCGGTGATGGTAAACAGGTAAGTGGAACCCATATCGATGTAGATGTCTTCCCTTTGCGGATATACATCCAGTACGCTTTGCGGAAAATAGAATTCTGTGGTAATCAGTCCGGCTACCAATAGCAGATTGAAGAGCAACCATCCGATGTGCTGGGCGCTGGGCGTGATCAGCATGATCAGGAAAAAACTGAACGTAAACGATAGGAGGGAAGCGCCCTGGATACCCGAACTGAAAAAGTAGTTGACGGCAAACATCACGTTGATCAGAATACTGCTGATCGTTATGCTGGCATTGAGTTTTTGTTTGTATCTGCTGAGGTAGTAAACGCCGGAAAGGAATAGGAAGATGAGTGCAAAAATATACGCGGAGATGGTGAGTCCTGTCAGATAATTGAAGGGAATGTTATAGCCAATAATCAGCAGGCCTAACAGATTTATTCCATTAAAGATACGGTGCTCGAGGGTAAATATCTGTGGATCTCCGATAAGGAAACTCAGCAGGCGTTTTAACGGATCAGACAGATTTTTCATATGAATTGGCAGCATTGCCGCAAAACTAATGAAAAATCTGCCTGTCGTTTGTCGTTATAGTTGGATGTTTTGTCCCTTTCTATGCTGAAGCGGGTTGCAGCATTGTTTTTTTGTTAAGGAACATTAAGGCATGTCTGTAGTTACGCCATTCGGTACTTTCGCAATCGAGCGGAGATACTTTTTCCAGATGTTGTTGTAAAGCAGTTACTGTTTGATTGGGCAGTGTACCGTTATTGGTATTGGCAACGACCTGTGTAATGATAGCCGCTACGTTGTCTGCGTCCTTTGCTGTTTTGAGCTGTTCGATAATCCGTAACATATATTCGTCTGTAGTTATGGTGTCCTATGTAATTGTTTGAGTTTATCTTTTAATCCACATTTTTAACTGATAATCATGAGAGGTGTCCACCACCTGAAAGCTGGGCGGGACCTCATTTTCAGAGCTATGGAAAGTCACCAGGCGGGTACCGCTTGGCCGGCTGTCCAGGGCTTTGAACAAATAACGGGAGTAATAAACGTACAGGCTGGATGAATATTCGATCTGGTGGTCAATTCTGTCGTTATTATCCAGGTTCTCAAAAAAGGAATTGTAAAAATAAAAATTATCGTATTCGCCTAAATCTATCTGTGTAAAGTTTCCATGTATGAAATCGGCGTTGTGAATGCCCATGGCATCGCGGGTGGTCAGGGCCAGTCTGTGCAGTTCTTTTCTTTGCTCTACCCCATAAAAGGTAGCATGCGGATAGTGTTGTGCAGCTACCAGGCAAAATTTGCCTACGCCGCTACCAATATCCAGCACCTTTTTACCAGGTACATTGGACAGAAAAGCGGCTGCCTTCCTGGTAACGCTCATGGGTGTCCAGTGTCGTCTTGATAACTGTTGAATCCTTTCCGGGTAATGCCAGTCAAAAGCGGCATCATTGATAAAGCGGGTGGGTTGCAATGCGTCTTTGTGGTGTACAAGTTTCGTCAGCATACTTAACGTAAAAATGTTTGATGTGTTTACGGAGACAGGAGATTTTTACATGCCTGGAAGCATACCTGTGCCGTTGATCCGTTTAGTGTGTTTGCTGAAGAAAGAAAGCCTGGATCGGAAATGAAGTTTTAGTTTCATCCTGCAAAGATAATCTTTCACAGGTTTAAAACCAGCCGAAAGTTAACAAATCATGAACATGCAGATAAAAAAAATAGATAAATGTTTATTTGTTTTAATGTATCTGGGTGCCTGGAATTGTTTACTGGTAGGGAATTGTGGCCGATTTACTACCCTTGGTATCGCAGGGTGATGTGGAGGGAATGCAGTCTGTAAAAATATGCGCCGGATCGGGAGCTGTTCCCCATAATTTTAGGTTAACTCCTTACATTTGCAGTGGCTGTGCCGGTTAATTATTAATCCTATATCAGATGAAAAAAGTATTTTCCCTCTTACCCCTGTTTTGTTTAATGACCGCGTGCTTTAACCATCAGGGAGATACAGCCCGTAAACCCGGTAAAAAAGATTATGCGCTGGCAGATTCCCTGCATTTTGACCATACGGTCATAGCTTCCCTTCGGGCCATTACAGCAGCTCCTTTCCAGCGAATGACCCTAACAGGGCATCGCAGCAACGCCGGCAGTCCGCCTCCAGCCGCACTGGAATTTGCCTACGATGAAGGCGATAATCCCCTGGAAATGGTAGATCAGTTGCTGGAAGATTTTAATCGTAAAGGCTATCATATTTTCCGGTCGGCCGAAAGTTTTGGCCCGGAACCGGATAAGATTGCCGTATTAAAATCAGCCGACCAATTTGATATCCTGCGTTACAAGGGTACCAACGGAAACAACTTTGGTATCTCCACAGATAGTCTGATCAAAAGATTACGGGAATGGGATACCCAATATCATTTTCAGATCATAGGGGCAGATCATGATTGGGTAGAATTGAAGTTTGGTACTGTACCACCGGATTTTACCGACCTGGCCCAGCAGGTGTATGATTTCTGTCCGGATATTGTGGATCAGGGCACGGAAACGGTACAAGCCCTGTCCGAAGAAATGCAGCGCACCCACACCCTGTACCTGTGGTGGGATTAAGATGCATCAATGCCTTTGCAGGAATGCCGCGTAGAAATCAGGGATCTTACTTTCCCGGATGCCCGTTGCTGTTACTTCCACGGCATAGGGAACTTTCCGGATAACGGGTATCATCACAGGCTTTTCTGCTACGGTATGGTCTATTTGCAGCAGCAGGTAAGTCGCCGCAGGATTATCTTCCTTGGAGCGCCCTACAGAGCCGGCATTGATAACCAGTTTCCGCGCGTATGCACCGTTCTTTTTGCCATGCAGCTCCCGGATGTAGGAGAGGTGGGTATGCCCGCCAATCAATACATCCGCCTGGTGTGCTTCCAGCATGTCCCACAAGACAGCGGGATCGTGATCTGCATAGATGTACTCATCTATGTTCCGGGGACTGGCATGTACCAGCAGTACCGACAGCGGTTTTTCCGGTGTCCCAAACTGCAGCCGGATATGGGCAGGCAGACTGGCCAGAAACTGTTTGTTTTCCTGGCTGATGGTGCTGCGGGTGATGGCGATTGCTTCCAGGCGGGCCGCCGTTTCTGCTGCGCTGTGTTTTTGCAGCGGCACCACAGGTATATCAAAGGCAATACGTTCGTCGTGGTTGCCCATGATTACGGGAATGCGCAAGGCCCTGATGCGGTTAATCACTTCATTGGGCCAGGGTGCAAAATCCACCAGGTCGCCCAGGCAATAAATCTGATCCGGTGCTATGGTGTCCAGGTCGGCCAGTACGGCTTCCAGCGCGGGCAGGTTGGCATGGATATCACTGATAACGGCTATGCTGAGCATACGGTATATACAATTGTGGTCATGAAATAGGTTGGCAGTGCAAGGTAAAAACGCTTGCGGGCCGGCCGTGGTATTATTCCCTGTTTGTGTGGTAGCACTTACCACCTGGCCTGTTAATGGGCCGTAACGGGCACAGTGACGGTCAGTTGCGTATAGTCGCTATCGTTGCCACTGGCACTGCTGAGACCAAAGTCGCTGCGGTTTACCTTAAATTGGCCGTTGAATACGCCACCGGCACCGTTTTTCAGGAAAGTGAAAGGAATGCTGATCGTTTTTTTAACCCCATGCATATCCAGTATTCCCTGCGCCACATACTGGTTGCCCGACCGGCTTACCGTAGTGGAAGTAAAACGGATCTCCGGATATTTTTCCGCATCAAACCATTTGGCGCTGCGGGCATGTTTATTTTTCAGCCAGTTGCCGGTATTGATGGAAGCTACATCGATGACCACATCGAATTTAGCTGCGGTGGGGTTTTGTTCGTCAAAAACCACCGTGCCTTTCAGCGTTTTAAAATAACCATCGGCATATTTACCGCTGAATTTCACCTGGTAATCGCTGCCGATACGCCACTGTTGTACGGTAATAACCGAGAAGGCAAAAACAACCAGCAGCAGGAGGGCTGCTACCGGGAACATCATTTTTTTCATCGTATAACAACTGATCAGTGAAAGTATAGCTGATTTCCGCCGGCAACACTTCCTGTGTGCCGTTACCTGCAAAATTACGGCAGTAGCTACGTATATCCCTGTTGGGGCATACTTTATTTTTTATGGGTGATGCTCACGGTTACACTCCATTCATGACCGCTGCCGATATGATAGGTGTCTGCAAAGCTGCCCAGGTTCAGGGCAAACGACAGTTCCATCAGGCTGTTCAGGTAACCCAGTGGTTTGCCTTTGGCCACGGCGCCGAAGGTCGCGCAGTAAGGCGCATCGCCTTTATACACCTGTTTGCCTTTGTGGTAAATGGTGAGGTGCAGGATATCGCCATAGGCAGGCTGTAGTTCCCGGAAGAGGTCTGCAGAGATGTTGGTCCAGATGTTTCCGTATTGCACATCCAGGATGGCAATGCTGCCTTTCAGGGTATTCCCCTCCTTTACTGCGGGCTGGTAGGGAATACTGACAACGTTGCGGGGCAGTTCCGGGCCTACCTGTTCAAAGGTGATGGTGCCGGCGGCCAGTCTGGCGGCTGTATAGGCATATACATCGCGGCCATGAAAGGTATACGACTGCTGACTGCCTTTTCTGCGGTTGGCGGCTTCGTCTATTTCCCGGATGGCGGCAATGCCCAGGGAGCGGGCTACGAGCGTAAGGGTACCGTTGTCGGGCGTTACGATGTAGTGACCGGAGTTGGTTTTTAATACCACCGATTTCCGGTCGGTGCCTACGCCGGGATCTACGACCGATACAATGACGGTGCCGGCCGGCCAGTAGGGAACGGTTTGTTCCAGGCGAAAGGCGGCTTCCCAGATGTTATAGGCCGGAATTTCATGCGTGAGGTCATAGAGTTTCAGGTCGCCGGAAACGCCTGTGGCTACGCCTTTCATAGCAGAAACGGCGCCGTCCTTTAATCCGAAATCCGATTGGAAAACCACTACCTTGTTTTGTGCGGCGACAGACAAGGTAGTCAGCAGGAAATATAAGCCGGCGAGGGTACGCAACAGAGATGTGTTCATAAGAGATGTCTTGTATGGGTCTGTGAATGAAATCAGGGTGTCAGGAGGTCAGACTGGTGCGGGCAGGATCTGCATAAGGCAATGACTGGTCTTCAAACAGCTGTTCCAGAGCTTCGTGGCCATGGGCTACTTTATAGTCTCTTTCCTGTTCTGTAATAGGAACGTACCAATAGCAGTATACCGTTTGTCCGTTTACGGCTACTTCCGCCAGTGGGCTGTCCAGCCAGGGATAGGAGATAAAGCCATGGTCGCATGATGATTGATCGAGCCAGGGGCGGCCAAGGTTTACGGTATGATACAGCAGCAAGGGGGCTTTGTTCCTGTGATAGGACGCACATACTGCCAGCAGCTCTGCGAGGCCTTCCTCTTCCCGGGGGGCATATACCACCAGTTCTGTTAAGTATGCCATATCTCCGGCAGACATCCCAACTGTACAATAGGTGTACAGGGATTGCCGGCTGTTGGGCGGAAATACGAGCAGGTAAAAATCCGGGTGTAGTTTTTCGAGCGGTCCTTTATCCCAGGTAATTTTTTTGCCGGGGATACCAAAATAGGCTTCATAATGCTGGTGCAACTGATCTGTATACATGATTTCAAAGCTAGGGATTAATAGCTAATCCGGAAAAAAACGGTGATGATTCCCGTATAGCGGCAAGTGGCTGCGGCCGGTTGGCGGTGTATTTGTCCATTTTTTTCGGGTAAATATTATTTATTTGAACGTCAATACTTTATGAAAAAAAATATTTGTCCAATTTAGCTTTAGTGCAATTAAGTATCATTCTAAAACCCCAACTTTGCATGAGTTAGAGTACTTTATTTAGATATAATATCTGCATATATAGATATTATCCGCATCTGAATGTATTGACATCGTGTACCATATCGATATTTAATTTGACCAACAACCAAAAGTAGAAAGAACCGGAAGGCTCTTTTAGAGATAGCAAAGTAGTAGCAGCGCATTTTGTAGTTCTTTGTCTGGTATGAATGGTATTTATTATCAGGCAATCCCCGGTTTGTAAATTATTTTTTTCAATAACCAATTAACTTTTCCCTTATGTCAAAAACAATGTGCTCACCTGTTGAATTCCCCGGTCCTCCGCGGATCAGTTCTTTTTCTGAAGATGTACAGCTGCAGTCTTTGCACTGGGCTGAAAGGTTCGATTTTACGTCGGCGATCAAGCCAATGAGTTGGTATGTTAAATCACAATTCGGGTTACAGGCAGCACGGGAATATCCCTATGCTTCTTTTAGTCAGTTATGTCTGGCAGGCGATTTACTGACCTGGTTATTTTCAGTGGATGATATGTGCGACCGGGCCTCCAGCAATAATATGGAAGCAGAACGGATGCGGGCTTTGCTGAATGGTTTTTTGGATATTCTGGAGAATGAGGGGACGCCGGAAGAGCATATTCTGAATAATGGTTTGATGGATATAAGGGATCGTTTTAAACGGATTAGTCCCCCGAATTTATACCGGCAGTTTTGTAAACACATGACTACTTACCTGCGGGAATGTTTTTTTGAGATTGATATGCAGTTGGATGATTATATGCCGACGATTGCAGAGTACTTTAAAGTGCGGCCGGAGACAGGCTTCTCCATTATGTTTCCGTTGGTGGCTATTTTTTCCGGGCTGAATCTGCCGGATGAAATCTATGAACACGATATCATTCAGCGAATAGAACTGGTATTGAATCTGATTGGTGGATTAGGGAATGACCTGCATTCTTTGAGAAGAGAAAAGAGCCTGGAAAAAGCCGGATTGAATCTGGTGTGTATAGCTCAGAAAGAGTTGAATATAACACAGGAAAAGGCGATTCAGTTTGTGATTGATCAGCACCAGGATCATATGCAGCAATTGGAGCAATACCGTAGTGCTATTCCTTATTGGAGTAAGGATATTAACAGGCAGGTGGAAGAATATGTATCAGGTGTATGTACGATTGTGAAAGGGTATGATGACTGGGCTATACTCGATACCGGTCGTTATGCCGATTTGTGAAACTGGGGTAACTGTTTGTATAGCTCGTTATATAATTCCTTGAAGTGAATGGGTTTGGTGAGAAATGCGTCTGCACCGGCACTGAGGATATTTTCACTGGCAGAATTAAAAGCATCTCCGGAAACGATAATGACCGGGATGTTTTTCAATTCCTGGGTTTCACGTATATGCCGCAGTAATTCTACGCCACCCATTTTCTCCATATGCATATCGGTAATAACGATATCTGGTTTTTCTGATTCTATAGAGGTGAGCCCACTTCTGCCATTGTTGCACAAGGTGGCGTTGATACCAAGGCGGGAAATCAATTTGGTGATCAATGCACCGCTGGCTTCATCATCTTCAATAATGACTGCCCTGGCGCCTGAGAAGGAATTGTTTTTCAGATCCAGGTTACTAACGGCAGCGGGTGTGGAGTACTGTGCTATTTCATAAGGAATATTGAAGGTAAATACTGTGTAGTTGTTGTCTGATTCGATGCTGATATCTCCGCCCAGCAGTTCTATCAGGTGTTTGGTAATCTGCAGGCCCAATCCGGTGTTTTCAGCATATTGATTGCGTTCTGTAAAAAAAGGTTCGAATATTTTTGCAATTTTTTCTTTGTTGATGCAGCCCTGGTTACTGACCTGGAACAGGAAATCTTTATTGTTGCACGATGCTTTTACTTCAATTAAACTATCCGGGAGCGAAAACTTGGCGGCATTGGATAACAGGTTATTGATGATTTTGATGAGGATGATTTTATCGGTATGTATCAACGTCGGTAATTGCCTGGCTGGTGTATAGGAAATCCGGATACCTCTTGCATTGGCGATGTAGTGATTCATCATGACACAATGTTCTATACAGTCGTTCAGCCGAAAAGATTCTTTGATGATTTCATTGAATTTACCCGCCTCTATCCGCGACATGTCCAGTACGTTATTGATAATATTCCGCGCTGTATAACAGGCGGCGTACAGGTTGTCTATTTCCTTCATTTCATCGGTGTTGAATTTGTCTTTATCCAGCTGCAGCAGCTGAATGATACCGAAGATATTATTGAGCGGAGTTCTTAGCTCGTGGTAGGTTTCCCGCAGAAAAGTGCTTTTGGCGATGGACGCATTTTTTAGTTTTATTTCAGAAGATAATAAACTATTGATTTGCGTCATGTAGGAAGCGAGGATTAATACAATCAGTACGAAGAAGGCGCCGGAAGTAATAAAGCGCATAGCAGAAATAATGCCGTTGCTGAAACTGAGGGGGGCAATAAACCGGTAATAGGTATTGATCTGGACGACGACCATTAAGGTTACGACGGTAACGAGACTGACGATTAATACTTTCCTTTCTTTATAAAGAAACAGCGAACCGGTTAAATGAAAAATAATGAGAAACAGAAATGCCAGCAACAGATCCATCGATACACCTGTTCCCAGTATCAGACTCCAGTAGGCCGCAAACATACCGTTGGCAATCAGCATCAGCAGATTTGCCTGAAAGAATTTTTTCCATTGATTGAGGGCTATGACTATCGCAAATCCTGTTACTTCTACCACAATGCCACCCGCTATCCACCACGATTGTTTTAACGTATAGAAATAGGTACCAATGGAGAGCACTAAGACGCTAAGCGTAAGTGCGAGTAAGTTAACAACGATGATAGGATATTTGGATTCGGGTTTTTCCAGGTGTTGGGTACCGGCCATCAGGGGGAAGAATAGCATTGACTTTAGCGGATTTCGATGTTCTATAGCCATGGTGGGTAGTTTTGAGGTGATAAAGAATATGTGCCGAGGGATTTCAAATAGCGCTGATAGTAATACGGGCATACAGGCCCCGATAGCGTTTCATAGCATTAATTATTATTGAGGGTCATAATTTTGGTTTTTCTACATTACTACAAAATTCTTATACGTACTAATTACAAGAAGGGGTATTTACATTGCCAAAATACTATCAGCAAGTTTCAAAAAATTATGATAAGAATTGTTAATCGAATGTTAACTGCCTGCCTTTACAATAATAACATTTTTTCTATTAAAAAAATAAAATGTTAGCAAAATTACAACCACTGACTGCATAATGGCGTGGGTATGTCTCTCCTGAAAAAGAAAAACAGACGATCGTATAAATAATTAAAATATAATTATTTACATAGTTATTTTATATATGTTGTTTAAAGGATATGGGTAGTCCGTTTTAGCTGATCTGTTTGTTATTCCCGGAATGATAGCAACTTGCATATTGATATCTTTTCGATTGCATTTGATTAACATTTATCAACTGCTAAAGGGAAATACCATTTTTGCAGCGGCACATCAGACAAATAGATGGTGTCACTGCTATTTTATGGCAGGTGTGATGTCACGTATACCATACAGCTATATGAACTGAACAACCGACTGTACTTCTGGGTGCAGTCAGTACCTGATACACAGCGTATTGCAGACGAACATAACTTTTAGTACATTTGGTAACGCACTGTTTGTTATGGACATCACCATTACCCCGGCTACCCTGGATCACATTCAAGATTTTCGTGTATTATTTCTGCAGGAAAATAATTTTCAGTTTGTAGGTAATAAATGCCATGAATATGGCTGGGCTGATAGCTATCTCTTTACTGTAGATGGAGAGAAGGCCGGCTATGGCGCCGTGTGGGGCTCTACCCGCCGGGAAGAAAGAGATGCCATTTTTGAATTCTATGTACTGCGGCCTTTCCGGGAGTGGACCAGCCTCATTTTTACTGCCTTCCAAGCGCAGTGTGGCGCAACTTTTATAGAATGCCAGAGTAACGATCAGTTGTTGTCGGCCATGTTGTACGAACATGCCCGCAATATCCGGGCAGAAGCCGTGTTGTTTGAAGATACGGTTACCACTCATCTGAGTATACCGGAGGTGGTATTCCGCCGCCGGTTGCCGGAAGATAACCTGGGCGGAGATGCGGGCGACTATGTACTGGAATCACATGATCGCATTGTGGCTACCGGAGGATTGATGCTCAACTACAACCTGCCGTATGCAGATGTATATATGGAAGTGGATACCGCTTTCCGGGAAAAAGGATTCGGGAGTTTACTGGTACAGGAAATAAAAAAAGAGGCCTATCAGATAGGGCGGGTACCTGCTGCCCGTTGTAACATTAATAACAAAGCTTCGAAGGCTACCTTGCTGAAAGCAGGCTTCAACATCTGCGGCTTTCTGCTACTGGGCGACCTGCATAAAGAGATACTGCCGGATACGTAAAACGGCCGCCTCAGCAAGATGCTAAGACAGCCGTTGTTGTGTTGTTGTTGTTTTAGTGTTAGTCTATTTCTTTTCCCACCACACTTTGGTGTTGATATCGTCGCCACCCATGGCAGCTACCGCACTTTTGTAGTTGTCGGGGTTTGTAATTTGTACGGTTGCCGGATATTTAAAACGCACAGGCATTACTTTTCCATTCAGCATACCATCACCCTTCGGTAATACCGGTAATCCGGTACGACGGTATTCAAACCACTGCTGGTAATCGGTAAAGAACAAGGCGCAGTATTTCTGCAACATGATGCGGTCCAGGGTACCATCATAGGCCGCTGCCGTATTGGTGAAATAATCATCCGGCATGGTAGCGCCCCACTGTTCGATAGCGGCTTTTACGCCTTTCTCGTAATGTGTTTTGGCATCTTCTGCAATAATACCTTTCTGTGCCAGTTCTGCTTTGATCAGTTCCACTTCCGCGTAGGACATCATTACTCCATTCAGTGGTGCAGTTGCGAGGGCAACCAGCATATTGGATGGGTTGTATTTGAACTGACCGGCATCACCACTGTAACCACTGGGAATACCCTTAAAGCCGAGGTCTGTTTTACCATCCAGGCTTTGGGCTCTAGACAGCATTTTTTCACGGCGGGGATCATTGAAATCGTTCAGGGTGTTTACGAAAAACTCGCCGGCGCAACGGGTGGTGGTAAAGTCCACCGCACGGCCCCAGGGCGACAGGTTAGGAGCTGCGCCGGTAAAACGCAGCAGGGCAGCCTGGCTGTTATCGTTAAATACCGGGTATTTGGCAGGATTGGCAATGATGGCCGCCATCTGCTCACCTGCTTTGGTTTCGGTACGGTTAGAGATACGCAGCAGTAAACGTAAGCGCAGGGAATTACCAAAACGTTTCCAGTTTTCTATTTTGTTCTGGTACAGCAGGTCTACGTTTTCTTCCATTTTTTCGTTGACATCAAACAGGTTGTTGGCGGTTTCCAGATACGACAACAGCTGCGGATAAATATCCTGCTGTCTGTCGAATTTAGGTCGCATGATGCCTTCTTCCGCACGGTTAGCTTCCGACATCGGGATATCGCCGAAACAATCGGTCAGGTTGGCGAAATTCCAGGCTTTCAGTACCAGTCCGATGGCCTTATAGTTCTTCTTGCCGGTTTTTTCGGCAATCTGAATCATGTCGTTGATGTTGGTCATCCAGCTATAGTAAGTATTCCAGGAACCATTACCGGAGGCGTCGGATACCACATAGCGGTGGATCCCACCGGAGTTGCTGGGCCACGGCAGTCTTACCTGCATGATATCGAAGGTAAAATCGTCGCTGCGTTTGGTGTTGTAACTGGTGAGCTGATAGAGGATCGGATTCAGTAAGGCACCAGCAGTTACATCTTTCGGATTATTCGGATCGGTGTTGACAGATTCAAAGTTCTTGGTACAGCTGCTCAACAGACTGCCGGCAAGTGCACTCAGGAAAAAATATTTTTTTATACGGATCATGATCATTGTTGTTTAACGGATGATTAAAGTTTGAGGGTGATGTTCATACCAAAGGTGCGGGTACTTGGCATCTGACCCATTTCTACGCCGGGCAGGATACTGCTGCCATTCATTGCCGCGGTTTCCGGATCAAACATCGGGAAGCTGGTCAGCATGGCGAGATCACGGCCGTAGAAGGCTACTGAAATCTGGTTAAATTTGGTTTTGTTCAGCAAGCGTTTGGAGAGGTTATACTCCAGGCGTACTTCCCTTAATTTCAGGAAGGAAGCATCAAAGGAGTTGGCCTCTACGTTTGCTCTCCGGTAGTATTCATCATAGTAATCAGCTACCGCTACTTTTTTGGTATTGGGAGAATAGGACCCGTCGGGATTTACAACCACACCCTGTCCAACAATCACACCTTCTTCTCTACCGGCTAAGGTATTGGTCAGCTTACCCTGTTCAGACATTTTGTGGTGTGTCTGGGAGTAGATCATGCCGCCATACTGGCCGTCGATGAGGAAGCTAAAACGCAGGTTTTTGTAGGTAAATTCATTGCTGATACCACCTTTCCAGTCTGCGAAAGCCCTGCCGATATATTGTACCTGAGCTGGTCTGGCAGGTACGCCATCCTTGTTGTAGATAATCTGGCCATCTGGTGTTTTCAGGAAACCAAAACCATAGATATCGCCGGTGCTGCCGCCAACTTTGGCAATGATGCTGGCTTCGCCGCCTGTACCGATCAATTGCTGATCTACTGTACCTGCTGCGAGTTCCAGTACTTTATTGGTGTTTTTGGCCCAGGTAATAGTGGTATTCCATTTGAAGTTTTTATTATTGATGGGTTTACCATTCAGCATCAGTTCTACACCTGCGTTACGTACCAGACCGGAGTTGATCCATGCTTTGTTGTAGCCGGTAGACAGGTCCAAAGCAGCTTCCAGGATCTGGTTGCGGGTATTGGTACGATAGTAGGTAACGTCCATGCCTAAACGGTTTTTCAGCAACTGGAATTCCATGCCGGTTTCAAAGCTGTTGGAGATTTCCGGTTTCAGGTTGGTATTATACAGGGTACCACTGGAGCTTACGCTGCCCGGGAAATCGTTGGTCCGGAAGTATTTGTCTACACCATATGGATCGGTATCGTTACCCAGCTGGGCAAAAGACATCCTTAATTTGGCATAGTCAATGGCTTTCGGTAAGTGCAGCAGTTTGCTCAGGATTACGCTGGTACTTACAGATGGGTAAAAGAAAGAGTTGTTGTTGGCCGGTAAGGTACTGGACCAGTCGTTACGACCGGTTACATCCAGGAAGATTTTATCATCATAGGATAAATTCGCAAATGCATACAGGCTGTTGACGTTTTTATCTGCGTTGACCTGTCTGGCGATAGCTGGGTACAGTCCTTTGTCCAGACCATATTCTCCCGGTGTGGCCAGGCCGTTGATATAGGCATTCTGGGCCGTATAGCGGTTCCGCTGTGCGTTACCACCACCGGAAGTGCTCAGTTTGAATTTCTGACTGAATGCATGCCGCCAGGTTAAGAGGAAGTCGGTGTTCAGTTCGTAACTGTTGATGCTTTGTTCTTTATAATAGCCTTTGCCAAAATTTTGGGTACTGAGTGGTCTGCGTTGTGCACGATCTTCATCCACGAGGTTGAGGGCCGTACGTACCATCAGATCCAGGTTCTTGTTGAAGGAATAGGTCGCAGAGAGATTACCTACCACGTTGGCGGAGCGAACGGAGTTGGTCATTTCATACGCAATCAGGTAAGGGTTGTCGATATAGGAGCTGAAAGGGTGCACCTGATCTACCTGTTCTTTTCCTTTTTTCCAGTATCTGCGGTACCAGTTCAGGTCCACGTTCGGATTCTGGAATATCATGAAATAGCTGATAGAGTGGTTATTGTAGCCGGTGGCAGGCAGGTTGTCGCTTTTTTTACCGGTATAGGTACCTTTGGCGCTGATCTTCAGTTTGCTGGTTACATTGTAGTTACCGCTGAGGGCTGCAGACAAACGTTCAAAGCCGGTGTTGGGCATGATCCATTCATTTTTGGAATGGGTAATGGAAGCACGGCCATTTGCTTTGGTGCCGCCTTTTTCCATGGAAACACTGTTGGTCAGGGTGTAGCCATTTCTAAAGAAACCTTTTACGTTATCTTTATAAGCCCGCCACTCGCGACGTTCAGGCGATTGCCCTTCTACTTCCGGATCATACTGGAAATAGTACTGCCCATTGAATTTAGGCCCGAAGGCACTGCTGGTACTATGATTAGCTACCCCATCTGCAGATTTGCCATAAGAGTAATACAGGTCGCTGTTGGGTTTGCCGCTGGTACCAGTACCCTGGCCATATTCATATTGGTAATCGGGCCATTTCAGGATATCGTTTACGGCAATGTTGCTGTTAACGGTAACGCCTAAACTTTTATTTTTCTTCGCACCGGATTTGGTGGTGATGACCAGTGCCCCGTTGGCAGCACGGCTACCATATAACGCCGTGGCGCCCGCACCTTTCAGTACGGTAATGCTTTCAATATCATCCGGATTGATATCATTGATACCGTTACCGAAGTCGATGGGTAGGTCATTGCCACTGCTGGCCTGATAAGCGTTGCTAACACCGGAGCTGGTGATGGCGGTATTAATAGGGGTACCGTCTACGATGATCAGGGCGTTGTTGCCACCTGCTTTCATCGAACGGTCACCACGGAGAATAATGTTGGTGGAGTTGACAGGACCGGAACCAGGAGAAACGAGTGTCAGACCGGCTACTTTACCGGAAAGCGCACTTACCCAGTTATTGGAACGTGCATCATTTACTTGTTTGTCGCCAATGGTCTGGGTGGAATATCCCAGCGCCATCTGGTCTCTTTTAATACCCAGTGCCGTTACAACGAGGGCATTCAGTTGTTTGCCATCTGTACGCAGTACTACATCCACGATACCGGAAACCTGCCAGGGTTTCATGGCTTTCGCATAGCCTACATAACTGAATTCCAGGGTGTCTTTGGCATTGAATAAACGGTCAATCGCCAGGTCGTACTTACCATCCTGTCCGCTGAGAGTTGCTTTGTTGGTGCCTTTGAGTTTTACTGTTGCCCCGGGAAGGGTGAGGCCATCGGCGTCTTTTACTGTGCCGGAAACGTGTCCGGATTGTGCATACGCATTTGTTGTCCATGCAAAAAAGACGGCCAGTAAGCAATACTTCGTTTTGCTCACATAAGTGCTACAGATCGTTGTTGTCATTCCTTATCTCTGTTTTGTCAGGTCGGTGTTCAGTTGGTGTTCGGTGTGTCAGTGCTTGATTACAGGAGTGCTGCTATAGCAATCCCAAAGGAAGTTTCACGATCCCGTATTTTTTATTCGAGCCGCGAAAGTACAAGTTATAGCACGTTAGTGGGGTAAAGTCAGTGTAAACAAATCGTTAAGTAATTTTATGCCGTGATAAATAATAAAGCCGGAAGGGGAGCCACCACCGTATATGTAGCATTATTTTATAACAGGGTGCTGTTTAGTCATACTGTTTATTCCGGCAGAAAATGTAATTTGAACAGATGGTAAAAAATGACAACGATGAATTTTGACCAGGATTGTTTGCGCACAGCCGGCCTGTTACATGCGCCTTCTTTGGAACAATGGCTGGGAGACAGCTGGACATCAGCGGAGATCCGTGCCTGTTATCATACGGCCTGCCGGCAGGTACTGCATGGCCGCCCGCTGATATTACTGCAATCATTGGCAGATATAGATGGTTATTCCCGTTTGTACCAGGCAGGCGACGATTATCTTTTTGAATCCATAGACTGCTGGGATCATTATGTCAATGCCACAGAACCGCTGATGCACCAGATCATAGCGGCTATGGAGGCATTGCGTTCCTGATGTTGCCGTCGCTTTAATGATATGTTATGCACGGATGGTGATATCTCCACGTCCGTTTTTTGAAATGCCAGCCTTTAATGACGAACAAAGCCGGAACGTTTATTGAAACTTCCGGCTTTGTTGTTGCTGGCCGTTCCTGGAGCCAGTACCGAATTTTGTGCTTCAAAAAAGCAGGTATGGATTTTCCCTTATTTCATCTCGACTGGCTCAACGATCGTTTCCTGATTGCCTTCATTGCCATTATTCACGTATTGATCAATCACGGACTGGCAGTAGGATTTATTCCCTATATCACCTGGCTGGAACAAACCGGCGTGAGAAAAGCAGCACCTGACCAGATTACAGATCCTGCCTGGGATGAGATGGTATATAAAAAAATGAAGGTGGCATTTATGATTACCACTACCCTCGGGGCCATGACCGGCGTCGGGATCTGGTTCTCCGCAGCCCTTATCAGTCCGGCTTCTATCGGTAGCCTGATCCGTGTATTTTACTTTGCCTGGTTTGTAGAGTGGACGGTATTTGTAACAGAGGTAGTACTGATTCTCATCTATTTTCTCACCTGGAAAAATGCCAATCAATCATTGGTATCCAAATTACGGCATATCCGTTTCGGCTGGTTCCTATCGTTGTTTTCCTGGATCACTATGGCCATCATCGTGTCTATCCTGGGCTTTATGATGGACCCGGGCAACTGGAACAATGATCACAGTCTGCTGAACGGATTTACCAATCCGATTTACCTGCCCCAGTTATTATTCCGCACACCCGCAGCGATGATATTGGGGGGTGTTTTTGGGATGTTGCTCACCACGGTATTCACAGACCGGGGAACGGCCATCCGTAAGCGGGCGCTGAAAATGGCGGCTGTCTGGATATTATCCTGGATGCCGGTTTGTATAACAGCGGCCGTATTGTATTACCGGGTGATGCCGGCAGCGATGAAAGCCAATATGAGTACAGCGGTGGGAACGATGGAATTTGCGCAGTATTACGATCTGCTGAAATATGTGATCATCGGTGCGTTGGGATTGGTGGTAGTCGTGAGTGTATGGGCATTGATAAAACCGGCGAAACTGCGTTTCATCGTGGTATTGATTCCCTGTATCGCGGCATTTGGTTTCCTGGGGCTTTTTGAAAGGGTGCGGGAATTTATCCGTAAACCTTATGTGATTGGCGGTTATATGTATTCCAACTTATTGCGGGAAGAAGATTACCCCTTGTATCAGCGGGATGGTATTTTGAAACACGCCATCTATACGGCGGCACCGGAAGTAACGGCCACGAATAAACTGACTGCCGGCAGAGAAGTTTTTTTGCTTTCCTGCAGCCGCTGTCATACCACACATGGAATCAACTCCGTGGTGACTGTATTTGAACGGATGTTTGGCGCCGGCAAGCCGCTGGATGAAGCCTCCATGATTGGCTACATTCCCAATATGCATATGGGCCGTACCTATATGCCACCGTTTCCGGGCAACAAAGCGGAGCTGGAGGCACTGGCTGCCTATATCCGTTACCTGCAGCAAACCGGAGAAACATTGGAAGGTGCGCAGGCTGCCGGCGTGACCGTCAGTCCCCTGCAAAATACGATGGCATTACCCGCACGCATAAACGAAGATACCACTACCGTGGCAGGCACGATTACACCACAATAAAAAAATAACAGATACCATATGATGGCTTTATTACAAACAAGTACCCCTGTTCCGAGAGATATTCCGCTGGCACTTCCGTTACCGGAGTGGGCATTGGTGGTGCTGCTGGTGCTTTCTTTTTTGCTGCACCTTATTTTTGTGAACCTGATGCTGGGTGGTTCTATCCTGACACTATGGGCACAGATCAAAGGATTAAAAAACCGGGAATATGATATCCTGGCACATGAGATAGCTAAAACCATTACCGTCAACAAAAGCCTGGCCGTTGTATTGGGTGTGGCGCCGTTATTGAGTATCAATACCCTCTATACCGTATATTTTTATAGCGCCAATGCCCTGACAGGACTGATGTGGATTTCTATTATACCATTGGTGACCCTGGCTTTTCTGCTGACGTACCTGCACAAGTATACGTGGCATCAACTGGAAAACAACAAGCCGCTGCATATCACTTTTATTGCGGCTGCCGTATTGGTGTTCCTGTTTATTCCGCTCATCTTCCTGGTGAATATCAACCTGATGTTGTTTCCGGAGAAATGGGGTACTATCAAAGGTTTTGTCAGTGCGTTGCTGTTGCCGAATGTATTTCCCCGGTACCTGCATTTCATCTGTGCTTCTCTGGCGGTCACCGGCTTGTTTTTATTCTGGTATACCCGCCGGAAACGTTATCCGTTTGAAACATACTTTACACAGCTTACCCGGTATGATGTACAGAAAAAAGCTTATTCGCTTACGCTTGCCGCTTCTTTGCTCCAGCTGATGATTGGGCCGATTGTACTGATCACGCTACCGGCAAAAGGGGTGAAGTGGAACCTGATCGTAGTCATTGCAGCAGGTGCGGCGATTGCCTTACCGGCGATGTGGCGCATGTGGAAAGCGATTACCGGTCCGCCGGAAGACATACAGCGGCATTTCGGTAAAGTGGTGATAGCGATGACCCTTACGGTGTTATTCATGGGAAGCGGCCGGCATATATATCGTGCCAATGCATTGGCTACCCACCGGCAGCTGGTAGCGGAGAAGACGACTGCTTTTGAAGCCATGTCGGCAACAGCACGCAGTCATGCCCGGGAGGAGCAGGCCGCCGCGGCGCCACCGGCAGCAACAGATCCGGTAGCCAAAGGCACTGCTATTTTTAAAATGAACTGCAGCGCGTGTCATCATCCGCAGCAAAAGCTGATAGGGCCGCCTGTTAAAGAGATGGCGGGTATCTATGCGAATGACAGGGAAGGACTGAAAAAGTGGATCAAAGCGCCGGGAAAAAAACGTGCCGGATATCCGCAAATGCCGGGCTTTCCGCAGTTGTCGGCAGCAGAACTGGACGAATTATCTCAATATATTTTATCCGTTAAATAATGAAAAATGTCTGTAACCGTATTTACTTCCGCTATTGTATTATTGTTGCTGGCCATTGTCCGGCAGCTGATATTGCTGTATTCCACTTTTATCCGGTTGCACAAAGACAATGCTTTGTGCCAGGTACGCATAAAAGAAGAAAAAGAATATCTGCTGATTAAAGGACTTTATTAGCACTGCCTGCAGGGCTGTTTCCGGGAAGATGTTACGGGCCATCTTCCCGGAAGCAGTTTTGTTGTTTGATGAAGTAGCCGTGTTGTTTTTTCTTCCGGATAGCGATCTGCGATTCATGGTATCTATGCAAAAAAATGGTAGATCACCCGTTGATGTTTACGCTGGTTGGAGAGTAATAGTATGTTCAGGTACTTATGGATATAACTGGCGGGCAGTGAGTAGCGCTGGTCCTGTGCAGCTACCTGTTGCAGTGATATGCCGTCTATATTTTTCCGAGCGGGCATGGAAAAATGCGGCGGCTAAAACTGTTCCGGAAAGTTAAAGGGAAGAAGCGGTGTGTATACGAAATAAAAATCTTCGGCTATCATCATGATCGGCATTCAGCTGCAGTGATGGCATGGTGGTTGTCTTATGCTGATGAACGTGGCCGGTTTGTAAGGGTAAGGGTATCACGGAAAAACGTGATCTTTTTTGCTGCAAAATAAAATCACGTTTTTCCGTGATCTTATTTTATCCCTTTCTGATTAATTTTAAACTAGTTTATAAAGAATGCTATTTGCTTTTGAAAAACGGCCACCACAAATTGTTTCGCGTTATAAAATGAACACTTTGAAAACTGTAAACCTTTGCCCTATTCACCCTCATAAATATAAATTCTGTTGGCACAGACACCATGCTGCCATCTGTCACATATTCTAATATATATTTTTATTTTTCACAACGTTAAACCTTTATTTTTATGAAAAAAGCACCAGCAAAAAAACTGATCTTAAGCAAAGTTACTGTTTCCAACCTGAGCCTGGCCAACGCAGATGCAGCAAACGAAAAACTTCCAACAATCAATGGTGGTTGCAGCATGCTGAGATGTACACCTCCTTCAACAAAAGTTTGCTAATTCAGTGATGAAGCATTGAACCTGTATCTGCTGAAGCAATCAACCTAAAAAACTGTACCTCGGAAAATCAGGGTCGCCAATCTGGGCAAATCAGCACAGGATGTAAAAGGCGGCAACGCTTTTAGGACAAGTCTGGTTTGTGGCGTATAGCTGTTAAGATTTCCTGCCTTTGTCAGGGAGCTCCGGTTTACAGTGAAGATTCCTGTATCTTCTGATGGAGATTCACAGAATTATGATTATCTTGGAAAAGAGAAAGAAAAAAACGTGCGATCCGAAGAACCTGCATCGCTTATTTACGTGGAGGTACCCCGGTTTGCAGTGAGGTTTCTGCTCATTTTTGTACGATAGTGACATAATTTTATTTCATAGATACCATGCATGGCAAGGCATGTACTTATAAAACAGTACATGTTTTGCCATTGCAGTTTTCAGTAAGTTGAACCCTACACATATGGATAATAAGCAAGCGGCTGCAGCGGTATTGCAGCAGATTAGTCAGGTATTGGACGATATCGTTACAACGGACACGTATCCGGGTTTATTGGGCGGGTACACAGGATGTGCACTTTTTTACGCTTATTATTATCAGTTAACCGAGCGCGATGAGCACCTGGAAAAGGTACATGCATTGATTCTGAAAAGTATAGAAGCATTATCTGCGGAAGCCATGAGTGTAGCGCATTGCAATGGTATTACCGGTATTGCCTGGAGTATTCAGCACCTGATTGAACTGGGCTTTATTGAGGAAGATGATATCGCAGATACTTTTTCAGAAATAGACCTGATTGCCGGTAGATTTCTGACGGCAGAACTGGCGGAAGAACGGCTTGATTTTCTGCATCAGGGCCTGGGAATTGCCTTGTATTTGCTGGAACGATTGCCGGCAGAACATGCGGCCACGCATCTGACTGCACTGGTACAGCAGCTGGAGCAGCAGGCCATCCCGCTGGAGCATGGTATCAGCTGGAGAGATAATTTTTCTGCCACCAGCCGGGAAGAGAAGGAGCAGCCTGTTTTTAATCTGGGGCTGGCCCACGGTATGCCTGCTATCATCGCCTTACTGGGTCGGATATACGAAAAAGGGATTGTACCCGAAAGAACGTTGCCATTGATTGAAAAAAGTGTACAATGGTTGCTGGCAACGCGGAATAAAGAAGTCCCTGCCGGTGGCGCTTTGTTCCCGGTTATCGTGGATAGGAACAATGTGGCGATCAATGGTACACAAAGCCGGCTGGGTTGGTGTTATGGCGACCTGGGTATTGCAGCTGTACTGTGGCAGACAGGGGTACGTACAGGCCGGGAAGATTACAAAACGGAAGCACATCTGATATTTAAACATATTGTACAACACAGAAATGCAGAAAACGGCAGCATCAACGACGCCTGTTTGTGTCATGGCAGTGCCGGCGTAGCCCACATGCTACTGCAGGCCTTTAAAGCTACCGGCGATCCGCTGCTGCAACAAGGAGCTGAGTTCTGGCTGCAAGCCACCCTCAAAATGAACACCTGGGAAGACGGCCTGGCCGGATACAAATTCCTGCATCACCCGGATTATGTCAACAGCCATAATGTACTGGAAGGCATAGCTGGTATCGGACTGGCGCTGATGAGCTTTGTAGACGATAATACCGTGCCTGCCTGGGATGAATGTTTGTTGATGTCCTGATGACTGTCTGTATAATAAAATTGCCAACAAGGAGCGCGCAAACCATGCTATCAATTTCCCCTTCGACTTACTGCTGAGCAGTATGTTTTTTTTAGTTATATTACGTTTATTCTGTGAGTACTTTTAATTTTCTGTTCGCCCGATTTAGGCTATGCCATAGCATATGTTAACGTTACAGCAAACCTGAAAAACCATGATCCGCGTTTACTTTGTGGATGACCATCCATTAATACTGGAGGGGCTTCACTCGCTACTTTGCCTTGAGAAAGATATAGAGCTGGCGGGGCAGGCCAGAAATGGCGCCTCCTGCCTTAAGTTTTTACTACATCACCCGGTAGATGTGATGTTGTTGGATATAACCCTGTCAGACATCAGTGGCGCAGACCTGTGTGCTACTATCAAAAGAAGATACCCACAGGTGAAAGTCCTGGGACTGAGCTATCAGAAAGAGAAAAAACACCTGCAGGACATGATGGAAAACGGCGCCAGTGGTTGTATGCTTATTAATACCAATAAGGAAGAACTGCTGACGGCTATTCATACTGTACATGCCGGCGGAATTTACCTCTCACCGGATGCGGAGGAAACCTTGCATGGCCCGTTACATAACGGGCGTGTACATACGCCGCATGTGACTAAAAGAGAAAAAGAGGTATTGTCGCTGATCGCCAACGGGAATACCAACCTGGAGATTGCAGAGAAATTATTTATCAGTGCCGATACGGTAGACAGCCACCGTAGAAATCTGTTAGGGAAACTAAAAGCCAGAAATACCGCCATGCTGATTAAGTGCGCGATTGACAATCAATTGTTATGTTGATGTAATGCTTTGTTGATGCAGGTTTACAAAGAAAATGAGCGCGTCTGGAAGTGAATATGTTGAAGAATAATTTTTTATTTTGCCGTTTTTCAATATTTTGCTACTGTTTTTGTTTGTTGGTGGTTGCCGGTTCGCTGATACCAGCGCCAGCTATGCCTTCCTATGAGACATCGATTAACCCAATGGGCCATGGCGTTGTTTTATAGTCAACATCCCATACCTGTCATTTTTACAATCACACCTTCTTTTCATGTGTAGACTTTTCTGTTGAACAGAAGAGAAAGAGACGTATTGTAATACTTTGTTACCCATTGTTGTAGTGGACGTGTAATACGTCGACTGCGACATATCCGCGCATCATCATTCATTATCATTTTTATCGTAAAAACTCAATAACCATGATTTATCTGGGCACAAATGAAATACTGACAGTTGGGAAAGACTGGAAAGAACTGGTAAATATTATTAGCGATGCAACGGTACTGATCCGTGAAAAAGATTTTGCACAGCCTGTAAAACCTTATCTACGGTACCGGGACCTGACGAACCGGATTATTGCCATGCCGGCTTATGTGGGAGGAGACGTAGCGATGGCAGGCATCAAGTGGATCGCCAGTTTCCCATCGAATATTGAGCGTGGCCTGCACAGGGCCCATTCGGTAACTATTTTGAATGAAGCTGACAGCGGCGTGCCGATTTCTATTTTCAACACCACCCTGATCAGTGCTATCAGAACGGCAGCCGTCTCCGGGTTTTTCCTCACTGAGATGAAACGGCGGCGGAAATTCCGGAAAGCACTGAAAATAGGGATCGCCGGTTTTGGGGTCATTGGCCAGATACACCTGGAGATGTTGCAGGCGGTGCTGGGCGACGCCATCGGTGCAGTTGTTCTGTACGATATACGTCCGATAGCTGCTGAAAGTATACCGGCGGATCTGGATGTTACCGTCGTGTCTACCTGGGAAGAAGCCTACCAGGATGCGGATATTTTTATTACCTGTACCGTATCACCGGAGCGATATATTAATATTCCCCCCAAAAAGGGTTCATTACAACTAAATGTTTCCCTACGTGATTATCTCCCTTCATTATTACCATATATGAGCTATATTGTAGTGGATAACTGGGAAGAAATCTGCCGGGAAAATACAGATATTGAAAAAATGCACCTGGAACTGAGCCTCCAGGAAAAGGATACGATTTCTATTCCGGAACTTACCCTGCCGGGCATTCTGCCACAGATCGGCGTCGATGATGTGGTGATGTTTAATCCCATGGGTATGGCCGTATACGATATTGCCATCGCTTCCTATTATTACCGGAAGTCTGTGGCCGATAACATCGGAATTCAGTTGCAGTAACAGGAAATCAGCCACCTGTTGATTGTTGAGGGAAGGCCCTTCCGCTACCATGCTAAACGGTGGCGGAAGGGCTTTCCCCGTATCAGGCCTTTGTACCGGATAAACGATACGGGTGGCTACTTGTCAATGTCTACCCGGAAAGAAATCTTACTGATAACACCATATGAGGCTACCTTGCCGTCTTTGATGTGTACTTTAAAATCCTTGATGTACAAACTGTCTATATTCCGGACGGTCTTGGATACTTCAGCAACCGCCTGTTTAATGGCATCTTCAAAACTTACTTCAGAGGATGCAATGACTTCAATAACTTTTACAATAGACATAATAACAGGGTTTATGGTGAATAAATGTTGCCGTTTTCATCCTGTTTCCCTTCCGGAAATATATTTACTGTGCCCTGTTCTCATAATAATCCCGGTAGTCGTCTCCATCGGCGGTATCATCCGCTATCAGGTTGTTTTCCTCGGGCACTCTTTCCGGGTGTCTGGGCTTATAAGCATTTTGAGTGGTATAGTTATCTATGATGTCCTGTAAGGGCGAGGCGCCTGTTGTTTCCGGCTGTTGCGGCTCATCCTGATCCTTTGCTGCTGCAGGTGATACGGCAGAGTGCTGTTTTTTGACTGCTTTCTTTGCTGTTTTGCCGGGTGTATGTGGGTGCGTTTGCTGGTTTGCAGAAGACTTTGTCATAACATAAACATTTAGTAAGCGGAAATAGTTGTTAAACGGATGCCCGTCAGGAAGATGTTGTAACAAGTATTTTTTGCTGATACGAAGTCTATCCCAATACCCGATGGGCTGTTCCCGTATGTTTTTAATGTAGCGGCAGATTTTACCTGCCCGCTGCCTATGCATGTTAAGCAGCAACATCGTCAGGTGACAGGCCCGGACTTTAATAATCCGTTGACCAGTTTTTTCCATTGCACTTTTGAGAATCCGAGTATAGCGGTGAAGCCGATGAGCAGATTTCTGAGCTTGTCGGTAAAAGCCCTGACGGTTGTATTAGGTATTTCATTCCTGCCAAATACGCTGGCGATGATTTTATTGCCTTTCTTTACTACCATAAAGGAGCTGGAGGCATAAGCCCGGAAAAAGTGCGCGACTTCCTTATGGGCATGTGCCGGCGCCGGGAAAGGACGCACGCGCATACCTATATAGGCCAGCGCATCGTTATCATTTTCGGCCTCCTGTATTTGTTCAATACATACCCAGTCATAACCTTCGCCGGTATCGGTGCCTGGTGCAGGAATCTTAACCCGGATATGGTCTCCTTCCCGGGCATGGCGGCGTAATAGCTTTCCATTTTCATCCACGAGGGTAAAGGAAGCCGTAAGCCCTCCGCTGAACTCCTGCCAGTGATTGACATCGAGGAGCCTGTCTTTGGCTGTCTGATAAATCATGCCGGCTTCTGTAGCGTTGCCGCTGGTACGGGTGCTGGACGTGTTGGATTGTCCTCCTTTCTTCTGCGGAGGAATCAGTTGCGTAGCAGATAAGGACGTAGTCATGGCAAAAGTATTTGAGCGGTTATTTACTTTTACGGGATTGCGCTCAACAACTATGCCTCTGTGATAATAACCGGAAGCGGAACAGACCCCGTGAAAGGTGCATGTATAAAAGATTGGAAGGCATCGTTATCGGATGATGGCAACCGCCGGATCGTCTTTACTGCCACCGATATGGATCAGCGCGTAGCGCAATTTTTTACCCATCTTCTGGAGCGGCTGCCACAGCCTTATTGTTCAGTATGTTTAGCGGAACGGGATGATGGATAACGGCATTTGTGCGCTGCCAGCATAGGTTGTAGCCGTTACGGGCCTGGTGATAAAAAGATCAGGGGGAAAGCTGTAATTTCGCTCCGCGAGAAAGCTCCTTATGCACCATAAACCATTAATCATCACGCTGGATATTGACGAGACGCACAGGCATTTTTTTAATGCTTTACGGCAGGCGCATTTTCCGAATCATGCCAACTATCTGGATGCACACCTGACTTTATTCTATCATTTGCCATCCGGAGAACCGGCGATTTATGATATCCTGCGCAGCATGGTACAACGCCCTCCTTTGGTATTGACCGTAGACGGCATCGTGAATTTTGCTAACGGTGTGGCCTATACGATACAGTCCGACGACTTACAGCAATGGCATGCTGCCATGCAAACCGCTTTTGATCCCTGGCTGAAACGGCAGGACCGGCAGGTATTACGGCCGCATATTACTATTCAGAACAAAGTCACTTCCTTTAAAGCACAGCAACTACATACACAACTCAAAGAAACATTTGTACCCTTTACTATAACGGGGATTGGCATACGTACCTGGTTGTACCTGAGAGGACCCTGGAAAGAAATTCATCTCACCAATGGCGTACCCGACTTCCGTTTCCGGTTATAAAAAACAGGGTAACAAAGTGTGAAAAAGAACGGCTTGCAGCAATACCGCACCCGCTTTTATTAATTTTAAAGTGCCTGGCATGATGGCTATTCCCAACAGCTATCTGTAGTTATCCTTACCAATATCTCCTGAAAAAATATACTGGTAAGATAGCCGTAAAAGGTAAGTCACCTATATTTTATCATGTAATCCCACAAAATGTTACGTATGAAAAAGAAAACACTCCTCCTGACCAACAAACTGTCACTGCACAAACAAACCGTGGCTGACTTAAGCAACGATGAGCAAATGTTATTGATGGCCGGAAACGGGGCACAGCAGACTTCACCGCATGTGATCAGCCTGCCTGTTTGCCTGCCGCCCACCCGGAATATCTGCAGTCCGCTTTGTGTGCCTACGCTGAGATGTCCTGTTACCGCGTAAAGAACGTTTACCTGAGACAGCCCGCAGCAGTGGCTGTGTTCAGCTAATCCTGTAATTTGCCTTATGCTGAGAGGGAAATGGTGATGTATTGCCATTTCCCCTTTTTTATGTCTTGTTGATAGGAAACAGAAAAACCACTATGGACGCATGCGCCATAGTGGTATGGGGTTAAGGGGGCACTTTTTTGGGTATATTAATCTCTTATGCCGGATGATTTGATGACACAAAATTAGCTCGTTGCTCCCTGATAAAATATCCCCGGAAACAGCCATTTATCTACCCCGTCAAAGCGACGAATACCCCTGTAATCAGGGATTTTTGGTGGCAACCCGTTCAATGCATCTTTATAATATTATCTTTATGGCCGTATTTATTTTTGTAAAACAGTAAGAAGCAGGGCGTCAGTAAACAGCCCGGAAGCGGCATGAAGGAACGAACACGTTTTATATATCATCTCATATATCGTATCAGTCTGTTGTTGCTGTTGTGTACCGGTTTCCGGATGATGCCCGTGAGGGCACAGGAAGGAGAAACGGCCGACAGTTTAAAACGGGTGCTGGCCAAACCGCAGCTACCTGCCGGCGAGCGGGTACTCGCCATGGCAAAGCTGGCCAATATTATCTATTACCGGAAAAGCCATTCCGCGGCTTTTCAAATGATGGAAACTACCCTGCAACTGGCCCGTTCCCTGAAAGATCCACAGTACCGGTCATTCGCCTATGCAGTACTGGCTACGCAACACAGTGCAGATGCTGCGCCGGAAAAGGCCCGGTTGTATATCGACAGCGCGCTTACTTATAGCCCGTATATCCGGGATAAAGTCATCAAAGGATATGTGATGTATTGCAACGGGTGGTTGCTGGAACGGGAAAACAAACCCCAGGAGGCGGTAGCTAGTTTTTTGAAAGGCATCGCGCTGCTGGATAAACAAAACAACGGCTTATACCTGAGTGCTATTTATGGTGAACTGGCGGGCATTTATGATCAGTGGGCAGATGTGGCGATGCAGGAAAAGTATGCCCGGCTGGGTTTTGAGGCCGCCACCGGCAGTCATTCTCCGGAAGCCATGGCAGCTGCCAGTAAAAATCTGGGTACCAGCTTTATCAATCATTTCAGAAACGATACTACCCGGCGCGACTTGCTGGATTCAGCCCTTTATTATCACAGGCAGGCCATGCAGCTGGTACGGCGGAACGAAAATAAAATCACCCATTTGTCTGAAATGGCAGCAACGGCCGTGAATATAGCCGGTATCTACAAATCGTATATGCCTGCCCGTTATCGAGATACTGCTTTGTATTACCTGGACATGGCCATTGCGCTGGGGCAGAAAACCAACGACTACCTGACGTTGTCGCGGAGCTATACCATGATGGCGGCTTACGCCCTGGAGAAAAACAATGATGCCTATGCTGAATCGCTGATCGGCGCCGCTATTATGGAGTTGTATAAAGAACCCATCATCGACAACCGCACCGAAATCCGTTTCAACGAAATACTGGCGCAGATTCATGAAAGAAGAGGCGATTTGCCGGAAGCGCTACGTTATTACAAACAATACATCAATGCCTACACCAATATTTTTAATGGTGATAAAATGAGTTTGGGTAAACGGCTCGAAGCTCAGTATGAAGCCGCCAAAAAAGAACAGGCCTTGCTCGAAGCCCGCTACCTCTCCGATAAACAGGATAAGGCACTGACAGAAGCGCGTTATGAAACCGGCAAAAAAGCGCAGGCACTACTGGTGGCACAGTTTGAAGCCAGCTTGAAAGACAAAGCATTGCTGCAGGCCCGGGTAGAACAGGGAAAACAGGAGCAGGCACTCACAGCTGCCCAGCTGCAAGCAGCAAAGAAGGAGCAGGAACTGGTGGTGATGCAACAAAAAATAGCTTTCAATCACAGGTTAAATCAGGTATATATTGGCCTCTCCATCGCCAGTTTACTGGCGGTGTTACTGTTGGCCTACGCCTATCAGCAACGCTCTAAAACCTTAAAACAGGCGCAGCAACTGCATCAGCTGGAGGTAGATAAAATCAGGCAGGAACACCGCATTTCGCTGTTGTCGGCCATGCTGGAAGGACAGGAACAGGAACGGACGCGACTTGCCCGCGACCTGCATGACGGATTAGGCGGATTATTATCTGGTGTGAAGATTGAATTGTCGCAACTGGTGTTGGTAGCAGAAGGAGAGAAGCCCAAACATATTGTAGGCCGTACCCTGCATCACCTGGATAACGCCGTGGATGAACTACGCCGGATAGCACGCAGTATGATGCCGGAAGTATTATTGGTATACGGGCTGGGAGAAGCCACCATTGAGTATTGCAATGGCCTGAAGAAAACAGGTATTCCAGTGGCTTGCCAAGTCTATAATTATCAGAATGACATGAGCCATTCGCGGCAGATTGTGTTGTACCGCATCATGCAGGAGCTGATTAATAATGCCGTTAAACACGCTGCTGCCACCCAGATATTCGTACAGTTACAACAACGCGATGGTATGTTGTTTCTCACCGTGGAAGATGATGGCTGCGGATTTGATACGCGGCAGCTGCAGCACCTGAAAGGTGCGGGCCTGGCAAATATACAAGCCCGGGTGGAATTGCTCAACGGGCGGCTGGATGTGGAGTCTGGCGTTGATACCGGCACTACCTTTACGATAGAATGTTCAATTATATAAATTATGATCAAAGTAGTAATTATAGATGATCACCCGATTGTGCTGGAAGGGTTGAAAAACCTGTTGTCCAGCCAGGACGATATAACCGTAACCGGCTATTTTGATACGGGGATGGCGGCACTGGCGGCATTGGATAAAGCCATGCCTGATTTGCTGTTGCTGGATATCAACCTGCCGGATATCAGTGGTCTGGATTTGTGTAAACAGATCCGCCGCAAAAATAAAGACCTGAAAATAATTGCGTTGAGTGTGCACAATGAAAGGCCGGTGATAAAAAGCATGTTGCAGCAGGGCGTGAACGGATATGTGCTGAAAAATTCTGTAGGTGAGGAAATTATTCATGCCATTCATGAAACAATGGATGGTCATACCTATCTGTGTCCGAAGACACAGGAAGTGCTAAAGAATAATACCGAAGGCGGACTGGTAGAAATACCCCGTATTACCCGCCGGGAGAAGGAAATACTGGAGTTGATCGGGCAGGGATGTACGACCGCGCAGATAGCCGCACAACTGTTTATCAGTATACACACAGTAGAGAGTCACAGAAAAAATCTCATGGGAAAATTTGAAGTCAGCAACATGACGTCTGTCATCAGACTGGCAACAGAATACAATCTGTTATAACAGAATTGGCTGTTTTCAGGGATATTGATATCGTGCGGTAAGCAATAATTTTGCTGAACATTAATAATCGTTTACATCTTAATAAAAAAAAATGGACAAGAAAACACTGGCTATCGTTTCCTACATCACTATCATCGGATGGGCAATCGCGTATATTCAATTTAATAAAAGTGAGTCGAAAGATGCACTGGTACGGTATCATCTGAAACAGGCACTGGGTGTAGCTTTAATTAGTATCGTTATTTCATTGGTGGTGAATCTGCTGGCTCATTTTTCACCTGCTTTTGCTACGATCGCCTATGTACAATGGGGCGTGCTGGTGTTATGGATACTCGGCATCCTGAATGCCAATAACGGACAAATGAAACCGGTACCGGTCGTAGGACGTTTGTTTGAAGACAAGTTTATTTTTCTGAACTAATCCGTTATCTTGCTGCTCCTTTAAATGCCGGCTGTATGCAGAAAATTGGAACCTATATCGCTATACTGGGCCTGTTGGCTATTGTCATGAACCTCTTTAACTATGTACCACGCTTGCTGGCAGGGATTTACCAGTGGGGAAACGGCGTTGCCTGGAGCATCCAAACGGGCCTCGTGGTATCAGGGATTATCCTGTATATGTTGGGTGGGCCTTCCGGTGAAAAGGCAAGGGGGGCACGTTGGTATTTTTCCGGACTATCATTTTTCCTATACAACTTTAATCATTATTAATTATGCAAAAAATCGGTGCGTACATCGCTATTCTGGGCCTGCTGGCTATTGTCATGAACTTCTTTAACTATGTACCACGTTTGCTGGTATGGATCTACCAGTGGGGTAACGGTGTTGCCTGGGGTATCAAAATCGGACTGGTGGTATTTGGTGCGGCCCTGTATTTACTGAGCGGATCATCCAACAAAACAAACGATGCCCGTTAAGTGCATCTGATTGGTGTGCTGTCGGTTAAATGTATTGTGTTGTCATGCGTAAGCTGATGTGTCGTGTACGCACTGTTTTGCTGCTGGTCATGTGTAATGGATATGTACAGCGAACAGCTGTACAGCAGGGAAAAGAGCGTGCGGCTTATCCACTTGATATATAACGGTATCTGCAGCAACTGCAGGCAGCTGACTACCGCTTGCCCGATAAGCTGGCAGCCAGCATGCATACAGTCATTGAACTTTTATATCTGTAACCGGATACAATTAAAAAATGAAGAGAGGTCGTTTCTGTTATGGAAACGGCCTCTTTTTTATTAATCTGCCAGGAGGGTATCGGCATGCGTGTGGGGATAGATAGCCGGATAATCAATATAACCGGTATTACCACCCTGATAGAAAGTGTCTTTATCAGCTTCACTCAACGGGGCATTGTGCCGGATACGAGCTACCAGATCGGGATTGGCAATGAATGGTCTGCCAAATCCGATGAGGTCTGCGAGACCGGCCTGCAGGGTAGCTTCTGCGGTATCGGGTGTATAGCCGCCGGCCAGAATGAGCAGGTTGCGGAACCGTTTGCGCAGGTCTTGCACAAAGGATGCCGGTATAGGAGGTAAGCCGTTGGAAGACTGATCGGAGAGGTGGATATATGCGATATCCATTTGTTGCAGGGCATCCGCGATATACTGATGGGTAGCTGCTTCTTCCGGGTAGGCAGGCAGGTCGTTGAGGGTGGCAAAAGGAGATAACCGGATGCCCGTGCGTTCCTTGCCGATAGCAGCGCTCACCCCTTCCATAATTTCCAGGAGGAACCGGCTGCGATGGGCGATGCTGCCGCCATACCGGTCTGTTCTGCGGTTGGTATGGGGATGCAGGAATTGCTCCGGCAGAAAGCCATGGGCGCCATGTATTTCCACGCCATCGAATCCTGCTGCCATGGCATTCCTGGCGGCCTGTATGTGCGCGGTTATATGGGCCGCTGCCCCGGCGGTGGTCAATACTTCCGGTACTGGTACGGGGAGATGCAGATCGCCCGGCACGCGTACTGTTTCTGCCGCCTGCACGGCGGAGGGAGCTACCAGCGGTGCTGTACCTTCCTGGTTCAGCGGATGGCCAATACGGCCGGTATGTACCAGCTGTACAAATATTTTTCCGTTCCTGGCGTGTACGGCATCGGTGACCCGTTTCCAGGCGGCTATTTGTGTATCGTTATAAATACCCGGTACATGCAGATAGCCGTTACCGTTAGCTGCCACGGCTGTATTTTCGGCAATGATCAATCCGGCGCCGGCTCTTTGTGCGTAATATGTGACGGCATTTTCACCCGGAATACCCTGTACTGCCCGCCGTCTGCTCATCGGCGCCATGACGATCCGGTTGGGAAGGTGAAGTGCCGGTGTAACCAGCGGTGACAGTAATTTTTCTCGCTTATTCATAATGGTTATGTTTTCCGGGATCAAAATTACAGCGGGCGGCTACGCCGGAACAGTGACAAAGAAGGGTTTGTTTTGTAATTTTACAGGTTATGGAGCATAAAGCACTACATCAGCCGTTTGAACTGTATGTATCAGATATGGAACATTGGCAGGAGCGCCCGCTGATCTACCATTTTTTTGAGATTGTGCAGATACTGGAGGGGAGTGGAACCCGTTTGGTGAATAACAATACGTTTACGTATAAAAAAGGGTGCATCTTCCTGTTTACGCCCCTGGATTGCCGCGGATTTGAAACAAAAACGCCTACCCGTTTCTGTTCTATCCGTTTCTCGGAAGTATTCCTGGGACAGTACCGGCATGCGGCAGACCGGGAAAGGATTGGTCACTGGCTGAAACAACTGGAACATCTCTTTTATCACCATAACCGTTTCCGGGAGATCCTGATTCAACAGCCGGGCGACTGCCAGATGATTACTACCCTGATTCATAATATGATAGGGGAGTATGAACAGAAGCCATCCTATCATGAGCAGAACCTGCAACACCTGGTGACATTGATCCTGAATATCCTCGTGCGTAATGTGCATGATCATGCAGACACCGTTACCGGAGAGGAGGCTACAGAGCCGCTGATCAATGGGATGCTGCTGCATATCCGGCAACATATCAGTGATCCGGAAAAGCTGCGGGTAGATTACCTGGCACAGCATTTTAATCTCTCCGTCAATTATGTAGGAGAGTATTTCCGGAAGTTTACCGGTGAAAGTTTACAGCAGTATATCACCCAATATAAAATACGCCTGGTGCAGCAACGGCTGGCCTACAGTAACCTGACGGTGAGCCAGATTGCCGGTGAGCTGGGCTTTTCAGATGAGAGTCACCTGAGCCGGCAATTCCGCAAGCATAATGGGGTAAGTCCGCTGGAATACCGGAAGAATGCCCGGCCGGCATAAACGCATGCATAGCATGGATAATAAGAAGGGGCCCTCCACACCATGGAGGGCCCCTTCTTATTATATACCAGTTTTGTTATTAAGGTGTTTTGATCACCCAGCGATTCACACTGTTATCCGGTCCTTCCAATACAATTTTATAAAACGCGGAAGGTTTGTTTTTGACAGCGATAACGGCCTGTTGCTGCTGCAGGGATACTTCCCCGGCCAGCTGGTAGTCATCTTTGCCCCCGGTTTTATACTGATTGGTAGTGGTCAGCCAGATTTTTACTTTCCCTTTCTTTTCCCAGGCTTTCCAGGAAAGATGGAGGGAATCGTTTTGCAAAGTGGCGGTTGGATGAGATAATGAAATCTTCCCGGTTAAAGGCACACCGTCCAGTTCGCGGGCATCAGCGGGCGGAATGGGGATGTGGAGGAAGCGGGCGATGGTAGGCATAATGTCCACAATACCCGGTTGTGCATTTTTGAAATAGGGATGCAGGTTACGGGCATTGGTGACCATCCAGGTGGTACGTTCCCGATCGGATTGTCCGCCGTGGTGGTGCCCACCAGCTGCGTCGCGGCCATGATCTGTGGTGATGAATACCTGCCAGTCTTCCCCAAAGTTTTTCCGACGGTAGTTGATCGCCGCCCAGATGCGGCCAATCTGGTTGTCGAGCATACTGATGGCGGTATCTAACCGCTGGCCGTCGCCATAGCGGTGCCCCATATCATCGGTATATTCCAGGTACACCCAGGTAAGATCGGGGGCGTCGGTGCGGATATAATCGGCTGCTGCAGACACCACTGCTTCATCAATGAGATGGATGTACCAGCTGTCTTTATCATGCGGGAAACGGCTGGTGTCTTTTTCCAGGCCATCCACATAATGATCGGTTTTCAGGTAGCCGGTTTGTGGCAGGTTGTCGCCCACCAGTTTGGTGCGGTTATCCAGCCAGGTAGAGAAGATCGCTGTTTTTTTATCCGGCCGGGCTGCTTTGAAAAACCGGAAGATACTCTGGTAGTGATAGTTCTGGGCAGCGATGTCGTTGTCCCACACGTTATGTTTATTTACCCAGGTACCGGTGAGCAGGCTGTTGTAGCCTACAGCCGAAATGGTGGGCGTCTGTGAGTAACCTTGTCTTTCTCCACCTACATAAGCGCGGGTATAGCCACCTTCAGCGGCAATACTGCGGAGGTGCGGCGTAGGTTGTTTTTCGATTACATCTGCCGGAATACCATCTGCAATAATGAACAGGGCTTTTTGTTTTTGCTGGGCCATCAGAGAGAGGCTGCAAAAGAGGCCTGCGGAAAGAAAAATAGTTTTTATCATCGTCCTGCTGCTTTTAATCTTTTATGAGTAACCACATCACTGCATTGATATCATCTCCCTGCGGGAACTGCCGGGCAATGGCGGCGGTCACGTTGTCCCGGTTCAGGTTCAGTTCATCTTCCGGATACATCCAGCGTTTGGGTATCCGTTTGTTGTTCAACACCCCGTTGCCGGAAACATCGAATACGGGAAGGCCTGTACGTCGTTGTTCATAGAACAGCTGCCAGCCGGAGTTCATAAAAAAGCTGATGTACTTCTGGTTAAAGATAGCTTCCATTTCCTTGCCGGGCAATAGTTGTACGGCAGGCTGGGCTTTATAGGCGGTAATATCGGCTGCGGGTACTTTGTAATGCTCCATGGAAGCCTGGATACCTTTTTTATAGTATTCCTCTGCATTGCCGCCAATCCATTTCCGTACCACCCCTTCTGCCAGGATAAACTGCAGTTCGGCGTAGCCGATGGCAATACCAGGTTCGTTCACCGGATCATTGTAATACCGTTTCGCAATTTTGGATACCTGCCCGGCTGTAACACGGCTGGTATTTTCATCGATGGTAGCGCTGCCTTTTGCACCGCCATAGGCGTTGAAGTCGTTGTCGGGTAAAGCGGCTGACTGCGGCGCTTTCTGGGCGAAGCGGAACAGGCGGGGATCTCTCGTTCCTTTCAGCAGGTTCACAAATGTTTCTTCCAGGTAGTAAGCTGTTTGCAGATCATTGCTATTATAGAAAGGGTAGCGGTTATCTTTCAGGTCTACATATACCAGTTGACCATTGTCCTGGTTGCCGGTCATCAGCGGGTATTGGCCCGGGTTGTTGACAATTTCCCGGAAGCGTTGCTGTATGCCCAGCTTTGCATTGTTTTCTTTCAGCGAAAGACTCATCAGGATACGCAGCGAGAAGGTGTTGATCAGCTGTTTCCACTGCTGGATTTTACCACTGTAGACGATGTCGCCGCGTATTTCGCCGGCATCTGCTGTCAGTAGGTTATTAGCTATTTTCAATTCATCCAGGATATGGAGGAAGATGGTTTCCTGTCTGTCGTAAGCAGGCGTGAAGCTTTTGGATTCTCCCTGTAACGCTTCGGAATAGGGGATGTCGCCATATACGAGCGACAGCCGCATGAAAAGGTAAGCCCGGAAGAACTTTGCCAGCGCAAGATAGACCGGTTTATTGAGGCGGGTGGCTGCCTGTTCCATTTTCACTACCTGGCGCAACTGATCGAAGTCGCCGAAACCGGCGCGCTGCCAGCCATAATATTGATTGGCGCTTACCCCATCGGTATTCACCAGTTGTCTGGCAGCCAGCGGACAGGAAGTGCTGACTTCACTGAAGGTTTTCGCTTCAATACTGGTCAGTAATAAGTCCGGTGTGCTTTCGGTGGGTTTGTTCGGATCGGTCTGGAAGTATTCGAATTTCTTACAGGCGCCCAGCGTTATCAGCAGGGAGCAATATAGGATGGCAAGTGATCGCTTTTTCATGATAATAGTTGCTTGGGTGATCAGAATTTTAAATTCACGTTAAAGCCCATACTGCGTGTAGACGGTGTTTGCAGGTTATCGCTGCCCGCATCCGGATCTACATTCGGCAGTTTGGAGAACAGCAGCAGGTTGCGTCCTACGAGCGATACGGCGGCGCTGCGGAAGAACGTTTTGTTCAGCCACTTGCGGGGCAGCTGCCAGGTAATATCTACTTCCCGCAGTTTCAAAAAGGTCTGCGAATAATAGTTGTAGTTATTATTGGCCGCATTGCTGGTGTTGATCATGTAATCGATGTAGTTCACGGCTTTGGTATTGGGTGCAAACTGGCGGGTGTCGGAAATGACATTGCCATCTGCATCGTATTGGATCGAGCCGGAAGTAACGACTACGCCTTGTCCTACATAGGTATTTTTACCGGCGTTGGCATCGTCGCGGTATTGGTTCACGGTGCCGGGATGTGTACCGCCCCACCACATTTTCTGGTTGGTGCTGGAGTACATGAGGCCACCGATTCTGCCGTCTACGAGGAAGCGGAAGGACACCTGTTTGTAGCGCAAGGTGTTTTCGATACCATAGGTCCAGTCAGGATCTTCGTTGCCGATAAAACGGTTGAAAACATCTCTTTTCGGGAATCCGTTTGGTTCGTATACAATGTTCCCTTCCCGGTCTGTTTCATATACACTGGCGAAGATGCGGTCCATCCGTTCTCCGGGTCTGATTTTTTCGAGTTGTTTGGCGTTGTTGTAGATGTCTTTCAGGATACGTTTGTAGGTGCTGAAATTGGCCATTACATCCCACCGGAAATGATCGGTACGTACAGGGGTGGCCGTTAGCATAAATTCCCAGCCGGTACGGAGATAGGCATTACCGTTTTCCATATGCTGACTATAACCGCTGGCGAGAGATGATGGTATCTGTACAATATTGTCGAAATCGCGGACCCGGAAGTAAGTAACGTCAAATCCCAGGCGGTTATCGAAGAGTTTCGTTTCCACGCCGGCTTCCCAGGCATTGCTGGTTTGCGGGTTGAGAAGTGGATTTTTCAGGATGTCGCTGATCGTCAGAGAAGGAGTGGCGCCCCATTTAATGCCTTTGTCGAAAGTCTGCAGGTGTTTATACGTATAGGGATCTCCTTTATCCAGTTGTCCGCTGGATACCTGCGACCAGGAACCTCTTGCCTTGAGATAGCTGATCCATGCCGGCATTTTCACCAGTTCTGAAATCACCACGGAAACAGAGGTAGAGGGGTAGAAGAAGCGGTTATTCGCAATAGGCAGGGTAGAGATCTTATCGGTACGACCGGTTACCGACAGGTAAAGGGCGCCCAGAAATTCCATATCCACAAAACCATATACGCTGCTGGTTCTTCTTTCTTCCAGGAAGTTAATACCCTGGATAGGATTGGCGGAGTTACTCAGGTTATAAAATTGCGGAATGGTTAAGCCATCCGTAAAACTTTCCTGGTAACGGTGATTGCGGTAGTAGTTGGAACCACCGGCTTCTGCATGTATAGAGAAGTTTTTACTGAAAGTATGTTGATAGCGGGCGATGAGATCGGTGACGATGTCAAAATAGTTTTGCGCGCCTACCGAATAGTTACCTCTTGATTTATTACTGTATCCGATATAGCTTACCGGCTCTTTGGTATTGGTGGAGAGCCCGTAGGTATTGGTACCGGTACGCAGTTTAACGCTGAAATCCTGATTGATCTTATAGTCCAGCGTCATGGAGCCGAAGGTGTTGTTTTTGTAGTAGCCGGTCAGCAGTTCATAGGCCTGGAAGTAAGGATTGTTGTACCAGGAAGTGTTGTAGTGGCGTTGCTGAATACCTTCCTTACCAGGCACCCAGTAGTTGCGCAGGTCGCGGATGTCTACATCGGAACCGGTCCATAACACGAGGTTATAGAGGTAATTACCAGGTCCGTAACCCACCGTCGGGTAGTTGTCGGTGTATTGCCGGTTGTAGGTAAAACGGGCATCTACATTCAGGCGGTCGGTCAGGTTGTAGTTGCCGGCGATACTGAAAGAGCTGTTGTTGAGTTGTGTGTTGGGTACGATGCCCTGCTGATAAATATGGTTGGCGGAGGCGCGGAAACTTCCTTTATCGCTGGCCTGTACCACACTCAGACTATTCGTAGAGATGACGCCGGTTCTGAAAAAGTTGCGTACATTTTTTTTACCACGGGATAACCAGGGAAGTGGCTGTGGTTTGCCGGTAACCGGGTCAATCGGGCTGTTGTACTGCGGAGTTTCCCAATAGCCGCTGGGGGTAGTGGGATCCTGTTGATCCAGTTTGGGTCCCCAGATCCAGCCGGAGCCTTCAGGGCCGCTGCCGGAACCGTCGATGTAGGCATACTTTCCTTTGTTGCCGCTGCCATAGGTGGTTTGCACCTGTGGAATACGGATGAAAGAAGGCTGGAACATCGTAGAGGAGTTGAAGTCTACCGTCAGTTCTTTGCCTTTACCTCTTTTGGTGGTAATCATCAGGGCGCCGAATTGTCCGATGGAACCATACAATGCAGAAGCAGAAGTACCTTTCAGTACGTTGATGCTTTCTACATCATCCGGATTTATTTTCCACATGTCGGCAGTCTGGTCAGGTATACCGTCGATAACGATCAGTGGTTTTGTACCACGCAGCAGAATAGCCGCATCGCGAAACATATCTGTGGAGTTGCGGATAACGAGACCGGCTACACGCCCGGTCAAAGAGCTAACCAGGTTGGGTTCCCTTGCCTGTGTCATGCTTTCGCCTTTTACGGATTGTACCGCATAACCGAGCGATTTTTTTTCTTTCTGGATACCCAATGCCGTTACCACTACTTCACTTAATCCGGCTACATCTGCCTGGAGGGAGATGTTCAGTTCTTTGCGGCCGTTGACAGGTATTTCCAGGGGTTTATATCCCAGCAGGGAAAAGCGGAGGATATCATCCGGTGAGATGCCTGCCAGGGTATATTTACCGGTGGCATCTGTATTGGTACCTTTGGCTTTGCCTTTTACGGTGATCACTACACCAGGTAAGAGGTTGTTGTCGCCGGCATCGGTTACCACCCCTTGTACGGTGTGGGTGGCTGCGGCATGCATCGTGGTTGCCGGTAAAGGTTTAATAGCGTAGTAATTGCCCTGGATCGGCTCGCAGGTAAGCCCCAGTGATCGCAGCAGCAAGGGGAGTGCAGTGGTAATGTCCGCCTGCTCCATTTTTTTCAGGAGGGCGGCATTCACGGTTTTCCCGCGCAGGATTTCACTGTTATAATTGAATTTTACTTTACGGATACTTTCCAGCCGGGGGAATACGTCTTCCAGTTCATATATTTCCCGGGTGTTTTGTAAAAAGCTGCTGTTGGCTATCGCGCTTTGAGCGGCCAGCGCATGTGGTGCGGCTGTTACCAGGCACAGTAATAGCCCTACTACCTTATTTTGCATAAGTAGTTTTGTTTGCATAGTCATGCGTTTTAGTAAATCTGTAAACTGTCTGTTGTGGCGATAATGATTATCTGGCCGGTTTAATCATTATCTGATTGTTGTGTTGATCGATCCTGATATCAAGGGATGATTTAAGAATGGTCAGTATTACATCCAGGTTATTGGCTGGTGTGGTACCGGTAAAGCGGAGCTGCGCCAGCTGCGGGGAGTCGAAAGTAATTTGCACCCCGAACTGTGCGGTCAGTTTTTCCGCAATATCTTCCAGGCTGTTTTCCCGGAATGTAAACTGATTGTCTTTCCAGCTGGTCAGTTGCAGGGTGTCCGCCTGATGGAGGGATAGCTGTCCACGCTGCAGGTGGTAGGCTGCCATTTCACCAGGTTGCAGTACAACTGACTGTGCCGGTTGTTTATGATTGGAAATGTTCACTTTTACTTTTCCGCTGTTGAGGATTACCTGTACCTGTTGCTGTTGCGTAGCCACGCTGAAACGGGTGCCCAATACCTGTACGGCTACTGCTTCGCCGGCGTGTACAGTAAATGCTGTATGATTAGGTACTACATCAAAAAAAGCTTCTCCTTTAATCCATACTTCTTTTGAGGCAGTATGCCAGTGTATACTGTCGTATTGCAGCGTAGTGCCGGCATTCAGGGTCACCTGGCTGCCATCCGGTAAGGTCAGTTGCCGGATTTCCCCGTAACTGGTGGTAGTAGTCAGTAAGGTTGGTGCCGGCCGGGAAGGACGGTATACCAGTACCAGGGTGGTGATCACTGCTGCGGCCATGGCGGCCCACCCGTAATAACGGATACGCCGGGGAGCCTGCCGGATGGTTGCCGGCGCTGGCAGGATATGATCTAATACCCTGGCAGTGGCCGTAGCATCCAGGGCTTTGGGTGCGGTAGTGATGTGGATCAGTTCTTCCGGCCCAGGCAATACTTCTTCGCTGCCTCCTTCCTGCAGATAGCGAATAAGGAACGCGGCTTCCGCCTCGGTGGCAGTGCCTTCCGCGTGTTTGATAAACAATTGCCTGATATATGCCGGATCTGGTATCATCATCTGAACGACTTTCTTATAATACAATTGGAAAAAGACAAAGGACGATCCGGTATGAAAATTTTTTTTCGGGAGATGACTACCGCGTTATGGATCTGCGATCATTTAATGGGAAGTGGTGGTAACGCCCATGGTTAATACCAACATAGGAATGATAATATCGTGGTGGGTGTGGAGTTCCTGTTTCAGAAAGCGGCTGGCTTTTACGATCTGGTCTTTGACTGTGCTTTTGGAGATGCCCAGTTTTTGCGCAATTTCCTCGTGGCTCAGCCCATCGATACGACTCAGGCAGAAGATCAGCTTGCGTTGTGGTGGCAGGAGGTCCAGCACTTTTGTTTTCACCCGTTGCAGTTCGGCGTTTCTGATTTCGTCGTCGGTGGTATTGGCGGCAGTCGGCTGATGATAGAATATCGCTTGCCGCAAGCTGGCATCCAGCGCTGCTTTTTTGAGGATATTAAAAATACAGTGCCGGGTAGCCGTATACAGATAAGACTGTATGGAGAGGTCCGGGTTCAGTTGCTGCCGGTTGATCCATACTTTCATAAATACTTCCTGCACGGCTTCTTCCGCCAGTTCGGAAGAACGGGAAAGTTTACAGGCGTAGCAGAAGAGGGCATCTTTGTAAGTGTAAAACAACTCACGGAAGGCCGCAGTATCTCCATCCTTTATCTTTAATATGCATTCAGCTGTTGGTAGGCTCATACTTTATACGGCGCAAAAGTCAGTACTTTTTCTTTCCTGAATATTAAGGATATATTAAATAATAAACAAGCCTGTGGGGACATAAAGCTATAAAGTCTTACTGATAGCGGATTACACCTGCCGGATGCCCCCGTTATACAAGACAAAGATATTTTTCGGGACAATAGTCGCTACAGATACCCCGCCATATCAAATGAATCCGTTATTGGCAGTAGCTATGCCACGGTTGCCTGTTGTTGACGCCAAGGCATGCCGGTATCAAATTTACAAGGAGTGGCAAGTTAATATCAGCAAAAAAGTGGTTAATTATAGCGTATCGCTGTAAAGGAATGTACGCTAATTTTAGGGCTGTTAAATATTAGCGGCGTAGTTTTTATTCAGGGCTGTACGGATAAAAGCTGCAGTGAGGAAACTGTCAACCAACACAACACTCAATTATTGCGGTGCATCTGTCTATAGCAGTATGTATATAACCATTTATTCATAAAATTTTGTCACTGATTTAATATGTAATCCTGCGTACCACGCTGAATTTTCTTTGCATGCAACACAAATAGGGTTTGGCCTGTAAGGCCTTTTATTCACGTTTATAATTCCTGCTTTTTTACTTATTCAACGGCGAGTGGCCGTATCATCCTGTTGATGATACTACCCGGTTATTATCATTATTCAATTATTACACTTATGAAAAGAACGATTGCATTAGCAGTATGGCTGCTAGTAGCGGTAGCTTTTGCCTATGCGCAATCTCCGGTGTTATCGGGGAAGATTACAGACAAACAGGGAACTCCCGTTCCGGGGGCGTCCATTCAGGTAAAAGGAACAAAGAACGGCACTGCTGCAGCTGCAGACGGCAGTTTTAAAATAGCCGCTAAAGAAGGCGACATGCTGATCGTGACAGCTATGGGGTTTATTACTTCACAGATAAAAGCAGGTAGCAGTAATTTTTTACCGATCACGTTGCAGGAAGATACCCGCAACATCAATGAGGTAGTGGTGACTGCCCTGGGTATCAAAAGAGATAAGCGTATGCTGACTTACAGCGTACAGGAAGTAAAAGGAGCTTCCGTCGTAGAAGCGAAGCAGGATAATCTCGTGAATGCACTGGCAGGAAAAGTAGCGGGTGTACAGATTGGCAATTCCAGTGGTATTCCCGGTAGTTCTGCCCGTATCGTGATTCGCGGTAATACCTCATTGGTAGGTAACAACCAGGCATTGTTTGTGGTGGATGGCGTACCGATGGACAACAGCGAAGCCGGAAACCCCAACCGGCCGGAGTATTCCGGTGGTACCACCAATCGTGCCAGTGATATTGATCCAAACATTATTGAAAGTATTTCCGTACTGAAAGGCGCAGCTGCTACCGCATTGTATGGTTCGGCCGCTGCCCGCGGAGCGGTGATCATCACTACTAAAAATGGTACCGGCGCCGGCAAGGCAGGAAAGCCTACCCTTTCCATCAACAGTAGTTATAGCTTTCAAACACCGATCCTGCCTAAGTTCCAGGATAAATTTGCACAGGGTAGCGAAGGAATTTACATTGATGGCAACAACGGAGAACTCAGCTCTTCTTCCTGGGGACCTGCCATCGATACCCTGAAAGTAAATGGTCAGCCGGTAAAAAAACATAACCCTGCCAAAGAATTTTTCAGAACCGGGCATACCACAGATAATAACATTAACCTCAGCGGTTTTTCCGACCGGTCTAATTACCTGATATCTTATTCTTATCTGAAAACGAATGGTACCATTCCCAATACAGATTATTCCCGTCACGCCCTGTTTCTGAAATATGGGGTGAAGGTATGGGACAAATTGCAGCTGAATGCACAGTTCAACTATATACAAACCAACAACCACCGGTACCTGGAAGGCAACAACTTTGTGAACCCTTTATGGACCGTATACGGCGCTCCTATTTCCTGGGATCCGCGGCCTTCTGTTAATGAAGACGGTTCTCAGCGTTTATACCGTGCCGGTCGGAACAACCCTTACTGGATATTGGATAATACGGGCCTGGGAGATAAAACCAACCGCATCCTGCCGGTGGTGAGTCTGAGTTACAATCCGCTGCCGTGGCTGACGATTACCGAAAGACTGGGTGCAGATATGTATGTGAATACAACTGACTACCACGAAGCACCCGGCGCTATTGGTTGGGGCAACAGTGGGGCCACACCTATTACCGGACAGTTATATAAACGTGATAATAAGTATCAGCAGTTTAACAATGACCTGATGATAGAGGCGCGGAAAGAGTTTAATAAAGACTGGTTTGGTAATATACTGATTGGTAACAACATCCTGACCACCTATTCCGATAATAATTTCGTACAGGGGGTAGGGTTAGGCGTGTCTGATTTCTATAACATCAGCAATGCGGAAAAAGTAACCTCTTCTTATGCTTATTACCGTACGCGTAAAGTAGGTTTTTATGCACAGGCCAACATTGAATATAAACGAATGCTCTCCCTGGGGCTTACCGGACGTTATGATGGTAGCTCTGTGTTGTCGGCAGATAAACAGTTCTATCCCTATGGATCAGCCAGTGCAGGTTTTATCTTTACAGAAGCATTGAAGATGGCGGATAACCGCATCCTGAATTTTGGTAAAATCCGGGTGTCATATGCCGCGGTGGGTAATGATAATGTGAGCCCTTATTTGATGAATAATCCCTATTACCAGGCGGGTGTAGGCAATGTGCAGTTCCCTTACCAGGGGCAGAACGGTTACCTGCGTACCACTACCTATGGATTCCCATTGAAAAATGAATCCCTGAAAGAGTTTGAAGTAGGACTGGAAACCCGTTTCTTCCAAAACAGGGCTTCCCTGGAAGTATCCTGGTTTCATAAAAGAAGTGCGGATCTGTTAACGCCTGGTTCCCCGGTTTCTGCCGGTACCGGCTATCCCAGTATTTCTGTGAATGCCGGCAGTATGGAGAATAAAGGTTTAGAAGTGGTATTGGGTGTTACGCCGATAAAAACAAAAAACTTCAACTGGAATATTGGTGTTAATTATAGCAAAATCAGCAACAAGGTGTTGAACCTGTCTAACGGGATCCAATATCTGCAGTTTGCAGGGTTTACACATCCGGGTGTTTTTGCTTATGCCAACCAGCCTTATGGTGTAATCTATGGTAATCATTTTCTGAGAAATGATCAGAACCAGCTGATCGTTACAGAAGATGGATATCCGATCATCAGCCAGGATTATGCGCCGATTGGAAATGCCAGCCCCAAATGGATAGGTGGGCTGACCAGTAACATGACCTACAAGGGCTTTAGCTTCTCTTTTGTACTGGAACATAAACATGGCGGAGATGTGATCAACCTGGATAACTCTTCCCTGTATTATTATGGTACCCATAAGGTGACTGAAAACAGAGGTACAGAAGTGGTATTACCTGGTGTAGTTGAGCATTCTGGTGCTCCTAATACCAAGGCGATCACTATGGACGAATATTATTATAAGTCCTATCTGTCTGCAGTAGATGAGTCCAGCGTAGAAGACGGTTCCTATTTCAAATTAAGACAGGTATCACTGGCTTACAACCTGGGAGATTATCTGTTAAAAAACAAGGCTTTCAAAAACCTGACCTTATCTGTTACCGGCACCAATTTCATCCTGCATAAAAACTACACCGGTTCAGATCCGGAAGTGAGCCTCAACGGAAGTGGTAACGGACAAGGATTTTCCAACTTCTCCGTACCTGCCAACAGAAGTATCATCATTGGATTGAAAGCTGTGTTTTAATTAAAAAAAAAGAGAAAGATATGAAGCATATATGCGTATCCGTTATTCTGGGATCTTTATTGCTGATGCAGAGCGGATGTAAAAAATTCCTGGATATCAATACTGATCCGAATAATCCGCTGGCAGTAAAAGAAGCCCATTTGCTGGCGCCTGTAGAAATAACATTGGCCACACAGGTGGTAGGTGGTACCACCAGTACCGTAAACTCCTACTGGATGCAACAGCTGTCTATGAATCAGCCGTCTCCCAGTCTGGAATCCTATCTCATTACCCCTACCGATGCAGACAATACCTGGAATTATTATCTGTATGCCAACATTTTCAGCAACCTGGATATCATGCTGAAACAGGCGGCTGCTGCTAAACGTCCGCAATACCAGGCAGTGGGAAAAACACTCTTTGCCTATAGCCTCGCTATTACCACTGATTTATGGAATCATGCTATTTATTCCGAAGGATTCCGGATGCCGGACGTGATGCAACCGCGGTACGACAAACAGGAAGCCCTCTATACAACGATCCAGGGGATGCTCGACAGCGCCTTGTATTTTTGTGATCAGCCGCTTGCACAGGTAGCGCCGGGTGCGGAAGATTATATTTACAAAGGGAAGATGACCCAGTGGAAAAAATTCATTTATACGCTGAAAGCACGCTATTACCTGCGTTTGAGCAAAGCACCGGGACATACCGCTGCCGTACAGGCAGAAAAGGCACTGGAAGCCCTGGAAAAAGGATTTAAAAGTAATGACGATAACGCCCGTATCGTTTATGCCGGTACTGCACAGGCGGAAAATCCCTGGAGTATTACTACCCGTGACGCTACCGGAGGTGTTGTGATGGCACAGTCATTCATTGATTCCCTGGTGACGCGCCATGACCCACGGTTATCAGTACTGACTATCCCTGGCAAAGACGGTGTTTACCGGGGCAGAAGGGTTGGAGACCTGCCGGCGCCTGATCCTAAAATCTATTCCCGTGTAAATACTTTTTATGCCGGTGCTGGTGCAGCGTTACACCTGGCCACTTATGCAGAAGCCCTGTTCATCAAAGCAGAAGCTACCCTGATTAAACAGGGCGCTACGGCGGCACAGCCGGTTTATGAAGCCGCCATTGCTGCGCATATGACCATGCTGGGTATTCCTGCAGCGGCACAGCAGACCTATATTGCCTCCCGTCCGGTCTTAACCACGGCGAATGCTTTGCAACAGATCATTACCGAAAAATATGTGGCAGGCTTCCTGTCGCCGGAACCTTACAACGACTGGCGCCGCACCGGTTTCCCCGTGTTGAAAGCGCATACCAGCGGTACTGTGAAAGGTATTCCCAGAAGATGGCCTTACCCTGCCAATGAAATGCTGACCAACCCGCAACCGGAACAGCAGGTAACTATCAACGACCGTGTATGGTGGGATAAAGAATAATAAACGAGCCTATATATATCCCTACACCGCTACATCGCTTACCGCAGATTACCGCAGTATCTTACTGCTACATCTGCCGGTAGGCGATGTGTCGTTTAGGACAGAATATTTTTTATTAGTTATTGCATCTATGTTGCAATTTTACCTATATTTGAAAAATGGGAAAATGCGGCAAGCATATCATGCATCGACTAATGGCAGTAATATTACTGTTCGTTATGTTCTTTGTGCAAACAGTAAAACTGTTGCACAGGCATGATAACAACTTGCCGAAAGTGAAGACGGACACAGTATGGCAGCTCCCGGATACAGGAGACACCCCCGCCGGTAAGATCCTTGCTTTTTTTCAGCAGAACACCCATCATCATTGTAATATCTGTGATTACCAGCTAACCAAAGACACTACCTTAACAGACTTTATCGCTGTTGAACAGGTAATAAGGTATAGCAATCCGGTTTATATTACCCATCAGCCGGTATTCCTTTCCGGCTTCCATTATGTCAGGGATAACAAAGGTCCTCCCACAGCCTGATTCTCATCTGCTTCACTACTGATTATCTGTATTTCTTTACTGCATCCCTGAAAGATATGCTGCAAGCTATTGCGCTGACCAGACAATTTGGTCGGCATACAGCGCTGAATGCGCTGCACCTTGAAGTTGGCAAAGGAGAGGTGTTTTGTCTGCTGGGCCCTAATGGCGCCGGTAAAACCACTACTATTAATTGTTTCCTGGGCTTTCTTGCGCCCAGTAGCGGCCGCGTACTGGTAAACGGCATTGATGTGCAGGCGCACCGGGAGGAAGCCCGCCGGCATATTGCCTACATACCGGAAACCGTGATGTTGTATCCCTATCTCACCGGTTATGAAAATCTCGAATTTTTCCATGCCCTTACCGGACAGGCCTACACGAAATCACAGCTATTTCATTTCCTGCTGGATGCAGGTTTGCAGGAAGCAGCTATTCACCGGCGGGTAGAAACCTATTCCAAAGGCATGCGGCAGAAAGTAGGCATTGCCATTGCCACAGCAAAAAATGCCAAAGCTCTGTTACTGGACGAGCCAACGTCGGGTCTTGATCCCCGTGCCAGCAATGAGTTTTCTGTATTGTTGCAACGTTTCAGCAGTGAAGGCCGGGCGGTATTAATGGCCACTCATGATTTATACCGTGCGCGGGAAGTAGCGGGCAGAATAGGCATCATGAAAAACGGGCATCTCCTCACCGTCATGCAGGCACAGGAAGTAGATCACTATGCACTCGAAGCTATCTATATGGAACATATGAACGCAGCCCTGTAATTACCTATGCTTAAAATTATTATGCTGAAAGAATGGCGCGCTGCACAGCGCAGCGGCCTATTGCTGACAGGTACCCTGTTGCTCCTCGTGATGCTGGGCATTGCCTTTGCCGGCAGCCGCCGGGAAGCGGTGGCGCTGCAGCAGCAACGACTGTCGGCCGACAGCCTGTTCCGCACACAATGGGAGCAAATGAAGGTGAGCAATCCGCATGATGCGGCGCACTTCGGCACCTACCTCTTTAAGCCACTGACTATATGGAGCAGCTTTGATAATGGCATCAATAAGTCCGGCGGACATGTCATGCGGGTAGAGGCGCATGTGCAACATACACCTGCTGCTGCGCCGGTAAGTCCGGCAGACAACTACCTGCGCTTTGGATCCCTGACCATGGCGACAGTCTTACTGCTGTTTTTTCCGTTGTTCATTATTTTCTATTGCCACAACAGTTATACCCGGGAACGGGAATGGGGTACCTTAAAATTACTCTTTATACAAGGGGCGAATAAAAGGATCCTATTACCAGGTAAAAGCCTGACAGCCTTATTCTCCTGCAATGGTATGCTGTTACTGGGATTGTTGGTATATCTCCCTTTGTTGTTTTTATATACGCCCGTGCAACCGGCCGCTGGTACAGCCATCCGGATTTTTTTCCTGGTGGTAGCCTATAGTATGTATGCAAGCATTTTTGTGTTGTTGTCGATCCGGATCTCAGCTGTTGTACAACGCAGCGGCCAGGCTTTAATGTGGCTGCTGGGCATCTGGTTGCTGGGGAATGTATTGTTGCCCCGCATGATTGCCGGTATTGGCGCTATCGTATATCCGTTGCCGTCGCAATATGCTTTTCAGGCGGCCGTAAGCAAGGCAGAAAAGTTCGGCATCAACGGCGACGAGTCGCGTGAGCAGCGGCAGCAAAAGCTGGAGCAGGCGTGGCTGACACGGTATCACGTAAAAACAGTAGCCGAACTGCCCGTAAATTTTGATGCCATCCAGCTGCAGGATACAGAAGATTATATGCAACGCATATACGAACAGCAGGTGGCAGTAGTAGACAGTATCATCCGCCTGCAGAACCGGTTATCGGTATATGCTTCCTGGATAGATCCCTATCTCGCTGTGCGAAATATTTCGATGGCAGTATGTGGTACAGACTATGCCCATCATGCCCATTTCTTTGCCGCTGCCCGCGCTTACCGGAATGATTTTATCCGGCGGCTCAACCACGAACTGGCATGGGGTGGCAGCCGCACCGGCGATCCGGAATGGAAAGCAGATCCGGCATTTTTTAGAAAGATACCTCCTTTTGTCTGGCAGCCTCCTGCTGCCGGCAGGGTGTTGCAACAGCAGTGGATGAGTTTTGCCGCCTTGCTTGGCTGGTTGCTGTTGATATGTTCAGGCTTAAAAAGATTATCACGGTATGAAGCAGTTATATAAGCGCTGGCAGCTCACCGGACGGTTGCTGCACTTTGAGTGGCGATGGTTGTTGCGTACATCCATATTACCGGTATTGTTGGCGGTGTTTACCATCACGGGTGGCTATGCCCTGTTTTATGGGCGTGCAGCTACAGTAACGCGTGTAGCCGTGATAGATAGTCTGCAGGAAGATTACCAGGCCCGGTTCCGCAAAATGCATAGCGGCCTGGAAGCCGATACTTCGGTGGCGGCGGGTAAAACTGCCTATCAGCAGGCTACAGACCCGGCGCTGGTGGAGTACCGGTTGTTTTCTAATTCCACCCATACGCCGGCTGCTTTTGCCTTGATGGCAGTAGGTATGAGTGATATTGCCCGGTATTATTATCCGGTGCGTATTAAAACGGCGTATACGCCGGCAGAAGAAAAGATCAGCAATCCGCAGCAGCTGATGACAGGCAATTTTGATCTGGCATTTATGCTGATTTACCTGGTACCGCTGATGGCGATCGGACTTTGTTACAACCTGTATGCCATAGAAAAGGAACAGGGTACGCTTACCTTACTGCTGATACAAAGCGGGCAGGTGGCAGGCATGTTGCTGGTACGGCTGCTGATGCGTTACCTCGTGTTGTTGCTGCTGATTGGTACGTTGACCGTTGCCGGTTTGTTATGTCTGCCGGCAGGTATCCCTGTTTCGCTGAAAGATTTTTTAAACTGGATGTTGGTGGCCGGCGCGTACACCGCTTTCTGGGCAGGCCTTATCTGGTTTGTCATTACCTGGAACCGTCCGGCTGCCGCTAATTTGGTAACGCTGTTAGGCATCTGGTTACTGATGCTGGTAATTCTTCCGGCTATCTTTCATTTCTGGCTGAGTAGGGAAGAAAAGACGGATAACATTGCCGTCAATGCAGCCCTGCAACGGGAGATTGAATGGGAGACCTGGGAATTACCACAGCATCAGTTGCTCGACAGCTTCTACCACACCTTTCCGCAGTATCGTAATGCACATGCCTACGATACCGGCGGTACCAGCATGCGCCGTTCTATGGGTTATTATCAGCTGGCAGAAGAAAGAATGAACCGGGTGCTGGCAGCACAGGAAACAGCCTACCGGCATAGCCGGGAAGTAGCTGCTGCTGCCTATGTCTATAACCCGGCTGTATATACGCAGGTGTTGCTGAACCGTATTGCCCGTACAGATGCTGCTGATTATGATTTCTTCCGTGAACATACCCGCACGTTCCGGGAAACATGGAAGCATTATATGTATCAGTTCTATTTCAATGACCGGGTATTTGCACCGGAAGATTATGCAAATCTGCCGGTATACCGGCCTGTGACTGATACGGGCACCGATCAGGTATTGTTCCGGGGGATCCGTTATCTGTTGGTAGGAGCCATTATATGGCTAGTGATGGGATACCTGTTGTTGCGGCAACGGCAGGAAAGTATTTAAGTATTAAGTGATAAAAATGATATGAAAGCAAAATTACCTATACTGTTTTTTTGGTGTGGACTACTGGGCGTGCAGCACAGTATGGCGCAACACCAGCCGGACAGCCTGCGGAAGATGCGGCTGCGCGGTATTGAAGTGATGGATAAAAAGAAACGGCTTACCGTAGACAGCTTGTCGCCGGCACTTAGAATGGAAGCCAGCTTTATTGAAACGCCACAGCAGATCATCACTGTGAACCGGGAGCTGATTGCACAGCAGGGTGGATTGGTGATGAAGGATATTGCGCGGAATGCCAGTGGTGTGTATTTCGGATACAACAATTCTGTGTTTGATGCCTCCAGTGTAGTCTGGATGCGAGGCTTTGCCGCAGCAACGTATGTCAATGGGATGCAACAACGTGGTCCTATCGATGATGCGGCGATTATTGAAACCGCAGAATTTATCAAAGGCCCGGCGGGATTCCTGGCATCCACCGGAGAGCCGGGGGGCAATATGAATATCACAACGAAGACACCCGGGAAACAACGGATACGTAATATAGAAATCGCCGGTGGCAGCTTTAACCTGCGGCGGGCGGCCTTTGACCTGGGTAGTGTGGTTCGCTCCAAAGGATTTTCTTTCAGGTTGAATGGCGCCTATCAGTATCAGGAATCGTTTATGGATTTTATCAGCACACATAAGTATGTGCTGGCGCCGGTGGTACAATATAATTTTAGTCCCCGTACGGCCTTACTGGCAGAGTATAACCTGATTCGCATGACGGCAGCCGGTGGTAGCAGCGTCACTAAAATAGGATCGGATGAAGATATCGCCAATACCAGTATCCTCCGGAACTATGGGGCTGATCCGGGATTGCCGGGATCTTATGCCCAAACATCATCGGCGCGTTTGTTATTCACGCATGCATTCAATCAACGCTGGAAACTGGTGGCGCAGTCGAAATATTCCACAGCGCCTATGGAAACGTGGTACCTGTTGTCTGCCAACAGGTCGCCTGTGAATTTCCATAAAGGCGATACCACACGTCGATTGCCGGTATTCAATGAAGTAAAAAGAACAGAGGCGGTAGCGCAGGTATATGTGAAAGGTATTTTTAACACGGGCAACCAGGTGAAACATTACCTGATGACCGGTGCGGATTATAATTACAACCGGGAAGATTTTTTATATGTCAACGGAAAAAATAGTTTCTACTTTGATCGGAGTCACCCGCAATATGGCTTAAATAGAGATAGTGTACAAATGTTGCAAGCGGGTACACCTTCTGTAACAGAAAATGGCTGGTGGTCAGTTTTTGTATATGATATGATTCATCTGGGCGACAGCTGGCGCATCAATGCCGGCGCACGATATACACTCAGCACCAAGGCGGGGGCCGATCAGCAGGCGGCAGTAACGCCCCGGTTGGGTCTTACCTGGTTGCTGAAAGAAAATGTGTCGTTGTATGCTTTATATGATCAGTCATTTATTCCGCAACTGGGAAAGGATTTTGAACAAAAGGCTTTTCAGCCGCTGCGGGGTAATAGTATCGAGGCTGGCGCCAAAGGAGCATGGTGGCAAAATCGTTTAACGACGAGTGTGGCTGTTTACCGTATTGTCAAAAACAATATCACCGTGAAAGACCTGGCACATCCGGGTTTCCGGCGACAAATAGGTCAGGTTACCAGTACCGGTGTAGAAGTGGATGTGACCGGAAATATCACGAAACGATTAACTGTTTCTGCTAACTATGCCTACACTCATGCGATTGTCAGCAAGGATAATAAAAAAGAAAAAGAAGGTATTCCCATGGCTTTTGTGCCGCAACAGCAAGTGAATACCTGGCTGCAATATAGTATTCCAGTAAATGCTTCCGACCGGCTGCGTCTGAGCGTAGGACAAACGACGGTAGTAAAGCCGGCAACCTATACACCCGGTACTTACCTGCCCGGCTATACGAAATGGGATGCGGGAGTTGTATACGATGCGACTAAGTGGTATGTACGTGTGGTGGCCGATAACCTGACCGATAAAAAATATTTCTCCAGCGGGGATGTATTGGTAGGCTCTGTGTTTCCGGATGTTAAAACTACTTACTATATAGATGGTACACCACTCAACTTCAAAGCTTTTGTAGGTGTACGTTTGTGAGGATTGATCGGGTGATGATTTCCTGATAAAAAAATATAAAAAAAGAGGAAATTAATCGCTGAAAATATTTGCAACAATGTTTCATTTTTGTATCTTTATAAGGATTGCAATCCGGGGAAATGCTGAAACCCTATAAGAGTAGGCTTTAATCTTTTCAATAACTATTTTATGGAAAAAAACACTTTAAAACTGAACCTGGAAGATTTAAAAATTGAAAGCTTCGTAACCAGCCTCGACAGCGAAATGAACAAACGCCTGGCTGGTGGCCTGGCAGGCGCTTCTCATCCTACGCATACTGAACCTACGGATGATGAACATCCTTGCACAGGACCAGTATGTCAATAGTGCTTCGTAATATAGAATAAGGGACACGGGGAGGTACATGGGTACCTCCCCGTTTTATTTATGGGAGATAGTCATTGTGTATGATGGCGATTGGATGTTGTCGGGATATGGTGTTATTTACCCTTACGCAGGATGATACATTTATCAGCTTATAGTAGCCATAGTGGCATGTTGTAAGTGGATATCCTATGGTGTCAGTAACAGGTGCCCGCTTTTAAGTAATTCTTTTATTTGTGCCAGCAGCGCTGTTTGTATGGCAGCTACTTCGGTGGCGGGTATATCGGAGAAATATGCTGTGATCAGTTGTGAGAGTAAGTCCGATACGGTATGTGCTGTTTGCAGGCGGGGGATCAGCAAGGCGGTTAATTTACCGGCAGGTGTAATGGTAAGATCCACATCATTGCAGCGGGCCAGCTGATAAGGAGGTGTGGCCGTATTGGTGTCCGGTGTTTCCCATATGCGTGTATGCGTGGCTGTTATGATCCGCTGCGTCAGCAGGAAACTGTTGTCCGCAGATAATACTTTTGCTATCAGTGGTTGTTGCAGCAGGTAATGCTGATGGGCATACAGCCATCCTTTGTGTTGCTGCCATAACTCCGTGGCGGCTTTTTCCGCCTGAAATACCTGTTGCGTATAGCGATCCGTAGCAGCTGTGATTTTCGCCATAAGCAGCTGTGTAAAGCCTGTTATATCTGTCGGTTCGCTGATAGCAGCATGCGAAAGCGCTCCTTGTGCTGTCAACAAAGCAATGGTTTGCGGATAATAACGACTAAACAATCGTTGTTTCACGGCGGAGGTGGTATACTTTTCATCCAGAGGTAAAGCGTGTTGGCCACTAACAGTGGGATGTAATATGGATTGGGCTCCCGGCGGAAACAAGGTACTGAGTAACAGGTACCCAACACCTGCGAGGCCGGAAAATAAGCCGGGGTCTTTCGCATCCGCTGGCCGGTGCGGATTATAGGTGCCGTGTGTGTGATAATATTGAATCGCGCGCAATGCCGTTTGCTGTGCTTCTTCCTGTAAGCCTGGCATATCCAGTACTGCTGCTCCCTGCAACAAGACTGCTACAATGCCGCCATAGCCGCTGCATAACGTAAAGTCGCCCCGTTTCAGCAGGGCATTATCGTGGCTGCAACGCCTGATAACGGCTAAGGCCTGCCGGAGATACACCGGATCACCCGTCAGCTGGTAGGCATATAATCTGGTTTGCCCTGATCCCGCGGCGCCATGTGCCCAGGTATTGAGATCAGTCATCGTCGGATAAAACAGCGTGGTTTTCCAGGACAGCAGTTGTTGCTGATAGGCTTCCTGTAAGGCCTGCAGTCGCGAAGGGCCAATACGCAGATCCATCCAGTTGTTGCGGGGTATATCGTAATACGTCATCTCATAGGTAAGTGCTTCTTTGGCGAGGTATAACCAGCCCTCGTTGTTACAATAGGTACCTGCCTGCAGCCAGGCAAAAGCAATGCCGCCGGCGCCATGGGAGAATCCGGTGAGCGAATCGGAGGCATGTTTCATCGGGTCCCATTTCAGGCCGGCCGGGGCAATACGGGCGGTATCTATGAGGACATCGGCGATGCGATGGATCCAGGACAGGTAATAACTATTTTGCGTATAGGCGTACAGGTGTGTCAGGGCCAGCAGGTTACCGGCGTGGCCACTGAGAAGGTCTGCCTGTTTCACCTGTGTGAGCAGGCGTTCACCGTAGCGGTGAATGAGTGCCTGCGCCTTGTGTAGATATCCATCGTCGCTGGTAATGGCATGCAGCCGTATACACAACCAGGGTACAGCAGTAGCGCCGGTATAAAAAGTATAATGTACCGGATCCATTACATCGGGATGCGCCAGCAGGCGGTCGGCTGCCCGTAAGGCTATCCGCAGGTGTGCAGGATCCTGTTTACATTCGTATAGATACAGATAAAACAGGATGATGCCTGCACTGCCGTTGAACAGACTGATGTGTTCTCCTGCCGGCGTGAATTTGTCCAGCCGGGGACTTTGCCAGTATACGCCTTTATCATCTTCCAAAGCGCTGGCAGTTAATTGATCCGCTATTTCCAGTACAGCAGCTTCAATTTGTTGACGGAGAGAGGCCTGAGTCATCATAAACAGGTGCCATACTTTTTAGGGTGAGATACATGATATAGGCTTCATCCATATTGGCAATGCCCAGCCGGTTGTGGGTCATATGCAGCAGGCTGCGGGCGATCTGTTCCAGTTGTGCCGGTTGTGTAATCAGTTTGCGGTAGCGCTGGAATATGCATGTCAGTCGCATCGTGAATGTTTGCAGCAGCACATCGGCCTGTTTTTGCTGCAAGGCTTCCCAGGAAGCGAGGATAGCTGGTTGCAGCACAGCTTTGTATTGTTCATACCTGCTTTCCATCTGGGCAGTTAACTCCATTTGTTGTACTGCTTCCGGGCGGGCGGGATCGTATAGCCGTGGGAGCCAGCCCGCGATGAAACCTTCACAGATCCTTTGGAAGGTGCCATAACCGCCCTGCAGCGCATAAAAGAAACAGGTATGTAATTGCAGGGCGCTGCTGAATGCCAGGTGATAATCCCAGGTTTGTTTTTCGTCTATCCATTGCCGTATGACCGCCGATGATAAATAAAATATTTCTTCGGCCAGGGGTAAGGTACGGGCATCTCCATAACGGTCTGTCTCCGGAATATAATCTATATAAGATAACACCGGCGCTGCTATGTCCGGATCGGGGACGGTAAATGTGCGGACATATTGCGCCAGCATATCTTTTACCGCATATTCCCTGTGGGGAGATACCTGCAGGCGTAGGCGGATATGCGGACCGCCTTCGTTATACCGGATAAAAAAGTAAGGCATGTCCGGCCGCAGCAGGGGTTGTGCTTCCTGCAGAAAAGGAGATACCAGTTGCTGCAGGAGCAGGTTTAGATTACCGTTGTAAAACAAGTGGGCAGATAACCAATGGGTGTTCATAACTCAGGATTTATACCAGTGCAGCAAATGTTCTGTTACAGGTGGCTGCTGTTCCTGTTGTTCCAGGTACTGTAGGTGTGGCAACATTTCTTCCAGATATACCTGGTCGCCTGCACGGGATAACAGTTTTCTAAAAAGGATCACCAGCAGCGGATTGTGAAAATGAATATACTGTGGTTTGTAGTCATCCGGACGCAGTTCACTTTTTTGTGCCGGGGTTTGTGTGGTATACCGCGTGCGGAGGAACAGGAAAATATGTTCCGGAATACCTGCCGCCTGTCGCCAGGTATGCAGTCGCAGTAAATAATCAGCTTCACTTTCGCTGGCAGATAATGGCCGTAAAACCTGGCTATTGACCAGCCATCCCATGCGTCGGATAACAACGGTGGTTTCAAATGTAATCCGGGGAAATACGACCACTTCCTGCTGCGTAGCAGGAAATGCCGTTCGGTGCTGTGCATCCACCGTGCCTATAAATTGCCGCAGGGGAATATGAAAGGCCGGGTTGAAATGCGCCAGCAGGCGATAAAAATTAGACCGCATAGAGAATGCCTGCAGGCAAAGATCAAATGCATATACCGGTTGCTGGCTGGGGCGATGTACCAGCTGCAGTTGTCCGCTGGTATCATCATACTGCACCTGTATCTCCTGCAGCGATAATTGCTGCCCGGCGGGATAGTTGTTATAACCGCCCGGCATACAGCTCTCAAAAGGCAGCAGGGGTGGGTGGATGTTGGCGTTGAAACTGGAGCCATCGCTGAGTTCCATCAGCAGATAGCCAGGATGCAGTTGCCGGTTCCACTCATTGAACAGTTGCGTTACTGCGGGATCGAAGCGATCGAGAAAACGGCCTGCTACCTTACCCAGCCCGGGTAACAAATTATTGATGACACCGGAGATACTGTCGGCAGGTGTGGTGGTGTCTTGAAAGAATTGTACGAACATGGCCATACTGCCCGGCTGTGAGGTGGCTGTTGTCAGTGCTTCCAACCGGATATGCCGGGCATCCACTGCGTGTATACGTATGCGTTGCTGCAGGATTTCCTGTAACGCAGGTGATATGGCTTGCCGGCTGGCCCGTTGTTCTTTAGCAGGATCAGTGGCTTGTTTTTTTTCATGCAGATAGTAGGTGTGATAAAAATCCGTGACGTTTTCGCGATGCCCTGGCGGGTAGTGTTGCCGGAAGAAATCGCGCATGCGGTCTCTTTCCGGTTGCAGAAAATCCAGTGGGCGCAAGGCTTCGCATAAACGATCTGTTTTTGTCGTGAAGTCCTGCACCGCTGTCAGTGGCAGCTGGGATATACCGCTAGTGCTGGTATCTTCATAAAAAAGACCTGTGGCCGGAAAATGCCGGGGTACGAATGTATTCACTTCGAAAGTACCAGACTGCCTGTGTTTTTCTACAATGTTTTGTTGCAGCATTTCATGGAATGCAGTGGTAGCAGGTGGTAAACCGGCTTCCGTGTGCAGGGTATGTAAAGTGCTGTTCAACGCTTCTGCGGCTGCTGTTAACAGGTTATTGCGTGTCGCTGCATCTGCAGCGGCAAATTGCTGCCGGGCAGTATGTAGTTGCACGAGTAACTGATGCAGTGGGGCAGCGGCCGGATGGGCGGTCAGTTGCTGCGCCAGGAAGTTGGTGAGGGCGATATCCCAATCCGGATTAATGCCGGAGCATCCGGTACCGGCTTCCAGAAATCCTGCCGTGACCAGCTGCAGCAAGAAGGCTTTCACGCCATTCCTGTCTGCATCCGCCGTCGCGGTTAACAGCTGATCTGTTAAGGCACCCAGTGTGATGGTGGCCGGTTGTTGTGTCAGGAAGGTGGTCAGCCATTCGGTAATACTACCGGCCCGCATGCGCTGGAAGGATTCTATATTAAAATAATTGACCAGAAAATGTAATTGTCCGTCGCGGATCGTCCAGGTATTGTTGAGCCGGATGTATAACATTTCATTCAACACAGGATGTTGAATCAGTAAAGACTGCAGATAGGAAAATAATCCGTTGTTCAGCCGGATGCCGCTGCTCACGGGAGCAGTAGTGTGCAGGGTGATAGCCTGGCATGCCGCCGTCACCGCAGTAATACCGGTATACGTAAACGTACTGAAAGGTGATGTTTTAAACGCCATCCGGGTCAGGTAACGGAGCAGGCTATACTCATTTTTTTGTTCTTTGTGCCGGAATCCTGCCGGGTCTGCGGCAAGGAAAGCTGGCAACTGTTCATACAGGGTAGGACTGGAGAGCAGTAAACCCTGCTGCAGTTGTTCATTGCCTGCCAGCTGTTGTAACTGTTGCCTGTGTTGCAGCAGCCGTTGGGCATAATAATACTGCCAGGTAGTTTGCAGCAGGCGTGTACGGCTATGTAATTGCTGGTAACGTTGTAATTGTGCGGGGAAGTCAGGTGGAATGATAGCCTGCGGTGGCAGCTGATAATCCTGTGCGATCGTTTTACCGGCAGTGATATCTTTTTTCAGGCGGATCAGTTGTTTACGCACCTGATCATCTTCCTGTTGCCGGATCACTTCAAATAACGTATGCTCCAGGGTATCCCGGCTATGTTGCAGTGTAGCTGCCAGCCATTGCCGCAGCTGCGATTGCCGTGAGATGCCATGCAGCTGCAATGCCTGGAAATCCTGGTGCGGAGCGCCTGCATAACGGGTAAACGCATATGGAAAAACTTGTAGTGGCATATGTGTCGGATTAACGGAACCGGGTATTACTTGCCCAGTTCCAGTTGGTTTTTGATCAGGTGATAATACGTGCTTTCCTGGCGGATCAGTTCCTGGTGCGTGCCGCTTTCTACAATACTGCCCTGGTGCATCACAATAATCTGATCGGCATGTTTGACGGTACTCAGCCTGTGTGCTACCACCAGCACCGTTTTGCCCGGGAAGAAGCGATCCAGGTTTTCTATGATGGCTCGTTCGTTGTGGGCATCCAGGGAATTGGTAGCTTCATCCAAAAAGATAAATGCCGGATTGCGATAGATCAGCCGGGCAATCAGCAGTCGCTGGGTCTGCCCTTCACTGAGGCCATATCCATCTTTACCTACCATGGTATCATAACCGAAAGGCATCGATAGAAAGAAGTCGTGGATGCAGGCCATCTTACCGGCTTCATATAACCGTTCGTAATCTCTTTCCGCTGCACCGGCAAAGATGTTGTTGGCAATGGTATCCATAAACACATACCCATCCTGCATCACCACGCCGCAGTGGCTGCGCCACGATTTAGCGGATAACTCACTGAAAGGAGTATTACCCAGGTAGATGTTGCCAGCCACCGGTTGATAGAATTTCAACAGTAACTTGATCAGCGTGGTTTTACCACCACCGCTCATACCTACAATAGCTGTGATTTTTCCGGCGGGTAAGGTGAGGTGAATATTATTCAATACCATCGGTGAATGCGCATGGCCATACTGAAACGATACATTTTCCAGGCGGATGTCTTTACCGGTAATGGCCGACAATACCGCCGGCGGCGCGTTAGGCGCATCTTCATCCGGCTCCTGGTGTACTTCTGCCAGTCGCTGTAAACTGAAACGGGCATTCTGCGCAATGCGGATAAAATCTGCCAGCTGCAGCACCGGTGCATTCAGTTGTCCGCATATAAATGTAATGGCCAGCATGGCGCCCAGTGTTATTTGTCCGTTGATGACCAGCGTTGCCGCCAGACAGGTAATCAGCACATTTTTGAATTCATTGATAAATGCACCGGTGCCCTGTATGAACTGGTCCATGCGCAAGCTTTCCAGTTTCAGGCCGGCAGACTTCTCCTGCAGCTGCTCCCAATGCGCACTTTTGATTTGTTCGGTACCGCTGATTTTGATTTCCTGCATCGCAGAAAAGATCTCCAGCAGAATATGTTGATTAGCCGCCAGCAGCTTGAATTTCTTTTGATCCAGCACGCGTCGTTGCTCCTGGAAGGCATTGGCCCACCCGATACCTGCCGCTGCACCCACCAGGAAGAGGAGGAAGATCCAGCTGTTGTAATACAACAACGTACCGCCCAGGACCAGTATCGTAATAACAGACAATACCAGCGTTACCAGCGACGTAGTCAGGAAATCTTCCATCCGCTGGTTGTCGCTCACCCGCTGCATATTATCGCCCGCATGGCGGTTGTCGAAGAAAGACAGCGGTAGCCGCATCAGTTTCAGCAGGAAGTCTTTCAGCAGCTGGATACTGATCAGCGTACCTGCCCGGAATAACACCCGCGCCCGTACGAAATCCATGACCATACGGCCCAGGAACAGCAGCAGCTGGCCTATACAGATCAGCCATACCAGGTGTATGTTTTGCCCGCGTATGCCTTTGTCAACAATCTGTTGGGTCAGTACCGGGGTGACAAAGGAAAAAAATCCCGCCAGCAACAAACTTGCCGCTACAGGCATCACCTTGCCTTTATGCAGCCGTAAATAGGGCAATAAAGACCACAGGCTGGTGTTACTCCCCGGCGCCGCTGTTTGTTCGTAAAAAGCGGCTGTAGGCTCCAGAAAAAGTGCCCGGCCGGTAGCGCTGTGTGGTTCCTGTTCCCATCCGGCCGTCAGCTCTGCCAGCGTTTTTTTGGAGCGCCGTCCCAGGGCAGGATCTGCGAGGTAGGCGTGGGTGTTGGTGATGCGGTATAATACCACGAAATGTTGTTGCTCCCAGTGCAGGATGCAGGGGAGTGGGGCTTTGGTGGCCAGTACTTCCAGCGGCAACGCAGCGGACAATGTTTTGAATCCTAATATCTCTGCGGTGGCAATGAGGTCGGCAAAGGTCACGCCCTGGCGTGTCAGCTTGCTGATGTTCCGCAGGTGCTGCAGTGAAAAGACTTTGCCGTAGTAGGCGGCGATCATTTTCAGGCAGGTAGGTCCGCAATCCATGGCATCGGATTGTTTATGAAAAGGGAAGGATTTGCGGAGTGTTGATTTTTGAAACATTGTTGCAATTATAGAAAATCTTATTGGGATGGCAAATAGTTTTTTTTGGAGGGAGGGGTGAGATGACGGAGAAAAGGGAGGAGTTGTTTTATAAGAGAAGTAACAGAATAATATTTTCAACGACCTTGTAATAGGATAAGAAAATATTATATTTACAGAGGTTACAAATAGATTAAAATGAAAGGCCTATCTGGTTCTATATTGTATAATAAATGCTTACTTGTTCTCAGAATTGTGTAAAAAGAATGAACATATGGAAATATCAATTATAACATCAAGTGTGGCTTTAATAAAGGATATAACCACTGAGTTGACCAGATTTTATAAATTTACCGAAGCGGAAGTTTCCTCTTTTTTTGAATCTGGAATAAAAAAATATTTAGAATCCCACTTGCAGAAATATCTTTTTACTAAAACATTTTTATTTAGAGATAGACCAATTTACTTTTTTGATATTTATTTCCCTCTGCAATTATCTGCAAGAAAATTATTCGGGGGTATACAGGATGATATTGGTGCTTTAATAATCAATAATAAATATTTGTCAATTACCGGAGGGGCGGGCTGTGGGAAAACAATGCTAATGAGATTTTTTTTCTTAAATGCATATAGTAATTTCTTACGTATTCCCATATTTATTGAATTCAGGAATTTCTCATTTATTAATGAAGGGTTTCAAGATTATATATTTAAGATTATTTTAGAAAATAAAATATCACCTAATGATAAGATAATGGAAAGACTTCTTCAAGAAGGGAAATTTATTTTTTTGTTAGATGGTTATGATGAGCTTGATTATAGAAAGAAAAGTATAATAACCAGTGAAATTAACTCGTTTATTGATAGATATCACAATAATAATTTTATAATCAGTTCAAGACCAGAGGCAAATGTTGAATCGATCCCAAGATTTATTACATATAATATTGAACCACTCAGTAATGATTCTATTATTAGTTTTATTGATGTTCAGCGGAAGAATTTTCACGATGCTACCCTTCTTGATAAAATAAAAACTAACATCGAGGAAATAAAGAGTTCGGAAATAGTTGTTTTTTTGAAGAATCCGCTTCTGTTAAGCATGTTTATTCTCACGTATGAATATTATCCTGAGTTACCCAAAACCAAGAGTCGTTTTTATTTCAATGTTTCTGATACTTTGTTTACAAGACACGATGCAATAAAAGGTGGTGGATTTCAACATGAAAAAAAATCTGGATTACAAAGAGAAGAAATTGAAGAAGTGTTAAAATGGCTTTCACTACTGGCTTTTATAGAAAATAAGTTCAGTTTTGAGCTTCAGGATTTGACATCTATTCTTCTTAAAATTCAAAAACTAAAGAATCTCTCATTTAAGGTAGATGACCTGATTTACGATTTAGTTGTTTCAATAAATATAATATTATTAGATGGTGCAATTTATTCTTTCCCGCATAGATCCCAACAAGAATATTATGTTGCTTTGTTACTTAGTCAGGAGAGCGTTGAATTTAAAGAATCATTTTATAAGCACAACTTAAATACATTATCTGGTAGTGATTTAAGTAATTTTTGGCTGCTATGCATTGAATTAGATAAAGAGAGTTTTTATAGTATGTATGTGATTGAAGAGATGCATCAATTTTTGAAAATAATTTCCTATGGTGGAGATGTAATGTATGTCGCAATGCAGTTAATGAAATATTTAGATATTGGATTTAGTTATATCGAAAATATTGAAAATGGTGAAATGGTATTTGAATCTATGACTACAACTGGAAATGTGTTTAAAGAGTTGGCTTCATTTGTTGTTGGGATAAATTTAAATGTCATACTTTACCGTTTTGCTCCATCAGCAGCGAATCCTATTGTTAGGTCTCTCATTAATAAGGCTGATTCAGATACTCGAATCAAAAGTGAGCCTAAAATAAATGATCATGAAGAGAGGATTGTAAAGAGGATTTATATGAGCTATCTAGAAGAAGGCGATTTTCGTAACTATTTAGCCCAGTCTCGGTTGCCGCAGAAAATAGGATCTTTTTGTGATAAGCTAAATAGTAAAATTTTAGAAATTGAAAAAGAAATAGCAGATTTAAAGGCTAAGAAGATAGGTTTGTTGAATATTTGAAAAAATTAAGTAGCAGATGTTTTTTTATTAATTAAATGACGTAAAAATACCTGTATAGGTATACATAAAAAGGATTTATTCTAATGAGAGAATCGTCGATTTATGAGCCTCGTCCCATGAATTGAAAACTACTAGATAAAGTGCATCAATAAGATATATTTTAACTTTAAATTAATAGTACAATATGGGAAAGCAAAAAATTGCTTTCGAAGTCTTCAAGATATAAGCTAAGGACCATTTGAAGAACGAATATACGCTTTGGAGTATGGAGACTGAAACAGCAGGTTGGTAGGAACAACGATTTTATAATGTCCTAGCATAACTACAGCGGGTTAGTTTTTGTACTAGCTTAACTAACCCGCTATAGGATTATGCTAAAACGAAGACTATTGAAACTAGTTAAAAATTGCCCACAGTTTTGGATAGACACCAGGCAGATCACGCTCTTCGCATTTAGTACCTTTAGTGGGAGGCGCGTCTAAATCGTAATCCAAACCTTTGCTATAGGCTATATTTCTTGGCAAATTGTCATCGTCATCACCAACGCCGCTTTTAAATTGATAGGCATTGTCAGCTATATACAAAAGGTCTTCAAAATCAGGTAAAGTTGATTGGTCAACAATTTTCGCTATGTCATCAGGATGCTGCAGAGCGATGTCAAATATTTCCCTACCCTTACTAATTATCCAACACCGGAAATATATGTAGGAATCATCGCTCACATAACCATCAATTATTTTTGGTATCCCCATCACCTTATAGTCATCTAGTTCTATGATTAATTCTCTCATAATAATTTCAAAATCTACGATGTCACTTAATGAAAACTGAGAAAGTAGACGTTGAAGTTCGTTGGCCTGATCTTCTTGTACCAGCAGAGATTTTTCAATAATCTCCCAAAATATTCTTTTTTCCATGCTAAAGTTAAAATATACGTTTTAAGTTGCTAACGGTTTAGAAGGCGCTATAATAGCGCTAAATGTGCACATATAAAAGAAATTTTTGGGAGTAAATGTTGGTGACGGCTGTTGCTTGTTTATGAGACTTTTATAGATCTTGACAATATTGGTTGAACCTATTATAGATTAATATTACGCCTGGCAATAAATGCTCATTGCTAACGAACGTAGGTACTACAAAGTATCACGAGTATATGTATTAATCCCAAGGGGGATCACGAAGGAGAGTAAAGAGAAATACTCTTATGTAGTTATAACCTTGTAGAAGTTGATTCTACAAGAGCATTAAATCCCAACCAGTAAACATTTTACTTGAGTTACATACTACATTTTCCAAACTGCCGGTACTTTTTAGAGAGCGTGTTAGTGAGGAGTGTAATTATAATTATAATACTCCAACTTTCTATAGGAAAATGTGGGAAATGGATAAACGTGTTGAAGGAAACTAGTGTGGGCATTAAGCAGGGTAGGGAAGGAAAAGATATGTGAGATTGCTGAGAGAGTAACCAATAGTTTATCTATCTCCATTTTCGGAGAGCAGGATTAGAGGCATCGAGTTTTTTTATGTGTTATGCCTAAATGATAATGGTGCTTGATTCTTCTTGCGCTATTTCTGTTATAGGATATTGAATGCGCAGCATGAAAAGGTTAAGAGTTTTGGTATTACCAAAACATAGCTGGCTATACGGACGTAAAATGGTATTTGTTTGGAGTTTTCTAATCTTTTTAGAATTTTTTTTATTTTGTGGTGTACGTAATTTTTCTTGCCCGAATTTAATAGTTACCTAGTTTAGCAATGATTGATGACAAACGGAAAATATTAGCTAAAGAACCAATTGTTTGGCAAGGAGATCTTTCTGATGATTGTACCGCTGAATGGGCGGGTTTAATGTTGCGGGCGGAATGGATGGACGAAGATTATTGGTGGTGGGCTGTTTATGATATGGAAATGAATGAAATCACAGTAGATAGCTCCAATGAATATCCTGAGGAATTTAAAGGGGGAGTAGTTGCGAGAGCAAAGGCTGAAAGCATAGCTAAAGCATACTTAGGCATCGACTAGATGTTTTTTATTAGCCTATACTTTCCTATTACGGATTTGATTTTATGGTGGGTGAGGAAAAAAGAGGATTCCTGTCAGTGGTGCGTCTTCCGGTGACGTATGCCGTTATTTTGTTAAAAGAAACTTAAAATCTGTTTTTTCCGGCTGTTGGAATAAGGGGATACCCCACCTCTAGGTGTTATATAGGCAGATGATACAACAAAATACCCTGTAGCAAGTTTTGGAAGAGGCCACCGATCGTACATATCTGTCATTGTTTAGTACTTTTTTTCATGAACATTATGGAAAACTGCATCGCTATGCCTTTTACAAAGTAAAATCGGCTATGGTGGCAGACGAAATTGTGTATAACCTGTTCGCGGAGCTATGGCAGTATAAAGTATCCTTTGTTTTTACAGCACAGTTGCGGACCTACGTATATGCTACTACGTGCGATCGGTGTGGCTGGTGGCTGTTATTGTCGCCAACAGCAGTACCCCCTGTTGAGATGGTACAACCCATGAAATTGTTATCCGGCAGTTGCCGGGCTATCTTCCTGAAAAACAGAACAGAAGAGAAGGGCTACCGCGACATTGCCGGGGAATTGGGCGTGTCGGTAACCACGGTAGCTACCCAGATGGGAAAAGCGTTGCGATTATTGCATCAATGCCAGGTATTACTGGACGCGCAGCAGGCAGTGGTAATAGACGAAGAAGAGGGCGGAGGATTAACGTTAATCAGCAGCTACCTGTCGGGTAAAGCCTCGCCGGAAGGTGCTATTGTGCTGGATGACTGGTGTGCGCATTGCAGGGAAAATACCCAGGCATTTGAAGAGATGGCCCGCCTGTGGCACCAGCTGCAGCGTAATTTACCTTATCGTATGACAGACAGCCGGCTGAAATGGGATCAATTCTGCCATAGCCTGCATATATCCCACACGGATACACGACATGATAATGTCTGACAGCCGGAATGCAGTATTGACTGCTGTTTCCGGATAATTTATCCCCACATTTTCTGTTTTCCATATTATCCATTACATTTGATTCATCAGTGACAACCAAAATCTGTAGCAACCAATATCTGTAGCCATCATCAGACCACTTAGCCCGGAAGTAATCATCAGCATTGCTGCGTTTTATGAAGCCCTGTCATCCAGTATTCTCTTCACCCATAATACAGCTATAAATGAGAACGTTGATCCACCAGGCAACCACTGTTGTTGCATTCGGCTTCCTCTTTGTTTTTGCGGCCTGTACTAAAAAAGAACAGGCGACCCCACCAACAGATATTTCGCTGCAGGCACCCGGCGAAATACGTACCGGTTATTTTCTGGGAGAAAAAATCACCTATGAACAGAAAGGTGGTTTTAATATTTTTCAGGGAGATATTTTATTGTCAGATAAACAATTAACCCAAACACCTCCACCCCGTACAGAAGGGGCAGGCGTACTGGCGGTAGACAGATGGCCGCAGGCACGTATCTACTATACCATTGCTGGTAATGTACCCAACAATACCCGTCAGAAAATAGCAGATGCGATTGCCCACTACAATGCGAAAACCAATATCCGCTGGATTGCCCGTACGAACCAGTCCAACTACGTTAATTTTACGTCGGGATCACCCAATGGCGGCGACGGATGGGCGGCAATTGGTATGTGGGGCGGCGCACAGAATATCACGCTGGACGGCCAGATTTCATTGGGCAGTACTGTACATGAAATGGGCCATGCTGCCGGTTTATATCATGAGCATACCCGCAAGGACCGCGACAGATATATCCGTATCCTTTGGAATAATATCTATTCCAATCAACAGAGTAATTTCCAGATTTACCAAAGTGGTAGCGACTATGGTACGTTCGACTTTAACTCTGTGATGATGTACTGGCCCTACTCTTATTCCGCCAATGGGTATCCTTCTATTGTAAGGGCAGATGGTTCTTCCTTTACCTATAACAGGGGAATGCTGACCAATGGAGATATCAGTGCACTGAAAAGCATGTATCCATAAGTAACGTACATGGACAGTTATTAAAAACCGGTGCCTCGCTTTTAATGCTGTCAGTGGATATAATGGTGTAACCATCACAGCAAAGTAGCGATGCTGCTGGTGGTTGCACCCTTTTTTTATATAGATAGTGCTGTATACCCGCAGTTGTTTCCATTTATTTATTTTTCGGCGAAACTTTCATTAATTATTGTAATTTAATGGAATTGGAAATACCCGCAGTATGCATCGCGTGATGGGTAGCCAACTGATGGAGTAAGTGTTGTTATGCCCGATTTTTTTGCCCACGGAAGAAAAAAATATACCCGTTATTCATTGTAAATGATCCTTCAGCCATGTACAAACATTTAATCTCACAGTTCCGGCAGTTTTCGGTATTGGTTATTGGAGACCTGATGCTGGATGTATACCTGAAAGGCGCCAGTACCCGCCTGACGCCGGAAGCCACCGTGCCCGTTGTAGATATCCTGAACAATAGCACCGTACCAGGCGGTGCTGCCAATACAGCTGCCAACCTGAAACACCTGGGTGCTGCCGTTACCTTTTGCAGCATATGCGGCGCAGATGAGTATAGTGAAAAAGCCCAGGCATTGTTATCGGCTACAGGTGTGACGTGCCGGATTTTACGGGATCCGGAAAGGAGCACCCTGGTGAAAACCCGGGTGATGTCTGGCAAGCAATTGCTGATCCGCTACGACAGCGGTTCGGTACATCAGATCAGTGCGGAACAGGAGCAGGCATTTATTGTGTTGCTGGAAGAGCAGTATCCATTGCATGATGCCATTGTGATTGCAGACTATAATAAAGGACTGATTACACCGGGCGTGATTGCGGCGTTGCAGGCACTGAACCGGCGCCGGGAAAAATTCATTGCCGTAGATTCCAGGCGGCTGGAAGCTTTCCGGTCGCTGAGTCCTTCTTTGGTGAAGCCCAACTATGCCGAAACGGTACAGTTGTTACAGATAGCAACAAAGTATGAGGCCCGGGCCCGGCAGCTGCAGGAGTCCGGCGCTGCCATGTTTGCCGCTACAGGCGCTGCTATTACCGCGGCTACGCTCGATGAAGAAGGCGCTGTTATTTTTGCCGGCAACCAGTTGGCGTACCGCAGCCATGCGCATGAAGTACCACCCCTCAATGTGGCGGGTGCCGGAGATGCCTATATCAGCGCTTTCACGCTGGCCTGCCTGGCGGGAGCTGATATTCCTGCAGCAGCAGAAGTATCGGCCGCAGCGGCGGCTGTTGCCGTGAGCAAGCATACCACGGCCTGTTGTACCTGTGAGGAGCTGACGGCCTATTTATCTGTCAACGAAAAATATGTAACAGACCCGCAGCAACTGGCATACATCAGCGCTATCTATAAATCCCAGGGGAAAAAGATTGTCTTTACCAATGGGTGTTTCGATATCCTGCACAGCGGGCATGTGAATTACCTGAACCGCGCCCGGGAACTGGGACACATCCTGATGGTAGGCATCAATACCGATGATAGCATCCGGCGGCTGAAAGGCAGTTCCCGCCCCATCAATACCCTGGAAGACCGCATGGAAGTACTGGGCGGACTGGGAGCGGTACACCATATTATTCCTTTTGGCTCCGAAGCAGAAGATACCGCTGCTCCTTTGATCAGCCTGATTAAACCGGATGTATTTGTCAAAGGAGGCGACTATACCCGGGCTACCTTGCCGGAAGCAGGTCTGGTAGAGGAACAGGGAGGAGAGGTGATCATTCTGCCATTGTTGCCTGATAGATCTACTACGTTAATCGTGAATCGTATTCACACCACACATAACTTAAAGCGGGTGTAATCACCGGAAAAATTTATGGATAAGCACAGCAGAATTGTCGTAACAGGGAGTGCCGGTTTTATCGGCAGTTGTCTGGTAGGATTTTTAAATGAAAAAGGATTTGAGCAATTAATTCTGGTAGATGATTTTACCCGGGAAGACAGACAGCAAAACCTTGCCGGTAAAACCTATGAAGCCTGTATAGAACGGGAAGTTTTCTTCGACTGGCTGGCGGCTGCAGACCGGCAGATCGATTTTGTGTTTCATCTGGGGGCACGCACAGATACTACCGAGTTCGACTATACGATACAGGAGTATTTTAATGTAACCTATTCCCGCCGTGTATGGGAATATTGCGTACGCCATCAGATACCGCTGGTGTATGCTTCTTCTGCAGCCACCTATGGCGGCGGAGAACAGGGCTATGCAGATGATCATGGCATCGTTACGGCGTTGCAGCCGCTGAATGCATACGGCATATCAAAGAATGAGTTTGATAAATGGGTATTGCAGCAAACGGAGCAGCCGCCTTTTTGGGCGGGACTGAAATTCTTTAATGTATATGGTCCCAATGAATACCATAAAGGCCGTATGGCCAGTATGATCTGGCATTCCTATCACCAGATCCGGAAGCATGGGCAGGTGAAACTGTTCCGGTCGCACCGGCCGGATTTCCGCGATGGAGAACAGTTACGGGATTTCATCTATGTAAAGGATATCCTGAAAGTAGCTTATTGGCTATCGCAACATACCAGCACAGCCAGTGGGTTGTATAACCTGGGAACGGGCCATGCCCGTAGCTTTGTGGCCCTGGTGACCAGCACGTTTGCCGGTATGGATATCCCCGCTGATATTACCTATATTGATATGCCGGAAGATATACGGGATAAATATCAGTACTTCACAGAGGCCAGCATGGCTAAACTACAGGCAGCCGGTTACCCCGATGCTTTTTATTCCCTGGAAGAAGGCGTGACGGATTATGTCAGCAACTATCTGGCGAAAGACGCCTGGTACTGATGTTACACAGGATGACTTTAAATATTTTTTACGGCGCGAAATAGCCGCCACTGCTATATAATCCCATGGTATCCCGGGAGAAGTGCATACTGGTTCCCGGGATGCAATGTCATAACAGGGCAGTGTTAATATCTTTGCACCAGTGTATTTTAAACAGCAGGAAATAGACGCGTTTTAAATTAAAATACCTGAACTATTATCGGCGCAACGTTGTTAGTACCCAATATAAAACCCACCCTCACTACAACCCTATTGCTCATCTCTTAAAACCATTACTATGATCAGATGTACTGCTCTTCGCGCTTTTGCATTTGTATTGATTGCTGGTATTGTATTCGTGGCTGGTTGCCGCAAAGATGCCACTCCTCCTGCTGCCGCGCCGGCGCATAAGCCTACCGTTGAATTGCTGGGAGAAAAACAAATCAAAAAAGAGCTCCTGAATGCTCGTGCCACCACCATTGATGGTATTGACCCTAATTCGCTGTGGGCGCTGCTTGTCAGCACGGTGGTGAATGTTTACAAGGTGACCTATCCTACCACCGATCCGGATGGCGTACCGGTGGATGCGAGCGGACTCCTGGTCATTCCCAAAGACAGGGAATCGGTTTCGCTGATCAGCTTCCAGAATGGAACGGTGTTCGACCCGAAGCAGGCGGCTTCTTTCTTTAATCCGGATGGCCCTTTACATTACTGGATTCCGGTAGCGGCGGCCCTGGGTAGCGCCGTGATTGTACCGGATTATCTGGGCTATGGCAACACGGCTAATATTCCGCATCCCTATCAGCATGCTGCTTCGCTGGCCCGCACCTCTGCGGATATGATCATTGCCGTAAAGCAATGGCTGGAAGAACAGCATATACAATGGGATAAAAAATTGTTCCTGGCCGGCTATTCCGAAGGTGGCTATGCAACGATGGCATTACACAGGTTGCTGCAGGAGCAATATGCCACCCAGTTACCGGTAACGGCAGCTTCCTATGGTGCAGGCGCCTATGACATCACCAGTACGGCGCGCTATTTCCTGGAACGTGATGAAGACAGGGACTCTTTTTATATCAGAAGCCACATCTGGGTGCTCACCAGCTTCAACAGAATTTATCACCTGAACAGACCCCTGAATACTTTCCTCAAAGCACCGTATGACGTGGAAGTAGCCACCCGCCCGATTTCCCAGGCTGTATTGCCGTTGAATCCGGCGCAACTGCTGAATCCCGTATTTAAAGCCAACGTGCTGAATGGAAACGATACACAGTTGTTGAATATATTGTCCCAGAATGATATTTATGACTGGAAACCACTTTCGCCGGTACTGCTGATACATTCAGATGCCGATCGTAATGTGCCCATTTTTAACTCAGACCGCGCCTATGCCGGCTTTAAAAGCAAAGGTGTAGACGCTGAGTACCTGATCATTCCTGGTAAGAGCCACCAGGATGCTATTCCTGATTTTGCCCTCAACTCCTTGCTCTACTTCGCCCGCTATCAATAACAACCTTCCGCAGGAGCAGGTCATTTTAGGATGATCTGCTCCTGATAGTGTAATTCCTGATTCTTATTACTAACTTTGACTGCTCAGCAATAAAAGCCGGAAAGTTAATGGGTACAGAGAATAAAGATGAAATGCAGGATAAAATCCTGGACGCTGCTTTAAAACGTTTTACCCGCCATAGTGCGGCGAAAACGACGATGAATGAGATAGCCCAGGATCTGCATTGCTCCAAAGCAGCCCTGTATTATTATTTCCCGGATAAAAAAAGCCTCCACCAGGCAGTGCTGGAAAGAGTAGCGGATCTTTATTTTGAGGAAATGAAACAGGAAGCAGAACGGGATAAGCCGGCTACCCGGAATATCTTTGCCATGGTGGCTATCCGGCAGGAGTTCGTATTGCGTTTCAATAAACTGGAATTGTTCCGCATCGCACAGTATTCTTCACAGACATTTTACGAAGGCATGATGAATGCCAAAAAAAGAGAAATAGCCATCTTCGAATCTGTTATACAGAAAGGAATCCGGAATGGAGAGTTTGCCGTGGATAATCCCGGTGAAATTGCCGCTTTGCTGGTACAGGCCATGATAGGATTACGGTTTACCATACCGGAAGCCAATGGCAATAATTATGATATGCTGGAAGAAAAAGACGTAAAAAGTATTATCCGGCAACAGGTAGCGTTGGCAGAAATCTTTGTCAATGGTATCATGAACAGAGTGTAATAGCCCTCAACTTATCCCGTACAACACACCTGCTACCAATGCCGCGAAAAGCGTATTCAGGAAATTAACGGTGTCATTGCCTATATAATATTTTCGTTCCAGGGCAGCGCCCAGTATAGAATCCATGAGGTTGCCCAGTATGCCGGCCAGGGTAATAAAAAGACAGGCAACGCCGAAACCTGCTGTCAGTCCGTATACGCCGGCAATCACCACCGCGCCGGCAGCACCCAGTAAAGTACCTTCGATACTCACCACGCCATCCAGTCCTTTCGGTTCTTTTTTCCAGCTCAGGATATTATAAAAACGACGGCCGTATACCATGCCTAGCTCCGATGACAGCGTGTCTGCCGTAGCGGAAGCCAGACTGCCGGCCAGCATTACTATATATAACGATTGATGCGCGGGATCAACGATGGCCGCCAGCGCACTTAAAGCGGCTACGCCACCGTTGGCAAATACCTGGCTGGCCTTTCTTTGTTCCGGATGGGCAGCCTCCGGTGTGAGGGCCGCTTTCTTTTTCTTGCCGTGGGAAGTGGCTAAGGTGCCCAGGATAAAAAAGAGTACCAGTAATAATAAACCGGTGTAGCTGGTACCGAGGAATACCACCATACCTGTTAATCCGGCCGTCAACGCTGCCGGCACGGAAAGTTTGCGGGTACGGATACAAAGTGCCATAAAGGCAATGAGCACAAAAAGCAGGATGCTGGTTTCAGCAATAGATGGTAGATGCATATACGATCCGCAAAAATATAAAAATATCTCTTTTTCTGTTACGAAGCTGCGGGCTCCGCTGGCGGGTTTTACCACCGGTTATACGTGTTTTATACAAGCACTGTATATGTTATTTCAGCAACCTGAAATAAAATTGCAGTTACATGCATTATTTTTATGAGAGAAGTGTAGAGAAGCCCTAACCCGTACAGGTTTATTTAATCAGATTATCATGCTTGTGGATGTAAACATACTGCCAAAAAGCAGGTGTTGACATTTTTGTGTTTCCTGTTTTAAACAGGGTAGGCGGAAGAGATATATTCTTACAGTAGTAACAGTCGGCATAACAGCGCAGCTTCGATAGTAATGCTCACAATGAAATATGTTTGTCACTTACTTCCTGCCACAGGCAGTGAAAGTAGCGGATAATCCTTTGCCCGTTTATTGTGTATCCATCACTCATGCCCGCTTCCCGCGAATGATCAGTTGTGTGTTTACGTTGAACCGATCCGGTCGGGAGTGGTAACGATTGGAGGCGCTTGGAGCTATGTCAATATAACAGTACTAACATTTCTTTTCATGATCGCTAATAATTAAACACTAATTTTTATTTATGAAACAACCTACTGTCGAAACATCCGCGATATCTGCTTCTGATGCCGCTGTTATGTTTAATTTATCTATCAGTCACTGGTATTCCTGTTGCGTGTATGTAGCAGCGAAGCTGGGTATTGCAGATGAATTGAAAACAGGCGGAAAAACCGTAGCCGAACTGGCTGCCATTACAGACAGCGATCCGGATGCGCTTCATCGTATCTTGCGGGTACTGTTCAGCATTAATATTTTTAAAGAAGCTGATGATGGTACCATTGAACTCACCTCGCTGGCCCGCACCCTGCAGGAAGACGCTCCTGATTCCATGAAAGGGTGGATATTGACGGCCATCGGCCACCGGCTGCCGCTCTGGAGCCAGTTGCTGCACAGCGTAAAAACAGGGCAAACCGCTTTTAAAGAAGTGTATGGCGCACCGGTATGGGAGTATTATACCCACAACAAACAGGATGGTGAAAACTTCATACGGGCCATGGCGAATCTTACCCGGCCGGTGATTGAAAAAATTGTTACTGTTTATGATTTCTCTCCCTATCAGACGATTGTAGATGTAGGCGGAGGCAATGGTACGTTATTGATCAACATCCTGGGCGCTTTTCCGGAAAGTAGCGGCGTGGTCTTTGATGAACCTTATGTAGCAAAAATTACCAGTGGTAAAATTGAAGCCAGTGCGGTGAAAGACCGTTGTACAGCAACCGGCGGCAGCTTCTTTGAAACGGTACCGGCAGGTGCGGATTTATATATTCTCAAAAATATCCTGCACGACTGGAACGACAAAGACGTAGCCCGCATCCTGCAGGTATGTGCCCGTGCCATGCGGCCCGACAGCCGGTTACTGGTACTGGAAACTATTATCCCTGCGGGTAATGAAGTGCATTATGCCAAACTGAATGATGTGAACATGTTGCTGGCGCAGGGCGGCCGTGAGCGCACCGGCCGGGAATATGAAGTGCTGGCAGCGCAGGCCGGATTACAACTGGTCAATATCGTGGATATCGGACTGGAAGAATGCAGTATCATCGAAATCATCAAAAAAGAATAACCGGAAGATAAGTTGTTTGTTTATCTGTTTGGATAACCTGATCAGCTTAACCCACATCATTGTTAATCCGGGCGTTACAAACGCCTGATCCTACAACTGCAACAGCAGGAATACCTGTAAGGTAATTGCAGTTACAGCACTACCCGATGATGGTGGTGTTGCGATATGAAAACTGATTACACTTCACCTACAGGCGAGAGCAGCATTACTTACCATACCACTTCGGAGAAATTCGGCTTAGACCTTATCTGTCTATTTGTTCAACAGTCACCTTTAGCATGATCCTTTAAACCAAAACGTCATGAGCGTACGAACTACTACCCACAGGGTGGGCATTATCATAAATGGAGCCACTTCACGTATCGCCACCAATCAACACCTGCTGCACTCTCTGATACCTATCATTGAGCAGGGTGGCATCAAATTGAATGAATGGGAATATATTATGCCGGACCTCATACTGGTAGACCGCGATGAGGGAAAGCTCAGACAGCTGTCTGCCCGTACAGGTATCACGAAATATACGACTAACCTGGACGAAGCACTGGATAATAAACAATACAGTGTTTATTTTGATGCCCGCCTCACCGGTTTGAGAGCAGATGGGGTATTGAAAGGAATTGAAGCCGGAAAACATATCTATTGTGAAAAACCTACTGCTACCGATACCGATGCGGCTATCGGGTTATACAACAAATGCCGGGCTGCCGGCCTGAAACATGGGGTAGTACAGGATAAACTGTGGCTGCCGGGATTAATAAAACTGAAACGGCTGATAGAAAATGATTTCTTCGGTGACATATTATCTGTTAAAGCTGATTTTGGTTACTGGGGATTTGAAGGCAATACGGTACCGGCTCAACGGCCTTCCTGGAGCTACCGCAAAGAAGATGGTGGTGGTATCATCCTGGATATGTTCAGTCATTGGCGCTATATCCTCGACAACCTCTTCGGACAGGTAAAAGCAGTATCCTGCTTAGGCAGCACGTTTATACCACATCGCGTAAATGAAGCCGGCCGGTCATTTATTTGTACGGCGGAAGATTCGGCTTTTGCCACCTTCGAACTGGAACAGGGTATTATTGCCCAGTTCAATTCTTCCTGGGCAACGCGTGTACGTCGGGAAGACCTGCTGACCATGCAGGTAGACGGAACCAAAGGATCTGCTGTAGCGGGATTGCGGCATTGCTTTACCCAGCATTATTGTAATACACCCAGGCCCACCTGGAATCCGGATATGGAACAACCTATCAACTTCTTCGATAACTGGTCCAAAGTGCCGGAACAGGAAGTGTATGAAAATGCTTTTAAAGCAGAGTGGCAACTGTTCCTGCGGCATGTGGTAAAAGACGAACATTTCCACTGGAACCTGAAAGAAGGCGCCAAAGGAGTACAGCTGGCAGAGAAAGCCACACAAAGCTGGCAGGAACGCAGATGGATAACCGTACCTGACCTGTTCGACACTTTTTTATCTCCCAGCGGGCAAGGCTGTGGAGGCAGCAATGTATTGCATTAAAACGTAGTTCCGCAACTGCGTCATTAAACAGTATTTATAATCTGATAGTATGTTTAAAGAATCAACTTTTGCCATTGTCGGATGTGGCATAGGAGGCGCTACTGTGGCAGCGTTGCTGCAAAAGTATGGCTACCGGGTAACGGTCTATGAACAGGCGGTATCGTTTGTACCGGCAGGAACAGGTATTCATATCACGCCCAATGCCATGAAAGTATTGCGGCAACTGGGAGTGGAGCCTGCCTTGCATGCAACCGGATTTCAACCGCCTGCTTTTGTCAGCCGTGCCTGGGATACGGGCGAAGTCCTGTTTGATTTTCCGTTGCAAACCATGCAGCAACAATACGCCGGTAGCTACCTGACCATTCACCGGGGTAACTTTCACAGCATATTAATCGCGGCGGTAACACCGGGTACCATTCACTATAACAAAAGATTGAAAGAGGCGGTGCAGGAAGAGGACGGTGTAACCTTGTTTTTTGAAGATGGTACAAAAGTGCAGGCCGACTATGTGATTGGTGCAGATGGTATTTATTCTGCCATCCGGAAAACGATGGCGGATCAGGCTGCGCCGGCCTTTACAGGACAGGCAGCTTTCCGTGCCATCATTCCTGCTGCAAAGCTGCGATCAGCGCCGCTGGATGGTCTCACCAAATGGTGGGGGCACGATAGGTCCCTGATTTCCTATTTTCTTTCCGGTGATCAGTCGCTGTTTTATTTTGCGGCAGGCGTACCTGCTGCTACGTGGGAGGGAAGAGCGCACAGAGAAGCTACCCGGGAAGAACTGCTGGATAGTTTTGCGGGCTTTCATCCTGCGGTGCAGGATATATTGCTGGCAAGTGAATACCCGACGCTCTGGCCTTTATTTGAGCGGCCTGCTGTTAATAAGTGGTATCAGCAGCGGATTGTATTGTTGGGAGATGCCTGTCATCCGATGATGCCACATATGGCTCAGGGCGCCGTGATGGCGATAGAAGATGCGGCTGTTTTGTTGCGTTGTCTGGAAGATGCCGGTAACAGCAGCTGGCAGCAGGTAGTAGAGCGTTATGCCACTACCCGGAAGGAACGTATCGAAACCGTACAGTTGCAATCTGCAGAAAACAAATGGTTGAAAGCACCCATGGACCCTGGCTGGGTTTTTTCCTATGATGCATTGCTGGCGCCACTGGCCTGATATTGCAGCAGTAGCTGTTGTAGCTGTTGCCCATATCAGTGAGTGATGACGTACTGCAGGATCATAATGAATGTCACCATGCTGCATACAGGCGTTGCCTTGTATGCAGGCATGGTGACTGTTGAAAATGAAAATAGTTAACCGTGCTTACTATATATAAGTGCCTTGTGATTGGTCGAGTTTAAATCCGGTTTGGTCTAAAAAAAATATTTGTTTCTGTTGAATACGCTATCCTTGCAGAGATTACCAAAATCTGAGTTTACATCCGGAGCATATTCTTTTCTTAGTAAAGCAAAACAGTGATGGGAATTATTTGTATAACCCAATGTAAATGAGTCATAGCGGGGTTTTAAGTCACAAAGATCGTCCGTACGTATTACAAGAGGAGCACAATCATATTACTGTTAAAGCCGTATATCAATGCCCCGGTTTCTGCGATTAAAATAACTGTAGCAACAACTTACATCTGCTTAGTAAGCCATCTGAACATTCATCAATTATTGTCAGCACATGTTTTATGGCAGTAACTGTATGCGCTGTACAGACAGTGATGAATCAGGTTACATTATCATATCCGTATGATAATAACCCTTGCTGTGTGCTGATGAGGGATAAGGTGTATGACAATGTAATACTGTCTCAGTGCTGCATGTAGCTGCTGTTTCACCATGAAACGTTTAAAAATTGATCATAAACGTGTATTCCTTTATTGCTAAACATTTAATCCCGATTCAAACAATCAGTTTAACCTAAACTATCTACGCATGAAAAAAAGCCTTAGCATTATCGCCGGCGTGGCCCTGGCAGCCTTTATGATGGCAGCATGTAACAAATCCAATGACAACCCTGCTGCTCCTGCAACCCAACAAAGTAATGGAGATAAAGTGTATGCCTACATTACAAACTTAGGATTTGCTCCGTCCAATATCCAGGATAATGGTACGGAATACATTGTAGAAGGAGACATCATTTTCCCGAAAAACATGCAGGTGCCGGCTGATAACGGTAAAGTTAAAACAGAACAGTTTTACACCGGCGTCCTGGTGAGCCAAACGAACAGTAGAAAAATCCGCCTGAAGGTACATTCGACCATGACCAGCATGAGCGCAGAAATTGATGCCGCCATTGCGCAATGGAACGCCGTACCTAATTGCTCTATCCATTGGGAATTAGCGACTGGTACTTCCTATGATGTATTGATTCAGGATGCAAACCTCGGTGCAGGGGTGTGTGGACAAGGACAATTCCCTGCCGGCGGCCTGGCAGGCGCCTTGATTAAAATCAACAAAGCACAGATTGCCGGCAACAGTTTCGCACAGCGGCAAAGAACCATCACACATGAGATGGGCCACAATGTGTCTTTCAGACATACCAATTGGTCTGCCATTGGTGAATCCAGCGCTACACCAGTACCTGGCGTAGGTGGTACTGATGCTTCTTCTATCATGAATGGTGGGCAGTGCGGCAGCGGTGCGACTGTATTGTCTGCTAAAGATAAACAAGCGGCAGCAGTATTGTATCCATTGTAATTGTAAGGGTGATTGTAATCACTCTTCATCCGGTTCCTGATAAAAAATTGTCAGGATAATTTATAGATAAATAATGTAGTCATCCCCTGATATCCTTTTGCATAAAGGATATCAGGGGATTTTTATTTTCGGCAAATGATGGGTCTGGTATTAATGTTGTCATATTTAGCATGATAAATTAAGAACTGATGTTTTAAAGCGGTACCATGAGATAAATTTGAATTACCTCAAATTAATCCTTTGAAATGATATCTTATTTGTTCTAAGTAATAATAGTAACTACTGCTACCAGGATGTGGGCGTTGTTGAATCTGATGTTTTAGAATTACAGTAATCCCAATGTTATAAAGATCTTCACACTTTTGTTTGCGATTCAATTATCTGCGCAGATTAAGGTGTTATGAGGGTCAGGGTAGCACTATGCCATTACGTTAATATAGCCTTTTTGCACTGACAGCAATACGAAGACACCGGATATTATTGAGTGAACCCGTTAAGATGTCTGTTTTAATCACAAACATTAATAACCCGCTTTGTTTATGAGTATAGAAACCCCCATTATCGACTCCGCTGATATTGAACAGGTCATTAAAGTTGCGTTGACACCCTATCAGTTGACATTCTATTATGAATGGTTATTGAATCCATTAAGAAGTGATTACAACATTATTTGGGATCAGGTGTTGTCGGGGGAATTTGATCCGGACAGATTTAATAAAGCCATGATACGCTTTATGAATGAGTATTTACTGGTAAACAGTAATGTGTTGCAGGAAGGGGAGCTGGTATATTGGATTAAGCGTCCCCCGGTGCCGGATACAGCTAACTTAATCAATTATTATTCGCACGATCCGGGAGAAGCTGCCATATTGGAAATGGTGAGCTTTCCGTTTCAGCTGGAAACGGCACTGCTCATGCGTTTTTACGTAGTCAGGCTGGGAGAAGGGAAGCATCGGTTGATTTTTATGATGCCACATATTCTGAATGATGCGGTAAAAGCCGATTTTTTTCTCGCTGAACTCAGCCGGTATTATAATGATTCCCAATACACGAATAAACAGAGTATTGCTACGCAGGCAGCACTTTGCCTTCAGTTAGGTGTTGAGCTGAATCAAACACTGACAGCAGGCAGAGAGCTGATGCAGGCATGGTGGAAGCAGCACCTGAGTGGCGTTAGCGGGGTAGATCTTAAGTTTCTGAAAAAAAATGCATACACGGAAAATGGTGAATCTGCACCCAGATTAAGTCCTGTGAGCGAATACCGCTTTCATATCGGAGAACTGGAAGCGACCGGATTTCATGCCATTATTGCCAGATACAAGTTGTCAGTTTTCTACTACGGACAATTGGTGTTCGCCATATTACTATACAGAATAACCGGACAACAACATATTGGAACCGGCTACCCGGTATCGATAAGGGAAGGGAAAACATTTATTTATGGCGCCCATATCAACACACTTATTAAAGTATGCCGGTTTGATGAAGTCACTACCTTGGGTGCGCTGGTGGATGATGTATTGTCTTACCTGCGTGGGTTAAAGGATAGTAAAGGACAATACCTGCCCATCAACCAGCTGATTACACATACCGCCGGAAAAGAAGTGCTGGACATCATATTCGGACAAACCAACCTGAAAGATACAACAGTTAATTTTGAAGGAGTACACCAGGTCACCATCAACGACTCCCTGAATATCGATCTTTCTGCTATGTTGCTGTTTGAACAGAAACAACGGGACGGGAAACTCAATTACCGGATCAGATATGACAACCGGTTGCTGGATCGTACGCTGGTGGAAAATTTCGGCATGCTTTACCGGCATTTGTTCTATGAGGTGCTGGCAGATCTTGCTGCTAATAACCTGGATAAACAACTGGTGGATTACATCTTGCCGGATGAACCAACACGTCACAAAATCATTCATAACTGGAATGATACTGCCACACCTTATCCTGCAGACAAAACGATCAGTCATTTATTCGATGCGCAGGTAGCTTTGTCGCCGGATCATATAGCCCTGATAAGTGATGACAAAACATTTACCTACCGGCAGTTACAGGAGCAGGTCAACCGGCTTGCGGCATATCTTAACAGTACAGGTAAGGTAGCACCGGATAGTTTGATCGGCATTTTCCTCGACCGGTCGGCAGATATGCTGATTGCCATGCTGGCGGTACTCAAAGCTGGTGGCGCCTATGTACCATTGGATCCGGAATATCCACAGGACCGTATTGCCTATATCCTGTCGGATACACAGACGACCCTGATACTTACCAGTGACGTATATGCTTCCGGGTTATCTTCCCTTGCGGCGGAAAGAACAATAGCGCTCGTATCAGTAGCCGCTGTTTTAGCCGCGACTGCCGTATATCCGGCAACGATATCTATTGACCACTGCGACGCACAGCAGCTGGCATATGTAATCTATACCAGCGGCACTACCGGTAAGCCCAAAGGGGTCATGGTGGAACATCGCAGCATCGTTCGGCTGGTAAAGGAAACGACGTATGTTGCCATCGACAGCCGGGATAACATATTGAGTTTATCCAATTTCTCTTTTGACGGATCTGTATTTGATATATATGGTGCCTTGCTGAACGGCGCAACGTTGATTGTGCCGCCCAAAGCCGCGTTGCTGGATGTAGTCGCATTGGATACACTGATGCAGCAACAGCAGGTGACTATTTTCTTTATTACCACTGCCTTGTTTAATACGCTGGTAGATGAAAAGATCGCCGGACTGCAGGGGCTGAAGCAGGTACTGTTTGGTGGCGAACAGGTATCGCCCGGACATGTGACCGCTTTCCGCGAAAGACATCCCACAGTACAACTCAGTCACGTATACGGCCCTACGGAATGTACCACGTTTGCAACTGCTTTTCTGTGCGACAGCCGGGTGGCAGGCGCTGATACGGTACCGATTGGTCGCCCTATTGCGAATACCACAGCCTATGTACTCGATACCCGGCAGCTGCCCTTGCCGGTAGGCGCCGTTGGTGAATTGTACCTGGGCGGACCAGGTGTCGCACGCGGGTATCTGAACCAACCCGAACTCACCGCCGAACGTTTCATCAGTAATCCCTTTCGTACAGCTGCCGATATAAAAACCGGCGGCCATGACAGGTTGTATAAAACCGGTGATCTGGTCAGGTTTTTACCGGATGGTAACCTGGAATATATCGGACGAAATGACTTCCAGGTAAAAATCCGCGGATATCGGATAGAACCAGGAGAGATAGAGAACCGGTTATGCTCCTTCCCGGGAATTAAACAGGCGGTCGTCATCCCCAGAGAACAGCGCGGTGGCGGTAAATACCTCGCGGGGTACTATGTATCGGCGGAAGCGCCGGACCCGCAACAGCTACTGGCCTATATCAGCGAATACCTGCCAGACTACATGGTGCCTGCTACCCTGGTGCACCTGTATAAACTGCCACTGACGCCAAACGGGAAACTCGATAAAGCGGCATTGCCGGAACCGCTGTTCACGGATGCCGCACAGTATCAGGCTCCCCGTAATGAAACAGAGGCAGTGCTATGTAGCGTATACGCGGCCGTGTTAGGACTGGATACCAGTAAGGTGGGTATGGAGGATGACTTTTTCCGGTTGGGAGGAGATAGTATTATCGCTATTCAGCTGGTCAGCAGATTAAGGCAACGTACAGGCATTCACGTAAGTGTGAAGGATATTCTGCGTTATAAAACCATCTCCACACTTTATCAGCAGGTGGTACGTCATATACTGCCTGCGGTGGCCACACCCGTGGGAGAACAGGGTACATTAACCGGAGACGTGGACCTGCTGCCGGTACAGGCCTGGTTTTTCGGTAAGCTGGATAGGGGGCAGTTGCCAGCCGCGCATCACTGGAATCAATCATTTCTGATACAGGTACCGGCACTGGATAAAACTATTTTACAACAGAGTATACAATATTTATACGCGTACCACGACAGTTTCAGGTTGCGTTATACAACGCAGGCCGATGGCGCCGGATACCGGCAGTATTATGCAGCCGCATCGGAAGCCGTTTCGCTGCGTTATCTGGATGTTGGCAGTCTGCCTTCACCAGATGCGCTCCATGCCACTTTAACGGCCTGGCAGCAGGATTTTGAACTATCCGGTAACCACCTGGTACAAGCCGGCTATCTGGATGGATATGCGGACGGCAGTGCCAGGATCTTTTTTGCCGGGCACCATCTCCTGATTGATACCGTCAGCTGGCGTATTATCTGCGAAGACCTGGAACGCATCTATCAGTACCTGGAAGCGCAGACGGCTACCACGGAAACGGATACACTAACAGACATATCGGTAACGGATATACTGGGATCGAAAGGTAGCAGCTACCGCCAGTGGGTCAATGCGCTGGCCACCTATCCTGCTTTATTTGCGGCACAGCTGCCGGAAGAACAGGCTTACTGGCAAGCTGCAACAGCCGGTATTGCTGCTGCCAACGAACAACTGGAACTATTGACTGCGGGAGTAACACAGCAGGTGACAGGTACATTGGCGCCGCAGTATACTACCTGGTTGCTGCGGGAAAGCAATCACGTATACAACACCCATATCAACGATATCTTACTGACTGCCTGGGGGACCGCACTGACACAGCTCACAGGTAATCATCAACAGCATATATTACTGGAAGGACACGGAAGGGAAGAGATAACCGCCACCGTGGATATTACCCATACCACTGGTTGGTTTACCGCTCTATACCCGGTGTTGCTGGATATAACAGGCAACACACCCGGGGAAAAGCTGGTTGGGGTGAAAGAGATGTTGCGCAAAGTACCCCGTAACGGTATAGGGTATGGCGCATTGTACGGATATGTACCGGCAGTACTGCCCCGCATCAGCTTTAACTACCTGGGGCAACTGGACCGGGAAGACCGGGATCCGCAGACACGCTGGTTTATTACAGGCGAATCTGCGGGTATCATGGTGGCTGCTGAAAACCAGGATGATAACGTCATCACCATCAATAGCTTCATTACAGCGGGGCGTTTACAATTCTATATCGCGGGCCGGCTTTCTGCCGCCCGGCTGGCCGCACTGGCAGCAGCATTTCAGGAGGCGCTGGAGGCATTGTTGGAATACCTGCATGGCATAACCCGTACTTATCTGACTGGTAGTGATATGGATTATATCCTGCCGGCGGCTTACCTGCAACAGGTACAGGCTACACGGGAGATCACAGCGGTGTTGCCCGTGAACAGTCTGCAGGAAGGATTCATTTATCACGCCATCAGTCAGGGAGATACAGACGACGCTTATCTGGTGCAGTTAAAGTGGGCATACCGGCACGCATTGGATGTAGCTAAACTACAAGCCGCATGGCGTTATGCCCAGCAAAAATACAGTGTGCTGCGTCTGCGTTTCGACTGGGAAGAAACCCTCGTACAGATAACCGACAAAACAGGCATCTTAGACTGGCGCTACCACGACATCAGTGAGCTGCCGGCAGCGGAGCAGGAGCAATATATACAGGTACTGGCCGCCGCCGACAGGCGCGAGCCCTATGACCTTACCGCAGGCCATTTGTTCCGGGTATATATCGTCCGGCGCGAGGCAACGGAGTACTTTTGTCTTTTCAGTAATCACCATATCATATTGGATGGATGGAGTATACCCGTTTTGCTGGAATATATACATACGACTTACCGACAGTTGCTGCTGGAAGAACCTGTCAGCGATGAGCCGGAAACAGCTTATCTGGCTACGCAGCAATACCTGCAGGCGCATGGAAATGATCATACGGCCTGGTGGAAAAAAGAGCTGACACGGTTGGCTGGCAAAGAAGACCTGAGCAGTTTGCTGCAGCCATCCTGCCGTCACCTGGTACTATCGGAATACCGGCATATAAAAGAGCCTGCGGAACAGGCGATCACGATAACGGGTACACGCTATCAGCTGTTGAAGCAATATTGTGCCACCAACGGCTTTACTGTAAATGCCGTATTGCAATACCTGTGGCATAAATTGCTGGCAGTATATGGTAACACGCGTACTACAGTAGTGGGGATGACCGTATCCGGCCGTAACCTGCCGATAGATGATGTGGAACAATCCGTTGGCTTGTTTATCAACACGTTGCCGGTCATCGTGGAACATGGCAGCGGTAGTGTTGTCAATGCTATTCACGAACTACAAGCCTATATCAGCGAAATTAATACCCGTAGTAATGTGCGGTTGAGTACCCTGCAACAAGGCGGCGAAAGGTTGTTTAATACCCTGTTCGTCTATGAAAACTATCCGGCTGCTGTCAATAATGCGATGGAGGAAGCCATTGGTTTTGTTTTCAACGGCTTCACCGAGAAGCTGGATTATCCGCTGGGTGTCATCGCCTATGAACAGGGACAGATCATTACCTATAGCCTCAAATATGCAGCAGAGTTATTCGCAGTTGCTACCATACAGCAGCTGCTGGAAGGTGTACAGACGTTGCTCGGTCAGTTACTGGAAAATCAGGAGCAGACAGCAGACCGTTTGTTATACCTCAACACAGCGGAACAATGGCAACTCCTGTACGAATGGAATGATACCGCCCAGCCATATCCCGCAGACAAAACATTGCAGCAGCTGTTTGAAGAACAGGTAGCGCACACACCGGATCATACTGCCCTGATATGGGAAGATACGAAGCTGAGTTACCGGGAATTAAATGAAAAAGCCAACCGGCTGGCGGCATTGCTCCGCGCGGAATATGCGATACAGCCGGATGAAGGGGTTGTGATTTGTCTGGACAGGTCACCTTACATGCTCATCGCCATGCTGGGTGTACTGAAATCAGGCGGCGCCTATGTGCCGGTAGATCCCGGATACCCGGATGAAAGAAAGGCGTATATCGTGGCCGATACCAAAACAAGAATAGTGGTCACGGAAGACTGGTATGCACATCAATGGCAGGAGATCACCAACGGCGCTGTGGCCGCCGTTATTCCGATAGATGAAGCCGGGCTGCTGGAGCATTATCCGGCAGAAAATCCGGTGCCGGTAACAACCGCCAGGAACCTGGCGTATATCATCTATACAAGTGGTACAACCGGTACCCCTAAAGGTGTTATGACGGAGCACCGCGGCGTGGTAAATCTCATTACAGCGATTACCCGCCGGTATGGATTCGGCGAAAATGAAGTCGTGCTGCAGCTGGCAAATTATGTTTTTGACGCATCCGTTAAGCAAACATTTGTGGCGTTGCTGAACGGCTATACGCTGTTGCTGGTGAGAAACCGGATCTGGGAAAACCCGGATGAATTCCTGGCGCTCCTGGTAAGACATCAGGTAACGTATATTCACAGTACCCCTTCTTTGCTGGCCCAGTTCTCATTTGCCGGTGTACCTTCTCTCAGGCGATTGAATACGGGTGGCGAATTTTTAAATACGGCGTTGCTGCAACAACTGCAGCAGACGGGTGTCATGCTGATCAACTCTTATGGCCCCACAGAAGTAAGTGTTTCTGCGGTAGTTAATGTACCCGCTACCACCAATTATATCGGTCGTCCTTTGGCCAATACCACCTTGTATGTGCTGGATCCGGCCATGATTCCGGTGCCGCTGGGTGCTATCGGAGAGTTGTATATCGGTGGCGCCGGGGTAGCCAGGGGCTATTTGCATTTACCTGAACTAACGGCTGCACGCTTCCTCCCTAACCCGTTTCAGACGCCCGCAGAAAAGCTGGCAGACATAAACGGACGTATCTACAAAACCGGTGACCTGGTGAGGTATTTACCGGATGGCCAGGTGGAATATATCGGGCGTAGTGATTTTCAGGTAAAGATAAGAGGCTATCGTATAGAGCCGGGTGAAATAGAAAACAGGTTGCTGGCTTATCCCGGTGTGCAACAGGCGGTGGTAGTAGCACGGGAACAGGCATCCGGTGGGAAGTACCTGGCAGGTTACTATGTAGCGGATGAAACCTTATCGCCGGAAGCATTACACGACTACCTGAAAAACTGTTTGCCGGAGTATATGATTCCGGCGGCATTGATACCACTGGCACAGCTGCCTGTGACTATCAATGGTAAACTGGATCGTGCGGCGTTACCTGATCCATCGTTTACCGGTGAAAAAATATATGAAGGTCCAGCCAGCGAAACGGAAGCACTGCTTTGTACTATTTATGGTGAGATACTGGGCCTGGATGCTGCTAAGATCAGTATTCATGATGACTTTTTTAGCCTGGGAGGAGATAGTATTGTCAGTATACAACTGGTCAACCGGCTACGGCAACGTGCAGGCATTCACGTGAGTGTAAAAGATGTATTTAAATATAAGACCATTGCCGCTTTATACCGGCAGGTGATCGCCGGTAAACTATCGGATACGGTAGTCTGGCAAACAGAACAAGGTGTGCTGACGGGCGATGCCGGACTATTACCGGTGCAGCAACGTTTTTTTCATCAGATAAAATCGGGATTGTTAGCTGTTGCAGGACACTGGAATCATGCCTTCATGATCCGGGTACCGCCATTGGATCAGGCACTGCTGACAGCCAGTATCATAAAACTGATCAGTTACCACGATAGCCTGCGGCTACGGTATGCAGCGGCGGATACTACCGCCGGTTACCGCCAGTTTTATCAGGAAGAGATACCTGCTGTTGCCCTGAAATACCTGCATGTAGGAGAACTGACAACACCGGAAGAACTATCGCATATCTTAACGGTTTGGCAAAGCAGTTTTGAACTGACAGGTACACCATTGTTTCAGGTGGGCTATCTGGAGGGGTATACAGATGGTAGTGCCAGAATCTGGCTGGCAGCGCATCACCTGCTGATAGATACCATCAGCTGGCGTATCCTGCAGGAAGACCTGGAGAAGATGTATACCTACCTGAGCAGGGAAGTAAGAGATGATGCAGGTATAGCTGCTATTTCCGCAACGCATATACTGGGTGCCAAAGGTAGTAGCTACCGGCAATGGGTACACGTAGTATCCGCCTATGAGTCGTTGTTTGCGAGCGAGGTGGCGGCTGAAAAAACATATTGGGCCGGAGTACTGAAAGGAGTGACTGCCAGCAACGCTATACTGACAACATTAGCTGCAGGGCCGTTGCAACAGGCGACGCTCTCCCTGGATACTGCCCATACTGCTTTATTATTGCGCGATGTGCACGAGGTGTATCATACCGCTGTCAATGATGTTTTATTGGCAGCATTGGGGATGGCGTTATCTGATCTCACGGGATACGACAGTCACCACGTGCTGCTGGAAGGGCATGGCCGGGAACCGTTATCAGATACCATTGATATCACCCATACTACGGGTTGGTTTACCAGTCTGTATCCGGTACATCTGGAAACGAATGGAACGGAGTTAGGCGCCATACTGGTACAGGTAAAGGAAATGCTGCGTGCCGTACCCCGTAAGGGTATTGGCTATGGCGCCTTGTATGGCTATACGGCTACAGAACTGCCCCGCATCAGCTTCAACTACCTCGGACAGCTGGATAATACAGGTACTGCAGCAGACCGGAACTGGGTGATTACCGGAGAAGACAGCGGCGTCACAGTGGCTGCTGCCAACCAACTGTATACGGTGATAAATATTAATAGTTGGGTTATTGATGGCGTCTTGCAGTGTACCCTGACAGGCAGTCTGCCTCCCACGATATTATCTGCGCTGGCCATCGGTTACCAGGAGGCGCTGCTAACCATCATCAGTTTCCTCACCCGGGCTACCCGTAGTTATCTCACTGCAAGTGATATCAATCATATCATCTCTGCTACCTATCTGGATGCATTGCAGGCATCCGGCGAAATAACCGGTGTATATGCCGCCAGCAGTTTGCAGGAAGGGTTTATTTATCATGCGTTGACCCAGGGCGCAATAGATGATGCCTATCGGGTACAGTTGCGATGGGAGTATCGCCAGCAGCTGGATGTGACCCGGTTGCAACAGGCATGGCAGGCGGCTCACGCCAGGTTCAGTGCATTGCGGCTACGTTTCGGCTGGGACGAAGCGTTGGTACAGGTAATTGATAAAACAGGAGTGACCGACTGGCGTTACAGTGATGTGAGTGAGCTGCCGGCAACTGTACAGGAGGCTTACTTAGCGGAGCTTTCTGCGGCCGACAGAAAGGAAGTGTTTGACCTTTCCGCAGGTAATTTATTCCGGGTGTTCCTGATAAAGTGTGCGGAAGATCATTACCATTGCCTGTTCAGTAATCATCATGCCATATTGGATGGCTGGAGTTTACCTGTGTTGCTGGGCTATGTGCATGAGGCATATCATACACCATGGGTAACCGTATCGCCGGATAACAGTTATAGCGCTGCCCAGCAATACCTGCAGGAACATCGTACGGAGCATATAGCATGGTGGAAAAATTATGTAGGGCAGTTGTTGTCCAAAGAAGACCTGAGCAATTTATTGCTGCCGGCACATCGCCTTACGGCATTGTCTGATTACCGGCATATTAAAATGCCGGAAGCGGTCTCTTTTGTGATCAGAGAAACGCGTTATCATGCCTTTAAATCCTATTGTGCGGCACAGGGATTTACGGTAAATGCGGTATTGCAATATCTGTGGCATAAACAACTACATGTTTACGGACATGCGGAAACAACGGTAGTGGGTATGACGCTGTCTGGCCGCCAGTTACCGATAGATGATATTGAACATTCCGTAGGTTTGTATATCAATACATTGCCGGTCATCTTCCTGCATACGACCGGGCTGGCAGTAGCAGATATCCGCACCTTACAGGCAGATATCAATGAGATAAACAGTCGCAGTAACGTACAGCTGGCCACCTTGCAGCAACAGGGTGAGCGACTGTTTAACAGCCTGTTTGTATATGAAAATTATCCCGTGCCTGCCACCACCGGTAATGCGTTGTCTTTTGTATGGCAAGGAGGTATTGAAAAACTGGATTATCCGCTGGCCGCCATCGCGTATGAACAGGAACAAGTGATCACCTTACAGTTGAAGTATGCGGGTGAGTTATTTGCACCTGCCTTGATGCAGCAAATGCTGGATGGTATGGAAGTACTGCTGGATCAGTTGTTGGCGGATCCGGGTATCGGAGCAGTAGCGTTGTCTTATCTGCCGCCGGACATACATCATCAGATCGTGTACGAATGGAATACTCCCGCAGCTACCTTGCCGGATGAAACGCTCCCTGAAATTTTCGCCGCGCAGGTGTTGCAACATCCCGACCATAATGCTGTGTTGTGTGGAGATCATATCCTCACTTACCGGGAATTAAATGAACAGGCAACGGCATTGGCAACATACCTGCGGCGTAACTATGAGATCCGGCCGGATGACCTGGTGGCCCTTTTTCTGGACCGGTCTGTATACATTCCGGTAGCCATACTGGCGGTGTTGAAGGCGGGTGGCGCCTACGTGCCCATCGATCCGGCGTTTCCTGCTGACCGGATCCGGTATGTACTGGCAGATACTGCTACAAAGGTTGTATTAACAACGGAAACGAATACACGAAAAATAACTGATCTTACCAACGATCTGCCGGTAAAGATACTAGCTATTGATAGCCTGGATTTACAAAATGAAGCTGCCATAGCAGTATCTCCGCTGCAGGCTCCGTTGCCGGAACACCTGGCATATGTTATTTATACCAGTGGAACTACCGGTCACCCCAAAGGGGTGATGGTAGAACATAGGCAGGTCATGCATTTATTCCGGCATACTGAACACGAGTATGTCTTTACTGATAAAGATGTATGGACATTATTTCATGCCTATGTTTTTGATTTTAGTGTATGGGAGATGTGGGGCGCTCTTTTATATGGTGGTAAACTGGTGATCCCTACTTATGAACAGACAAGGGATACCACGCTGTTTTATGACCTGTGCCGGGAAACGGGGGTAACGGTACTCAATCAGACACCCGCGGCCTTTTATGCTTTCATGGATGTTGCCATAGCAGCGCCTTATCATCCGGATACCCTGCGCTATATTATATTTGGGGGAGAAGCACTGAATTTCGCCAGAATAAAACCCTGGTATGACAACAACGTATGCCCGTCGGCGTTATTGGTGAATATGTACGGTATTACAGAAATAACCGTACATGCTACCTGGCAGACACTCAGCAGCAAACTGCTGCCAGGAGATTCACTGATCGGAAAAATAATCCCCGGATTATCGGCTTATGTATTGGATGCCCACCTGCGTCCTTTACCAGCCGGTGCTACCGGCGAATTATATATAGGCGGCGCAGGTATAGTACGTGGATACCTGCATTTACCAACATTGACGGAAGAGCGTTTTATTACCAATCCATTCCTGACAGACGCGGAAAGGGGAGCGGGGATAAACAGCCGGTTGTATAAAACCGGTGATCTGGTAAGATATACACCGGATGGTAACCTGATGTATATAGGCCGGAGCGATTTTCAGGTAAAGATACGTGGCTATCGGATAGAGCCGGGTGAAATAGAAAACCATCTGCTGACTTACGCCGGTGTGAAAGCGGTGGCAGTGATAGCCCGGGAACAAACGACCGGTGATAAATACCTCGCAGCCTATTATGTAGCAGATACGGCTGTAACGGAAGATGACCTGCGGATTCATGCAGCAGCGGCTTTACCGGATTATATGGTACCGGCTGTATTTATACCATTGGAAAACATCCCACTGACCATTAACGGTAAACTAGACCGGCAAGCCTTACCTGCACCACAATTCGGTGATCAGCACCGCTATGAAGCGCCTGCCAGTGAAACAGAAAAACAACTATGTGGCATATATGGCGCTATACTGGGATTAGATGCGGATACGATCAGTGTAGCAGATGATTTCTTCCGGTTGGGAGGTAACAGTATACTGGCTATCCGGTTGGTGAACGAGGTAAATAAAACCGCCCACAAAACCCTCAGCGTAAAAGATATACTGATGGGCAGAACGATTCGTAAACTGGCGGATTTGTTGACTGTAGCCATAGAGACGGCGCCGCAGATAACGGCTGTACCGGTTACGCAACCAGATCAGCAGCGCTTGTCTTTTGCCCAGGAACGTTTATGGTTTATTGAAAACTTTGAAGAAGGCAGCCATGCCTATCATATTCCGATAGTACTCCGGTTGCACCCGGATACCCGGGAGGAAAGCCTGTTGTGGGCGGTGAGAGCCATTGTACATCGCCATGAAGTATTGCGGAGCTTCATTAAAATAAATGAAGAAGATACGGGTTATCAGGAAGTGCAGGATGATACGGTGATGCCATTGCATATAGAAAAATGTACGCTGTTTGCAGAAGAAACATTGGCGGCTTATCTGGTGGCAGCCAACAAAAAAGTATTTGATCTGACAACGGAATATCCGGTAAGGGTAACCTTGTATACCCTGCATGCAGCCTTGCAGGAAGAAGAACGATTACTGGGAATCGTGTTGCATCATATTGCATTTGATGGCTGGTCGGCAGATATTCTGTTGCAGGAACTGCAACAGCTGTATTGGTACCAGGAGGCATTACAGCGGGGCGATCAGGCTGCAGCAGCTGTTTATCAGCTGCCGGCACTGCCCGTGCAATACCGCGATTATGCCTTGTGGCAACGACAATACCTGACCGGCGATGTACTAAACACACAGCTGAGTTACTGGAAGCAGGAACTGGCAGCATATGAAACCCTGCAACTGCATACGGATAAACCCAGGCCGAAACAGCTCAGTTATACGGGAGCACAGGTTCCTTTTTCATTGGAACTGTCACTCAGCCAGGATTTGCGGCAAACGGCCAAAGAGCTGGAAGTAAGTCTGTATAGTGTATTATTGAGTGGATATTATCTGTTATTAAGTGCGTATAGTCATCAGCAGGATATTATCACGGGCGCGCCTGTTGCCAACCGGCAGCATCCGGAAATAGCAGGACTGATCGGGTTTTTTGTCAATACCCTGGTGTTGAGAAAAAATATTTCACCGGCGCAATCCATTCGTGATTTTATCCGCGAGGTGGGCAATAAAGTAGTAGCAGCGCAATTCCACCAGGACGTACCTTTTGAAAAACTGGTAGAAGAACTGGCAGTAGTACCGGACACTTCCCGGCATCCGCTTTTCCAGGTATTGTTCAATATGCACGGGTTTGGACAACCGGTGCTCGCCGCCGCATCGTTGTTTGATTGGTACGATAGTACCCCGCACTATGCAGTGGCAAAATTCGACCTGAGCTTAACACTGGATGATAGTCAGGAAACAATTGCCGGCTTGTTTAATTACGCGACCGCTTTGTTTGAAAATGATACCATCGTTGCGTATGGTCATACTTACCTGACCATACTGCAGCAGCTCGTCCGATACAGCCGGGCCGGGAGAATCAGCGATATCAGTTACCTGAGTGAGCAACAGTATGCGGCCATCATCACTAACCGGAACGACACTACGCAGTCATATCCGGCAGCTACCACCATACACCAGTTGTTTGAAATACAGGCGGCGGCTTGTCCTGATCAGGTAGCACTGGTATTTGCCTCCGAGGAGCTGACCTATCGTACCCTGAATGAAAAAGCGAACAGACTGGCGGATTATCTCCGGCAAACCTGTGGCGTTCAGCAGGAGGAACTGGTGGCACTTTGCCTGAACCGCTCGGCATATACGCTGATTAGTATATTGGCCGTGCTCAAATCCCGCGGCGCTTACGTACCTATTAATCCCGACGATCCGGAAGAAAGAATTACCTATATCCTGAACGATATTGCCGCGAAACAGGTATTGACAGATAGCGATCATATAAACCGTATTACGGCCATCACGGCAGGGTGGCCGGTAAGGGTAACTGCCGTGGATCAGGATGCATGGTTATCACCCGGAGATACAGACAATCCGGTGTATCGCAGTAGTGGGACTGATCTGGCCTATGTGATCTATACCAGTGGAACAACCGGTGTGCCCAAAGGCGTGATGGTGGAACATCGCAGTGTAGTTAATATGCTGCAGGGGATAAAAGCAAACTATGACTTTACCGCTGATACCGTGATGACGGCGTATACCGCCTATACTTTTGATGTATCGGTGGCCGAGTTTTTTATCGCATTATTGCAGGGTGTCACCTTACACCTGTTAAGCGATGATGTCCGGAAAGATGCAGGGCTGTTGCACGATTATCTGTTGGCGCATCGTATCAGTGATGTATACCTGCCACCGGTGATGCTGGCGATGTTGCCCAAGGTGGAGTATCCGGCATTAAAAACAATCAGCTACGCAGGAGAGGCTTGCGATGCGGCTACCGCGTTGTATTGGTCGTCCCATAAACAGCTCTTTAATTATTACGGTCCTACAGAAGCTACCGTGTATGCAACTGTCAGACATATCAGGCAGGGGGAAGTGCAGATTATTGGTCGCCCGTTACCGAATGTAACGACGTATGCACTGGATGCCGTTCAACGCCCTGTGCCGGATGGCGGTATCGGGGAATTATATATCGGTGGTGCGGGAGTAGCCCGTGGCTACCTGCATGCACCGGCGATAACGGCAGATCGTTTTATAGCGAATCCGTATCAGTCGGCAGCAGAAAAACAAGCAGGTGTTAATAGCCGCTTATACCGTACCGGCGACCTGGTCAGGTACCTCCCGGATGGCCATATCATGTTCCTGGGACGTAACGATGGCCAGCTGAAACTAAGAGGCTATCGTATCGAACCCGGTGAAATAGAAGCACGGCTGATCGCTTATCCGGGGATTGAACAAGCGGTGGTACTGGCTGCAGAACAGGCTACTGGCAGCCGTTACCTGGCAGGATATTATGTGGCGGCAGCTGCCCTGGATCAACAGGAAATACTAATCTACTTACAACAATATTTACCGGATTATATGGTGCCGGCTGTGCTGGTACATTTGAATGCATTGCCACTGACCGTAAACGGGAAGCTCGACCGGCGTGCTTTACCGGATCCGTTATTGATACAAACGGAAGTATACCAGGCGCCCGCTGATGAAACAGAAACCTTGTTATGTGAAATCTATGCGTCGGTATTGGGACTGCCGGTGACACAGATCGGCGTAACAGATGATTTCTTCCGGTTAGGGGGAGATAGTATTGTGAGTCTGCGGCTGGTGAGCCGGATCAGACAGCGTATAGGCGTGCAGGTGACAGTGAAGGATATTTTCCGTTGCCGGACCATCGCTGCACTCAGTAAACTGGTGAGAACAAATGAAGGAGGGCCGGCGAAATTGCTGTTGACAGAACAGGGTATACTGGCCGGTAGCCTGGAATTATTACCCATCCAGGAATGGTTTTTTAGTCAGATAGATAAAGGCATCTTCCCGGAATATAACCATTGGAATCAGTCTTTTCTGATACAGGTACCGCCGTTGGATCGGCAGCTGCTGGCAGTAAGCCTCCGGTTACTGGCAGGTTATCACGATAGCTTCCGCCTGCGGTTCCGGCAGACAGATACGCACTATGAACAGTATTATGAGGAAGTGATACCGGAAATCATCCCCCATTACCTGGATATACGCAGCCTGCCTGCTACCGATACATTAACGGCTGTATTAACAGAATGGCAGCACCACTTTGATATAACAGGCGATCGGCTGTTGCAGACCGGCTACCTGGAAGGCTATGCAGATGGCAGTGCACGTATCTGGCTGGCGGCACATCACCTGCTGATCGATGCCGTGAGCTGGCGGATTATCTGTGAAGACCTGGAAAAGATCTATCGTCATTTGGTGGAGACGGAAGCAACAACACCGGATCTAAATAAGCTATTAGGACAAAAAGGAACCAGCTACCGGCAATGGGTACACGAAGTAAACCGTTATCATAGCGATGCGGAAAAATCATACTGGGAACAGGTGATAGCCGGTGTAGCTGCAGCTAACAGTCTGCTGGCTGCCCGTACCACTGCGACGGTAAATTATGCCGGTCTGAAACTGGATGTGGACAATACCCGCCGGTTACTGCGTGATACCGCACAGGTATACCATACGCAGATCAATGATATTTTACTCGCTGCATTGAGCAGGGCGCTGGCTGATGTGACAGGCCGTAACGAGCATTACGTATTGCTGGAAAGCCATGGCAGGGAAGAGCTATCGGCAGCCGTAGATATCACCCATACTACCGGATGGTTTACGACCATGTATCCGGTGCAACTGACCGCCACCGGTAATGACTGGGGTACACTCGTCATCGGAGTAAAGGAAACATTACGCGAGGTGCCCCGCAATGGTATTGGTTATGGTCCGGTAATAGGCTATACGGCGCATGAACTACCAGGTATTTGTTTTAACTATCTGGGACAGTTCGACCGGCAGGAAGAAGTGAAGGCCGCCGAATGGTTTATCACCGGCGAAAACAGTGGTATGTCTATCGCTGCAACCAACCATTCCGCACATTTGCTGATGATTACCGGTTGGGTAATAGACGGGCAGTTACACCTCTCGTTTTCCGGGCGGCTGGCGGCCACTGAATTATCGGAGCTGGCTAATCATTACCGCCAGGCACTGGAAGCTGTTATTACGCATCTGAGCAGTGCACAGCGTAGTTATCTGACCGTAAGTGATACAGGTGGTTTTGTTTCCACGGAATACCTGGATCGGCTGCAGGTTGCAGGAGAAATTACGGGCGTGTATCCGGTGAACAGCCTGCAGGAAGGTTTCATCTATCACGCCCTGCATCAGGGAGCTGGTGGTGATGCCTATCAGGTACAGCTGAACTGGGAATATCAGGATGAGCTTCATGTGGCGCATTTGCAACAGGCATGGCAATCAGCGCAGCAACAGTATAGCGCGCTACGGCTTCGCTTTGCCTGGGATGAAGCATTGGTGCAGGTGATTGATAAACATAGCACAGTCAATTGGTATGATGCAGATATCAGCGAACAAACCGTTGCCGCACAGGAGGCATATATTGCGCAGTTGGCTGTAACCGACCGTGCTACTGCCTTTGACCTGGCAGCAGGTAACCTGTTCCGGATTTACCTGGTGAAACGGACAGACCGCCTGTATCAATGTATGTTCAGTTATCACCATGCCATACTGGACGGTTGGAGTATTCCGGTATTGCTGGCATTTGTACATCAGGTGTATGGCCGGTTACAGGCCGGACAGCCGGTGATGGTACAACCAGAGAACAGTTATATCCAGGCGCAGCAATACCTGAAGCAACATGCATTGGAGCAGGAGGCCTTCTGGACCCGGTATATCGATCAGGATCTGCCTAAAGAAGACCTGAGCAGTTTGTTGCTCCCGGATAAGCGCCAGCTGTTACGTCCGGATTATCGGGATTTGCAGACAGAAGATGCTTTGTCCGTCGGAATTGCAGGAGCACGTTATCAACAACTGAAAACATACTGTTCTTCACAGGGTGTTACGGTGAATGCCGTATTACTGTACCTGTGGCATAAACAGTTAAGCATATACGAAAATACCCCCACCACCGTTGTGGGCGTAACCGTGTCTGGCAGAGGGCTGCCGATAGACGATCTGGAGCAGTCCGTCGGCTTATTTATCAATACCCTTCCGGTTATTGTAGCACATAAATCCGGCCGCCTGACGGATCACATCAGCGCATTGCAGGCCCATGTTAATGACATGAATAGCCGGAGCAATGTTAGTTTGCGTAAACTGCAACGGGATGGCGAACGATTGTTTAACAGCCTGTTTATTTATGAAAACTATCCGGTGCCGGATGCGGCCCGGAATACCTTGTCGTTTGTTTTCAAAGGCGCCGTGGAGAAACTGGATTATCCACTGGCAGTAGTGGCCTTTGAGCGGAATGAAGAAGTGGTAGTACGGTTGAAATATGCCCGTACTTTATTTGCTGCCGCGCGTATACAACAATTGCTGGACGGCATGATTACCCTGCTGGACCAACTGTTGGAAGAGCCGGATATTGAAACAGGTCAGTTATCTTACCTGGATGCCACCCAGTATGTGCAGGTGATGCAGCAATGGAATGCCACAGCTAAAGCCTATCCGGATACACAAACCATTCATCAGCTATTTGCGGCACAGGTTTTACGTACACCCGATCAGCCGGCATTGATATACAAAGCAACACAACTGACCTATGCTGCCTTGAATGTACGCGCCAATCAGCTGGCAGCTTACCTGATCCAACAACATGGCGTGGGACCTGATGTGCCGGTCGTATTATGCCTGGATCGTTCGCTGGATTTAGTGGTGGCTGTATTGGCCGTATTGAAGGCAGGTGGCACCTATGTGCCGGTAGATCCGGGATATCCGGAAGAACGAAAAGTATTTATCATACAGGATACCGGTACACAGGTGGTGTTAACCAACGCCTCTCAGGTTACCCACCTGCAACAGCTTGCAACCCATATTGCCATTGCTGCGGTAGATGAGGAAGCGCAATATGCGACTTATGAAACAGCTGATCCGGCGTATATCGCTACTGCTGATCATCTCGCCTATATTATTTACACCAGCGGCACCACGGGTTATCCTAAAGGAGTGATGGTGCCACACAGGGGGGTGGTAAACCTGATGCAGGAACTGATACCGTTGCATCAGCTGAATACCTATAAACATATTGGCTGCTATTCCAACTATGTGTTCGACGCCTTTGTATATGAGGCTTTCCCGGCATTATGTAATGGCAATAGTTTGTATTTGTATGGAGATGATATCCGGACTTCACCGGAAGACCTGGCCGTTTATATCCGGGAGCACAATATTGCTGTATCATTTATTCCACCGGCATTACTGCAACTGTTTATCCGGCAAAATCCTTCGCTGGCATTGATTTTCACCGGAGGAGAGTCATTACCTGATCTGCGTGACTATGCTTTTGAAGGAGAAATCATTAACGAATATGGTCCTACGGAAGCAACCGTATGTACCACGTGGCACCGTTACCGGGAGAGTGGTAATGCGGCCAATATTGGCAGGCCTATTGCCAATGCAGTCTTGTATGTACTGGATGCGCAACAGCTACCTGTTCCGCCGGGTGCCATCGGGGAATTATATATCGGGGGTGCCGGTGTAGCACGGGGCTACCTGCATTTGCCGGAACAAACTGCTGCTTCCTTTATCGACAACCCATTCCGGACAGCAGCAGAAAAAACACAGGGTATCCATGCCCGTTTGTATAAGACAGGCGATCTGGTGAGATACCTGCCGGATGGTAGTTTGGAGTATGCGGGCAGGAATGATGCGCAAATTAAAATAAGAGGCTACCGCATTGAAACCGGAGAAATTGAAAGCAGGCTGGCCACTTATCCGGATGTGGAACAGGGAGTAGTCGTAGCTCGGGAGTCAGCTACTGGTGGCGGAAAATACCTGGTGGGTTATTATGTATCTACCACCACGTTGGATGAGCCGGCGATGTTGACTTACTTAGGGATGCACCTGCCCGAATACATGATACCGGCCGTATTGGTGCACCTGCATCAATTGCCGCTGACCGTGAATGGGAAAGTAGATCGTGCTGCATTGCCGGTACCGGTATTAACAGATCAAACCACTTACCAGGCGCCGCAGAATGAAACAGAAGCTATATTATGTGCTATTTATGGCGAAGTGCTGGGCCTGGCGGCAGATAAGGTAAGCGTACACGACGACTTTTTCCGTTCAGGTGGAGATAGTATTGTCAGTATACAGCTGGCCGGCCGTATCCGGCAACGTTTAGGCGTGCAGGTAAGTATTAAGGATATTTTCAGATATAGAACCATCGCAACACTGTACCGGGCTGTTATTGCAACAGCAACGCAGGAGCATCTTATTGATGCGGAGCAAGGTGTACTCAGGGATACGTTGCCACTGTTACCGATACAGGCCTTGTTTTTTGAACAGGTGAATAATGGGCAATTGCCGGCCGCTCATCATTGGAATCATGCTTTCCTCATCCGGGTGCCGGAGCTGGATAAAGTATTGCTGGAATATAGTATAGCTATCCTGCTCAGTTATCATGACAGTCTGCGTTTACGCTACCGGAAAGATCCTGTCACCGGCAGCTACATACAGTCTTACACGGCCGATATTACGGTATCGCTGCAGGAAGCTACCATAGATCCCGCTGATCCGGCAGTGCTGTCGGCTATGCTTACGCGCTGGCAACAGGATTTTGATATCCTGGGTGATAAGTTGTTGCAGCCTGGGTATATAACAGGATATCCGGATGGCAGTGCCAGGATATTTTTTGCCATGCATCACCTGCTGACAGATACGGTTAGCTGGCGGATACTCACAGCTGATCTGGAAAAAATATATCATTACCTCCACGAGGCATGGCATAACAATAAAGGCGATAAAGCTGCGCTGGCCCATATACCAGCCCGGCGTATTTTGGGTGATAAAGGCAGTAGCTATCGTCAATGGGTAAACGTTATACATAGCTACGCAGGTATTACCGCCGGACATACAGCGGAACGGGCGTACTGGGAGCAAGTAGTAGAAGGGGTGCATGATAGTAATACCAGCTGGCAACAATATACCGGTGATTACTATCAGCAAGGCTGGTCATTGAGCAATGAACATACCCGGCTGTTATTGCAGCAATGCCATCAGGTGTATAACACGACTGCAGAAGATGTATTATTAAGTGCGTTAAGTATCGCGTTGTCGGCTGTCACGGGGCAGGATGCTCACCACCTGCTCCTGGAAGGGCATGGCCGCGAGGAGCTGAGTACCACCATTGATGTTACCCGTACAACCGGTTGGTTTACGGCCGTATATCCGATTGTATTGGTAACAGCAAACGGTCATCCGTCGGAAACACTGATCCGCGTAAAAGAGATGTTGCGGGCAGTGCCGCACAAAGGAATCGGTTACGGGGCATTACTGGGTTATGTGCATACGGAATTGCCTTGTATCCGCTTCAACTACCTGGGACAATTTGATCAGCAGGATGCCGCAACAGCAGCAGTATGGCGCATCACCAATGAACACAGCGGTACTACCATTGCTGCTGAAAATACAGACAACCGCAACCTCCATATCAACAGCTGGATGATAGGCGGTAAACTGGAATGCAGTATGGCCGGTGGTGTTAACCAGGATGTCCTGGAAGCACTGGCAGCCGGTTATCAGCAAGCACTCACGGCATTACTGGATGAGCTGAAGGAAGCGCCGCGTAGTTACCTGACAGTGAGTGATACGGATCATGTGGTAGCTGCTGCCTGTTTACACCGGTTACAGGCAGCAAAAGAAATAGTGGGTGTATATCCGGCCAACAGTTTACAGGAAGGGTTTATTTATCACGCACTCAAACAGGGTGATGTGGATGATGCCTATCATGTACAGTTGAAATGGGAATATCCGCAGGCACTGGCAGTAGATAAACTACGACAGGCATGGGCACAGGCACAGCACCGGTATAGCGCGTTGCGACTGCGTTTCGACTGGGAGGAAACGACGTTGTTACAGGTGATAGACCGCTCTGGTACACCTGACTGGCGTTATAGCGATGCAACTGCTTTAACGCGGCCGGCGCAGGAAGCATATTTTGAGGAGCTGTCTGAGGCAGACAGAAAAGAAAGTTTTGACCTGGCAGCTGGTAACCTGTTCCGGATATACCTGGTAAAAGCAACGGCCAATCATTATTACTGCTTGTTCAGTCATCATCATGCCATATTGGATGGCTGGAGTTTACCGGTGTTATTATCGTATGTGCATGATGTTTACCGGCAGTTAAGTACCGGCCAGACCCATACGTCGGAGCAGGAACATAGTTATATGACTGCCCAGCAATACCAGTATCAGCATCGGTCAGATCATTACACTTACTGGGAACAGTATACCGGAGCAATAACAGAACGGGAAGACCTGAGTAGTTTGTTATTATCTTCCCAACGAAGCATCGCGCTGGGAGATTACCGGCATATGTTGTTGCCGGCGGCGTTGTCGCTGCCAATTGAGGCAGCGCGTTATCATCGGTTGAAAACATACTGCACCGACCATGGTTTTACCTTGAATGCTGTACTGCAATATCTGTGGCACCTGCAACTGCAGGTGTATGGGAATAGTGCACTAACGGTAACGGGTATGGTGGTTTCCGGGCGCCAGCTGCCGGTAGATGATATTGAACAATCTGTAGGTTTATATATCAATACGCTGCCGGTCATCTATGAGCATCGGAAGAACAGGGTGGTGGACGCCATCGGGGAATTGCAGCAACATATCAATGATGTCAGCAGCCGCAGTAATGTGAGTCTGGCTAAAGTACAACAACGGGGCGCCCGGTTGTTTAACAGCCTGTTTGTATATGAAAACTATCCTGTAGCAACCGGTAGTTCCGGTAATGACAGCATACAGGCCGTTTTCAGGGAGTCGGTGGAAAAGCTGGACTACCCGTTGGTGGTAGTAGCCTATGAGCGGGATGCAACCGTTGTGATACGGTTGAAATATGCCGGTGAACTATTTGCGGAGGCAACGATCCAGCAGTTGTTGAAGGGGATGATAGCCTTACTGGATCAGTTACTGGCAGATGCTACCATCACTACGGATCAGTTATCTTACCTGGATGAAACGCAGTATCAGCAGATCATTCATACATGGAATGCAACGCGTAAAGCATATCCGAAGACCCAAACCATTCAGCAGTTATTTGCCGCGCAGGTGTTGCGTACACCTGATCAGCCGGCGTTGATATACAAAAATATACAGCTAACCTATGCTGCCTTGAATGCACGCGCCAACCAATTGGCGGCCTGGCTGATCCAACAGCATGAAGTGGGGCCGGATGTACCGGTGGTATTGTGTCTGGATCGTTCCCCTGACTTAGTAGTGGCCGTATTGGCGGTATTGAAAGCCGGCGGTGCTTATGTGCCGATAGATCCGGGATATCCGGAAGAGCGAAAAATATTTATCATAAAAGATACCGATGCGCAGGTGGTATTGACCAATACCACGTATATAACAACACTGCAGGCGCTTACTACCGGTATCGCAATGGCTGCAGTAGATCAGGAGGAACAGTATAGCAGTTATACAACGGCCGATCCGGCGTATACCGCTACTGCGGAACATCTCGCCTATATTATTTATACCAGTGGTACCACTGGTTATCCGAAAGGCGTGATGGTGCCGCATCAGGGAGTGGTGAACCTGATACAGGAATTGATACCGCTGCATCAGCTGGATCAATACCAACACATTGGCTGTTATTCTAATTACGTGTTTGACGCCTTTGTATATGAAGCTTTCCCGGCGTTATGTAATGGCAATAGTTTGTATTTGTATGGAGATGATATCCGGACTTCACCGGAAGACCTGGCTGTTTATATCCGGGAACATAACATTGCCGTATCGTTTATTCCACCGGCATTACTCACCTTGTTTATCCGGCAAAATCCTTCCCTGAAACTGATTTTCACAGGTGGAGAATCATTACCGGATCTGCGTGATCTTTCTTTTGAAGGTGAAATTATCAACGAATACGGCCCTACAGAGGCAACGGTATGTACCACGTGGCACCGTTACCGGGAGAGTGGTAATGCGGCCAATATTGGCCGGCCTATTGCCAATGCTGCATTATATGTACTCGATGCACAGCAACGTCCCGTTCCGCCAGGGGCAATCGGTGAGCTGTATATCGGTGGTGCCGGCGTAGCAAGAGGCTATCTGCATTTACCGGAACAAACCGCTGCTGCCTTTGTTGTTAATCCATTCCGGACAGCAGCAGAAAAAGCACAGGGTATTCATGCCCTTTTGTATAAGACAGGCGATCTGGTGAGATACCTGCCGGATGGTAATCTGGAGTATGTGGGCCGGAATGATGCGCAGATTAAAATAAGGGGCTACCGCATTGAAACCGGGGAGATTGAAAGCCGGATATTAACTTACCCGGGTGTAGAACAAGCGGTGGTGATGGCGCGTGAGGCGGCCACTGGTGGTGGAAAATACCTGGCTGGCTATTACGTATCGGCTACTCCCCTGGAAGAGCAGGAAATACGGACCTATTTAAGTACCTATCTGCCGGAATACATGATACCGGCAATATGGATACACCTGGATAAACTACCGCTGACGGTGAATGGTAAGCTGGATCGACAGGCGTTGCCCGTTCCATTACCGGCAGCCTATGAGCAATATGAAGCGCCTGCAGATGATATTGCCCGGCAGATATGTGCGGTGTATGCAGAAGTGCTGGGATTGGAAGCTGATAGCATAGGAATGCAGGATGATTTCTTTAACCTGGGAGGCGATAGTATTGTCAGTATTCAACTGGTAAACCGTTTGCGGCTACGTACTGGCATGCGCGTTACCGTAAAAGATATTTTCCGGTATCGTACCATCGCTGCTCTCTACCGGTATATCCGGGAGCATGCATTAACAGCGGCTCCGGTATTGCAAACAGAACAAGGATTGTTAACGGGCGTACTGGGACTGCTGCCGGTGCAGCAGTGGTTCTTCCAGCAGGCAGACCAGGGACTGTTTCCGGCCCGACATCATTGGAATCAGTCTTTCCTGATCCGGGTACCGGTATTGGATAAAACGCTGCTGGAACAAAGTATAGCGGAACTGGTACGTTACCACGATAGCCTCCGGTTACGTTATACTGCTCAGGATACCACTGCGTCCTATCTACAATATTACAGCGGTGATGTAACCGTGTTGCCATTAAATTACCTGGATATCCGTACGCTTCCGGATACAGCAGCATTGCCGGTTATTTTAACCACCTGGCAAAATAGCTTCGATCTCTTCGCTGGTCCATTGTGGCAGGCCGGTTACCTGGAAGGATATGAAGACGGCAGTGCCAGGATCTGGTTTGCTGCACATCACTTACTGATTGATACCGTGAGCTGGCGTATTCTCAGTGGAGATCTGGAGAAAATATATGCTTACCTGCTGGAGCAAGGTACCCGGCAGGAGGAAGATAGCTCCGCCGGTATCCGGCAATTATTGGGTGCCAAAGGCAGTAGCTACCGGCAATGGGTACACGTCGTAAATGATTATGATACCCTGTTTGCAAAAGAAACCGCCACGGAGAAATCGTATTGGCTGCAGGTAATACAGGGAATGACGGAAAGCAATACTACGATCCGGGCATTGTCTTCCAACCAGGAATCTACGACCAGTCTATCCCTGGATGCGGCAGATACGGGCAGGTTATTACGGGATATCCATACGGTTTATCAGACCAACGTACAGGATGTGTTATTATCGGCATTGTCTATTGCGTTATCACAGCTGACAGGCCGTACGGGGCATCCTATTTTACTGGAAGGACATGGCCGCGAAGCTTTGGCAGATAACATAGATCTGTCGCATACGACCGGTTGGTTTACCACCATGTATCCTGTGGTACTCACAGCAACAGGGGAACATCCGGGCGAAATACTGGCAAACGTAAAAGAAGGTTTACGGGCCATTCCACATAATGGTATTGGCTATGGCGCCTTATTCGGTTACGAGGGCAGTGCATTACCGGTGATCAGCTTTAACTACCTGGGACAATTTGATAAGCCGGCAGCAATTACCCCTGATGCATGGCATATTGTACAGGAACACAGCGGGATAACGGTGTCTCCATTGAATCAGTTACCGGCCGTATTGCTGATCAACAGCTGGATCGTGGAGGGGGTATTGCAGGTAAGTCTCGGAGGCCGCATGGCAGCCGCTCATTTGCAGGTGCTGGCAACCGCTTACCAGGCTGCCTTGCAACAGATGATCACCTGCTTGTTGCAATGCCGCCGGCATTACCTGACAGCGAGTGATACCGCACAGGTTATCGGTACTGCTTATCTAAACCGCATACAAGCCAATCGTGATATTGAAGGGGTATATCTGGCCAACAGTCTGCAGGAAGGGTTTATTTACCATGCCCTGAACCAGGGAGAGATAGACGACGCCTATAGTGTGCAGGTAAGGTGGATATATCAGCATGCACTGGAGGTAGAAAAAATGAAGGCAGCATGGCAGGGGGCACAGGAAAAATACAGTGCCCTGCGGCTCCGGTTTAGCTGGGAAGAAGCGCTCGTACAGGTGGTGGATAAAACCGGCATACTGGATTGGCGTTACGCAGATATCAGTGACTTGCCGGCCGCAGCACAGGAAGATTATGTACGGCAGCTGGCAGCCATCGACCGGAAAGAAACCTTTGACTTGTCTGCCGGAAACCTGTTCCGGATATATGTAGTGAAGCTGCAGGAAGATCGTTACCATTGTATATTCAGCCATCATCACGCTATTCTCGATGGATGGAGTATGCCGGTGTTGTTTGATTTTATTCATACCGCATATAACCGTTTACGTACAGGCGATACCGTATCTGTAGTGCCGGAAAACAGCTATGTGGCTGCACAGCAATACTTGCAGCAACATCGTTCAGATCATATCGCTTATTGGGAAGACTACGTAGGGCAACTATCAGCGAAAGAAGACCTGAGTAGTTTGCTGAGGCCGGAACAACGCATGGTGATCCTGTCTGACTACCGGCATATCCTGTCGCCGGCAGAGTCGACTGTGACGATTAAAGACAAGCTGTATGAACAGCTGAAAAACTATTGCACGGCAAACGGTGTGACCATAAATGCCGTCTTGCAGTATCTGTGGCATAAGCAGCTAAGTCTGTACGGACATAACAATACTACCGTAGTAGGGATGACAGTATCCGGTCGTAACATTCCGGTAGACCATATTGAAGCAGCAGTAGGGTTATTCATCAATACCTTACCGGTGATGCTGGAACATGCGGATAACACAATACTGGATACTATCCGGACTTTACAAAATCATATTAATGAAGCCAATAGCCGTAGTGATATCAATCTGGGCAGATTACAACAGCACGGAGAACGGCTATTCAACAGCTTGTTTATCTATGAGAATTATCCGTTGCCGGCAGAGAATAAAGCGGCTAACCTGGGTGTTGTTTTTGAAGGATCCGTGGAGAAGCTGGACTACCCACTGGCACTGGTGGCATATGAGCGGGGAGATGTCATCACCTTACGTTTGAAATATGCCGGTGAACTTTTCAGCGAAGCCATGATACAACAGGTGCTGGAAGGGATGGTATTGCTGCTGGAACAACTAAGTGTGCACGCAGCTGTGAGGGCTGATGCCTTGTCTTTCCTGACACCATTGCAATACCAACAGGTTATTCATGAATGGAATGCAACGGCACAGGTATATCCGCAAGATAAAACCATCCAGCAGCTGTTTGAAGAGCAGGTGCTGCAAACGCCGGATAATATTGCCTGTATAGACGAAAGAGGACAACTGACTTACCGGTTACTGAATGAGAAGGCCAATCAACTGGCGGCCTATCTGACGAATACGTATGCCATCCGGCCCGACGACCGGATCGGACTATGTATGAACCGATCTGTTGAGATGATCGTAGCTATATTGGCTATCCTGAAAGCAGGTGGCGCTTATGTGCCGGTAGATCCGGAATATCCGGAAGACCGTATCCGGTATATCCTGTCAGATATCCAGACAAAGGTGGTACTCACCAACACCGTATATGCGGCGATGTTAGGAGAGCTGACTGCCACTGATAAAATTGCCGTGGAAAGTATTGACAATGGTTTCCTGCAAACTATTTTATCATCCGTTTATCCGGTGGAAAATCCTGCACAGCATAACCAGGCAAGCCATCTCGCTTATGTCATCTATACCAGCGGTACAACAGGATTACCCAAGGGGGTGATGGTCGCACATCGTAATGTAAGCCGGTTGGTGAAAAATACCAATTACATCACCCTGACACCGGAAGATAACATATTGAGTTTATCCAATTTCTCATTTGACGGATCGGTATTTGATATTTTCGGTGCCCTGCTGAATGGTGCTACACTGGTGATTCCGGATAGCAATGCCTTGCTGGACCCGGAACGTCTGAATATATACCTGCACCGGTATCAGGTGTCGGTTTTCTTTATTACAACAGCATTGTTTAATACGATCGTACAGGAACGTCTCTCTGGTATCAAACAGCTGAAACATGTTTTATTCGGTGGCGAGCAGGTATCTGTTAATCATGTAACCACTTTCCTGCATGCATATGAAACGGTGAAGCTGTCTCACGTATACGGCCCTACGGAGTCTACAACGTTTGCCACTGCCTTTGCCTGTCATCCTGCCTTATTGCCGGCTGGTACGGTGCCTATTGGTCGTCCGATAGCCAATACCACGGCGTATGTACTGGATGCCCGCCAGATACCGGTACCTCCCGGCGCGATCGGAGAATTATACATTGGCGGCGATGGGGTAGCCAACGGTTATTTACATCAACCGGATTTAACCCGGGAAAGGTTTATCCCTAATCCTTTCCGTACGGCGGCAGAAAGGGAAGAAGATGCCAATAGTTGTTTATATAAAACCGGTGATCTGGTGAGATACCTGCCGGATGGTAACCTGGAATATATTGGTCGTAACGACTTCCAGGTGAAGATCCGCGGTTACCGTATTGAGCCGGGCGAAATAGAAAACCGGCTGATGGCCTATGCTGGTATTAAACAGGCGGTGGTCATCGCCAAAACACAGACTACAGGTAGCAGCAAATACCTGGTGGCCTATTATACTGCGGCCACTGCACCAGATCAAGCAGCGCTGTTGTCTTATCTGGGTACTTGTTTACCGGAGTACATGATACCGGCAGTATTGATATACCTGGAAACATGGCCGTTGACCCCCAATGGTAAACTGGATCGCCGTGCCCTGCCGGAGCCGGTGTTTACAGATCAGGTGGATTATACGCCACCGGAAGATGCTACAGAAAAACAACTGTGTATCCTCTACGGAGAAGTGCTGTGGCTGGATGCAGATAAGATCAGTATTAACGACGACTTTTTCCGGTTAGGGGGAGATAGTATTATCAGTATACAATTGGTGAGCCGGTTGCGGCAACGTGCAGGCCTGCACGTTACTGTAAAGGATATTTTCCGTTGCCGGACGATTGCGGCGCTGGCTCAGCATATCAATTCCCGGCAGGGAGCGCCGGTAGCGGAAATCCAGGCAGAGCAGGGATGGCTTACCGGTGCCGTAGACATGTTGCCGGTACAACGCTGGTTCTTTGATCAGCAGGCAGCAGGTATGTTGCCGGCTGCCCATCACTGGAACCAGTCGTTCCTGATCCGGGTGCCGGTATTGGATCAGACGATACTGCAACAAAGTATACAGAAATTAATCAGCTACCATGATAGTTTACGGCTGCGTTATCGTCAGGAGGGGGATGCCTGGCAGCAGTATTACAACGAAGCGCTGCCGCCGGTAACCGTACATTACCAGGATATCCGGCATTTACCGGCGATCGAAGCACTACCGCAATACCTCACGGAATGGCAACAGGATTTTCGGTTAACAGAGGGGCCGCTGGTAGCCGCTGGTTACCTGGAAGGATATGCGGATGGCAGTGCGCGTATCTGGCTGGCGTTTCACCATTTGCTGACGGATACCGTGAGCTGGCGTATACTGACGGAAGACCTGCAACAAATATATACTTACCTGAGCCGGGAGGTGCATACTGGCGCGATGAGTTCGGCCTTGCTGCCAGCTATTCCCGTACAGGTAATACTGGGTAAAAAAGGAACCAGCTACCGGCAATGGGTACACGCTGTAGCTGCACATCAGCCCCTGGAAGAAACGAGCTACTGGGCAGCAAAAGTAGGCCAGGTAGTACAGCATAATGAAGTACTGAAAACGGGGTATGCCGCAACCGTTAGCCAGGCAGTCTGTTTGCTGGATAAACAGCATACTGGTCTGTTATTGCACGATATACACACCGTGTATCATACCGCTGTCAACGATGTATTGCTGAGTGCACTGGCCATCGCGCTGACGGCCATTACCGGAGCGGAAAGTCATGCTGTTTTGCTGGAAGGGCATGGCCGGGAAGAACTGTCGGCCACCATAGATATTACACATACCACCGGTTGGTTTACGGTATTGTACCCGGTAATACTGGAGGCTGCAGGCAGTGATCCTGGTACGATACTAACAGGTGTCAAAGAAAATCTGCGCAGCATACCACGTAACGGTATTGGCTATGGCGTAACCCGGGGATATGTGCCGTCGGAGTTGCCGGCCATTAGCTTTAACTACCTGGGACAACTGGATCAGCAACATACCACAGCTGCTGCGGAATGGGTGATTACCGGCGAAAACAGCGGGCTGCCGGTTGCTGCGGTCAACCACCAGCCCGGCATGATCAGTATCAACGGCTGGATTGTCAAAGGTGCATTGCAGTTTCATCTTGCCGGCCATCTGGCAACAGAGGTGTTAACGGAATTATCTGTGCAGTTACGGATGGCGCTGGAAGCAATGATTACTTACCTGCATCAGGTACAAAGAAGCTATCTCACGGTCAGCGATGTAGGCCACGTAGTATCCGGTGAGTATCTCAACCGGTTACAGGTGCAAAAAGAAATTACCGGTATTTATCCGGCCAACAGTTTGCAGGAAGGATTTATTTTCCATGCGATCAGTCAGGGTGCGGTAGATGATGCCTATCATGTACAATTACAATGGGAGTATCGGGATGCGTTACAGGTAGCACATCTGAAAACTGCCTGGGAATATGCGCAACAAAAATACCCTTCCCTGCGCCTGCGTTTTGGCTGGGAAGAAACGCCTGTGCAGATCATTGATAAAACAGGTGTGCCGGATTGGCGGTATCTGGATATCACAGTACATGCGACAGCAGACCGGCAACAATTCCTGCAGGATTTACAGACTGCCGACAGGGCAGTACCTTTTGATCTTACTGTGGGTAACCTGTTTCGGGTATATCTGGTAAAACAGGAGGAACAACATTATCACTGTTTGTTCAGTAATCATCATGCGATATTGGATGGCTGGAGTGTACCGGTTTTACTGGGGTATGTACATGAGGTGTACCTGCGGCTGTGTCAGGAAGAAACGGTTGTTTGCCTGCCGGATAAAAGTTATGAAGCCGCCCAGCAATATTTGCAGGAACACCGCCCGGATAACTATACCTACTGGGACGCTGCTATCAGACAGCTCGCGGCGAAAGAAGATCTCAGCAGTTTGTTGAAAGCGGAACAACGGCAGCTTGATTTACAAGACTACAGACATGTCCGGATACCGGAAGAGCTGACCTGGGAGATTGCCGATGAGCGTTACCACCAATTACAGGCCGTTTGTAAGCACGAAGGCGTTACCCTGAATGCGGTATTACAATATCTGTGGCATAAGCAGTTAAGTGTATATGGCAACAGTGAGGTGACAGTAACGGGTATGACAGTTTCGGGCCGTAATATACCGGTAGATGATATGGAGCAATCCGTAGGTTTATATATCAATACACTCCCGGTAATCCTGGAGCATACGACCGATAGCGTGATCGCTGTCATACAGCGGCTGCAGTCGCAGATCAATGAGGTAAACAGCCGTAGTGATGTGCGGTTAAGAAAGTTGCAGCAGCAGGGAGAACGGCTGTTCAGCAGTCTGTTTATATATGAAAACTATCCGGTGTCAGCTACCGCTATTTCATCCGGTGCATTGCATATTCAACTCCGTACCTCCGTAGAAAAACTGGATTATCCGTTGGTATTGATCGCCTATGAACAGGGTGGAAAAATCGTGTGTCACCTGAAATATGCAGGTGAGCTTTTCGATAAAACCAGGATGCAGCAGATATTGGATGGTATGCTGAATTTATTGGATCAGGTACTGACGAATCCTTTACAGGAGCATCATCGGCTGGCCTGGCTGAATGAAACACAGTACCACGAATTAATACATAACTGGAACGATACTACGCAGTTATATCCCGCAGATAAAACCATCCATCAGCTGTTTGAGGAACAGGCGGCACGTACGCCCGATCAGATAGCGTTGATCTATGAAGCGCAGCAACTGACTTACCGGGAAGTCAATGAAAGAGCGAACCAGCTGGCCGCTTATCTGCGGGCAACGTATGCTATTCAGCCGGATGATCTCATCGGTGTTTGTCTGGAGCGTTCCCCTTATATGCTGCTGGCATTATTGGGTATTCTGAAAGCCGGCGGCGCCTATGTGCCCATGGAGCCGGCTTATACAAACGATAGAATCGCCTACATTATCTCTGATACCGATACAAAGGTAGTGTTGACAACCGGGGAACATACAACCCGGTTGCGACAGCTGACTGCCGGTGCTTCGGTGGCGGTGGAGAGTCTGGATGATGTAAGTCTGCAGGCCTCCCTGACGACGGCTTTCCCGGCCGGGAATCCGGTGGCGATGGCCCATGCGCATCACCTGGCCTATGTTATTTATACCAGTGGTACTACAGGCAATCCTAAAGGCGTGATGCTGCAACATCAGGGTATCGTGAACCGTATTGTGTGGATGAACAATACTTATCCTTTGCTGGCAACAGACCGGATTTTACAGAAGACCCCATATGTATTTGACGTATCTGTTTGGGAGTTGTTCTGGGCCAACTGGTATGGCGCCGGTATTGTACTGGCGCAGCCGGAAGGGCATAAAGACAGTATTTATCTGGCCGGATTAATACAAGCAGCGCAGGTGACGGTCATACATTTTGTACCGTCTATGTTGAACGCATTTTTATCCGCTTTGGAAGAAGACCCATTGCTGCGGCAGGAAGTGGCGGGGCTCAGGTATATTTTCTGCAGCGGAGAAGCGTTGCTCCTGTCGCAGGTAAAAGGAGTGCACACACACTTACCACACGTAGCGATACATAACCTGTACGGGCCTACGGAGGCATCCGTAGATGTGCTGTTTTATGATTGTAGCAGCCCGTCCTTGCAGGAAGTACTGATAGGCCGCCCCATTGCCAATACCACGGCATATGTGCTGGATCAATACCAGTTGCCGGTACCGGTGGGCGCCGTGGGTGAATTGTACATCGGTGGCGCGGGTATTGCCCGTGGCTACCTGCATCTGCCAACGCTGACCAATGAAAGGTTTATGGAGAATCCTTTCCGGACAGCGATGGAAATAACAGCGGGTACTAACGACCGGTTGTACCGCACGGGAGATCTGGTAAGATACCAACCGGATGGTCACCTGGAATACCTGGGCCGCAACGACTTTCAGCTCAAGATCCGGGGGTATCGTATAGAACCGGGCGAAATAGAAAGCAGGTTGACTGCCTATCCGGGTATTAAACAGGCCGTAGTGATAGCCCGCGAACAGGCAAATGGCAGCACCAGGTATCTGGCCGGCTATTATGTAGCCCGTGAAGTATTGGACCCGCATGTATTACGTGCTTACCTGAGCGAATACCTGCCTGAATACATGTTGCCCGCTACCCTGGTACACCTGGAGGCATTCCCGCTGACGGTCAATGGTAAACTGGATCGTAAGGCATTACCCGATCCGGTATTGACAGATACAGATCATTACCAGGCGCCGGCCAATGAAACGGAAGCGCTGATATGTGCCATATATGGTGAGATATTAGGATTGGATGCAGGTACTATCAGCGTGCATGATGATTTCTTCCGGTTGGGTGGAGATAGTATCGTAAGCATACAGTTGGTTAACCGGTTGCGGCAGCGTGCGGGCATTCACGTTACCGTAAAGGATATCTTCCGGTATAAAACCATCGCCGCCCTGTATCATCACGTGATAGCCAATACCGTGTTCGATACCATTGGCTTACAAACAGAGCAGGGATTGTTAACCGGGGAGGTGCCGCTATTACCGATACAGCAATGGTTCTTCCATCAGCAGGAACTGGGCTTGTTACCGGCCGGCAATCACTGGAATCAATCTTTCCTGATACAGGTGCCGGTGTTGGACCAGCCCTTGCTGACACATAGTATACAACTGCTGATCAGCTACCACGACAGTTTACGGCTGCGTTTCATTACAGGAGATACAAAGGATACCTGCATCCAGTATTACAATGGTCAGGTGCCACAGGTACAGTTGCAATATGCAGATGTCCGGAAGCTGAATGGGCCGGATGCATGCCGGGATCTGTTCACAGACTGGCAACAACACTTTGACCTCGCTGGTGAGCAGCTGCTGCAGGCAGGATATGTAGAAGGGTATGAAGATGGCAGCGCGCGTATTTATTTCGCGGCCCATCACCTGCTTATTGATGCGATCAGCTGGCGTATGCTCTGCGACGACCTGAAAGCTATTTATACACATCTGCAAAAAGAAAAAAATACCGGTGCTTCCTGGCATACCATACCGGTGACTGAAATATTAGGCGCTAAAGGCAGCAGCTACCGGCAATGGGTAAACGTAGTAAGTACCTATGAAACCTTGTTCGCCGGAGAGGTGGCCGCAGAAAAAACATACTGGAATCAGGTCATGCAAGGCGTAGCAGAAAGTAACGCTACATTGCTGGCCCTGGCTACGGCGGCCCCGAATGAAGCCGCCTGCGCATTGGATACCCGACAGACGTCTCTGTTGCTGCGAAATATCCATGCTGTTTATCAGACAGAAGTCAATGATATATTACTGGCTGCGCTGGGGATGGCTTTATCTTGTCTGACCGGAGAATCCCGGCACCCTGTTTTATTGGAAGGGCATGGCCGTGAAGACATTGCTGCTGCCATAGATATTGCTCATACAACCGGTTGGTTTACCACCTTGTATCCGGTATCGCTGGTAACGTCCTCTGGTCAGTTATCGGAAACGCTGATACATACCAAAGAAATGCTACGGGGCATCCCCCGCAAAGGTATTGGGTATGGCGCATTACAGGGATACCTGAACACTGCGCTGCCCCGCATTTGTTTCAACTACCTGGGGCAGTTTGAGCAGTCATTACAGCGGGATAGTAAGGAATGGTTTATTACTGCCGAATCCAGCGGTATATCGGTGGCTACCGATAATCAGCTGTATGCAGTGTTGAATATAAATTGCCTGGTGACAGGCGGCCAGCTGCAATGCAGTTTTGCCGGTACGCTGCCGCCCGTGATGATGGCTTCACTGGCGATTGGTTACCGCGAAGCGCTGGAAATGCTCATCAGCTATCTGGAGCGCGCAGAACGTGGCTATTTAACGACCAGCGACATACAACAGGTGATCGCACAGTCTTACCTGGATCACCTGCAGGCAGATCGTGAAGTAACGGGTGTTTATCTGGCGAACAGCTTACAGGAAGGATTTATCTACCATGCTTTAAGCCAGGGGGAAGTAGATGATGCCTATCGCGTACAATTGAAATGGGAATACCGCCAGGCACTGGATGTAGCCGCCCTGCAGCAGGCATGGCGTTATGCACAGCTGCGCTATAGCTCCCTGCGGTTACGTTTTGACTGGCAGGATGCCCTGGTACAGGTGATAGATAAGACGGGCATATTGGACTGGCGGTTTAGTGACGTGAGTGGATTATCTGCTACAGAACAGGAACAATATATCGATACTTTATCGGCGGCAGACAGGGCCGAAGGCTATGACCTGGCTGGCGGTAACCTGTTCCGGATTTATCTGGTGCAATGCGCGGCGGGTCGTTATCATTGTATGCTGAGCAACCACCACGCCATATTGGATGGCTGGAGCCTGCCCATCTTGCTGGGATATGTGCATGAAACCTATCTGCAATTAAGTGCAGGCCTGACCGTTAGTGTGCAACCGGATCTCAGTTATCCGGCAGCACAGGCCTATTTGCAGGCGCATCGTTCGCTGAACCTGACCTATTGGGAAAATTATATCCGGCAACTGACAACGGTAGAAGACCTCAGCAGCCTGTTGAAACCGGAACAGCGTCACCTGCTGTTATCGGGCTACCGGCATGTGATGGCTCCGGAAGAAACTGTACATATCATCAAGGATGATCTTTACCGGCAGCTGCGGGCCTATTGTGCAGCACAGGGCCTTACCGTGAATGCGGTATTGCAGTATCTGTGGCACAAGCAGCTGAGTATTTACGGCCATACCGATACCACCGTCACAGGGATGACCGTATCGGGTCGTAATCTGCCGGTGGCGGATATTGAACAGTCTGTAGGATTGTTTATCAATACCCTGCCGGTTATCCTGGAACATACCGGCGGCAGTGTAACTGCCACTATTCAGGCCTTGCAGGCACATATCAATGAAGTAAACAGCAGAAGTGATGTGAGCCTGGGCCAATTGCAACAACAGGGTGAACGGTTGTTTAATACCTTGTTTATTTATGAAAACTATCCGGTGCCAGCCACCGGTAATGCGGCGCTGGCAGTGGTATACAAAGGCACTACCGAAAAGCAGGACTATCCGCTGACCGTAACCGCCTATGAGCGCGGTGGGGCCATTACGCTACGGTTGGAATATGCCGGTGAATTATTTTTCCGGGATATGATGCAGCAATTACTGGAAGGGATGATCACCATCCTGGAACAGCTGTTGCAGCAACCCGGTATAGCTGTTACGCAGCTGCGTTACCTGAATCAGGAACAACAACAGCAGCTACTATATGGCTGGAATGCCACAGCACAAAATTATCCGGCGGATAAAACCATTCCCGGAATTTTTGAAGCACAGGTGCTGCAGACACCGGAGCAGATAGCCCTGGTATTTGAAGAACAGGAGCTGACGTATCATGTGCTGAATGAACGGGCCAACCGGCTGGCAGCCTACCTGCGGGCAACGATCGCGATACAGCCGGATGAACGGGTGGTACTCTGCCTGGACCGTTCTCCGGAGATGATCGTCGCTATCCTGGCCGTCTTAAAATCCGGCGCAGCGTATGTGCCCGTAGATCCTGGTTATCCGGAAGAAAGAATTGTTTTTATAGTAACGGATACACATACACGTATTGTATTAACCCATGCGATGCATGCGGGTAAACTGCAACAGCTGCTGTCGCCGGTGTCTGTTGTCAGTGTAGATCAGGAAAGCCACTTTGAATTGTATCCGGCTGTAAATCTGCTCCATGGTATCCATGCCGGTCATCTCGCCTATGTGATTTATACCAGCGGTACTACCGGCATGCCTAAAGGAGTCATGATTGAGCATCGGGGAGTGGTAAACCTGGTAACTGATCTGACACAACGGTATGGATTTAGTGGGGAAGAAGTGATCCTGTTGATGGCCAACTATGTGTTTGACGCCGCAACAGAGCAGTTGTTGCTGGCATTGTTGAACGGCTATAAATTATTACTGGTACGTAACCGTATGTGGGAAGATGCTACTGCTTTTGTACAGTTACTGATCAGACAGCAGGTAACTTATCTGGAAACTACCCCGTCTTTCCTGGAGCAGTTTTCATTTACAGCAGTAACATCCCTGAAACGCCTGAATGCCGGCGGTGAATTCCTGAGCAGTGCTTTACTGGCACGTTTACGGGAGTCCGGTTTTATACCGATCAACTCCTATGGTCCTACAGAAACCACCATTACCGCCATTGCGCATATAGATGCGCAGGATAATAGCATTGGCCGTCCGGTGGCCAATGTAACTACGTATAACCTGGACCGTTATTTAACGCCTTTGCCGGTGGGAGCCGTTGGCGAATTGTTTATCGGCGGCGCCGGTGTGGCGAGAGGTTACCTGAACCTGGCCACGCTGACGGCAGCACGATTTATTGCCAATCCGTTTCAGACGGCTGCAGAAAAACAAAGAAATGTAAATGCACGGCTATACCGGACCGGTGACTTAGTCAGGTATTTACCGGATGGTAAGCTGGAATATATAGGTCGTAATGACTTTCAGGTGAAGATCCGGGGATACCGGATAGAGCTGCCTGAAATAGAGAACCGGCTGGCTGCCTGGCCGGGTATCCGGCAGGTGGTAGTGGTAGCTGCCAATACGACCACAGGAGATAATAAATACCTGGCCGGATATTTTGTAGCAGATACGCCGTTGGAAGAAGCGGTATTGCTGGCATGGTTAAGTGAATCGTTGCCGGAATATATGGTGCCGGCCGTACTGATACAGCTGGATAAAATACCGCTCACCATCAATGGAAAACTGGACCGGCGTGCATTGCCGGATCCCTTGTTTACAGATAAGGAACACTATCAGGCGCCGGAAAACGAAACGGAAGTACAGTTGTGCGATATCTATGGCGCTGTTTTAGGAACAACAGCAGCGACTATCAGCGTAGAAAATGATTTCTTCCGGTTGGGCGGTAACAGTATACTGGCTATCCGGTTGGTGAATCAGATACACCGGCAGTTGGATAAAACGGTGAGTGTAGCCGCTATATTTACCCACAGAACGATCCGGAAACTGGCCAATCTGCTGACGGGCGGAGACGCAGCAACAGTGAAGCCGGTCGTGATGCCTGTCGTAGATCCGGAATCACAGTTGTTATCTTTTGCACAGCAACGTCTGTGGTTTATTGATCAGTATGAAGCGGGTACAAATGCCTATAACATTCCTACGGTGCTGCGGTTAAGACCGGGCACAGATCCGGATCATATGTTGCTGGCGATGAAAGCAATTGTACACCGGCATGAAGTATTGAGAAGTCTCATTAAAACAACGGCAGACGGTGATAGCTATCAGCTGGTGATGAACGATACACTGGTGCCTTTGCCGGTTACCAAGCTGGATGTATTTGCGGTGGCGATATTGGAAGAATATTTATCGCAGGCCGTCAATCATGTGTTTAACTTGTCGGAAGAATACCCGGTATTAGTCACATTGTATACGCTGCACAAAGACGACTGGGAGGAAGAACATTACCTGAGTATTGTGTTGCATCACATTGTGGCAGATGGCTGGTCTTCGGATATACTTATACGTGAGTTATGCCACTTTTATGGCGCTTATGCCGGGGAGGCTAAAGAGGCATTGACCCCATTGCCATTGCAGTATAAAGACTATGCTTTATGGCAACGCAATTACCTGACCGGCGAGGTGCTGGACCGGCAGCTGGCCTATTGGCAGCAGCGGCTGGCAGGTTATGAACCCCTGTATTTATATACAGATAAACCAAGACCGGCGCAGTTCAATTATGAAGGTGCGGATGTATTCTTTATGCTGGATCAAAGCACCAGCGAAGCATTACGGCAGGTAGCGCGCGATCTGGAAATCAGTATGTACAGCCTGCTGTTGGGCGGGTATTATCTGTTGTTGTCTGCTTACAGCAATCAGCGCGATATCGTGATCGGTACACCGGTGGCGAACCGGCACTACCGGGAGATTACAGAGGTGATCGGATTCTTTGTGAATACGCTGGTGCTCCGGCAGGAAATAAAACCAACGCAACGATTGGTGGATTTTCTGCGGCAGGTAGGACAGGAAGTGGTGACTGCACAGCAGTACCAGGACTTGCCTTTTGAAAAACTGGTAGATACATTGGCCTTACCAGCGGATACTTCCCGCCATCCTGTTTTCCAGGTGATGTTTGGCATGCAGCAGTTTGAAAGTGAGTTACCGGCCGAACAACAATTGTTTGATTACTACAATGCGGCTACTTTATACCGGATTGCCAAATTCGATCTCAGTACGATGATGGAGGATGGTCCGGCAGGTATCAGAGGGGTGTTTAATTATGCTGTCAGCCTCTTTGAGCCGGAAACTATTCAGGGCTATGTGGCTACCTATCAGGAAATACTGAAAAGGATTGCGGCGCTTAAAAACATCGGCCACTGGTCTGTAAAGCTGGGAGACCTGCATTACCTGCCGGCTGCGCAATATGATACATTGATTTATCATCAGCCAGCACAGATCGCTTATTACCCGGCAGCTCAAACCATTCATGAGCTGTTTGAAAAGCAGGTAGCACTGCAACCTGATCAGCCAGCCATTTTGTTTGAAGCGCAGGAACTCACCTATCAGGCACTGAATGAAAAAGCGAATCTGCTGGCAGCTTATCTGCAGGATAAGCATCATATTCGCCCGGATGATCTGATCGTACTTTGTCTGGATCGTTCCGAGTGGCTGCCGGTAGCTATTTTGGGGGTGTTGAAAGCCGGTGGTGCCTATGTACCGGTAGATCCATTGTATCCTACAGACAGGATCAGTTATATCCTGCAGGATACACAGACAAAGGCGGTCCTCACCCGGCAACAATATCTGGCATCGTTGCAACAGGCGGCAGCAGATGGGCCATTAACGGTAACCGCAATCGATCAACCTGATTTTCAACAATCCTTATCTGCAAATTATACGACGGATAATCCGGTGTATCACTGCACACCTGATCAGCTGGCCTATGTCATTTACACCAGCGGTACTACTGGTAGGCCCAAAGGAGTGATGGCCACACACCGGAATGTGGTGCGTTTATTTGAAGCCACGAATGATTGGTATCATTTTGCGGCTACAGATGTATGGACGCTGTTTCATGCGTATGTGTTTGACTTTAGTGTATGGGAATTATGGGGTGCGTTACTGTATGGTGGTAAACTCGTGATCCCTACCTATGAGCAAACACGTGATGCGGGCCGCTTTTATGCGCTTTGCCAGGAGACCGGTGTAACGGTATTAAACCAAACGCCTGGCGCCTTCTACCTGTTTATAGAAGTGGCAGTTGCAGCAGCAGTAACATTGCCTGCTCTACGTTACGTCATTTTTGGCGGAGAAGCATTGAATTTGCAACAACTGAAGCCATGGTATAATTTTTATAAAGAAGATGCACCGGTATTGATCAACATGTATGGCATTACAGAAACGACTGTGCATGTGACCTATAAAAAGATACGGGTGGATGAACTGGATAAAGGCGCTTTAATCGGAGCGCTGATACCGGATCTGTATGCCTATGTATTGGATGATAACCGGAATCCTTTGCCGGTGGGTGCTATCGGAGAGTTGTACATTGGCGGCGCCGGGTTGGTACGTGGTTACCTGCATATGCCCGAACTCACGGCTGCCCGCTTTATAGACAATCCATTCCGTACCGTCGCCGCAAAACAAGGCGATGCCCATCATCGTTTGTATAAAACGGGGGATTTGGTGAGATACTTACCGGATGGCAGTCTGGAATATATTGGCCGTAATGATTTTCAGGTAAAGATTCGTGGTCACCGTATCGAAACCGGTGAAATAGAAAGCCGGCTGGCGGCTTATCCGGGTATCCGACAAGCGGTGGTATTGGTAAAAGAACATGCTACCGGCGATAAATACCTGGCAGGATATTATGTGTCGGCTACCGCATTTTTACCCGATGTTTTGCTGACTTATTTAAGTGCCTCCCTGCCGGGATATATGGTGCCGGCGGTGTTGGTGCATCTCGAAAAATTACCACTGACCATTAACGGTAAGCTGGATCGGCAGGCATTGCCAGCTCCTGTATTTACGACACAGGAACAATACCAGGCGCCTGCCAATGAAACAGAGGCATTGTTATGTGCTGTTTATGGCGAGGTATTGGGACTGCCGGCTACCGCCATCAGTGTGCAGGATGATTTCTTCCGCCTGGGAGGAGATAGTATTGTCAGTATCCGGCTGGTAAACCGGTTAAGAAAACGTTTAGGCATTCAGGTGAGTGTGAAAGATGTATTCCAATACAGGACAATTGCAGCGTTATGCCGGCATATTCTGTCAGGGCCAGCCACGCAGGCATTATCCTTATCCACGGAGCAGGGGCTGTTGTCCGGGGAGCTGGGCTTATTGCCCATACAGGAATGGTTCTTTCATCAGCTGGATGAAGGCTGGTTGCCTGTCTATTCGCACTGGAATCAATCTTTCCTGATACAGGTACCACCATTGAATAAAGACATCCTGACTGTGGCGATCGGGAAACTGATTGCTCACCACGATAGTTTACGTCTGCGGTATCGTATAGATGAAATACGGGGTGGATATATACAGTATTATGGAGAGATGCCCGCAGCGGTTCACCTGCAATACCTGGACATTCGTACCGTAGCAACACCGGTAGTGGTACATGATATACTCACCGGCTGGCAAAGTAATTTCGACTTACTGGGAGAACAGCTGTTGCAAACCGGTTACCTCGATGGCTATGCAGATGGCAGCGCCCGGGTTTTCGTTTCTCTGCACCATTTGCTGACAGATACGGTAAGCTGGCGTATCCTGTGCGAAGACCTGGAGAAGATCTATCGTTTACTGGAGGCAGCTGCATTGGCCGGAAATACCAATTGGACTGCCATACCAGTAAAAGAGATCCTGGGAGATAAAGGAACAAGTTATCGCCAATGGGTACACGAAGTACTGTCTTATTATTCCCCGGATGAAATAGCGTATTGGTCTGCAGTAACGGCTGGTATAGCCGCTGGTAACCGGCGACTGGCTACCCGGAAAACGACGGGTGTCAGTTATGCCGGATTTGCACTGGATGTAGCCACTACTACCTTATTGTTGCGGGAAAGTAACCAGGTATTTCATACCGGTATCAATGATGTTTTACTTAGTGCATTGGGTGTTGCATTGTCTGCTCTGACAGGCAGCAACAGTCATCATATTCTGCTGGAAGGACATGGCCGCGAGGAATTGTCGGCGGCCATTGATATCACCCATACTACGGGATGGTTTACAACGATGTATCCTGTGGAAGTAGTCACCGGAGAAAACGATTGGCGGACCGTGCTGGTACAGGTAAAAGAAATGTTACGGCAGGTGCCCCGTAATGGAATTGGTTATGGCCCGTTGATAGGCTATCTGCCCGCAGCCATGCCAGGCGTCAGTTTCAATTACCTCGGACAATTCGACGGACAGGAAGCCGGACAGACAACTGGTTGGTTCATCACGGGTGAGGATAGCGGAATGCCCGTAGCGGCAGCGAATAAGGACCAGTATCTTATTAATATCAACACCTGGGTTATAGGTGGACAATTGAAGCTATCTGTCTCCGGCAGTTTACCGGCCAGCGATTTGTCTGACCTGGCGCTGCGTTACCGGCAGGTGCTGGAAGAAATGGTGACCTACCTCAGTGCATCGCCGCGCAGTTATCTGACGGCAAGTGATGTCAGGTATATCATCTCCCAAAAATACCTGGATCAACTGCAGGTACCTGCTGAAATAACCGCTGTTTACCTCGCAAATAGCCTGCAGGAAGGGTTTATCTACCATGCATTGAATCAGGGAATCGCAGATGATGCTTATCGGGTACAACTGGAATGGGAATACCGGAATACGTTGGAGGTAGCAATGCTGGAAAAAGCATGGCAGTATGCACAGGCCCGTTACAGCACATTACGGCTGCGTTTTGGTTGGGAAGAAGAGTTGGTGCAGATCATAGATAAAGCCGGTACGTTAAACTGGCAGTATACCGATATAAGTGATCAGCCGGAAGACCGGCAGGAAGCGTGGCTGCAGGAATTGCGTACCACTGACCGGTTGCAGCCTTTTAGTTTGTCTGCAGGTAGCCTCTTCCGGATACACCTGATCAAACGGGATGCTACTACTTATCACTGTTTATTCAGTAATCACCACGCCATCCTGGATGGCTGGAGTATGCCGGTATTACTGGGGTATATACATACTACCTATCTGCAGCTGATACAGGGATTGCCGGTGAATACGATTGTTGAAGATACTTACAGCCTGGCACAGCAATATTTGCAAACCCATCGTTCTGATAATGAAAAATACTGGCAGCAGTATCTCACACAACTGACAACGAAGGATGACCTGACGGATTTGTTGCAACCTGCCTGCCGTTATCTGCATTTGCCGGACTACCGGCAGGTGAAATCGCAGGAAGAAATATCGCTGACAATCGGGGCAGAACGCTTCCGCAGGATGAAGGAAATCTGTACTACATACGGCTTTACCCGTAATGCCGTATTGCAGTACCTGTGGCATAAACAACTGAGTGTGTATGGTCATACCCGGCAAACCGTGGTGGGGATGACTGTCTCCGGCCGTAACATACCGGTAGATGACATTGAACACGCAGCCGGATTATTTATCAATACGCTGCCAGTGATGGTGGAACATCAGGAAGGCTGGGTGGTAGATAGTATCCGCGCATTGCAGTTACAGATCAACGAAGTCAATAACCGCAGTGATATCAACCTGGGTAAACTGCAACAGGCCGGAGAACGATTGTTTAACAGCCTCTTCGTATTTGAAAATTATCCCGCGCCGGCAGGACTGCCAGGTGAGAACCGTTTGGCAGTGGTGTTCCGCGGAGCGGTAGAAAAACTCGATTATCCGTTGGCGGTAGTAGCTTATGAAAGAGGTGAAACCATTGTGCTGGAATTGAAATATGCCGGCGAAATTTTTGAAGCAAAAATGATCCGGCAATTACTGGATGGCATGGTCTTTTTGTTGGATCAGCTGCTGGATAACCAGGAAATCGCCACTGATAAACTCGTTTACCTGGATGCCGCACAACAGGCGCAAATCCTTTATCAATGGAATCATACCAGCAACGCCTATCCGGCAGATAAAACCATCCCGCAATTATTTGAAGAACAGGTAAGACGTTCGCCGGATCATACAGCCGTAGTGTATCAGGATACACGGCTGACCTATCAGGAACTGAATGCGCAGGCCAACCGGCTGGCGGCCTATCTGCGTGATCATTACGTGATCACACCGGATAGTCTCGTTGTGGTATGTATGGACCGGTCGGCAGATATGCTGGTAGCCATACTGGCCATTTTGAAATCCGGTGCTGCTTATGTGCCGGTCGCACCCGATTATCCGGAAGAAAGAAAACGTTTTATCATTGCTGATACGGATACCAGCATCATATTGACAGACCCGCATCATGTATCCGCTTTGGTGCAACTGACTGCTGGTACAACGGTGCAGGTAATAGAGGCGTATAACGGGGAGGTGTATACGTTATATGCCGATTCTGATCAGCCGGCAGTGGCGGGGCCAGCTGATCTGGCCTATGTAATCTATACCAGCGGTACCACCGGCCAGCCCAAAGGCGTAATGGTACCACATGGGGGCGTTATCAACCTGATTACGGAACTGATTCCGTTGCATCAGCTGGATAAACACAGTAATATAGGCTGTTATTCCAACTATGTTTTTGACGCTTTTGTATACGAAGTATTTCCTGTGTTATGTAATGGTAATTGCCTGCATCTCTACAGTAATGATATCCGCACATCGCCGGCAGATCTGGCGGCTTATATCCGCAGACAGGATATTGCTGTTTCGTTTATCCCGCCGGCCCTGTTGCCGGAGTTCCTGCGACAGGCGCCTGCACTGGCGCTGATATTTACCGGAGGGGAACAGCTGCCCGATTTACAGGAGTTGCCATTTGATGGTGAAATTATTAATGAATACGGCCCTACAGAGGCCACGGTATGTACGACCTGGCACAGGTATAAGGAAGATAATAATGCCGCCAATATCGGGCGTCCTATTGCGAATGCAGTGGTATATGTACTGGATGACCACCAGGTGCCGGTGCCGCCGGGCGTGACAGGTGAGTTATATATTGGTGGTGCCGGTGTGGCCCGTGGTTACCTGCATTTACCAGCGCTGACACAGGCTGCCTTTATCACGAACCCCTTCCCGCAACCTGGAAATGCCGCCGCATTTTTGTATAAAACAGGTGACCTCGTACGGTATTTACCGGATGGAAACCTGGAGTATGCAGGACGTAATGATACACAGGTGAAGATCCGGGGATACCGCATAGAACCGGAAGAAATTGCACATCAGCTGGCAAGTCATCCGGCTGTACAGCAGGCCGTGGTGATGGCAAAAGAACTGTTTGGTGGTAACGGTAATTACCTCGTTGGTTATTATGTAGCGGAGGAAGCACTCCATCAGCAAGACTTGTTATATTACCTGGGAGAAAGGTTGCCGGACTATATGATTCCGCAGGTGTTGGTACCGCTGCAGGAGCTACCGCTGACCAGAAGTGGTAAGCTGGACCGGCAGGCGTTACCTGATCCTGTATTTACCGGCAGTGAAGACTATCAGGCACCCCTGAACGAAACGGAGGTAAAACTGGCGGTTATTTTCGGAGAACTGTTGGGTACAGATCCTGCTGGTATCAGTGTATACGACGACTTTTTCCGTCTGGGCGGTAATAGTATTCTGGCCATTAAAATGGTGAACCGGCTATATCAGCTGACGGGGCAAAGTATACCTATGACTGATGTGTTTGCCGGTAGAACCATCCGGCGTTTGGCAGCACAGCTGATCAGTGGGGATGGAACAACTACTAAAATAGTACCGGTGCCGGTAACAGATCCGGCAAAACAGGTGTTGTCTTTTGCACAGGAACGGCTATGGTTTATAACGGCCTACGAAACAGACAGCTATGCCTATAATATTCCGGTGGTATTGAAAATAAAGGCCGGTGTCAATGTGGATAGCCTGCAACAGGCGTTACGTGCGATTGTACACCGGCAGGAAGTATTGAGAAGTTATATCCGGATGAATGAAGCCGGTAAAGGATACCAGCAGGTAATGGACGACAGCGTATATCCTTTGCCGATAGCCGTGGAAGAAGTAGCTACCCGGCAGGCACTGGACGAAGGTATTAAACAGGCAGTATGCCATGTGTTTGAACTGGCAGCGGAATACCCGGTACGGGTGAAGCTCCATATTCTGCATACGGATAACGGGGCTACGGAAAGTTATATCAGTATCATATTCCATCACATTGCTTTTGATGGTTGGTCTGCTGATATTCTGCTACAGGAGCTGACGCATTATTATACGCATTACACTACTTCATTATCCGGTGAATGGCAGGCGGGGAATGCCGGATTACCGGTGTTGCCGGTGCAATATCGCGACTTTGCTATATGGCAGCGCGAATACCTGACCGGTACGGTGTTGGAAAAGCAACTGGCTTATTGGAAAACGCAACTGGCAGGTTACCAGCCTTTGTATTTGCACACGGATCTGCCGCGGCCTGCCAGTATAAACTATACCGGCGCCGACAAGCTGTTTACGCTGAGTGAAGCGGTGAGTGAGGACCTGAGAACAGTAGCCCGGAGACTGGGAGTGAGTATGTATAGCTTGTTGCTGGCAGGTTATTACCTGTTGCTGCGTAGTTATAGTAACCAGGAAGATATTGTGGTAGGTAGTCCTGCCGCCAACCGGCATCATCGGGAAACTGCTCCGCTGATCGGATTTTTTGTGAATACCCTGGCGTTGAGAACGGTGATAGATCCGCAGCAATACCTCACGGACTTTATTCAGCAAACAGGCACCCTGGTAGTAGGGGCGCAGTTGCATCAGGATCTGCCGTTCGAGAAACTGGTAGAGGAACTGGCGGTGGTGCCGGATACTTCCCGCCATCCTGTTTTCCAGGTGGTGTTTAGTGTACAGCAGTTTGGGAATAATGCTGCTCCGTTGCAACAACTGTTTGAACCGTATGAAATAGCCGCAGGTGTAACCGCGAAGTACGACCTGACGGTGATGCTGGACGATAGTACTGCCGCCATCAGTGGCGTATTTAATTATGCAACGGCATTGTTTGCACCGCATACGATCGCTGCCTATATGCATACCTATCAGCTGATATTGGGCCAGCTGGCGGCTTTGAAAGATAGTACCCAGAGTGGATTACGTGTCGGCGCGTTGCATTATCTGGATACCGCTACCTATGCCGATGTGATAGATCACTGGAACGCCACTACGAAAACCTATGCGCACGACACAACGATACAGGCGTTGTTTGCCGCGCAGGCACAACGTACGCCGGATCAGACAGCGGTGGTGTATGAAACACAATCGCTCACCTACCAGGCATTGGACGAGCAATCCAATCAACTGGCAGCTTACCTGCAGCAGCAGTTTGCCATTGTGCCGGATGAGCTGATTGTATTGTGTATGGATCGCTCTGTGCATATGCTGGTAGCCATCCTGGGTGTATTGAAAGCAGGAGGCGCCTATGTACCGGTATCACCCGCCTATCCGGATGAACGCAAAGCCTTCATTATACAGGATACAGCCACGAAAGTGGTATTGACGGATGCCATGAATGAAGCGGTTTTACGGGGGCTGTCTCCGGCTGTATTACGTGTGGATGAACAGGAGGCATATGAAACCATAACGTTTGCAGCAACAACAGCCGTGAAAGCCCATCACCTGGCCTATGTAATTTATACCAGTGGTACTACGGGTAATCCTAAAGGGGTGATGGTACCGCATCGTGGCGTGATTAACCTGATCACCGCCCTGATTCCGCTGCACCAATTAGATCAGCATCAGCACATCGGCTGTTATGCCAATTACGTGTTCGATGCCTTTGTATATGAGGCTTTCCCGGCATTATGTAATGGTAATACCCTGTATTTATATAGTGAAGATATCCGTACGGCATTGCCGGAATTGGTGGCATATATAGCGGCACATGGGATTGCGGTTTCGTTTATACCACCAGCTTTGTTGCCTGCTTTCCTTAGCTATGATCCCGCGTTGCAGCTGATCTATACCGGTGGGGAACGATTACCGGATCTGCCGGATTATCATTTCAAAGGCACTTTGCTAAATGAATACGGCCCTACAGAAGCAACGGTGTGCGCTACGGTTCATCCTTACCGGCATGGCGACAGCAGTGCCAATATCGGCCGGCCGATTGCCAATACCCGGTTGTATGTACTGGATCCTCATTTAGTACCGGTGCCGGTAGGTGGCGTAGGAGAATTATATATCGGCGGCGCTGGTGTGACGCGTGGTTATTTACACCTGGAAGCATTAACGACGGAACGTTTTATCCCCGATCCTTTTACCGGAGCGGATGCTGGTCGTTTATACCGGACAGGAGATCTGGTGAGATATTTACCGGATGGTAATCTGGAATATATCGGCCGTAATGATTTTCAGCTGAAAATAAGAGGCTATCGGATAGAAGCCGGCGAAATAGAAAGCCGGATAGCGGCTTATCCGGGTGTTACGCAGGCGGTCGTGACGGTGTACACAGCTACACCGGGTGACAGTAAGTATCTGGCCGGATATTATGTGGCAGCAACGCCTTTGGATGAGACGCTCCTGCAGGCATACCTGAGCGAACACCTGCCGGATTATATGGTACCTGCCGTGTTGATACCACTGCCGGCATTACCACTTACTGCCAGCGGCAAGGTAGACCGGGCTGCATTGCCAGTGCCGGTATTTACGGGAGAAGCCGGCTATCAGGCGCCTGCCAGCGAACTGGAGGCGCAACTGTGTGCTATCTATGCAGAGGTATTAGGCTTACCGGTAGCACAGGTAGGGATACAGGACGACTTCTTCCGGTTGGGAGGTGATAGTATTGTCAGCATACAACTGGCCAGTCGTTTAAGACAACGTTTAGGCCTGCAGGTGAGTGTGAAGGATATTTTCAAACATCGCACCATTACCGCGCTTTATCATAACGTACTGGCAAAGGCAGACGCCACGCCTTTATTACTGAAAACCGAACAAGGTGTATTAACCGGGGAGGTGCCCTTACTGCCTATTCAGACCTGGTTCTTTGAACAGGTGGACGCGGGGCTATTCCCTGCTTATCATTATTGGAATCAATCTTTCCTGATCCGGGTACCTGTACTGGATAAAGCGCTGCTACAGGCAGCCGTATTGGAACTGCTCCGCTATCACGATGGGTTACGGTTGCACTACCGGAAAACGGATACCGGTTATGTACAATATTATGGGGAAGTACCCGCGGAAGTGATCGTACCGGTACTGGATATACGTACGGTAGCAGATCTTTCAGCCACTTTAACCAGCTGGCAGGAAAATTTTGATCTCTTTGGTGCACAATTATTGCAGATAGGTTATCTGGAGGGTTATGCAGATGGAAGCGCGCGTATTTATGTAGCGGCGCATCACCTGTTGATCGATACGGTGAGCTGGCGTATACTGAGTGCTGATCTGGAGAAAATCTATCACCAGCTGGCGGCTACAGGAACGTATGATATACCGGCTGAAAAAGGTACCAGCTATCGCCAATGGGTACACGAAGTATATACCAGCCGCGAGGAAGCAGAAACAGGTTACTGGCAGTCAGTCACCCAGGAGGTGGCAGCCAGTAATGCTGCGCTGGCAGCAAGAGCGGTACCCACCATGCAGCAGTCGGTGATAACACTAAGCCGGGAGCAAACAGATTTACTGTTACGCTCCTGTCATCAGGTGTATAATACTGCCATGAATGATATCCTGTTGGCGGCATTGGCATGGGCCTTGTCTGCCCGAACAGGCCGTAACAGTCATCACTTGTTACTGGAGGGGCATGGCCGGGAGGAATTAACCGCCAGTATTGATATTACCCGTACTACTGGTTGGTTCACGACACTCTATCCGGTAATAGTAAGCCGGGAAGCAGAAGAACTATCAACGCTGATCAGCGTGAAAGAAATGTTGCGCGCAGTACCACGGCAAGGCATTGGTTACGGTGCGCTGACAGGCTATACTTCCGACGCATTGCCAACTATCAGCTTTAATTACCTGGGCCAACTGGATCAGCAGGAAACCAGCGCCACAACTGGCTGGTATATCACCGGGGAAGATAGTGGCCAGTCTGTATCAGCTGCCAACGGGGAGCATACCTTGCTGACCGTAACAGGTGCTATCCTGGGAGGTCGCTTGCAACTGGGCTGCTCGGGGTACTGGTCTGCTCTGGATATAGCAGCATTGGCAACAGACTATGAAGCTGCCCTCACCCGATTGATCACTTCCCTGAGTACAGCTACCCGGCATTATTTAACGGTGAGTGATATCGATTTTATCATCTCTCAAAAATATTTAAACCGCCTACAACAGGAACGCGAAGTAAGCGGCATATACCTGGCCAACAGCCTGCAGGAAGGCTTTATCTATCATGCCTTAAACCAGGGCGAAACAGATGATGCCTACCGGGTACAGTTAAAATGGACCTATCAAAACGCGCTGGATGTGGTGTTGCTGGAACAGGCCTGGCAATACGCACAGGAACGATACGGCACCTTGCGCTTACGTTTCAGCTGGGAAGAAGAACTGGTGCAGATCATAGATGAGCATGGTACACCGGATTGGCGCTACTATGATATCAGCCACCTGGAAGCTGCTGCGCAGGATACCTTTATCCTGGAACTGGCGGCTGCCGACCGGCAGGAAGTATTTGACCTGTCCCGCGGCAATCTGTTCCGCATCTATCTGCTTAAACGTACGTCCACCAACTATTACTGCCTGTTCAGTCACCATCATGCTATCCTGGATGGCTGGAGCATGCCGTTGTTACTAAGTGATATACATGATGGCTACCTGCGTTTATGTAAGGGCGAAAAATTGACAGTGTCACGGGAACGCAGCTACGAAAATGCCCAGCAATATTTACAGCAACACCGCACGGAACAGATAGCCTACTGGCAGGAATACATCCGGCAATTGTCTGCAAAAGAAGAATTAAGCAGCCTGATACAAGTGCCACTCCGGCATATACCATTGTCCGGATACCGGCAGGTGGTAATGCCAGCTATCCGGTCGCTGCAAATAACCGGCGAGCGTTACCGGCAAGTGAAAGCGTTGTGTGCTACGTACGGCGTTACACTCAATGCTGTATTACAATATCTCTGGCACAGGCAATTACGGGTATATGGCAACAGCGATACAACGGTAGTAGGGATGACTTTATCGGGTCGTACGTTGCCGGTAGATCATATTGAACAATCCGTAGGCTTATTTATCAATACGCTGCCCGTAATACTGGAACATACTACTGGTAGCGCCATCGCGGCGATACAGACTTTACAGACTGTCATTAATGAAACCAACAGCCGCAGCAATGTGAGTTTGGGTAAACTGCAGCAAGGAGGCGAACGGTTATTTAACAGCCTGTTTATTTTTGAAAATTACCCCGTACCGGCAGGTACTGCGGAGCCAGGCGCCTTGTCGGTTGCGTTCCATGATGGTGTGGAGAAACTGGATTATCCATTGGGGATAATCGCTTATGAACGTGGCGGAGAGGCCATGCTCCATCTCAAATATGCCGGAGAATTGTTTGATGAGCGGATGATGCAACAGTTGCTGGATGGCATGGAAGTATTACTGGATCAGATTTTGGAACACCCGCAGCAGGAGGCTGGTAAATGTCGTTATTTGAATGAGCGGCAGCACCAGGAAATTATTTATCACCGTAATGCTACGGCACAGGCCTATCCGGAACAGGAAACGTTGCATCGGTTGTTTGAAATACAAGCTGCCGGCAAACCAGATCATATCGCCGTTATCAGTGGTGCGGAGCAATTGACTTACCGCGAACTGAATGAACAGGCGAACCAACTGGCCAATTACCTGCTCACAGTGCAGGGCGTTACACCGGAGACGTTGATTGTTTTATGTCTCTCCAGGTCTGCACAGCTGCTGATAGCTATCCTGGGTGTATTAAAAGCCGGATGTGCTTATGTACCGGTAGATCCGGAGTATCCGGCAGAAAGAAAGCAATTCATTATCACAGATACGGATACACGTATTATCCTGACCGAGGCGGTGCATCAAGCCGATTTACAGCGGATAGCCGCCGGCGTTACCACCATTTTAATGGATCACAACGGGGAATGGAATACGGCTCCGATAAGTAATCCGGTGATACCAGCCACTGCTTTGCAACTGGCCTATATTATTTATACCAGTGGTACCACCGGTCAGCCAAAAGGTGTGATGGTGCCACATCGGGGCGTGGTAAACCTGATAATAGATATCACCACCCGTTATGGGCTGGAAGCAGAAGAAGTGATATTGCAATTGGCCAATTATGTATTTGATGCGTCAGTAAAACAAATGTGGCTGGCATTGTTGAACGGGCATCAGCTATTGCTGGTCGCCAACCGGGAATGGGAAGATGAAGCGCAGTTCATCGCATTGCTGCAACAACATCAGGTAACGCATATTCATGGTACACCTTCTTTCCTGGGGCAATTCTCTTTTGCTGAGATTCCTTCCCTGAGACGATTGAATACCGGTGGTGAATTATTGTCTGTAGCCTTGCTGGAGCAATTACAGCAGATTGGTTGCAGGCTGATTAACTCTTACGGCCCTACGGAAGTAAGTATTTCTTCTGTGGTCAATGTGGATGCCACCAACAATGCAATTGGACGGCCGGTAGCCAATACCAGTGTATATGTGCTGGATGAGCAGGGTATACCCGTTCCGCCTGGTGCCATCGGGGAATTATATTTGGGTGGCGCCGGTGTAACCCGTGGTTATTGGCGTCAGCCGGCATTGACCGCTGCACGGTTCCTGCCGAATCCATTCCAGACCACAGCAGAAAAAGCGGTGGATAGCAACAACCGCATTTATAAAACCGGTGATCTGGTGAGATACCTGCCGGATGGCCAGCTGGAATTTATAGGTCGTAATGACTTCCAGGTAAAAATAAGAGGCTATCGTATTGAAACCGGAGAAATAGAAAGCAGGATAACTACCTATGCCGGTGTGAAACAGGCAGTGGTCATAGCGAGAACAATGGCAACCGGAGATAGTAAATATCTCGCGGGCTATTATGTAGCTGATAATCCACTGGATAACGCGGCGTTATTAACCTTTTTACACCAGTACCTGCCGGAATATATGGTACCGGCTGTATTGGTACACCTGGAAAAATTACCACTTACCATCAATGGTAAACTGGACCGGCAGGCGTTGCCGGATCCATTGCTGACAACAGCGGAACAATATATTGCTCCAGGCAATGAAACGGAAGCACAGCTTTGCCGTATCTATAGTGAAGTATTGGGGCTGCCGGTAGATAGGGTGGGTGTACAGGATGATTTCTTCCGGCTGGGCGGCGACAGTATTGTGAGTATACAGCTGGCAGGCCGGATCAGGCAGCGTTTAGGGATTGCCGTGAGTGTGAAGGATATCTTTAAATACCGGACCATCAGTGAACTGTATCATCAGGTGCTGAGAAAACCGGCGCGGGAAGCGGTGACACTGCATACAGAACAGGGCATATTAGCTGGTGTAGCAGCTATGTTGCCGGTACAGGCCCTGTTTTTCCAACAGCTGGATCAGGGCTTATTACCAGTGTACGATCACTGGAATCAGTCTTTCCTGATATGGGTGCCGGCATTGGACAAAAAGATACTGGAAGCCGGTCTCTTAAAATTATTGAGTTACCACGATAGTTTACGGTTGCGCTACCGAAAAGGGGAACAGGGGTATGAACAATATTATAGTGATGAGGTAACCGCAGTACCGGTGCATTACCTGGATGTCAGTACATTGAATGACCCCGCGGAAATCACAGTGGTGCTGACAACCTGGCAACGTGATTTTGACATCTTTGGTAATAAGCTCCTCCAGGCTGGTTACCTGTATGGTTATGCCGATGGTAGTGCACGGATATTTGTAGCAGCGCATCACCTGCTGATAGATACCATCAGCTGGCGTATCATCAGCGCCGATCTGGAAAAGATTTACAGGTATTTAGCTACTACTGCCGGAACGGAGTGGCCGGTTATCCCTGCAAGCCTCATGCTGGGCGAAAAGGGTACCAGCTACCGGCAATGGGTACACGAAGTAAATAACTATGCTGCCGCCGAAGAACGTCACTACTGGGCCCGGGTGACGGCTGGTGTAGCAGACAGTAATGCAGCACTGAGCAGGTATGCCACTCACCAGACAGGTTTTGCTGCTTTGGAACTGGAGACCCATTACACCGCCTTGTTGCTGCGGGAAAGCAACCAGGTATATCATACACAGATCAACGATATCCTGCTGGCTGCACTGAGCAATGCGCTGACGGCCCTCACCGGTCGTAGCAGCCACCATGTTTTACTGGAAGGGCATGGCCGGGAAGAGTTATCCGCACATATAGATATTACCCGTACAACGGGTTGGTTTACTACCATGTATCCGGTGGAAATTATCACCGGAACGGATGCACGGGAAACGATTACAACGGTCAAGGAAATGCTGCGTGGTATTCCTCATCATGGTATTGGTTATGGTGCTTTGATGGGCTATGTTCCAGGCATATTGCCGGTGATCAGTTTCAATTATCTGGGACAGTTTGATGCCAGAGAAGCTGGCGGTGAAACCGGCTGGTATATCTCCGGAGAAAGCAGTGGCTTGTCGGCCGCCGTAGAAAATAAAAGCCACCTGATACTGCGCATCAATGGCTGGGTGATGCATGGCCGGTTACAATTCGAATTGTCCGGCAATTTATCTGCCGGTGACTTGGCTATACTGGCCGATCATTATCAGGCCGCATTGGAACACCTGGTTACACATCTGGCTGGTTATACCCGTCATTATTTAACCCGGAGTGATATCGGAGATATTATCTCGCGGAAATACCTGGATCAGTTGCAGGAAGAAAGAACAGTAGCGGGTATCTTCCTCGCCAATAGTTTGCAGGAAGGATTTATTTATCATGCCCTCAACCAGGGTGAGGTAGATGATGCTTACCGGGTGCAGCTGAAATGGGATTATTTACACGCTATCAATGCAGCGTGTCTGCGACAGGCATGGCAATATACACAGGATAAATACAGTGCACTGCGACTGCGTTTTGGATGGGAAGAAGCCCTGATACAAATTATAGACGAACAAGGCCAGGTGTACTGGCATGATACAGATGTGAGCCATCTGGCGCCAGCACTGCAGGAGGCAGCGATCGATGAGCTGGCGGCGGCAGATAGGATTGAAATGTTTGATTTGTCGGCAGGAAACCTATTCCGCCTGTACCTGGTGAAACGCGCGGAAAATCATTATCATTTTATTTTCAGCCATCATCATGCGATCCTGGATGGCTGGAGTTTGCCATTATTGTTAGGAACAGTACACGAGCTATACGGGCAACTGTGCAAGGGGAATCAGGTAAGGGTGCTGCCAGAAACCGGCTATATGGCGGCGCAGCAATATCTGCAGATACACCGCTCCGATAACCGGACATACTGGGAGGCCTATACGAAACAGCTGGAAACAAACGAAACATTAGGTAACCTGCTGCGGGAAGAACAGCGGCACGTACAGCTATCGGCATACCGCCATATACTGCAGCCGGCCGAACAAGCGATCACCATAGCAGATACCCGTTACCAGCAACTGAAAACCTTATGTGCCACACATGGGATTACCATTAATGCCGTATTACAGTATCTGTGGCATAAACAGCTGAGTATATATGGCAATAGTACCACCACGGTAGTAGGTATGACTTTGTCCGGCCGTACGTTGCCTATTGATGATATTGAACAGTCCGTAGGACTTTATATCAATACGTTACCACTTATTGTAACACATACCGCCGGGAATATATTGACGGCCATACAAACGTTGCAGGCGGATATCAATGAAATCAATACCCGCAGTGATATGAACCTGGGCAGTCTGCAACGGGACGGAGCGCGTTTGTTCAGCAGCCTTTTTGTATATGAAAATTATCCGGTACCGGAAAGCGGCGAAGATAGCCGGGAACTGGTGATGGTTTTCAAGGGAGGGGTAGAAAAACTAGACTATCCGCTGGGTGTAGTGGCCTATGAACGGGCCGGCGCCGTCGTATTCGGATTAAAATATGCGGCAGAATTGTTCGATGAAAATACTATTGCACAGTTGCTGACGGGCGTGGTTACCGTGCTGGATCAGTTACTGCAGCAACCCTTGCTGGAAGTGGCAGCTTTACAATATCTGAATACCACACAGTATGAAACATGGGTGCATCACTATAACGACACCACGCAAAACTATCCGGCGGATAAAACGTTGCATGCGTTATTTGAGGCACAGGTGCGGCATACACCAGATCAGGCGGCAGTGGTGTATGGAGATCAGGTGCTCACTTATCGGGAACTGAATGAACAGGCCAACCAGCTGGCGGCCTACCTGCAGACGCAGTATGCTGTTGTGCCGGAAGACCTGATCGTGCTTTGCCTGAACCGGTCTGCCTGGTTGCCGGTAGCGATACTGGCGGTGTTAAAATCCGGTGCGGCTTATGTGCCGGTAGATCCTTTGTATCCGGAAGAAAGAAAAGCATTTATTATCACCGATACCCGTGCGAAGGTGGTGATGACTGAAACCGTTTATGCGGATGCCATCGCGGCATTAACTACGGTTGCCGTGATTCCTATTGATGAAACGGATCATTATCAACACTATCCGACAACTAACGGAGAGATCACCCCTGATGCGGGTCAGCTGGCTTATGTGATCTACACCAGCGGCACCACCGGCCAACCTAAAGGGGTGATGGTGGAACATCGGGGTGTGGTGAACCTCATCACGGACCTGACTACCAGGTATGGTTTCGGAGAGGACGAAGTAGTGTTGCAGCTGGCCAGTTATGTCTTTGATGCAGCCGTAGAACAATTATGGCTGGCATTATTGAACGGCTACAAATTGTTGCTGGTACCGCACCGGATATGGGAAGATACCGATCATTTCCTGGCGTTGTTATCCGAACATGCGGTCACGTATATCCATAGTACACCGTCATTGCTGGAGCAGTTGTCTTTTGCATCGCTGCCTTCGCTCCGGCGATTGAATGCCGGTGGCGAATACCTGAGTGCAGCCCTGCACCAGCGTCTGCAAGCGGAAGTGCCGTTGCTGATCAACTCCTATGGCCCTACGGAAACCACCATTACAGCCATTGTAAATACCGGAGAGGGACATCATCATATCGGGCGGCCAGTGAATAATATCACGACGTATGTGCTGGACCGTTATTTAACCCCATTACCACCGGGCGCAGTAGGAGAACTATATATTGGCGGGGTAGGTGTCACCAGAGGCTACCTGAACCAGCCTGCTTTAACGGCAGAAAGATTCCTGATGAACCCCTTCCAAACGGAAGCGGAGCAAGCAGCAGGCGTAAATAGTCGTTTATATAAAACCGGCGACCTGGTAAGGTATCTGCCGGATGGTAACCTGGTCTACATTGGTAGAAACGACTTCCAGGTGAAGATCCGTGGTTACCGGATAGAGCTGGGTGAAATAGAAAATTGTTTGGCTGGTTATGCAGGGGTGAAACAAGCGGTGGTAGTCGTGAAAACGGCTGCCGGTGAACATCCGTACCTGGCAGGTTATTATGTGGCAGATACGGTATTGAACCAGGAAGATATTCGCGCGTATATCAGCGCATCTTTGCCGGAATATATGGTGCCGGCGATATTGGTACCACTGGATACATTCCCGTTGACGATCAACGGTAAGCTGGACCGGGCCGCCTTGCCGGATCCGTTGTTTACAACAGGTACTACGCGGGAAGCACCGGCCGATGAAACAAGCAGGCAGCTGAGCGTGATATACGGTCAGGTGTTAGGGCTGCCGGCCACAGAAATTGGGGTAGACGATGATTTCTTCCGGTTGGGCGGTAACAGTATTCTGGCCATCCGGCTGATCAGTCAGGTGAACCAGGTATGTGGCAGCCGGTTGAGTGTACGGCATGCCTTTACCAGTAAGACGATCCGGCAACTGGCTACTTTGCTGCGTACCGGTGTGGAAGACGAAGTGCGTATTACCACCACTGTAGTAAGCCGGCCGGAAGAGCAGGTGTTGTCCTTTGCGCAGGAACGTCTGTGGTTTATCATGGCCTATGAAGGGGGCAATGCTGCCTATAATATTCCTTTGGTACTGAAACTGAAATATAATACAGATACCGACCGTTTACTGGGGGCATTGCGTGCCATTGTACACCGGCATGAAGTATTGCGAAGTCTGATTAAAACAGATGAACAGGGTAGGGGATATCAACAGGTGATAGATGATAACGTACAGCCATTACCGATAGGGTCCCATATAGTATACACAGCGGCGGCATTGGACGAACAGGTACAAGCTGCGACCAATCATGTGTTTGACCTGGAAAATACCTGTCCGGTACAGATACAGTTATACACGCTGCATACTGCCGCCGGAGATACGGAACGTTATATCAGTATTGTATTCCACCATATTGCTTTTGATGGCTGGTCTACGGGTGTTTTCCTGAAAGAATTGTTGCAACAGTATACTGCTGACGTACAACTGCCAGCAACGCCTTTGGCGTTGCCGTTGCAATACAAAGATTTCGCTTTGTGGCAACGGAACTATCTGACTGGCGCCGTATTGGAAAGACAGCTGACTTACTGGCAAGACAAATTAGCTGGTTATACGCCGTTGTATTTACCATTGGATCATCCACGGCCGGCGCAGATCAGTTATGCCGGTGCTGATAAATTATTTGCGCTGAATAAAGCCGTGAGCGAAGACCTGCGCACGGTGGCCAGAGAACTGCAGATAAGTATGTTCAGTCTGTTGCTGAGTGGTTATTACCTGTTGCTGCGCAGTTACAGTCACCAGGATGATATCGTGGTGGGTAGCCCGGTTGCCAACCGGCATCACCGGGAAACGACTGACCTGATTGGTTTCTTCGTGAATACATTGGTATTGCGCGAACAGGTGGATGGCAACCAGCGGCTGACAGATTTTATCCAGGCAGTAGGCGCAGCAGTAGTGGCCGCACAGCTGCACCAGGATTTACCATTTGAAAAACTGGTGGATGCGTTGCAACCGGAGCCGGATACCTCGCGCCATCCGTTGTTCCAGGTCATGTTTACGGTACAGCAACCAGCTACGGGCAGTTCCGGATTACAGGAATGGTTTGAACCTTATCAGGCGGCTGCTAATAGCGTGGCCAAATTTGACCTGACCACCGGCATGGAAGATAGTGGTGAACAGATTAGCGGTGTATTCAATTATGCTACGGCTTTATTTGAACCGGCTACTATTGATGCCTATATACATACTTACCAGCTGATACTGACACAGCTGGCCGGCTTGAAAGATAATCACCGGCAACAGCAGCGTATCAACGATTTGTATTACCTGGATACGACCGCCTATACGGAAGTAATCACTCACTGGAACGACACCACGAAACCCTATAATACCGCTACGACTATCCAGGCATTATTTACTGCCCAGGCATGGCATGTGCCGGATGAAACAGCCGTGGTCTGCGACGGCCAACGATTAACCTACAGAGAACTACAAACGCAATCTGATCAGCTGGCGGCCTACCTGCGGCAGCACTATATGATTGTTCCGGATGACCTGATTGTGCTATGTCTGGATCGCTCCGTGTATATGCTGGTAGCGATATTGGGTATATGGAAAGCAGGAGGTGCTTATGTGCCGGTATCACCGGCTTATCCGGAAGAACGTAAAGCATTTATTATACAGGATACAAACACGAAAGTGGTATTGACGGACGCGGCGAATATGGCGGCGTTGCAGGCATTGGCGCCGGCAGTTGTGCAGGTAGATGATCGTACATTGTATAAAGATTTTGCAGCTCCGCCTGTTATCGTAGAAGCGCACCACCTGGCCTACGTAATTTATACCAGTGGTACCACGGGCAATCCCAAAGGGGTAATGGTACCACATCAGGGCGTTATCAACCTGATTGCAGCCCTGATACCATTGCATCAGCTGGATCAGCACCAGCACATTGGCTGTTATTCCAATTATGTATTCGACGCTTTTGTATACGAAGCATTCCCGGCATTGTGTAATGGTAATACGCTGTATTTATATAGTGAAGATATCCGTACAGCTTTGCCGGAATTGGTGGCGTATATAGCGGCGAACGATATTGCGGTATCGTTTATACCACCGGCATTATTACCCGCATTCCTTAGTTATGATCCTGCGTTGCAGCTGATCTATACCGGTGGGGAACGATTACCGGAGCTGCCGGATTATCATTTCAAAGGCACTTTATTGAATGAATACGGTCCTACAGAAGCAACGGTGTGTGCCACTGTTCATCCGTATCAGCCGGGTGATAGTAGTGCTGTCATCGGCCGGCCGATTGCCAACACTACCTTGTATGTACTGGATGCTTATTTAGTGCCGGTACCGGTAGGCGGTGTTGGGGAATTATATATCGGCGGCGCCGGAGTAACGCGTGGGTATTTGCATTTACCTGCTTTGACAGCGGAACGTTTTATCCGTGATCCTTTTAACGCAGCAGAAGGTCATCATTTGTACCGTACAGGAGACCTGGTGCGGTACTTACCGGATGGGAACCTGGAATATATAGGCCGTAATGATTTCCAATTAAAGATCAGAGGCTACCGGATAGAAGCGGGTGAAATAGAAAGCCGGTTAACGGCTTATCCGGGTATTACGCAAGCAGTAGTAACGGTTCATGACAGTAAATACCTGACTGGGTATTATGTGTCTGCCGTACCAATTGCAGCGCAGGATTTATTGGCCTGCCTGGGAGAATATTTGCCGGATTACATGATACCAGCGGTGTTGCAGCACTTACCAGCGTTGCCGCTCACGGCCAGTGGCAAGGTAGACCGTTCGGCATTGCCCATACCTGTGTTTACGGATGATACGCTATACCAGGCACCTGCCCATGAAATAGAAATTCAGCTATGTGCGATCTATGCAGAAGTATTGGGCTTGCTGGTTACAGCAGTGGGGGTACAGGATGATTTCTTCCGGCTGGGCGGCGATAGTATTGTCAGTATTCAACTGGTGAGCCGCATCCGGCAACGTACCGGCTTACAGGTGAGTGTAAAGGATATTTTCAAACACCGCACCATTGCTGCCTTGTATCAGCAGGTGATTGTAAAAGCAGGTGCGGGTACCCTATTGCTGCAAACAGAACAAGGTATGCTTGCGGGAGAAGTACCGTTATTACCGGTGCAGTCCTGGTTCTTCCAGCAGGTAGATGCGGGATTACTACCCGCGTACCATCACTGGAATCAATCCTTCCTGATCCGGGTACCCGTATTGGATATCGCGTTGCTGAAAGCGGCGGTATTACAATTACTACACTATCACGATGGGCTGAGGTTACGTTACAAGCAAACCACTACCGGTTATGTACAGTATTACGGAGAGATGCCTGCAGATATACATATACCTGTGCTGGATATACGCACCACACCAGACCTGTCTGCGGTATTAACGGACTGGCAGTCAGATTTTGATCTCTTTGGAGACACGTTGTTACGGATCGGTTATCTGGAAGGCTATGCGGATGGTAGTGCACGTATTTACCTCGCGGCGCATCACCTGCTGATCGATACGGTGAGCTGGCGTATTATCAGTACAGACCTGGAACAATTCTACCAACAACAAGCGACACAAAAGATAGGTTCGCTCACGAAAGGTACCAGCTACCGGCAATGGGCACACGAAGTGTTGCGGCTCCAGGCACCAGAAGAAACGGCTTATTGGAAGACCGTAACGGATGGTGTGGCAGCCAGCAATGGGGCACTGCAGGCACGCGCCATCAACGATAAACATCAGGTGGCCTTTGAACTGGATGTACATCACACCGGTTTATTATTGCGTTCCTGTCACCAGGTATACCATACGGAGATCAATGATATTTTACTGACGGCATTGGCATTAGCCTTGTCTGCGCTGACAGGCCGCAGCAGTCATCATATTTTGTTGGAAGGTCATGGGCGGGAAGATTTATCCGCTGCTATCGATATCACCCGCACCACCGGTTGGTTTACCACCATGTACCCGGTGGCAATACACAGTGAAGCTGATCACCTCGCTGCTTTAATCGGAGTGAAAGAAACATTACGTGCCGTTCCGCGCCATGGTATTGGTTATGGGGTGCTGGTAGGCTATGCCGCGGTGGCGTTGCCTGTGCTCAGCTTTAACTATTTAGGCCAGTTCGATCAGCAGGAAACTACAACCAGGGAAGGCTGGACAATAGCGGGGGAAGACAGCGGTATATCAGTAGCCGGTAGTAATAATGATCCTGCCTTGCTCGCGGTGACTGGTGTTGTACTGGGTGGACAATTAAGATTGGGCTGCTCCGGTCACTGGCCGGCGGAAGACCTGGCAGCACTGGTGAAAGCCTATGAAGAAAGCTTACACGTGTTAATTACGGCACTGACTACAGCTACCCGCAGTTATCTAACCGTAAGTGATGTCGGGTTTGTCATCTCCCAAAAATATTTAGACCGCCTGCAAGCGGAACAGGAAATCAGTGGCGTATACCTGGCCAACAGTCTGCAGGAAGGCTTTATCTACCATGCTTTAAACCAGGGCGATGTAGATGATGCCTATCGGGTACAATTGCAATGGGAGTATCAAAACACATTGAAGGTAGCTTGCCTGAAAAAAGCCTGGCAACTGATACAGGAACAATACAGTGTCTTACGGCTGCGATTCAGCTGGGAAGAAGAACTGGTACAGGTCATAGATAAAACCGGTCATACTGATTGGCGCTATTGGGATATCAGCAAGCTGCCATCCTCAGCGCAGGATACCTTTATTACCGAACTGGCAGCCGCCGACCGGCAGGAAGTATTTGACCTGGCGGAGGGCAACCTGTTCCGGGTATACCTGTTGAAACGGGCAGTGAATCACTATTATTGTTTGTTCAGTCACCATCACGCCATCCTGGATGGCTGGAGTATGCCGTTGTTATTAGGGAATATACATGCTGTTTACCTGCGGCTGTGTAAAGGAGAAGCAATAACAATATTACGGGAACGCAGCTACGAAGCCGCGCAACAATATTTACAGCAACATCGTACGGAACACGAAGCCTACTGGGCAGCCTATATGGCGCAGTTAACCACGAAGGAAGATATCAGCGGCTGGCTGCATGCGGATCAGCGCCACCTGAAACTGGCGGAATACCGGCATATCCTGCAGCCGGCAGAACAAGAGATCGCCATCACGGGTGAGCGTTATCATCAACTGAAAACATGGTGTGCACAGTATGGTGTTACCATCAATGCGGTATTGCAATACCTGTGGCATAAACAACTCAGTATTTACAGCAACAGCGATACTACTATTACCGGTATGACTTTATCCGGTCGTACTTTGCCGATAGATCATATTGAACAGTCCGTAGGTTTATACATCAATACACTGCCGGTAGTGATGACCCATACCACTGGTAGTATTGCCGCTGCGGTACAAACTTTACAGGCCCATATCAATGAGGTGAATGTACGCAGTAATATACCACTGCGTAAACTGCAACCAGGCGGTGAACGGTTGTTCAGCAGTTTGTTTGTTTACGAGAATTATCCTATGCCTGCGGGTGAGGGTGATGACGGAGGGTTGTCGTTGATATTCAGAGGAGGCCGGGAAAAACTGGATTATCCGTTGAGTGTAGTTGCTTTTGAACGGGGCGAATTGGTGATGATCCGTTTAAAATATGCGGCTGAATTATTTAGTACACAACTGATCGCACAGCTGCTGGGTGGTATGCATACTTTACTGGATCAGTTACTGGATACACCGGAACGCAGCACCAGCGAATGGCATTATCTCAATGATACACAATATGAGCAGGTAATCAAATCATGGAACAATACCGCTGTCACGTATGCAGCGAATGAAACCATACATGGCCTGTTTGCTGAACAGGCAAGACGTACACCGGACAAAACCGCGATCGTATACAACACCACACAGCTGACTTATAAAGCATTGGATGAACAATCCGATCAACTGGCGGCTTACCTGCACCATCACTATGCGATTGTGCCGGATGAACTGATAGTAGTTTGTCTGGATCGTTCGGTATATATGCTGGTGGCCATATTAGGGGTGTTAAAAGCCGGTGGCGCCTATGTGCCGGTATCTCCGGCTTATCCGGATGAGCGAAAACTATTTATTATACAGGACACAGGCGCCAAAGTAGTAGTAACGGATACGGCGAATGCCGCTGCATTACAAGGACTGTCACCTGCAGTGGTACCGGTAGATGATCCCGCATTGTACAAAGGTTTCACTGCCCCGCCTGCGGTTGTGGAAGCCCATCACCTGGCATATGTGATTTATACCAGTGGTACGACCGGCAATCCCAAAGGAGTGATGGTACCACATCAGGGTGTGGTGAATCTGATTACGGCGCTGATACCGCTGCATCAGCTGGATCAATACCCGCACATCGGTTGTTATTCCAACTACGTATTTGATGCTTTCGTCTATGAAGCATTCCCTGCATTGTGTAATGGTAACAGCTTATATCTTTATAGTGATGATATCCGTACTGCCATCCCGGAGCTGGTGGCTTATATCGCAACGCATGATATAGCCGTATCGTTTATACCACCAGCATTGCTCCCGGTTTTCCTGCAACAGGATCCAACGTTACAGCTGATCTATACAGGCGGGGAACGTTTACCGGATCTGCCGGATTATCGTTTTAAAGGTACATTGCTGAATGAATACGGCCCGACAGAAGCAACGGTATGTGCAACCGTTCACACCTATCAGCCAGGCGATAGCAGCGCCAATATCGGCCGCCCGATTGCCAATACTACTTTGTATGTACTGAACGAGCATTTAGTGCCGGTGCCACCGGGTGCTATCGGTGAATTGTATATCGGCGGCGCCGGTGTGACAAGCGGCTATGTAAACCTACCGGCATTGACAACGGAACGTTTTATCCGGAATCCTTTTGCCGGTGGAGATGCCCAACGTTTATACCGGACAGGAGATCTGGTGAGATACCTGCCGGATGGTGACCTGGAATATGTAGGCCGCAACGATTTTCAGCTGAAGATAAGAGGTTACCGCATCGAAGCCGGTGAAATAGAAAGCCGGCTGGCTGCCTGTCCCGGCGTGACGCAGGCAGTGGTGACCTTATATGACCATAAATACCTGGCTGCCTATTATGTGGCCGCCAATCCGTTACCGCAGGATGATTTACGGAACTATCTGGTAGCATACCTGCCGGATTACATGATACCTGCAGCCTGGATACACTTACCGGCATTGCCGCTTACTGCCAGTGGAAAAGTAGACCGGTCTGCCTTGCCGGTACCGGTGTTTACGGATGAAGGCCACTACCAGGCGCCGGGCAATGCCATGGAAACAGCCTTATGTGCCATCTATGCGGAAGTGCTGGGATTACCGGTGGCGCAGGTAGGGGTACAGGACGACTTTTTCCGGCTGGGTGGCGACAGTATTGTGAGCATTCAGCTGGTGGGACGTTTAAGACAACGTTTAGGCTTGCAGGTGAGTGTGAAGGATATCTTTAAACACCGTACAGTAGCGGCACTGTATCATCACGTAACGATAACATCCGGCAATGCTGCCGCCTTACTGCAAACGGAACAGGGCATACTCAGTGGCGAAACGGCCTTATTGCCCATTCAGTCCTGGTTCTTCCATCAGGTGGATAAAGGCCTGTTCCCGGATTATCATCACTGGAATCAATCTTTCCTGATACAGGTACCAGTGTTGGATATAACACTGCTGGAAGCGGCCGTATTACAGTTACTCCATTATCACGATGGGTTACGGCTACGTTACCACAAAACGGATCAGGGGTACGTACAGTATTACGGAGCGGTACCGGCAACGGTTACGATACCGGTAATGGATATACGTCTTGTGCCGGATCTGGGAGCTGCATTAACCAGCTGGCAACAAGACTTTGATATCTTCGGCGATAAACTGCTGCAAATCGGCTACCTGACAGGTTACACGGATAATAGTGCGCGTATCTTCATCGCGGCCCATCACCTGTTGATAGATACCGTCAGCTGGCGTATTCTGTGTGCAGACCTGGAACAGTACTACCAGCGCCTGTCTGATGGCAGCGAGGCCGTTACAACAGAAAAAGGCACCAGCTATCGCCAATGGACACACGAAGTATTAAGTATCCATACACCGGAAGAAAAGGCGTATTGGTCGCAGGTGATTGCCGGTGTGCCGGATAGCAACGCGATCCTGCATACCCGCCTGGCTAACGAAACCGGCTATACGGCTTTTGAGCTCGATGGCGCTGCTACAGACGGGCTATTGCGTGCCTGTAACCAGGTTTACAATACAGAAGTACAGGATATCCTGCTGGCTGCATTGGGGCAGGCGTTGCCGGTCCTGACAGGAAGCAGCAGTCATTATGTGCTGCTGGAAAGCCATGGTCGCGAAGACTTATCTGCACAAGTGGATGTAACCCGCACGGTCGGCTGGTTTACGACCATGTATCCAGTGAAGTTGGTGAATGAGACAGCCGGTACGACTACTTTAACCGGCGTAAAAGAAATGTTGCGTGCGGTGCCGCAACATGGCATCGGGTATGGCGCCTTGATCGGTTATACAGCTGTTGCTTTACCGGTGATCAGTTTTAACTATCTCGGTCAGTTTGAACAACAGCAGACAGCTACCCCGACAGGTTGGTTTATTACAGGTGAGCACAGTGGTACAACCGTAGGCGCCGCCAATCAGCATACTGCCTTGTTAAGTATAAATGGCGTCGTACTTTCCGGCCGTCTGCAGTTTAGTATATCCGGTAAATTGTCATCCGCTGACCTCACTGCTTTGGCATTGGAATATAAAGCCGCCTTAATCCGTCTTATCACGGCATTGCACACGGCAGGGCGGAGTTATCTCACGGTTAGTGATGTGGATCATATCATCTCTCCAAAATATTTAAACGGACTACAACAGGACCGGGAAATAACGGGGGTTTATTTAGCGAATAGCCTGCAGGCAGGATTTATTTACCACGCTTTAAATCAGGGAACGGTAGATGATGCCTACCGGTTACAGCTGAAATGGGAATACCATAATACGCTGCAGGTGATACACCTGGAACAGGCATGGCAATATGCACAGGCAAAATACAGTGTGTTGCGGCTTCGGTTCGCCTGGGAAGAAGAACTGGTACAGATCATAGATAAATCAGGTACGCCGGATTGGCGCTACCACGATATCAGCCAGCTGGATAATGTCGCGCAGGAACATTTTATCCGGACACTGGCAGCTGCCGATAAACAGGAAGTATTTGATTTATCTGCTGGCCAACTGTTTCATATCTATCTGGTGAAACGGGCTGAAAATAACTATTACTGTTTGTTCAGCCATCATCATGCTATCCTCGATGGCTGGAGTTTGCCGCTGTTATTGGGTGATATACATGATATATACCTGCGCTTATGCAAAGGATTACCGGTACAGGTATTGCCGGAAAGCAGCTATCCCGCCGCACAGCAATATCAGCAACAGCATCGGAATGATGATCTGGCTTACTGGCAGGCTTATGTACAGCAACTGGATACGCGGGAAGAACTGAGTAGTTTGCTGTACCGGGAGCAACGACATATTCAACTGTCTGATTACCGGCATATCCGGCAACCGCAGGAACAATCCCTGTTGATCGCGGCAGATCGTTGTCAGCAGCTGAAAACGTTCGCTGCTACGCACCAGGTTACCATAAATGCCATCTTACATTATCTCTGGCATAAACAATTGAGTGTGTATGGTAACAGTCGTATCACCGTATCAGGTATGACTTTATCCGGTCGTACGCTGCCGGTGGATGGTATTGAGCAGTCGGTAGGGTTATATATCAACACCCTGCCCGTGATCGTAACACATACCACCGGACCGGTAATAACCGCTATTCGGACGTTGCAGGAGCATATCAATGACATCAATATCAGAAGTCATATCCATCTCGCCAGATTACAGGAAAGAGGAGAACGTTTATTTAACAGTCTCTTTGTGTATGAGAATTACCCGGTAACAGCCGGCGCGCTGGATAGCCAGGAGCTGGCGATTGTTTTCAGCCCGGGTGAAGAAAAACTGGATTATCCGTTGGCGGTTATCGCTTTTGAGCGCGCCGGTCAAATTATATTCCGGTTGAAATATGCCGGCGAACTGTTCCCGGAAACCATGATCCGGCAAGTGTTACAAAGCATCTCTGTGATGTTGGATCAGTTACTGGCAGATGTAGATATCACTTCCGACAAGTGGTTATACCTGGATGAGGAGCAACAGGAGGCGTTGATGCACGGCAGTAGTACGCCGGCTGCGGCTTATCCGGCAGACCAGCTGATTCACCGGTTATTTGAAGCACAGGTGCTACAGCTACCTTTACAGACGGCTATTGTCTGCGGCGAAAGAGAACTGACGTATTTTGAGTTAAACAAAAAAGCCAATCAGCTGGCGGCGTATTTACAAGCCAGGTATGCCATTCAACCCGATGATCTCATTGCGGTGTGTATGGACAGATCCGCGTATATGCTGATGGCGATTCTGGCCGTGCTGAAAGCAGGCGGCGCCTATGTGCCTGTCGATCCTGCCTATCCGGAAGAACGGATTGTATATATCCTGGCCGATATCCGGACCAGTGTTATACTCACGGATGCCCAAAACCAGGTTGCTTTGCAACAACTAACGGAGACGGATATATTAAATGTGGATGACGAGGCGGTGTATAACCAGTTTTCCAGAGATAATTTACAGACAACAGATAGCCCGCAACAGCTGGCCTATGTGATTTATACCAGTGGTACTACAGGCCGGCCCAAAGGAGTGATGATTGAACATGCGGGGGTAGTGAATTACCTGTATAACCTGCATGAAACACTGCCGGCAAAGATACATCATGTAGATTTCTCGTCTAACCTGTCATTCGACCTATCTGTTTCCACCACGTTGTATCCGTTATGTTTTGGCAAGACGATTTTTGTTTTTGAACAACCGGTTACGGCGATTACAGCTTATGAACATCACCTGGAGTGGAATCATATTGAACTGATAAAAGCAACGCCTGCTTATCTGGCCCTGCTATATAATGAAACCGCTGCAGCGGTGCAGGTGAAAGTAGTGATAGCGGGTGGCGAGAAATTATTGCCACAGCACGTATCGCACATCCTGCAGTTTGCAGATAACATCATCGATGAATATGGCCCTACAGAAACAACGGTAGGCGCCATGAGCTTTTTGATAGATACTACTGTCACCGGTTTCTCTATTGGAAGGGCCTATAAAAATTATCGGTTGTACGTGCTGGATCATGAAGGGATTCCTTTACCAGCTGGTGCTATCGGGGAATTATATATTGGTGGTGTGGGTGTTTCCCGTGGCTACCTGCATCAACCGGCACTTACAGCAGAACGATTTATTGAAAATCCATTTCAGACGACTGCGGAGAAAGCCTCCGGTGCGTATGCCCATCTTTATAAAACGGGAGATCTGGTGCGGTATTTACCGGATGGTAACCTGGAATACATGGGACGTAATGATTTTCAGGTAAAGATCCGGGGCTATCGTATTGAGCCGGGTGAAATAGAAGCCCGTTTAACGGCTTATCCGGGTGTACAACAGGCGGTAGTACTGGCGAAAACGCCAGCCACCGGCGAAGGCAAATACCTGGTGGGTTATTATACAACCGCTATTCCGGTTAACCAGGATGAGCTGCAGGCATATCTGAAAGAACAGTTGCCGGAGTATATGATACCGGCAGTATTGGTATACCTGGATGCACTGCCATTGACCAGCAACGGTAAAATAGACCGGAACCGGTTGCCGGATCCACTGTCTGTGAGTACCAAAAAATACCACGGGCCTCGCAATGAAACGGAAGTGCAGCTGTGTGGGATGTATGCAGAGGTATTGGGATTACCGGTTGCTTCGGTGGGGGTACAGGACGACTTTTTCCAGTTGGGAGGCGACAGTATTGTCAGCATCCAGCTGGTAAACCGGTTGCGGCAACGTACGGGTATTCACGTGAGTATAAACGATATTTTCAAATACAGAACGATTGCAGCGTTGTATGACCAGGTGATTGCCGTATCTGAAAAGGCAACTGACCGGATAAAAACAGAACAGGGGCTGCTGAATGGACTGGTACCTTTATTACCGATACAGGAATGGTTCTTCCATCATCTGGATGCTGGCCGGCTGCCTGCCCACTACCATTGGAACCAGGCATTCCTGGTACGCGTACCCGTACTGGATAAAACCATCCTGGAGCAAAGTGTAACCCTATTGCTGGAATACCATGATGGGCTGCGCCTGCGCTTTACCCGTAAAGCCGGCGGCTATATGCAGCATTATAGTGATGTCTTGCCGGTAGATATACTCCGGTATGAGCATATAGAAGCCGATACAACGCCGGATACTTTACCGCAGCGCCTAACCGGCTGGCAGGCTGATTTTGATATATGGGGCGACAGATTATTGCAGTTTGGCTACCTGGAAGGTTATGCCGATGGCAGTGCACGGATCTTTATGGCTTTCCATCACCTGATCATAGATGCTGTCAGCTGGCGGATAGTGGTAGAAGATCTGGAGACCATCTATCAATACCTGACTACCCATGGGGCTCCACCGCAGGCCTGGCAGATATTGGGAGAAAAAGGAAGTAGCTATCGCCAATGGATAAACGAAGTAAAAGGATATGCATTATCGGCTACGCCGGAAGAAAAAATATACTGGACGCAGGTGACGACAGGCGTGCCGGAAAATAATGCTGTGCTGGCAGCTATGGCCATTACAGCAACGCACTTTGCGAACCTGTCGCTCACGCAGGAGCAAACGGTTTTATTGTTGCGCGACAGCCATCAGATCTACCATACACAGATCAATGATATTTTACTCAGCGCCCTGGCGATGGCGCTGCATATGCTTACCGGCCGCAGCACCCATCATATTTTACTGGATAGTCATGGTCGTGTGGCGTTATCTCCCACATTGGATATTGCTCACACGGTGGGATGGTTTACAGCGATGTATCCTATTGCTATTACGGCGGTGCCAGGTGAGATAGGCGATACCATTACCCATGTGAAAGAAATGTTGCGCGCCATACCGCAACAGGGAATTGGTTATGGCGCCCTGTTGGGTTATATGCCAGCTGATTTGCCGCGTATCGCCTTTAACTATCTGGGCCAGTTCGATCAGCAGGATACAGCGGGCCAGGCGGCATGGGTGATTACAGGGGAAAACGCCGGATTGTCTGTCGCTACTGCCAATCAGGATCACACCCTGCTCAATATCAATGGTGTGATCATGCAGGGACAATTACAGTTCAGTGTATCCGGTAATTTACCGGCGGCGTGGCTGACGGCATTGGCAACTGCCTGGCACGATGCCTTGACGGATATGATCGGCTACCTGCAGGGGGTGCCACGCAGTTACCTGACCGCCAGTGATACGGGTCATATCATCTCCCGGCATTACCTGGATCTGCTGCAGCGGGAGCGGGAAGTGGCAGCGGTATACCTCGCGAATAGTCTGCAGGAAGGGTTTATCTATCACGCGCTGATACAAGGAGCAGTAGATGATGCCTACCGGGTACAACTGAGATGGACGTATCATCAACCGATACAGGCAGATAAGCTGCAACAGGCCTGGCAATATGCACAGGAGCGATATAGTGTATTACGGCTGCGTTTTGCATGGGAGGAAACATTGGTACAAATTATAGATAAACAAGGCATCTCCGGTTGGCGGTACATCGATATCTCTGCTCAAACAATAACAGCACAGGAAACCTATATACAGGCATTACTGGATAGCGATCGTTCCGAAGGATTTGATCTGGCCGCTGGACATTTGTTCCGGGTATACCTGATCAAATGCGGCGAGGCGCATTATCATTGTTTGTTCAGTCACCACCACGCCATCATGGATGGCTGGAGTATGCCGTTGTTGTGGGTATACATACATGAGGTATACCTGCAGTTATCTAAAGGTATCGCGGTGTCTGTAGTGCCGGATAACAGTTATGAAGAGGCGCAGCAATACCTGCAGGAACACAGGGCAGATAACCAGGATTACTGGCAGCAGTATCTCCATAGCCTGACTGATACCGAAGACCTGAGTAGTTTGCTCAAAGCAACGGCCCGCACTGTGCAACTGGCGGCATACCGTCATATTCTGCAGCCGGAAGAATGTGCCATCACATTGGAAGGGGAACGTTATCAACGCCTGAAAGCCTGGTGTGCGGCAGCTGGCGTCACCATGAATGCCTGTCTGCAATATTGCTGGCACCGGCAGCTACGTGTATATGGTCACAGCGATACCACAGTGGTAGGTATGACCTTGTCGGGGCGAACGTTGCCGATAGATGGCATTGAACAGTCTGTAGGGCTGTATATCAATACGCTGCCGGTGATCCTGGAACATACTACCGGTAGTGTACTGTCGGCTATACAAACCTTGCAGTCGCACATCAATGAAGTGAATGCACGGAGCAACATCCGGTTGAGTACTTTGCAGCGGGGAGGGGAACGGTTGTTCAGCAGTCTTTTTGTATATGAAAACTACCCGGTGCCGGAAGATGCTGCCGGAGCAGGCGCCTTATCAGTTACGTTCGGGGAAGGCATCGAAAAGCCGGATTATCCGCTGGTGGTTATTGCTTACGAACAAGGAACCAGTATGCGGTTCCGCCTCAAATATGCCGGTGAGTTGTTCAGCGATACACTGATGCAACAGTTGCTCGATGGTATTGTCACTATGCTGGACCAGTTCCTGGATCATCCGGACATCACGACAGCTGCCTTACAATATCTGCATCCGCAGCAATACCAACAAGTCGTGTATGATTGGAATACCGCAGCTGTCAGCTATCCGCATGATAAAACCATTCATGAGCTGTTTGAAGCGCAGGTAAAACAGACGCCGGATCATACCGCACTGGTATTCGAAACGGTATCGTTCACCTATCGGACATTGAATGAACGGGCTAACCAATTGGCTGCCTGGCTGAGGACGGAAACGAAGATCCGGCCCGATGACCTGGTAGGCCTTTGTATGGATCGTTCTGCAGACATTGTAATAGCCATGCTGGCAATCCTGAAAGCCGGCGGCGCCTATGTACCTGTTGATCCGACTGCGCCGGCAGACCGCATTGCCTATATTTTATCTGATATACAGGCGAAGGTTATATTGACACAAGACGTATATGCGCATACGTTAGCCGGTCTTACAGCGCCAAAAGAAACGCTTATTATTTGCCCGGATCGGCTGGAGCTGCAACAATTACCTTCGGATAACCTGCCATCGGCAGCCACTGCCCGTCACCTGGCCTATGTGATGTATACCAGCGGTACCACCGGTTATCCGAAAGGGGTGATGATTGAACATCATAGTGTGAACCGGTTGATCTGTAATGCTACCTTTGTTTCCATCTCAGATACAGATAACGTATTGGGCTTATCCGGTTTCTCTTTCGATGGCTCAGTATTGGATGTGTATGGCGCTTTGTTAAACGGAGCCTCCCTGATCGTCGCATCAAGGGCTGCTTTCCTGGAAGCAGGTGGTTTAAGCCAATTGATTACAGCCCATCATATTTCTGTCTTCTTTATTACAACCTCTTTGTTTAATAGCCTGGCAGATGAACAACTGGCCCATTGGGACAGTCTGCGTTATGTAATGACCGGCGGAGAACAAATTTCGTTGCCGCACGTGCAAAAATTCCAGGCGGCGAATCCTGCGGTGAAGATTATTAACGGTTACGGACCTACGGAGTGTACGACTTTCGCTACCACTTGCCTATACGAACATGCGATACATGCCTCCGGGTATACGATCCCGATCGGGCGGCCGATTACCGCTACTACCGTGTATGTGTTAGACAGCGCAGGTATGCCGGTACCACCGGGAGCCGTTGGTGAATTACATATCGGTGGCGCCGGTGTGGCAAGAGGTTACCTGCACCAGCCGAATCTTACGCGGGAGCGTTTTATTCCTGATACGTTTGGGGCGTCAACATCATCACAAAATGACCGTTTATACAAAACAGGTGACCTGGCGAGATTCCTGCCGGATGGTAACCTGGAATTTATAGGCCGCAACGACTTCCAGGTGAAGATACGTGGCTACCGTGTGGAACCGGGCGAAACAGAAAGCCGGCTGGCAGCTCACCCAGACATCAAACAAGCCGTTGTAGTGGTCGGCACTACCCCTGATCAGGCACATAAATACCTGGTGGGTTACTATGTGGCAGACAACCCGTTGTCATCACAGGAATTACAGGCATATCTGGGCGAATACCTGCCGGAGTATATGATACCGGTGGCCTTGATATACCTGGCAACATTACCGCTGACAGCCAATGGGAAATTGGACCGGCGTGCATTGCCTGATCCTTTACTGACCGGACAGCAATTTTATCAGGCTCCGGAAAATGAAACGGAAACGCAGCTTTGCCATCTCTTTGGTGAGTTGCTGGGATTGCCGGAAACTACTATCAGCCGTGAGGATGACTTCTTCGGATTAGGCGGTAACAGCATCCTGGCGATCCGCTTGAGTGGCCGCCTGCAGCAGCTGCATACCGGAAAAATCAGCATACAACATATATATGCCAGCAGAACGATCCGCAAACTGGCAGACCTGCTACGTGCCGGCATATCGGATACCGTGAAAATAGACGTGGCGTCTCTGGAACGGCCGGCTTTACAGCCGTTGTCTTTTGCCCAGGAACGGTTATGGTTTATCGAAACATTTGAAGGAGGCAGCGATGTATATAATATTCCGCTAATACTCCGGTTGCGGCCGGAAGTGGATAGCCACAGCCTGTTGCAGGCATTACAGGCGATTGTACAACGCCATGAAGTACTGAGAAGCCTGATAAAAACCGATGCCAATGGCAACGGTTATCAGCTGGTGAGAGATAGCAGCGTATATCCATTAGAGATAGTAACGGTGATGGCCGATACACAGGAGCTACTGGAAACATCCATATCCGATGCTGCACATCACATTTTTAAGCTGGATGAAGAATCTCCCATACAGGTACAACTGTATACGTTGCAACCTGCAAACGGAGCAACCGCGCGTTATATCAGCATCGTGATACATCATATCGCTTTCGATGGCTGGTCTACCGGCATATTGTTTAAAGAACTGTTGCATTACTATGCTTATTATGCAGCAGGGGCTATTGATGGGGAGATGACCAGCCTGGCACCATTGCCTGCATTGACTTTACAATACAAGGATTTTGCTTTATGGCAACGGTCTTACCTCTCCGGAGCGGTGTTGGCGCAACAGCTGGCTTATTGGAAAAATAAGCTGGCTGGATATGAGTCACTGTATTTACCTACAGACTATCCACGCCCTGCCAGGATCAATTATGCCGGCGCTGATAGCGCATTTGTATTGGAGGAGACTGTGAGTGAAGACCTGCGGACAGTGGCCCGCCAACTGGAGGTAACGATGTACAGCCTGTTGCTGAGTGGTTATTTCCTCTTGCTGCGTAGCTATAGTAACCAGGAGGATATTGTGATCGGTAGTCCGGTAGCCAACCGGCACCATGCCGAGCTGACAGAGATGATTGGTTTCTTTGTGAATACGCTGGTGTTGCGGGAACAACCGGATCCAGCACAGCTGTTGGCCGAATTTATACAGCAGGTAGGAGCATCCGTGACACAGGCGCAGTTGCATCAGGAGCTGCCATTTGAAAAACTGGTGGAAGCCTTACAGCTATCCCCAGATACGGCACGGCATCCTGTTTTCCAGGTCATGTTTACCGTACAGCAATTTGCAGAAGGGGCGACGCCGTTGCAACAGTTATTTGAAGCGTATCCATCAGCCGGCAGCAAGATCGCCAAGTTCGACCTCAGTGTCATGATGGATGATGGTGAGGCTGCCATCAGCGGTGTGTTTAATTATGCGGTGAGCTTATTTACGCCTGCCACGATCGAGGCATTTATAGGTACTTATATCACCATTCTTAAGCAGCTGGCAACGCTGAAAGATATCCATCAGCGTCAGCTTAGGATCCGGGATCTGCAGTACCTGGATACGGTGCAATATGATAACTGGATACATCACCATAACGCCACTACGAAAAACTACCCGGCAGACAAAACGTTGCATGCGCTATTTGAAGCGCAGGTGCTGCGTACACCAGACCAGGTGGCGGTAGTATATGACACCATCTCACTCACTTATCAGCAGCTGAATGAACAGGCCAACCAACTGGCTGCCTACTTGCAGACACAGTATGCTGTTGCGCCGGAAGACCTGATTGTGCTTTGCCTGAACCGGTCTGCCTGGTTGCCGGTAGCGATACTGGCGGTGTTAAAATCCGGCGCGGCTTATGTACCGGTAGATCCTTTTTATCCGGAAGAAAGAAAAGCATTTATTATCACCGATACCTGTGCGAAGGTGGTGATTACTGAAACCACCTATGTAGACAATATAGTTGCATTATCTGCGGTTGCCGTAATTCCTATTGATGAAACGGATCGTTATCAACACTATCCGACAACCAATGGGGAGATCACCCATGATGCCGGTCAGCTGGCTTATGTGATCTATACCAGCGGTACCACCGGCCAACCTAAAGGCGTAATGGTGGAACACCGTGGTGTGGTGAACCTCATCACGGACCTGACTACCAGGTACGGCTTCGGACAGGATGAAGTGGTGTTGCAGCTGGCCAGTTATGTATTTGACGCAGCCGTAGAACAGTTATGGCTGGCATTGTTGAACGGCTATAAATTATTGCTGGTGCCGCACCGGATATGGGAAGATACCGATCATTTCCTGGCGTTGTTATCCGAACATGCGGTCACGTATATCCATAGTACACCGTCATTACTGGAACAACTATCCTTTGCATCGCTGCCTTCGCTCCGGCGACTGAACGCCGGCGGCGAATACCTGAGTGCGGCCCTGCACCAGCGTTTGCAAGCAGAAGTGCCGTTGCTGATCAACTCCTATGGCCCTACGGAAACAACGATTACAGTGGTGGTGAATGCCGGCGACGGGCATCATCATATCGGGCGGCCAGTGAATAATATCACGACGTATGTGCTGGACCGTTATTTAACCCCATTACCGCCGGGTGCAGTGGGTGAATTATATATCGGCGGGGTAGGTGTCACCAGAGGCTACCTGAACCAGCCTGCTTTAACGGCAGAAAGATTCCTGGTGAACCCCTTCCAAACGGAAGTGGAGCAAGCAGCAGGCGTAAATAGTCGTTTGTATAAAACCGGTGACCTGGTAAGGTATCTGCCGGATGGTAACCTGGTCTACATGGGTAGAAACGACTTCCAGGTGAAGATCCGTGGTTACCGGATAGAGCTGGGTGAAATAGAAAATTGTTTGGCTGCCTATGCGGGTGTGCAACAAGCGGTGGTAGTCGTGAAAACGGCTGCCGGTGAACATCCGTATCTGGCAGGTTATTATGTGGCAGATACGGTATTGAACCAGGAAGATATTCGCGCGTATATCAGCGCATCTTTGCCGGAATATATGGTGCCGGCGATATTGGTACCACTGGATACATTCCCGCTGACGATCAACGGTAAGCTGGACCGGGCGGCCTTGCCAGATCCGTTGTTTACAACAGGTGCTACGCGGGAGGCACCTGCCGATGAAACCAGCAGACAACTGAGTGTGATATACGGTCAGGTGTTAGGGCTGCCAGCCACAGAAATTGGTGTAGATGATGATTTCTTCCGGTTGGGTGGTAACAGTATACTGGCCATCCGGCTGATCAGTCAGGTGAACCAGGTATGCGGCAGTAGGTTGAGTGTACGGCATGTCTTTACCAGCAAGACCATCCGGCAGCTGGCCACCTTGCTGCGTACGGGTGTGGAAGACGAAGTACGTATCACCACCACTGTTGTCAATCGGCCGGAAGAGCAGGTGTTGTCTTTTGCGCAGGAACGTTTGTGGTTTATCATGGCCTATGAAGGAGGGAATGCTGCCTACAATATTCCGGTAGTACTGAAATTGCGTGCGGTGGCGGATACCGACCGTTTGCTGCGGGCACTGCGTGCCATTGTACACCGGCATGAAGTACTGCGAAGCCTGATTAAAACAGACGAACAGGGTAGGGGATATCAGGAGGTGATAGATGATAACGTACAACCGTTACCGATAGCGGAGCACATCGTATACACACAGACGACATTGGATGAGCAGGTAGCAGCGGCGATAAATCACGTGTTTGACCTGGAAAACACCTATCCGGTACAGGTACAGTTATACACCCTGCACACTACTGCAGGAGATACAGAACGTTATATCAGTATTGTATTTCATCATATTGCTTTTGATGGCTGGTCTACCGGTATCCTGATTAAAGAATTGTTCCGGTATTATACGGCCGGGGCAGATGATAACTTACCAACGCCTTTACCATTACAATACAAGGACTTCGCTTTGTGGCAACGGAACTATCTGACCGGCGCCGTATTGGAAAGACAACTGACTTACTGGAAAGATACATTAGCCGGCTATACGCCGTTGTATTTACCATTGGATCATCCGCGGCCGGCGCAGATCAGTTACGCCGGTGCTGATAGATTATTTACGTTGGATAAAGCCGTGAGCGAAGACCTGCGCACAGTGGCCAGGGAACTGCAGGTAAGTATGTTCAGCCTGTTGCTGAGTGGTTATTACCTGTTACTGCGCAGCTACAGCCACCAGGATGATATCGTGGTGGGTAGCCCGGTTGCCAACCGGCATCACCGGGAAACGGCCGACCTGATCGGTTTCTTCGTGAACACATTGGTATTGCGCGAACAGGTAGATGGTAACCAGCGGCTGGTAGACTTTATCCAGGCTATAGGCGCAGCAGTGGTAGCTGCACAGCTGCACCAGGATTTACCATTTGAGAAACTGGTAGATGCGTTACAACCGGAACCAGATACTTCGCGTCATCCGTTGTTCCAGGTTGTATTTACCATGCAGCAGACAGCAACAGGTAGTTCCGGACTACAGGAATGGTTTGAACCTTATCAGGCAGCTGCCAATAGCGTTGCCAAATTTGATCTGACCACAGGCATGGATGATAATGGGGACGTAATCAGTGGCGTATTCAATTATGCTACCGCTTTATTTGAACCGGCTACTATTGATGCCTATATACATACTTACCAGCTGATACTGACACAGCTGGCCGGCTTGAAAGATAATGACCGGCAACAGCAGCGTATCAGCGATTTGTATTACCTGGATACGATCGCCTATACGGAAGTAATCACTCACTGGAACGACACCACGAAACTCTATAATACGACTACAACCATACATGCATTATTTGCCACACAGGCATTACGCTTGCCGGATGTAACAGCCATCATCTGTGAAGGACAGCAGTTAACTTACGGGGAACTGCATACACAATCTGATCGGCTGGCTGCTTATCTGCAGCAACAGTACGCCATTGTGCCGGATGACCTGATTGTATTATGTCTCGATCGCTCTGTGTATATGCTGGTAGCGATGTTGGGTGTATGGAAAGCAGGCGGCGCTTATGTGCCGGTATCACCGGCTTATCCGGAAGAACGTAAGGCGTTTATTATACAGGATACAGCTACGAAAGTGGTATTGACAGATGCGGCGAATGTGGCGGCGTTGCAGGCATTGGCGCCGGCAGTTGTGCAGGTAGATGACCGGACATGGTATAAAGATTTTGCAGCGCCACCGGTGATCGTGGAAGCGCACCACCTGGCCTATGTGATTTACACCAGTGGAACCACGGGCAATCCCAAAGGGGTAATGGTACCACATCAAGGCGTTATCAACCTGATTACAGCCCTGATACCATTGCATCAGCTGGATCAGCACCAGCACATTGGCTGTTATTCCAATTATGTGTTTGATGCTTTTGTATACGAAGCATTCCCTGCATTGTGTAATGGTAATACGCTGTATTTGTATAGTGAAGATATCCGTACTGCTTTGCCGGAATTGGTGGCGTATATAGCGGCGCACGATATTGCGGTATCGTTTATACCACCGGCATTATTGCCTGCATTCCTCAGCTATGATCCGGCCTTGCAGCTGATCTATACCGGCGGGGAACGATTGCCCGAACTGCCGGACTATCATTTCAAAGGCACTTTATTGAATGAATACGGCCCTACAGAAGCAACGGTGTGTGCCACTGTTCATCCGTATCAGCCGGGTGATAGTAGTGCTGTTATCGGCCGCCCGATTGCGAATACTACGTTGTATGTATTGGATGCACATTTAGTGCCGGTACCGGTAGGCGGCGTTGGGGAATTATATATCGGCGGAGCTGGTGTAACGCGTGGATATTTACATTTACCTGCTTTAACAGCGGAACGTTTTATCCGTGATCCTTTTAACGCGGAAGAGCGTCTTTTGTACCGTACAGGAGACCTGGTGAGGTACTTACCAGATGGCAACCTGGAATATATAGGGCGTAATGATTTCCAATTAAAGATAAGAGGCTACCGGATAGAAGCGGGTGAAATAGAAAGCCGGTTAACGGCTTATCCAGGTATTACGCAAGCAGTAGTAACAGTTCATGACAGTAAATACCTGATTGGGTATTATGTGTCTGCCTTACCAATTGTGGAGCAGGATTTATTGGCCTACCTGGGAGCCTACCTGCCGGATTACATGATACCAGCCGTGTTGCAGTATTTGTCAGCGCTGCCGCTTACGGCCAGTGGCAAGGTAGACCGGTCGGCATTGCCCATACCTTTATTTACAGATGATACGCCATATCAGGCGCCTGCCCATGAAATAGAAATCCAGCTATGTACGATCTATGCAGAAGTACTGGGCTTGCCGGTTACAGCAGTAGGTGTACAGGATGATTTCTTCCGGCTGGGCGGCGATAGTATTGTCAGTATTCAACTGGTGAGCCGCATCCGGCAACGTACCGGCTTGCAGGTGAGTGTGAAGGATATTTTCAAACACCGCACCATTGCTGCCTTGTATCAGCAGGTGATTGCAAAAGCAGGTGCGAATACCCTATTGCTGCAAACAGAGCAAGGTCTGCTTACCGGAGAAGTACCGTTATTACCGGTGCAGTCCTGGTTCTTCCACCAGATAGATGCGGGATTACTGCCCGCGTACCATCATTGGAACCAATCCTTCCTGATCCGGGTGCCGGTATTGGATATCGCGTTGCTGAAAGCGGCGGTATTACAACTACTGCATTATCACGATGGCCTGAGGTTGCGTTACAAGCAAACCACTACCGGTTATGTACAGTATTACGGAGAGATGCCTGCAGATATACATATACCGGTGCTGGATATACGCACCACACCAGACCTGTCTGCGGTATTAACCAAATGGCAGTCGGATTTTGATCTCTTCGGAGATACATTGTTACGGATCGGTTATCTGGAAGGCTATGCGGATGGCAGTGCACGTATTTACCTCGCGGCGCATCACCTGCTGATCGATACTGTGAGCTGGCGTATTATCAGTACAGACCTGGAACAATTCTACGAACAACAAGCGACACAAAAGATATTGCCTGTCACGAAAGGTACCAGCTACCGGCAATGGGCACACGAAGTATTGCAACTCCAGGCGCCGGAAGAAACGGCTTACTGGACGGCGGTAACCGCTGGTGTGGCAGCTAGTAATGCTGTGCTGCAGGCACGCGCCATCAACCATAAATATCAGGCGGCCTTTGAACTGGATATACACCATACTGGTTTATTGTTGCGTTCCTGTCACCAGGCATACAATACGGAGATCAATGATATGTTACTGACGGCATTGGCATTAGCCTTGTCTGCGCTGACAGGTCGTAGCAGTCATCATATTTTGCTGGAAGGCCACGGACGGGAAGATTTATCCGCCGCTATCGATATCACCCGTACTACCGGTTGGTTCACCACCATGTATCCGGTAGCAGTAGATAGTACCGGAGACTGGCAGTCGGCTTTAGTCAGCATAAAAGAAATGCTGCGTGCCATACCTCATCGCGGTATTGGCTATGGGGCCTTAATCGGCTATGCAGCCGTGGCACTGCCAGGTATCAGCTTTAACTACCTGGGGCAGTTCGATCAGCAGGAAACAGCTGATAAGGAAGGTTGGACGATCACCGGCGAAAACAGCGGCGTATCTATAGCAGCCAGCAACCAGGATCATACCTTGCTTTCCATAACAGGTGTTGTCCTGGAAGGGCAATTACGCATGAGTTGTACCGGCTACTGGCCGCTGGCCGATCTGGCAGCACTGGCCACAGCTTATGAAGAAAGCTTACGCGGGTTAATTACTTCGCTGAGTACAGCTACCCGCAGTTATTTAACCGTAAGTGATATCGACTTTATCATCTCCCAAAAATATTTAAACCGCTTACAACAAGAGCAGGAAATCAGTGGCGTATACCTGGCCAACAGCCTGCAGGAAGGCTTTATCTACCATGCCTTAAATCAGGGAACAATAGATGATGCCTATCGCGTACAGATAAAATGGGAATACCGAAACACATTGGATGTGGCCAGCCTGAAAAAGGCCTGGCAACTGATACAGGAACAGTACAGCGCTTTGCGGTTGCGATTCCGCTGGGAAGAGGAGCTGGTACAGGTAGTAGATAAAACGGGTGATACCGACTGGCGTTACCGGGATATCAGCCAACTGCCGCCATCCGCACAGGATGCCTTTATCAACGAACTGGCAGCCACCGACCGGCAGGAAGTGTTTGACCTGGCTGCTGGTAATCTGTTCCGCGTGTACCTCTTGAAACGGGCGACGAATCATTATTACTGTTTGTTCAGTCACCATCATGCCATCCTGGATGGCTGGAGTATGCCGTTGTTATTAGGGAATATACACGCGGTTTACTTACGACTGCGCAAAGGAGAACAAGTGACAGTACAACGGGAACGCAGCTACGAAGCTGCGCAACAATATCTGCAACAACACCGTACGGAACACCAGGCATATTGGACGGCGTATGTAGCGCAGCTAACAACCAAGGAAGATCTCAGCAGCTGGCTGCCTGCAGGTCAGCGTCACCGGAAGCTGGCGGAGTACCGGCATATCCTGCAGCCGGCAGAACAGGTGTGGTCTGTCACCGGGGAGCGTTATCATCAACTGAAAAAATGGTGTGCGCAGTATGGTGTTACCATCAATGCGGTATTACAATACCTATGGCATAAGCAACTCAGCATTTATAGCAACAGTGATACCACCATTACCGGTATGACTTTATCGGGTCGTACCTTACCGATAGATGATATTGAACAGTCAGTAGGGCTGTACATCAATACACTGCCGGTGATTATGACCCATACGGAAAGTACGGTAGTAGCGGCAGTACAAACCTTGCAGGCGCATATCAATGACGTCAATATCCGGAGTAATATGAGTCTGGGTAACTTACAACAGGCCGGCGAGCGGTTGTTCAGCAGCCTGTTTGTCTATGAAAATTATCCGGTACCTGCCGGCACGGGAGACAGCAGCGAGTTGTCGGTGGTATTTGGCGGCGGTGTGGAAAAACTGGATTATCCTTTGGCAGTAGTAGCCTATGAAGCCGGAACAACAGTTACCCTCCGGTTGAAATATGCCGCAGAGTTGTTTGGTGAACCACTGATACAACAAGTATTGCAAGGTATGCAGGTATTGCTGGAACAGGTGTTGGATACACCGGAGCTGCCGGTGACGCAGTTGTCGTACCTGTCGCGCGACCAATATCAGGCACTGATCGAACACGGGAATGATACCGCCTGCGATTATCCGGCAACCACGATTCATCAGTTATTTGAAGCGCAGGTAACCCGCACGCCGGATCGTATTGCACTGGTGGATGCCACGCAGCATTTCACCTATCACACGCTGAATGAAAAAGCCAATCAGCTGGCTGCTTATCTGCAGCAAAAGCAACAAGTAAAACCGGGCGATCCGGTAGTGCTTTGCCTGGATCGTACGGCCGATATACTGATCAGTGTACTGGCCGTGCTGAAAGCCGGTGCGGCATTCGTACCCGCAGATCCGGCCTATCCGGCAGCAAGAATAAATTGGATGGTGGCAGATACCCAAACCCGTATCATCCTTACACATACTGCACATCTCCCGGCATTGACGGAGGTGGCTGATACATACGATGTGACACTGATTGCCGTAGATGATCTTTCCCTGGCGGCTTATCCGGTGGAGAATACGGAACATACAGGTAAGCCGGAAGATATGGCTTATATTATCTACACCAGTGGTACTACAGGTAAGCCTAAAGGGGTAATGATTGCACATGATGGTGTGGTGAATCTGATCACCACCCTTATACCGGTACATCAGTTGGCACTACACACGCATGTTGGCTGTTACTCGAATTATGTTTTTGATGCCTTTGTGTATGAAGTATTTCCGCCATTGTGCAACGGTAATACGTTATACCTGTATACGAATGAACAAAGAACCAATCCGGCGGAACTGGCGGCCTATATAGCTACGCAAGGTATTACGGTATCCTTTATACCACCGGCTATACTGACTACCTTCCTGCAATATGAAGCCGGATTGCAACTGATATTTACCGGAGGAGATCAGCTGCCGGATTTATCAGGCAGTAACTTTACCGGTACGGTTATCAACGAATATGGCCCAACGGAAACAACGGTATGCGCCACGTTGCATCATTATACCAGTGGTAGCAGTCGTGCCAATATTGGCCGGCCTATTGCCAATACCGTTGTGTATGTGTTGGATGAACATCTCATTCCGGTGCCACCGGGAGCGGCAGGAGAATTGTATATCGGCGGCGCGGGTGTAGCCATAGGCTATTTGCACCTGCCGGAATTAACAGCTGCCCGCTTCTTACCTGATCCTTTCCGGCAGGATGGTTCCCGCCTATATAAAACAGGCGACCTGGTGAGGTATCTGCCGGATGGCAACCTGGAATATATCGGGCGTAATGATGTACAGGTGAAGATCAATGGTTATCGTATTGAACCGGGTGAAACAGAAAGTTGTTTGTCTGCCTGCCCGGGTATTAGCCAGGCGGTGGTATTGGTGAAAGAACAACCTGAAAATGGGCATAAATACCTGGTTGGATACTATGTAGCAGATGCGCCTTTGGATCATGACCAGCTACTAAGAGATTTAAGCCGGGTATTACCGGATTATATGCTGCCGGCTGTGCTGGTGCCACTGGCCGCTATACCGTTGACGGCTAATGGAAAACCCGACCGGCAGGCGTTACCGGACCCGTTGTTTACCAATCAGGCCACTTATCAGGCCCCACGCAATGAAACCGAAATATTATTATGTCAGATTTATAGTGAGGTGTTAGGATTACCCTTATCGGATATCAGTACCACGGATGATTTCTTCCGGCTGGGCGGTAACAGTATCCTGGCGATCCGCCTGGTAAGCCGGTTGAACACCCTACCAGGTATTCACCTGCAGATCGCGCATATCTTTACTGCGAGGACCATCCGGCAGTTGGCAGACCAGCTGATCGCAGGTGTAGGCGAGGCCGTCGTGATCGCAGCGCCTGAGGTAACGCAGCCGGAACAGCAGCTGCTGTCTTTTGCACAGGAACGTTTGTGGTTTATCAGTGTATATGAAGGCAGCAGTGATGCCTATAACATTCCACTGGTGGCGGCGATATTGCCGGATACGGATATCTCTGCCCTGGTACTGGCATTGCGGGCCGTCGTACACCGGCACGAAGTGTTGCGAAGCCTCATCAAAACCACAGCTGCCGGCAGCGCTTATCAGGTGGTGATGGATGATACCCTGTTTCCTTTATTAGTAGAGATGATCACAGTTGATACACCGGAGAAGCTGGAAGCTATCCTTGCCACGGCTGTACATCATCGGTTTAACCTGGAAACAGAATATCCGATACGGGCAGGCATATACGTAGTAGATACCGGCACCGGCAAGCCTGCCGCCTATATCACTATGGTACTGCATCATATTGCCTATGATGGCTGGTCGGCAGAGATCCTGATGAAAGAGCTGTGGCAATATTACGCTTACTATCACCACGCGGCAGCAGTACAGGAAACCCCACCATTGCCTCCTTTACCACTCCAGTACCGTGATTTTGCCTTGTGGCAACGGCAGTACCTGACGGGAGTGGTACTCGACCGGCAGTTGGCCTACTGGAAAAAGAAAATGGCGGACTATGAGCCATTGATACTACCTACCGATAAGCCCAGGCCTTTCCATGTCAGCTATGCCGGCGCAGATGCGGTATTCCTGTTGAACAAAACCGTGAGTGCCGCATTACGGGAAGTAGCGGCGGACCTGAACGTAAGTATGTATAGTTTGTTGCTGAGTGGTTATTACCTGTTGCTGCGTTGTTTCAGCCACCAGGAAGATATTGTGATAGGTAGTCCCGTTGCTAACCGGCACCACAGTGAACTGACGGGGATCATTGGGTTCTTCGTGAATATGCTGGTGCTGAGAGAAGAAGTACAGGCCGCACAGCCACTGAAAGACTTTATTCAGCAAGTAGGCAGCTCCGTGATCACGGCACAGCTATACCAGGATCTGCCCTTTGAAAAACTGGTAGAAGCACTGGCGCCGGAACCGGATACTTCGCGGCATCCTGTTTTCCAGGTCACATTCAGTGTGCAGCACTTTGGTGATAACAGCAGCGATACACAACCCCTCTTTGCTTTCCATCCGGTGAAAGAACAAAACACGGTTGCGCGGTTTGATCTGTCGGTCACGCTGGACGACAGCGGCGAACAGATATACGGTACCTTCAACTATGCCACTGGCTTATTTGAAGCGGCTACCATCCAGGCATTGATGGATACCTATACCGTAATACTGGAACAGTTCGCAGCGTTGCAACAAGCAAATAATCATCCTTGTATCAAAGACCTGTATTACCTGGAACCGGCACAGTATAGCCGTATGGTTTATGACCGGAATGCTACAGCGGTAGCTTACCCCCGCGATAAAACCGTGCAGGCATTGTTCGAAGAACAGGCCGTACTGGCACCGGATCAGATAGCCGTTATCTATGAAACAACGCAGCTCACCTACCGGGAACTGAATGAAAAGGCGAATCAGCTGGCGGCATATCTGCAAAGCAGGTACCGCATACAACCGGATGAGTTGATTGTATTGTGTCTGGACAGATCCCTGCACCTGTTGGTGGCTATCCTGGGCGTATTGAAGTCCGGCGCAGCATATGTACCGGTTGATCCGGCGTATCCGCAGGATAGAATTGCGTATGTTTTAGCAGATACAGGTGCGAAAGTAGTGATCACCGATAACCAACATGAACCAATGATATGGGAAGCTGCCGGCCGGTTGGAGATAGGGGTATTTACCTTGGATGATCCGGCACAGGAAGAATTGCTGGCGCTGTATCCCGCAGGGAATCCGTCGACAGCGGTTACTGCCCGTCACCTGGCTTATGTGATGTATACCAGTGGTACTACCGGTCATCCTAAAGGCGTAATGGTAGCACACCACAGTATTAACCGCCTCGTGAAAAATGTAGACTATGTAAGATTTGAGCCAGCAGATAAAGTATTGGGGATGGCCAGCTATGCTTTCGACGGATCGGTCTTTGATATTTTCGGCGCCCTGTTGAATGGCGCTACCCTGATACTGGCCACCAAACATGTTTTCCTGGATATCACTGCCCTGAACCGGTTGATGGATACATATGGCATCACCATTTCCTTCATGACAACCTCGCTGTTCCATACGTTGGTGGAAGAACAGCTGCCGGCCCTGCGTGACTTCAGATATGTGGTGGCAGGAGGAGAACAGATTTCCTATCCGCATGTAAACCGTTTCCTGGAACAATATCCGGCGGTTAAACTGGTCAACGGATACGGACCTACGGAAAGTACCACTTTTGCCGTTACGTGTCTGTGTAACGATTACCGGCAGCCATTGTCGGGGATTATTCCGATCGGCTATCCGATTGCCAATACAACGGCGTATGTGCTGGACCGTTACCTGCAACCATTGCCGCAGGGCGCTATCGGAGAGCTGTACCTGGGTGGAGATGGGGTGGCCCGCGGTTACCTGCACCTGCCCGAACTGACCCGTGAACGGTTTATCCGGAATCCATTCCAGACCGCAGCGGAAGTGGCTGCGGAGGTAAATGACCGGTTGTATAAAACCGGCGATCTGGTGAAATACCTGCCGGATGGCGCTTTGGAATATATTGGTCGCAGCGACTTCCAGGTGAAGATCCGCGGTTACCGCATAGAACCTGCGGAAACAGAAAACTGTCTGTTGGCTTACCCTGGTGTGAAACATGCCGTGGTGGTGGTACAGGAAACCGGTGGAGATAATGGCCGTTATCTGCTGGCCTATTATGTGGCAGATATGCCGTTGGAGGAAACAGCTATACTGGAACATGCAGCGCGGTATTTACCGGAGTATATGTTGCCGGCTGCTTTGGTGTACCTGCCGCAATTACCGCTTACAGAAAACGGTAAACTGGATCGCCGCGCTTTACCAGGTATTACACTGGCAGGCAGTGTGTATGAGGCGCCGGCCAATAAAACAGAAACCCGGCTTTGCAGGGTATGCGCAGAAGTATTGGGTGTACCGGTGGCGCAGGTAGGCGTGCTGGATAATTTCTTTGCATTGGGAGGTGATAGTATTATGGCCGTGCGGCTGACAAAACGTATCAATACACACTTCCTGACAGACATCCGGATCGTGGATATATTTGTGGCAGCTAATATCCGGGAGCTGGCTGCACAGCTCCATACCGGCGACGGAAAAGAAAAAATCCTCATGAAACTGAATGATACGTTTGATCAGCCAAAACTGTTTATGGTACATCCGGGTAATAGCGGATGTGAAGTATATACCGGTCTGGCAGGCGCATTGGCCACGCATTACAGTTGTTACGGCGTAGACTCCTATAACCTGTATCATACGGACCAGATAACGGATATCCGGGCATTGGCAGCTTATTACCTGACAGCATTGGAAGCTATACAGCCGGCGGGCAGCTATCAGTTGCTGGGTTGGTCTATGGGCGGACAGGTAGCCTTGGAAATGGCGGCCATCCTGGAAGAAAAAGGGCATACCGGTATCACCGTGTATCTGCTGGATACAATTCTGCATGATGCTCACCTGTTGAATATGCAGGAGGGACTGACAACAGAGATGACCCAGCTGGCCGGTATAACGGATGCGGCTACACAGGCGGCATTCCACGAACGGGCGGTATTGGCCTTTACAGAACGGCAGTTGCTCGCGCAAACCCTGACGACTGCCTTAAAACATACGCAGATAGTATTGTGTAAAGCGATGCTGCGGGATGAAAGATTGAAAGGGGAGAAACTGGAACAATACAATGATTACATTATCGGCCTGCCATACAATAATGTAGATACGGTAGTGGCCACCCGGCAGCAGATCAGGGTAATAGCCATGCCACATCATACGCATGGCAATATGCTGGAGGATATAACCGACCTGCTGGGGGTATTGATACAACCATAAACCAACACCTATCAACAGCAAAGAGCTGGTCTTTCGGACCAGCTCTTTGCTGTTGAAAAAATGCGCTATGGGATACTTTTAATGTATCAGTCGTATCGCTATCAGCGATACGATTACAAATCCCTGCACAGACAAATATTCAGCTTTTCATAGCAACGGCCTCCGGAATGCCCCTTCAGCATGCAATACCAGGTACATCCACCAGGTTGGTCGCAGGAATTATTGGCGGCGGCAACACCGCCGTTAATTTTTTTCATGTCAATACGGGAAAGCATTTTAGCGTTTGATACTAATTTTTTCATGATCTGAAGTTTAGGTGTTAAATAAAATGAAGGGTGTTGTTGTGTTTAGGAGAAGTAGGAATACAGGTGTGTGGAAATCACAAAATTTACTTGTGTTTAACTAGCAGACCGCCTGACGGCGTATTAACTTTCCGGGGAATACAGGGTGTTTTAATACACGCAGGACAGCAGAAAAGATGCCCCATATCTGTTGCTCCTTACTGATAAAAAAATATTAGATGTAACATATGCAACGATTCACGGCCAGATTACAATATCCGCTCCGCATTTGCCGTATATGACATTTCAGCACACAGCCATTTGAAGCATCGCATGGAATGTCGGTTTGTATTGGTCTTGTCAGGCCGCCCATGACATTTTTCATGGCTTTTCTGGAAAGCGTCTTAAGGATTGTTTGTGAATTTTTCATCATTAAAATTTATGGTTTAATAAAAAAGATAGTCATCATTAGCATGAGCAGGATCAGGGGTATTGTGGGTTATAACGGGTAACACAGGATACTGCGTTGAAGATCGCATTTAGTACTGCGGTAAAACAGCACTTTAGACGTATGGGAAGCAATAAAGGGAAAGTGTTATTTAGGGGGGACTCCTGCTAATGCGGGCAGCGCTTCAAAAAATAATTTTTATCAGAAAAAAAGAAAGCTGCACCAACAGTAATATAAAATTTTTGGCGCAGCTTTCTTTTTTAAGAGAAGATGATACGAGGATTAATGCCTGAGGATAACTTTACCCCGGTATATTTCCTGTTTATCTTTAATAACCTGCAGGAAATAAATTCCTTCCGGCAGATGTGCGGAGAGGTTTAAACCATTTTGCGTCAGGATGGTTCGTTGTACTTCCCGGCCATTGATATCTCTTACAATAGCCAGACTACCGGAAAGATTTTTATCTGTTATAAAGCGAATGGTACCATCCGTAGGATTTGGATAGATGGTAAGATCCCTGACAGGTGTATTGGGTTTACCGATGATGTTACTCATGAGTGGCTCACTGCAGAGATTCACTTTTACTTTCACGGGTTTGCGGAATTTATATTCACACTGCAGCCTGGATGTTACATAGTAGGTTGTAGTAGCCGCCGGACTTACCTTGAAATAGTTGCCGGTAAACAGCAGGTTGCCGCCGGTAGGCGCGTCGTACCAAACCGTATTGAAGGCATCGTTGATGGGGTTGTAGGCATGCAGGGTTACACTGTCACCTTTGCAGATGGTTACGCTGTCTGCATCTACTACAGGGGCGCCGCCGTCTCCACTCAGGATAAATTTAAGGAAAGTGGTGTCGGACCGGCAGCCACTTACCGGATCAATGGCCTGTATATATGTTTCTCCCTGGGCAAAAACAGTAGGCGAATAGTTAGGTGTAACGATGGTGTCCTTATTTACCACTACAAAAGAAGTATCAAAGATCGTCTGGAACAGGTATACGTAATTGATTTTTACCCGATAGTTATAGCCTGGCTGATGATTTAATACCGCAATTTTTACAGGTCCACAGGTGAAAGCAGGTGTAACAGAGGTGATCGGGTCGGGGATCTTTGTCACTGTTACCTTCACGGCTTTACGCTGTGGGTTTTCGCAAACGATAGAGGTAGCCGCGTAGTAGGTGGTGGTGACGGCCGGACTTACTTTATAAAAACTACCGGTATACAGCAGGTTGCCGCCAACAGGTGCATCATACCAGCGCATGAAGGCGCCGGCGAATACGGTGTTATAGGCATGCAGGGTTACGCTGTCGTATTTACAGATGGTCACACTGTCGAAATCCACGAGGGCCGGCCCGCCGGCTGCATTAACGTTGTAGAGCTTATGCACAGTGTCCGATTTACAACCGGTAATCGGGTTCACCGTTTGTATGTAAATGTCTGCCTGCGCGGTTCTGGTGGCGGTGTAGTTAGGCGTTGTTACCGTGTTACTGTTGACAACCGTAAAAGCAGTATCAAACAGCGGGGTGCCAAAGAAACTGTATTTCACCAGTACGTTGTAGGTGAAGCCAATCTGATGGTTTGTTATTGGAATGTTGAAACTACCGCAGGTAAGCCCTTGCGGCACGGTATACGCCGGATTGGCGGGTTTAGCCCGTACAATTACCTTCACGGCTTTGCGTATGCTTTTGCAACTACCCAGACTGGCTTCTGCGTAATAGGTGGTGGTAACGGCTGGTGATACATTGTAGCTGCTGCCGGTAGCAAGTAAAGTGCCGCCGGTAGCTGCACTATACCAGCTGATAGTGGCGCCGGGTAGGGTAGTTGCGGTCACTGCTGTGGTTTGTCCTGCACAGATAGTAATACTGTCGGTGGCGTTGGGTGGCGGTATGGCAGGGGTACGGTAGGCGTAATACAACTGAAAGGAGTTTAACAATCCTACCAGGCTGCTGCTCAACGTAATTTTTACCCGGTCAAATGTTTTGGTGGGTTTGATGGATACGAGGCCCTGGGTATTGTTTTCCAGGATGCGGAGAATCGGTGAGGTAATTACCTGAGAATCTCCGTTGGGGGTGGCACCGTTGAACGTCTGTATGCTCACGCCTCCCAGGAGGTTGGCCGATAGTATGGCATTGCCGCTGCCGATACCAATGACTAGTGAGTCGCAGCCCACACTGCTGGCGGAAGGGAAAATCAGGGTTTGATACACCGTTACGCCTAAAAGCCCTGCTGTGATGTTGAAGGTAGAATAGTCGGTCAGGTTACTGTTGTTAACCGGATTTCCCGGATTACTGACACCGCAGAGCAGGCAAACGCCTGTAGTGCCGTTGGTTTGTGCGTTGGCATATACCTGGGCATAGGTTTGCCTTACTGCGATACATAGCAATAGGAGCAGCAATAGTGCTGCTTTTTTCAGGGGGTAAAATTGTGCTTTCATGATCGGGTTTTAAGGGTGATGGAATAAAGGATACGATATGTTGGGTAACTATACAGGTCTACTGGTTTTCGGTTGCCGTTCGGGAATAACTGTTATGGCTGAGATCAGGGTTAATAGGATTGTCGTCAGGAGATATAAAGGTAGGAGGGGTGGTGTCAATAAGGGCCGCAGTTATATGGGAAGAAAGTCTGCAGGGAAATCTGTCGGCGAAGGAAAAAAAATAATGGTTTATGTCATTACTTTTTTCATAATGATACTCATAGAGGCGTATGCTTCGATAGTGGTTGTTAAGATTGATTTATAGGTGGCACGCTTTAGCATAGCAAGTGATTATGCCAATAATCACAAATAAGAAGTATCAAATTGCTACCCGGTTTTAATGTGTAGGATATCGGAGCGAGGTTTTGAGATGGTTAAGATGACAAGAAACGACTACAGTCCGCTCGTTATTTAGCCTTCAAAACGGATTAAACTAAAACAAAAAATGACACCGGAGGATTTTAAAATGAACTGGAACAATGCCAATATTTGTTCGCTGATCTTTTTTTGATCCTACTATATATCAAATTAAAGATGACCAACTTTTCCCTGGTTAAAATGTATTCGTAGATTATCATCCAGGGTATTTTAGTGTGAATCTGAATAATACCCTAAAAAATGGTGAACCAGTCTTTATGTTTGATTTGAAGAAGGTCATAATAAATATTGATGGAGAAGAAAAGATGAATTTTCTGTTTTGTGAATTATTCAATAAATACTAGTCATAGATGAGGTATTGTTGTTCTTCTGCCAAAGGGATAATAAGGATGATGGTTCGTTTGCGAGATATAATAGCCTCAGAGAAGATAGACTTTTTAAAAAATAGTTATCCATATCGGGAGATGCATATCAAGTGTATCAACTGTAAATGATTTATTGCTAAAGAAGAGTGGGCTGTAAGGATTATACGGTCTGCTTCTCCTGAATTTTATATACCACATCATTACCACAACCTGTTTACAACCTTTTATAGCCTCTGCGGTTATCGTGCACCCGCAGCCTGGCCGGCAATTCCTGTCGGTGAGTCGTCGTTTTTTTATCAACATGAGTTAACAAAACAGAACTGGTTTGTCTGCTGTGTCATGCGTTGCCGGAACAAGTAATGCGGCCACCGAAGTAATATGCCAGCTGCTGATTTCTGTTGATTGCAAATAGCTAAAATGGCCTGAAAATAGTGGAGTTCAGGCCATTTTTGTGCGATATTATTACCTGTGCCTGCCTGTAACTTTGTAGGTAACTACTATTCCAACTTCCTATCGATAGGTATCTGCATCCTTTCATGCTAAATTCATCATTATGAACCTTAAAGTAATCACCTTGGGTTTATTATTGCTGACGGGTAATCTGCAGGCACAGATTACGTTTCAGTTCCAGTCGTCCGTTTGTAACGCGCGCGATGCACCGGTTTATTTCATTAACGGGTTGCCCGCCTATGGAGCGACGAACCTGGGATCATTGGAGGAGCTGATTGTTTCAGCATGGACTTATTATGGCATTGGTGGTACAACAGGCTTTAGCCGTTTCTATATTGATTTTACCGGAATGGATCAGATTCCGCAGGGGTCGACTGTGTTGAATGCGGTGTTGAGATTATATGGTAAAAATACCAGCATATTGGCGCCACAGGGAAATACAACGCCGAATGCCTGCTGGATTGAACGGGTAACCAGTCCATGGACACAAAACACCCTTACCTGGAATAATCAGCCTACCGTTACGACCGTGCATCAAACGGTGCTGCCTGCGTCAACGTCGCAATGGAACTATAATGCCTTTGTGAATGTTACGACGCTGGTACAGGACATCGTAAATCAGGTGCCCGCCCAGCGTTATGGTTTTTCGGTCCGGTTACAGCTGGATTCTATATTTCGTAGTCTGGTATTTGCTTCGGCCGAAAACAACAATGCGGCATTACGGCCGCAGCTGGAAGTTACCATCAGTAATTGCGGAGGGCCGGAACCTATTACGCTGCCACAGGCGCCTGGGATGCAGCCCATCCCGGATCTGTTGACAGCATCACCCACAGCAGGCATTGTTTTCCGGGTTATTCCCAATCCGGTGAAAAATAACGCCCGTATTGAGTTTACGGCAGCAAAAGCGGAGTGGGTGGATATCTCCCTGCAAACCTTACATGGACAGCCGCGCCGGAGAAAACAGGTACAAACCCATAAAGGGTTGAATGTGGTACCGTTCGACGTCGGGAATGAGCCGGCTGGCGTATACTATGTTATCCTGCAATCGGCTGCCGGCAAAACAACACAGAAAATGGTCATTGTGCAGTAAATGGGGGTTGTTGGCTGTATAGATGAGGCGGAGATAAATACTGAACATATGGATATATAAGGGATAGGAAATTGAAGATGCAGTAAGTAATAAACGAGATCATTCCCGTAAAGGAAAAAGGTTGAATTTATTACTTGCTGTATTTTTTTTGTTCCAGGAGGTAGGTGGTGGCTGGATCTCCACCGGTAGGGGGCTGCTTAAACCTGCCGGAAAAGGAGTCGGTGAGGGGTAAAGTTACCCTGAACGACATTTTCAGGAAAGGAGTGGAGAGAGAGATCGCAGAAAAGCCAAAGCAAATAGGACCATTTACATTTGGTTAACACTTTTCTGATTCATTCAGATTAAATTAACAGCGTACCTACAATTTGTTTATAATCGAATCTTACTAAAATGAACCCTCTCAAGTCCGCGTTGACCAGATTATTGTATGCCGGTTCAGAAGAGCTGGAATTGGATTCAGAAAAGCGACCTGTGATAGTGATGAATGTATTGGCCTTACTGGCTGCTATCAGTGTATTGGGCATAGGATTGTATCTTTATTCGCTTTGCGGGTCCAGGTTATTATTGATCAGTGTATGTACAGAAAGTGTTTTGCTGATGGGCATCATCGTGTTAAACAAAATGAAAAAACACTTCCTGGCTAATATCGCCACGCTGGTCATTCACGTGTTTTTTGCCATCTTTTTCAGTGGTCTTTTAGGCAGAGCTATGCCGGCAGAACTGGTCACGGCATTTTTACTGACGTTTATTATCGGCGCTTCTTTTCTCGTGTATAAACAAAAGATGGTGCGGATGATTTGTATTTTCACGGCCATCGCACTCTTTATCATTATTACTGCCAATAACCACTGGGGACTGGTAAAACCAATTCCCATGTCGCTCCAGACAGAAGCAACCGTACGGGTTACCTGCTGGATTGGCATGTTGGTACTGATGATGTTTGTCACCTGGCTGATCATACAAAAAAATGATCAGTTCATCCTGGAGAATAAACAGTTATTGCGGCAGGTAGAACAGGCGAATATTGCCAAGAGCATCTACCTGCGGGAAACCAGCCACGAATTGCGTACCCCGCTGGGTGTGGTGTTTTCTATCAGCCAGATCCTGCAGGCATCTGTAGAAGAAATTAAGGACCCGGAAACGGCGAAGGCAGTGAACTATCTCTATGCAGCCAGCTTACAAGGTACCCAGATTATTAATAATGTGTTGGATCTTTCCAAACTGGAAGCGGGTAAAACAGATATGCCCGTGTATGAGCCGGTGATCTTAAAACAGTTTGTAGAGTCGTGTATATTTCCCCATCAATATGTGGCCCGTATCCGCGAAATCGAAATAGAGGTGGATTTTCAGGAGCAACTGCCGGAAGCCATCGTTGTGGAAAAAGTAGCCCTGACGAAAATTATCAATAATCTATGTAGCAATGCCGTAAAATTTGCCGGCAAAAAAAGTGTTATCCAGGTGCAGGTATACACCCAGGACAGGAACCTGTTTTTCAGTGTGACCAATGAGGGAGTTATCTCTGCGAGAAGAATGCAGCAGCTATTCCGGAGCTTCGAGGCGCAGCGTGGCGTCAACAGTACAGGGTTGGGGCTGGTCATTACCAAACACCTGGTGGAAGGCCTGAATGGCCGTATTTCTGTTAAATGTGCGAAAGGAAATACGGAGTTTACCTTCTTCATTCCGCTACAGATTAGCAAAGCAGTTGTCACGGATAAAGGGATGGGAGGTGCGCAGCGTACGGCATTGCCTTTGGCTGGTTATAAAATCCTGCTCATTGATGACAATTATATCTCCCTGCAGGTACTCAAATTACCGCTGGTCTCCAGGGGGGCTACCATTCTCACTGCAGAGAACGGGAGAGAAGGTATTAACCTCATCCTGACGGAAAAGCCCGACCTGGTTATCACAGACTCTGTTATGCCGGGAATTGACGGGACCGCCCTGTTGCGGTATCTGCGCGGTATTGCCGCCTATAAGGATCTGCCGGTAATTGTAGTGACCGGCGATACATTGGAAATAGACAATGAAGGATTGTTGATCAATAAAATTGGGACCTTGCTGGAGAGCGGGGCTACCGATTGTTTGGTAAAACCATACGATTTTAACGACCTGGAAGATTTACTGCTCCGGCATCTGCCCGCCCGGGAGATTCCGGAAGTGTCCTGAGCCATTATCGCACCAGCTGATAATATTGCCGCAGTCCCGCCCAGGAAGTGGCCTGATCCGTCATGTCCATGTGATATCATCGCAGCAGCATTTGTTAATTTTAGCTAAGATGTGGATTTCTTTTTCCCTCAGCTACAAATGCGAGCAGCGCACATTGACATTGAACCGGTATCTAAGGCAATCTGCAGGGAATTATTGCTGATCTGGCGGTTTATTAAGAATGATATATGGGATACGGTAATCCCTTGTTTTGTTACCTTCTTTACCGCCTGGATTTACTGCAAAAAACCTATTAACGAATTGCCCCTACTCTTGTTGTTTTCAATAGGGTATACCCTTTTCTACATCTTAACTTTTTGTGTTGCCAATCAAATTAACTCCGTAGATGAAGACCGTATCAATAAACCTGACCGGCCCCTGGTAACAGGATTGATCAGCGCCAGTATGGCGGGCAAAAGACTCATTATTTATAATATCCTCTTCGATATCATAGCCGTTTTACTGCACCTGTTCTGGCTGGCGTTGGCCTGGCAGTTCATTACACTGCTGTTGTGCAGATGGGGCTGCAGCCGGCATTGGATTACGAAGAACCTGGTGTGTATTAGCCTGGGTACCATTACCCTGCTGGCAGCTGAATGGGAAATTGTAGACCGGCTGCAACCTAATGTCTGGTCCTTCATTATTGTGCTGAGCGTTTGGGCCGGATTTGGATTGCCCCTGCAGGATATGCGTGATCAGGAAGGGGATAAAGTAATGGAACGGAAAACCCTGCCCCTGGAAATAGGCGACCGCATGGCGCGTATTATGTTGAGCATTTATTTCCTGATTGTTTCCCCGCTGATTTACTGCTGCGCTATTCTTACGCAGATTGATCTGACACGCCTGTTTTTCAACAAACCGGTGATCATTATTCTCATCATAGAAACGCTTTGGCACTGGTGGGTGGCTGTGCGCCTGCATCTCTATAAAACGCCCCGCGATGATGATAAAACCTATCACCTGTTTGTCTATCTGTTTATTGTAACCATCCCGCTGATTTGTATTATTTAAATCTTTTTTCAGAATGAGGACCTGCAAAATGTTATCAACTGCTACTGTTGCGAGTATTGTTTGATCAATGTTTAGCAGATTATTTTAAGGGAATTATCAGATGAATATTTCTATGTCCAGCTGATTATTATCGATAGATACCCCTATGATATCTATGAGTATACTGTCACCTGGAATGTAGGTGGATATTTTAATGATCAGGATTTTGCTATCGTTCTTTACATTAACTGGTGACCGGGAACTATTGAAATAAATTATGCAGGATTTATATAAAGCAGCTTGTAGGAACTGATGGTTGGTGTAGTGGCTTATTCATGGGAATAACCAGTATTCAACCTTGTTGTCAGTTGTTGAACTAGATAATTACCAGGTGTTATACAGCTGTTGCATTTACTTTCAATTATTCTGGTAAAGATGTAATAATAATGGAAAATGCTTGTCTGTATTGTATAGTAGGAGGTCGTGTTGAAGTATGGGAGATTTTTTTTCAAGAATTAATACATTTTCACATTGAATTAACAGATGCCTTTTAAAAAGGAATTAATTAGCACTCAAATTGAATCTTATTGTAAAGATTTAATGTATGATGTTTTATGCTGCAACTAAAGAGTACTTCTTTAGATACCTGTATCTAGTGAAATTAGGGAAATCAGATAAAACATTTAACCCTTTTATAACAGGAAGACACCGCCTGTTTTTGCAGACTTAGTTTAGTGATGTGATCCGTGTAAGTATGCTATGTCAATATTTTCCCGGCTGGTTTGATAAACGGACGGGATCCGCTGACCTGAATCTTATTGAAAGAAGTGGCATGATATGCTGGATAATAGCGAGATGTTAATAAAGTATATGCCTATTTAGCATGATACCAATTTTTTTGTTATAGACAGCGTATGCTTGTGCGGTTACTGAAATTAAATACTGATAGCGGGAATACTTGTGAAGTGCTATGCAAAGTTGTGTAGAGATGATGTGTTTTTATTTCACAGCGAGGTCTTGAAAAAATCACCATTATTTTAATAGAAAATATGTCAGCTATGAATGCTCAATCGCTATTGTATGAAGGGTCTTCCGAGAAATATTTTCAGCTCTTCAAACAAGGTTGTCAGGAAGGGTTTTCTCACATTTGGAGAATGCTATATAGGCCTGTCTTTAATTTTGCCCGTAGGATAATTTCGGATGAATTTGAAATTGAATCGATTGTTCAGGATGCCTTTCTGCTGATTTGGGAACGTCGGGAAATTATGGAGAATATTGAGCATGTTAGAGGTTACATCCGCCAACGCGTTAAGTGGAATTGTTACTCGTATCTCAACAGCGCCAATACTAAGCGAATGCAGAAACTAATACCGTTGGACTTTTATGAGGATAACGGTATTGTACTGGCTATCAGTGATCCTTGGCAGGAGGATTGTCTGCAGGGAGCAATGCTGCGCGAAGAAGAGCAAAGACAGCAACTGGAAAAAGCTATTGCTTATCTGCCTCCAAATGAAAAAATGATAGCATCCTTACAATTGCAAGGCTACCGTGTAGAAGACATTGCGGCACGTATAGGGCAGCCATGTAAAGATGTCGGGAGGGAACAGAAAAGGATAGGCCGAACATTGAAGCCGATAGTGGATCGGTTGAAAAATGTGGCCGGCGCTATCGAAAACACCCCCATGCTATCAGTAAGGGACTATGCTGTATACCTTAGCCCATTACAGATTGAGCTGTTCAAACTTCGTTATGAGAAAAAGTATGACTTTACTCAAATTAGTATTGAGATGAATTTAAACAAATGGGACGTGGTAAAAATGCATTTACTTATAATGAGGAAGATTAATAGGGCGAAGAATGCCAAAGGAAAGATGCACCGAAGAAGTTGATAGATTTCCTGCTGTGGGATTTTATTTGTGTAAAGTGGCTATAAGGAGGTACTCCGGAGGATAATGATAATTGATTTAATTCTTTTAAAAATATTTAAATATGAATACCGTTTTAATTACAAGGGATTTGCGTGAACTGTTCCGGGCTATTTTTATAAAAAATAGTTTAAGGGCTATACGATCCGTTTTTCAGATAAATAATGAACAGTCCCATTTTTTAAACTATGAGCCGCCTTATCAGCGTAAATATGTGTGGACCGAAGTGAAAGCCACCTATTTTATTGAAACTATTTTGCTCCATGGAGAAATTCCCCCAATTGTGATCTTTGTAAAAGGGAAAAACTGGGAAGTAATAGATGGTAGACAACGATGTGAAACGATTCATAGGTTTATTAAGAATGGATTTTCTCTGAAGCCACATGGATTGGATAAATTATGGAATCTGGCTGGGAAGAAATTCTCCCAGCTGGACGATAAATTAAAAGAACGGATATTAAATACGCAGCTGCGGTTAATATTTATCGCCGCTGCCGGTGAGGCACATTTACATGCCGGTGAGGAGGAGATGATAAAGCGGGAGATTTTTAAGAGATATAATCAGGGCATTATGCCGCTCAAAAAGGAAGAGGTGTTTAAAGCACAATATATTCAGGATGAGATTAACATTTACTTTAAAGGGCAATTTGAAAAAAATAAGGAGCTGTATCATGAGGTAATGGACCTGTTTGACCATAGGAGCAAAAATTTAGAAACGTTAATGCAGCATATCCGACAAACCCTGGTGTTGCATCATATTCCTATGAATAAATTTATAAGTGAACGGGAGGAAGTCGTAAATAAATATTACGATTACCTTTCCTATAATACGATAAATGATGGAGGATTGGAGAATGTGTGTCTTGTCTTTAAAAGTTTTAAGGAGAAATGTAATTATTTAACAGCAATTAAGACCCGGTTGGATAAGGAAGGTATACCTGCGAAGGGGGTGGTGTACGAATGTTTATATTGGGCATTATCGGTGTGTGAGATGGAGGGGGTAAAGTTTCAGGAAATAAATCGGGAGACCTTTAAAGAAAGACTGGTGAATCATATTGCCAAACAAATACTGTATTACCCCGTTGAAAAGCATAGTCATGTGTCACAGATTACTAAGCGATATAATTTGATGGCTACTTTTTTTACTTCTCAACTGAATGCTTCATTTGTAAGATATTTAAAGAGCGATGAAGCGTTTTTAATCGCTCATAAAGAAAAGATGGATAAGTATATGGAGCAACGATTTACAATGGCGGGTGAAGAGGAATTTTTCTCCAAGACATTACCTACATCCTGTTCGGTGAGCGATGTACTGGATAGAATGAAAAGGAAGAAATTTAATCTTAGACCGACCTATCAGCGCGACGAGGTAATGAATGTAGTAAAAGCTTCTTCATTAATTGAAAGTATGTTGTTGGGAATAAAACTACACCCACTGTATATTTATGTAAAAGAAGATGGCGTTGCCGAAGTAATAGATGGACAACAACGGTTGCTGGCGATTATTGGGTTTTTAGGAGAACGGTATTGCAATGAAACCGGGAAGATGGTAGCATCTAAAAAAGATGGTTTTTCTCTAAACCTAAATGGCGGTTTGTTAACGGATTTACATGGCAGTAAATTTAAAGCACTATCAGAAGAAGAACAATTGTGCATTAAAAACTATGATTTGGAAATTATAGAGATGAAGGAGGAAAATAATAAAGGGTTTGTTCCGGAAGAATTGTTCAAAAGGCTTAATCATAAACCGTTTCCTATAAAAGAGCACACTTTTGAATTCTGGAATGCTTATGTGGATAATGAAATTATTAGTTCCGTCAAGGGTGTTTGCCAAAGAAATAGTTGGTTATATTTAAGAAAAGATGATAAAAGAATGCTCAATGAAGAGCTTGTCACATGTCTGTGTTATCTACATTTTATGTTAAAGGAGAGTGCCGGTATGGAAAGTTTGAAAAACGTATTGTCTTTGAGAAGATCACCGTTCTCTATAGTTCTCAAACTTAAAAATAAAGCTTCTGTTACACAGATATTGGAGGACTTCACCTCTAAAGCTGAATTTTTATTGGCGCTCAATGATTTTGAGTTGGATTTTGTCGAAAAGGTTAAACTACTTATTGCCAGTTCCAATGGCAAGACGACAGGAGCGGTAAGTAACAGGCGGTTAGATACCATGCTTCATACTGGTACGGTGAGAATGTCCATGAATTTTTACTTGTTATGGGTGATATTAAAAGGTATTCCGATTGAATTTGTAAAAGAATCGCGCGCGGCCGTACAGCTTAAAATCAGTAAGGTGTTTTCAATGTTAAAAATGTCTGAATCGGTAGAAAAAGTTGAAAAAGCAATTCAGGAAACATGGGTACCTACTAATCATAGTATGAAGGAAGTCGTGTAGATGGTGCTTTGAAATAAGACTGATGTTATTTGAAGTGCTGATATTTTAGGGAATCGAGCCATTTTTTGAAATATCAGCACCCTGGTTGATAGTGAAATAGTTGATGCCAAATAATCGCCTTACAGGGCGTGAAGGGAAGGAGTTGTAAATAATAGGCATGAGCGAAGATAGAGGACCTGCAGCTGATGTTCCCGACTGATAAGCAGTAAAAGAGCCGGATATTTTATCCGGCTGGATGGAGATGTTCATCCCCTTATTTATATATCTGTGGATACCAATGATGTAACTGTAACTGATGGGCTACATCCCCGGAGATTTCCGTTCGTGTGAAAACCCCTTGTGGTAATAAAAATATCCCTTTAAAAAAGAAAGCCGCCTCCATGACAGTAAGTGCATAGAAACAAAAACCATGCGGCAGGCCTGGTCCTTTCGGATGATAGTGATGCCCCTGAATGCTGATCACCGGTTTGTTTAAAATTACAGGATCATCGCTACAAACCAATAATCCATTTTCCAGATAGAAATGATGTGTGAAGCCCAGGGCCTCGTATGGTTTGGCGAGCGTATGCAGAATGTACTCCGGATCCTGACATACGTTGGTGGCATCGGGAGTACGGTCGGGTAACTTGTTCATCAGGTTTTTTTTAGAAGAAGCGTTGGCGCAATCATCCATTGCGCCGATGTTGAAAACGTCAGCGCAATGGATAGTGAGCTTATGACTGCTGAGCATAAACCACCAGTGATGCCTTAGCCAATGTGGCAAAGTGCAGGTTAAAACCAACGAAAGCGGGGGTAGCATTTTTGTCCAATGCAAGGGTTTTGCTGAGGGCATGTACCGTGATCAGATAACGGTGTGCAGGTCCGGCATTGGGAGCCGCGCCAATATAACCGGGAGTGCCGGCATCTGTATGGCTTTGTATGGCGCCTTCCGGCAGCAGATCTTTACCCGGATCGCCCGATCCGGCAACCAGCTCGTGAACGTGTGACGGAATATTGAAAACAACCCAGTGCCAGAAGCCACTGCCGGTGGGCGCGTCCAGGTCATACATGGTAACGGCAAAGCCCTGTGTTTCCTCTGGGGCATGTTCCCAATATAGCTGGGGTGATTGGTTTTCGCCATTAAACCCCATGCCGTTGGCGTATTGCTGGTTGGGCAGCTGGCCGCCCATTGTGTTGCTTTTTAATGTAAAGGTTTGATGACTGTCTGATGTGTTGCTGATTGCTGTTGCCATGATCTTTTTCTTTTTTGTTTGAATGATAGATCAAAGGTAGCAGCAAAGCCCGGCGGCAAAGAATAGGCAACCGTTCAGAAAGTATGGCTAAACGTTCAATTTGATAATTGATACTGTTTAGGGGTGATGCCATAAATCTGTTTAAAGGATTGAATGAAACTGGACAGGTTCTCATAACCCAGTTCATAATAGATTTCGCTGGCCTTGCGGTTATCCTGGCGCAACATTTTAGCCGCACCTTCCATTCTTTTTTCCAATAGCCACCTGTTGGGACTATTCCCATAAATACGGGCGAACCTGCGTTTAAAGGAAGATAAACTCATGTTACATAAGAACGCCAACTCTTCCACTGTGATATTGCTGTTGATATGAGAGGTTACTGCCTGGCGAATGATGAGGTCATCGTTGGCTTCCGTACGCAGGTGGCTGATCTGCTGTATCTGTCCGGGATATTGTATGGCAATATATAAAAGCAGTTCTTCCAGTTTTACTTTTTGTAGGTCGTGATGTACCGGTTTACCTCCGCTAAGCATGCAGTCAAGCGACGCGGTGAAGTTAACGAGGAAGTCGTCTTTTTCAAATAACAGGAAGGGGTGCCCGGCGACTTGTTTGCTTGCGCTTTGCAACAGTGCCGCATGCCGGTTGAAAAAATCAGCTAACAGTATATTGTCGAAGAAAAAAAGAATACTACGGTAATCGGTGTTGCCGGCCACGGTTTTTTCACTCATGAGGCAATTGCCGGCGGCTAACAGCACAAACTGGTGCGGTTTTATGGTGACCTGTGTACCGGCATAATGCACCGTTTTTTCGCCGGCGAGCAAAAAGCTGAACAGGTTTTGTTGCAGCATTATTTTGGCTCTGGGCGCGGGTGTTTTGGTACAGTAACGAAGCAGGGAAAGGTGTGCTTCATCCCGTTGTTGGTCGCAGGCGTTAAAAACTAAAGTATCCTTGTTCATCAGGAGGCATATAATAAATGACGGGCAATAATACAAAATTAGTGTATTCCGGCAGTGCCGCCCTCGTTATCAGGAACTGTACAGCGAGAGGTAGGTGTTGCTGAAATTACGTTGCAGCAGGTCTTCTCTCCGGATGAAAAAATGAATACAGCCGCAGTCCCACCATTGAAAGCCGGTTTCCTCACTGCTGTCTACCTCCAGTAATAACAGCATATTATTTACTTCCTGTTCTGCCAGGGCCGCATCCTGACCGAAATGCAGGAGCAATGCGGCGCGCGCTTTTTCCGGGAAATAGTCATACCGTTTCTTCACTACCAGGTACATGGCCGCTTCCAGTGCATGATCGGCATGTTGTCCTTCCGGATAACCCCACATCTGGCCGGCATCGGGGCGTAGTGCGCCCTGCAGGTCAGACAACATATCGAAGTCGTCGTCTGATAACAGGTTGTAGTCGCCGTAATTGTAATTAGGTGGCATCAGCGCGGCGTTGATCCGGAGTTTATACCCGGTAAAGGATTGTTCGCCCTCTTCTTCCAGTATGGTGGGCTGAGGGGGCCGGGTAGGTTGTAACGCGGGCTGACCTGGTATCCAGATGACGCGGTGTTCAATATTGAAGGCGGTTTCATCATGACCGATAAAGAAATAAAGATATCCTTCCGGAGGGAGTAGTTGCAACGGATCGGTTGCTGCTACCAGCGGGAGGGCCAGTTGTGCAATGAAGGTCATGGGAATACCTTCCTGCGTGAGCGGCCATTCAAATGCCGGTGGCAGATCAGGGTAGCCAGCCATCCTGTTGTTGCCGGGCGTCTGGTAATCTTCCGGGGTATCATAGGACAACAGTATAGCGGGGCGTGATTTTTCCAGGAGATAACCGGTGAGATGGTCCAGTTTATAAGCAGTGATCAATTGTTGTAAGGCCTGTTGCGGAGCAGTCATTTTTTTGAGGGTAAAGATAATATTGTTTTTGCAGGGAATGAATAACTACGCCGGTGGGTATACGAAATGCCGGCTGATGGGAATCGGCTTACTTAAGCTGTCTGAAATCACTGGGCCGCATATTGAGCAGTTGCAGAAAAGTGTTGCTGAAAGCGGCTAAGCTGGAGTAACCTACCAGGTAGGCGATTTCGCTGATGGGGAGATGCGGGTCTTGTAAAAGCGTCATGGCTTTGATCACCCGCAGCATTTTCAGGTATTGGAGAAAAGAAATATGCAGCTGTTCCTGGAATAGCCGGGTAAGGTTCCTGACGCTGAAACCGAAGTGCCGGGCGGTTTTAGGCAACGTGAGTTGTTCGTGGAGGTGTTGGTCCATATAGGCAATAATGGCGAGGAGCCTTTCATCTGCTGTCGTTGGTAACTCCAGTTTGAAACGTTTGCAGGCATCATTGGGTAGCAGGTGCTTTAAGGTAAGCAGGAACTCAAATTCCCAGCTGCCCGGATCAAAGGGGCCCTGCCACTTGCCGGCAAATACCATCATTTCATGTAGTAGTCTGCTGACAGGAAAGATGCCGAAGGTTTTATAAAAGGGCTGATAATGCGTGGGTTCATCTACAAAATAAATATTGTGTATCGTCAGTTCAGCCGAGTTGAATTTTACATTATGCATGACGCCTTTGGGAATCCATACATAATGCCCGGAGGGGATAAAGTATTCCTTGTTGTTTGTTTTCAGATAGGCCATCCCGCCCGATACCAGCAGCAACTGATCTTTAATATGCTGATGCTCCGGGAACATATGTTCCAGCTGGCCTTTCATGATATATATACTGGAAGGGCTGGCATCTATTGCGGCTTCCAGTTTTGCTAACAAATCCATATTGGCCAAAATTAGTAAAATATTGGCCTATTATTTCAAACGGGCAAAATGAACGGGTTATAGTTTTGTATCCTAATCTAAAAAAGTAATGAAGTATAAGGTATTAATGGCATGCTCCGTCATGTTGTGTTACCTGTCAGTGTCTGTATGTGCGCAGGAGCAGTCCTCGCCGGACAGCCGGTATACACTGGAGCAGGTGATGCAGGAAGCCGGGAAGTATGCGAAAGTGTTACAGGAAAAATCATTGGGGGTACAGGAACAGGAAGTACGGATAAAAGATGCCATCAACAAACGATTGCCGGTAGTAAATGTCAACGGGATGTATGCCCGCGTATCCAATATACCGCTCTATACAAAAGGAATTTTTGCGGCCCCGCAGCAGCAGCCGGTGATTCACCAGGGGTACGCATTGGAAGGACAAGCATCGCTCAACCTGTATAGCGGTGGTACCGTAAAGCGCGACATCGCCATCCGGAAACTGGAGCTGGAAGGCGCCAGGGAACAGGAACAACTGACCCTCACGGAGGTAAAGCTGCGATGTGCGGTATACTTCTATGAACTGTTGCGCAATGAACAGTTTAAGCAACTGATAGAACAGGAAATTGTATATGACAAAAAGCTGCTGAAAGAGATATCCAGTTTGTATAAAAACGGAACGGTACTGAAAAGTGATGTATTGCGGGCAGAAATCAAGGTGTCCGGCCGGGAGCTATTGTTGTCGGAAGTAAAGAACAACCGGATCATTGCCAGCCAGCAGCTCAATATCCTGATGGGGCGTCCGGACAGTGCTGCATTGTTTGTGGATGCGCAGCAGCTGGACATGCCGGTGTTGGATACCCGCCTATATGAAGACTATCTGTCGGCTGCCTGGCAGTACTCTTTTGAAATGAAGTTGGCGGCCAATGCCATCGATGTGGCGGCGCTGCATAAAAAACAGGTGAAAGCGGCGATATTACCGCATGTCAGCCTTTTTGCCAACTACGGTTACAACTATCCGCAAATCCGGTCTTATCCCTATGCAGATGCCATGTATGGCATGGGACAAACAGGCGTAAAGGTGAGTATGCCGGTTTCCAATCTGTACCTGAATAAACACCAGGTAAAAGCTGCGGGGATCGCCTATGATAAACAACGCCTGCAACAAGCACAACAGGCAGATGTGATCAAACAGGAAGTAATGGCGGCTTATCTGCATTATAAAGAAGCCCTGGAAAAAATAGGCGTGGCCAAACAACATATTGTGCAGGCAACAGAGAGCCTGCGGATTTTGCGGAACAGTTACTTTAATCAGCAATCCCTGCTGACGGATATGCTGGACAGTGAAACGGCGTTGCTGCAGTCAAAATTTGATCTCACCTCCGCCTATGTGAATGCGCATATCGAATTCTATAAATTATTAAAAGTTTCCGGAAAGATTTAATTGTCATCAAGATGAATAATAAAAATTTAAACAAGACAGATAAAGTGATTTTGGGTACTACCCGTGGTGTTGCGATTGCAGCGTTGTGCGGACTGGCACTATGGGGCGGAAAAGTAATATGGGATATGCTGCGTTATGAACAAACCAATGATGCACAGGTAGAGGCGTATGTAAACCCGGTAAACGTAAAAGTAGGTGGGTATATCAAGAAAATATACTTCCAGGAAAACCAGCTGGTGAATCCGGGAGATACGCTGCTGCTGATTGAGAATAATGAATATGATCTCTCCCTGCATGCTTCCCGCGCGGCGCTGGAACATGCCCGTGCGCAGCTGGCTATTCTGGGCGCCAATGAAGCAACGTTGCTGAATAACGCCGCGGTCAGTCAGTCGCAAATCGATGCCGCCAAAGCAAAACTGGTCCGGCAGCAACAGGAATACACCCGTTACCAGAACCTGTTGAAAGAGGAATCTACTACCCAGCAACAGTTTGATAATGTAAAAGCTGCCCTGGATATTGCTGAGGCAGAATACCAGTCAGTCCTCCATACGCATAAAACATCCCTCTCGAAAGTGAATGATGTGAAAGTACAGCGGGCAGCTGTAGATGCAGATATCAAACGGCAGGAATACCTGCTCGAACGGAATGCACTGGATATGGGCTATACCGTGGTGACAGCGCCCTACAAAGGCCGGATCGGCAGAAAGAATATACAGGAAGGACAACTGGTGCAGGCCGGACAAACCATGACTTTCATCATTAACGAAGCTGCCGGCAAATGGATCATTGCCAACTTCCGGGAAACGCAGGTAAGTGGCTTTGCCCCCGGACAAAAAGCGATCATACAGGTGGATGCCTTTCCTGACATGCATTTCAACGGAGAAATTGAATCCATTTCTCCTGCTACGGGCTCCCGCTTTTCTCTGGTACCACCGGATAATTCCACCGGTAATTTTGTAAAAATCATACAGCGCGTACCGGTAAAAATCCGTCTTACCGACGGATATGATAAGCTGGCTGTTTTACTGGCGGGTATGAACGCCAATGTTTCTATCAATAAATGATCCGCATGAGTCAGACTACTTTACCTGTTTTCAGGAGCTGGGTGCCTGAATGGCTGATCCGACTAACCATACTCCTGGTCTTGTTGCCACCGCTCGGGATGTTTGCCCTGTATTTCAGCAATGCTACGGAAACGGCCGGTTATTATGGAATGGAACCAGCTGATGTGCAATACTCCGTTATTATAATGTATGCTGCCCTGGTAGCCTTTTTACCTATGGACGACCGCCTGGTACGTTACCTGCGGCCCCGGTATTATTTTCTGATCAGCGTAGGATTGAATACCCTCACTTTTATTTTATGTGCCCATAGCAGAAATATACCCTTGTTTTTTGTATGTCGGTTTGTGCAGGGCGTGGCGTGTGCATCGTTCTGCAGTATTTGTCTGCACCTGATTTTCTCCCGCCTGGCATCTACCCGGGCCCGCGTCATCGGCTATACGGTTTTTTATGGCACCCTGCAGGTATCTATTCCTGCGTGTGCCGTGTTTTGCAGCTGGCTGTTGTACTATTTTGATTTTAACGTCCTGTTTTATGTGTTGCTACTGCTGGAAATACCCGGTTCCATATTACTGTTGGTGATCATGAATGAGGTGCGGTTTAAAAAGAAATTTCCGCTGTATCAGACAGACTGGGTCAGCTTTGTATTTTATGCCCTGTTGTTATGTATGAGTGGTTATGTGTTTGTGTACGGACAGCAGCTGAACTGGCTGCATAGTACCCTGATCCGGCAACTATGTCTGGTTATTGTGGTGGCTACGGTGTTGTTTATTATCCGGCAACAGTATTTGAAACGGCCGTTTATTAACCTGCAGGTTTTTCGCTTTGCAGATTTCAGGAACGGACTGTTACTGCTGATGGCGTATTATATTTTCAAGGGTACTACCGGTTTTGTATATGCACACCTGCAAGGGATATTGGGCGTAGACCCGGTGCACCTGATGCCGGTGTATATCGTCAATATAGCGGGCATTGTGGCGGGAATGCTGATCGCATCGCGGCTACTGCTGCAGGGAACAGTTACCCGGTATATACTGACAGGCGGTTTTTTGTGTTTGTTGTTTTTTCATGTGCAGCTCTATTTCCTGTTTGCTCAAACCGGCGAAATCAATCACTTTTTATTACCGATGCTGATACAAGGGCTGGGAACCGGCATACTGTTCGTACCGATTGTGTTGTTTACGGTGGCGGCAGTGCCGGCGCACCTGGCCATGAATGTATCTTTTGTGGGAATCAGCGCCCGTTTTATGGGCTTCTGTTCCGGCATTGCCATCGCCAACTATTTTCAGCTGTTCAACAGAAGTATGCACTTCAACCGGTTCCGGACTGGTATTACGGTGATCGACCCGGCAGTAGCCGCAAGGGCTGCCGATGTACAGCAACAGGTACTGATCAGCGGGCAGGAGCTGCAGGCAGCCAAAACAGCTGCCGCCGGCAGTGTGAACCGGGTACTGGCAGAGCAGGTGGCTTTGCGGGCATCTATGGATTATTACAGCATGATGTGTGTGGGATTGATAGTAGTGCTGCTGGTGCTCACAATCCGGCCGCATGCGAAAGAAGTATTGGTGAAATACGGAAAACGGTTTATACCGTATTGAGGTAACGGCATATTATATACGAAAATAAGAGGGGGCTTATCGGAACGGGTAAAGGAGTGTGCCTGCCCGTTCCACTTTTATCGAATGGATTTTTAGAATAGAGCGGCATTATTAAGGGATGAAACAGCGGAAGGATGATCGATGATATAAGAGCGGCCATCACCAACAGATGGGAAAAAACAACCGGGGGGAAGTATTGGCTTCCCCCCGGTCATTTTATGTAGGGCAGCTATCGGGCGTTATTGGTTGAATTTTCTTTTCAATAGCCGCAGTACGCCGCCAAAATCAATATGGAGACTGCTGCCTTCCTGTTTTTTACCAGGAAAGCCGGCTTGCCACATCATGGTTTCCCGATCCTGGGGATACTGATCTATTTCCCGTAATAATTTGTTTTGATAGTTGAGGAGATTCAGCATTTCAATTTTATCTTCCTGCAACCGGAGTAAAAATTCGGAAGCCGTTAGTTGCCGTTGTAGGTAGCGGATATTGTCTTCCAGATCTTTTACTGCCGGATCGTGGTAATGGGCTGCCTGCGCCAGAAAGCTGCTGTTGCCCGGCAGACTGAGGTAAAGATCCAGGGCTTCCTTTATTTTATCCAGGTCGTCGTTTCCCTGTTGTGGTATTACCTTGAACAGGGTCTGATAGATTTCATCTTTTATTTCAGTATGTACGGAGATGCCCATGTCTGTCAGGAAACGGGAGAAATAAATCAGGTATTGTTTGCAGGCCGTTTTGATATTTTCCGGGAAACGGAAATAGCTGATCAGGGCATGGTTATCGATAGCCGCCAGTAAGTAGTAATTGGTTTGCTCCATGATATTCTCCAGTAGGGCAAGGAGTTTGTCTATTTCCGGGTATACGGCAACATCCGGATTGGGTGGCTGGTAGGTTAATCCGAATCCGTTCAGCATGGAATCTTCATCTGCCTGCCAGTATTCGACGGTGTTGTAGTGGTTTTCTGTAATACAGTTACTGAAAGTGGTCGCTACATCCAGCATACTCCAGGGCTTATTCCAATATTCCCAGTTTTGTATATTCAGGTTGATACGGATTTGCGGTGCGTCGTCGTCGTAGGTGGTATTACAGTAGATGGCTATATCCAGTTGGTCTTCCCACCAGGATACCGTTTTGTGAATAGACACCCGATGCAAAAAAGGGGCGATGGCTGTAAAGGAGGCATCCAGTAACGCTGCAATGGCGGTAGGTTCATAGAGGTGCACAGCGGGAAATACGGTGGCTGAATAGTGCGCATTTTTGTCATCAATACCATTGATGGAAATATATTGCTCCCGTCTGTTTTTTTGATAATTAGCTATTGAATGTTGTTTTATTTCCACTGTTAACATAATGCAGCTTTATTGATAGCAGCTTAAATTATGTCAAAGGTGCAGGAAGCAGGTGAGGGGGCTGATAATAAAAAAAGATTAACATCGTCATAACAACCATCGTAAGGTAAGCAGCCGTATTGTGCCGGAATATAGCTTATTCCGGACGATTCATCCCTTTTAACACCCTGTTCAGGCTACGTACGGCAATACCCAGATAAGCGGCCATATCTTCCTTGGAAACGGCCAGTTGTTGTTTCTCCTGAAAAGCCAGTAACCGCGTAAGACCATATTCTACTGTATACAGTTGCTGGGTAGCTGCCCGGGTACTGGTGTTGATAATACGTTCGGCCAGTTCTTCCAGGAGTAATTGCTGGAAAGGCGGATGTTTGGCCAGGAGCTCCTTAAAAAACGGAATGGGAATAACATAGGCGGTTACGGTTGTTAAAGCGGTAATGTTACACAGGCATTTAATAGACCGGATGGCTTCAATTTCCCCGGCTATTTCTCCTTTCCCCAAAAATTCAACGATAAAATCTTTATCGTTTTCTTCACTGATAAAACATTTGGTGATACCGGATGCGATGATCAGTACTTTAGTGCTGCTTGTTCCCTGCCGGAATAACAGACTGCCTGCCGGGAAGTTTTTGCGTACGATGTTTTCCTTGCTTGCCTGCTGCTGGTAAAGCGCTTCGGTGAATGTTAAAAATGCGTCGTTGGTACGTAACATAACTTGCTGACCGGGACATATGTCCTTTTAATCATTAAATATTTGATGGTACTTTGTTTTTCCTGTATACAAAGGTAATCAGGATCTGTTAATTCACCCGCCCGTAAACGGATGGGTGACAGCACATTTTATCCTTTGCGGAAAGAAAAAAGATATGGACTACAAAACACAACCGAAAGTTGAATTACACCTGCACCTGGACTGCTCACTCAGTTATGAAGTAGTGAAGCGTATAGACCCATCTGTCACCTGGGAAGCCTACCAGGATTCCTTTATAGCACCCGCCAGATGCACGGACCTGGCGGATTATATTACACGGGCCGTGAAAGGATTTGAGCTGATGCAAACCAAAGAGCAGCTGCAACTGGTCACCGCGGATTTATTCCGGCAGCTGAAAGCCGATCATGTCGTGTATGCGGAAATCAGGTTTGCCCCCTTACAACATACCCGGCAGGGCTTAACGCCGGCAGAAGTGGTGGCCGCTGTAAATGAAGCCACTGCGGCAGGAATCTGTGACTACGGCGTGGAAGCACGCATTATTTTATGTACCCTCCGGCATTATTCCGCCGCCCAGAGTATGGAAACGGTGCAGCTGGTAGAGGCATTTAAAGGCACCTATGTGGTGGGATTTGATATTGCTGCTGATGAAGCCGGCTTTCCGGTAGATAATCATGTGGCAGCATTTGCCTATGCTGCGCAGCATCATATTCCCTGTACCGCCCATGCAGGCGAAGCCTGTGGCGCCGGCAGTATCCGGGAAACGCTGGATAAATTCCGGCCGCGCCGCATCGGACATGGAGTAAGGTGTATAGAAGATCCTGCCCTGTTGTTGTGGCTGAAAACGCACGGCATTCATTTGGAAGTATGTCCTACCAGCAATATTCAGACGGCTGTTTTTGATAACATGGCCCAACATGCGGCAGACCGGATTTTTAAGGCCGGCATATCCATGAGTATCAACACCGATGCACGTACGATCTCAGATACCACGCTGACGGCGGAATATCGTTTGCTGGAGCAAACCTTTCAATGGAACCGGCATCACTTTAAACAATGTAACCTGGCTGCGATTGATCACGCCTTTGCACCAGATACTGTAAAAGCAGCCATCCGCCGGCAAATAGAAGCGGCTTATTAGTAACTACCGGAAGTATTCCTTTACAGCGGATATAAAAGGCGGGATGACCGGATTTTTTTTGCTCAGGTAAGCAGCCCGCCAGACTCTTTTCCTCAGCGGCGATTTGAGTGGCAGGGTAACAATATCCTTATTTTTCAGATAGGGCGCAATGACCCAGTTAGCAAAGATCCCAACACCCATACCGGCGTGTATCATCTCCACAATGGCTTCTGTTAATTGAATACGGGTAGTGGTTGCAGGGGTTGTTTCCCGGAAAAATTCCTGCGCAAAATGATGGGAGCCGCCATATACATCATATGACAACAGGTTTTCAGTGGCAAAATCTGCTGCGGTAAGCGCTGTTTTAGTACGGGTGAATGGATGCTGATGGGGGAGTACTGCTACCAGGTTATCTGTAAATAGCTGACTGGTATGTATAGCCGGATGATTCGGACTGTCTGACACAACCGCCAGATCCAGTTCGCCATTCAGCAAGGCTTCCAGTGGCCGTTGTGTGGCGCCGGCTACAATGGATATTTCCACGGCAGGCAGATTGGATTTTAACCGGGTGATGATTTCCGGCAGCCAGTGATAGCAGGTATAACACTCCGTGGCGATCCGTAAGGTTTGTACTTTCCCTTTTTTATACGCGGCGATATCTTCGTTGAGTCGGGATAGTTGTGGCAGGATGCTGCCGGCGCTTTCCATCATGCGCTGGCCGGTGTGGGTCAGTAACAGTTTTTTATGGACGCGGTCGAAGATCTGCAGTCCTGTTCTGTATTCCAGGTCTTTCAGCTGGTGACTGAGTGCCGATTGGGTGAGGAACAGGCTTTCTGCTGCCTTCGTAAGACTACCCTGTTCCACAATGCGTTGTACTAACAGCAGGTCATTACTGGTTATCATTAGTTTTTTTAATTAAAAGTACGAAAACTATTCATTTTTCTCATGATGTGCCAGCGGTTACCTTTGATAAAAAAAACAATGGACGTAGCTATTCAATTTTTCTCCTCTACGGAGATCGCCGAAGCGATGGCGTTGGCAAAATCTACCCGGAAGCCCGTGTTGATTGATTACTGGGCCTCCAATTGCAAAGGGTGCGCTAAGATGAAGGCGGTTACCTATGAAGATGCGGAGGTACAGGCTTATCTGCAGGAACATTATGTAGTGGTGAAATGTCACATAGATACAGTGAGCCGTGAGTTCGTGAAACAGTATATGACCCATGCCGTATTATGGGCGCCTTCTCTGTTTGTGTATGCGCCGGACGGCACAATCCTGCGTACCATCATTGGTTATGTATCGCCACGCCGGTTTATAACAGACCTGTCTATTGGTGCAGCCGCTTTGCAGATGCGGCAGGGTAAACATGCGGCAGCCTTAAAACTGCTAGGTGAGCTGCCTTATGCTGCAACATATCCGGAACTGGATCAGGAAGCCATGTATTGGGAAGGAGTGGCCGCTTTTTGGGCGTATCAACGGAATGTAGACAGACTGATACCCTATTGGAACCGGCTACGGGATACTTATCCGGATTCCACCTGGGCGGAGAAAGCGGATGTTTTTCCGGAATAGCAGGTATGTTTTACGCCGCTGGCGATAAATAGCCGGGCGGAGAAAAGGATCACTGCGGTAGCTGTCTGCTATCGCAGTGGTCCTGTTTAAAGGTAATGGATAGGAGGAGGTACTATTATAACGGGGTAGTATACTTGCTGTACGGGTAGAAGTGAATACGGTGCAGGAGACCAAAGGGATGCATGGCTTATTATAAAGTAGACATGTCAATTACAAAACGGTAGTGGACATCTCCTTTAATAATACGCTCAAAGGCTTCATTGATCTGGCTGATCGGAATGACTTCCACATCTGCTACAATCTGATGTGCTGCACAGAAGTCCATCATTTCCTGTGTTTCCCTGATACTGCCAATAAGCGATCCGATGATACTGCGTCTTTGAAATATGGCTGCACCGGCGGTAAACTTTACAGGTGCTTCCGGCAGCGCCACCAATAACAATGCGCCATCTTTTTTCAGCATATGCAGATAGCGATTGTAGTCATGATCTGCAGCAATGGTATCTACAATAAAATGAAAATATCCCTGCAAGCTTTTTATCTCTTCTTTTGAGGATATTAACCTGAAATCATGGGCGCCCAGTTGCAGGGCATCTTCTCTTTTGCCGGGAGAGGTACTGAGAACGGTTATTTCTGCACCCAGTGCTTTACCTATTTTTACGGCCATGTGGCCCAGCCCTCCCAGTCCGGCCACGCCAATCTTATGACCTGGTCCGGCTTTTACAAATTTTAGCGGGGAATAGGTGGTAATGCCGGCACACAGCAAGGGGGCTGCTGCAGCCAGCGGTAATGCTTCGGGTACTTTTACGGCATAGTCTTCACTGATCACCAGGTGGGAAGAATAGCCGCCATAAGTAGGTGCGCTGTTGTCGCGTTCCACATCTCCCATAATGGCAGTAATTCCCTTTGTGCAATATTGCTCTTCTGCCGAAGTACAGCTGTCGCAGCTTTTGCAGGAATCATACAGGTACCCCGCGCCGGCAATGTCATCCGGTTTGAATTTACGGACGTTTTTCCCAACGGCGATCACCCGGCCGATGATTTCATGTCCGGGTACCAACGGATAAACAGCATTACCCCATTCATTTCTGGCAACATGTATATCGGTGTGACATACACCGCAGAATAATATGGCTATCAGGATGTCGTTATCACCTACGGGTTTCCTTTCAAATTCAAAAGGCGATAGTGGCAGGTTGGCATCATGGGCAGCATACCCTTTTGTAGGAATCATATTGTATTGTTTTAAGTGAAAAAATGCAGTAAGTATAAACAGTATAACCGCTTGTAACAGTTGTTCAGACGTATTTTTTCCTGTTGGTCTGGAGGCAATAGCTTGTTTTCAGCGTATGCTGGTCAAAATAGAGATGATCTTTTTTAAGGGAACTCGTTCCGGGCATACTGTTGAGGGAGAACAATGTATTTGGGTCTTTTTTATCATTCATTTTTTCCTTTAATAACTGATACCATATTTCTCTTCCAGGAATGCCGGTACTGCCGGTTAAAAGAGTTGTCTCCATAATTTAAAAAATGGGTAAGTATGAGCGAATACAATGAAACGGATAACTATGAAAACAGGAGGATAGGTATATCTGATACAACTGCAGTTTTTAATATGTTGGCATACGAATCGGAAATACCTGTTATTATATAAGTGATGGCGTTACAGGAATATGCTGGAGCAATGGATGGCAGCACCTGTCAGGGTACAGCAATCGTTAAGTATGATATAAGATCCTGCTGTGGTTGGGCAGATATGCTTGTCGGGTTAAAATTAGGCTGCTTTGCTGCAGTAATATATTCAATGATCCGATCTTGGATGCGGTTACACCATGTCACTGTCTGAGAAGATAAGCTGTGGTCAGGTGGTTGGTAAAGGTTATGATACTTTCCTGTTGCCGCTGGATGCCATAATCCTGTAGCCGGAGAGTTGCCGGAGTAGGTAGCGTTGACAGGTATATCCATGATAAAACTACAATGGATATCTTTTTATATTGATTATTGCCGTGCATAAATCCTGTTTGAAGCACTGGCTGCTTTAAACAGGATTTTTTACCCGGCCGAATTCACTCTTGACCGCATAGTCGTATAATGCAGCGAAAGATGCAATCATATCTGGTTCAGGTATATGCGCAATTTTTTGCCGCAGTAGGCTGGTATCAAATTCATGAACGGGTAACTGTAAATATTCTGCCATCCAGGCCCCGATTTTTGAATAAAAGAAAGTTTCCAGATGATTGGGATCTGTGGGTATTTCTCTTGTTATGTCGAAGGAAATATCCCATGGGTGTATTAATACAGATAACCCATAGTGGAGAGGTATACCTTTGGAACTGACGGTATTCGCTTCGGTAACGTCGTCGTCTGTACGAAGATGGACAATTGCTGCCGCTAAATAATCCACGGGAACTATGTTGAGTGGCATGTCGGGATTGGCGAAGATCCGGATATGCGGAGAGGTCTGGTCCGGGCTTTCCATTCGCCATTTATACAGGCAGATGCCCATCAGATAAAATACATTATACCTGGCGATACGATACAGCGGTGCATCCAGCAGGCGACCGCCAATCATGGACGGGCGGAGAATCTGCCAGGAGATGCCTTTTTTATTGCAATAGTGAATGATTTCATGTTCTGTCAGCAGTTTGTAGTATTCATAATGGTTGCGTTGTTGTTTGTGCAACCCCATAGGATACAGCCGGCCAGCTTCGTCAAAATCATGGTATTCATTTTTTACCAGGCCTTTCAGTAAGCCGGTACAATAGGCAGTGCTGATAAAGATAAATTTCCGGATATGACCGGTTAACTGTTCCAGCAGGCGGAGGGTGGCCAGGTAATTATTTTCATATACCTCCAGCAATGCTTTATTATCGTAGTACAGATTGGTATTGGAGGCGTTGTGGATCAGGTAAATGTTTTTATACTTTTTTATCTGACTGATAGCATGGGGATCATGGACGGCAAGATCCGTGTCGATCACTTCAATGCCAGTCAGGAATTGTTCACTCGGGTAGGCAGACAGATAATGCGGCTTATCCGGAGCATTCAGCACCTCCAATAATCTATCCAATGCACTTTTATCAGGAAGGCTTCTGACAGGCAGAAGTAAATGCATGGCTTTACCACTCATCATTTCCTTTAATAACTGGTATAGTATTTCTCTTCCAAGGATGCCGGTGCTGCCGGTTAACAGAATAGTTTCCATAATTACAATAATGGTTAAGTGAGTTAAAAGGATGTGGTTACTGGGGCTGAACCTGTATACAGGCAGCTGGTACATGCAATAAAAAGGGGGTAATTAATATGTTTGCGCGCTAACTATACGAAATATTGGAATATGCATCTCGTTATCCGGTTTAATATGAGGGATTACATGATTAGCTGAGGGTATGCCTGTCGTCGCTGCGGAGATTCGTCGTTATCTACATCCGGGTATCTGTCAAAAGGTATTGTTACTTTAATGGAAATTAATGTTTTTTTCAGCAATAAAATGTTAACGGGGAAAGAATATTGCAGGCTGTAAATACTACCTGGCGGGCTCAGAAGTACGGAAACCGCAGAAAGGCGCCCCCTGCCCGTAGCATCAGTAGTGGTGGCCGTCACGGCGGATAAACCAACCCGCCGGCTATGATTTTATTACCTGTAATCGTGCTGTTAAAACTGGTAAATCATTGCATTGATATTGATACCTGCCCCCATGGAAACCAGCATGACTTTGTCACCTGGCAGGATTTCCTGTTGAGGTAGTTGTTTTTTTAGCAGCAGATCGAGGAGCGTAGGTACTGTGGCTACCGAGCTGTTTCCCAGCCATGAAGTAGTCAGGGGCATGATGTGGGACGGAATGTTTTTGATGCCGTATAAATGATAGATGCGTTGTAATACAGCAAGGCTCATCTTTTCGTTGGCCTGGTGTATCAGTATCTTGGTAATGTCCAGGATGTGCAGTCTTGCCTGATCGAGGGTATCTTTCACCAGAGCAGGTACATGTGTAAGTACCAGTTCAAATACTTTCCGGCCTTGCATTTTAAAGTACAAACTGCCCTGCTGCGCCGTGTCCGGATCAAAGGAGGTATCCATGCAGAATATATTGGCGGGTTCCAGTGCATAGGTGCGGGTTTTATGTGTCAGGATACCTGCCGGCGTATTGGCACGTGCTTCCAGCACTACGGCGCCGGCGCCATCGGCATATAAGAGCTGATCGCGGTCAAAGGGATCGGCTACGCGGGAGAGTGTTTCGGCGCCAATGATGAGGCACCGTGTAGCCCGACCGGTTTGAATATAACTATTGGCTTGTATAAGCCCTTCTATCCAACCGGGACAGCCAAACAAGATATCATAGGCTACGCATTCCGGATGATGGATTTTTAAGGCAGCTTTCACCCGGGTAGCCAGGCTGGGTAGTATATCCGTATAATGGCTGCCATGGTGTATATCTCCGAAGTTATGTGCTACAATAATGTAGTCCAGCGTTTCCGGGTCTGTATGGCTGTTTTCCAGCGCCTCCTGCGCGGCCAATGCTGCGAGGTCGGATGCCCGTTGCCGCGATAACGCATACCTGCGGCTTTCAATTCCGGTGGTATCCCTGAATTTTTCTACAAGATCGGCATTGTTATGGGGATAGGCGCTGCCATCCGGTTTTTTAAAATCATGCTGCAGAAAATAACTGTTGTCAATAATTTCTTCCGGAATAAAACTTCCGGTACCGGTGAAAACTGATCTTGGTGTTGACATGTAGTAAGGTTTACGTTCGGGCGCAATAATCTGATAGCGTTTTGATAGCATTGAATATCCTGCCCATTACAGTAGAGACCGGGATTTCCGAATAGGGTACTGGTATGTGGAAAACCGTCTGACTGTTTTAATAGATGAGCATGTGGCTGAATGGTTAACAGCAATTAAATTACCACATACCACTTGTATCCGTGTGGCAGTAACCCGTAATGCAGCAGCAGTGGGATTTAGCTGGTTGTGCTAAAATGGACTAGTCGCTGTTGTCAGTGATTGAAAATTGCGCTGACATGCACTCCTATAGCAGCATACTGTTGTTGAGAATCCTTGCAGCCTGTACATTGCTGTGAGTAGGTGTAATTTTATAATGATGGATACAAAACGCTCCTGGCTCCCGGAGCATAAAGCAACAAAGATACCAGTCGACCGGATCGTAGTTGAGCAACTCATTTAATCATCCCTTACTACAAACCATTAAAGCATGTTACACGTTGGAATCGTTGGCGCAGGTATCAGTGGGCTGGTAACCGCCAAGGTATGTTTACAGTATCATTATCGCGTTACCCTGTTGGAAAAAGCCGCTGATATCGGTGGAGTATGGCAACCGGACCGCCGTTATTTTAGTGTATCTACTCAAACGCCGGGTAATCAATATGCCTTTTCTGATTTTCCGATGCCGGACGATTATCCGGACTGGCCTTCCGGAGAACAGATTTTTTCCTATGTCACCGCTTATGCCGACCATTTTCAATTACGCCCGCATATTCGTTTTAATACCACGGTAATGGCTACCCGATATACGGCAAATACCTGGCAGGCTGATGTGCATGATGCCGGCAATCAGACCGATACCACCTTGCATTTCGATTTTCTGATCATCTGTACCGGGGCTTTTCATGCGCCGCATATACCCGTATTTCCCGGTATGCAGTCTTTTATTGATCAGGGTGGGCAGATCCGGCATTCCACTGAAATAAATACAGCTGCTATGCTGGAGCACAAGTCGGTCGCCGTAGTGGGGTTTGCCAAATCAGCCATGGACATTGCCACCCTCGCCGCCGACGTCGCAAAAGACTGTACGTTGATATACCGGCAAGTCCGTTGGGCGATGCCGCTTTTTTTGTTTGGTAAGTTCAATCTGAAATATCTTTTTCTTTCGCGGTTTGGGGAAGTTTTTGTGGACAGGCCTTATAGTAAAGGACTGCGACAACTGGCAGCCACGATTAAAAAACCATTTGCCTGGTGCCAGTGGCGGTTGATAGAGTGGGTACTGAAAACACAATTCAACCTGAAAGGCTGTAATATGATACCGGCGGATCCTATCGAAGAACAGCAGAACTGTTCGTTGGGAATAGCGCCGCCTGATTTTTATGCTAAGGTCCGGAATGGGCAGATTACCGGTATACACACAGAAATAGCCCGCTTTGAAGGAAGGACTGTATGCTTGCAAAATGGAACCAGTATTACACCGGATATCGTGATATTCGGTACGGGTTTTCACAGGCAGTTGCCTTTCCTGGAAGCGAAATACCAGCAGTTGCTATGGGGAGAAGAAAAAATATATCATCTGTACCGGAATATCCTGCACCCCGACATTCCTCAACTGGCTTTTGTTGGATTTAATACCAGCTACTTTACACCCCTCACGTCGGAACTGGCTGCCAACTGGATAGCCCGCTACATACAGGGAACGCTGATCTTACCACCTGTAGCCGACATACAAAAAGAAACGGAGCGCATGGTCACCTGGCAAAAAAACAGGAGCCATGTTACCTCTACGCAGGATGGTACCTGTATTGCGCCGCTCAATATTACGCACCTGGATCAGCTCATGCGTGATATGGGGGTGTCACGAAAGGTAAATGGAACACCATGGCGGATTTTCAGACCCATCTATCCAAAGGATTATCATGCGTTGTTGCATAGAAAAGAGAAATGACCAAGGTTATCTGTGTGCTTACAACGCTGAAAGTGTTGCTGACATGCCTTGATTGTCAGTTTACAAGGCTTGATTGCTTCCTTACACTGCCTGGCTGTCAGTTTACAATATAGGATTGCCCGCTTACCTGACCTGACTGCTGATTGACACGGTCTGGTTGTCAGCTTACAGGCCTGGGTAGGCAATGTACCGCCCATTTTAAGCCGCTGACGATAGGCGGAATGGTTTTGCCGCGCAGGCAAAGTAACTCTTATGGCCTGGTAATGAGTTGAAGGGCCTTTTGCAGTATGGGGTCGTTGTTTGTCAGGATATCTGCAGTAGTTAGTTCCACCGGATAAGTAGGCAATACGCCCTGGCCATTATTGGCGCCTGGTGTGATGCGGAAATTTTTGGTGGAGATCAAAACATGGATACCGGTATGTGGTAATGTTGCCATGATGGGATCTCCGCTGATCACATATTTGCCGCCACCTGTTTCTGTTCCGATAAAAATACCCCGTTGTTCCCGTTCTAATGTCGCCACTGTGATGGCAGTGGCGGAAAAACTCCCGCCGTTTATTAAAACGAACAGCTTTCCGGTAAAATGATGGCCCCGCGGTGTTATCATCCGTGTTTCTTTTCCTCCCCATAAAAAGCGGGCCGGATGCAGCAATAAATAAGAAAGGAGGTAACGGGCCGGCGCAAAATCGCCGCCCTGGTTGTCGCGTAGATCCAGGATGAGGTGTGTCGTTTGCTGCTGTTTTAACCGCAGAAAGAGACTGTCTATGGTCCGGTAGTAGGGCTGCCCATACGTGGAGTGCAATAGCGCAGGATCGAAGCTTTTAATGCCCAGGATAGCTGCCTGCTGCTCCGGTAGGATACGTAAATCAATACCAGGCGGGGTAGTGGTGTCGTAGCGTAGTTGCCGGAAAGCAGCGATACTGTCTTTGGTCAGTGCGGCTATTTGTTGGGTCGCCTCCACACCGGCAGAACTTTTAAGCGTTATTTGAAAGAGAGGGGTTTGCCCGAAAGTAAACCGATAGTAGGCGGCGAAATAATGATGCAGTATCCAGGCAGGATAAGTTTCGTTATACCCGTCTCTGATTTGCCGGGCGAATAATGTCTGCATGATCGTAGCGACAGGGATGTTGTCAATACTTAGTATTTCCGTGCCAGGGGTGATAGTGCTGTTGCGGCTGTAGTTTTCCGTGATGTACAATTTCCCGGCAAGATAACGGACGGCAAAAGGAAAGTACTTTCCGTATTGTTGGTTCCAGGTAGTTGCTGCGGTACCAGGTAACAGCATGGTATGACCATCTTTGATTTTCGCGTGCAGGAGACTTAGGCGGCTCAGATAAGCCTGCGCTGTCATGGGATGTGTCAGGCTGTGGGAAAGGCTGTCGAAGAAATGATCTAGCGCATGTCGGGAGGTATACCGGTACAAAGCCGGGTGTACTTTGGTGAGTTTGTTTTGCAGGAATAGCAGATCTGTCTGCAGCGCGGCGACAGGGTAGTCATGATCGGGATGGAAGGGGCATGATTGTGCCAGGAGCGGGTGAAGGCCCTGTTGCAGGAAACTTAGCAGGCAAAGGCCTGTGAGCCGGATGAGGGAAGTGTAACGCAAGGGAATGTTATTAAAGGTACGTAAGAACAAAATAGTATTTTTTGCACATTACACCAACCGCAACCCGTTGCAGGGAATGGCCTTAATTTTACAGGATATTTTTACTTGTAAGGAAAGTACCTGTTAAATGATCAATCCTATGCATAAGGATGTAAACGTTGTGCTTGACAATAATGCGAATATACTGATTGCATATATCCAGGCGTTGGGCGTCCGGGTGACGAAAACCAGTATCCGGGCGGCAATAGTGGCTTGTCCTGCCTATCCTGAATTGATGATTAAAGATATCGAAGAGATATTGCAACAGTGGCACATATCATTGCATGTGGTGGAGGGCGAAGCGATATTTCACGAACTATGCCCACCTTTTATTTCCTTACATCATGTCTTGCCGGAAGCGGAAACAAATGAGCTGTCCGGTAGAACACTGATCACCGGTAAGGAAGAGAGGAGTATCTCCTATTTAAAACATGGTATTACCTATTACTGCAGCATGGAGGAGTTTTATCGTAACTGGTCGGGCTATTTAATTATATTGGATGACAACGACGAGGGCGGAGAACCGGATTATGTGGCCATCAGCGCAGCAGAACAGGCCAAAGCGGTAGCATATCGTGCTACGATTCGAACGATACCCCATTTTTTTACGGATGAAGAATGTGAGTATGTGATCTGGTATTGTGAGCAGCAGCAGTTGTTTGATAAAAGCAAGGTATTGCAGGAAGGAACATCCATAATTAAATCCTATCTGCGCAGCAGTTACAATGCTTACCTTGGCGCTGAAGATGATCCTGTTTTAAAAAAACTGTATGATAAAATAACGACCTGCTTGCAGATTGATAGCAACAGGCTGGAAGGGTTACAGTGTGTACGTTATCAACCATATCAGGAATTCAAACCACATTATGATAATGGTCCTGCTTCTCCCCGTAAACATACTTTGCTGGTTTATCTGAATGATGATTTTACGGGTGGGGAAACTTATTTTCCGGAGATTGATTTTACCGTGCAACCGGTGAAATCCACCGCTTTGATGTTTACTAATATAGATGAGCAGCTGCAATCCATCCCTGGTTCCGTGCATGCCGGGCTACCGGTTGTCAGCGGTACTAAATACGCCTGTAACATATGGATTAAACCCTGATTAAAAATCTTTGGGAGATACAGGCCTGTTTTGAATGATGTGGCTTAACGCCTGGAGTATTTTATTACCGCTTTCCTCCACGGTTTCTGCATCGGTATTAACTACTAAAAAAGGATATAAGGGGGTTTCAAAATCGGCATTGTAACCGGTGAGGTTATCGATTTCTCCTGCTATTGCTTTTTGATAAAGTCCTTTTACATCTCTGTTGATACAAACCGCAAGTGCGCAATTAACATGTATTTCAATAAATAATTTATCTCCGATAATACTCCTGGCTATTTGCCGCATTTCCCGGAGTGGCGAAATAAATGAACAGATGGTTAATACCCCTGCGGACGAAATGATTTTGGCGATGGCTGCGGCCCGGCGGATATTCTCGCTTCTGTCTTCGGGTGAAAATCCAAGATCCCTGTTTACACTGCATCGGATATCATCACCATCTAAAATAACACAGTAATAATGAAGGAGAGAGAACTGCGCTTTTAAATAGTGGGCGATCGTTGTTTTACCGGAAGAAGGTATGCCTACCAGCCATAGGACGATTTCATTTTTCATAGACATCAATTGAATAGCTGATCAAAGAAAAAGAGTAAGATAAGGTCCCAGCACTTTCGCGGATCCTTCTGTGAAGACTTCCCATTTCATCTGCAGGGAGGTGAAGTCGGTTCTGTTATCCAGCAACGCCAGCAGCGCATGGAAGTCGATGCTGATAATATCCCGGATGTGAGAAGCAGGCGTACTGTTGGTAACATAGGGCGGATGGAAGCTGAGTTCATATCTCGCCTCGTTCGCATCTCTGATATGGAGGATGCAGGGCGGCGCATCGGGATATTGATCAGATTGTTCCGCCAGTATTTCCCGGAATTCCTGTACGATGTTTGCCAGCAGTCCGGCAGTATATTGCCTGATGGCCGGATGGTTACTGCCAATCCGGTGATGCGCCGGCACCGCTGTATTAACAGTAAGGTCAATTGGTCTGAATCCCAATGCCGCCTGTAATTGATTGATGGCGGCTATTTTGTCGGTATGCAGCCGGTGTATCGGAATTCTGTAGCCTTTACCTACTGTATTTAACTCAATGTTGTTTGTCCAGATGATTTTAGGGTCTCCGTGGCCGCGCTGATGATTGATTTTGAAAATATTTTCTATAAAATCATTTCTTACCGGTAGCTGTAAAAAATCAAACAGTCGTTGAATGGTGGCTGCTGGCTGTCGTACAATGGATTCATGGGTAACCCTGATCGCATGAAAAGCAGGATCGCTTTCGAATTTCATCATTCTTTCCACATTCCTGCACCATAAATCGGCCAATGCATTTATGCTTCCTGCTTCTCCGGAGGAATGAATTTCTTTTTTAAATAGCGAACCTGCATTGTTACTGTTGAAAATCTCGAATGCGGAATGTATAAAATCCAGACAATCCCGGTAGAGATAAATGTATCGGGCATCAGGAAAGCTTTTTTGCAGCAGGTCCAGGAAAGTAAGGTTACTGATGGATTTATCGCACCAGATGATTTTGGGAGGGCGCAGATAAGACTCCCGTAATTCCCGTATGCTTTTGGCGACAACGGCAGGTATGTGTTGCAGTGAGGTAAGGCCGCGTGCCAGCCGGGTATGTACTTCATATAATTCTTTTATCAGTCTGCCGATCTCTGTTTCCGGCTGACAACTCACCCATTCATGTGTGTCTAAAATGTATCGTAGCAGGGTAGATCCGGATCTCGCATGGCAAATGATGAAAATGGGCTGCGTATTTACATCTGTCATATAGAAGGGGATTTAGGAATGAATAAAGTAGTTTGACAACTATTCCATGAAAAGACAGCAGTCAGGATAATAACAACGATCAATACTTCAAATGTAAGCGGCGGATAATATCGCGGATCGTAAGTTAAATGTTGTGAAGGCTATAACATTGCAGCTAAGGCAGCTATCTTTAAGCCATCTTTTCCGGATTTACTTTGCCCGTCGCATCAGGAATGACTTGTTGTCTGATTTAGCCCTGTAGATTTATTGCATAGATGATTGTTTACTATCCGCTAAAAGCTGTTTCCATGAGTTTTCATAGGAGAATATTGAGTTTTACGGGTCAGAACTGTGTAAATGCCGCCTGCCTGTTGCTGCAGTCATTAAAGGTGCGGGTAACGGTTACTACTGTTAAACAGCAACTGATCAGTCATCCGGATTACCCTTCTCTGCTTAGTATCCGTGACCTGTTGCTGGTACTGAATGTGAAAAACGAAAGTATGCAGGTGCCGCCAGATAAACTGGACCTAATAGCGTTGCCTTTTCTGGCGCAGATACGAAAGCAGGGTGGGGAATACTTTACGGTGGTTACCAGGGTGAGTGCTGATACCGTCACCTGTATGAAAGTGAAAGGCAACACCTTGCATACTATTCCCAGAAAAGTATTTATGCATAATTGGACCGGCGCCATCATGCAGGCCACCACCAGTCATTTATCCGGTGAGCCGGACTATGCGGTCGCCCGGCTGGCAGAGAAAACAAAAACGATAGCTACGGCAGGTTTGTGTTTATTATTGATCGGTTGCTGGTTCGTTACCGGTTTATACGCTTTACAGGCAGATGGTGAAGGCAGACTGGCCGCATTCTTTTTAGCCACCTTAAAACTAATGGGATTAATTGTATCGCTGTTATTGCTGGTACATGAGGTAGATACTGCTAACCCATTACTGCAGAAGGTCTGCAAAGTAACCAGATACGTAAATTGTGCGGCGGTGTTACGTACCAAAGCGGCCAGGATTTGGGGCGGATTGAGCTGGAGTGAAATGGGGTTCGCGTATTTTGCCGGTGGCTGGCTGATGTGCACAGGGAGTTTGTTAAACCCTGCTGTAACGGGATTACTGGCTTGGGTGAATATAGGCGTATGGCCCTATATTTTATTTTCTGTGTATTATCAATGGCGGGTGATAAAACAATGGTGCCGTTTGTGTTTGATGGTGCAGGCGATTTTTTTGCTGGAAGGAGGTACGGCTATCGTAGGTGGTTTGTATCATGAAACCGGATTGCTGCATGCTGTGACCTGGATATGGATAATGATAGGCCTATTTCCTGTGACGGGCTGGTTGTTGCTGAAACCTTTGTTTTTGCTGCCGAAAAAATATATACATACCCGGTTTATGCTGAACCGGTTTAAACTGGATGGTGATATTTTTGCAGCAGCCTTGTACCGGAATAATGTTGCGCCGGTGCAGGATGCCACCGGATTGGGCATTACCATCGGCCCGGCTGCAGCCGTACATAAAATTATTAAAGTATGTAATCCCTACTGTAATCCTTGTTCAGCAGCCCATACGGTGCTGGAGGCGTTGCTGGATACTTATGACAACATACAGGTACAGATTATTTTTACCGCCGGTACCGATGAAACAGACCCTCGCCGGGATCCAGTGATGCATTTCATGGCGATTGCAGCCTCCGGGAATGAAGCGTTGGTAAAACAGGCTTTACATGACTGGTATAGCCATCCGCAAAAAAACTACGCGGCCTTTGCTGCCGGTTATCCGGTGAAGGAATCGTTGCTACAACAGCAATGGCAGGTAGATCGGATGTATGCCTGGGTCAATAATACCGGTATAAATGGTACCCCGGCTTTTTTTTACAATGGATATGCCTTACCCAATACCTATAGTATCAGTGATATGAAATTGTTGCTGGATATGGCAGAGCAGTTGCCGCATTCTCAATAATCGGTATCCACGATGTATAATGGAAGTATAAATAGAGATTGCTATCAGGAAAGAATTTGAATGAATGACAGGTACCGGCTAGCAGCGCAAGCAATAGTGAGTTGATCGTACAATCGAAAAAATAAACATCATGGAAGAAAATCCCACGAATGATTTTAAGCGGTTCAACCGCCAGGCTTTGCGTAAGATTACCGGAGATGGTATAAATGCCAGCCAGTTGTTATGCGTCAGAACGTCCTGTGATAATCCCGGGGAGCAGTGCCCGGGACAGGTGGTGAGCTGCATCTGCAGAGAAAGCCGGATACTGGAAGGTGCTACCCCGTCGCCGCCGCCGCCGCCTGCTGTTTCTCCTGCGGTACCTACACCTACTCCAGGAGTGATAGTGACCCGGGGTGCAACGCAACAGGTATGTGTTGGATTATAGCTATCAGGAACGTTTGTCTTTTTCGGATCACCACCCCTGAGGAATGATGACCCCTGATATGATAGGGGAAGAAATATAGATGGGCGTCAGGAATACTTTGCATGGATTATCCGTTTGATCTGTTTGCGCCGGTATAGGATATAGCAGAAAATTGATATCATTTTTTAAAAAAAGCATATGGAAGAAAAACCGACAAATGATTTTAAGCGGTTCAACCGCCAGGCTTTGCGTAAGATTACGGGAGATGGTGTAAATGCGAGCCAGTTGCTATGCGTCAGAACGTCCTGCGATAATCCTGGTGAGCAGTGTCCCGGACAGATAGCGAGCTGCATCTGTAGTGAAAGCCCGATGTCGGAAGAAGTGGCCCTTACTACTCCGTCACCAACGGCTCCATCAACTCCTTCTCCTGTGGTAACCACCCCCACCCAGGGACCACCGGGGATCCGGTATGAAACGCAGCCGATATGTGTTGGATTATAAACAGGCTGCACACCTGTATTTCCCGGGTAACGATAACAGGTCGTGTGCTGAGAGGTAACCGCCGAGGTTCGGTAGTATGATCATTGATCAGTTGTAGCTGCTGCAACTGACAACATATGACCGTGGTAATACCATTATGTTTCGCTTATGATCTGCTGTGATAAGCGGACAGGTTCCTTTTTGATGCAGGATTTTATATAAGTAACGGCCAAAGCACCTCCCTGCTTTGTAAAAATTGGTTTTTAAGTAACAAAAGAAAATAAGACCATCATCTTTGGGCATTGTACTGTTTTATTCCCTAACTCTTCCGTGCAACCGCAGGCGTTGCACTGCTGTGATCTACCCCAATTGATCAGCTGATTGTAAAACTATTCTTTATGAAAAAATATTTGTGTGCCCTCAAGCGTGCAATACTACTATGGTTGTTGGTGTTGCCGGGACTGCTGTTTTGTTTGTCGCCCGTAAACGGGCAAAAAATATATGCAAACAGTCAAACGAATCAGGTCAATGGTATTTGTGTCTTATGTAGCGTGATGAATCCTAATAACCCGGTAGATAATAGTAGCCTGGATGACTACTCCGCCTTTGTAATTAATGTGGGGTTACTGGGGGTGAGTGTGGACCAAACCCTTATTTTCCCGGCTGGCGCCAGCGGCGGCTGTGATTCACTGATAATAGGTATTGGCAGCAGTAATACCGTGTTGTCGCTAAACCTGTTCGGTGGGGTGAGTGTACAGACCTACAATGGTAATACCCCTAATAATGATTTAAAAGTCGTATCTGCGGATATATTGCGGTTACTGAACAATAACACCCGGGCAGAAGTATTACTGAAACCGGATGCACCATTTGACCGGGTAAAGATAAGTCTGAGCAGTAACCTGGTAGGATTATTGGCGAGCTTCCGGTTATATTATGCGTATCACCAGTCGGCCATACCGGCGGCGCCTGTGGTGACGCCTGCAACAGCTACCATTTGCAGCGGTGACAGTGTTACGCTGACTGCGGCCACTACTGCAGGCAATACCATCAACTGGTATGCGGCTGCTACCGGTGGTACCGCGTTGTATACCGGTAACACCTTTACGGTTAAACCTGTAGTATCCACTACCTATTATGCGGCAGCTGCAAGAGCCGGATGTACCAGTACGCGTACGGCCGTTACCGTTAGTGTGAATACCAAACCTGCTGCACCGGCTATCACTGCCAGCAGTACCAGTATATGTACCGGAGATACTGTTTCTTTAAGTGCGGCCGGCCCGAACATCAAATGGTATAATGCTGCTACCGGCGGCACTTTGTTGTTTATTGGTACCCCCTATAAATTAATACCTGCTGCTACAGCTACTTATTATGCCCAGGCAGAAAACAATGGCTGTATCAGTAGCCGTTCTTCCTTATTGATTACTGTGAAGCCGCGTCCGGTAGCTACGGTAACACCGGGCAGTGCTACCATATGCGGCAGGGATACCGCCATATTCACGGGTAGCAGCAACCTGGCAGGTGCTGTTTTTAAATGGTATAAAGATGCTGCAGGCGGCACCGCATTATTTACCGGCAATCCCTATAAGGTACAGCTAAATGGTTCTACACTACCGGTAGATATTACCTATTATGCCACTGCTACCGTGAATGGTTGTACGAGTACCCGGGCATCGGGCGCTATTACGGTATTACCGCGACCGATAAAAGCGAAACTGGTGAAAGATACTGTGGTGATTAAGCCCGGAGATACCGCTACACTGGCTGTAATACCATCGGGTGTAAATTATGCCTTCTGGTATAATAAACCGGTAGGTGGGTACCTGCTGAGTATTGGTAATACCTTTAAAGTCAGTCCGGCGCGAAGTACTACCTACTATGTTACCTTTTTCGCGCGTCGGGGATGTGTGAGCCTGCAACGAACAAAGGCGATTGTGCGGGTAAGTGCTACCGGTACAAAGTCCCGTTCAGCAGCAAACGGTTCTGTTGCCACCAGTCAGCAGCTCGACTTTTATCCAAACCCTACTACAGGGCTTATTCAGATAAGTACCAAAATAGAAATGGGCGATAGTAGGGTAGTGGTCACCAATTTACAAGGGAAAGAAGTATACCGGAATAAACTGAACACCAATCAGGTGCAGTTACCGGAAGAGATACCAGCGGGTACTTATGTGATAACGGTCCGGACTAAAGATAATAAGCGCTATTCCGGGAAAATAGTATTAAACAGATAATAGCACCGTTACAGGGTAATGATACGGCAACGTTCATGACAGCGGCATATACCGGTGTTGTGAACGTTGCTGTTATGGGAGTAATATATTACTGCGGCAGATATTTTTCAATCATTCCTCTGTACACTTCGTTGTTCACACTATGCACCTGATATTGCTGGTATTGCCTGGACTTGGTGAAATAGGAAGTAAATTCGTTAGATTCTTTGAAAGCAGGATCTGCAAACATTTTGAGTACCAGAAACTGATACTTGGTTAGATTTAAACGGGTGGCGGAGGATTGATCTGTCCATGATTTATCAGGCTGGATACCATGTTTGGTCTGGATGATTCCTTTGACTTGTTTCAGGAACTCAGGCGCTGATAAATTCCGTTGCACAGGTGCTTTGGCCGACACTTTAATATCTTTTACCTTTTTTTCTTTTTCCTCATCAGACGAACTCTCGTCGGTATCCGGGCCGGGGTCAGGAGCTTTTTTGATTTCCTTTACCTGCATCATACTTTTCAGCTTGAATATGATCTGGTCTTTCTCCGCAATAATGTTATGCAACCGTTCAATCTCCAGATCCCGTTCATCCGGGACATTATCCTGAGCAGCCCTGCTGGATTCTGCATTATAAGCTTTTTCGTATGCTTCATTATACTTCTGGTCACTGAGGATGGAGGGGCGTATTTTGACTTTAGCTTTTAAATCGGGTTTTTTCTCCTTGCGTTGTCTGGCGTCCAGTGCGCCATCCTGTGCCCCCATTACTGCCACCAGTTCCCTGCTTTTCATCACGTAGTTGTCCAGTTGTGCTGGTAGTGCAGCCAGTGTTTTTATTTCATCCTGCAGATGTACATTTTGTTCTTTCGCCGCCAGTAATTCCTGATTGACCAGGCTAATCTGCTTTTGTAGCAGGGCTACTTCTACCTCCAGTTTTAGCAGCGATTTCTTATCTGCTTCCAGTCCGGTAATTTTTGTGTTCAGTTTTTTTATCTGTAAAGCATTGACGGCAAAAGCAAGAAATTCAATTTTCATTTGTGTCGTGTCCTTGAGAACGATGTTGTTGATTGGATCAAAGGGAAGTAGTAAAGGTGTATTGGTTTTATTTTTTACGGCGCGGTCGGTCTCGCTGTCATATCCTTCCTCCTCTTCATCGTAATCGGTGGGAGAATTGATATAGATGCTATATTCCTTGATCCTTTCCAGGTGTTCGTTTTTTCCTTCGCCTATATTTTTTTCCGGTGTATCTTTTTTATACGTACCTAGCTTAATGCGAAAGACAGATGCATAAGTAATATTTTTTGCATCTGCGTCCTCGTCATACTCTACGGTAACTTTGTAAAAAACGACTTCCATTTTTTTATTGACTCTTTCAACGGCTTCCTGTTCAATGGCGGTAGATAATTTGCTGTTTACGTCTTTCGGTATCGCCGCCAGGTTTCTGGCATCATTGCCAGGGCCCCCTAAATTATTGTTTAGTAAATGCCCGGCTATATAAGGATAGCCACCGGCTTTTTTACTCAGTTTGGCAATCTTTGTTTTCAGGGTGTCATCCGGAACACTACCCAGTGGGTGATCCGGCGCCAGCACACTGGCTGTGACACCGGTTCCCTGTTCATCGTCATTCGCATCTTCCCATTCGATTTTTGTTGTGAAGTCATACCCTTTTTGTTTATGATAGGGCGAACGCACTTTATTATTGTCCTTTATTTCGGTTTTGTAGATAACCCATTTGGCATTTACAATAGCCACAGTATTAACGGCATCCATTAATAAGTCTTTCTCAATGAGTTTGTCTATGGTAATGAGGTTGAACAGGGCATTTTTCTTATCGTCAAATAAGGGGCCTTGTCCTTTCTTTTTCACGGCAACTTTGATGGTTTCCAGATCAATCAGCTTTGCCGCTTCCAGTTCTTCCACAAAGCTTTCTGCTTTTTCATTGCCCGATTTTTTATCAGCTTGCGCATCTTTTGCCACCAAAGAAGCCGCTCCTTGTATAACGGCCCATTTTACCTGGTCGGCAAAGACTTCTCCTTTGGTTAACGGTACCCGCTGTATCACAGGAGAAGGCGGCGCTGCGGCGGCGATGTTGTCTGTCTGGCGGGTGTAGCCGGCTGCTGCTGCACCTTTTGTATCTGCCTCTTTTTCCAGCTCTTCCTGATCATTGATGGCAATGCCTTTCGCCTGAATGGTCGGCGATACACGACCTTGCTGCTGTTGCACAACATGCCAGGCTTCATGCGGTAAATGCTGCTCCTGGCCGGGACCTATATGGATATCATTGCCTTGTGCATAGGCCTTTGCCTGTAGTTGTGCCGGCTTATCGGAATTGTAATGTACCTGTACATCATCCATGGCTAATCCGGACATATTTTCGATGCCGGATTTCAGCGGATCAGGTAAGCCGGTACCGTTAGGCCGGGCTGGGGCAGGAGTAGCAGTTGGAGTTGTTCCTGACGATGATTTGGCTTGCATCGTTTTACCTGGTTTGGGCTGGAAAAAACTTTCGGAAGTATTGTCGGATAACTGCCGGGTATCTTTCGGTTCAAAGAAGGCAGCTCTTTGCGCCGTGACAGGATGAGCAGGCGCCCGGTTAGACCGGGTGGGGAAATGACTAGGCATAGGACGCGAATTAAATCGGTAATAATTAGGGTTAACAATACTTTAAATTACTAAATTTTTTGGGATTGAACAAGTAAAGCAGTAAGACAGCTGAACTGTCAGGAAGCGGGAATGCAGTCACTCGTATAATGCAATATGCACGCAGTGAATGTAGGAAGGTATGTATAACAACTACCGTTTATTAGTAAACACTGCTATGTCATAACAGCCCGACTGATAGAACAGGTTGTAAGTACCCGCCGCAGGTATATCTACGGTTGTTGTGTGCTGTTTTTTTGATGATAAATTCAGTGATGAATTCCCGGTTAAAGGTTGTTTCTATAGCAGGTGGGGCTGTTGAGACGAATAAGCGGTAAATATAAAATGGTTATTCAGGTACCTGTGGAGTTGATACCTGGATTTAAGGAAGTCGCTTTTCGCTGAATAACGGTTGCTATTTTAGCGAGTAAGGTTGATTTACCAAAAGGTTTTCTGATGAAATCGTCTCCCGGACACGCTTTCATCATATGTTCTATATCCGCGGATCCGGATATGATGAGTATCGGTACATCTTTTAGCCGGGCATTTGCTTTTAGTTGTTTGCACACGGCTAAGATGCTACTTTCGGAAACATAACTATTCAGAATAAACAGGTCCGGTTTTTCAAAATTTCCTGTTAATAAATAACCCACATCGTTTTCAAAAGATATGTCGTATAGCCCTTTCAGTAAAGAGAAGAGTAAAAACTTACTGTCGGCATTGTTTTCTGTAATGAGGATTTTTCGTTTCATGATAGCTGTTTTAGTCCGTAACAGACTAATCCAATACTAAACCAAAATCAGGTATGCATGAATGCTTTGTCATCTATGTTGTATTATACCAAGGGAAATAGCACTTCCGTGGGGAGGTAGCTATGTCTGCCGGTAAATGTTGTCTAATGGATGTGTTGCCGCTTTTATGCCCGCTATTGTCCATAATACTCCCCAGGTTTAAGGGATCATTACGCTATAATATGGCGGCTTTAGTATATCTGTTATTCAACAGCCCAATGATATTATTGTACAAGTAACGGAAACGGCTATATATAGACCTGCAATGCTGCAGCATGAACCTGCCCGCAAAGCACAAACAGCCATTAACCGGGAAACATACCGGGATGATGGAGATCTTAACCAGGGCGTGAACCAAGCAAGGATCATCACAAGCTGCTGCTGATGATAGCTATATGTGTGCTTGATGTTTTTTGTTGTCACGATAGTTTTGAGCCGGCGGATGGAATACCGTGTCATCAACAACGCTTTAAATCTAATCGGGTGCTTTACTCTTCATCCCGCAGATAGCCTGCTTTATAGCGGGCATGTAGGGCACGCAATGCATGGCGGCAGCCATCACTGATATCGGTGGAATGCTGCTGGATGAATTGATCAATCTTCCTGACGGGGAGCACTTCCAGCGCAACAGTTTCCAATGCACTATCCTGGGCAATCCGATATAGGCCCATTAATTCATCGAATGACAGGTTTTCATCCAGCTGTAATCTTACATAGGAAGTAATGCCTGATTCCAATCTGTTTGTCAGCAGGACTAAATCAAAGAATTCCAGTTTTTTGATATTTTTCTGATATCGTTCTCCAATACCTAATTCTTCTTCCAGACCACGGTATACACAGGCATGAAACGAGGGATGGCCATATTCATCTTTATCTCTTGCATTAAATGCTTCATTCATGCTGTAATGCCATTTATTCCGCTCCACCATCACGGCGTCTGACCGTTTCCCTAGTATAACTTCATCGCCATTGCCCCGGTTAATAATAATGAAAGTGCATATGCCAAAAGAAGAGAAGAATACATTGTATAGATTGATATCTGCCGGTTTTTCGATTTTCATCGCCTGATGATCGTTGAGTAGTGACTGATATAAATTGGAAAATACCCGGTATGTAAAATAATCTGTTGTGTAAAATTGCATATCAAGCCCTGATTTTTCCTCCGTGTTTAATCGGGTGGTTCGCAGTTTATAGATACCGGATATCAAGCTGTTAAACCGGTTTTGGCCGGCTTTAAAATCACGCAGAAAATCCAGGGCGGTTGTTGCTGTCGCATCATCCAATCGTTTTTGGGCGTTGGATATACCCATTTTTTCCAGCAAGGTAGCTATATCTGTACGGCCATCGAATATTTCCTGCTCCCGGTATACAAAGTCATAGGCGCGGAATGCGGTTTTATATTTTTGAGGAAAGGAGATGAATAAATTTTGTTGCGTGCAACGTAGTTTGATGCCTCCTTTCGGGTCATAATAGGGAATGGCACGGTCGAGGACCAGCACATGGGGATCATTGATGAGCGTATCATTATTTAATAAACGCTTCAGCTTTTTTTCCCGGATGCGTTGTATGACTTTCTTTTTTATGGGGGTGCATATTTCATTTAATACCCAACCCAGCAGGGCTCCCACGACTAATTCTATATAATTTAAATTCTTAAAGGCGTCCATATAAGTAGTATGCATTAGCTTTTTTTAAGTACAGATATATTTTGTCAGTGATGACAGGAGAGGCTTATTACGAACCGACCGAAATTCGACAAGGATGCAGCCATGTGTAATTGCATAATCACTGGTTTACGGTGTAGATCAATGATTGAAATATTAGTTCCGCTATCATCAGGTATACCGGATTTTAGGTGAAATAAAATAGATGGTAGTTGCGCGTATCAGATATTGTCAGGATGTATTGAATCGTAAAGTGTGCTGCTTACTGGAACGTTTTTAATCTGGTGATGGCTCGTCTTAACAATTATTGACAAAATAAATCATTAGGGTAGAAAGATATATTGCTATACGGTTAAGGGAAATGGATTAACAAGTATATAACGCACTGGTAAAGTATGGATGATACCCCCTTCCCCGACGATGGCCGGCCTATCTCTCTTCTGCCAAAAAGATATTATCTTGTAGTAAATACCACTATGGAATTACCCGTTATTCAATATAGAAGACATCGCGTGGCTTTCACCGTAGTTGCAGTAACGGGACTGGGGGTAGCGGTGTGGGCGTATGCCGCGGATACAAAGGAGGACGGCCTTTCGTTCTGGAGCTGGGTGTTTTTAATCTTAGGCCTGATCATCGCTGTGATTTGCGGCTGGAGAGCGATCAACCGTTCCGTGATACTGGAACTCAATCATACAGGCATTCAATACAAAAAACGGCTTTTTACCTGGGATAAAGTACTGAGTTACGCGATCCGTGTAGTGAAAACAGATACCAGCGATTTCCATTACTTGTTATTGCGTCTGAACGGGAATGAAGACTATCTGGAGATACAGCTGGACTGGCTGGATAACTATGAGACGTTGTCGGAGTATATGGCCGCTTATGCGGATGTTTATAAGGTTACCTTTGACGGGTTGATACAGGAAGAAAGATAAAGATCTACATCCCTGTTTTAAAGCAGTACACCATTATTGAGGGCTAAAGTCAATAATGGTGTACGTAATTTATTCCATTGTGTTTAGGTCATTTAATCCATACAAAAGTCTACTACCTGCACTTTACTCTTTCCACTGGCATGTTTACTGACTTTCACCTGTACGGGGATACGTTCTGTCATTTCCTGCACGTGGGAAATAACGCCCACTTTGCGTCCCTGGTTCTGCAGCCGTTCCAGCGTATCCATCGCCATGGCCAGCGTGGCCGCGTCCAATGAACCAAAGCCTTCATCAATAAATAAGGATTCTACCTGCATACGGCTGGAAGAGAGGGAAGCCAGGCCCAATGCCAATGCCAGCGATACCAAAAAAGATTCTCCGCCGGAGAGGGAGTAAACGGTGCGTATTTCATTACCCATATCCTGGTCCAGTACCTGTAAGCCCAGGGTATCGGGAATACGCTGCAGTACGTATCGTTTATTTAGATTTTCGAGGTGCATATTCGCATAGCGCAGTAATACATCCAGGGTATATTCCTGGGCCACCTGCCGAAACTTTTTACCGTCGGAAGAACCCAGAATGTCGTTCAGCGCTGCCCAGTTTTCTGTAATCAGGCCTTGCTTTTCAATGGAAGTCAGCAAATGACCAATTTTCTCCTTATTGTTTTTATCCTCCTGTAAACGAAACACGATCTGATGATTTTCCTTGTCATCTGCTTTTAGCTGCTCCCTGGCTGCTGTCAGTAAGGTGGTCAGTTCTTCCGGCTGGCGGTCTGATAAACGTAGTGCTATATGTTTATTCAATCCCGTTTCGCGTTCGGAGCGTACGGATTGTGCCTGGGTAACGGCATTCGCTATTTGCTGCAGGAAGGTCCGTTCCGCGTCTATCCATTCCGGTGTATGTGATAACAGTTGTAATAATTCACTATGCGTCAGCGTTGGCGTATGCTGTGTATTGTACTGTAGCAGCCATTGCTCTATTTTTTCAGTAAACTCTTTTATCTCCACCTGGTGGGTAGCTATATCTTTATCTCCTTCTTCTTTCCGTGTAGTGATGCGGGTGATATCCGTTTGTAGTTTTTGCTGCGTTTCCTGATATGCTGTTGCTGTTTGCCTCGCTGTCTCTATTGCTTGTTTCAGGGATGTTTCCACAGTTGATACGGTTGCTCCGCCGAAGATGTTCTTTCTGCGCGAAAGAAGGCCCTCGTGATCTTTAGTCAATGCAGCCTGGTCGTTTTTTTTCTTTTCCACTTCCGTCGCACTCAGTTGCAGTTGCGCCTGTATTGCTTGCTCCGTTGCGGATAATATACCCTGTTGCCGGGTATTTTCATCCAGCTTATCATGCTGCGACTTCCACTGTGCGGCAAAATCACTGATACGTTGTGTAAACGAGGTGGGATCCGCCTGCCATTGCTCCTGCCAGTTGCTGGCTGTGAAGTAAGTGGATATGGCGGCCGTGATAGCGGTCAGATTATTGCTGGCAACTTCCTGTTCATGTGTGTAGCCAGCTTCCTGCTCTTGTAAAGACAGGAGTGTTCTCGCGGCATCTTTGATGGTATTGGTAATATCGGTAAGTGCTTTGTCTGCCTGTTCCACCTGCTCTTTTTGCAGCTCCACTTTTTGTTTTAAGGTAGCATGATCCTGTACCTGTTGCTGCAGCTGTCGATGTAATGTTCTTTGTTGCTCCAGTTGTTGCTGCAGCCAACTACTTTTTTGATCTTCCGGTATGCTGGTGGCTTCCTGATAGATAGTAAAAGTTTTCCAGGTTTGCTGTAACCCTTTTAAGGCAGCTTCTTTTTTCTGCAGGTCGGTTTCCTGGTTGCGGATGCTTGCTGTCAGTTGTTTACAGGTGGTATCCAGGGTGGTATGTGCTGTGAAGTATTTGTTGAAAGTTGTTTCATCCTCCAGATATATTGCTTCCAGTTCTTCGAGCACACGGTCCAGTTGCGGATTGTGTGTAACGTACGGATGTTCTTTGCTACCACAAACGGGGCAAGGCTCTTCGGGTTGTAGTTGTGCCCGCAGGCTTTCTACATTTTCTGCCGCTGCCAGCCGGGCTTTTTCCACTATGCGGGCGGAGGTGTCCCGCTTGGTTTTAGCCGTCTTTAGCAGGTCCATTGTTTGTATCAGCTCTTGTTGCTGACTACCCAGGAGCGTGGCATCCTTATTCAGGGTAGCTATGGCCGCATGATATGCTTTTGAGTCATGCTCGAGCAGTTGCCAATGAGCTGCTGCCCGGATGATATCTTCTATCACTGTATCGGTCTTTGACTTGTCTTGTTCCAAAGTCGCGATGGGAATCGCTGCCAGTGTGCTGGCATTGGCCTGGTGTGTTTCCTTTGCCGTCTCCAAAGCCTGCTGCTTCGATGCTGATTCCAGGGCCAGTTTGGCCTGCTCTTGTTTGTTGGCAGCTATCTTTTCCTGTACGGTTTTGATTTGTGCCGCAACTGTCTGTAAGTTTCCCAGCAAGGTAGCTGCATCTGATAGCTTGGAAGTAATCAGGAGGTGATTGTCGGCAACAGGTTGCCGGGCGGCATGCTGTTCTTTCCATTTGATTAACTGCGCTATATTTTCACTTACTTTCCCAGCTGTTTCCTGATTGGCCTGTAGTTTCTTTTCCTGCTCCTGGTGGGCTGTAGTGAGGGTGGCTACTGTTGCTTTGGCTTGTTGTACCTGTGCTGCTCTTTCCTTTACTTGTACATCCAGTGCCTTAGCTTCGTCCAATTGGGGCTGTGCGGCGTCCAGCGCGCCGGTAGCGGATTCCAGTGTACTTTGGGCTGTCTCTACCTGACTGGTCAGCTCTTTTTCCTGCGTTTGCAAGGTGAGTAGCGTCTGCTCCAGTTTTGTCAGGAGATCTGTTTTGCTTTGTAATTGTTGTTGGGCAGTATGTTGTGCATCTACCCATTTTCTGGCCGGTTGTACCTGGTCAGTTTGTTTTAGTTGCTGTTCCCGGGGAGCGGCTTCATTTTTAGCCGTAATGGCGTCCCTATGTACTTGCTGCGCCGCTTCCAGGCTGGATTGCAGTGCCGTGCTGGTTGCATGCCAGGCAATTTCGTTATTCAGTATCTCCAGCTGCTTTTCCTGCAGCGGAATACTTTCATCCAGTGCTGCTTTTTGCGCCGTTAAAGCGTCCAGTTCTTCGGTGGTCAGCGTAGGGATATCTTTTCGCTTTTCTTCCAGTGTTTTTAATACTTGTGCTGCTTCCCTGTGTTTTTCAAAGATCCGCCGGGAGATGTCCGAATAGATGCCGGTACCTGTCAGCTTTTCCAGCAGGGATGATTTTTCATCTTTGCCTGCTTTCAGGAAGGCCGTAAAATCGCCCTGCGCCAGTAACGCTGCGCGGGTGAACTGTTCAAAACTCAGTCCGACCAGTCGCTCTATTTCGAGTAGCAGTTCTGTTTTCTTCCCGGGAACATCGGTATCGGTACTGATATTTTTCAGGGCCATATTGAATGGCTGTAAACTGCCTGCTACTTTGCCGTGTGCCCTTTTTACCCTCCAGGTAGCCCGGTAATGCTGATTGTCTACGCCTATAAAATCTACTTCCGCATAACCTTCTGCGGTACCATCGCGCAATATCCCCCGGGTATCACCCTGACTGATCGTGCTGCCTTGTACATCGTGTACTTCAATACCACTTTCCCTGGCCTGGTTATACCGGGGTGTTTTGCCGTATAAGGCGAGACAAAGGGCGTCCAGGATAGTAGATTTGCCGGCACCCGTTGGCCCCGTAATGGCAAATATACCGGCGGAACTAAGGGGCTCCCGGGTGAAATCGATCTCTGTCACATTATCCAGGGAAGCCAGATTATTAATACGTATGCTGAGTATCTTCATGTTGTTATAAAGTTTGTGTCACCTCCTGGGTTACCTGGTGAAATAGTTGCAATAACTTTTCTGGTACCGCCGTGTTGTACCTCGACTGATATACTTTTGAAAAAACATCCAAGGGTTGCAGGTTACTCAATTCATCTGCCGCAACAATGGAGGTCTGATCGCCGTTGGTGGAGCTGCTATGGTACCGCACATCAATCCTGGCCAGGCGAACATGCTTTCCCGCCAGTGCAGATTCTATCTTAAACCGGCGGGCAGGTTCGGGGCCCTCTTCCAATACCCGTACTTCCAGGTAAGGTGCTAATCCGGAATTTTCATCCGCAGCGGGTAATTGCGCCAGGGCGGCCAGTACGGCTGATAAAGGGCTGTGTACCGCAGGAACCTGTTGTAAGGCTACGGTTACCGGTATTTCAATAGCCGTCGATTGACTGATCGTCGTACCATTCAGTTCAAAAACAATCACCTGGTGTTTATAATTGATTTCTGAAAATGACATGGGGAGCGGACTACCACTATACCGGATATGCTCCTGGCCACCTATACGCTGGGCCTTGTGTATATGTCCCAGTGCCACATAGCTGATGCCGGCAGGAAAAGCGCTGGCAGCAATGGACTCCACGCCTCCCATGATTTGTCTTTCCACCTTATCCATATCCGACGTGATGGCTTTTTGGGTATGCAGGTGTCCCATCGCAATAATGCCCTGTTCGTTTGTTTTCCGCTGGCATGCATAGTCGTATGCAGCCGTATACAGGGCTTCAATGCCTTCCGCATAAGGGTTTTCGGCATCTGCAATGACAGGGTAATCACCTATCCGCAGGAAGGGAATCGCCAGGCACCAGGCTTGTATGTGATGGTCTTTATCTTTTAACGGAATAACTAACTTTTCATAATCAATATTACCCGCTGCATCTTTCTCTACTATCCCAACGATATGTATATTGGAGGATTCCAGCAATGGTTTAGGTGATTCCAGCCTGGAGGCCGAATCATGGTTGCCGGCGGTAATGATAATCTGCAGGGCAGGATTGGCTTTCGCCGCTTTATTCAGGAAGCTGTAAAACATCCTGATAGCCGCTGCTGACGGATTAGACAAGTCAAATACATCGCCACTGACCAGTAATACGTCTACCTGCTCTTCCTGTAAGGTAGTGACCAGCCAATCCAGGAATTGCTGGTGCTCATAGGTACGGTCGTATTCATAAAACAGCTGACCAATATGCCAATCTGCTGTGTGTAATATTTTCATGGTATATATTTTAAATATCTCGTATTGCCGGTATCGTTACGCTATTTTCCGCTTTATATGCATCCGCAGTGAGGCGGGATCAGCGTATCGCATCATTGAATGTAGTAATTTCCTGAAAGAAATGAGCCTTTGGATATGACAATCATCCTGTTGGTGGGCAGGATAGATGGTGTGTGTATGAAGCTGGTGGCGCTTTTACGGTCGTTGCATCTTGTCGGTTCAGATCATCTTTTACTTTCAAAAAGGTATAATGCGTGTCTTTCAGACAATATGAGTGCATTTATGATAGAAATGATGACAAAGTGTAGAAGTAATTTTGGATATGGGGGAAGATATTAAAGGAGGAGAGGAGGGATATATCAGGAAGAGCTGTATTACTTAGGTATGAACAGTAATGCTTTAGACTTAATCAGGTAAATAAAATGCCGGCAACAAAGTTTTGTCGTACATTAACTATTGAGAAAAAAACACGAAAATGAATGACTCCAAAGCATATACCACCGGTAGCGTTACATCAAAGGATGGAACAAGCATTGGTTATAGACAAACCGGGTCCGGGCCGGGAGTTATTCTGGTCCATGGTGGGATGATGACCGCTAAAAATTTCCTGAAACTTGCCGGCTTCTTATCCAGTGAATTCACTGTTTATATTCCGGACAGGCGGGGACGCGGTTTAAGCGGTCCGTTTGGCCCGAACTATGGCATTGGATCGGAAAGTGAGGATTTGCAGGCATTAATCCATCAGACAGCAACGGATAAGATATTTGGGCTTAGTTCGGGGGCTATTGGCGTACTGCAAACGGCCATCATAGAACCAGGGCTTAAAAAAGTAGTACTCTACGAACCTCCGATCCCGGTTAGTGGAACTGACCCTGCGGCCTGGAGCAGTCGCTATGAATCAGCCCTCTCGCGTGGAAACTTTGGAAAAGCCATGTTCACGGCTATAAAAGGTACCGATGACCCTTCTCTGTTTACGGCCTTGCCGGCCTTTCTTGTTGCCCCATTGCTAAATATGGGTATAAACGCAGATGCAAAGAAACAAGCGGGCGATGACGTGCCCTTGAAATCCTTAATACCAACCGTACATTACGATCTTATATTGGTACGTGAATCATCCGGAATGATAGATCGGTGTAAAGACATTAAAGCGGAGATACTACTGATGGGTGGGACCAGGAGCCAACGTTACCTTAAACTTGCGCTTGATGCATTGAGTGCCACTTTGCCGCAAGCAAAGCGGGTAGTATTGCAGGGGCTGGGACATATAGCCGCCGATAATGATGGCAATCCGGAAAGAATTGCAAAGGAGTTAAAAGTCTTTTTTCAATCCGGTAATAGGTAAGGTTAGGTTTTAACTAACAGCATCCATTTGTCCGATTAAATAGTATCTGATATATATTAGCGGTTTCCATATCGAATATCTAATTCTTTTAAATAATATCTTGCGATAGGGTCGACAGCGGCGATATTTTCCAGTTCCTTGATATAATCAATTAATAAAGGATGATGCTCATGCTTTAGTAAGATGACTAAATTTACCATCCTCTGAAAATCTGTTAAACCTTTACTTTCTCCCCTGATCCAATGCGCTATTAAAGCATGATCACTCATGTGCTTTTTTATTTCAGGTATTCCTTTTTGTACCAGGATTTCGATTATTTCTCTGGAAAGAGCCAGCAAATCAGTAGTGGCATCTATTTCCCACCAAAAATCTTTATTGACGGGCATGAGAAAACCAATTCTTTCGGTCCAATGGCAGCGTACTATTCCTGGCATTTTAGTAAGATCTTTATCTTCAAACTTTCTTAAAACGGTGGATGACACTGCCAGATTAATGGTGAATAATATCTCTTCTTGGTTATCAGTACTGTTCTGGAAATTTATTAATCCCCAGTTGTTGTCCTGGGAAAAATAAAATGTTTTGCCCTGTTTTTTCCAATTGTTGGATTTTAAGCAATTTCCGATTGCTGATAGCAGGAATTTAAATCTATCCATAGTTGAAAAGTTGCTATGTTATGATATGCTCCCTGTTTTTACTGGAAAGGTAAGACAGGTGTTTTAATAAAGTATTTTAGAAGTTGTTTCTATTATTGAGAATAAAATAACACATCCTCATAGCAAAACCATAATTGACCATTTATAGTGTTGAAATATATTGTTACAATATTTTTATCTTCTTTACTATTCAGCCAAATCTTTACTTGTCCATCAGCAACCTTAACGTCTGAAATTTCAATATTGAATTTTGACTGAAAAAATTTAATGGCTATGCTTGCGAATGTATTTTCTTCCGGGATTTGAAAATATCTTTCGTTATTCATTTTTTCATATTTGCAATAATTGATGACAATGAAATGCCGTAATCTATCAAATTGGATATTCGATAGAAAATCAGATGGATGAATAGCGTATAAGTGTTTATGATGTCTATCTTAACTCATGTGCAGATTTGTGCTAGTGTTAATTTAATTGACTGATAATTGTTGAAAGATCGTGCTTAATGCTCCTTGTTTGAATAGATAATATTCCTTTAAAAAAGTATGATGATCATAAGGAGTGTTATGGGAGCAATTAGTTTAAGTCACTATTTTATTTTCAATGGATTTTATGAAATCTTCTTTGTACGTATTTCCGATGGGTAGTTTTTCTATAGGGCCATAAAGCGTGATTAAATTACCACATATAGATGATATTTTATCTGTATTGATAATGTAAGATTTGTGAACCCTCTTAAAGTTTTTTGGAAGCGCCTTTTCAAGTTGATATAATCCTATTTGAACCAGTTTTTTTTCCTTGGCGTTATGTATAGATACATAATTTGGGCATGCTTCAATATAGTAAACATCAGATAAAACTATCTTCTCCAGGCTTCCCTTTGCACCAGATCGTACAAAAATGACATCATTTTTAGTTTGATGATTGTCTTTAGTTCTTTCTATTAGTTTATTGATGGAGATTAAAAATCTTTCCAGGGTTATGGGTTTTAAAAGATAATCTATAACATCAAATTCAAAACCCTGATGTGCATATTCAGCATAAGCTGTTGTTAGTATTACTTTATACTTATTGCCTAATATTTTTAATAATTCGATTCCATTAATTTCCGGCATACGGATATCTAAAAAAATAAGATCTACGCTGTTCTCTTTTAGGAAATCTATTGCAGATAGTGCTGAATTTGTGGACCCTATTAGTTTTAGTGCTGATGTTTTTTGAATATGATGCGTCAGGATTTCAATTCCGGAAATTTCATCGTCTATAATCAGACAGTTAATCATTGTAGGCTTATTTTTAAATTTACTAAGAATGTGTTAGTATCTTCCTTTATAGATAATGTATGTCGTGTCTGATATGATAGCTGTAGTCTTTTTCGTATGTTTTCCAAACCAATACCGGTTGATGTATTTCCTGTATCTAATTGTTTTACGTTCTTGCAGAAAAAGTTGAATGTTCCATTGTTATAGCAAATCTCAAGTACCACTGGAGATTTGTTCGTGACGTCTCCATGTTTGAAAACATTCTCTATAAATGTTAACATTACATGTGGTATTATTTTTATGTCAGTAAAACAACCTTCCTCCTTAAATGCGAAATTTAGGTTTTGAAATCTAAGTGCATTTATTTCTATTATCCTTTTTATTTGCATGATCTCTTCCGTGATTAAAACCAACCCGGCTTCATCCTCATTTCTTTGGAGACTATATCTCATAATTTCAGATAGTTTTTCAATACCAGTGGTTAACTCATTTGGCCCGGAAAGAGATTTTGCATAAAAGAAATTGAGAATGTTATAGAAGAAGTGAGGATTAATTTGTGATTTGAGCATCTCATACTCGGCTATTATTTTTTCTTTTTCTAATCTGAGTATGTCTTTTTCTCTGCTAGATTGCTCTCTTTCATAATGAATCTTTATGGTGGCAAACCAATAGCCAAAAGCGATTAATGTGTATTGGGATACCCACCAGGTATTCATCAAAAATGATTGTAAAAAGGTATAGGGAATTTCTCTTGGGTATCCAAAAAGAGGTAGCACATAGGTGTAAAATACCTGTTTAAACAGGCTGGATATAAAAAAGAGCGCTATTAATAGCACGATATATTTTATATAGTTACTTTTATTTAAATAGCGTGGCATAGCAAACAACGCATTGTAATAAAATATGAAAGCAGCAATGAGGTATTTTCCAATTGTATCCAACATTAGTGGCTTATATTCTTCTGGTTGATATGAATAATTAATGAGATGATACAACAGGGCGTATGAGATCCACATGATAAGATGAAGAAGGACGTTTCTTAACCATTTGATGGACTTTTTTTTATACATTGACTTCCCGATTTTAGCGTTTTTTCAGGTTTTAAAAGATAGGATATACAATCTGGTATGCTATAATCCGATGAGGGGCCTTTTCATGGTATTAATTAGAGTCATTCAGATATACTTTGAAAATAGAGATATTTGTTGGAATGTATAAAAAAAATACGTGAACAGCCTTTTGGGACACCTGAACTCCGGTTTAAGAAGGGTGAAACGGGTATTCATATGTTTGTGCTTATTTTTAATGTGTTTATTGGTCCATTTCAGTAAAACACGTTATATAAGCAGTATTAGCGCAAAACCTTAAAGCTATTGCAGGATGTTTTGGGAAATAGCATCAGATACCCACTAACTACCTCATGAATTCGCTTGGTGTAAGCCCTCCGGGTACCGCGTCCTCCCAGTCGGTTATCTGTCAGGTTTTACTGTTAATCCACCTCACTTTTTATTACTATATTTATAGTACTCAGCCTGGAAAAATAACACTCAAAGTAACCAGTATTATAGCTACTCTCTCTCAGCACAATAATGGCTCATTAAGTAACCAATTGTAAATCCATTTTATGCATAGTATTAACTTCTTCTCTGAGGATTATCAGGAGAATCCGTATTACTACTATCAGCAAATGCATGAACGTTATCCGCTCTTCTATCATGAACCTACGGATAGTTACGTCATCAGTTTATTTGAGGATGTAGAACGGGCATTTAAAGATCCCATTTTTACCAGTCAGAACTATTCCTGGCAGATGGAACCTATACATGGTGTTACCATGATACAGATGGATGGACGGGAACATGCAAAAAACCGTAATGTAGTGGTGCCTTCCTTCCGAGGCAAAGAACTGCTGGAGCAAACCTTTCCGATGATACAACAAAGCGCCGCATCGCTCATTGCCGCTTTTAACGGACGGGATGTAATAGAGCTCCGGAAAGAATTTACCAATATTTTTCCCATTAAAGTGATTGTGGATATACTCGGCTTACCGGGCGAAGATTTGCACCTTTTCCATAGATGGTATACCCTTACTTCCCGGCAATTCGAGAACATCGCTAATTCTCCGGAGATCCTGCATACCGCCATGGCTGCCATGGAGGAATACCGGCAATATATGAGTCAGGTGATTGATGAACGCAAGGAGCATCCGGGTACAGATTTATTATCTGTTTTATGCACCGCTTCGATAGATGGTGTAGAGATGCCTAAAGACAGGATCATGGGCTTCTGTTCTGCATTGCTGCAAGCAGGTGGCGAAACAACAGATAAGGCGCTGGCCAGTATGTTCCGCAATTTGTTGTTAAACCCGGATCAATTGGCCCTGCTGCGGCAAGACAAAACCTTATTGGATCGCGCGATTACAGAATCCCTGCGCTATTCCCCGCCTGCACATATGATCTACCGGGTAACCAGTGAAAAAGTGCAGGTGACCGGCGGCGAAATTCCGGCGAATGCCACGGTGGTCTGTATGTTAGCTGCCGCCAACCGCGACGCTTCCAAATTTGAAAAGCCGGATGAATTTAATATCCTTCGAAAGGAAATCGATCCTAAAACCGCTTACTCCGGCGCCACCGGTATCAGTTCCTTTGGTTTTGGCCGCCACTTCTGTGTAGGTGCCCAGTTAGCTAAAATGGAAATGCAGGTAGCCGTGGAAGCCCTGCTGGATCATATGGCCGAATTTGAATTTGCAGATAATAAAGTACCCAGAGAAATAGGCATATTCACCCGCTATCCCGAAAGCATGTCCATCCGGTATAAGGTGAAAATTTAAGTAACCATTGTAAACCCATTTTATGCATAATATTAACTTCTTCTCTGAAGATTATCAGGAAAATCCTTATTACTATTATCAGCAAATGCATGCACACTATCCGCTTTTTTATCATGAACCTACGGATAGTTATGTTATCAGTTTATTTGAGGATGTAGAACGGGCATTTAAAGATCCCATTTTTACCAGTCAAAACTATTCCTGGCAGGTGGAGCCTTTGCATGGCGTAGTGATGATACAGATGGAAGGACGGGAACACGCCAAAACCCGCAATGTCGTGGTGCCTTCCTTCCGTGGCAAAGAGCTGATGGAGCAAACCCTCCCGTTGATAAAACAAAACGCGGCGGCACTCATCGCAGCTTTTAACGGACGGGATGTAGTGGACCTGCGGAATGAATTTACCAATGTTTTTCCCATTAAAGTGATTGTGGATATGCTGGGCTTACCTGGCGAAGACTTGCACCTTTTCCATAGATGGTATAGCTGTTTTGCCCGGCATTTCGAGAATATCGCCAATATTCAGGAAATCCTGGATATTGCCTTGGCTGCCAGGGATGAATTCCGGCTATATATGAGCAAAGTGATTGATGAGCGCATGGAGCAACCAGGCACTGATTTACTATCCGTTGTATGCACCTCCGCTATAGATGGGGTAGAAATGACTAAAGACAGGATCATGGGATTCTGTGCTTCCTTACTGCAAGCCGGTGGAGAAACAACGGATAAAGCGCTGGCCAATATGTTCCGCAATTTGCTGTTAAACCCCGATCAGCTGGCCCTGCTGCGGCAAGACAAATCCCTGCTGGATCGCGCGATTACAGAATCGCTGCGTTACTCCCCGCCTGCACATATGATTTACCGGGTGACCAGTGAGAAAGTAAAGGTGACCGGCGGCGAAATCCCGGCGAATGCCACGGTGGTCTGCATGTTGGGAGCTGCCAACCGCGATGCTTCCAAATTTGAAAATCCGGATGAATTTAATATTCTCCGAAAAGAGATTGATCCCAAAACCGCTTACTCCGGTGCATCCGGTATCAGTTCCTTTGGTTTTGGCCGTCACTTCTGTGTAGGCGCCCAGTTAGCTAAAATGGAAATGCAGGTAGCCGTGGAAGCCCTGCTGGACCATATGGCCGAATTTGAATTTGCAGATAATAAAGTACCCAGAGAGATAGGCATATTCACCCGGTATCCGGAAAATATGTCGATCCGGTATAAGGCCCGGCAGTAACAAAACTGGCTGGCGATAAGATGATAACCTAATGATCGACGCCATGTCTGCAGACACGGCGTCGATCATTAATAATGCTGTCTGCCGGAGGCGGTGAGGTAGGCAGCAGGCTTCCTCCGGCGTATTTTTCTATGCTGCTGCAGACTGTCCACTGTTCCCTTTGTGCCATTTCCAGGCGGCCGTAAAGTTGACAATACTCAATACCAACATCAGCGATAACATCACGATGGGAGCATAATTAGGCTGGTCAGGAATCAGTTTCTTACATTCTTCATACACCACATATATACTCAGTAATACCAGCAAACTGCTCATCACTACATTGAGCAGGCTTACCCAACGCTGCCCGCAGCTGACGATGAGGATAATCAATAGTATAGGCAGGGCGAAGAAAAGCACAGTATTGAGGGCGGTGCCGGCAACGGTAGCTCCCTCCGGATTTTCAACGGCAATGCTCTTTCCCAAAAATAAAGGCAGGAATTCAGTAATGATATTAATCGTGATACCGATCATATAAGTGATCCACAGGATCAAGGATTTTAAACGGTCATTGATAACAGCCATGATATTGTTTTTTAAAAGTTAACCCGGGTGGTGAGGCCAAATGTCCGGGGATTACCCAGTAACACAAAGCTGCCATTCTGACTATAGCCAAAAGAGAGGTAATGCTGCTGGAAGGCGTTCCTGATCCAGGCACTTACTTCAAATCCGGAGAAAGCACATCCCAGTTTAAAGTTGACCAGGTTGTAAGGTGATTGCCGGATGGTATTTTTCAGGTCAAAATAGATGGTGCCTATATTTTGCCATTCGGCCATCGCCATCAGCTGAGCGGCATTTTTCTTTTCAGATACCCGTTTGGTATATTGTACAGCCAGCATAGACGTATAGTCCGGTGACAGAAACACATGATTGTCTTTGTATTCCTTCATACCGGCTCCATCGGGCAGCGGCAGATTTTTATAACGGGCATGGTTATATCCGAAGTTATAATTTACCTGCAGGCCTTTGGCTGCCAGCCACGTCATTTCGGCTTCTACGCCATAGTTATTGGCTTTGCCGGTATTCAGGGTCACCTGCTGGTTACCGGTGCCGGGTATAAGCGCCAGCGTTTGCATGTCGAACCAGTGGATGTAGAACAAGGCTACGTTGATCCGTAACTTGTTGTCCAACGTGGTGGTTTTTACGCCCAGTTCATAGTTGTCACTTTTTTCTGCATCGTAATTGATATAGGCAGGATTGGTGGTTTGCTCATTGAAACCGCCGGCCCGGAAGCCCCGGCTATAGGCAACATAGGCCTTTACCCCGGTGGCAGCCTGCCAGGAGATATTTAGTTTGGGCGACAACGATTCAAAGGTGGCTTTACGGGTGCTGTCTTTCGCCATCACCTGATCGGGTATACCTTCCTTGCGGAATAACTGGTTGTTGGAGAATTTTTTCCATTCTACATCATAACGCAGGCCGCCAGTTACTTCAATGTGGGGCGTCAGCTGATAGCTGGCCTGTGCAAAAGCTGAACCTATGTTGAAATCGCTGCGGGAATTGAGTATGAGGGTATAGGGAGCGTTGGGATCGAAGCTACGCGCATCTTTACCGATACCATATTGATATTGTGTCGGGCTTTTCTCCGAAACGTACAGCAGTCCGGTCATCCACTTCCATTTACTGTCTGGCTGAGCGTTATTGCTTAACCTGAATTCCTGCGAGAGGTTATCCCGGTAGTTGTTATCCGGCAACTTCAGGTATTGGAAGGTAGTGAGGTCGTAAGGGGTATAGTCGCCATCCATCAGGCCCGTGGCAATGAAACGGCCGCGCTGGAAGGAGGTAATGCTTTTGAAGGAAAGCTGGCTGCCCGTGTAGCTGATTTTCAGAGAAGGTTGTACGCTGCTCTGATGTACCCAGGTATTTACGTTCTGATTGGTGGTATAGGGGCGGGAGAAAGCCAGACTATCATTGGCGGCATAGGGATAGGCGCCTTTGTTCTTGTTCATATAGCTGTTGAAGTTGAGATAGATATCCCATGCAGCTGATGGCTTGTATTGCAGGGCACCGGAAACGCCATAGCCGGTGTAGTGATCGAAGGTCTGGCCATCATGATCATTGGTAATATATCCGTTTCTGTCGTTATAGAAAGCCGATAGCTTGAAGAACAGTTTATCCTTTTTTATCGGCCCGTTAATACCGGCGCTGTAACGTTGGGTACCATAGTTGCCTACACTTACTTCCGCATACCCATTGATATGATTGGCCGGCATTTTCGTATACAGGTTGATAACACCCCCGATCGCATTTCGGCCGTAAATAGTACCCTGTGGCCCGCGCAGGATTTCGATTTTGTCTACATCGTTGATAACGGAAAATGCATTCTGCATGCTGGTCTGAGGAATATCATCCACAAACATGGCCACGCCCATGGTAGAACTGTTGGCGCCTACCCCCCGGATCGTCATATAAGGTCTTTCGTCACCGATATTGGAGAAAAAGAGGTTGGGAGAGAGGGCGGTAATGTCTTTTACGGACCATAAGCGGTAGTCCTGTATTTGCCGCGCGTTCAACGCGGTAACTGCCATCGGGATCTTTTGGAGATTGATCTCCTTTTTTTCTGCTACTACAATCACTTCTTCCAGTTGCCGTCTGGCTGATGGAAGCGCGTCCTGTGCAGCCACACTGGTTATATTATAACATAAGACAGATAGGCATAAAAAGAATCCTTTCATTACAAAAATTAGTTAAGAGGTATAATAAAATTTGTGCAAAATTGCGGAAAGGAAGCAGGGGAATGGGAACGCCAAACGGATTAAAAGGAACGCCAGCCGGATAAATCCAGCTATATTACACGCAGCTGACAGGCCGGTAACCGGTTGCGGAATCGGGAAATATGCTGCTCCAATCGGGAAATATCCCGTACCGGTATTGGTAAATCGTAGAGAAATGAGCAACTTGAGGCAACATCGTCACATGTTGTCATGAAACAGCAAATCTATACCAGCGATTTAAAGGATCTTATACTACAAAATACTTATCCCCTGAACTATTGCAGCGAAGAAGGGATCACCGAGCGGGAAATTTTAATCAGACAACCTTTTGGAGAGTCATTGTTGCGGGAAATCTTTTTTGAAGATGTATTTATCAGCTATGGTAATATGCAGCTGCAGCGAACCACCCTCCTGCATACGGAGATTGATTTTGAAACCGTTACCCTGCACTTTAGCCTCGATGGGGGCTCTCTTAGCCGGTTTGCAGGACAACAGACGCCTTTTACGTCGTTTGACAGCAACGTGCATAATATCATTTATACACCTTACTATCAGGGGCAGCTGGAGCTGGAGCAACATAGTAATATCAGTATGCTGGAGATAAATATGAGTCCGGCTTTTTTCAGAAGAATCGCACCGGCCGGTTTTTATCTCTTTAACGATTTTCATGCAGCTATTCACCATAAGCGCCCTGCTGTATTACGTAAGCAGAACCTGCCCATTACCCCTCAGATGCTATGGACCATTAAACAGCTTATGGGGTGTAACCGGAAAGGATTGCTGAAAAGACTCTTCCTGGAAGCGCGTATCATAGACCTGTTTATGATGCAGGTAGAACAATTTGAGTTGTATGGAGATACAGCCGTGACCACTACGCTCAGTAAAAAAGACCTGCCGAAGATACATTATGCCCGGCACCTGCTGCTGGAGCATCTGCAACAGCCCCTGTCTATTATGGAGCTGGCGCGTAGTGCCGGTATCAATGATTTTAAACTGAAAAAAGGATTCAAGGAAGTATTTGGTACAACTGTATTTGGCTTCGTTCATGAAACCAGGATGCAACATGCCAAAGAAAAACTGCTGGACGGAGAAATGAATATCAGTGAAGTAGCCGACTATACCGGCTATAAAAACAGGACACATTTTACCACTGCTTTCAAAAAGCATTTTGGCTTTTTACCAAGTGAGCTGCGGAAATAAAGTGATGAAAATAATCCCCCAAAGTTGGCGGTGTTGATCCGGACTTTGGAATTGTTATTGGAACGATCGATGGCCGGTCGTAACTGTAGTCCCTTTGCAGAAGGGAAGGTTATATTTATCATCATATAATTGTATCGTGTATTTTTGAACCGGTTAATCATGCTGTATTATTGAGTATAAAAACATCCCCTGAAAGAGAAAACCTTAATCCGTAGTGTATCGTCATTAATAAATGATCTGATTATTTCATATTCATTGATTTATGTACCAGGAGTGCTGTAGTTATCATCATTATATTTTCTGAGTGGATAATAAAAAATAACAGACCTTTGTTGTAAATAACAACAGATGAAAAAGTTCATCTTCCCCAATGGCGTGCATGTAATGAAATGCTTCCCCTTATTATTACTGTTATGCTACAGCAGTATTACCTCCGGACAATCTATTAACGCAATTGAAAATGACCTGCTGCAAACCCTGCAACGTCTGCAGCAGTGGGGATACCCTCATACAGAGGAGCAGAAAGGGGATTCTTTGACTATCCTCAATACACTTTTTGAGAAAAAACTACTGCATTATGCCGCCAAAAATCCTGCTACCTTGTCCGCAGCCTTTAAGCGCCTGCGTGAGCAACATCTGGATATCGTGACGTCAAAAGATCAACAATTGCGGGTATATAGCTGGGACGACGAATCAGGAGGTACGATGCGTTTTTTCAGGAATGTCTATCAGTATAAATCGAACGGTAAATTGTTTGCAGTGAGCCTGCGGAAGAAAGATAAACCATTGGATGCCGGTGCGGCATGTATAGGACTTCATAGGATCGTGCATAAGGAAAAGACATACTATTTAGGCGTTTATCAGTCTATTTATTCGGGCATGGTTAACTATGCACGTATTCAAGCTTTTGAGATAACAAATGACCGGCTGAATGAGCATGTAAAACTGATAAAAACAAAAACAGGATTGAAAAATAAACTGGGTTTTTCCTATAATTTCTTTTCCGTAGTGGAGAGAAAGGAGCGCCCGATCATATTGATCAATGTGGATACTGCTGCACAGACGATCAGTATTCCCGTAGTAAGCCCAGATGGTGTGGTAACGGATAAGCAGATCCGGTATCAGCTGAAGGAGGATTATTTTGAGCGGATAGTGAAGGGGAAATGAGGCCTATTTGATCTTACCAGGATTGAATATGTACCGCCTACCCAAGACTATTTCCACTTTCCTCCCTCCCCGGAATCACCACCGACGTATACAAGGAATACACCTCCCAACCCAGCGTTTCATACAGCGCTTTACCTGCTTCCGTAGCTACCAGTACGCCCGTTGTGATACCCCTGGAAAGCGCCAGGTTTTCAAGGGCCAGCAGCACAATAGTCGCCAGTCCTTTGCGACGATGTTCCGGAACCGTTTCTATGCGATCATACACCACAATGTCGTCCACGAAAACGAGTCGGCCCGTAGCGGCAGTATCGCCTTCGATAGTCAGGATTTTTACGATAAATGCCGGCGCCTCCTCTTTCATGGCTAGTAAATACCCATCTGGTAAGCCAATGTTTTTGGCTGACATAGGTAAGGAACAAGTCATCAGGAAGCCGGGTGGTTGTATCACCCATTGGGATGGCATACGACTGCTGATAACCTCCGGAGCGGCGCATACTTTCAGGAAAACCCACGGCTCAGTAATGGTATGGGCCAGGTGGATAAATTCATCTACGAAACGAGGGAAGACATAACGTGTCTTTTGTTGTGGCCATCCCACATCGACGCGGAACGCAGCACCATTTTTAACAGGTAAGGGTGAATGACGGGATAAAGACCAGCCGGTAAGCCACTTTTCAACAAGGCGTTGGTCGTGAATATTTGATTGCATAGAAAGCTAGGTATTTGAAATAAACGGAATTGATAAGTTATCAGGTGCCGGCATAACGTTTACAAAGTAATAAAAAATTGTCTTACCAAACCTGTCCGTCGTGATCCTGTTTCAGGTTGTTCAGGCACTTTAAAATAAACAATATTTTATAGGTATGCGATGAAAATAACGGTGGTCATATGGGACTAACTTTTGCTAGCGGCGCATTCCCTGCATCATTTATGTAAAAAGGACCGTCCACGGGGACAGTCCTTTTTTATGCATATCAGTGAGCGAAATTATCGGTTTATTACAATCTTGGTAGCCAGACGACGGTGATCGGTGGTATATACCTGTAGCAGGTAAGTACCTTCCGGTATACTGGTTGGCAACTGGATGGTGTTGGAACGCAATGGCTGACGGAACAGCGTCTTGCCTTGCAGATCTATTAAGGTGATAATGCCGCCACTCAGGTTCTTTTCACCATTGATCTGCAGCAGACCCGTAGTTGGATTCGGGAATACCTGTAACGTCTGTTTGCCGGCGATATCTTCTGTGGAAAGACTACTTGCATTAGGCGCTGCCGGACGATGCTGGGCAACGATTACGGTAGCAAATCCAAGCGGACTTGGACATCCGTCTCTCAGTGCCAGGGCTGCATAGGTAGTGCTGGAATCCGGGGTAGCTACATAGGAGTTGCCGAGTGCGATCGCATTAACGCCGGTTCTGCTGGAATACCAGAAAATACTGGTACCTGTTATTGGTGAAACAGAGAGCGTCACGCTTTCACCCCGGTAAATACCACTGGCTGCTGGTGTAATAACCGGTGTAGGAGGAGGCGTGATCGTCCGTTTGCTGGCATAGTACAACCGGAAATTCTGTAAGAGTCCCAATAGCCCGCTGTTCAATGTCAGCTTCACCCGGTCAAATGCTACGCCTGGTTTCAGGTGTATTTCCGCACGGGTATTGTTGTTGAGCAGCCGCACAATGTCTGCTGATAATACCCGCAGATCATTATTAGGCGTGTTTCCATTCCAGGTCTGTACGGTTACACCACCAAAGAGGCTGACAGACAAAAGGGCATTACCACTGCCGATGCCCACAAACAGGGAATCACAGCTGCCAGTGCTGGCAGATGGAAAAATAAGTGTCTGCTCCACACTCACACCGGGTAGTCCCAGGCTGATGTTGAAGGTAGAGTAATCATTTTCGTTGGAACCAACTGCATTATTGGGGTCAGCAACACCACATATAAGACAAAGGCCATTTACCTGATTTGCCTGGCTGCTGGCATATATTTTTTGAGCGCTGGCCTTGCCGGAAGAGAAAAGTAAAAGAGATGACGTTACCAACAGGCATAGTAAACCCGCTACCGTCAACGGATAAGTAGAAATTTTCATAAAAGATGATTTTTTGGGATGTTAATCAATGCCGAATCTGATCATGTCGGGGGAGGTACAACACTATTGTAACTAGGTAGTCATGGAATATTGGCGCTTTGGTATCGGCTTGCTGGCATGATATCGCTGTCGGTCTGGTGCCACCCTTAACATGGATTACGATCAAAGTTAAGGGGGATGCCGTGTAAAAGATATGCAGTGTAATTAAATTATAAAAATCATTTTCCTTTGGAAAGAGAAGAATAATTTTGTTGTATGATATTGTAAAAATGATTTAAATAAATGTTAGGTATCCGTATTACTGATTGTTTTTTGTTGAATGGTGGCTGCTGTTTTTTTGCAGTAAGTTGCATGATTGGATCACTGCCGCATGAACTGTTTTTGTAGTAGTATAGCTTGTTATGACGAAAAGCTATTTTCAACAAAGAAATCAGGTGCCCGGTTTAAACCAAACAGTGTCGGACCATCTTAATACCTGATTACGTAGATGGGTATACGGATGTTGGGTGACCAGGAAATGTACTGGTATACACGCAGGATTATTGCGGTGATTTGCAGAAAATGTGCTACATTTCCATTACGTAGCAGGCTTTGGCATTGGTATACATCAGCAAATCGTTCCCCAATTCTTCACCCCCCTAATGCTGTTTTATGAAACACACACTTTTAGTCATGATTGGCTTCGCATGGTTGCTGGCCGGATATAGCTGTAAAAAAGGCGACCAGGGTGATCCCGGCCCGGCCGGAACCGCCAATGTAACTTATTCCGAATGGTTTACCCCCACTCCGTACACGAGAGATACTGTGTTTGGTACCTGGGGATTTTATTACAACAAAGCAGCGCCGCAAATCACCCAGCAGGTATTGGATAACGGAACAGTACTTACTTTTGGGAAGTTATTAGGTTATGTTTCCGATATCTGGCCAAGAACACAGGTGTCGCAGTTGCCCATCAGTATTACTTATAAGTTTGGTGCTAATCCTACGCTGGACGTCTGGTCTGCCCTGCTGTCACCAGGTAACCTGCGTATTCGGCTAACAAATGACCGGAATGCTTATAGTAGCGTTAACAGTATACACCAGTTCCGCTACATTATTATCCCTGGAGGTACATCCATGGCAAGACAGGCAAATTTGTCCTATCACGAGATCTGTAAGCAGTATAATATTCCGGAATAGCCGCCATCTTCCGACAGCCAGTTTTAATGCCCGCAAATACAATATTTGCGGGCATTTTTAATATACTTCGTTCTACCATGTTGGCTGCCCGGTGCTATTTTATCGCTGGTAAGATTCTCCTCACTTTCTTCTTTGCGCGAAAATTGTATGCAAAAGTGTGAAGAGTGTTTCAGTTTTGTTGCAAACGTTTGCATAATTTAGGAAGGATATTAATGCCAACTCCTTATCTACCAAAATAAAACGTTTGTTACATGAAACCCTTATACATGTTCCGGCTACTGCCGTTGCTATTTATCCCGCTGCTCATTGCTTCGCCGGCGGGCGCCCAAACGGGTACTTCTGCCTGGGTGAAAACCGGCAGCAATGGAAAACTGGTATATACACCCGATACAAAGGGTAATACCATTCCCGATTTCAGCACGGTAGGATACCACTCCGGTGAAAAACCAATACCGGATGTACCCGTGGTAAAAACTATCAGCCCTGTTTCCGGCGATAACCTGGCGCATATCCAGGCAGCTATTGATGATGTAGCCGCACTCCCTTTAAAAAACGGTTTCCGGGGAGCGCTGCTGCTGAAAAAAGGCACTTACTCCATCAGCAATACCTTACGCGTCAGCGCGAGTGGTATTGTACTGAGAGGAGAAGGCAGGGGAGCGGCAGATACACGGCTTGTTGCCACCCGCACCGCCCAGCATACGCTCATTACCGTGAGTGGAGCAGGTAAACCTACAGAGACTGCCGGTACACGTAAAGGAATTACCGACAATTATGTACCCATCGGCGCTAAAAGTTTTAATGTAGAATCGGCAGCGGGTTTTGCTGCAGGCGACCGTATCCGGTTAGTAAAAACGCCCAACGATGCCTGGATCTCCCTGTTGGGTATGGCGCCCTATGGCTGGACGACCGGCGCCTATACGATGCATTACTTCCGTACGATTACCGCTATATCCGGCAACAAAGTGACGGTAGACGCACCGGTAGTAGACCCTATCGACAAAACCTATGGTACCGGAGCCATTTATAAATACACCTGGCCGCAGCAAATAACGGAGGTCGGCATCGAAAACATGCGGATAGAATCGGCCTACGCAGCGGAGGAAGATGAGAACCACGGCTGGACGGCCATTACTATCAGCAATACAGAGAATGCCTGGGTAAGAGGCGTGGATGCCTATTATTTCGGGTATGGTAATGTGGGCGTTCTGGGTGGTTCCTTAAGGGTGACTGTCATTGATTGCAAAATGATAGATCCGAAATCGCAAGCCGTCGGTGGCAGGAAATATCCCTTCCTGATAGACGATGGACAACTGGTGCTGGTCAGGAATTGCCACGCGCGCAACGGCCGGCATGACTATGTGACCGGTAGCTCCACCCCGGGGCCCAACGCTTTTGTCCACAACACTTCCGAGTTGCAACGGGCCGATAATGGACCGCATCACCGCTGGGCTACCGGGGTGCTCTATGATAACGTAAGCGGTAACGGCGACCTGCACGTGCAGAACCGCAAGGCATCCGGTTCCGGTCACGGGTGGGCCGGATCTCAATGTGTATTCTGGAACTGCACCGGCCGGAAATTCATTGTGCAACAGGCGCCCCAGCATTACAACTGGGCAATAGGTTGTAAAGGGATCGTTACAGCCGATGGCAATTGGCATGATGGAAATCCGGGTGTATGGGAATCCATCAATACTTTTGTCTCACCACAAAGCCTGTACGAAAAACAGCTGGAAGACCGCCTTGGAAATGTAGTCCCACCATGTGAAGCTGTTGCTGCCAGCTCTAACGATGGAAATGTACCGGCCAATGTACTGGACAACAACCTGAACACACGCTGGTCTGCGCGTGGTAACGGAGAGTGGATACAGTTTTGTCTGAACGATACGGTAGCAGTGAGCCGCGTGGACATCGCGTTTTATAATGGCAATACCCGTAAATCCAGCTTCGACATATGGGTAGGACTGGATGGCCAGACCTGGACTACTGCCGTAGCAGGCCGGCAAAGCAGTGGCACTTCGCTTGCCCTGGAGTCTTTTACCTTTGCCGCTAAAACAGGCAGATATGTCCGGATCGTTGGGCATGGTAATAACCTGAACGATTGGAATAGTTATACAGAAGTAGCGATCAATCCATCCGGAGCTGCGTTGAATGCAACCAGCAATACACCCGAAGAAAAGATGGAGGTCCCGTTTCGGGTGTATCCGAATCCTTTTCAGGAAGATATAACAGTAAGCTTTCACCTGAAAGAAGGTGGACAAACACAGTTAGGACTTTACGATCTGGGAGGCAAAACAATCAATATTCCCATCATGCAATACCTGCAGGCAGGAAGTCATCAATTAACGCTGACATGTAAGCAGGTGCCGGCCGGTATGTACGTGCTGCGTATGACGCATAAGGGGAAAACGAGCAGCAGGAAGATATCTAAATTGTAAAACAATAAGATGTTACTAACAAGACCATTCATCTCTCTATAAATACCTTCGCAAAAAAGCCTTACAACTTCCTGTTGTAAGGCTTTTTGAATTAGTCAGCACACTCGCCGGAGGCCATTCCGATGGTACTATTGGTGTAACCCTTTTTCCCTTAAATAGCGGAGCAGTTGTTCCGGTAAATCTGTCTGGATAATATTGGAGCGCTTATATTTTGACAGTAAAAGATCGAATCCTGTATTGGGAGCAACTCTTTCCATATCGTCAGATTCGCCCAATGCGTTGATCCATACCCGTGATCCCGCAGCGCGGATGGTGTTCATCAGGTCATCTGTATAAAAGGAGGGATCCACATGAATGGCCGGGAACTTACCCATGCCTAAAATAGCCGCAGTTTCCGCCGCATCATGCGCTTTCGGCATAATGTATATCTGCTTGTCGATACCCTGCAGGAAAGGCACATACTTAGGATCATAGAGAAAGAACATGACCTGTTTGGCAGTACCTGTGGCCGCTATCAATGCGCATGTCCGCCGGGCAGCTCCCGGATCATCTGCCTTGAAATCCACATCGATGATGATATTTCCTTTTGCCAGCAATAAGGCTTCTTCGAAAGTAGGTATCTTTTCCGTAGTAGGTTGTCCGTTATGCAATAAACGCAATTGTTTCAGTTCTTCGTAGGTAAAGCTGCTCACTTTCCCTTTGCGGCCGGTAGTACGTTTGAGCGTTTCGTCGTGCATCAGTACCAGTACGCTGTCTTTGGTCTGCCGTACATCGAGTTCCACAATGTCAATACCTTGTCTGATTGCTTCGTTGATGGCTGCCAGTGAGTTTTCCGGATAATGCGTATGTGCTGCCCGGTGAGCTGCCACCATGATCCGGTCAGGACGTTGGTGGAAATCGTTTAAGATCAGATCTATGTTCCCTTTGGCTGGTTCAGTCGTTTGTGCGTTGGTGAAATGCCAGGTACTGCATATGAGCAACACAATAAAAAAACAGTATTTCATTGATTCAAATTTTTTGATTTAAAAATATCCTTTGTTCTGTGGGAATGTGATGGTGGAAAGATCTATCTGTGCCTGCGGAATAGGGCGCAATACGTGATAGTCCTTTATACTCACCGCATTGGGATTATATTTCTTCACTCTTTCTATCAGCTTACCTGTGCGGGCAAGATCCATCCAGCGCATATCTTCACTACCCAGTTCCCGGGCGCGTTCGTCCAGAATCTGGTCTATATTCAGCTGGCCGGGTGTCACTTCCGGTAATTGTTTGCCGGGTTTCGCAGCCCTGGTTCTCACTGCGTTGAAGTAAGGAAGTGCTTCATTGGGCTTTCCTGCCAGGGTAAGTGCTTCCGCCGCCAGCAGGTAAGTGTCTGCCAACCGGTATACAAAAAAGTCACGGAATCCTTTCAGATCCTGTACACTGGCGCGGGTAGGATCGTCGTGTTTTCTGATCGCCCAGTGCATGTTATCATTGTTAGGCGCCATCAAAGAATTAATACCCGGCGCAATTTGCCAGACTACGGTGTCGCCTATCTTTTTTCCTGCCGGTAAGGTAGCGCTGTTGTTATAGGTCCAGGAGTACCTGAAAGTTACCTCAAAGCGGGCATCATTGGGATCAAACAGATTCCGGAAGAAATCAGTAGGCCGGAACCGGGTATAAGGACGTCCACCTTGTTCCAGGTCGCGTTTTAAACCGGCAAACTGATCATAGGCAGGTGTAAAGAAAGCGTGCCCCTGATTACCATCGTCATTAAACAAAGCGTTGTTCAGGTACTGTACCGCAAATACGATCTCTGTGTTACGCTGATTGTTGTACTCGAACAGGTTACCATAAGTCTTTACCAACTGATAAGGCCCTTCCTTAATTATTTTGATGGCCGCAGTGGCAGCGCCATCATTATCTTTCAGCAGCAGCTTGATTTTGGCCAATTGCTGCAGGGCAGCACCTTTGGTTACCCGGCCGTATTCTGCAGCAGTCCAGTTCAGTACATCGACCGCAAATTGGGTATCCTCCAGCATATTTTTCCAGATGGTTTCTTTGGCAGTTCTGCCGGCATCGGTGACCACTCCCTTGGTTTCATGGGCGGTATACACCACATCGCCAAACTGGAGCGTCAGCCAGTAATAGTAGTGCGCGCGAAGAAAACGGGTTTCTGCCTTAAATTGGTTTTTGAGTTTATCGTCCATCGCCACCGCGTCGATCTTGTCGAGAACCGTATTGGCAGCATTGATACCGGCGTAACAATCATTCCAGATGTCATTGAGATAATCATTGGATGGATTGAGCGCAGCAGAGTAGTCATCCATGAATTTATATCCCCCGTCTTTTCCATGCTGGAAAATATCGGTACCCATCATGTTGGCCGTAAATCCTTTCTGGGATCCGTACAGAGATCTTAATTTGCTATATACGCCGGTAACCCCATTGGAGATGCCGGCAGGGTTGCTGTAGATGGCTTCCGGTACAGGTTTGTACAGGTCTTTTTCTTCCAGGCTGCAAGCGGTAAAGAGCGTGCAAAAGGAAATGGCGGTAAGTATATGAAGTCGTTTAGTAAAAGACATAATCGGTTGTTTTAAGTATTAAAAGGCAGCGTTGATACCGATGGCATACATTTTTACAGTAGGGTACATGGCACGGGTTCCGTCTGACTCAAACTCCGGATCCTGTCCCTTATATCCGGTGATGGTAAACGGATTTTCGGCGCTTAAGGTGATCTTCAACGTTTTAATAGCAGCCCGTTGCAACCATAGCTGTGGTAAGGAATAAGCCAGGGAAAGGTTTTTAACTCTCACAAAACTGGCATCTTTGTAAGCCAGTGTGGAGCCGAGATACACACTTTCCTGGTTCTTGTCTGGTCGTGGATGCTCGTTGGTGGGATTTTCCGGTGTCCAGTAATCTACGTTCAGGTTGTTGTATCTGCCGGCCAGCCGGTTATTGTTTTCATACCATCTGGAGTAAATCAGCTGTTGCTGGCGGGTATTGATCACAATATTTAACTCCAGTCCTTTATAGGAAAAATGGTTGGTCATACCGCCGATCCAGCCAGGGAATTCGGAGCCCAGTATCACGCGGTCCTGGTCACTGTATTTTTTATCATTATTGGTGTCCTGCAGTTTTATTTGTCCGGGTTTAGCGCCGTAAACTTTCGCGGCTTCTGCTTCATTGGTTTGCCAGATACCTGTTTTCTGATAATCATAGAATACCTTGATAGGCTGACCAATGAACCACTGGTTACCTATATCATCTTTTCCGTCTCCGTACAATTGCACAATTTCATTTCTGTTGGTAGAGAAGTTCAGATCGGTTGTCCATTGGAAATCTTTGTTATCGATATTGACGGTAGACAAGGTAACTTCCCATCCTTTGTTCCGGGTGGCGCCAATGTTTTCCAATACTTCCGTATAGCCGGTACTACCAGGAATACTTCTTCTTAACAGGATATTTTTAGTGTTGGCGATATAATGTTCTATCGTACCGGTAATCCGATTGTTGAACAAACCAAAATCGATCCCGGCATTCAGTGAAGCGGTAGATTCCCATCTAAGGTTAGGGTTGGCAATCGTAGCTGGTTGAAATCCGTTCATACCAGTTTCACCAAAAGCATAGCTGCTCTTTTTGAGGGTACTGAAAGTACCATAGGGCAGAATACCGTTAAAACCGGTACTACCATAGCTTAACCGCAGCTTTAAAGTATTGATGTTATGGAGGGATTGCATAAATGGCTCTGCATCCATACGCCATGCGATCGCAGCAGAAGGGAAGTAGCCCCATTTATGACCGGCTGCAAATACAGAAGAGCCATCTGCTCTGCCGGTGATGGTAAAGAGGTAACGGTTCTTATAATCATAATTGACACGAACCATATAAGACAGCAATAATGACTTGCGGTAATCGCTGCTGATGCCGGTTACTTCTCCTGCTGTTTCCAGGTTATGATAGCTTTGGGCTTCATAGGGCAGCTTGTTGGCCCTGATGCCTGAACTGTTGAGGGTTTGCTGTTGAGAGCTTTGTAATAAAGTAACGCCCAGTCGTTGCGACTTCGACAGCTGTTTGGTGTATTTTAGTATATTCTCTATCGTTATGGAAAACATATCTGCATTACTCAGTCCTGCCGTCGCATTTCCGCCTTGGTTATCATCTGTTTCGCTACCCTTAAAATAACCTTCTTTGGAAGTTTCTATTTCCGGCCCGATATTCAGGCGGTAGGTCAGGTCTTTATAAATATCCCATTCACCATACATGCTGGCAAATACCCGCGTTTTATAACGCTGATTGATGGTGTTTTTGATGACAGATAGCGGGTTTACCCGTTGTCCTTCATCGTTGTTCGGACGGAAGAGCATTTTACCGGTGCTGTCATATGGAATACCCAACGGGTTTAAACGTAAGGCGTTATCAAATACCGTGTTGTCTGTTACATTCTGGGTAGACTTGCTGACCAGCGTGGATACGCCCATCCGGATACGTGTATTGATCTGATGGTCGAGGTTGATGCGTAAAGCGCCCCGCGTAAAATCTGTTTTGTCTACAATGCCTTTTTCCTTGAAATAGTTAAAAGAAACCGCGAACTGTGTTTTTTCCTTTCCGCCTGTTAAGGATAACTGATGGTTTTGTTTGGCGCCATTATGATAAATGAGGTCCTGCCAGTCAGTAGATCGGCCCATCGCCAGTGATTGCAGGGCGATATCATCAAACAGCTTCGTGTCAGCCGGATAGTTGTTGCCGGGATCGGCTGTTCTGGCAGCTTCGCGGCGTAATTGGGCAAACTGTTCTCCATTCATCAGGTCCAGTTTTCTGGTGATGGAAGTAACCCCATAGTAAGCATCATAAGCTACATTGGTTTTGCCGGCCTTTCCTCGTTTAGTGGTAATGATTAATACCCCGTTTGCTGCCCGGGAGCCATAGATGGCGGTAGAAGAGGCATCTTTTAATACTTCAATGGAAGCAATATCATTAGGATTGATTTCATTAAAGCCACCTACCATCGGAATACCATCCAGTACAATCAAGGGGCTGTTGTCATTTTTGATGGAACGTTGTCCGCGTAACAGGATGTTAGCGCCGGCGCCGGGTTCGTTACCACTGCTGAATACATCCAGTCCGGCTACCTTACCTTTCAATGCCTGCGCAGCATTGGTGGTAGGTTGTGCGGCAATTTCACTGCCCTTTACCGAACTAATGGAACCGGTGATGTCCCGTTTCTTTTGGGTACCATAACCTACTACCACTATTTCCTCCAGGCCTTTTACATCTTCCTGTAGGATAACTGTAGGTAACTCACCGGCAGTAACCGTTATTTCCCGGCGTGTATAGCCCGACATGGAAAAAACTAAGATATCCCCAACAGCAGCTGCTGTAAAGAAAATACCTTCACTATCTGTGATACCTCCGCGGTTGGTATTTTTTACGACAACGGTGACACCTGGCAGTGGCATACCTTTTTCGTCGGTGACTTTGCCCTTTACCTTTTCTGCCACCACAGCTGTGTGCGTGGGAGCCGTTGTAACGACGGTTTCTTTTTCCAGGATGATGATCTTCTTGTTTTGTATTTTATAGGTCAGCCTGGTGTTGCGTAACAATTCGTTGACGGTCCAGGCTACCGTTTTTTGCCTGGCATGCAGTGCTACGGACTGGTAAGGCGCTACCAGTTGTTCGTTGTAGATAAACAGGTAGTCTGTTTGTTGCTGAATAATGGCAAACGCTGCTTTGAGTGATTGCCGCTGAAAAATGTAGTCGATGGTTTCATTACCACTATGCGACTGACCGTGAGAAGTGGCTCCCAGCAATAGTTGAGAGCTCATCAGTATAAGGACAAACAGCCTGCATCCTGTTTTCATAATCTGTTGAATTAGGGACACGACAATCCTGGTATAAATTTTCATACCTTTATACGGGTTTTAATAATTGATTTAATCGTTAATGAAATCCGGAGAGAAAGATCAATAAGTGATTGGCGTTACGCATTGATCTGTTCTTTTACATGCGCCGGTGGGGTTTACCCTTACCGGTTTTTTTATGGACATTAGGTGATAGGCATAGACCATGTATTTTAATGTGATTGTTTACGAATAGTGATGTGTTGACCGTTGTTGGAATAGGTGAGTTTATTAGCCAGGCAAAGGGCGTCCAATACAGTAGATAAAGGATCCGCCGTTTCAAAGCCGGCAGTAATGCGATAGGCGCCCAGACTGGTATCGGCAAATGAAATCTGTTGATCGTACTTGTTGGCCAGCAATAAGGCGATGATATCCAGTCTTTCATTATTAAACAGTAGTTTACCGGTAGTCCATCCGTTAATGGATTGTCCGTCTACTCTTGTTTTATTGTATGCTGATGATCTGGTATCGATCGTGAGTTGCTCATCAGGTGATAATTGAATCTCCTTTGCTGCCAGCTGTTTTACGGAAGGATCGCCTTGCACCGCCACTTTTCCCTGTTGAACGGTTACCTGTATGAAAGCCAGTTGCGGGTAATTTCTTACATTAAACATCGTGCCCAATACCCTTGTCTGCACCTGCCCGGATTTTATGATAAAGGGATGTGCCGGATCCTGTTTTACATCCAGGCATATCTCTCCTGATAAGAGTTCTATCTGTCGGGTATCACCGGTAAAATGTGCCGGATACCGCAAGCTACTACCAGCATTCAGCCATACGTGGGTACCGTCATCCAGGGTAAACTGCTGCGGATGGCCTTTTGCTGCAAATACTTCCTGCCATTTTTCTTTAGCCGGCCGGAGTTGCCACAGGAGCATACCAGTACCCAGTATCAGCAGTAGCGATGCGGCTACTTTTAATATCGTATAGCGTGGCAGCTTCACCTGTTTGGGAGCTGGCGCTGTTTGTTGTTGTACTTGTTGCCAGATCGTATTTTCCAGGTGTTCAAAACGGAGATCAGCTGTATTGGCTTTACTACGGTCAATTTCCTGTTGATACCATTGTTCTATTAATAACTGCTCTTCCGGTGTACACTTACCGGCCAGGTATTTTTTTAGTAATGTTTCGATGTCCTGCATGGGCATAGTAAAAGGGATATACCTTTCTTACAAGACAGTTGAAAAGGATAGGAGGGGTAGATAGGGGTATATTAACTTAATGTTAAGCGGAGCCGCTTAAAGGAAAAAAGAAAAATGTGCCATTTTATGGCGAAGCGTGCGGATGGCGTTACTGATCTGTTTTTTGACAGTTTCCTGCGACAGTTGCAGCTTGCTGGCTATTTCTTTATGGGTGAGGGCTGTCTTCCTGCTCAACTCAAATACTTCCCGCATTTTAGCTGGCAGCGCGTGTATTTCCTGCTCCATACGAGCGGTGATTTCTTTTTCTGTAATGTATTGCAGGGAGTTGTTGTGGGTATCTGCCAGGAAATGTTTTAAGGAAGAGAGGTGAGTTTGATAGGTACGTTTGGAGGCGAGCAGATTCAGTACCCTGTTCCGTGTAGCCACATACAGATAAGCGGCTACTGAGCCGGAAATCTCTATCGTAGCTGCTTTGGACCAGAAGGTGATAAATACTTCCTGTACGACATCCTTTGCATCATCTTCCTGTACTAATATGCGGTATGCCTGGAGATAGAGTACGCCCCAGAATCTTTTGTACAATTCTTCAAACGCCATTGCATTGCCCTGCCGGAACTCCTCCAATAGCGCTTCATCATGTAGTTCGTCAAGTTGGCTGGTATAAGTGGTTGGATGCATACAGGCCTTTTAAGGCAGACTGGCTGTCTGATCTACTGCCCAAAAGTAATACGATGGACAGACATTGTATATTAAATAATTGTGAGCAGATGCATGATATAATGTGGAGGCCGCGGTTAAATGTTAGTTTTTTAGCTTGATAAGAATCGTTTGCTTTTTCGCCCTTCGCGCTACACTGTTCGGTTGAGGCCAGATCAACAAAGAGATCACTAAAGTAATAATTAGTCAATGATTATTCGGAGCTGCGATCTTTTTACATTTCCTGCTTTTAATATTTGCATATCAGTGATGCTGTTTAACACATAATATACCGGTTTGCCGGCGCTGATTTGTTATTAGTAAAGGTGGCTGTAGTGAAAGTGTAATAGTAACCAGTTTTCTTAATAATTCCAGACTGTATCATTCGATATTAACCCGTTAATACCCATACTATTATTGCTCTTGTCGTCCATGTTTAAATGCTGCGCGCTGCTGTTACTTCCATGTCTTTTGCGTAGCACAAGAGATCGCACTTATATGCCAGGAAGAATTAAACCCTATAAATATGAAATGTAAACTACTGTTTTTAATTGTTTGTTTTTTTGTCTCTTTTTCGCTCTATGCGCAGCAGACAACGGTCTGGGATATATCAAATAATCCTGTAGCCAATATGGTAGCGGATCCTTGTGGTGCTCCGACAAGTGGATTTGCCGGTCGCTGCGTGATGGCCGGTGGCGCTTATTTAGCAGGAGTACCCGGTTACCTTTGGTATGCGACGCATGGATGTCCTAATGGAAATGGTGGCCAGTGGCATGTTATTCCAAGGATGCATATTGAGATTTATGCGAACAATCTATCAGGTACTCCCAGCGCTTGCGGATTTGAAATTTTCTATAAGTTTAAAGCCGGTTATACATATGTTGTTACCATAGAGGCGGCATTTTCAGATTATAATGGAACGGGTAGGCTCCCGACTTTACAAGCTGTCTTATCTGGTTTGTCTATAATCAGGGATCCCTCATTTTATAAGTTATGTACCCGGCTACAGGTGCGACCAGTAGATTTATGGCCAATGCCTAATACTTCCGGTTCTGCCCCCGGAGATACCTTTACCAAGGATGTGAAATCGCTCACCTTTAAACCTAAGCAGGATTATCCTGTAATACAATTTTCATCGATACCTGCTGCAGGGACAAATGGTGGAGCTATTAGTTTATTTAAGTTAACGATAGAAGAGAAAATTTAATACCTCATTTTATAACCACGATTATATGAAAAAAAGCATACCCCAAAATATATTGTTATTGATAGGACTTGCTGTGGTAGTTTTATCATGTAATAAAGAAGATAAGTATTTGCCTGCATCGAAGCATACTACGGATCATATTTCTGAAAAGAAAGGCAGCCAGTTTGAGGGAAGGGACTGGTCTGGTAAAATCCATACTATTATTGTTACGAACGAAGTACATGGACGAAATAATCAGGTAGCTGTTACGGTACCTGATGAATATATACTGGTCGGCGGTGGCGGATTGGTAACGCCTAAGTTTGCGCTGCCCGGTGCATTTCTAACGGGTGCTTATCCGGATAAAGCGCTACGTACCTGGCATGTGTCTTCCAAAGAGCATCTGCTGCCATTTCAGCATACATTGATTGGTTATGCGATTGGGCTAAAGATAGATGGCTTGTCAAAAGAGGAACTCAGGAAATATATACGCATTGATTCTTCCCGTGAAAATAAAAATCATAATCCGGAAACGCCGGAAGCAGTAGCGGCAATTCCCAAAGGATATGTAGTCATTGGAGGCGGCGTAAGAATAGATTGGTCCGGAGCAGGCACCTTGCTGACTAAATCGATTCCAGGTAATGCAGACTGGGGAGCAGCCGGGCATAAGAATATTGAAAGCAGCAATGCCCATGCAACGGTCTTTAGTATTAGTATCAAATCCGACATTCCCACGTGGGGGAAATTAGAAGTGATCAGGGATTATGCCATCAATAAACCCGGACCGGATTTTGGCGGATACCGCACAGTTAAGTTAGTAAAAAGAAAAGGTTGGGCTTTAACGGCTGTTGGCGGCGACGCGTTGTTGACAGACAAGGAGAGAGGGCGGTATCTTACCGGTATTGTTCCCAAAGCGGAACCGGATGAATCAGGCGAAGAGAGTTCCATCGTTATCTCAAAGGATAATATTAATTATAGAGAAGCAGGTAATGTAGCGGCCTATAATGTAATCATCCGCAAGCAACCATAGTATAGACTTACTATCCCATAGCAATGAAGAAATCCTTACAGCTGAATGCTGTAAGGATTTTAATTTTTAAGTCCGCAGTGCGGTATTCCTGAGAATAATACTATTTATTTTTTTAGAGAGGTGGCGGTTACTGTACACCAGATTGCCATCTTTATAAGTATGTACTACGTGTACATTACTCCTGATTTTAGTGGAATCAATCGTCATAGGGGCTTCAGTCAGGACTACTATATCCGCTTTATACCCTTTTTTCAGTTTGCCTTTCGTATCTTGTTCTCCCCATTGGTAGGCGGCTTCTGTGGTGATGGCTTTTAATGCATGATAAACACTTATCCGTTGATCCGGACCTAATAATACACCCATTTGCGTTAAGCGGTTTACGGCTGCATATACCGCCGTGATGAGATCCGGTGGAGTAATAGGAGCATCTGTGTGAATCGTATATCTCAATCCCAGGTTCTCAGCGTGTTTAAGTGGACTGATATTTTGCGCCCGGGGATTGCCAAGCACATTGGAAATATACCAGTCTCCCCATATATAAGCGTGCGTGGGGAAAAAGCTTTCCATTACATCCGAACCCAGTTCTTTCATTTTTATCAATTGGTCTTCCCGGGCGGTTTGGCAATGAATGAATACATTGGGCGTCGGCTGGCGGTAATTAATCTTTTTTGCTTTAAAGGAATTGAAAATGGCCAGCGCCATATCAATCGCTGAATCCCCGTTGAGGTGAATATGCACCGGCATTCCCATGGACATGACTGTATCAACAAAGTGATAGGCATTGTTGTATGTATAAATAGGATGGCCTTTATAGGTCGAATCCTGCCCGATCATAGGTGTGTGGTAAGGTTGAGATAAATAAGCGTCTTTACCTTGCGGAGAACCATCGAATGTGAATTTGATGGCGCCTACTTTAAAATGCTGCTTGTAATACTTGTTATAGTAAGGTTTAACGGAAGCCAATGTTGTTCTGAAATCGTCAAAGTCAGGTAGCATAATATAATCACCTTTCAGACTGCCAGCTTCCACGGCGGCTTTGATCATCTGGTAGGTATTGGCATCTGCTCTTCCTTCACAAATAGTCGTGATGCCATAGGAAAAGCAGGTGTCTTCTGCATTGCGCATTAATTTAATCGGATCAAACGTAGCATGATTATATTTCTTTGAAAAGGACATGGCACTATCAATGGCGGCGATGTTTGCATTCTCCAGTAATAAGCCGGTATTGATACCATGATCTTTTACAATGGTACCACCAGGGTATTTGTCTGCAGGCGTCTCGTTGGTGATGCCCATCATCCGGAGAAACTTCGTGTTACCCACGCCCATGTGCCCACTTACATGCATGATGTAAATAGGATGTTCACTATCGATCGCATCTAATTCCAGTTGCGTTGGTTGTTTGTGGCTTTTTAACTGTGAGTCGTCATAATTATTGCCAAGTAGCATCGCTTCCTTATTCCCCGGGAAATGTGTGTGCGCATATTCTTTTAATACTTTCCCGAGAGTGTCGAGTGTGGTAACATTACCATATGGCGGTCCGCTCAGGTTAGCCAACGGTTGTACAAGAGCTTCCAGTCCCACATGCGCATGAGCGTCAATAAATCCGGGCATGATCAGGCTGTCTCCATAATCATGAATAATGGTGGAACCTGCACGGTAATAGTCTTTGATGGCTGTGAGCGAGTCACCAACAAATAATATGGAATCTCCCTTGAAAACGATGGACTGCTCCGTATGTAGCGGATCGGCATCATTATCCATAGTTCTGATTTTTCCTTTCAGGATAACGGTAGGATACTGCACAGCGGATTTCTGATCTTTAGAGGAGTGGCAGGTGATAAAAATAAACAGCACTCCCAGAGGAAGGAGTGTTAACAACCGTTTTTTTTTCATAATGGTTACTTAAGAGTTATGAATGGATATTTTGTAAGGACATTAACAAGTGCTGGCATGAAATGTTTAGAAAGTTACTGGTTTTTGTTGGGGTACTTTAATGGTGGCCTGCTGCTGACGCCTGCTGTTAATTTTACAGCATTTTAATCCAGTCAAAAAACAGAAGAATAAAATAAGGAATGCGGTGGTAATTCCTGATATGCTGTTGAAGGAAATAATCATTTCGATTATTTCCTTTTTTATACCCATAATTTATTGATTACAGTGTATCGTATTTTTAAAAATGAAAATGGATGATGAAATCGTAGCAATTGGATCTTGTTTCAGCATTTTCTTTTTTATCAGCATACCATTCCGATTAGCTGTGATTGCTGTACAAGATAAGCTGGTGGATTTTTTATGCCTTTAACTGGGAGGGCAATTTTTTCCTTTCCCCATTAATTTTCTATTTTTGTGGATCTGTTTATTCACATTTATACCCTGCAACCGTTGAAATTACTTATACCTGTACTGGTGACCATTCTTTTTTCATTGTCTTGTTTTGCCCGTGATTCCACAAATGTGGATGTACGGAAGTATGCCGCACAATTTATGATGGGTGGTTTCGTAAGGAATGGCGGCCAGCTGAAAGATAAGCATAACAAAAGTGTTACCTCGATACTCTATACGGCAAACATCGGACAGAAACAAATTTACATCACCCGGAAGGGCCTGAGCTACATTACCCTGCAACAATTACCTGTAAAGGAAGAGAAAGGAAAGGAGCGCCGGTCCGGTAGGAATAGCGACCGACCCCATAGGGTGGAGCCTGATGATGTATTACAGCCGCATATAAACCTGGAAAGTGTGGATGTTAGCCTCACGGGAGCGGATATACGTCCGGAAAATATAGAAGAAACAGAGGTGAATAGGCATGCGGGTGTTATTAATATGTATGATCCTCGCCAGGCTGACCAGCAGTTGCAGGTAGTATCCGTACTGAAGATAAAAGAAGTATACCCCGGTATCGACTGGATCCTTTATTTCAATCGCGACAGCACGGGGAAAACGCGGATTAAATACGATTTTCTCCTGGCGCCACATGCGGCAGTCAGCAGGATTCAACTGAAATATTCTGCCAATGCACATCTTTCAGCAACACCGGAAGGCGATATCCTGGTGAAGAGTAAACTGGATGAGCATATAGAAAAGGCGCCAGTGGCCTTTATGGAGGCGGACCGGCAACCAGTTAAAGTAAATTACCGCCTGCGGGATAAACATACCATCATTTTTGAAGCCGAACATTATGATACCACCCGCGCAATGCGGATTGACCCGGAAATTTTCTGGGCCACCTTTATTACCACCACGCAGCCAGATGTGATGTACCAATATACGGGAGGGAATGACATTGAAGTGGATAAAGACGGGAATATCTTTGTGCAGTTAACCGTAAGTGGCACTGTGCCGATACTCACTGTAAACCCTGGAAATGGGGCTTATTATGATGATATTTCCCTGGTGAACAACGGAGCTGTTGCCTATATGAAGTTTTCACCGGAAGGTCGGCTGTTGTGGAGCACCTATTTTGCAGGGACCAAACAAACTACCGGCAGGGTAATGACAGTAGATCCTCAGGGGAATGTATATGGGATCGCTCACTTCTATGCAGCGTATGGAGAAGTAGTACTGAAAGATAATGGCGGTTACTTTGATAGCGAAGCAAAAGAATGGTTTGTATCTAAATTTGATAATAATGGCCGCCTGCTCTGGAGCAGTTATTATGCCGGATTTAATACCTATCCCAGGGATATTACTTACGATGAGCAAGGTAATATATTTATTGCGGGATGGTCTACGAGCTACCAGTTCCCGCTGGCTGATCCGGGTAATGGTGCTTATGTACAGCAGGGAGGTCCATATGGTTCTGCACGGGTGTTGTTCATCTCTCAGTTTACACCCGATTGTAAATTGCATTGGTCTACCCGTATGGAAGGAAGAGATGACGATGATGCTACCACTCTTCATGCCGACCGGTTCGGAAACGTATACCTGGGTGGTGGGGTAAGATCTGATAACTATCCCCTCAAAAATGCAGGGGGCTATTTTTATCAGGATGGTACTCGTGTATTGACTAAGTTCAATAGCAACAGGGAGATGGTATGGTCTACTTACCTGCATGGGGAAATATCTGCCATCGTTTCAGATAAGCAGGGAAATATTTATGTACCAGGCGGAGGTTGTACCCTGATGAAATTTGATCAGCAAACCAACCTGGTGTGGACCAAAACATTTTCGGGTCCCACACAGCTAATGGTTTACCGGGCCAGATTTGATGTGAGCACTGATCAAATTCATTTGTTGGGTATCCACAATGGTTCCAGCAGAGGTTTCCCTGCAAAGAATACAGATTGTCCCGGTACTTTTTTCTGGGAAGATAAGCCACAGGAATATCCCTGGAATGGTTTTAACCCTTTTTTCCTGACGTATAATACAGCCGGCGATTTACAGTTTGCCACCACCGTAGACTGGAGCACGGAGTATTATGAGGAGTCGGATTTTACGATAGATAAGGAGGGCAATATGATCTATCTTTTTTTCACCAATAGGAATACGCAGCCTAATCCCGCAGTAACCAATCCCGGTAATGGCGCATATTACCAGCCGGAGATGAACCGCCAGGGTACCAGCGCTTTTCTGATGAAGCTGAAAAATAAATCATTGACAGTGCATGCTGATGTCCGGGCCTATCCGGATTGCCGGGGTGGTGGGGTTATTGAGCTGCAGGTGGCTTGTGGTAAGGCGCCTTACCAGTATGCCTGGAGCAACGGTGCTACCACTGCTACGGTAAGTGACCTGGCTCCAGGTAAATACACCGTAAAAGTAACCGATGAAAATAAGCTGTCCCGTACCCTGGAAGTTATCCTGCCTATGCCCCCCAATAGCCCGTCATCATTCGAGGTAAAGACAGGTGATGAATATTGCGGAAAGAAAAATGGCCGGTTGAATATCGGGACTGTAACTGGTGGCACTGCACCATTTACTTATGCACTGGAAGATCAGCCTTTCGATGTAAACCGGGACTTCACCGGATTGTCGAAAGGGACTTATAAAGTCACTGTGAAAGATCAGAACGATTGTAAGGTAACTGCCAATATAAACATTGGTGCAATCAACGGACCGGGGAACTTTCAGATAGGTACGGTGGCCACGGGGTGTGACCCAATTGATGGTCAGATTAATATAGACAATGTAAAAAACGGAACGCCCCCCTATACCTATCGTCTGAACGATGGAGATCCTGTTGCAGTGGGTTCTTTTACGAGGCTCCCTGCTGGCGACTACCGGGTTAAAATAACGGATGCCGCAGGTTGTGCTGTTGATGTTACGGCGAAAGTTATTGCCCTGGAACCTCCGGCCGCGGCTAATATTAGCACTACAGATGATCATTGCGGATCAGGTATCGGCAGCATCCTGATCGGTGATATTACTGGCGGAGTAACACCATATGCCTATTCGGTGAATGGAGGCAATTATCAGCCTGCTCCCAAACTTGACCTGTTGAAAAAAGGCAGCTATACAGTGGCAGTAAAAGATGGGAAAGGTTGCGTGCTCACGATACCTGCAGTGAAGATCGAAGATCAGGACGGACCTGAGAATATCCAGTTGACTGTAACAGATGCCCTTTGCGGGAAGATTACGGGCGCTATCGAAATAAAAAATGCAGCGGGAACGCCGCCGTTTAAGATCAGCCTGGATCAACAGTCATGGAGTAATGCTAATAGCCTGAAAGGTATTCCACAAGGTGACCACACCCTGTACGTAAAAGATCCATTCGGATGTGTGGGTGCGCAATCATTTACAGTCCGGTACCAGCTTACACCACAGCTTACCATGCTGCCGGCATCCACCATCATTTGTTATGGTGAAACAGTAAAACTGAAAGTCGTGAGTAACTACCCGGAACTGGTAAAATCACTGGCATGGAGTATTCCGGAAGGATATTATAATGCCTATACCGCTACAAAGATATTTATGAACTCAGAGGAGGTTACTGTTACCGGTGCCGATATCAATGGTTGCATATTGAAAGCTACTGCGAGCATAAACGTAAAAGCCTGCAATACTCCGGACCGTTGTGTGGAAGTGCCTACGGCGTTTTCTCCCAATGGCGACGGGCGCAATGATCGTATCGGCCCGCTCACCCTGAGCTGTAAATTGCTGCGTGTAAACTTTGTCATATATAACCGCTGGGGCGCAGTGGTATTCCGGTCCTCCTCACTGGATAACAAGTGGGATGGATATACCAGTGGCCAGTTACAGCCAGGTGGCTCTTATGTATATGTTTGTCACTATATCGGAGAAGATCAGGTAGATAGGCAACTGAGCGGAGCCATTACCCTGATCAGATAACATCATCTTTTTTGTTCCGGATTATTTCTCACTTTAGGGAAAGATGGAAGGCCCTAGTCTGTTATTATGTGATTCCTGTATCAGACAAACAATACATCAAATCAAACGGCAGCATTGATATTAATGATGCCGTTTGATTTGATGTATTATCAGAAGGGTATTAATTACAAAGAACGCGTTGTGCTATTAAAAAGCGAGAGCATGTTTGATCTTTGAAATTTTAAATCCATTTCTAAAATTGATGAACTGGAGCAAGGAAGTCGCCGACAACTTGATGTTTATAAAAGTTGAGTCAATGTTCCTGGATTGAATGTAAGTTCAAGATAATCTGACAAGATTGTGTATATAAAAATTGTCTTAGGGCAGACTTTTTGTGCGACTTGTTTTGTGATCCCCAAGGTATTTAAATGAGCTATAGCTAGAATACTTAGTGCAATAAAGTTGAAGATTTATATGAAATAAGAAAACCCTACAGTTTTGCTGTAGGGCTTTCTCCAATATTAATATATGCAATCCATATTTTACTTCCTATATAAAATCATAATTACGTCTGACGTGTGAGCTATATTAGATGGAGGAACAGCTGTTATTCTCAGCCCCAAATCAAATTCCTTTCTGGGAAAAGAAGTATAAAAGTTGTTGGATGGAACATAGGGGGCCGTGCTGGAAGTTGCCGTGCCTAGAACAGCACTGTTTTCAATAACAGTGGCGTCAGTGATGTTATATAACTCTAATTTTGCAGGGCCAGGAGTGTCATAGCTGTCGCCATCTTTTCGGCCCCAGGGAGCAGCATAAATGGCCATTGAATCAACACCAGGATAATTATTGATATTAAATTTAGGTATTGAAAGTGTAGTGCCGTAGGGTTGTGTGGAGTAGGATACCGCTACCCAGCCAAGTTTTATTATGATTTGTTTATCAGATGAGGCGTTATTACCATTACACACATACTGCGTATGTGTCAACCTCCGAAGATTCCAGCGTATTATTGTTATTGCGATCAATGCCTGTTTTAATAACAAGTCCGCCAGCGGTACATTTATCTCCAGGGGGCATCTGTTGTACATCCAGTAAACTTTTTATCCCGGCCGGTCCTTCAGGGCCTTGAGCACCCTCTTTTTGGCAGGAAGAAGATAACAGGATTCCAGCTCCGATTAATGCTGAAATAATGGGTTGTTTGAAAATTTTCATGGCTCTGGGAGATTAAGGATAAATAATAAAAATGGCCTGAGAAATTTTCTCTGGCTTTTTCTTCTGTCGGGACGACTGGACGACGCCCTGACATCGTAATATATTGAATTTCACTTTTTTGAATAAAGAGCATTAGATCTACTCACTAGATTGTGAAAGCATTCACGATCATCGATAACAAAGATATGCTATGTATCAAATAATTCCAAAATGGCATTGTGATGATGGTTGTCGTAATGTCATACTCAGAACGGAAAGTTGCGAGGAAGACCACTCAGATCCTGATCGTGTTCACCAATGCAAATAAGTGCGTTGCTAAATAACTATTCTTAAAAAGCTGCTCTTGTCGGGTAGATTTTCTGTTTATAGTAAGCATTGTTAATTATACTGCAGTGGTGTTAGTTATTTTAGCTTACTGTACTGTAATGACACGTCGTAACCTGTATCTCACCGTAACCCTTATTATTTATGAAAGCATCTACACTATTTGGTAAATCACTTAGTAGAACAAAAATGAAGCAAATTAATGGTGGAGCAAGCCAGGCAGCCGCCTATTGTTTAGTCCTTGGAAAACCATGTGGATTTGATTATGAGTGTCATCCAGGATGTATGTGCCATTCTACCCTGAAGATATGTTATGACCGCTATTAGTATAATTGTTTGTAGCCGGATTGTTTAGCTATTAATGTAATATATGATGATGTTTGATGGCCTAAGACAGGATATTTAGAACGTATTGTCATTCATTAGCGGAATAATATCGGTATCACATCAAAGGAGAATTGGTAGCCTGTAATTTGATAGGTTGTGGGTATTTTTTGTATTCCCCTTGCTGATTTTTAGCAGTGATTGGTATTGTTGATGGCAGCGTTGTTATGCTGTACGGACGGCGGCAATATATCTTGCTACGTACAGGTAACAGATTATCACCTTAGAGATATGATCCTGTATTGTTTGTTTAGGCCATTCGGTATAAGACTATTAGATCAGAAATGAGTCGCTGATAGTGCAAGTAAACAAGCGGTAGATTGTTCCACTGCTATATGCAGCATCCCATATCGCAACACTTGCCTGTAGAGGCCTGTTTGCCATTGTGGTTTCCACTGGCATCCTATTGGCGGGCAGTGTGTAGCGGCGTAATGAAAGATTTTTTATCCTTAAAATAAATCTATATGAAATTTAAAATTGGAATTTCTTTGACAAGAAATGAATTGAAAAAAATTGGAGGTGGAGCAGGAGCGCAAGCGGTGGATTGTTCGACAGGTATCTGCTGGAATCCATTTGGTTTCAGAACCTGTACGAAAATAGTTGGTTGCCGCTGCAGCGTAACCTGGGATCCTGCTACCAGACGTTGTGTAGCAGCATGAACGATATTTTCATTCTTAAAATAAATCTATGAAAACTATAATTGGCACTTCTTTGACAAGAAGTGAATTGAAAAATATCAGTGGTGGTGCTGGTAAACAAGCAGTAGATTGCTCCGGAGGTATATGTGGAATGCCATTTCTTAATAATTGTCGTAAAACGCCCGGTTGCGGTTGCACCTTACATTGGGACCCTGCCATGAAGCGGTGTGTACCTGTATCATAGTAGTTCTTTATCTTGAAAATGGGTGGCGGCGAAACTTGTAATTGACACTTTTTAACGAGAAACGAATGGAAAAAATCAGTGGTAGAATGAGACGGTAAGTGGTTGACTATTTGTTATCAAGACCTGCAAGTAAAGTCAAGTGTGCTGGTTGGGATAAAAAGTATGGGGCTAAACTGCTTTAGCCCCATATTTTTTATCCCTATCAAAATTACAAATAGTTAAAAGAGGTGAACGGGCAATGAAAATCAAAGAGCAGGCCTGGGAATAGTACCAGCTGGTAAGTGTGAGATATTAAATACTATAAGAATCGAAGATTACCATAAAAGAAAAAAGCCCTACAGTCTTAACTGTAAGGCCTTCTTTAATTTTTTACAACTACCACCACATTTCAATGTCAATAATACCATCTTCGATGATAGTACTTTCCGAGAAGAATTTTTTCCTCATCCACTGTTTCTTGTTTTTTGAAACAATTTTCCAGCTAGGAGGATTTTTAAACCTCATGGCAGTGGATGGGGTCCCATAATATGTCATCCATCTAATAGGATTGTCTGGGCAATTACGCCAAAATGTAGGATGCCATGGGCATCTTGAACATACGGCATACACTTGTCTTTTGACTAGACTGTAAGTCCTGCGATGATCGGTAGTTTCAAGGATTTTCTTTTTTTTCACTTGTAAACACGATTAGTGTTACAAGGCGTCAAGGGCTTTTTTCATAGTTTATATTTAAAAGCTGGCCTGGATAAAAACAAAAAAAGGATAGCTAAAACTATCCTTTTTCTTCTGTCGGGACGACTGGATTCGAACCAGCGACCTCTTGCACCCCATGCAAACGCGCTACCGGGCTGCGCTACGTCCCGAACTTCCGGTTGTCTCTTTTCAGTGACGGGGAGGCAAAAGTAATTATTTATTTCTTTTTTCAAAATTTTATTTGAAAAAACTTTTGTAACGATATCAGGTTAAGCTGTTTAGATATGGCTAAAATAAGCCGGTAACTATGCGTACATCAAAAAATATTTGCAAGTATCAGAATAATTGACCAGCTTTAGTACGTCAACCAAACACACATGAATACAGGGAAAGCCTATCGCCCGGGCTTACACGTAGTAGCATCCCATTCCACGCTATGGGGGCGATTTTTACAAGGAGATCGACAGGCGTTTGCACAGATCTATGAAGCGAATGTGGATGATTTATTCCACTACGGCATGCATTTCTGCCAGGATAGGGAACGGGTGAAAGATTGCCTGCAGGATCTCTTCCAGGACCTTTGGCTTTCCCGCGAACACCTGACAGCAGACATCAAAAATATCCGGTATTATCTGATCAGCAGTTTGCGCAGACGCCTGCTACGCACCTTGCAAAAAGACCGTCGTTATCGCCACCGGGAAGCAACAGAAGCCTTCGGATTTGAATTTGCCCTGCCCCATGAAAATACCCTGATCCTCGAAGAAACGGCTGCAGAACAACAACGATTATTACATCAGGCGTTAACCAATCTATCCCGGCGCCAGCGGGAAGCCATTTACCTGCGCTTTTTCCAGAACCTCAGCTATGCAGAAGTAGCGGCCATTATGTCGATGCAGGTCGATTCTGTCTACAACACCATCTCCAAAGCCATTGGTATTCTCAAAAAACAACTTCCCCTGCCTTTAATCCTGCTGCTGTTGGGCAAATAAAAAAAAGTTTAAAAAAAGTGATGAGGTTTTACAGCAGAAGTGCTCTATAGGGTAAAGCACTGATTCTTGGCAACAACAGACTACTTATCTTTTACCGCGGGCGAGTTTGCACTGGACGAAAGTTTCCAGCAATGGGTGTTGCATCCGGAAGAGAAAAATATGTTCTGGGAACATTGGCTCCTGCAGCATCCGGAGAAGGAAGCCGTCATCCGGGATGCCCGGTTGCTGGTAGAAAATATCCGTTTCCGGTCCTATAGTTTACCGGCTGCGGAAAAGGAGCAGCTCTGGGAAAATGTATGGAGTGAGTTGGCTGCAGAGGAGCCGCCGGTGATAAAAAGAGCGTGGTGGAAAGATGGAGTCAAATATGCTGCTGTATTGTTGCTGGGGATGCTGATATCCGGTATCTGGTGGAGTAGCCGCCGTCCGGCGCATCAGCCGGTGGTCATGAGTGCACATACCCGCCTCGGGGAAATCCGGCGGTGTTGGTTGCCGGATAGTTCTGAGGTAACGCTGAATGCAAATTCCAGGTTAATATATATGGAGCGGGAGCGAGGCCGCCGGGAAGTATGGCTGGATGGAGAAGCCTTTTTTCAGGTGCGGCATACCGCACTGGGCACGCCTTTCCGGGTACATACCTACGATCAGCTACAGGTGGAAGTGCTGGGAACGGAGTTTAACGTGAACAGTACCGGTAGTGAAATAGTGGTGGTACTGCAGGCGGGCAGTATCCGGCTGGACATAGGAGCGGAAGGGAATGAGGAAAAGACGGCGCTGCACCTGCAGCCCGGTGAAATGATTCGTTACAATAAACAGGATGGCGATTATACAAAAAGTAAAGTACATGCGGAACGCTATACTTCCTGGCATAACGGTCGGTTAATGCTGGAAGATTATTCCCTGGCGGATGCTGCTGTATTTATGCAACAGTTTTTTGGTAAAAGATTGATTATTCGTGATACGCAATTGCTGCGGTATAAAGTCTCTGGTTCTATGCCTGTAAGTGATCAGGCAGATACCATGTTACTGCAGCTGGCAAAAATTTTCCCCGTGCAATTCAACCAAAGCGGCGATGAGATCCGGGTACAGCAAAAATAACCGGACGGCCCTTATTACAATAGAAAGTTTGATTATTCATCGTTAAAACCTGTTCCAGATGAAAAGAGGTTTACGTGTTATGCTAATGCCATCATTAGCCCTGTTATTCCTATTCCACGATACGGCTGCACAAAATCGCGTGGCCGGTCATGATGACAAAGTTACCGCCGACAACCACGGTCAGCAGGTAACAAAACCTGTCGCACTTCCACTGAAAACGTTGCTGCAGCAGGTAGAAGAACATTTTCGGGTATCTGTTGCCTATAAAAGCAACCTGGTGAAAGACCGGCAGGCACAGGTAACAGTAGCTGCCTGTAAGTCGCCGGAAGAAGCCTTGCAGCAGATCCTTTCGGCTTTTAACCTGCGTTACGAAAAAGTACGGGATCGTTTTTATATGATCACGGAAAAACAGCCGGCAGCCGCGCCGGCATCGGCTACTTCCCCCGTACAGCAGCATCCGGTGAAAGGGCTGGTAAAAGACGATAAGGGTAATATCGTGGCCGGCGTAACGGTAAAGGTAACGGGCACCAGTATCGGTACCGTTACCGGACCTGATGGCGTGTATACGTTAACGGTACCCGGTAAAAGTGACGACCAGCTGGAAGTATCTTTTATTGGATACGAGACACAGCGTATAGTCGTTGGGGGTAGGTCGCTGATTAATATTACCCTGAAAGAAGGCGCCAGCGCCCTGAATGAAATTGTGGTAACAGGTTATGCTACCCAAAAGAAAAAAGACCTGACCGGCGCAGTAACGGTGGTGAATATCGACAACCTCATTAAACAGCCAACTGCCCAGGTAACTGAACAGTTGCAGGGCCAGGCTTCCGGGGTAACGGTGATTGGTTCCGGTTCTCCCGGCGCGTCGCCGCAGATCCGCATCAGAGGGGTCAATACTTTTGGCTCCAACTCTCCCTTGTATGTGGTGGATGGCGTGCCGACTACGGACATCGCCGACCTGAATCCCAATGATGTAGCCAGTCTGCAGGTGCTCAAAGATGCCGGCGCTGCTTCTATCTATGGGGCCCGTGCTTCCAACGGGGTGATCATCATCACCACCCGCCGTGGCAAAGGAAAGATTGCAGTAACCTACGACGGGTATTATGGTCGTCAGTATCCCAAGAACGGAAATGTATGGCATACCCTGAACCCGCAGGAGCAGGCCGATCTGCGCTGGCTGGCCTATAAAAACAGTGGCGGTGATCCTGGTACTGCCTTATATGGTCATGGTGATAAACCGGTGATACCGGATTACATCCTGCCTTCCGGCGCCATGGAAGGCGATCCGGCTACCGATCCGTCTTTGTATTACCTCAATCCGAACTATACCGATCTGCATGACTACGAGCGCTTTTACCAGATAGCCCGCGCCAACAAAGGCGGGACAGACTGGTTCCATGAAATATTCCGCCCGGCGCCCGTTACCAGTCATAATGTGGCTGTCAGCGGAGGCAGCGACCGGGGAAATTATCTCTTTTCCCTCAATTATTTTAACCAGCAGGGTACCCTCATCAATACCTATCTGAAACGGTATACGGTACGTTCCAATACCCAGTATAATATTACAGATCACATCCGGGTAGGAGAGAACCTGGCTTTTTCCATGACAGATAATCCGGCCGCAGAAATCCTGACATCGGATGCGCCCATCGGACATGCGATGCGGTCGCAAAGCATTATTCCGGTGTATGATATCAAAGGTAATTTTGCCGGTTCCGCCGGCGACGCGCTGGGGGATGCCAACAATCCCGTGGCTATCCAGGAGCGTACCCGTAACAACAAAGGCCTCAATACCCGTTTGTTTGGGAATATCTATGGAGAAGTCGACTTCCTGAAATACCTGACTTTCCGAACCAGCTTTGGGGGTGAAATTTATTCCGGCTGGTCACATTCGTTTGACTATCCGATGTATGAAAACAAGGAAAACTCCACCAGTAATTCCTACTCAGAAAGCGCCAATAACGGCCATAACTGGACCTGGACCAATACGCTGGCTTTCCGGAAAAATTTCAACCAGGTACATGACCTGAAAGTACTGGTAGGAACAGAAGCCTTCGATAGCCGTAGCAGATCAGTAGGTGGTACCACCAAAGACTATTTCACCTTTGATGCTTATTTCCCGGATCTCAGTACGGGTACAGGTACGCAAACCAACTACAGCAACCGTGAGCAGGAGAGTCTGTACTCCTTGCTGGGGCGCGTAGATTATGCTTTCAAAGATAAATACCTGTTGAGTGCTACGATCCGGCGCGATGGTTCTTCCAAATTCCTGGTAAACCGTTTTGGTTGGTTCCCGGCGGTAACAGCCGGCTGGCGTATCTCGCAGGAAACATTTATGAAACAGCTTACCTGGATTACTGACCTGAAGCTGCGTGGCGGATGGGGCATCATGGGTAATCAGATGAACCTGAGTGTAAATAACGGGTACTTCCTGTATGGGGGGCATCGCAGTTCTACCTATTATGATCTGGCTGGCCGGAATAATGAACTCACGGCCGGATTTGCCGGTATACAGATCGGTAACCCCGATGCGAAATGGGAAAGCGATGTCAATGCGAATATCGGTATAGATGCGAGCTTGTTTAACGGACAGCTGGATTTCGCGATTGATTATTACCGGAAAGATATTAAAGACCTCCTGTATAATCCGGAACTGCCAGGGCTGGCAGGTACGGCGAAACAGCCTTTCGTGAATATCGCACAGATGAAAAATGAAGGCTGGGACTTTACCGTGGGCTGGCACAAGGAGCTGAACAGAAATCTGAAACTAAACGTAACGGGTACACTGACTACCTACAAAAATAAAATCCTGAAAATATCAGATGGTGTTGAATATTTTGATGGCGACGGCCGTCGTTTCGAAGGCAGTAATATTATACGTAATGCGGTAGGCCAACCGGTATCTTCTTTCTTCGGTTATAAGATCATTGGCTTCTGGAATGAAACCGCGGAGATTACAGCTGCTGATGATGCCGTGAAAAAAGCGACCAATAATCCGGATGCCTTTTATCAGGAAGGCGCCGGTCTGGGACGTTTCCGCTATGCAGATGTCAACGGCGACGGACAGATTACGCCGGACGACCGCACTTTCCTCGGTAATCCCAATCCTGATTTTTCCTATGGTATCAATCTCGGGGTAACCTGGAAAGCATTTGATTTCAGCATTTTCCTCTATGGGGTACAAGGCAATGAAATATGGAATAACGTACGCTGGTGGCGCGATTTCTACGCTGCATTCGGTAGTGCCAAGAGCAAAACTGCCTTGTACGATTCCTGGACGCCGGAACGTAAAAATGCCAAGGCACCCATTCAGGAAGTAGAAGGTTCCAATAGTACGATGAATGTGCCGAACTCCTATATGGTGGAAAACGGGGCTTATCTGCGTGCTAAAAATATGCAGATAGGGTATACCCTCCCTGCGGCCTGGATAAGCCGTTTAAAAGTACAGAAACTGCGGGTATATGTACAGGCAGCCAACCTGTTTACCATTACGAAATACTCCGGTATAGATCCGGAAATCGGCGGATCAGATATTACTGATTTCGGCGTGGATGAAGGGGCCTATCCCAATCAACGCCAGTTTCTGGTGGGCGTAAACCTTGGCTTCTAATGGTTAATCTTCTTAAAATGTATTATTATGAAATCACTATATCGTACAGGCGGTAACGTTATACTCATCATGGCAATGCTGGTATGCAGCTGCAGTAAAAGTTTTCTCGATAAACACCCGCAATCTGCCCTCCAGGAAGATGCCCTTACCAATAAAAAAGGGGTGACTACCTTACTGGTAGGCGCCTATGCGGCACTGGACGGGCAAGACTTCGCCAACAGTGATATGGTGAATCTCTCCGGCGGCAGTGGCTATGCCGTATCACCGGATAACTGGATTTATGGCAGTGTATGCGGTGGCGAAGCCCACAAAGGCAGTGATCCCGGCGATGCTGCCACCATTCTTTCCATCGGCACTTTTGCCGGTAACGCTACCAATGGCTTTTTCAATGACAAGTGGCGGGTAGATTATGAAGGGATCCGCCGTTGTAACTTTGTGCTGCACATCCTGAAAAAAGTACAGGATATGACACCGGAAGAAAAAACAGCGGTAGCAGGGGAAGCCCGTTTTCTCCGGGCGCATTATTATAGCGACCTGAAAAAGATGTTCAATAAAATACCCTGGGTAGATGAAAATTCCACCAGCTATGATAAACTGAACGTCAACGATTTTAAAATTCCCAATGACAAAGATGTATGGCCTTATATTGAAGCCGACTTCAAATTTGCGGCAGATAACCTGCCAGAAGAACAACCGGAAATAGGTCGTGCCAACAAGTGGGCGGCGGTAGCTTATCTCGCCAAATCATACCTGTATCAGGGAAAATATGCAGCAGCCATTCCACTGTTTGAAAGTGTGATCAACAGTGGGAAAAATACCCAGGGACAACGATTTGACCTGGTACCTGTTTACCACGATAACTTCGATGCATTTAAAGAAAATAATGAAGAGGCGGTATTCTCCATTCAGTACAGTGCCAACGATGGCTCCGGCGGTACGGGTAATGCCAACCAGGGCAACATGCTAAACTATCCCTATAACGGGCCTTTTAGTTGTTGCGGTTTCTATCAGCCTGCTGTAGACCTCGTGAATGCTTTCCGCACCGATGCTGCCGGTTTACCATTCATCGATAATTTCAACCAGCATCCGATTAAAAATGATATGGGAATCGTGAGTGACAGCGCTTTCCTGCCCGACGCAGGAAACATTGATCCACGGCTGGACTGGACAGTAGGCCGCCGGGGTGTTCCCTATCTGGACTGGGGTGTACATCCTGGCCAGAACTGGGTAAGGGATCAGCAGTCTGCCGGTCCGTATTCACCGAAAAAGAGTGTATACATGCAGGTGAACCAGGATAAGTTCTATGATGGTAATGGCTGGGCGCCGGGAAATGCGATTAACTATATGCTGATTCGTTTTGCCGATGTATTGCTGATGGCGGCAGAATGTGAAGTGAAGGCCGGTGATCTCGGGAAAGCGGAAGCCTATGTGAACCGCGTGCGGCAACGTGCGATGAACCCTGCCGGATTTGTGTATACCTATAAAGATCCGGCGCATCCCATGAACGGCTATACGAATACGCCTGCTGCCAATTATAAAATAGGCACGTATCCGGTCGGCGAATTTGGGAGAAAAGGAGCTACCTGGGCTATGAAAGCGATTCAGTTTGAAAGAAAGCTGGAACTCGCCATGGAAGGACATCGGTTTTTTGACCTGGTGCGCTGGGGACTTGCCGCTACAGAACTGAATCGTTATTTCAACTATGAGCGGGGTATTACCGGCGATTTGGGCGCTGCTTCCTTTGGCAGCAGGAACCTGTATTTTCCGATTCCCCAACGGCAGATAGACCTGAGCGTGAAGGATGGAAAGTCTTTGCTGACACAGAATACCGGCTATTAAAATAGCATAGGAACTACTAAAAAAAGAAACGCATTTTCGGCGGATGAGCGACCGGAAATGCGTTTCTTTTTTAGGTAGATGAATACCGTTTGTTTATCGTATCAGGGTGATATTGCCTTTGAATTCAAAGTGTTCTCCACTTTCACACACCGTTTGCATGGAATAAATATAAGTACCTGCAGGCGCCTCTTTTCCTCTGCTGCGGCCGTCCCATCCTACTGCCGGCATATTGATCGGGAAGCGGGTGCGTTCATATACCAGGGTACCCCACCGGTCATAAATACGCAGCCAGCCAATTTCTTTTACCCCTTTCCCTTTAGGATAGATCCGCTCATTTTTACCATCATTGTTGGGGGTGAAGGCATTGGGCATAAACACAGCGCTTTCCCGGCAGATGATATGTACAAACATATCGTCCGTTTTTTTACAACCATATCCGTTGGCTACTTCGAGTACATAACGGGTGGAAATATTCGGTAATGCTTCTGTCATCGGACAGGTAAAGCAACCCAGGTCCTGTGGCGGCGTCCAGGTCCAGCTGATGACATCATTGCTGGTGACGCTGGTCAGGTATAACGGAATACCCGCCATACTTTCCCGGTCTGGGCCTATATTCACCGTGGGCCGTGGATTTACCCGCACGGTAAGGGTTTTGTTATCGGAAAAACAACCTTCCTTATCATAACCGGTGACCTTGTAGGTATATTGGCTGGTACTGGTAATAGTAGCTACGGGAGAAGCTTTGTTCGGATCATTGATACCTGTACCTTCCCATTTGTAATAGTCGGTACCCCAGGCACGCAACGGTAGCTTATCGCCCAGGCACAACACGGTATCCGGTGTGGCATATACTGTGAACGGTTGTACCACCCGGATCTTCACGGCATCGGTGTTAACGCACCCGTTATCATCGGTAACTTTTACCTTATAGGTAGTGGTTACCTCCGGACTGGCCAGCGGTGTAGCGATCAGCGGATTGTCCAATCCGGTGGCAGGCGTCCATTCATAGTGGCTACCGCCGCCGGCATACAGCATCGTAGTATTATGTAAACAGATAAACTCGCTGGGCGCGCTGGCCTTGATATCCGGCAACGGCAGGATGTTCACCGCATGATGTACTTCATCAGTACATCCGTCTTTGCTGGTAACGGTAAGGCCTATATTAAAAATGCCGGGCTTGTTGAAGGATTGTGGTTTGGGTTGCTGCTGGTCGTCGGTCTGGCTGTTGCCAAAGTTCCACTTCCAGGTAGTAGCTGGTTCTTTGGTGGCCGCGCCGCTGAACTGCAACGGAGCATCCTGACAGCCTTTATCCGGGCCGGTAATAGCGGCTACCGGCTTCGTATATACGTTTACGACAGCAGAAACGGTCTGTTCACAGCCATATACGGTAACGGCTTTTAAGGTGAAGGTATAGCTACCTTTTTTGTCGAGCTGGAATTTAGGCGTGGGGGTAGTCGGATCAGTGGCCGTCAGCGCCGGATCATAGGTCCAGGTATAGGTACCGGGTTTGCCCAATTCATCAATTGAATAGCTGTTGAATACCGGCGCAAAGGTAAGCGGGCCGGCATCACATATTTTTTCTGTAGATGGATTCATTTTGATATCCAGCTTATCAACAACAATCGGATGATCCAGGTAGGCGCTGCCTTTACAGCCAGAGGCATCTTTCAGCAGCAGCCGGGGTTTGTAGATACCCGGATTTTTAAATGTATGCTTGATTTTCAGGTCCTTGGTTTCTTCTATCTGTCCGTCGGTGAAATCCCAGCTATAGCTGAGAGAGGGATCTCCCTTGATGGTAAGCTCCACTTCTTTCTCCAGGCAGCCGCCTTCAAAGTTGGTGGAGATTTCAGCAAACGGACCTTTTACCACTACTACTTCTATCACCTCATCTTCTGTATCCGCATCCCCTTTTACTTTCAGCTTCACTTTATAGTGGCCGGATTCCGGATAGGTGTGTACCGGGTTTAGCTGATCAGAAGTACTGCCATCGCCAAAGTCCCAAAGATAGCTGGAGGCATTGACAGAGGTATTGGTGAAACGGAATATCATCGGGGCGCAATTGCTGCCATGTACAAAACTGGAGGTATAGGTGAAACTGGCAGACACCGAAGATACCTTGATCTGTTTTTCTATTTCGTCTTCACAGCCATTATCATCATTGATACGCAGCTTCACTTTATAAATCCCTTTATTGGGATAATTGTTGGAGGTATAGCTGAAATCCGCGGAGGTATTGCCATCGCCAAAATCCCATTTAACATTGGTGATGTTACCCCCGATTTCCGCAGAGGTATTGGTGAAATATACCGTGCTGCCCGGGCTTACCAGGTAGCTATGTGGGTAGAAGTCTGCATTGGGCCCGTTTACCTGCAGGTATTTATCCCGCACGGTGCTGGTACAGCCTTCTTTATCGGTGATTTTCAGAACAGGTTGTATATAAAATCCCGCCTTTTTATAGGTATGTTGAAAAGGACCGCTGGTGAATTTTTCCACCGGTGACTGATCCCCGAAATCCCATTCCCATTGCTGAATGCCTTTGCTATAGGTAAGATCGCTGGCATCGGTAAAGGTTACTGCCGTACCCCGGCATTGAATAACGTTGGGCAGGTTGTAACCTGCTATCGGTCCACGTACATCCACATCTATGATATTGCTTTTATCTATACAGCCTTGCCGGTTGGTCGCAATCATTTGTATGGTTTGCGGGCCTGGTTTGAGGTCATGGAAAACGGGAGAGATCAGATCGTAAGAACCTCCATAGAATTGACCACTGACTTCCCACCTAAATGCATAACCCCAATACCTGTCATAGATAGTCGGATCGTAGGTCGTGATAGACCCGGTCATTTTATCGCTGCTGCACAAGGACGTTTTATCTGTGGCGATAACTACCGGGGAGGGCGCAATCACTTCAATGTCCAGACTTTCAGAGGTGGTACAAACACCATCAGAGGTATACAGCGTCACCTTGTAGTTGCCTTTCTTCTCATAGATATGACTGATCGTACTATTTTGTGTGGTATAGCTGGTGTCTTTACCATCGCCCCAGGTCCACTTCCAGCTGGTAGCTCCCAACGAATATTCATTAAAGCTGATCGTAGTACGTTGGGCACAGTTGATATCATTTTTGCTGAAACGGGGAAAGGGCGTCACAGCTTTGATATAGGCCGTTTTAGTAATGGTATTGGAACAGGTATAGTTGGATACCGTCATGGTAACGGTATAGACACCCGGCTCCCGGTATTGATGGCCGGTGGTATTGCCACCGCTATAATCATAGCGGCCGTCGCCAAAATCCCAGCTCCAGTTGTTACCAATGTCGGACTTGTCGTAGAAGGACACCAGGTCATTACCACATACCTGCGGCGCCTGCGGAGAATAAAAGTCAGGCGTAGGTTTCTTGTATACTTCTATCTGATTGGAGCATTTGACCGTTCCTGTACAGCCGTTAACGGTCGTGTACTTGAGAGTGGCGGTATATTTACCTGCTTTGGGATAGGCATGTTCCGGGGTAGCCAGATTGGATTTGGCAGTACCATCTCCGAAATCCCATTCGTAGGTTTTTATTCCATCACTGCTGCTGCTATAGGCAGAAAAGCTGGCTTTTAAACCCTCACATCCGCTGGCATTGCTGGCACTGGCGTTTATTTTAGTGGTAGAAATATACAGGTTCGTATAACCGTTGGCTTTACAGCCATCTGCGCTGGTAGCCACCAGTCTTATATCATACCAGCCTTCTCCGGTATAGGTGTGACTGGGATTTTGCTGGGTGGAAGATTGCTGGTCTCCGAAGGTCCAGTTCCAAGTAGTAGCACCGGTGGTAATCCCTTTGAAATTAATAGTGGCCGGTACATTACAGATGGGCTGGTTGTCGGTGCTGATGCTGGCGGTAGGCGTAGGTTTCACGTCTATTGTTTTTTCCACTACATCTGCACAGTTGCCGTACATGGCAGTCAGCTTTATTTTGAGTTTACCTGGTTTATCAACATAGTAATACAGGTTGGTGCTACTGGAATAATACTGTCCGTTGACTTCCCAGGTGGTACTGGTGGGTGCCGCCGGACTATAGGATGCCAGAATGTTCTGGGTGGTATTACTACATACCAGTGCAGGAACAGCGAAGTCGGTGCTGTAGTTGCCAACATTGATGTCATCGACTGTTTTGGCGGCACTGCAACCCCGTTCATTCTTTACCGTTAAGGTAATGCTATGGGTGCCTTTGGTTTTAAACGTATGTTTCCCCGGATCTTTCAGCGTACTGGAACCGCCATCGTCAAATGTCCATTTATAACTCAGGGTACCCGGACCAGTAGAGGTATTTTTAAAGATAACATCCACCGGCGCTTTACAAAGTATTTTTTCATTCACCGTAAAGTCAGCATTGATCGCAGGTGCAACATCCACTATTTTTTCAATCATTTTGTAATTCGTACAGCCATAGCTGTTAGTGACGGTGAGTATCACCGTATAGGTACCGGGATTATAGTAGGTATGCGTCGCCGTTTTGCCATCACCAACAGAACCATCGCCGAAGTCCCAGCTATATTTATCAAGCGTGCCATCTACAGCTGTTGATTTATCCGTGAAGGTGGTGGTAAAAGGGGCGCAGCCTTTGGCATTGGAAACGCCAAAATTCACTACCGGTTTAGACCTTACATTGATATAGGCATCTTTCTTTTCAGTAGAGGTGGCGCCGCTGGCATCTTTTACTGTCAGGGTAACCGTATACTTACCCGGCTTCACGTAAGACGCGCGGGGATTTCTTTCCGTAGAGGTGTAACCGTTACCCAGGTCCCATTTCCAGGATACCGGGTTGCCGGAGGAGCGGTCTGTAAAAGCCGTAATGAGCGACTCACATTCACTCACGCTGTTGGCGCTGAAATCGGCTTTGAGCTGAGCTTTGGCTGCCAGTGAGATAAAACTGCCCACGAAAACAAAAAGAAATGAGGTTACTGTGTTACGCCAGGTAAGGATAAACGAATACATTATGACTATAGGTATATTGGGTTAAAATTACAGCATTTGGAGAGAATTACGAAGTGCCGGATCGGCTGGTGGCGTGGAAGAAGATAAGTTGAAGTGACAGCAGATACCGGTTGTTGCCGGAGGGAGAATCATTTGGGGGTGAAGAGTTGCTTCCGAAGAAATCCTTAATTTTAAGTACTCCTAAAAAAAAGAAAGATGACACATTTGTTCAGCCCTTTACAATTACGGGAAGTAACACTACGGAACCGTATTGCCGTGTCTCCTATGTGTGAGTATTCTTCTGAAGATGGTTTTGCTACCGACTGGCACCTGGTACACCTGGGAAGCCGGGCGGTAGGCGGCGCCGGCCTGGTGCTGACAGAAGCGACGGCCATATCACCGGAGGGCCGTATTTCTCCCCAGGACCTGGGTATCTGGAAGGAGGAACATCTGGATATGTTACAACGCATTACGGCCTTTGTGGAAAGTCAGGGTGCCGTACCGGGCATACAGCTGGCGCATGCCGGCCGGAAAGCCAGTACCCTGCGGCCCTGGGACGGAACAGGGCTGGTAGCGCCTGCCGATGGTGGCTGGCAGACAGTAGCCCCCAGCGCTATTCCTTTCAAGGAAGACTTTCCCATACCGGAAGCCCTCACGGAAACAGGCATACGTAAAGTACTGGATGATTTCCAGGCTGCTACCATACGTGCGCGCAAAGCCGGATTTAAAGTCGTAGAGATCCATGCGGCGCATGGTTACCTGTTGCATAATTTTTTATCTCCGCTCAGCAATACCCGCACGGATGCATATGGCGGCTCCTTCGACAACAGGATACGGCTGCTGGTGCAAACTGTGGAGGCGGTGCGGGAAGTATGGCCGGAGCAGTATCCGCTGCTGGTACGTATATCCGCTACCGATTGGGCCGAAGGAGGCTGGAACCTGGAGGAGTCCGTGAAGCTGGCGGCGGTGCTCAAAAATAAGGGCGTAGACCTGATCGACTGCTCTTCCGGCGGACTGGCCGCACATCAGCAGATTGTGGCGGGCCCGCTTTATCAGACACCTTTTGCCGCAGCCATTCGCCGGGAAACCGGTATCGCTACGGGTGCAGTAGGCATGATTACTACAGCTGCAGAAGCGGCATCCATCATTGCGGAAGAACAGGCCGATCTGGTACTGATGGCCCGTGAACTGCTGCGGGATCCTTATTTCCCATTACGGGCAGCACATGAACTGGATGACGACAGTATGCAATGGCCGGTGCAGTATGAAAGAGCGAAGCCCCGGAAAGTGCGGTAACAAAAAGACAACAATAAATTAATCATCAAACAGGCATCTCTCCTTATCAGCAATGATGGGAGATGCCTGTTTGATGATCACACTAACTATTTATTTACGCACCGTTGCGGAGAATATTTTCGATGGTCTGTAATTCAGCAGGCGTAAACGCAGTTTGTTGCAGTGCCAGCAGGTTGTCGTCCAGTTGGGCAACAGAACTGGCGCCAATCAACACGGTTGTGATACGTTTATCTTTCAGCAACCAGGCAATGGCCATCTGTGCGAGAGATTGTCCCCGATGCCGGGCTAGCTCATGCAGTTTTTTTACCTGTTCAATTTTTTCCGGTGTAATCTCTTTTTCCTGTAGAAATCCGGAAGGCCTGCTGGCACGTGATCCTGCAGGAATACCATGCAGGTAACGATCGGTGAGGAGTCCTTGTGCCAGCGGCGAAAACGGAATACAACCTACACCATGATTTTCCAGTACATCCAGTAAACCATTTTCCACCCAGCGCTCAAACATACTGTATTTGGGCTGATGTATCAGGCAGGGTGTACCCAATTGTTTTAACAGGTTGATGGCTTTTTCACTTTGTTCGGCAGTATAGTTGGAGAGCCCTACATAGAGCGCCTTTCCTTGTTGTACAATGCTGTGCAGCGCGCCCATGGTTTCTTCCAATGGGGTGTCCGGGTCAGGTCTGTGGGAGTAGAAAATATCTACATAATCCAGTTGCATCCGGCGCAGACTTTGATCCAGGCTGGAAATGAGATACTTCCGGGAGCCTTTGTCGCCATAAGGGCCGGGCCACATGGTATAACCTGCTTTGGTGGAGATGATCAGTTCATCCCGCAGGTGTCCGGTAAAATCCTTTTTAAGGATACGACCGAAATTTTCTTCGGCACTGCCGGGTTGCGGGCCATAGTTATTGGCGAGATCGAAATGGGTAATACCCTTATCAAAAGCATGACGGATAATACTGCGGCCGTTTTCAAAATTATCGATAGAGCCGAAGTTGTGCCATAGTCCGAGAGACAGAGCGGGTAGTTGTATGCCGCTCCTGCCGCAGCGTTGGTAAGTCATGTGATCGTATCTGTCTGTCGCAGGGGTGTATTGCATGATACCTTTTTTTAGACAGACAAGATAAGAGAAAAAATGGGTAGTTACACCTTTGCCAGCATTTTCCGGTAGGCGCCCGGTGTCATGCCCCTATACTTTTTGAAGAGGCGCGATAAATAGCTCTCATCTGTAAAATGAAGCTCCTCCGCTATTTCACTGATCCGCATATTACTATGTGCCAGCCTGGTTTCCACCAGTTTCAGTTTGTAATTGATCACATAGTCCTGTATGCTCTCGCCGGTACGTTCCCGGAAATAGGCGCCCAGATAGTTTTGGGAGAAATGAAAGTGGGCCGCCATCACTTTTATTTTAAGTAATTCCGGCGCATGAATATGTTGCTGGATGTAACCAACGATCTGTATGATATCGTTCTTGGGTGTTTTCTTTTGCAGCCTGGCAGGTTCCCCCAGGGAAACGTTACGGGCCAGGATGTTGAGCAGAATAGTAACAGATTGCCGGAGTACTAACTGATAGCCTGCTTCCTGTTGCTGGTATTCCCGCACAATGGCTGTGAGCAGGGCGTTGCCGAAGGCGGCATCCGCTTCACTCCGGAACAGCGAGCCTGTTTTCGACTGCAGGTTGTTAAAAAGATATTGTGTTTTTTTTGTCCAGTCACAGAATTCCAGGTGAGCTGTTTCGTCTTCAAACCGGGAAAAAGACAGGTCTGTAAAACGGATAAATAAAAATTGAGTGGGATCTTCTATATCAAAATGATATTTATCTGTTGGTGTTAATAAAAAAATATTTTCTTTCGTATAGGCATGACTGTTATTGTTCACAGTAATGCTGCCTTTTCCTTCCCGGATATATATCAGTTCAAAGAAATTATGTGCATAGGGAAGTGCTTCCCAGCTGTCCATCTCTTGCAGGAGCAAATCAAAAGGCTGTTTGGTTTCCTTGGTATACATGTAACAAAAGTACCGGACAATCCTCTTAAAGTCCAATTTTTTTTCCAGGCATCCTTGCTTCCTTTGCATCCTAAAAATAAGGATATGTCAGGCATGGATGCAACCTTTCCATACCCCGCCAGGTGGCGGGCATTAGCGGTACTATTGATGGGCGCTTTTTTATCACCACTGGATTTTTTCATTGTCAATATAGCCTTGCCGGCGATGCGGGAAGGGCTACATGCCAGCAGCAGTGAGCTGCAGTTTATTGTTACCGGCTACGGTGCTGCATATGCTGTATTTGTGGTAACTGGTGGGCGTTTGGGCGATATTTACGGCAGGAAACGGGTATTTATCATCGGGATGTGTGTGTTTACGCTTACTTCTGCTATTTGTGCGTTTGCACCGAATGCAGGGATATTGATCGCCGCCCGTATTGTACAGGGGCTATCGGCCGCCATGCTGGCGCCACAGGTGTTATCTTCCATTCGGGTGATCTTTCCGGCAGCAGAACAACCCCGTGCGATGGGTTTGTTTGGTGCTACGTTCGGCCTGGCTTCCATTGCGGGGCAGCTATGTGGTGGCTTACTCCTGGAGTGGCATCCTTTCGGCCTGACCTGGGAAACCGTTTTCCTGATTAACATTCCAATAGGCATTGCCGCTGTGATACTGGCGATGCGTTTTATACCGGAAAATCGCCCTGAAAAAAGATTACGTCTGGATATACCGGGTGTGATACTCATCTCTGCGGCTTTATTCCTGTTTATTTATCCGCTGATCAAAGGGCGGGAAGCCGGTTGGCCGTTATGGGTATTCATTTGTATGGCCCTGGCTATTCCGGTTATGCTGTGGTTTGTTCGTACAGAACAACGCATCATCCGGGAAGGGCGGGATCCGCTCATCTATCTGCAGTTGTTCCGCGATAAGCGGTTTTTAACCGGCCTGACTGTTATCTTTCTGTTCAACAATACGGCTTCATTTTTTATGGTGTATCCTGTTTACCTGCAAAGTGGTTTTCATTGGACGGTGTTACAGGCTGGATTGGCCGTATTGCCTTATGCAGCAGGCTTTTTCATTGGCCCGGCTGTGAGTGCTGCGCTGGCACGCAGGTTTAGGGAGAAGGTGTTGTTAATCGGATTATTACTGCTGAGTACCGGCTTTTTGCTGTCGGTGCCGGCCTTGTGGTTCCAGCCGTTACCGGGTGTAGTACTATATGCTGCTTTATTATGTGCCGGTGTGGGACATGGTATTGTGATGCCGGTGATTGTACGGATGGTATTGGCCGGTATACCGGTAGAAACAGCGGGATTGGCCGCGGGGGTGGTGAGTACCACCATGCAAATGGGCAGTGCCTTGGGTGTCGCGGTTTTAGGGACGGTATTTTTTAGTGTATTACCGGTGACGGGTAGCTATGCATCCGCTTTTATGGTGGTACTGGGACTGCTGGGTATATTGGAAGGGGTAGCGCTATCTTATAGCCGGAAATTGATAAAAATGATACAACAATAAATATTGTTTATATGGATTTAACAACAAGCGCAACGCAGACGATTATTCGTTTTCAGGACCGGATACAAGACTGGTTCCGCGGAACAGTAACAAAGAACGCCGAAAATGAACAGGCGATACTGGCAGATTTTGATCCTGCTTTCCACATGATTGGTATCAATGGCGGCAGCCAGACGTTGACCACATTGGCGGCGTGGTTACCGGTTGCCTATGGCAGCAGGCCCGGGGTTACCGTAACCATCAAGGATTTCGTGGTACATTACGAACAGCCAGGCATGGTATTGATCGGGTATGAAGAAGTACAGGAGCTGGAAAGTGGCGTCAACAGACGGGTTGGCACCGCGTTGTTTGTGCCTGGGCCGGATGGGAATGCGAAGTGGCGCTATCTGCAGGAAACGGTGCTGCCGGCGTAAAAAAAAGCGGAGATATCAACTGATGATATCTCCGCTTTTTATGTTGTGAAATAGGTTTATCCTTTTAATTTATTGCTGTCTTTCACTTTGGCCGGTACCGGACGTATTTCCCATACGATGCCAAAAAATCCGAGTGTTTTGATCACGTAATAGGTAATATCTATTTCCCACCAGTAAAAACCTTGCCGGGCAGCACTTTGATAATAGTGGTGATTATTATGCCAGCCTTCGCCCAGGGTAACCAACGCCAGTATCAGGCTGTTGCGGGATTCATCACCGGTCTGATAACGTTTGTTACCAAACTTATGAGTGAGGGAGTTAATGGTAAAGGTACCATGATACAGAATAACTGTGCTCAGGAAGAAACCAATTAACACGGTAGATAAACCGGCAGTCCAATCGAACCAACCCGTACCATTTACTTTATTCCCAACAAAGTATACCGCTACCATTAATACCAATGCAGGTATCATATGATATTTGTTCAGCCATAAAAGTTCTTTGGCTTTGTGGTCTTTGATCAGATCGAAACGGGTAGGTTTGTATTCAGGTCCCATGATCCAGCCGATGTGTGCATACCAGAAACCGTATACGTTTGCAGAGTGTGGATCATCGGGTGTATCGCTGTATTTATGGTGGATACGGTGATTGGCCGACCACCAGAGCGCACCTTTCTGTAAACTGCTTTGCGCACCGCCCGCCAAAATAAATTGAAAGAACCGCGACGTTTTAAATGCGCGATGCGAGAAATACCGGTGATAACCGGCTGTCACGAAAAACATGCGGACCACGTACAATACGCCGCATAAAATCCAGTCGAACGCTGTAGTGCCAGTGAAAAATGCCAGTAGGGGCACAGCATGTATGCCCAGGAAATCCACTTGATGCCACCAGTTTGGAGAAATTCTGTCTTGCTTTATCGCCTTATTCATTCCACAAATATAATTTCCGTCGTTATTGAAATCTATGATTAAAATCAGTTCGGACAAAGTTAAGTGCTTTTGGTTGTTTTTTCTTTATGATGTTATGATGAACTTTTTGTAATGGAAGCTGTTAGGAAGAACATAGTGATTGTTTTATAACATTAAAATATTTTTTATGTCAGCCTTGCTTAACACGATTCGGGAGAACGTAAAATATTGGGGACTTTACCTGATTAACGGCATTATTTTTTTGCTGGCAGGTTTTGTGGTATTCAGTAACCCATTCAGCAGTTATATATTGTTGAGCGTCTTTTTTAGTGTGACGTTATTTGTAACCGGCCTTTTTGAAACGATTTTCGCCATCAGCAACCGTAAAACCTCCTATGGCTGGGGCTGGGCACTGGCTTCCGGCATTATAGATCTGGTAGTGGGTTTTATACTGATTATCCATCCGGCCATCAGTATGGCCGTTATTCCGTTATTTCTCGGCTTCTGGTTTTTATTCAGGGGTATCAGTCTGATTGGTTATTCCATTCAGCTCAATACACAAGGGGTTTCCGGTTGGGGATGGCTGTTGGCAGGCGGTATCGGCCTGATTATTATTGCCGTGGTGATATTGGATAACCCAGCCCTGGGAGTGGCTACTATATTGGGTTTAATGGCCGCTGCTTTTTGGGGTACCGGTATACTGAGCATCCTCTTTGCCTTCCGGTTGAAACAATTGAAAAACAAACTGAAAGCAGAAAATACTTAACAAGTGATAAAACAGCTGCGATAGATTGGAAATTCGCATGGCTCTTCATTATATTAGCAGCAACAAATCTAAATCACCATCGATGAAATTGAAGAGCATCTATGCGGTCGTATCCTTATTATTAATAGGAACGATACAGCAGGGAGCAGCACAAACCGCGTCAAAATATGACCACCACGCGGCATTCTCCCCCTTATTTTATCCCGCTGCCGGCAATGAATACCGCAGTGCAGGCGGCGCTCCCGGCCCTAAATACTGGCAAAATACGGCCGACTATAAGCTGGCCGTTACCCTGGATACTGCGAAACAGCGTATCAGCGGATCCGTTACCATTACCTATCGCAATAACAGCCCGGATCAGCTGCCCTTTCTCTGGCTGCAGCTGGATCAGCAGCTTTTTCGCAAAGATGCGAGAGGTACAGCTGCCACCACTGCGGTTGGCGATCGTTTTGCCAGCGCGCAATATACCAACGGTTTTGAACTGCAGACCGTGAATGTATCAGCCAATGGCAAAAGCAGCACGGCAGATTACCTGGTAGACGATACCCGGATGCAGATTCGCCTGAAAGAAGCGCTCAAAACAGGCGGCTCTCTGCAGATTACCATCCATTACGCCTATACGGTGCCGGAGTTTGGCGTAGATCGTACCGGCTTGCAACGTAAACGCGACGGCCGGATCTATCAGATCGCACAATGGTATCCGCGTATGGCCGTATATGATGATGTGCTGGGATGGAATACCCTGCCTTACCTGGGAGCCGGTGAATTTTACCTGGAATATGGTAACTATGATTATACCATCACGGCGCCGGCCAATATGTTGGTAGTAGGTTCCGGCGAACTGGTGAATGAAACACAGGTGCTCAGCGCCACCGAAGCAGCCTTGCTGGCAAAAGCCCGTAATAGTGACAAAACTGTGATGATCCGTGACAGCAGTGCCTTAACAAAGCTGCCCACGAAAGGAGACCGCACCTGGCACTTTACCTGTAAAAATGCCCGCGATGTAGCCTGGGCCGCTTCTGCGGCCTTCCTGTGGGATGCTGCGCGCATTGACCTGCCAGGTGGAAAAAAAGCGCTGGCGCAATCCGTTTATCCCGTGGAAGCAGGAGGTAATGACGCCTGGGGCAGATCTACAGAATATGTGAAAGGTTGTATCGAACAATATTCAAAAGACTGGTACGTATATACTTATCCGGTAGCGACCAATGTAGCAGGTATTGCACATGGAATGGAATATCCGGGTATTGTTTTCTGTTCTTCCTACTCATCAAAGGGTGGGTTGTGGGGCGTGACCAATCATGAATTCGGGCATAACTGGTTTCCCATGATTGTAGGTTCCAATGAACGTAAATATGCCTGGATGGATGAAGGGTTTAATACATTCATCAACAGATTGGCCACCAAAGCCTTTAACAAGGGAGAGTATCACGGCGAAGAAAAGATACAACAGAACGCCCCGGGGATGTTCTCCGCATATGAAGAAGCCATCATGAACACCCCGGATGTGATTGACCTGAATTACAACGGCGTTGCAGCTTATTACAAACCGGCGATGGGCTTAAGCCTGTTGCGGCATCAGATCCTGGGACCGCAGCGGTTTGATTATGCTTTCCGCGAATACATTAAACGCTGGGCATTTAAGCATCCTACTCCGTGGGATTTTTTCCGTACCATGGAAAACGCCTCAGGAGAGGATCTAAGCTGGTTCTGGCGTGGTTGGTTCTTCAATAACTGGAAACTGGACCAGGCAATAAAAGGTGTGAAATATGTACAGGAAAATCCGGCGTTGGGGGCATTGATTACCATACAAAACCTGGAACAATTGCCTATGCCGGTGGTCATCGCCATACAGGATGAAAAAGGTAAAACAGATACCGTTCGGTTGCCGGTAGAAATCTGGCAGCGGGGCTGTACCTGGACTTTCCGCTACCCGTCTGCGGCGCCATTGACGAAAGTAGAGATAGATCCGGCCGGTCATTTCCCGGACATCCATCCGGAGAATAATACCTGGAAAGCGGCTGCCGGAAAACCTGTGCCGGCAGGTGTTACTGCTACGACAGTATTAAATGGGCATGTCAACGCTATTGGTGGCGCAGATAAACTTAGAAAAATTAAGGATTATGGCATAGAAGCAACCGGTAATGCAAGAGGTACGCAGGTAGACGTGAAAATAAAATGGAAGCAACCCGATAAGTTCAGCCAGGAAGTATTTGTGCCGGTAATAGGCCAGATTGTTAAAAAAACAGTGATCAATGGAGAAGAGGTGGCCGTTACATTGGGAGGCAGGAAACTGCCGCTGTCCGCTGCAGAAAAAGCGGCAGAGAAAGAGCGGGAAATCCTGTTTCCGGAATTGTATTTCACCAGTGAAGCAGATAAAGTGAAAATAGAACTGGCGCCGCTGACAGCAGAGATAGAGGGTATACAAACCTATGTGCTAACCATCGCTACTACCAATGGAGTGATATTCCGTAATTACTACGATTGTAAGACTGGTCTGAAAGTAAGAACGACATTCCCGGCTACACAGGAAAGCAATGCGAAGGAAGTGATGACCGATTATGCCGATTACCGCGAAGTGAATGAGGGTATCAAAATTCCTTTCAGTCTCCGTACTACCACAGATGGATTTGATACGCAGTTGAAAGTAACCAAGGTATCCGTGAATAGTGGATGGGGGGATGAGTTTTTTAAATAAAAAATCACATCAATGATGAAACATCTCCGGTGAAAACATTTCACCGGAGACGTTTTTTTATAGCAGTAACTGATCCCCATAATAGGGATATTCCCTAGCTTCGCAGTCAAAAGGATACCTATGAATTGGAAGACATGCCAACGTTTTTTGTATAGCCTCATTGTTATGATGACCTGTCATACCGCCCTCCATGCACAGGTAGATGCTACTTATTCTTTAAATGGTGTTACGCAGGGAACTAACTCCTGGGTAAAAGCGGGCACAATTAATTTAATGCAAGGTGGCCGAAATGCAACGATTACTTTTTACGGGGGGAATGGGTTTAATGCAGATCCCAGCCAGTTGACCAGTGCCGAACTGACAATCAGAACCAGTAATGGTAGTTCGCTGGATGCACAGGGATTTGGGGTAGCGGCAATTGCCAGCAGGCAAGGACGATCCGGTGGTGCCTTTAGTGCATTTAAACTGGTGCCTAATGCAGCTGGTGCAGCAGCAACAGCCTATGACGTATATTTTCTGACTGGCTCTTATGTTGGTGTGGGGTTCTATCGCGTAGTGAGTGCCGGTGGTACCTGGACCCACAGCATGGTAATTGCAGCTGATCCCGGAGAAGCAGCCTATAAAGTAAGCATGGGTTTCAGAACCCAGGATGACAACTACCTGGCTAATTCCCTGTTTATTTCCGGAACAACCGGTAACGTGGCTATCGGTAACGGTGCTGCAGACCCCCAGATAAAACTGGCCGTGAACGGAGATATAAAAGCCAAACGCGTAAAAGTGACCGCTAAAGACTGGCCGGATTTTGTGTTCGCGCAGGATTACCCACTTCGGGATATTGCGGCCCTGGAACAATATATTCACACACATCACCGTTTGCCTGAAATTCCGGCAGCTACTGAAATGGAGGCCAACGGACAGGATCTCGGTGAAATCAACCGGAAGCTGATGCAGAAAGTGGAAGAACTAACCTTATATATCATTCAGTTGAATAAAAAGAACCAGGACCTCGACGCCAGATTACAGGCCCTGGAAAAGAAATAATAAAAGCCGGTTGCCTCTTTTCTTATCATGTTGAGAAGGGAGGCAACAGTTTATCCGGACGGATTAGTTTTCCATGCCATTCATAACCCCTTTGAAACCTTTATGCTGCAAAAAGTTTCCGGATTTATAAGTTCATTAACATTAGGATAATAGTAGGTGCTTATTTTAGTCCTAATATTTTAAGGAATGTCTTTAGAGGATCTTTTCATTAAGGTATATAAAGTTAATTACCAGAAAGTATATGATTTTGCATATAAACTTTCCGGTGATAGACATCGTGCAAAGGATATTGCACAGCAATGTTTTCTGCGGTTGTGGGAACGGATGGATATGATCAGCAGTGAAGAAGAGGATATTTTTCCGCTGTTGTATGTGATTGCCAAACGGGTGGTCATCGATGAAAGCCGGAAAGCAGCCCTCGTTTCCGCCGCTCACAAAAACATCTCCCAGGTGACATCAGCCGCCGCAGACGAAATGGTGCACAGCAACCTCCATCACAAACAACTGCAATCCCGCCTCAGTAATATTTTACGTACCATGCCTGAAAAACCCCGCCGGGTTTATCAATTCCGTTATTCCGGATACTCTCACAAAGAAATAGCCACTATGCTCAATATATCAGTTACGACTGTACGAAGTCATCTCAAAACAGCTACCTATCTGATTCGTAAGAGTATTGGGAATATGACCCTGTTGGTGCTGAGCTGTCTGTTTATCAGCGCCTGTTCCAAAGACAAAGGGGATATACAGCCATCCGGACCGGTAACCACGCAGGAGGTCAACCAGTGGATACTGGACAGCATGCAATATTTCTACTACTGGAAAGATGGTTTGCCTGCAACCGCAGATCAACAGCTCTCCGCACCTGATTATTTTCATCAGTTGCGCAACGCGGCAGACCGTTTTTCCTTTATATATGATCCTGCCAATGCCAATACCTTACCAACCAGTTTGCGGAGTGTATATGGCATGGAAGCCACTGTTATCGGTTATCCGCAGGCCCCGGGGGGCGCACTCGGCGTCATACAGCTGGTACAGGCAGGTTCGCCTGCGGCATCCAAAGACCTGGAAAGAGGAGGGCTGTTTACCCGTATCAACGGCACATTGCTGAATAGTACCAATGCCACCACTTTGCTGCAGCAACTGGCCACCACGGGAAAAGGCAGCCTGACAAGGGCCACCATAAATGCAGATGGCACCATCACAGAAGGGAACGTACAGGAAATATCCCGTGGCGGCTACACAGAAGAACCAGCGGTGCAGCAATCCGATATATGGACGCTTGCGCAGAAAAAAACAGGCTACCTGTGTTTTAATTATTTTGATGATACACAAAGCGCCGGTGTATTGGCTGCTTTCAATCAATTTAAACAGGCAGGCGTTACACAGCTGATACTGGACCTGCGTTATAGTCCGGGTGGAAGCGTGGCGATGGCCGCCGTATTATGTGCCCTGATCGGTAATAATATCAGTGAAGAAAGCATCTTCGTTAAATATACCGGTAATAGCCACCTGGGTAATCGCAACATGGCGTTCAGCCTGGCCATGTCGCTGCCGGAAAATGGTACGGCTGTTACCTTTGAACAGGTAAGGCCTTTGCAGCTCCGGCTGAATAAAGTATACATCCTTACCGGTAATCATACCGCTTCTGCAGCTGAGTTAATGGTGAATAACCTGAAACCCTATGCAACAGTAGTACAGATTGGCACCACTACGCTCGGCAAAGATGAAGGCATGGTTACCATCGCTGATAAACGCACACCCAAAAGAATCCCCTGGATATTAATGCCGGTTACCTATAAACTACAAAATGCCACCGGCGCGGGCGGATATAACCGAGGCATTGCGCCCTTGTACCCCATAGATGAACTGGCCAGTCTGCCCCTGGCGCCCCTGGGAAGTACCAAAGATCCCCTGATAGCGAAAGCCGTGGAGCTGATCAGCACAACCGGCGCCCGCCGCCAGCAACCGTTGCTGCCAGTGGTACAGCCGGTAGGAACCGCACCAGCGATGGCTTATCCGGTGATTATGCACCACTAATACGCCGCCGTTAACCCCGGTGTATGATTTCCAATGTTACCAAAATGTGAATTCCATTTTTTTCCTCCTCACTTTTTAATTACCGATCGTACTGTATGTGTAGATAGTATATTTTGACGCTTTATTCAATTATTATCGGTGATTACGCTGCAAGTATTAGATCGTTATTTTAAAAATGAATGCTCGCCGGAAGAACGGGAAATGGTAACAGTTTATCTGAATGGGGAGGATCATACTTTACTGGATGAATTCCTCGAAGGTAAATGGAGAGAGGCAGAGCAAGCACCCACCGCCCCGGTAATACCACCACCTATTGTATTGCCGGCACGTAAAAAAATAAAGCAATGGACATGGACAAGATACGCAGCGGTGCTGATTGGTATTATGGTGATGTCGGCCACGGCGTTCTATAAATTACGTACGGCAAAATCTCCCGCTGCTACCACCGGTATTGCCCGGCAACAGTGGAAGGAACTGGATAACCGCAGCAGCGGTGTGAAGTCGGTGATCATGGGAGATGGAACAAAAATATGGCTGAACCGGAATGCAGTATTACGTTATCCTGATGACTACAATACTACTGCCAGAGAAGTGGAGCTGATCGGAGAAGCCTACTTTGAAGTAGCAAAAGATAAAGACCGGCCGTTCCGGGTATATACCGCCAATATGGTAACAACAGCCCTGGGAACCTCCTTTAACATCAGTTCCTTTATTACGCAGGATACGGCGGTATGTGTAAGTCTGCTGGAAGGTAAAGTGTCCGTAGCAGCCCTCAGTAAAAATGGTGCATCCACTACCCAGTTGCTGACACCAGGCATGGTAGTGAATTTTGAAGATAATATATTACACGACGCAAAAACAGATCGCAATATACAGCAAGCCACCAGCTGGATAAAAGATAAAATTTATTTTGACAACACTACGTTGAAGGATGTTTGCAGGAGATTATCATACCAATTTAATGAACCAATAGCCGTTGAAGAAAAAGCTGCACAGCAGCGCGTTTCAGGAACATTTAATGCAACAGATGATCTGATAACCATTATGAACGCCATTGCTTACCTGCATAAGCTGGAAGTAAGCAGGCAACCAGAGGGAGGATATCGTATAGGAGAAAAGTAGACCACCACACTTTAGTCTTATTCAATCAGTTACTATAACTGCAGCTATAGCCAAAAGCTGCAACGGGGAGGCTTTTGCCTGACCGGACCGGATTTATTCACAAAACACAAAAGCAATCAGATCAATGACACCTTTCGTTCTAAGATGGTTACAAAGCATGGTATTAAGTATAGGTTTTATGCTCTTGCCTGGCGCCTCTTTATTATATGCGCAGCATTATCAGGAGCTGCAGCAATCGGTACACTTGACAACAGGTAAACAACAGGTAAGCGATGTGTTGAAATCATTACAGGAACAACAGGGCAAATACCGCTATCTCTATGATCCCGCCCAGGTAGCGGAGTTGGACATGAATATCATAAAACCGGAAATGCCCCTGTCGGAAGTATTGCAGCAAATGGATCAGCGGTTGCCACTGGAAGTGGAGTTAAAGGAAAATATTATTGTGATCAGAAAAGGAGCATTGCTTAAAACAGCAATGGGTGTAGTACAGGGAAAAATATTCAATGATCAGAATGAGCCGGTACCAGGTGTGACCATTGTGGTACCTGCTGCCAACAGATATACATCTTCTAAAGTAGATGGTTCCTATACCTTACAGTTGCCGGAAGGAACCTATAACTTGTCTTTCCGGCATCTTGGCTTCCGGTCTTCCAGTGCCAATAATGTAGTGGTGAAGGAAGGACGTGCAGCCATTCAGGATGTGGTGATGTCTTCCACTTCCGCCACGCTGCAGGGCGTAACGGTAAAGGGCGCCGTTAAAAAAGAATCGGTGGCCACCTTATATAATAAACAAAGAAATGCTGCGGGTCTCACTGATGGTATCAGTGCAGAACAGATTACCCGCTCGCCCGACAAAAATGTGGGTGAGGTGCTGAAACGCATCAGTGGTCTGGCCACCGTAGATAATAAATATGTAGTGGTACGTGGTATGAGTGAGCGTTACAACGCAGCCATGCTCAATGGCCAGATTATGCCCAGCACAGAACTGAACCGGAAAAATTTCAGCTACGACATCATTCCTGCCAGTATCATTGATAACATTACCGTTCTCAAAACCATTACCCCCGATATGAGTGCGGAATTCGGCGGGGGACTGGTCAATGTAGAAACCAAAGCTATTCCTACGCAGTCGTTTTTGAATGTTTCCGTGGGGGGCAGCTTCAATGATAATACCACCGGCAAACCGTTTAATAGCCTCAAACTGGACCAGGAATACCTGGGCCGGCCTTCTTCACACCGTAACCTGTTTGGGACGCTGAATTGGAAGAGTATGAAGGATATATTGGCGAAGACAGATGGTCCACATAGCAATGACGGAGCTGATATGAAGTACCCGGTGAAAGATCCATCCGTATTCTCCAATAACTGGGGTATCTATAAGTTTAATGCTCAGCCGTCCATGAACTTACAGGTATCGTGGGGTAAGGTGCTGAATCTGGCAAGTGGTAATCAGCTGGGATTTATTGCGAGTGCCAGTTATCGCAATACATTGCATACGCAGGACGTACGCATGCTGCGTGATGGCTATGCTTCGATGGGCTTACGGGGAGATGGAAAAGATAGTCTGGCGTTTAACGGAAAGCAGTACGGCTTTTCTACGAATATAGGTTGGATGGCAGGAGTGGGATATACCAGTAGCAGGAATAAGCTGAGTTTACAAACCTTATATCTCAATACATTAGATCAGCAACTGTTGCTGGGAAGAGGGGTAGATGGTACGAGTTCTGTACAGGTGCCTGTAATGGGGTACTATGACAATACACAATGGACCCGGTTGTGGCAAACACAGTTCAAAGGAGAACATAGTGTAGGTAACAAGGGGGTGAGGTTACACTGGATGGGTACTTATGTAAAGCTAGACCGTCAGCGGCCGGATAATCACATGATGCGTATTCAGGTGCCGGAGGAAAGCGTTACTACTGACCCATATACCGCTATCGGACCTCCGCAGGCACGTGGTGTAGATGGTGCGATGCGTTGGTGGACCCGGGCTTTTGAAAATGACCTGAACTGGGATATGAATGTGGCAGTACCCTTCCACTTTAATATAAAAGGGATGGCTGTCGCTAATACATTTAAAGTGGGATATGCCGGTTGGTATAAAGATCGGTTATTCTATGTGGCACGGGTAGGTACCGGTGGCAGCTCTGCTGTTCCACAATCTATACAATCATTTTTTGATCCGTCTAAACCTGGATTTACCTTTTCGTTTGATCAATTCAGTGATGATTTTCACCGGAGTGCTGCTTTACATGCGTTGTATGGCATGTTTGATACAAAACTGGCAGGTAAGCTCCGTCTGGTATGGGGCGTACGTGCGGAGTACTATAACCTGAATAAGATAAATGAAGTGTTGGATGAATTTGTAAAAGGAGCAGAGCAATATGTTGGACCCAATAAAGGATATGATTTGAGTTCCTTTTATAACCGGGAAAAAAACTGGAAAATTTTTCCATCTGCCAATCTTACCTACAACCTGTCGGAAAAAATGAATTTGCGGTTGGCCTATGCGCAAAGTATTATCAGACCTGATTTACGGGAGTTGTCTTTTTTTAGGGAATATGACTTTGAACTGGGTGGGGAATATAGAAGTATAGAACCTATCACTTCCAGTGCTTTAAAACATTTGGATTTCAGGTATGAATACTATCCCGGGCCAGGAGAGATTATGTCTGTATCGCTTTTCTACAAAAAAATAGATCTTCCGATGGAAATCAGTGCAGAACCCAGTATCAATACCTTTTCATTGCACAATAATAAAGTAGCCGAGAATAAAGGGATAGAAGTAGAGATCCGCAAATCTTTACGTTTTACTAAAATCCCCGTTGTAAAGAATTTTACTTTATATGCCAACGGAACCATGTTACTATCAAGAGTGAAAGCCTTGTCGCCTGTGTCCTATAAGGAAGATCCCCCTGGCTCCAAAAAAATTGTAATACAACAAAGTGTGGGTGATTGGGAAGACCGGCCACAGCAAGGAGCCAGCAATTATACCGTGAATGCCGGTGTGTATTATGATACCAGATGGATATCAGCAAGTCTTCTTTATAATTACGTGACCAATCGTTTATTTATGCCGCATGAAGTATACGCTACCTCATTGTTTGAACGTCCGGTGCAGGCATTGGATGGACAGATAGGCGTGAAGCTGCTGAAAGATAAAATGCAGCTGCGTGTTAATGTCAGTAATTTGTTGAATAGCTATAGTACCATTTATTATAACAGTTATGATAATGGAAATACGGAACCGGCGAATGGAAGAAAACCAACCCGTGGAGAACTCCTATATCAAAAAGATAAGGATATTATTTTCTATCAGATTAAACCCGGAAGAACCTACAGCTTTACATTGGGGTATAATTTCTAACGCTACTATTTAAAACCGTATGAGGAGTATGAAAAATCAAAACGCATGTATTATTACCGGTATATACAGTTGTTTAGTAATTATTATTTAAATCTAAATCTTTATTTGATGACCAAGTTTAACCTCAACGCAGCAGCTATCGCTATCCTGGCTGCCAGCGTATTTGCAGTATCCTGCAAAAAAGACCAACAACAACAAGCCCCGGCTGAAAAGCCTGTTGGCGCCAATTTGATTGTTCCTGCCAACGGTGCCACTTTAAGTGGAGTGTTAGGTACCGGAAAAACAGTGCGTGATACCATTCACCTCACTGGTGGTACTTACCTGTTACAGGGTTTGGTGTATGTAGACACCCTCGACGTAATAAAAATTGATGCAGGTACTACTATTAAAGGTATCGTAGGTGCACCCGGTGGTACATTGGTGGTAACCCGTGGCGCCAAAATTGAAGCCAATGGTACCGCTACCCAACCTATTGTATTTACTTCCAACAGCGGTAGCCCTGCTTCCGGTCAGATTGGAGGCCTTGTTATTCTGGGTAGAGCTAAAACCAACCAGACTAATCCACTTATTGAAGGTATAGGAGGTACACCCCCGGCTGATACCCATTATGGTGGTACACAGGTGGCTGATAACTCCGGTATCCTGAAATATGTACGTATTCAGTATGCAGGTTATGAACTGAGCACCGATAATGAACTGAATGGTCTTACACTGGGCGGTGTTGGTAGTGGTACTACTATTGACTTTGTGGAAGTGTATAAAGCTGCCGATGATGGTATCGAATTCTTTGGTGGCGATGTGAATGCCAGTCACCTGGTGGTAGTAAACCCACTGGATGACGGGCTGGATTTTGACAACGGTTACACCGGACGTATCCAGTATGCGTTGGTAGTAGAAGATTCTACCCGTGCTGATAAAAGTACCTCTAACGGTATCGAATCAGATAATAATAGCGTGGGTAGCCAGGCCTTACCTATTACCAAACCACTGATTGCCAACTTGACTATCATCGGTTTACCTAGCCAGGCTTTGGCTACTAAAACTAATTTCCTGCCTTCTGGTACAGGTAAATATGGTGTGGTAGCACATTGGAGAAGAAGCAGCCAGTTTCAGGTGTATAACTCTGTTTTCTTAGGCTTTGAGAGAGGCTTCTTGCTGGATAATACGGTACCCGCCGGAGGAACTACAGTAGATACTCAGGAAAAATATCGTGATGGTGTTTCTATCATAAAAAATAACCTGGTACATGCCTTCACTACACCTTTTGCCAGCAATCCTGCTTATCCATTCACAGCTACCAAGGCTTACCCTGCAGCAGCTGATAATAACAGTGGTTTTGCCAATGCATTGAATGCTAATGCGGCTATCAGACTGGTTAATCCTTTCAATAGAGGAATTGCTGGTTTTTATCGTCCAGGTAATGATCCGTTAAATCCTTCTCCAGCAGCAACTGGTGGTTTAACTACTGGTTTACCTGCGGGTATAGTGGGTACCAGCTTTAGAGGTGCTGTAAGTGCTGATGCAGCTGCTGACTGGATCACTGGTTGGACTGTTTTAGGTTACTAATTTCTTTTTAATCAGGGGCTGCACTATGATGGTCGTATAATTATGTCGGATTGGAAGGCGCCGGTAGTATGGATAGAGATACAATGACAAATATTATAGAATCATTAGGGGGCAGCCCCTTTCTAACTTTTATATTGAAGATGAAATTTTATTCTTTTAGATTTTTATGCTCCATTTTTTTTGGATTGCAATTATTAGCCTGTAATAAGGGGGAGTTAACAGAAGGAGAAAAATTTGTAGCACTATCTGTTCCTTTTGTATTTCATAACAATGATACCTTGGATCTTTATGTAGATGGGAAGTTAATACAACGACTCGGTACACAACAGGCAGGTTTTGGAGCTACACTAAAACAAAAAGATCAATTACATATCAGCATTCATAAAAAAGATTCAGCTGCATCTCTCAAGGATACACTTGTACGGGCATTGACAGATAGAATATCTTTAACTTATGCTTATGATACCTCCTATGGATTTAATCAGTTTATAAAGGAAGGCGATTTTGATCAACCTGCAAAAGATAGTATCGCGTTTATCCTGATTAATAAGTTTAATAATTTTGGCTCAGGCGCAATTAATATAAGTATTTACCGTGATAATAATATGGAAAACCTTGCCCGATCGCAAGATTCTGTAACCACAGTGAAAAATATATCATTGAATCAGACTTCTGTCAGGATTGTCTTACCTGCGAATAATGAGAATGGGCAAAAGAATCTTTATGTAGTAGTTGTAAGAGATGCCGTTTCCGGTGTAAATGCATTTCAGAGCTATATTACGGATTATGAAAAACCGGATAGTTATGCATTCTCCTATCTTAATGCAAGCAGTACAGAAGAAGCTGCGCCTGGAATGATTAACGTGATTAAAATAGAATCATTTTTATTGGATAATGGAGTGAAAGTATATAACCTTCCAAAGTTAATTTTCGCGTTTCAATTATGATTTTTTTAGCGTGTTACCCCAGCATTTTTCGATGAAGCTATAGAGGCTGCCGTTTTCGGCGGCCTTTCATTCACTCTTCTTATAAAATCCTTCATAACTGTCAACACCCAACGACCATACTATCACAGAGGAGTATACGAAACAATAGTATGCAGGACATAGCTATAAATGAGTATTTATCAATGTTTAATTTTTATACAGATGATTAAGCGCATGCACAACATAGCTGTAGTGACAGCTATATTGCTAACCTGCATCAGTATGTTATCCTGTGAAAAAAATCAGCAGGACCAGCAACATTCCCCGGTGAGCGCCACCCAGATCATTCCTGCCAACGGCGCTACTTTAAACGGCGTTTTAGGTGTAGGCCATACGGTCCGGGATACCATTCATTTAACAGGTGGTACGTATTACCTGAATGGAATCGTGTATGTAGATACGTTGGATGTGTTACAGATAGATGCCGGATCAGTGTTGAAGGGGCTTCCCGGTACTGCTGCTACACCCGGTGGCACACTGGTGATTACCCGTGGCGGCAAGATTGAAGCATTGGGTACCGCTTCTGCTCCGGTTGTATTTACTTCCACAAAATCTACACCGGCAGCAGGTGACATCGGTGGATTGGTAATTCTGGGAAGGGCTACGATCAATCAACCAGGCAGTCCCCGGATAGAAGGGATAGGAGGTATTACACCTGTCAGTGTACTATATGGCGGGAGCTTCGATAATGATAATTCCGGCAAGCTGCGGTATGTACGGATAGAATATGCCGGCTTTGAGCTAAGCGTGGATAATGAACTGAATGGACTGACGCTGGGAGCTGTGGGTAATGGAACCGAAATAGATTTTGTAGAGGTATATAAGGCAAAGGATGATGGCATACAGTTTTTTGGCGGTACCGTGAATGTCAGCCATGTGATTGTGGTGAATCCGTTGGATGATGCCTTGGATTTTGAATATGGTTATAGGGGGCGTATTCAATATGCTTTGCTGCTGGCAGATTCCACCCGCGCAGATAGAAGTATCTCCAATGGAATTGAGTCAGATAATAATATCAGCAATGTACCGCTATTACCCGTGACCAAGCCGCTGATTGCTAATCTGACCATGATTGGTTTACCGAATCGCCCGCTGGCGATCAAAACCAATTTCCCGCCTTCCGCTATTGGCAGATATGGCGCTGCCGCCCTCTGGAGAAGCAGCAGTCAGTTTGAAGTATACAATACCATTTTGCTGGGCTATGAAAATGGCTTCCTGTTAGATAATTCCGGAGGTAGCACCATCGATACCCAGGAACGATACCGCGATGGTTTCTCTATTATCAAACATAACCTGGTACATGCCTATAATGTACCTTTTCATAGTGCTAATCCCCTGTATCCTTACAACAGTATGCGCCCATACCCGGATGCGCCGGATAACAATACCGGCTATACGAATCCGTTGGATCCGAACGCAGCTATCAGGTTAGTAAAGCCGTTCGATAGAACCGTCCCTGGTTTTTATCTTCCTAAAACCGGTAATCCATTGGTGGTATCTCCGGCATTAACCGGCGGACTTACGATAGGGTTACCTGTCGGCCTGACCGGAACGATTTACAGGGGTGCTTTCGATGGTATACCTGGTAATGACTGGGCGGCAGCCTGGGCTGTTTTTGCTTATTGATAAGATGATATGTTATTGCATAGATATAGCTGAGATATAGCGCGCTTTACAGCAACCTTTGTTGATAATGCCTACAGACAACCGGTGTAAAGCAGGGAGATGAATCATAACGCATGATTACCCATTATTAAATCTTGGATTGATGACCAACTTTTATCGCCATACAGCTGCTATCATGGCCATGCTGATTGCTGGGATATTTGTAGCCTCTTGTAAAAAAGATGCCCAAACTCAAAATGAGCGCCCTGTTAGCGCTACAGAGATTGTGCCAGCCAACGGTGCCACTTTATCAGGTATTTTAGGTACAGGAAAAACAGTACGTGATACCATTCACCTGACAGGAGGAACATATTTACTACAAGGGATTGTGTATGTAGATACTTTAGATGTGGTTAGAATAGATGCGGGGACTGTTATTAAAGGAATATCAAGTGGAGATTGGAGATCTCCGGGAGGAACGCTGGTGATTACGAGAGGAGCTAAAATTGAAGCTGTTGGAACAGCGGCTAAACCTATTATATTTACATCCAATAGTGCTACACCGGCTTCCGGGCAAATAGGAGGTGTTGTTATTCTGGGCAGATCTACCACTAATAATTATACGGACGCTACAATTGAAGGTTTTGGTGGAATTCCTGTTGTTGATATTCGTTATGGAGGAAATGTTGAAACGGATAATTCAGGTATCCTGAAATATGTGCGTATAGAATATGCTGGTTTTGAATTTAGTCCGGATAATGAATTGAACGGGCTGACTTTAGGAGGAGTAGGTAGTGGTACCACCATAGATTTTGTAGAGGTATATAAAGCCGCTGACGATGGTATTCAGTTTTTTGGTGGGACCGTAGATGCAAAACATCTGGTTATTGTAAACTCATTAGATGATGGATTGGATTTTAGTAATGGATATCGCGGGCATATTCAATATGTATTGATCATAGCAGATTCTACCCGCGCGGATAAAAGTGCCTCCAATGGAATTGAGGCGCAGAATACTTATACAGGAGATTCACGGACACCATTTACTAAACCGTTTATCGCAAACCTAACGTTAATAGGATTGCCTAATCATAATTTGGCAACTAAACTCAATTTTCTTCCCAGTGGTACTGGTAAATATGGTGCAGCAACGCAATGGAGAAGAAGCAGCCGTTTTGAAGTGTATAATTCAATTTTTATTGGGTATGAAAATGGTTGGTTATTGGATAATACGATTCCTGTCGGTGGTACAGTGGTGAATACACTGGAAAGTTACCGAGACGGGAATTCTATATTTAAACACAACCTGATACATGCTTATACCAGACCTTTTCATAGCAACCCTGCTTATCCTTTTACAACCATCAAATCTTATCCGTCAGCAGCAGATAACAATACCGGTTATACGAATGTAATAGACCCAAATGAAGCCATCAAATTGGCAGATCCATTTGACAGAAGAATAATTGGTTTTTACCTGCCTAGAATCGGCCCTCCTCCAGTAGCATCTCCAGCCCTCACCGGTGGTCTCACGACCGGCCTACCCGCCGGTTTAACAGGTACTAAGTACCGAGGCGCTTTCGATGGCCTCCCGGCCAACAACTGGGCTGCCGGCTGGACTGTTTTTACGTATTAATGGTGGCAGGCATATCGACTTTTGATATGCGGATATTAAATCGCCAGAATAAAGAATGATAAATGCTTTACATTGTTAATCATATTTGTTTGTAACTGGTGTAAAGCAAGGTAAATGAATCATAAGTAATAATCACCCATTATTAAATTACTGATTGATGACCAACTTTTATCGCAACATAGCCGCTATCATAGTCATGCTGGTTGCCACAATATTTGTGATCTCCTGTAATAAAGAATTACCTGTCCAACAGGAGCATCCTGTTAGTGCAACAATTACACCTGCCAACGGTGCTACCTTATCAGGCATTTTAAGTACTGGAAAAACAATCCGTGATACGATTCATCTGACAGGAGGAACTTATTTCTTATACGGAGTTGTATTTGTGGATAGTTTGGATGTGATTAAAATAGACGCGGGTACGGTTATTAAAGGAATAAGAAGTGTTAATTGGTGGGAGCCTGGTGGTACACTTGTAATTACCCGTGGCGCTAAAATAGAAGCAATCGGAACGCGGACGCATCCAATTATATTCACCTCTGGTAACAGTGTACCAGCAGTAGGTGATATTGGAGGGGTTGTTATTCTTGGCAGATCTACGACCAATAATCAGGAGGATATGAATATTGAAGGCTTGGGAAGTTTTGCTGAAATTGATACCCGTTATGGTGGCTATATTGATAACGATAATTCCGGCACGCTAAAATACGTGCGTATTCAATATGCAGGTTATGAACTAAGCCTGAATAATGAATTGAACGGGCTTTCGTTAGGTGGAGTTGGAAGTGGTACTACCATCGATTTTGTAGAAGTGTATAAATCTGCTGCAGATGGTATTCAATTTTTTGGTGGTACGGTGGATGCAACACATTTGGTGATTGTAAATGCACTGGATGATGGATTGGAGTTTGGTAACGGGTATCATGGCCGCATTCAATATGCCTTAATTGTAGCCGATTCTACCCGTGCAGATAATAGTGCTTCCAATGGAATAGAATCACAGAATAATTTTACCGGAGCATTAAGTATACCAATTACCAAACCCCTTATCGCTAACCTGACGTTGATAGGGATGCCCAATCGTGTTCTGGCTACTAAAAATAATTTTCAGCCTAGTAGTGTTGGGAGATATGGTGAGGCCACGCGCTGGAGAAGAAGCAGTCAGTTTGAAGTATATAATTCAATTTTCCTTGGTTATGAGAATGGTTGGTTCCTGAATAATTTGATTTATGCCACTGGCATAGCGGTAAATACACAGGAAAGCTACCGGGATGGTGCCTCCATTTTTAAGAATAACCTGGTACATGCCTATAGTATTCCTTTTTATAGTAACCCGGCATATCCCTATGATGCGGTTAAACCTTACCCTGCAGCATCAGATAATAACACCGGTTATGCCAATGCATTGAATCCGAATGCGGATATCAGATTGGTGGATCCTTTCAACCGGTATGTAGCTGGTTTTTATCTGCCCAGAATAGGCCCTCCGATCGACTTTTCTCCTGCACTTACCGGCGGTCTCACTACCGGTCTGCCCGCAGGCTTAACCGGTACTAAGTACCGGGGTGCTTTCGATGGTTACTCGGCCCACAACTGGGCCGCCGATTGGACCATTTTCAATTACTAAATAACCTTGTCATTCTTTACTATTTAATCTTTATAGCATGAAACCATTTAACCAGTATATAGCCATGATCTGTATGGCATGTATGACAGGAGTATTTACGACTTCCTGTCAAAAAGAAAAAGCGGTACAGCAAGATAGACCTGTGAGTGCTACCAGCATAACCCCTGCTAAAATGGGTGTATTAAGTGGCGTGTTGGGTACGGGTAAAACAGTCCGGGATACCATTCGCCTGACAGCCGGTACTTACCAGCTGCAGGGCATTGTGTATGTGGATACACTGGATATCATCCAGATAGATCCTGGTACTGTTTTGAAAGGGATTCCCAGTACTAAACCGCAGGAACCTGGTGGCACACTGGTGATTACCCGGGGTGCTAAAATATTCGCTCAGGGAACAGCCACGAATCCTATCATCTTTACCTCCAATAGTCCAACACCTGCCATCGGAGATATTGGTGGCCTGGTGATTCTGGGAAGAGCATTCACGAATAGAGGGGATAAGTTGATAGAAGGAATTGCTACCCCAACGCCGGCAAGTACCTGGTATGGGGGAACTAATGGGCAGGATAACTCCGGCATATTGAAATATGTACGGATAGAATATGCCGGGTTTATATTAAGTACGGATAATGAGCTGAACGGACTTTCGTTGGGTGGTGTGGGGAGTGGTACCACCATCGATTATGTAGAAGTATATAAACCCCTGGACGACGGGATTGAGTTCTTTGGAGGTACTGTCAATGCCAATCACCTGGTAGTCGTAAACCCGTCCGATGACGGATTGGATTTTGATGAAGGGTATCGCGGCCGTATTCAGTTTGCTTTGATTGTAGAAGATAGCACCAGTGCGAATAGGAGCATATCCCATGGTATTGAATCCGATAATAATTTTTACAATGATCTGGTACCTGTTACCCACCCGCAAATTGCCAATCTGACGATTATTGGTTTGCCCAACAGGGCGGCGGCTACCCGTAACAATTATCCACCGTCTTTAACCGGTAGGTATGGTGTGGCTGCACAATGGAGAAGAAACAGTCAGTTTGAAGTGTATAATGCGGTGGTGCTGGGATTTGAGAATGGCTGGCTGCTGGATAATACGATTCCCGCAGGAGCAAGTACAGCAAAGGTCCAGGAATATTACCGTGACGGCATATCCATTATTAAAAACAGCCTGGTACATGCCTATAATGCACCTTTTCACAGCGTTAATCCGCTTTATCCTTATACCTCCATCAAGCCGTATCCGCATATACCGGATAGTAATAAAGTCTATCCGAATGCATTGGATCCGAATGCGGGTATCAGATTGGTGAATCCTTTCAACCGGAATATAGCCAACTTTTTCCTGCCCGGAAGAGGTATAGGTTTTCCGCCGACACCGCCGTCACCTGCGCTGTCAGGAGGCTACATCCCGGGATTACCGGCAGGGTTTATCCAGACCCCCTTTAGGGGCGCGTTTAGCGGGGATCCTGTTAACAACTGGACAAACGGCTGGACCATTTTCAATTATTAAGTAACGCTGTCATTCTTTACTATTTAATCTTTATAGCATGAAACCATTTAACCAGTATGTAGCCATGATTTGTATGGCATGTCTGACAGGAGTATTTACTACTTCCTGTCAAAAAGAAAAAGCAACACAGCAGGATACACCTGTGAGTGCTACCAGTATACCCCCTGCTAAAATGGGTGTATTAAGCGGTGTGTTGGGTACGGGCAGAACAGTCCGGGATACCATTCGCCTGACAGCTGGTACTTACCAGTTGCAAGGAGTAGTGTATGTAGATACGCTGGATGTTATCCGGATAGATCCTGGTACCGTATTGAAAGGGATTCCAAGTGCTACAGCTTCAGAGCCGGGCGGTACCCTCGTGATTACCCGCGGTGCTAAAATAGAAGCGATCGGCACACAGGTCAAACCGATTATATTTACTTCCGACAGCCCAACGCCTAAGGTGGGAGATATCGGAGGTCTGGTGATTCTCGGCAAAGCATTCACCAACAGATCGGAGAAAAAGATAGAAGGTATTGGTGGGGTGCCTCCTGCGAGCATCTTATATGGTGGCACTAACGATTTTGATAACTCCGGTATATTGAAATATGTGCGGATAGAATATGCCGGGTTTATACTAAGCGCGGATAATGAGCTGAATGGACTTTCATTGGGCGGTGTGGGTAGCGGTACCACCATCGATTATGTAGAAGTATATAAACCGCTGGACGACGGGATTGAGTTCTTTGGTGGCACTGTCAATGCAAACCATCTGGTAGTGGTAAATCCAGCTGATGACGGATTGGATTTTGATGAAGGGTACCATGGTCGTATTCAGTTTGCACTGGTGGTGGAAGATAGTACCCAGGCGAATATCAGCACTTCTCATGGTATTGAGTCAGATGACCATGTGCAGGGAGCGCCGGTGGCCCCCATTACACACCCATTCATTGCCAATCTGACCATTATAGGGTTACCTAACCGTACGTTGGCTACGAAAACCAATTTCCCGCCTTCTTTTGCCGGTAAGTATGGAGTGGCTGCACAATGGAGAAGAAGCAGTGAATTCAGCGTGTATAATTCTGTTTTCCTGGGCTTTGAAAATGGCTTCCTGCTGGATAATACGCTACCAGGTAGCGGTACAGCAACAGGCGCACAGGAAAAATACCGGGATGGTATCTCTATCATTAAAAATAATCTGGTACATGCCTATAATATACCTTTTCACAGCATTAATCCGCTTTATCCTTATACAGGCACCAAACCATATCCGGATGCACCGGATAACAACGTAGGTTATTCCAATGCAGTAAATCCGAATGCGGATATCAGGTTGGTAAATCCTTTCAACCGGGGTGTAGTCGGCTTTTTCCTGCCAAGAACGGGTGTCCCGCCTATAGCGTCGCCTGCGCTGACAGGTGGCTTGCTCGTTGGGTTGCCATCAGGCCTGATCGCTACTACCTACAGGGGCGCATTTGACGGTAATCCTGTTAACAACTGGACTACCGGCTGGACAATCTTTAATTACTAACCACTTCAATATTGAAAACCGGTTTTTTTGCGTGTTACATCGGGATTTATTTCGATGAAATGATAAAGGCTACCGTTTCCGGTGGCCTTTTTATATGCCCAGCAATTTGCGAAGTCCTGCCTCGTGATCGCCAAAATAAAAATGAAGGTAGCTGGCAATAATCCGGTCAGTCCGGAACACGGGTGTATCCTGCACGGCTCCCTGCGCATTTAATACGCGTATGCCCGTTTCCGTTAGGGAAGGGGGAAGCTGATATTGTGAATAGTGAAATTCATGTCCTTTCAGGACTACATCATCCATGATCACCTGACGATAACCGATAGAAAGCTGTTGCTGCCGCATGTCGGTGTGTACCGGCAACAGCCCGGCCATGGGATAGGCGCTGCCATCACTGGCGGTAATGGTTTGTCCGAGGTACATCATGCCACCACATTCGGCAAATATTTTACCCGGGTAGGATTGTAGCTGTGCTAACAGGGAAGTATTAGCGGCTAATGCCGGAAGATGTAGCTCGGGGTAGCCACCGGGAAAATACAGCAGGTCTGCTGCGGGCAGCTGGCTGTCTTGCAAAGGACTGAAATAGGTGATAGTACCGAGCCGGGACAGCGTGCGTATATTTTCCGGATAGATAAAATTAAATGCGGCATCGCGGGCAACGGCAATACGTAAAGAACCCGTGGTAACCGGTACTGCCGGAGGTAAATCGGGCGCAGTGCAGGTGGTGATGGCCAGCAGCTGATCAATGTCGATATGTTTTTCCAGGTGATCCGCAGCGGTATCGAGCAGTGTTTCGAAGAGCGGGTCATCCGGGATATAGAGACCCAGGTGCCGCGAAGGAATACGGATGGCTGGTAGCTCCGGTACATAGCCTAGTGGGGTGAGGCCAATATCAGTGGCTGCTTCGGCCAGTATATGATAATGAGCGGGAGAGGCCACGAAATTGAAAATGACGCCGGCGATCCGGAGGGCAGGATAAAAGTTTTTATAACCGTACAGTAAGGCGGCGGCAGAATAGGCCATGGCACTTGCGTCGACGACCAGTATAACAGGGATGTTGAGCCTGACAGCCAACGCAGCGCTGCTGGCTTCCATTTTATGCGCGCCGTCAAACAGACCCATCACCCCTTCGATAATGCTGACTGCTGCCGTACTGGTGTAATGGGCATAACATGCCAGCAGGTGGCTATCGGACATCATAAAGGCGTCGAGATTGATACTGTTGCGATGTGCCGCCAGGGTATGATGTTTGGGATCCAGATAATCCGGTCCGCATTTGAAGGGCTGTACGGGCAAACCCCGTCGCTGTAAGGATCTTAGCAGGGTAAGCGTAATCGTCGTTTTGCCCGCATTACTATTGGGAGCGGCGATGAGGAACTGTGGTTTCATGGAAGGCAAAGATAAGCGGCGGTATGTTCTTTTAGGAAAGTTAAATATCTTCGTCCCCGCTTAAAGATGGAAAAAAATATGCAATTACTCCGGCCGGTTATGTTTGCAGGAACGGCGTCAGATGTCGGTAAGAGTGTGATCACTGCCGGCTTTTGCCGTATTTTCAAACAGGATGGCTATACGCCGGCGCCGTTTAAGGCGCAGAACATGTCGCTCAACAGTTATGCTACACCGGAGGGGCTGGAAATAGGTCGTGCACAGGCGGTACAGGCAGAAGCTGCCGGCGTACCCTGTCATACCGATATGAACCCGGTGTTGCTGAAACCTACAGATGATAAAAATGCCCAGGTAGTGCTACACGGGAAGCCGGTAGGAAACCAGTCGGCCTGGGAATATTTTATGGAGGATGATAAGCGGGCCTTATTTGACGAAGTAAAACAGGCTTTCAACCGGTTGTCGGCCAATTATAATCCGGTGGTGATGGAAGGTGCCGGTAGCATTGCAGAAATGAATCTCCGGAGCCGGGATATAACGAATATGCGGATTGCCCTGCATGCAGGTGCCGCTGTATACCTGGTAGCGGATATTGATCGGGGAGGCGTTTTCGCCAGTGTATATGGCACGCTGGCCTTGTTGCCGCCGGAAGAAAAAGCGCTGATAAAAGGTATTATCATCAATAAATTCCGGGGAGATATCCGCCTGTTTGAAGAAGGACGTCAGCTGCTGGAATCCCTTACGGGAGTGCCAGTGACGGGGGTATTACCTTACTACCATGATATTTACATTGAGGAAGAAGATTCGCTGGCCCTGTCGTTGAAACACCGGAAGCAGATAGGCGGAAAAGTGAATGTGGCTGTGGTGTTGTTACGGCATATGTCTAACTTTACCGATTTTAATGTGCTGGAGAAAGATGCCCGGTTCAATCTTTTTTATACGGATAATCCGGTGGAAGTAGCGGAGGCGGATATCATTATTATTCCGGGGAGTAAAAATACTATCGCCGATCTGGTGGCCATCAGAAATAACGGTACGGCCCGTGCTATAACGGAGGCGTATAAACGAAATAAAATAGTGATTGGTATCTGTGGTGGTTACCAGATGATGGGACAGGAAATAGCGGATCCGTATGGGGTGGAAGGATTACCCGGGAGTCTGCCGGGCCTGGGCATTTTACCGGTAACGACAGTGCTGACGAAGGAAAAAACAACCCGGCAGCGGAAGTTTTACTACCGCGATGCCGAACGGATCTGTGAAGGATATGAAATTCATATGGGAGAAACCACCTGTGAACATCCCCGGCCGCTGAACCGGCTGGAGGATGGTACGCCGGATGGCTATGCTGCCGGTGCTACTTGTTGGGGAACCTATCTGCATGGTATCCTCGATAATGAAGCAGTGGTCAGCGACCTGCTCGCCGCATGTGGTAAAACCACAACAGAAGAGGAATTCGATTACCGGCGTTTCCGGGAAGAACAATATAACAAACTGGCAACACATATCCGCGAACATTTGGATGTGGCAGCTGTTTATAGGGCACTCAGCGTATAAGGGACGGATGATGGGGACTAAAAGTTGATCCTAAATGTTTTATTATGATTCAGGGACATGGAGATGATGGTTATCTGTATGACCGGCCGGTAGTAGCTGATTTCAGCTCTAATGTATGGCGCGGTGGATTACAGCCGGGGTTACAGCAACACCTGGCAACGAAACTGCCAGGTATCGCGCATTACCCCGATGCCGGCGCTGCAAGGCTGCAAGGGATGCTGGAAACGCAGGCCGGACTCGGAGCTGAAATGGTGATGGTAACGAATGGCGCTACAGAAGCCATTTACCTGGTTGCACAGGCTTTTGCCGGCGCCACTACCACGATTGTAGCACCGGCTTTTGCAGAGTATGCAGATGCAGGAAAGCTGCACCGGCATCAGCTGCAATACCTGCTGTGGGATAAGCTGACAGCGGATACCCGGTTCAGTTCAGACCTGGTTTTTCTCTGTAATCCCAACAATCCTACGGGGCATGCCCTGGAGGAGAGCGCCCTGAAACAACTGATCCAGGGTAACAAACACACTGTGTTTGTTATCGATGAAGCATACATACATTTCACCAGACAGGCAACGTCGCTGTTATCGCATCTGCATCATTATCCCAATGTGCTGGTATTGCGGTCGCTGACTAAAAATGTCTGTATTCCCGGACTGAGACTGGGATACGTTGCCGGGCGGAAATCTTTGCTGGACCGGGTAAGAGCGGGCAGGATGCCGTGGGCCGTAAATAGCCTGGCGCTGGAAGCCGGATATTATATCCTGGAACATCCCGCCGATTTTATCATTCCGCTCGATGAACTGCTGGCAGATACCTACCGGCTATGGGAAAATATCCGTCAGCTACCGGAGTTCAAAGTGTATCCTACCCATACACATTTTCTGTTGTTTGAAACCCTGACGGGTACGGCAGCCCGGCTGAAAGCCTGGTTACTGGAACAGGAAGGCATCCTGATCCGCGATGCTTCCAACTTCTATGGGTTGGAACAAGGGCATTGCAGGGTTGCCTGCCGGCATCCGGCTGATAATGATTTACTCACTTCTGCATTGTATAAATGGACGCTGCATTAAAATTCGTTGTGCCGTTACTGTTAGGTTATACGGCCGACCTGATATTGGGAGATCCCCGTAACTGGCCGCATCCCATAAGAGGTTATGGTTATCTTATTCATACGGGCACCCGCTGGATTAACCGGGGGAAAGGGCGTTTCCTCAAAGGAGCGTTGCTGACCATTTTTTTATGTGTCGGTGTATATACGTTGTTTTACGTATTGCTACAGTGGCTGTGGCAATGGCCCTGGAGCTATTACCTCGTGAGTGCTGTTATTGTCTTTTTTGCATTGGCCAACAAAAGCCTGCTCCGGGAAGGGCAGGAGGTATTTAATATCCTGGAGACAGAGGGTGTAGAGGCGGGTCGTCGCCGGCTGGCATGGATTGTAGGCCGGGATACCTCGCAGCTGTCGCCGGATCAGATCCGGGTAGCCGTGATGGAGTCGATGTCCGAAAACCTGAGTGATGGCGTCATTGCACCACTGTTCTTTTATGCTGTGCTGGGCGTTCCGGGAATGATGCTGTATAAGATGATCAATACCCTGGATTCCATGATTGGTTACCGCAACGAACAGTATTTATATTTTGGGCGCTTCGCCGCCCGCCTGGATGATGTAGCCAATTATGTGCCTGCCCGTATTACGGCACTGCTGATGATACTGGTAGCGCGCAGCGCACGTGCATGGGCTTTTGTGAAAAAGTATGGCCCGGCGCACGCCAGTCCGAATGCCGGTTATCCGGAAGCTGCATTGGCAGGTATCCTGGATTGCCGTTTTGGCGGCCCTAATACCTACCATGGTAAGTTGGTGGAGAAGCCATATATCGGTGAAAATCCCCGCAGTATTACCCATGAAGAATTTAAAACCGTCAGCTGTATCAATCATACGGTTACGCTCCTGATGATCGTGCTGGTATCAGCTGTTTATATTCTGTTATTTGCCTATCCGGGAAAAGGTTGATCCGGCGGGCAGAAAGGAGAGAGCTGGTAAGAAGATGATAAAAGCGGAAAACCATATTTCATTTATACCCGTATCTATAGTAGTTGCCAAAAAGTATGACCTGTTGTTATCGTCATTGTATCCCTGTACGATGGGATTTCACCAACACAGAAAGTTACCGCTGTTTTGTTTCCGGCTTGTCTTTTCAGCGAAAAGACGGGTAAATCATTAATCATTGTTATGCGTAATAAAATTGAAAGAATCAGTATTCTGAGCTGTGGCTGGCTAGGTAAGCCATTGGCGGTACATTTACAGCAGGCCGGGTATCAGGTAAAAGGCGCCAGAACTTCGGCTACAGGTGTAGCAGAGCTGAAAGACCTGGGGCTGGACGGATATGTGGTCCGGCTGGATGAAGAAGTATTGGAAGGGGCTGATGCCTTTTGGGAAGCAGACCTGCTGATTGTAAATATTCCTCCACGTAGCCGCAGGGAAAGAGGTCCGGAAGCGCATGTGGGTGAAATGAAATTGTTACGCAGTTTTATTGAAACAACGGCTATCAGTAAAGTCTTGTTTATCAGCTCTACCTCTGTATATGCCGATATCAATGGGTTGGTAACGGAAGAAAATGAGGAACTCCCGGAAACGCCTAATGGAGAATCTTTGCGGACAGTAGAAAAAATATTGATGGAGTCGGAGGTGTTTGTTACTACAGTATTGCGTTTCGGAGGCCTGATCGGCTACGATCGCCTGCCCACCCAGCAATCCCTGGATACCGGGCGACGTTCCAATGATGTGCCCATGAATGTGATTCACCGGGATGATTGTATCGGCGTGATCGCACAGGTAATTGCCAAAGATGTTTGGGGCGAGATATTTAATGCCTGCGCCAGCGTGCATCCGTTGCGTTACAATTATCTGAAAGCGGCTGCGAAGGCCTTTAACCTCCAGTTACCCAAAAAACTGCAGCCGGAAGAATTGCCCTATAAAATTGTCAGCTCCGCGAAGTTGAAGCGCATGCTGCATTACAACTTTATTTATGACGATCCGTTGTCTGTTTTCAACGGTAGTTAAGCAGTGAGAAGAGGGAAGGATACATTTTTCACTGCGCTCTAACCAACAGCCATTTACCGTACATGTAATTCTATGGGAAAGCAGTCGGAAAAACAGTTAAATTGTATCCTACCTCAAATGCCAACAGAGGTTTTCAAGCAGAAGTATTAAAAACCTAAACCTTATTTCGCCGTGAACCTGCTACCTATCAGCATATTTGCACTTGCAATATGGATATTGTTTGTTTTGTATAGAAAAAACCACCGCAAAAGAATGGCCATGATCATCCCCGTAAGACATGCCAACATTCTGAAAATTAACAGTTACACTTCATTTGGTATTATGGCTACGATCCGTTTCAGAGACGAGCCGGCGCCGGAAATCGGAGAATTGGTACAAAGAGAAGGACATCTGTATAAGATCACAGGTGTGGTAAAAGAAGAAGAAAAACAGGAGGGCGATATCTGGAATTGTAAACTGGAGAAAATCTAGCCCGCTATGGAGTACCTCAAAGTATCGTGGCAGCACCAGTTTGATGATGAACCAGTGGCGCTCTATAGTGAAATCAATGCCTGCCGGCTGGAAAACCGTAAAATAGAGCTATATCCGGATGGCAGCTTCGGCCTGGCCAATACCAGCTTCCATTTTGGCGGTACGGTGCTGTGTGATACCGTCATGCCAATGATGGAAGATATCTGCGACGATACCCAGCTGGTGCCGGAGTTCATTTCCCGGGAAGAATTTGAACTGCTGTGGAACCATTACTACAATTATCTGTCCTGATCACCCCAAATCCGGATGGCCTGCTGTTTGCGGTAATCATTAAAAAAGATCCTATGAACGCTTTTATGATTAAAACATCCGGTGGCCGTTTCTATGTAAAGGCCTGGTCAGCAGACCGCTTCCTGGTTGATGTAAACGGGGAGGAAGTAATATTGGAAAAAGATGAAGACGGATATGTAAGGGCACCGGGAGCCACCCTGGCCGGACACCGACTGAATATGCAGCTGCTCAACCATATTGCCGCGCAGATAACAGCCCATACGATTTAGCCGCGCTATCAGGCATTTGCTGCGAAAGCAGTCAGGTACTTGTCAACGTAATCGGATACTGTTTTGGCCCGGTATTGCATCACAAAACGGGGATGCTCCAGGGGAACAATTTTTTTGAAGAAATGTTCTTTCTCATTTAGAGCCTGTAAAAAGGCGCTGTTTTTACCCGTGCCCATACAATAACATACTTCCCGGCTGATATTCCATTTAAGCTGCTCCCAAAGGCTGGCAACAATGAAGTCGTACGTGGCTTTTGTCAGCGCTTTGCTATCGTAGTAGTTGTAATTGATTTCTTTGCCATCTGCCTGCAGGGCGGTGAACCCCAGCGGACATACCGAGCTGATATAAAACTGCCGGTAAAAAGGCACTACGCCGCCATAGGCAGCTATCACGTCATATACGAACACGGAAGACGGTTCATGGGTTTTAAGCCCGGGGATGATGATCCCGCATTTTTCCGCCATACGTTTGGTATCTGTAAATGGTACACCGGTAGCACCCGAACCCAGCCTGCCGGGATTAATGCCCAGTATCAGCTGCCGGGGCTGCTGATCATTGTAGAATTTTTTGTAGAACTGTGTCATTATTTCCATAATCCCCGGCCCCTCCCGGAAGGGATTCATCATGCGTATGCCATCCGGAAGCGTACCGTCGAAGTGCAGGTGGCTGTTGAAATGTATAATGTGATCAGCAAAAGTCATCCTGCAATTTAAGGGAATTTCAGGCATCAGCTGTCTAATGCGGAATCCCCTCGCTGTTCTGCCGGTGTGCCATTACCTTTTCGAGGATATCTTCTTCCCGGTAAGGTTTCATGATACAATCATTGAGGCCGGAACGCAGGTATAGGGCAATGTCATCTTCCAGTACATTACCGGAAATAGCGATAATAGCCACGGCCGCTTTCTGACGGTCCGGCAGCTGCCGGATTTCGTGGGTGAGCATGATCCCGTCCATGCCCGGTAAATCAATATCGGTGAGGATAATATCGAATGTTTCTGCTTTGAATATCTGTAACGCTTCTTCTGCAGAGGAAACAATCCGGTAGGATGCCTGTAGCCTGTCCAGCATGAATGCGAGTAATTTCTGATTGAGGATACTGTCTTCCACAACTAATAATCTGGTATCTGCCGGTATGGTGGCGGCTGTAGGAGTGTTGCTCACTGGTAATGTAATTTTTTTGGTAGCAGGGGATTGTTGCACCACCTGGTACCGTATATCAAAATAAAAAGTGGACCCTCTGCCCGGTAAGCTCTCTACCCGGATGTTGCCCTGATGCAGGTCGATGATTTTCCTGGAGATGTGTAATCCCAGGCCACTTCCTTTGTGGAAGCCCTGATCGCCCTGCGCAAAAGGATCGAATATTAATGGTAGCTCCGTGGGGGAAATGCCTACGCCGGTATCTTTCACACTCACCTGTAACTGGTTGCCGTCACGCACGTGTGCCGTGATGGTGACAGTACCTTTATGCGTGAATTTGATAGCGTTGGCGACCAGGTTGATGACTACCTGTTTTAGCCGGAAAGCATCCCCAATAACCTGCAAGGTAGTAGGAAAATAGATATTGCACACCAATGTCAGGGATTTCATATCTGCCTGGATACGCAAACTATTGCAAACTTCTTCAATGGCTGTACGGGGTGAAAACTTGTCCTGGCGCAGGATAGGACGGTCTGTTTCCATGCGGGTATAGTCCAGTACATTGTTGACAACAGACAATAACATTTCTGCAGAGTGGCGTATAGCCGATACCGTTTCGCCTTGCTGTTCTGCTTCCAGCATGCTGGCATATCCCAGCAGCGATTGCACCGGGGTCCGGATTTCATGGCTCATGGTAGCTACAAAGTCACTTTTCTGCCGGGCAAATTTTTCTGCCTGCTGTTTGGCCCGGAAAAGGGCCAGGTCATAGCGGTACAACCGGAAAATGCCATAGATGATAATGCCGGCCAGCAACAGGATGAGCGGCACTTCCCAGATACTATGCTGGTCAATGCTGTTGAGAGAATGGTCGATATCGCGGCTGAGTTCCCAGCGTTTTTTATCGGTTTCGTCCAGCATGCTTTGTTTGATCCCGGCCAGCATGTGTTCCAGCTCCGTAAACAACCGCTGATTGGCGATGATCAGCGCATATTCTTTCCGGTTCAGATTCGCGTGGCCGCTGGCGGTTTCGCGGATAAACCGCTGATAGGCTTCCTGGATTTGCTGCAGCTGCGCCTTGTTCATGGCTTGTACGGTTTGCTCGGAGGGCTTACCGTATTTTATAATCTGCGTTTGCTGCGGATTGTTTTTCGGGGTTTTATTGCTGATGGCATCTTTCAGGCGACCGAACAGTTTTTTTTGTTTAACCGGGGTGGGGGCCGCCATAATGATGGTATCGGCCGGCCGTTGCCGGGTAACCACAATATTGCTGAGTTGTGGCCCGGGCGCCATCGCGGTGGTATCCCATTGCAACGACAGGTGCAGCAAGGAGTCGATGTATTGTTTGCCGCGGATAAACAACTGCGTTTTTTCTGCCTTATCGGCCATCAGATTTTGCAGCTGCTGCTGCGAAGTTTCTTTACCTACTGCCGTGTCTACATGCGCAGCAATGGCTTTCAACTGATGTATATAGGTGTTGAGATACTGTTTATCGTAAGTGAGGGTATATAACCGGAAATTATTATCTGCTGCATACAACAGCTGTACGGCCCGATCAATATGACCTGCATCTGTTTTAATGGTCACCAGGTGTTTAACGACTGTACTCAGTTGTTCTGAAGCCCGCTTTCTCAGAAAAATGATCATGAAAAATGTCATGAGGATAATGACCATTGATATCAGAGCGGCATAACGCACAAAGGTTTTTCTTTCGTAGATCTTAGACATTGTCACACGTAATTGGAATGTTGGCTGTTCTCGGTTGCGTTTGCTACCGCGTTTGACTGGAGTGAAATTAAGTGATTTGCACTTTAATTCGGACGTGTTAACAAATTGATTAACAATGTGAAAACGATCTATAGGTATGTATTTTGGAATAAGTCAGATATACATAACAGTTATAAATGTATTATGAGAAATTTAAATTTTTTGAAGGATAAAAGATTGAAAAAAGGTTTTTGTAATTTGTTTTTTGAAATCATTTATAATTCATTGATGTATAGTCTGAAGAAGTATATCGTCCTGGGAGCCTTACTATTCCTGTATTTGCCCTATGTAGCAGGTCAATCGGCCACACCGGACCGGCATTATAAATTTTTAAACAGCCGGCATGTTTTACAGGATAAAAACTTTTACCTGTTTACTTTACTGGAACAGCTGCCGGCCGTGAAAAAGGCTGTGGCAGCGGATACTACGCTGAAACGGATAGGAGAGCAATACCGGCAACGTATATCCGGGGCCGTTACCGGAGCGGAAGTGAGCTCCCTCACCAGCCCGTTTGTATTTTCCCCGCAGGTGCAGCATCAGGTAACGGAAAGTTTCGCTCGTTTATGGCTTACACATCCGGCGGAAATGAAAGCACTGCTGCAGCAAATGCGGAGCAGTGGCTTGTTTCAGCTGTATGCCGGCTTTACGGATGAAGCCTTACTGGCCCGGGCATGTGAAGATGCCGGGAAAGGCGTCAGCTATATCATCAATGCCTATACGACAAACGAGGGCTTCCGTTATCCTAAAATAGATTCGGCTGCCTGGTATGTAAAAGCACCGGCTTATAAACAGGCCGTAGCCCAGTTGCTGCAGCAGCTGAAAAAAGACAACCGTTCGCAGCAGCTCTTCTTCCGTCCTTCGCTGGACCTGGCACTGGGCCTGTTGCTGCTGAATAAACATGATGAAGCGGCACGTTATGAACCTTTAATGGCGACTAACCAGGAAGCCTACACGCACCTGAAAAGCATCGACTGGAATAAATATACCTATTCGGCCCTCCTGATTTTAGGCGCCGGCCCATCGGATAACGCACCTATCAGCGAAGCCTGCAAGAACCGCTGCCGGATGGGCGCTGATATGTTCCGGAAAGGTATGGCGCCGGGCATCATAGTATCCGGCGGACATGTACATCCCTTTGGTACGCCTTATGCAGAAGCGGTGGAAATGAAGAAATACCTGGTCAATGAGCTGAAAGTACCGGCTGCTGCCGTTATCCTGGAGCCTTATGCACGACATACCACTACCAATGTGCGGAATGCCGCCCGCATCGCGTGGCGCAGCGGTATACCGGTTGATAAAAGAATGATGTGCGTGTCAGATGCCCTGCATCTCAGCTATGTGACCAGCCGGATGTTTGAACAACGCAGCCAGGAAGAACTGGGCTACCTGCCGGCGGCAGACATCCAACAAGGTGAATTGTTTTTCATCAGCTTTGTGCCGGATATCCGCTGTTTACAGGCCGATGCCCGCGATCCGCTCGATCCTTGATAAAGTATACAATATCGGCTGGTTTGTTTCGTCTTCACTTCGGGTAACAATTGTCGTATTATGTTTGAGTCAATCCAACAACCCCTGTATACCATCCTTGGAGCTGGTGGTATTATTGCAAATGAACTGGCACAGGAGCTGGTGAAAAATGGTAAACGGGTACGTCTTGTCAGCCGCACGCCTAAAGCCATCGCCGGTATCACCGATCTGGTGGCAGCAGATATTACCGACTATGCTCAAATGAAAAAAGCCGTTGCCGGCAGCGCAGTCGTATTCCTCACTGCCGGTCTTAAATACGATAAGAAAGTGTGGACTACCACCTGGCCGGTGATCATGACCAACGTCATCAATGCCTGTAAGGAGGCCAATGCCCGGCTGATCTTTTTTGATAACGTATATTCCTATGGGTTAGTCAAAGGTCCCATGAAAGAAGATACGCCTTATCATCCGGTCAGCAAAAAAGGGGAGATCCGGGCCGCCATTGCCACCCGCCTGATGGAAGAAACAAAAGCCGGTAACCTGACTGCGATGATTGCCCGTTCGGCCGACTTCTACGGCCCCGGCGCGGAGAAAACAGGCTTCCTGAATTTACTGATCATCGAAAAATTCAAAAAAGGGAGTACCGCCATGTGGTTGGGGAAAGATGATGTTACGCACAGCTATACCTTTACACCGGATGCCGGAAAAGGTTTGTACCTGCTGGCGCAGGATGATAACGCCTGGAACCAGGTATGGCACCTGCCTACTGCCAACCCGGCGCCGGATGGCAGAGGATATATACAAATGATTGCACAGCAGATGGGAGTAGCTCCTAAATATAATAAACTGGGAGGCTTTATGTTGTCGGTGGCCGGCCTTTTTGATACCACCATCCGGGAACTGAAAGAAATGCTGTACCAGAATAATGAACCTTATATCTTCAACTCCACCAAGTTTGAACAACATTTCGGGATACAACCGGTTTCCTACGAAGAAGGCATCCGTTTAACCCTGGAAAAACAATAGTCTACTAAATTTGTAGGAAAATAATTTGGTAATTAAATTTTCTGTTCTATCTTTGCGTCAGTTCTTTAAATAGCTTATCAAGAAAGGAGGAGGGAAATGGCCCGACGATACCTTAGCAACCTTCATCACGCAAGTGATGAAAGGTGCTGCATCCATCCTGATCAACAGATTCAGGAAAGATAAGTCAGATCAAAAGTTTTATATTAGCTTATTATCAACATAATTAAAACTCATCTGGCTCCCGGATGAGTTTTTTTGTGCCCGGTGATACCGGGCCGATAACTCACCTGCTGTCGCAGCACTATGCCCCGCTTTTCTGATAGGCTCCATTTACCGGACAATGTTTAATCAAATTTTCATCAAACTAAAAATCCAACAAAGATGAGTACTATCACAGAACTGATTCATGCTATCCCCGTAGACCCGCAAACAGGCGCTATCGCTGTTCCTATCTACCAGACATCCACCTTTGTGCAGGAAGCACCCGGTGTTAATAAAGGATACGACTATGCCCGCTCCAATAATCCTACCCGGGAAGCCGCGGAAAAAATAATTGCACAACTGGAAGGAGGCGCGGCTGCATCTGCCTTTGCCAGCGGCCTGGCGGCCATCGATGCCATCATTAAGCTCCTGCAATCCGGCGATGAAATTGTAGCTGTAGATGATATTTATGGCGGCGCATTCCGCCTGTTTCATAAAGTATATGAGAAATTCGGTATCAAAGTAACCTATGTAGATACAGCAGACACACAGGCCGTATTCAACGCCATTACACCGGCGACCCGGCTCATATGGCTGGAAACGCCCACCAACCCAACGCTGAAAATATCAGACATCGCCGCCATTGCGCGCATCGCCAAAGCACACAACTGTTTGCTTTGTGTGGACAATACCTTCGCCTCCCCGGTACTGCAAAAGCCGCTGGAACTGGGTGCTGACCTGGTCATCCACAGCGCCACCAAATACCTCGGCGGTCACAGCGACCTCATTGCCGGTGTGGTGATTGCCAAAACGGAACAACTGGCCGCTGAAATAAAATTCTATCAGAATGCCTGTGGCGCGATCCTGTCTCCATTCGATAGTTTCCTCCTCATACGTGGCCTCGAAACCTTGCACCTGCGCGTAAAACAACATGGCATCAATGCACAGGCCATTGCGGAATACCTGGCAGAACATCCGGCCGTAGATAAAGTATACTATCCGGGATTACCTTCCCATCCGGGACATGAGCTGGCAAAACGCCAGAGTAAAGGGTTTGGGGGGATTATCTCTTTTACCTTAAAAGAAAATACTGCTGCTGCAGCCACTGCATTTGTAACATCTACCCAATATTTTAAACTGGCGGAAAGCCTGGGTGGGATTAAAAGCCTGTTGTGCCATCCCGCTGAAATGACCCATAAATCTATTCCGGCAGAGAAAAGAAGAGCCGCCGGTGTAAGCGATAGCCTGATCCGCCTGTCCGTAGGACTGGAAGAAAAAGCGGATCTGCTGGCCGATCTGGAACAGGCATTTAAGCGGTTGCCGGTACCTGCTTTGGTAGAAAACGCGCTGTCAGCATAGCACAAACGTTGTCGCCCGTGGCATTCAGTATCGTTGCCAGCGGATCTACCAGGGTACCAATAATCATCAGTGGGGGAAGGGCTTCTATCGGGAACCCATATACGCTCATAACAAGCATTTCCCCTGCATAACCACCATTGGGAATACCACCTTCTACAATGCTTGCCAGTACCGTAACACCCAGTGCCATGAAGATGATCTCCGGACTGTCGAAGCCCTTGCCGAACATGCCGAATACAACGGCCATCTTGATGATGGAAGAAATACTGGAGCCATCTTTATGCAGCGAGGCACCCAGAGGTACCACCACATTGCCTATATTGGCCGGTACACCCATCCGGGCAACGGCTTCCAGGTTGGCAGGAATAGTGGCAATACTACTGCCGGTACCCACAGCAGTGAGAGTAGGAAGAATGTTGTTTTTCCAGAATATTTTAATACCGGTGGTACCACCGGCCACAAAAGCGTAAAAACTAAAACCAACCACAAAATAAAATATGCCAAAACCATAGTAGAGGCCCAGCGACTGGGCATAGGTACCAAACAGCTGCGGCCCTACTGTGCCTACCTGATAGGCAAAGTAGGCGCCCAGGCCCAGCGGCGCTACTTTCATAATGAGGGTGAGCAGGTCTTTCATCACTTCATTGCCGGCATACAAAAACTGCCGGAAGGCAACACCCCGCTCACCGGAACGCATCGCTGCCAGTCCAATGAGCACCGAGAAAATAATAAACGGCAACATCTTTTTACGGGAGAGCAGCTCATAAAACTCACTCACTGTAAGAAGCTGTGTGAGCTGTTCCCCGAAGTTACCGGATGAGCCCAGGTCTGCTGCCTTGCTCAACGTTACGGGCTGATGGATCGGAAAAATCCACACGGCTACGATGGTAAGAAAGCCGGAAATCAGGATGGTGCTGAGAAATACGAGCGACATGACGCCCAATACACGCCCCAGTTTATTGGAGGCATCAATATGTGCAATAGCGGAGGAGATGGCAAAAAATACCAGTGGTATGATGGCGGTAAACAAGAGATTCAGGAAAATATCGCCTATGGGCTTAAATATGACTACCTGGTCGCCAGCTAATACACCGGCTATACTGCCTGCGATAATACCCCCCAGCAACCAGAACATGCTGCGGTATGTTTTGAGGAATTCCATATCCTGAAATTTAATGTGGTTACAATTTATAGCGGAAATCTCAATTCTGATCAGTAATTTTAACGTTCTGTTAATTAAAAGTGAACAATGAGAAGAATTCCATTACACCTCCTGGTGTTGGGAGGGCTTTTATGCGCCCTGCTGACGATCACCGCTGCTGACGTTTCCGCACAGCACCGGCTACGCTTTAACGGCGCCAGTAACTTTGTGGAACTGAATGGGAAAGATGTGCCGCCACCTTATACTGTGGAGTGCCTGGTGAGCCGCAACAAAGTAACCACCTACGCTACCTTGCTGACTGCTGGCGATTACGAATCCGGCATCCGGATAGAGCAGTATAATAATACCAATAAAATCGGGCTGACCAAAAAAGGACAGTTTGATGTATTTTTTGATTATGAACTGCCGGTAGGGAAGTTAACACATATTGCCCTCGTGGCAGATACGGCGCACACCTCCCTCTATGTAGATGGTAAGTTTGTACAGCGCATCGATAAAAGTATTCCGTTGCCACTCACCCAGATCGGACTGGATGCCGATGGTTTCGGTACCCTCAACGCTACGGTAGATGAGCTGCGGATGTGGGATAAAATGTTATCCCCGGAAACCATTGCCCGGCTGGCCTTTAAGGCGGTCAATGCACAGGATCCGGAATATGCCCACCTGTTGCACTATTATACTTTTGATGAAGGCACAGGTAATGTGGTGAAAGATCAGAAAGGTACCCTCCACGGAAAAATATTCCTGGCCACCTATGAACAGGTATTTCCGCGCGATATCGCTATCACCAACGTAGTGACACCGCTCAACGGAAAAGATAAATTTTCGGCAAAGGAACCCATCACCATCCGGGTGACCAACCTGGGTACCGAACCGGTGGCAGCACCCGTGCAGGTGCAATACACCCTGGGATATGGTGCTGCTGTCAAAACGATCACAGTGCCTTTCGACCGGGAGCCGCTACAGCCCTATGCTATCCGCGATGTGCTGCTGGAAACGGCTAACCTGGAAAGCAAAGGTATCTGGCCGCTGCAGGTAACAGCCCTGTTGCCGCAGGATGGTAATATCGCTAATAATACACTGGCTACCCACCTGCTCCTGAAAACAGTACCACTGACCGGTATTCAGCAATTAAAACAGTTGCCGGGTAAGCTGCAGTTTACCCTCGGTAATGCCTTTGTACAGCTGCATTGGGTGGCGGCAGATATCTTCCGCCTGCAGGTCAGCTCCGATGGCCGCTTTGAGGAAGCTACCGACAAGGGGATGGTGGTATGGAATGGCGATCAGCCGGTAAAATACCAGCTGAAAGATAAAAAAAGCTATTATGAAGTCAATACTGCGAAGGTGACCCTGCAGATACAGAAAGCACCGTTTCGTATAGCCATGTACGATAAAACCGGTAAACTGATTATGGAAGAAACGGCTCCTATTAGCCTGGGAGAACAGGCCACGGAATCACTGCGTCGGGGAGCAACGGATTATTTCTATGGCGGTGGTATGCAGAATGGTAACTTCTCGCACCGCGACAGCACCGTGAACATCCGCAATAATTTCGGCAACTGGGGCGCCAACACCACTTCCAATCCGGCGCCGTTCTTTGTGAGTACAGCCGGATACGGCATCTTCCGGAACACCTTCAACAAAGGCAGCTATGCTTTTAAAGATACGGTACTGTTGCAGCATGAAGGCCACGAATACGATGCTTACTACTTTTACGGTCCTGGTTTAAAAGCAGTGCTGGAACAATATACGCATGTTACCGGCCGGCCTTTTATGGTACCCCGTTGGGGCCTGGAATTTGGCGACGCGGACTGTTACAATAAAAAAGGTGTAACCGGCGATGTAATCAGCAAAATTGCACAGGTATACCGGGAGAAAAATATGCCGGGTGGCTGGATATTGCCGAATGATGGCTATGGCTGCGGTTATCAGGGGCTGGATACTGTGGTACAGCGCTTGCACCAGCTGGGTTTTTATACTGGCCTGTGGACAGAAAACGGGGTGGAAAAAATAAAAGACGAAGTAGGTCGTTTCGGTACCCGCTGTATGAAACTGGATGTAGCCTGGGTAGGCCCTGGCTATAAATGGGGCCTGGATGGTACCCGTGCTGCATTTAACGGCATTGAACAAAATGCAGATGCCCGCGGCTTTGTATGGTGTGTGGCCGGCTGGGCAGGTACACAGCGGTATGCTACCGTGTGGAGCGGCGATCAGAGCGGTAACTGGGAATACATCCGGTTCCACATTCCCACGGTGATTGGCAGTGGCCTGTCTGGCTTCAACTATGCAACCGGCGATGTGGATGGCATTTTCAAAGGCAGCGCCAAAACCTATGTGAGGGATCTGCAGTGGAAAAGTTTCACGCCGGTATATATGTCTATCAGCGGCTGGGCCAAAACAGGTAAACAACCCTGGTCCCACGGAGAACCTTATACGGATATCAACCGCAAATACATGCAGCTGAAAATGCGTTTAACGCCTTATATGTATTCCTATTGCCGGGAAGCCTATGAAACGGGTACGCCGGTATGTCGTGCCATGGTGCTGGAATACCCGGCAGATACCACTACCTGGGGCCGGGCTACACAATACCAGTTCATGAGCGGCGAATACCTGCTGGTAGCGCCGGTATACAAGGATGAAGAAAAACGCGATAGCATTTATCTGCCTGCCGGTACCTGGACAGACTACGATAACGGTACCGCCTATACGGGCGGACAGTGGCTCAATAACTTTGCGGCACCACTGGATAAGTTGCCCCTGTTTGTAAAAGCCGGCGCCATCATTCCGAAGTATCCGGCGATGTTGTACGACCGGGAAAAACCAAAAGATACCCTTACCCTGGAAATATACCCTGGCGCAGCCGGTCATTTTAAATTGTATGAAGATGATGGTGCTACGCTCGCGTATAAAAAGGATAACGCTTTTGCCTATACGTCCATCACCAGTACCGGAACAACCGATCGTATCCGGGTACAACTGGGCGCGACCACCGGTAGTTATCAGGGGCAGTTGGCGGCAAGACATATCCGCCTGGAAGTGTTTACCACCCGCAAACCAGCCAGGGTATTGCTGAATGGCAAGCCATTATCCGGCTGGCACTACGATGCCGGCTATAAAAAAGGATGTGTATTCATTGATGCCGGTAAAGCAGCTATCCGGCAGGCGCAGGAGATTGTATGTGAAATGTAGCCATCGCAAAACATGATTAACAAGACCGGATCGGTTGGGAGCATAAATTTAACCTCCCAAAAGGTCCGGTCTTGTTATCTTCGCGAAAAATATCGGATCCGGGCTATGAACAATTTACGCTGGTAACTGTTACCACAGGCAGATCCATCAATTAAAAGGAACCATCATGAAAAGCTTGCTGCTCTGTTTGTTAGGTGTTACGGCCGGAATATGGCAACGTAATTACACCGTAGGAGAGGTGATGAAAAATGCGCGGCAGTTGAGTTACGACAGTACTTCCGTAAAAATAACCGGCTATATTACCGGAAAACTGCGTGGTACTACCTATATCTTTGAAGACAGAACCGCAGAAATCAAAGTGGAAATCGCCAACAGGTACCTGCCTGCAAAACCTTTCAACGACCGGGATGAAGTGACTATCCGGGCCTGGGTGCGTTACGAAATCAATCAGCCGATTACCCTGCAGGTCAACGAGACGGTCATCAATGAATAAGCTTACAATACCTTTAGCAGGAACGAATAAATACTTTTCATACTCACGACGATAACAATCACCGCTACCGCCACCATAATGGTTTTAGCAGATATTTTGTTGGATACCCGCGCAGCAATGGGAGAAGCGATCGCACTGCCAATGACCAATCCCAGTACGGCATCCCAGTGTACATAAGACAATACGGTCACAAAAGTGAGGGAACTGAGCATCGCAATGAAAAAGCGGGTAGCCTTTACCGTGCCCAGGGAAAAACGGGGATGTCTGCGTCCTGCAATCAACGAGGATAATACAATAGAGCCCCATCCGCCACCACCGATGGCATCAATAAACCCACCTCCGAAACCCAGCAGGCCAATACGTTTTATTTTGTTGCCCGCATGTTTTTGTCGTTGTGCACGGATGGCACGCAGCAGAATGATAGTACCCAGTATCAGCGTATACAGCGATACCAGCGGTTTGGTATAGGCTGCATAATGTTCCAGTGAGGAGAGGAGGTAAGCTCCGATCACCGCACCGGCAATACCCGGAAAGATCAGGATCTTAAACAGTTTTTTATTGACATTGCCCATTTTGAAATGCATCCATCCGGCAATGGCATTGCTGAGAATTTCGGAGATATGTACGGCGGTGCTGGCAGAAGCCGGCGGAATACCCATCGACAGGGAGAAGGTGGTAGAGGTAATACCATACGACATCCCGATGGCGCCGTCGATCATGGCGAATACGAAGCCTGCACCCAGGAAATAATAAAAAGTAGGCGGAATATCTGCCACATAAGTGCGGAAGGCAGGCGCCTGCCACCAGGCAATACCCAGCACAATGGTGAGCAGTATTAAACCTGCCAGTCCATAGGTCCATCGTTGTTTTTTGGCAACGCCGTTTTCGGAAGAATGGGAGCCTGTTTGGGTCAATGCCGGCGGAATAGCCGCATTATGTTGTGTTCCGGCTGCGGTGACAGCGGGAGTGGTCGTGGTAATTACTTTCTCCATTAGACAATAAAAATGATATGCCAGCCCTATTTCATCAAAAATACATAAACTCTATGAAATAAGTGGACTAAATAGTGCAGAAAAATAAAATTTACCCGGATAGGGTGGGCATCTTACTGCTGCATTTTGCTGACTATCATTTCCCGGCGGGTAATCGTAGCCAGGCATCTTCCGGAAAAAATCAAGCTGTAGAAAAACGGCTTATCTGCCCACTGCATAAGGATTTTATAAGATATCACCCGTCGTTCCCGTAAATCAGCCAGACGTATCAAAAATGATTTGCCTATATTTGGCCTTGCGAACCAATTTACCATATACATGCTTTGGCAACTTTTCTGGACTATTGTTCTGGTTTTATTAAACGGTTTTTTTGTAGCGGCGGAATTTGCCATCGTTAAAGTGCGCTCCTCTCAGATCAACAGTAAAGGCTCCACATCCAGCAAAAGAGCAACTGCTGCGGCCAAGCGGATATTGGGCAACCTCGATGGTTACCTGGCAGCTACCCAGTTGGGTATCACCCTGGCATCCCTGGGCCTGGGCTGGGTCGGAGAATCGGTGATGACAGCCATCGTATTGAAAGTAATGGGTAACCTGGGTATCAGCATATCGGTAGCCGCCACGCATTGGATTGCAGTCGCTATCGCCTTCACGATTATTACCATCCTGCATATTGTTTTCGGAGAACTGGCGCCTAAATCATTTGCCATCCGTAAACCATTGCCCACAACATTGGCTGTGGCAATCCCCATGCGGGTACTCTTTGTTATCTTCCGTCCTTTTATCTGGATGCTCAATGGCTTTGCCAACAGTATCCTGCGGCTCATTGGTATTACACCTGCCGGTGAATCGGAAATACACTCAGAAGAAGAATTGAAACTCATCATCTCTGAAAGCCAGGAAGGTGGCGCTATTGAAGAAACGGAACGGGAGCTGATACAAAACGTATTCGAATTTGACGACAGCCGGGTAAAGGAAATCCTGACCCACCGGAAAGATATTTCTGCCCTGGATATTAACCTGCCACTGGAGCAACTGATTGATCAGGTGCTGGCAGATGGTTATTCCAGATATCCTGTTTACCATGGTTCCCTGGATGAACTGAAAGGGGTTATCTATACGAAAGACCTCATGCGGGGCGTACACGACAAGTCGCTGCAGCATATCAGCGATATCCTGAAGCCGGTATTTTATGTGCCGGACAGTATGAAAATAAAGGACCTGCTCCGTACTTTTCAGCTGCAACGCCTGCAGATGGCCGTCGTAACCAACGAATTCGGCGATACGGAAGGTATTGTGACGATGGAAGATATCCTGGAAGAACTGGTAGGGGATATACAGGATGAACATGATCATGAAACGCCGATCGTAGAACAGAAAGATGATAATACCTATCTCGTAAGTGCCCACGAATACCTCGCGGATATCAATGAACTGTTACCTTATCCGCTGCCGGAAAGTGAACATTATGAAACCCTTTCCGGTTTAATTAACTACATCCACGGCAATATTCCCCGGGAAGGTGAAGTGCTGGTGATCGAAGACTATGAAGTCCTCATCCTGAAGATGTTCCGGAGCTCCGTGGAGAAAGCGCGCCTGAAGTTGATCCGATAAAATATTTTTTATGGAAAAGAAAATTCTGCACGTACTGGAAGGCCGGGAAAAACACATCACGGATACAGAAGTAGTACGGCAATCATTGCCTACGATGCAGTTCCGTTTTGCCAGCCCTTTTATCGTATTGCATCATATGCCGCCTAAGTTCTATGCGGCTGGTTCGCCGGAAGAGCGGCTGCACCCGCATCCGCACCGCGGTTTTGCACCGGTTACCTTCATGTTGCAGGGGCAAGGTTTTCACCGCGATAATGCCGGTAATGCCATGACGGTGACGGCAGGAGATGTACAGTGGATGTTTGCCGGTAAAGGTATCCTGCATAGTGAAGGACCTTCTCCGGAATTCCTCGCGAAAGGAGGCAACTATGAATTATTACAGCTGTGGTTCAATGTGCCGGCTGCCAATAAATGGGAAGATCCTTATTATCAATATGTAACCGGTAATGAAATGCCACCGGTAGCAGTAGCGCCAGGCGTACAGCTGACGCTGGTCAGCGGGGATTATGAAAATAAAACCGGCCCGCTGAAAAATTTCACACCCATTACCGCCATCTGGGGAAATGTGGAAGCCGGTAAAGAAGTAACCCTCACGGCTACACGTGGTTATTGGACATTGCTATATATAGTGGATGGTCAGGTAACCGTGAACGGTACAACAGTAACAGGTTATCACCTGGTTGTTTTTGATAAGGAAGATGAACAAGCTGATATCCATATCAAGGCAGACGAAAATACCCGCCTGTTGTATCTTTGCGCCGAACCAATCAATGAGCCGGTAGCTGCAAAAGATAATTTTGTCATGAATACGGCTGCAGAAACGGATCAGGCGATCGAAGATTATAAGAACGGGCTGTTTGGCCAGCTGGAAAAATAATATTCTTTATAACAAATAACGGGAGAAAAGATGTTGGCATCTGATCTCCCGTTATTGATGGTACCTACCTCCTCAATACCGCTCCCTACCCGTACTGTCTCTCTTTTCTTTCACCGGCTTTTCTACCGGTTGTTTTTTCCACGCTTTCTTTTTGTACGGATGTGTGCTGAAACTGGTATCCAGTCGTCGGCCCGGAACGGTATCCGGTTGAATAACAGTGGCGTACATGGCTTCCGGTGCGGCCTGCAGCGGATGCTGCGTAGGCGGCAGTAAAAGAAAACATACCAGAAAAACTGTTATTACTCCGGCTGTCACGCTTAGGTTTTTCATATATGGATATTTATATTTTTTTATAGTATAGTTGTACATAGTCATCACTATCGTAACATATTTCATGCACATTTTACAACGGAATAGGCTGGTGTGCCGGTAACTGGTTGACACCAATCCGGTTAAGCGTTTATACAGACACAGCATATTTAGCTGGGGAGCTTTGCCGGCTGTGGATTTTGTCCGTCATTCAGGGGAAACAGATAAACAGGGTTGTGCGGATAAACCACTAATAGCCGGAGTGGCATTAAGGCACTGCTTTTGTGGCATGATCTGTATAACCGATTTTTCACCAAAATGTATCTTATGAAACACAGTAAAAATGAGGGCGGTCGCCATAACAGGCAACAACCTAATTCCAATGCGATCCGTCCGGATATAAGAGACAACCTGGATAGCCGGAAAAATGAAGAACAGGATGATAAGGGAAGCCATACCACGCATCATCGTAAAGACACCAAAGCAGACAAACACAAAAGGAAATAAAAGATGTAAAACCGGTCAGCATGAAATGTACAAACCATATCTTTTTTATATGTGGATTAGCAGTAGTCATAGGTGCTGCCTGCAATAACCCGTTGAAATCAGATACACCGCAGCAGGAAGACAGCACCATTACGGCTGCGCCGGTACGTGATAAACCGGAAATTGCCTTCCGGCAGGATACGGTAACAGGTAACTATCGTATTACCGCACTGACAAAAAATGACGGTAATATACATAACCTGATCATCGCCGTAGGCAATAGAAAGGATACCACCCGGGCAGACAGCATTGTGGAAAGAGATGTGAAAGGAGATATGAAAAATATGATGGTGGCAGATCTGGATGCAAATGGCGCTCCTGAACTCTATTGTTATATGGTATCAGCCGGCACCGGACGATACGGTAAAATATATGCCTTTGAACTCAACGGAAAACAGGCAACCCGTATCAGTAGCATTGCCTTGGATACCTTACAGGATAAGGAGTATAAAGGCGCCGATACATTTTATATTAAAGGCCGGTCATTGGTAAGGTCTTTCCCGGTCGTCGGGGAAGGAAGTCCGGAAGCACTTGCCACACATGATAGACGGGAAGTGGTATATACCCTGTTCTCGCCAAAAGGTCACGAAAAAATACTGCAAAGAAAACCCTGAGTAATGTATATACACCAGATGATCCGGGCGGATCACGCTGGTGTATATACGTTATTGATATTATTGTGCTGTTTTCCAGCGTTGGAGGAAATAAGTCAGCGCGGACTTGAAATTTTCAAAATCCTTATTGGCAGGTTCCGCCCAGTCGCTGTTGGCATAGGCTGCCAGCCGCGGATATACCTGGTGCTGCATCGCTTTTTCATCTGGTATCCACTCGCCCCACATCTGGCAGCCGCTACCCAGTATTTTTGCCTGATACTTCGGATCCAGCCCGGTTGGTACCGGATCAAACCGGAAGGCTTTTTCCAATGAAATTTCCTCGTAGCTATAATCGAGATAAGTCATGGCATGATAGGAGTTGATCACCTCATAGCCTTTGGCAACGGCTTCTGTAATCAGCTGTAGTTCGCCTTTCCAGAATTGCACAATCGTACCGGCAGCCAGCTTTTCTTTGGCAGATACATCTGCCGTATCGGTATACTCATGCAGTTTATGGCCCATAATCTCATTCCAGCCTGCCATCCGGCGTTGTTTGCCTGCGAGGTAATTGGAAATACGATTGGTAAAGGCTATTTGCAGATCCGCTGGTGTCCGGAGCTGATGCGCCTGCATATAGGCATTTACACCGGCATCGGCCTTCCATTGATCATATTTTACTTCATCACCGCCAATATGAATGACTTTGGAAGGGAATAAGGCCATGACTTCCTGCAGAACGTCTTGCAGGAAGCCGATTACTTTCGGATCTGCTACATTAAACACATCGTATTGTACGCCGAATTTTACCGGTACAGTAATCGGCTGATGCCGGGTGCCCAGCCAGGGATAAGCAGCGATGGCTGCACTGGCATGTCCGGGCATTTCTATTTCAGGTACAATGGTAATGTGCCGGTCGGCAGCATACCGGATAATATCCCGGATTTCTTCCTGGGTGTAATAGCCTGCATGTGGCTTGCCATCATAGGTAGGGCTGTTCCAGCCGCCGGTTTGGGTGGAATCGCGTTTACTACCTACCTGCGTGAGCAGCGGATATTTTTTGATTTCAATACGCCATCCCTGGTCATCGGTGAGATGCCAGTGAAACACATTCATTTTCAGTAAGGCCATTTCATCCAGCAAACGTTTTACGGCAGCAGGGCCTTTAAAGTAACGGCCTTCATCCAGCATAAAAGCCCGCCAGCTGAAACGTGGCTTGTCGGTTATCTCCACGGCATCAATGGCATAGGCTTGTTCCTGCGGCATAATCAGCTGCCGGAGTGATTGGATACCATAGAAAATACCTGTGTTGCTGGCGGCGGTTATCCGGATATGATCCGGCTGTACCTGCAGCAGGTAGCCTTCTGTACCAATTGTTTTTAACAATCCCGCATCTGTGGTCAGCCGGATATAATTATGGCGGGCTGCTGTTTTAACAGATAAGGATAACTGATGGTCTGCGCGAAGAGTTTGTTGGAGCAGGGTAGCTGCGGTAGTATTGTTGCCGGCTATAATCACCGTAGCGCCGGATAAATTAAAACGACCGGGTAATGTTTTTACAGCCGATGGCTGGGGAATGAGGTGTATCGCTTGTAACCGGAGAGTGGTAACTGTCAGGAGGAGTAATAGTCCTCCTGACAGCAGGGAATGTAGCTTCTGCATAAATGAGTTTTACCTGTTCACTGTATAAAGCGAAAAAATACAAATAAAATCCCATGATTGCCAGTAACTACGATAAGCTCATTTTTTCCCTGGACACCGTAATATCTGTGATGGCTTCCGAATAAAATACCGGTGGCACACTATGTAATGGTAACAGGCCGGTGGCTACTTCTTTATCTGTAGTACGGAACCAGCGTTGCTGCGTTTTGGTCCGGTCTACAAAATACAGTTTGCCCATCCGCCATGAGGCCGCATCTTCCTGGTATACGCCGCTCATTTCCATGATCACTTCCAGCTGGTTTTCATCATCTGTTTTGTGGAATACATACATGTATTTACCATCATTGCCTTCCGAGAGTTTCCAGCCTTTCTGGTCCATGAGCTGATGTAACACTTCACTTTCCAGGGAGATGTCTTCAAAATCATGTATCACAGTGCTATCGGCTTGTATGGGCGACAGGGCTGCAACGGGGCGGTCCAGCTGCGGAAATACCGGCAACATGCCCAGCGCTGCAAATTGCTGTTTCCATTGCTGTAAGGTCGTAGCATCCAGGTACAAGGGGTGCAGGATACGTACCGTGGCCCTGGCGGGGATGACAACCGTTTCTCCCGCAAGGTTTTCCATGGCAGTGTCTTCGCGGTAACGGAAACATTGGATCAGCTGTTCCTGTTCGTCATATACGCCCCATAACAAGCGGGTGGCAAAGGCACACATGAGTGGGTGCTGCCCGAATAAAGCCGTCCATTGAGCAGCCGTCCATTTTCTTTGGATGACCAGGTAATGTTCCAGCCGTTGCGATTGGAGTTTAGCCGTTTCCGTGATGGCTTTGGCAATCCGTTTAAAGGTTTCTTTAACAGGAGATGGCGTCGCAGCCGGCATAGCTTTAAGCTGCCGTTTATTTTTGTTGAAATAGGTCAGCTTAAACTGGCTGTCGATACCAGCATGATAAATTTCATCCCTGACTGCAAACGGGCGGAATAAGCCCCGGAAACCAAAATCCGGTACGAGGCGGTCGCCCAGTTCATGCAGGCTGATACCAGCTTCGGTAGCTGTCTGTTGTAAGGCCGCCGCCGCGGCAGCGCCAACCTGAGGCCGCCGCATCTGGTACTTGCGCGACAGGAACTCCACAGCACGCAAGGCATTGAGGCTGCCTTGCAGGGCCAGTGCTGCCACGCCGTGTTCGGCCTGTTTCAGACGTTTTTCTTCTATCCATTGGTAGATAGACCTATGCAGGCTTTCCACCAGGGCATCATCTCCTGTCAGGGCTGCCAGTACCATCAGGTATCGCAGTCGGGCTTCCCCACCTTTATCGGTATATAATTTAAAGAGATGGGCCGCAAAACCGCCGCTACGGGACTGATCTACCAAACGTAATAACGGCCGGGCTTCTATATCTACCTGGATCTCTTTGATCCGCGACAGGCGGTACAGCAGGAAACGCACCATATCCGAAGTAGCCGTGGTGCCATCCAGGAGGTAGAGCGGCGGAAGCGTGCTTTCGTCCAGCCAGGGTTCCGGGAACCGGGAGAGTTTACCTCTTTTTCTGGCAAAGGCCACCAGCTCGGTAACAGCCGCCATATCGTCCATACCGGTAAGGGTATCCCCCAGTACTTCCAGCATCATATCGCGGGCGTCGTCGTTGATTTCTTTATGTAAGGCTTGTTGCAGCAGCTCGCGTGCGGCTGCCGTATTGAGTTTGCAAAGGATTTGTACGGCCGTTAACCGTTGTTCCGCTTTTTTATGGAGCAACAGTTCGCCTGCTTTTTCCAGCGCCTGCGGATGATCGGCCAGTACAACGGCAACGAGCGAACGAACTGATTTCAGTTTATGCAGGGTGAAAGGCCACAGCCGGTCTTCGTATAGTTGTTTGTCCAGCTGAGTCAATACCGGTAATACATTACGGGCATCGTAATCATTTTCCAATGCCTGTAGCAACAAGGGTACTGCCCGGGCCTGCAGGAGGTCTTTCATCACCTGGAAGGCCTGCGGATGCAGGTAATGTTTATCTGATATATACTGATCCAGGTAAGACAAGGCGCCGGCGGTATCCAGCAGCAGCAGTTGCTGAATCGCACTCACCCCCGGCGGTAACCAGCCGCCTTCATTTTCCGGGCTATCGGCTGCCGGTTGGTTATCCAGGGCAACCATGCCGTTATGCTGTGTTTCCAGGAAAGCATAGGCTGTTTGTATCAGCGGTGTATTATATTTTTCCGGGAGATGACGGGCCAGGAGTTGGTAACTGTTTAGCAGGGCCGCATAATCGGGTACCGTGGTATAAAAATTATTGGCCCTTTCTACTACCGTTTCATATTTAGGGAAGTTGTTTTGCAACAACACCTTTATCAGTTCATAGTTGGTATAAGGTTGCCGGTGCTGTTGCAGGATACTGTCCAGGTATTCCATTTCCCGGTCGGGATGGCCTTTGGAGAGTAGCCGGTAGAACAGCGAATTCCAGCCTTTTTGTTTCCAGGTACGCAGGTAATCATCTATCGTGGCCCATTCTGCGCCTTTGATCAGGTCTTGCAGGAACTTACGCAGCGGCGTGAATTTTAAGGGCGCCAGGTCAAAGTTGTTGCCATCGCCGGAATAGCTGATCAGGAGCGAGCCTATTGCTGCCGGTGTACAGCCACGTTGCTGCAGGAAGCTGGTGAAATAGCTGAAACGCAGTACCACGGATGAAGAGGTGCCAGGAGCATCCATTAAGGGGACGATGGTTTGCAGAAAGCGTTCCTGGCAGGCAGCCCAGGTAAGTGGGGGCGCCAGCAGCTGCAGGATCAGCCGGTCGTTATCGTCCCAGTGATCGGGTAGCTGTAGTAAGGGAAGGAAGTAGTTCATCTGCGCAGCTTCGTGGAGCTGTGCAAATTCGGGTACGGTAAATGTTGTTCCGGTCAGGAAGTCGATTCCCGCGTGCAGGTGTGGGTAGAGGGTATCTTCATAGTCAGTAAACTGTTTTAGTTGTTCAACAAGAGGTAGTATCGCTTCCTTTGTATACGGCATAAGGTATAAATAGATTCATTTATTTTTTCAGCACTATATCTTCTTTAGCAGCCCATTGCGCAACATCCTGTTTGCTGAGTGCCATGGCCATCAGGTCCGGGAATTTATCCGGGGTACAGGCAAATACCGGTATGCCAAGTTCCGCGAGGAACTGTGCATTTTCATGGTCGTAGGCCGGCGCCCCTTCATCGTTGAGGGCCAGCAGTACCACTACCTGTACGCCTGCCATTGCCAGGCTGGCAAACCGTTTACGCATGTTTTTGTCGTCTCCGCCTTCAAACAGGTCTGTTACCATTACCAGTACGGTATCTGCCGGCCGGGTAATGATCTGTTCACAGTATTGCAATGCGGCATGGATATCGGTACCGCCGCCCAGCTGTACGCCAAACAGGAGGTCTACCGGGTCGGTCAGTTCTTCCGTAAGATCCGCCACGGCAGTATCAAATACCACCATTCTGGTGCGCACTGCCGGAATAGTCGCCATTACGGCGCCAAAGATACCGGAATATACAACAGAGGTCCCCATAGAGCCGCTCTGATCCAGACATAATACCACATCCTTGAGGGCAGACCGTTTGCGGCCATATCCGATCAGCGTTTCCGGGATGATCGTCTGATAGGCCGGCTGGTAGTGCCGCAGGTTTTGCCGGATGGTGAGGTGCCAGTTGATTTCGTTGTGGCGTGGCCGGCGGTTGCGGATGCTCCGGTTTAAACTGCCGCTGATGGCCTGTTGCATAGGCTGCGCCAGTTTTTTCATCAGTTCATCCACCACCTGCTGTACCACCTGCCGGGCAGTATCCCTGGTTTTTTCGGGAATAACGCGGCTTAATGTCATCAGGGTGGCCACCAGGTGTACATCCGGTGTCACGTTTTGCAGCATCTCTTTTTCAAAAAGCATCTCCGTCAGCTGCAGGCGTTGCAGGGCATCTTTCTGCATAACCTGTACTACGGAAGCCGGAAAATAGCTGCGGATGTCTCCCAGCCAGCGGCTTACATTGGGAGATGAGGCTCCCAGCCCGCCTTGCCGGGTACTGTCGTACAGTGCTTCCAGTGTTTTATCTATCTGCAGATCGGTTTTGTCCAGGGTATAGGCGGTACCATCATTTTCTCCGCTTCCCAGGATCAGCCGCCATCTGCGCATCTGTTCCTCCATGTGATAAATTTTTCAGAACCTGATTTATAAACTGTTTCTTTTCCGCTCAATATCCCAGTAACTGCATCACCACAGGAATACCCTGTGCCCCCCGTATTGCATCCGGTCCGGAGGTGGAAACGAGCGCGGATGGGCTGTTACCGGTGCCTCCTGTCTTCACTTTATCACCCAGTTTTTTCCGTTCCGGGGCGGTAAAGTTAGAAAAGGTGCGGCGTAATAACGGCAATACCTGTATGAAAATATCATTTTCAAGCCGGAATACCCACTGATATACCATTCCCCAGAGTTCTTCATCCAGGAGCAGCAGGGTGCCGCTGCCTTTCAGGAAACCTTCCAGCCAGGCGGCCGCTTCTGCAGGCGGACTGGCCACGGACATGGCTACACTAAAGGTTTTCACCAGCTCTTCGCCGGTACATACCTTATAGTCGAACAGCAGCCGGGTGGCATAGCCGGCGATCACCGGCGCCGATTGCCGGTTGCGGGCAATGGCTTGCAAGGTATCCTGCCAGGTGTGCGTTTGTGCGGATTGCTGCAACAGGCTGATGGCATCATTCATGGCGTAGAAGAGGTCCAGCAGCGATTGCGCGGCTTCTTCTGCCACTGCTGTGCAGGCAGCCGGTAAGCTGATACAGATGCGGCTGATCATACTTTCTGCAATGCCGGTTACCAGGGCCGCGTCGGTCTTCCGCACGTTGCCATAACGGCTGATATTGACAAGGGCAGGAATGACTTCCATCAGCTGCAACACATCTCCGGCCGCCGCCGCCAGGTTGTTGATCCGGTGTATCAATACATCCGCTACGACTGGCAGATCTGCCGGCAGTGCGGAAGACAGCATACTACAAACTTCCCGGAGGGTATCGGTGGCCGCAGCCCGGCTGATCACAAATTTCGCCGCTGCTTCCTCCACGGTATTCCCCTGGTTCCCTTTTTCAATAATATCTACGGTCAGTGCCGGGTCCCATTGCAAACGCCATTGTTCCTTGAAGGTACCTTTGCCGGATATTTCAAAACGTTTACCCCATTGAATTTCCAGCAGCTGCAGGCGGTGCAGGAAAATACTTCTCTCCAGATCAGTGTCTTTCCGCAGATCCAGGATATAGTCTTTGAAGCCGGCTGTTTGCGGCAGCCGTAGTTTTTTCTGTAGCTTTTCGATGTCTGCCTGGAGGGGTGGTTTGGGTACCGATAGCGGTACGCTGCCGATACAGTTGCTGACAATCAGTTCCTCCCGGATCAGTTTCATCAGCAAGGCTTCCCCGTTGCAGAGTACACTGAGGGTAGCCTCGTTCAGCTCTTCCAGTCCCGGCCGGGAATAGTGGCGCAGGGAGGCCAGTGCATTGGCCAGCCGTACGGCTTCCATGACATGGGCCACGGAAATATCCTGTTGCTGCTCCCGGAAAAGTCTGGCTACGCGGGCCATCCAGCGGGTGCCGTCGTCTGCCGGGTGATGCCAGTGGTGTTCGTACCAGCCGGGAGAGGGGATGCCGGCGCCATAACCGCTTTCATAACTTAAACGGTTATACGTCCAGGGTATCCAGGTACATTCCACTTTCACTTTAGGCAGACCTTTGAGCAGGTCATTATCTTCTTTGGCTTTAGGCATGTGGGAAAGGGCAGGGGCATGCCAGGCGCCGCATATCACGGCTATACGCTGGAACATTTCTTTTTCCGCCTGCCGGATGACTTTCCGCATCCAGGCTTCCCGTAAGGCTTCGCGGGGATCATTGTTGCCGGGCAGTTCTTCCCGGAGGGCCTGCATGGCATCATGTACCGCTTCAAATACCTGATCGGGTTGCTGGCGGTATTCAAACATGTGTTCCCACCATCTTTCACCGTCGTCGTAGCCGGCGGCGGCGGCGAGGTGTGAAATCGGATCGCGGCGCAGCGGGAGCGTGAATGCTTCCTCGTCGGCGACAGCTACTTCCGGTACTTCCTGGCCGGCGGAGCACATAGGCGTTGCCGTTAGGGAGGTATCGTCAGCGGCATCCGGTGTTGCCTGGCTGGCGGCTGCCTCCGCGGCTGCTTTCTCTGCCTGTTCCCGGGCAAAAACATGCGCGAGGGGGAGGTCCATGAAACGGACGTGAATATTTTGCCGGCGGGCATATTGTATCGCCTGCCACTCCGGTGAAAAGGCGGCGAACGGATAGAAGCAGGCCTGTTGCGGGCTATCTGGCTGATAAGCCAGTATGGCTACCGGTGGCTGCAGGTCTTCATGATCCGCCCATTGCAGGATGGCATCGGCTTCCGGTGGGCCTTCTACCAGTACGATGTCTGGCTGGAGTGCTTCCAGAAATGCTTTCACATTCCTGGCAGATCCGGGTCCGTGGTGCCGGATGCCTAATATATGTACAGACATTGTTGATCACTTATTTCCAGGAAAACGGGTGCTTGTTTTCCCTTATGATACAAAAACAGGGGTACCTGTATGACGGTCAGCAGCGGAATTTTCCGCCGGATAAAAAATACATCATCCCAGGTCTCTGCAGGCGCGGTATACATCTTTCCATTCTTCCCTGGTTTTTACCACGGTTTCCAGGTATTCCTGCCACACCAGTTTGTCCTGTACCGGATCTTTCACCACAGCGCCAATGATACCGGCGGCCAGGTCGGCGGCGGTCAGGGAACCGTCTCCGAAATAGGCGGCCAGCGTAAGCCCGCTGTTCACCACGGAAATGGCTTCTGCGGTACTGAGGGTGCTGCCGGGAGATTTTAGTTTGGTTTTGCCATCCAGGGTAACGCCGCTGCGGAGTTCCCGGAAGATGGTAACGATGCGGCGGATTTCTTCGAGTGCCGGTTTTTCTGCGGGCAGTTCCATCACTTTTTCAAAGCTTTCCACCCGTCTGCGTACAATGTCTATTTCTTCTTCCATAGAGTCGGGCACCGGAAGAATGACCGTATTAAAACGGCGTTTTAAGGCGCTGGATAATTCGTTGACACCTTTATCGCGGTTGTTGGCAGTGGCAATGATATTGAACCCTTTAGCGGCTTGTATTTCCGTATTCAGTTCTGGTACAGGCAATGTTTTTTCTGAAAGGATGGTGATGAGGGTATCCTGTACATCAGCGCCGATACGGGTCAGCTCTTCTATGCGGGCTATCTTGCCATCCTGCATCGCCCGCATCACGGGTGTTTCCACCAATGCCTGCCGGGAAGGTCCTTCTGCCAATAGTTTTGCATAGTTCCAGCCATAGCGGATGCTTTCTTCGCTGGTACCGGCAGTACCCTGTATGATTAAGGTGGAGTCGCCGCTGATGGCAGCTGCCAGGTGTTCGCTCACCCAGCTTTTGGCGGTACCGGGTAATCCGTAAAGCAGCAGGGCCCTGTCAGTAGCGAGGGTAGCTACGGCTATTTCCATCAGCCGTTTACTACCAATATATTTAGGGGTTATTTCAAAACCATTCTTCAGTTTACCACCTATCAGGTAGGTCACTACCGCCTGGGGAGAGAGTACCCAATGGTGCGGGCGTTTCTCCGTATCCTGTTTTTTCAGTTCTTCCAGTTCCCCGGCAAAGAGCGTTTCAGCGTGTTGGCGTAAGATGTCAGACATGAGTTATTTGCTTAATTGTTTAATGGAAGTAATGATTTAAATGTATTGATAATCAGGCTTTTAGTATTTATGAGTTGTTCCAGGTGTACCCGGATGCTTTGCCAGTACCCGACCTGGTAAGCAGCGTCCGGTGCTATCTTTTCCAGCATAGGAGCGATAGCTACCGGGATCTGCAGGATGGCATTATTCATAAAAGTCTGATTGTAACTATAGGGATGCCGGGCACAGTATTGTAGTATTTTCTCGCATAGCGATAAAGACCATTCCCCGGGTTGCCGGCAGGCATGTGGTAATATGTTTTCCGCATGCAACTCAAAATGTTGTTCGCAGAGCAGCTGTTGGTCGGCTACCGGCAGCAGGGGTAATAAGTCGGTATAAAATACATCGCTGTTACGCACCAGTGCCGTGGCCCATTCCTCGTCTTCAAACCAGGCGGCGGCTCCTGCCAGGGAAGGCAGGAAAGGCTGCAGGGTTGCCTGTTCCCGGAAGAATAGTACGGTATCAGCAGGCGATTGGCTAAAATGGGTGGCCCAGTAAGCAGGATGTACCCGTTGTATCAGCTGGTCGAGAATGAAAGTGGCATCTGTCATTTGTTTATCCGGACTGAGTGGCTGGATACCGCTTTGCAACACCGCTTCCGGCAGCCGTTCAGGTAAGGCAACGGTAACAGATGTGCCGGTGACGGTAATGGCCTGCGTCAGCAGCTGCCAGTACTGTTCATGTATATCGGAACCGGGAATTTTTTTCAGCAGCAGTACGACTGTTTCTTTCACCTGTTTGCTTTTCTCCGTCAGCAGGGATTGCAGCCAGGGAATATCTGCGGCTCCTGGTTGTATATACAGGGCCGTTAGCAGTTCCGTTTTAACGGCGGCACTTTCTTTGGGCCAGGAATCCTGTAACCAGGTGCGCGCCAGATCGGGGTCGGTGCTGCGTAATGTTTTAAGGGCAGCTGTACGCTGCTGGGTGGTACCGTTTTGCCAGTATTCTTCCGGTGTCTCCGCGACCACAGAGAACCGCCAGTCGCTGTTGAACTGTGCGAGCCATTCTCCGCGTTTGCCACAGCATATAGCTACGGCGTTACGGAGGGCTTTTTGTTTAAAGGCACTGTCGAGCAACAGCGGAATGTCGTCCGGTGGCGCCAGCAGGTTTGCGGTAATACAGGCATCCAGCCATAGCTGTATCAACGGCTGGCTGTTGGTGTCCAGTGCCTGATGGAGGGCATGCCGCGCGGTATCAGGACAGTAAGCCTTGTCTTCTTCCGCACATAACGGTAAGGGTTGTACGTCGCCGGTAACCGGTTGTACGCCACTCTGCCGGTAATTAAACGCGATGGCGCCCAGCTGTAGCAGCTGGTCTTCCCGGTCGAGGGTATCGGTAGCCATGATCTTTTCCGCTGCTTCCCGGAGGACTTCCGGAAAGTCAGTAGGTTGTACCGGTTTTTTGCCGGTACCCAGTAAAGCCGTATTAATAATATGATTCCAGCACTGCATCAGCAATATTTATAAATGTTTACCACCTGTTCAGCTATGTGGATGATAGTGTAGTTGTAAATGCGTATACCTGTTTCAGGAAGATGATTTCCGGAAGATGTCCACCTGTTGTACAGGCCATTAACGATGGCTGCTGGCCTGTTCCCGGTCATCATAGCCGGAAGGTTGCCAGTATACCTGTGCTGCAAGGTGGATACCATATCAGAAAGCTTTGTATACCTGTTGATGCCATACGCCAATCGGTTCGTATTGTGTTTCCCGGCCGGTAACCGCCATATGTAACGGCGCGCCGCCGCTCAGCGACAATAGTTTCCACAGATGCGGGAACGTCTTTCGGATGGGCATCCGTTGTTGATGGCTATCCTGCAGCCACCATTGGTCCTGATGCAATACCGGTGTAAGGGATGCAATCGTATATACCTGTTCGTTATACCAGGGGAGTGCGGCGCTGGTAGCTGTTTGTGCTGCCACTACCTCCTGCCAGTTTTCAAAGCCATGGAAGGTATGGTTGCTGGTGGTGGCCGTTTGTGTTTTAAGAAGTGCCCGCAAGGGTACGGCGCCGGGATAATAGACCAGTTCCGCGTCGATGGCGGTACCCGCCGACAGGGAAGGCGGTACCACTACCTGGTTGCGCATATAAAAATGCAGGATCAGGGCCGGGCGGCCGGTGTGGATACCGTATAGCCAGTACCGTTCGGTGATGAGGCGTTCATCTTCCGTGGTTTGCTTGCCCAGTATCTGCCAGGTGTCGGTAATGCCGGGTTGTGCTTTCAGTTCTTCCTGCGACCGGTTAAATCCGATCTGGTTACGGATGTCCTGCTGCAGGCCTTCCGGTAAGCCGTGGGTATGCCGGTAGCCCTGTATGACCAGGTAAAGACGCAGCAGCTGATCCAGGAACAGGTGTTGCCATCCTTCCTGGTAAAAGTTGAGCTGACTCAGTTCCCGCAACATGCCGGCCAGTCCCGGCGCTTGCGCGTCGACCATACGCCTGGACATGTTTTCCCAGAAGGCGGCATTTTTTTCAGGGATGCCCACGATGCCATTGCGAACAATGTCTTTGATCCATAAGAGGAGATCTTCAATACCGTCCTGCACTTTTTGTTCCCGGGCGAGTTGTCGTTTGGCCTGTGCGGCTTCATCCACGGGGCGGGCAGGCTGGGTAGCCTGTATCGCTTTTTTTTCTTCTTTTTCTGTCCGTTTGGCCAGCCATTCACTGACCCATTCCGGCGGTGTTGCCTCCGCAAATAGCTGCGGTTGCCGGATGTGGAGTAGTAATAGGCCCAGGCCATGTTTGCAGGGAAATTTACGGCTGGGGCAACTGCATCGGAATGCCAGATTGCCGGTGTCTATCTGTGTCTGATAAGGTTTGCTGCCGCTTCCCTGGCATTCTCCCCACATCGCATTTTCACTGGTGCCCTTACTTACCCATTTAGCCGGATTCGCCAGGTCTTTTCCCGATTTACGGGATGAATCGTCCGGCGCCATGGCTAGCACTTGTTCTTCGGATAGGTTCAACGGATTAACGATTTAGTGCACAAAATAAAGAATTCCATAAATATAAAAAGCCAAATATCAAATAGCACTGCGCAGTGTATTTGGTATTTGGCCTGATATCTTAAACCGTGACAGCAGTGGGCCTGTGGCCGCGAAACGTCTGAAACAGCGGATCATTATCAGAGGAAACCCAGTTCAAGTCTGGCTTCTTCGCTCATCATTTCTTTTGTCCAGGGTGGGTCAAAAGTAAGGTGTACATCCACCTCAGAAACGCCTTCGATATTTCTGACTTTCTCATCTACTTCCCGGATAATATCTCCTGCTACAGGGCAACCAGGGGCGGTGAGTGTCATATCGATACCGATGCGGTTATTTTCTTTGATCTTGATTTCATATACTAATCCCAGTTCCCATATATTCACAGGAATTTCCGGATCGTATACCGTCTTGAGCTGTGCTTCTATCTGTTCTCTTAAGGTTGCTTCACTCATTGCTGGTTAATTTTTGCCTGATAAGCGATGGCATAAAGTTTCATCTGTTTCAGCATACTCAGTAACCCGTTGGAACGGGTAGGAGAGAGGTGACTGCTTAAACCGATGGCATCTATGAAAAAGATATCTGCTGCTGCAATATCCTGAGGGGTATGACCAGATAATACATAAATCATCAGGCTGATCAATCCTTTCGTAATCACCGCATCGCTGTCGCCTGTGAATACCAGTTTACCATCTTCGAGGGAGGTATGCAGCCACACGCGCGACTGGCATCCTTTGATCAGGTTTTCCGGTACTTTATGCGCTTCGTCGATGAGCGGGAGTTCTTTTCCCAGCTGGATGATATATTCGTATTTATCTTCCCAGCTACCCATCATCGCAAAATCAGCCACTATTTCTTCCTGTATTGCTTTAATCGTCATATGCTCCTGTTTACAACAGCATGGAAGCCGCTTTTTTAATACCGGCAACCAGTTTATCTATTTCTTCCTGTGTATTATAAAATGAAAGAGAGGCACGTACTGTACCGGGTATGCGGAACCAGTCCATCAGCGGTTCGGTACAATGGTGACCTGTTCTTACGGCAATACCTTGCTGGTCCAGTATCTCTCCCATATCAAAAGGATGGATATCATGTACCAGGAAAGAGATGGCGCCGCTTCTGGCAGCAGCATCCCCGATAAAACGAATGCCTTCAATTTCGCGGAGCGATTGCAGGGCATACGTCATCAGTTCTTCTTCCCACTGCCGGATTTTTTCAAATCCTGTTTTTTCGAGGTAGTCGATACCGGTTGCCAGGGCTATACAGCCGGCAATATTAGGGGTACCCGCCTCAAATTTATAAGGAAGTTCGTTATAGATCGTTTTGGCAAAAGTGACTGTTTTGATCATATCACCACCACCCTGGTAAGGCGGCAGTTTGTTCAGCCACTCTGTGGTGCCATACAATACACCTGTACCGGTAGGACCATAAATTTTATGTCCGGAAAATACGAGAAAATCCGGTTGGAGGGCTTGTACATCTATCCGGATATGCTGAATCGCCTGGGCGGCATCCAGCAGTACTGGTATATTCCGTGCATGCGCCAGCGCTATAATATCTGCTACCGGGTTAATGGTACCCATGGTATTGGATACATAGGTAACCGCCACTATTTTTACCGTTTCATCCAGCAGTGCTTCGTAGGCTTCCATTTCCAGCTCGCCCCGTTCATTGATGGGGATCACTTTCAGGGTCGCGCCGGTATCTTCACAGGCCATTTGCCAGGGCACAATATTGCTATGGTGTTCCATGGCAGAAATGATCACGGTATCGCCGGCTTTCAGGACACGGCGTGCCATGGCATTGGCTACCAGATTAATACCGTCTGTAGTGCCTTTGGTGAAGATGACCTCATGAGCGTGTGCGGCATTGATATATGCTGCTACCCGGTGACGGGCTTTCTCATAGGCATCCGTAGCTATCTGGCTCAGCTGGTGTACACCGCGGTGTACATTGCTGTTGTAAGTCCGGTAATAGTTGGCTTCGGCATCTATTACTACCTGTGGTTTCTGCGTGGTAGCCCCGTTATCGAGGTATACCAGCTGTTTGCCGTGCACCTTTTGCTGCAGGATCGGAAAGTCTTTCCGGATCTGCATAACATCCAGGGCGGCGGGTATTGTGTTAGTAATAGGTTCCATGATGGTTTAGTTATTCATGATCTCTGCAATCTGCTCCTGCAGGTAATGTTGCAGGGCAGGAATTTTCACGGCGTCGGTAATATCGTGAGAGAAAGCGTTCACCATCAGGGCTTTCGCTGCATCTTCACCGATACCACGGGAACGCAGGTAAAACATGGATTCTTCGCTGAACTGGCCGGCGGTAAAACCATGGCTGCATTTTACATCATCGGCATATATTTCCAGCTGAGGCTGGGAGTTGATATCTGCTTTGGTGCCCAGCAACAGGTTATTGTTTTGCTGGAATGCATTTGTTTTCTGTGCTTCCTGGTGTACCAGGATTCTGCCGGTAAATACACCATTGGCATTGTCCAGCAGTACGCCTTTGTACAACTCATTACTGTTGCAGTTAGGCATGATGTGATCCATAAAGGTATGGTTATCTACATGCTGGTTTTTGTTGCTGATATATAAACCGTTCAGGTTTGTTTCTGTATAGCTGCCGTTGAGGGCCACACTCAGGTTATTACGGGTAAACGGTGTGCCGGGCAGGGTAAAGTTGAAATGATGGTAACGGCTGTTGTTGTATTGCTGCGCTGCAGTGGTATGTACTTCGCGGAAACCTTCGTCTCCCTGTTGTACATTGTAGTGCCACAGTTCTGCATTTTCTTCTATCACAGTTTCCAGTACGCTGTTGGCAAATGCCACGGCAGCTGTACCGTTGTGTACAGACGTTTCAATGATGGTAGCCGCTGCATTTTTATGCAGTACCCACAGATGGCGGGGCTGAATAAATGCATGGTTTGCCGCCGTATATACGTTCACGATATGCACCGGTTTATCAATCACGGCATTGGCTGCCAGTTCAATATACAGGCCATCCGCGAAGAGGGCGGTATTCAGGCTGGCCAGTGATTCGTTGGCCAGGTGTGGTTGTTTGTTGAAATAGCTGGTGAAACCTGCAGCATCGGTATGTGCGCTCATGGCGCCGATGGTGATACCTTTACCGGATGGCAGGGTAGAAGCGGCCGCCTGCAGGTGACCATTTACCAATACAACGGTATAGCAATCCAGTCCCGGAATAGCTGTTTTTTCAACCAGCGTTGCAGGAACGGGGGAAGCAGTCACTTGTAATTCGTAAGGATACTCTTTCAGGTAACGCTGAATATTGGTATAGCGCCACGCTTCTGTTTTCAGTGTGGGAAGACCTAATGCTGAAAAGCGGTCCAGAGCCTGGCGGCGGATGTCTTGCAGTATATCCTGAACCGGACACGCTGCCTGTGCCGACAGTGCGTTTACATCTTCTGTTAACGCCTGGTAAAAAGGTATTGTTATATCACTTGTCATAATAATTCCTAACTAATTTTAACTACGGTTATTTTAGACGAATTACGGACCTGGGTGTAGACAGTGCAGGTCGTTTTCCCGAACATCTACCCACAACCCCGCCATTCATAATACGTAATTATTACTTATACTGATTCTTTCAAATGGAGCTCTTCCTTCAGCCAGTCGTAGCCTCTTTCCTCCAGTTCCAGTGCCAGTTCTTTGGTACCTGTTTTAATGATACGGCCATTGTATAAAACGTGGACAAAGTCAGGTACAATATATTCCAGTAAACGCTGATAGTGGGTAATTACTACGAAGGATTTTTCTGCATCCCGTAATTTGTTGACGCCATTGGAAACAATACGGAGGGCGTCGATATCCAGACCGGAATCTGTTTCATCCAGGATGGCCAGCTGCGGATCCAGCATCGCCAGCTGAAATATTTCGTTACGTTTCTTTTCACCACCGCTGAATCCTTCGTTCAGGGAACGATTCATCAGGTTGGAATGAAAATCAACCAGTTCTTGTTTTTCTTTGGTGAGTTTCAGGAACTCTCTTGCTTCCAGCGCCGGCATTCCTTTATAGGCTCTGATTTCATTCAGGGCAGTTTTCAGGAAGTTGAGGTTGGATACACCTGGTATTTCTACCGGGTATTGGAAAGCGAGAAATACGCCTTCACGCGCGCGGTCTTCTGGCGACAAATCCAGCAGATTTTTACCATTGAACCATACTTCCCCTTCGGTAACAGTATAGTTATCACGACCCGCTAAAACAGAGGCCAGCGAGCTTTTGCCGGAACCGTTAGGTCCCATGATGGCATGCATCTCACCTTTGTTTATTTCGAGGTTAATGCCTTTCAGAATTTTTTTCCCTTCTACCTCTGCGTGCAGATTTTTAATCGTCAGCATGATTGTTATATTTCGTTCTGTATGTAGTTAATTGGATAAACGAATTATCCAACGCTTCCTTCAAGTGTTATAGATAAGAGTTTCTGTGCTTCCACGGCAAATTCCATGGGCAGTTGGTTCAATACTTCCTTCACGTAACCGTTTACGATCAGCGCTACTGCTTTTTCGCTGTCGATACCGCGTTGATTCAGGTAGAAGATCTGATCTTCTCCGATTTTCGAAGTGGTGGCTTCGTGTTCGATCATCGCTGTTTTATTGCGTGATTCGATGTAAGGGAAAGTATGGGAACCGCATTGGTTACCGATCAGCAGGGAATCGCACTGCGTAAAGTTACGGGCATTGTCTGCACGCGGCCCTACGGCTACCAGTCCACGGTAACTGTTGTCACCACGGCCTGCGGAAATTCCTTTGGAGATAATACGGCTTTTGGTGCCTTTACCGATATGGTGGATTTTGGTACCGGTATCTGCAATCTGCTTGTTACGTACCACGGCTACAGAATAGAATTCCCCTTCGGAGTAATCTCCCTGAAGGATAACGCTGGGGTATTTCCAGGTGATCGCGGAGCCGGTTTCTACCTGTGTCCAGGAGATCTTGCTGGCATTACCTTTACAGATACCACGTTTGGTAACGAAGTTGTAAATACCACCTTTACCGTCTTTATCACCAGGGTACCAGTTCTGTACCGTAGAGTATTTGATCTCTGCATGTTCCATGGCAACGAGTTCCACTACTGCGGCATGCAGCTGGTTTTCGTCGCGCATCGGAGCGGTACAGCCTTCCAGATAACTTACATAGCTGTTGTCGTCTGCAATGATAAGGGTACGTTCAAACTGGCCGGTGTTCTGGGCATTGATACGGAAGTAAGTGCTCAGTTCCATCGGGCAGCGTACGCCTTTGGGAATATATACAAATGAACCGTCGGAGAAAACCGCCGCGTTCAAGGCAGCAAAAATATTGTCGGAGTGAGGTACCACACTACCCAGGTATTTTTTTACCAGTTCAGGATATTCCTGTACGGCTTCCCCGAAAGAGCAGAAAATAACGCCCATTTCTTTCAGTTTGCCTTTGAAGGTAGTGGCTACGGAAACGCTGTCGAAAACGGCATCTACGGCTACGCCGGTCAATGCTTTCTGTTCATTCAGCGGAATCCCTAATTTTTCAAAAGTGGCCAACAGTTCCGGATCTACTTCATCCAGGCTGTTTAATTGTTTCTTTTTACGGGGTGCGGCATAGTAGGAGAGCGCCTGGAGGTCCAGTTGCGGCATCTCAAAATGCTGCCATTTCGGGAATTGCATTTTATTAAACGCTGCAAATCCTTTCAAACGCCATTCCAGCAGCCATTCCGGCTCATTCTTTTTCGCGGAAATAAAACGGATGATATCTTCATTCAGCCCGGGAGGAGCTATATCCATTTCAATGTCGGTGCTAAAGCCAAACTCATATTCCCTGGTGGCTATATCATCTATTATCTCGTTACTGTTGATCATATCAATGTTGAAATTTTGAGATGTCCGGTGCTGATATCAGCGCCCGCGAATCCTCTTTATACTGCAAAACTTTCACCACAGCTACATGTTCTGGTAGCATTCGGATTGTTAAAGTAAAGGCCTTTTCCATTCAGGCCATCGGAGTAATCCAGTTCTGTACCATACAGGTACAGCAGACTTTTCATCTGTACTACTACTTTCACACCTTTATCTTCAAAAATCTGGTCGCCCTCTTCTTCTGTTGCTTCAAACTTCATCACATATTCGAGGCCGGAACATCCACCACCTTTAACACCCACACGAACAAAAGTGCCGGGAGCATGGTGTTCTTTCTCCATCAGTGTTTTGATATATTCTCCTGCTTTTTCTGAAACGGTTATCATATCAGCAATATTTAAAATAACTCAGGCCGGTAACCCGGCAAATATTGTTTAGCTCCTTTCTTCCATACCAGCTGCTACGTGGGATTTCGCCGCACAAAGCAATTGTACCATGGTATCTAGTTTGTTTTGGTAAAACGCTGTAAACCCGCTGGTTTGCGGGTCATAAAGGTTGTCTTTCAATATGGGCAAAGAATAGGGTAGTACCCATGCTCTTAAAGCCTTTGCCACTGCATCCATTGCGTTGATCCCCTGCATGGCCTGTGTGCCGTCTGCCCAGGAGAGCAAAGCTACAACCTTTCCTGATAAATATGGTCGCTTGTATTTGCTGGTCAGTTCCAGCCAATCCAAGCAGTTTTTCATGGCTCCGGTCATACTGCCGTGATATAATGGCGTCATCCAGATATGTAACTCAGCTTTACAAAATGCCTCACACATAGCTTTCACGGCGGGAGGCTGATTGGCCGGATCATGTTGTTCAAAGAACGGAACCTGGTGATCTCCCAGGCTAAATATCTCAGGTGTAAAACCCTCTTTTTTGAATTGTTCCTCCAGGTACGTAGCCAGCCTATTGGAGGTGGCATAAGGGCGGTTATCTATTGAACCGTTAAATATGAGTACATTCATCAATGCCTATGATTTAGAGATTCAAAAAGTTGTGAGATTTGTAATAAGAAAATGATGTCTCAAAATCATAGAAATCTCAGAATCTTTCTTCAGCTTCCACAAAATTACGATATTTGAGAATAAAACAAGTAATAACTTGGAAAATTCCTGAGAATCGCGGCAAATAAGGGGTTAAAATTTTAGGTTGTCAATTTCATATAATTCATAAAAAGCCCTAAATCAACATAAAAACTTATCTTTTAGTCATAAAATTAGTCATAATGTTCACATGGTCAAACGGGTATGTCTACTTCTCATTTTATTGTGATGACGCCAGGTGTAGGACATCCATAGGCATTCAGATTAGCAAAGATAATTATACAAAGGGTAAAATACCAAGTATCGCGACAATTAAGATGTCTCGAATAAAAAGTGCTGTTGATGAGCATATTAATATATGTACAGCATTGAAGAAGAAAATACTTAAAAATGATATTAAAAGTATTGTTGATGTAATTTTGGACCGGAAAGATATTGTAACCTCAACCTTTCTTGACGACTGGGACAGTATGATAGAGCAGATGAAAACCGGTGAACTATTAATAAGGCGTACCAAAAAAAGATACAAGCCAGGAACAATAGATAGATATACCGATAACAAAGTCAGGATAAAACAGTTTTCGAGTGACAAAAAAGTTAAACTTGAATACGAATGCATTGATAAACAATGGATTGAAAAATGGTTTAGCTGGTCAGTGGCTCAGAAATATTCACAAAATACCATATGTCTTATAACGGCTCAATTAAGATTCTTTTTATCAATCACTTTTGACCGGGGAATACATGAGAATGCTATTTTTAAGTCGGCGTTACTATATCAGAGTCAAGAAGAGGTCGATGCAGTAGCGTTGACTGAGGAAGAAATTAAAAAAATTTACGATCTTAATTTAAAGGGAGCAAAAGCAAGGGCACGAGATATTTTTGTGTTTGGATGTTATGTAGGCCTTCGAGTAGATGACCTGAACAAAATAAATAATTACCACTTGGTAGGGGACCATTTCGAGTTTTTTACTGATAAATCGAGTAAAAAAGTAACAATCCCATTACATTGGATTGCAGCGAGTATTTACCATAAGTATAAAGGTAAACTACCTGTTTATGGCTCTCGCAGCTCACTTAGGCCTCATTTATCGGATCTGTGTAGCAGGGCGGGTATCTCTGAACAGATACTAATTGTTTGTACTAAGGGCGGGGTTACTGAGGGAAATTATTATGCTAAACATGACCTCGTTTCCTCCCACACGATGCGCAGGTCATTTGCAACAAATGCAGTCCTGGCAGGTATACCCGATCGCCAAATAATGTTAGTGACCGGGCATACAACAACCGAAAGTTTTAACAGATATGTAAAGATAAGTGATGAACAGACTTTGCAGCTGCTAAAGTCGCAGGCATGGTTTAAAGTTCCTCAACAAACTCTAGTATCCGAGATCGATGATAAATAAAAACTTTTCGCCCTCTATTATCGGAATTGCCAAGGGGCTTCTCTTTGCTGTTTAACGCTTTAAAATGATACCCTGTTATAAGCCCATTGCTGCGGTATGTCTGGAGCATACGCTTACTAAATGGCAGCTCGGCTAATAGTTTTTCTTCTGTAATCCATTCACAAATGGAAAAGTTTGTAATTGTAAGCAATTCCTTCGCCAGGGCTCTTGCTAGTTGTTTGGTCTCACTTTTCATACTCACGTTTTCACCCTCACAGGGATTGTTTACTATTTCAATATCTCGCGGATCTTACGGAGATTCTCCAGTGGGATACCGGTATTGCCATATGGCATTATCCTAGTTCGGATCTCGTCTTCAAGCATGTACCTTTCCTGTATTTCTTCCGGCTCTTTGCTCGTCAGGTATAGCTGTACTGATGTTCTTTCTTCTTTTAGGGAATCAACCAAATATCGTGATCTTTTATTCCCTTCTACTGTGAAAAACGTTCTGACAACTTTGCTTACTATTCGTTTGTGACATGAGCTAAGGTATAATACCTGCCCTGTTTTTAAGTTGTTCCCCATTTTTTTCCGGATATCGGAGCCGGCGCGATTATAGATTATCAGGAATTGGATGGTTCTCGTAATACCCACCTGGTACCTCAATAAGACATGGGCGCCAATGAGTGTAAATTTCGTCATCCCCATTATTATTGGCAATTGGCCGTATAGTACCTTTCGGAATGAACTGTTCAGGATCATCTGTAACCTCTATGGCCCAATGGGCGTATGGGACATGATCTGCAAATGAAACATATCCATTAATGGCCGGTTCAACTGGATTGTAATAACAGTGAACTGCTAAAACCAGGTCGTACGTTAATTTTGTCATTTGCTGCCGGTATCGGTACCCGGTTCCGTTTTGTCGTCAGTACAGTGTAAATTTCTGGCGCCCTCTATGCGTTGTAGGCGATCTATCTCGGCCGCGATCAATGCACCTGCTTTTGCCAGTTCTTTGATGCGATCGCATGGCTTAAACCCATCATTATTAGGACCAAGCCACGGCCAGCCCAATGGAGGAAAATTATTTGCTGGTCTATATATTGGCGACATGCAATAACACATCGCAGCATCAGCCAATTCACCTACATGATGACAGTCGTCATGTTCAGTAGTAAAGCCTTCCTCATTGACCTGTCGCCTTCTTTCTGCAGCGATAATTTCTATTCCTGTTTTCATCTTTCTCCGGCCTCCCCTCCTGTTAATGGTGGGATAAGCCCACGCTCCTCCATCTCATAATGACAGTTATCATTCCATAACTGATATTCTTCTGACTCCTCCGTACCTAGATAATTGGAGAAGTAGGCGTATTTATACATTGTTGCCATGTGTTTGACAGCAATCCTGGCAGACGGTATAAAAGATACAATGTCCTTATGCATCTGTTTATTTATTTTTGGATAGCCTTCCTTGCCATAATACATATCCCATGCATCTTCCCAACGGTCTTTCGCCATTTCCTTCGCAATTTGTCTAATCAGTTCTTCGTGCTGATTCATTTTATCCTCCTATTTTTAGTTTATTTGCAGAATTAAGTTTTGGTCTCCTTGCTTGTGGTATTGTTAATGAAATCTCTCCATTCACACAATGCATTGCTATGTGCAAACGCATTCGCTTTGTCTCCGTATTGCAAATGAATGCTCATTAATTCATCATACAGCTTTTGCCCAATCCGGGTTGTTTGTTCCAGCATAAATTGAGCTGTATCTCGCTCATTAATCGCCATGTTTTCGTAAATGCGGGCATCATCTCGCTCGCTTATGATGGCTGACATATCCTGCGATATGTATTCCATAATCGCGCCTTCAAAAACATTCGCATCAGTAATGCCAGCATCTTGATCATCCCAACAGGTGATTTGATGAGAATGTTTTTTAAATATTTCTTCCGGCGTTAGATTCTTACTGTTCATTTGTTACCTCCTTTTCTCCACATATGGAACACGCATAATGAGCAATTATATTATCAAAACCTATTATAGGTTGGAAGTAATGCCCAATAATATCGCATGAATTTTTCAGGAACCATTGTTCAAATGTAAGTGGAGTATATCCCCATCCTTTTTCCTGTACATTCATGGCTTGTGCTACTGCTGCATTCCATGCATCGTTCATGAATCCTTTCAATTGATCTGTTGTCATACTTTATATTTTTTCAATTTCTTGTTTCACCTGTTGCCAGTATTCCTCAGACGGTTGATATACAACTTTAAACCCCCTTAATGGGAACGGGTAAGGTTCTTTTATTGCTTCAACAGGATTAGCCTTTATGATTTCATCAACGCATAGCATTGCAGCTTGTTTGGCGAAATACATTTCTGTTTTCTCCTGTTCGGAATAATCATCGTCTGGTAGTCCACTGTTTGTATAAAGGCCAAAATCTTCTACTAAATTGTTCGCTTTTTCTGTAGGTGTCATTGTTTTAGTTTATCGAGTAAGGAAATAGCGGTTTCAGGTACATGGCCGTCTCCAATAGCATCCTTTATGCGAGATACACATTCACTCAACGCATCCAACAAATTAGGAGCCTCAGCACATAATTTAGCGTTGTTTTCTGCCTGTTCCTGTCCTACCTCTTCTGCATTCAGTAAATCGTTTCCGGCATCATAAAAAGGGAGATCTTTAATAGCTATAAATAGACCATAGTCTACCGGATACCATGGCTCCGGTGTAAATTTATTTTCACTCATATTATAGGTATTTATTCATAAATACTTGGTGTTACTGTTACAAATGGTTCGCCTTCCGGACGCTTGCCATCTACATAAGTTAGGTGACAACGTATCTCTTTTGATCCATATTCATAGATGGATTTCAATCCCAGGCGGTTACAGATGCGGGCAGCCTGCGCATAGTAGTTGCCCCTCATCTCCTTGTTGAATATTCCGATCTTTTTAAAGTGGCTATAGGGGAAAAATTCTTGCATGAACCGTTTTAATAACTGCGGGTCTTTTCCGCCAAATTTTAATTCTTCTTCCGATAACATATTATGTTTGTTTAACTGTAATTTTAGTTTTCAATATTAAAAAACTCCGGATAGGCCTCAATGAGCAATTCGTATTCGGATTCGATAACATCGATTTTATCGTTGAGGAAATACAGCTCTTCCTCCAACTTATTCCTGTCAATGCATAGCTCTTCCTTTCTATCTTTTAGCTGTTTGGCCCTTGCCAGTACTTCTTTTTTGTTCATGATTTTTGATTTGGTATCAATGCCTGATATCTTTCTCTAAAGGTTTCATCCTGGGATGACCGGAATGATATATGGAGGCCATCCGGTGTATCCTTCTTTTCGTCTATAACCGTCCCATTTTCATGGCGATGTTCTTGCAGGAACCATTCAGATGCAGCTTTTTTAGCGGAAAAATAATCAGGGTGTTGGTATATAATGCTTTTATCACTTTTCATACATCACAATGCCAGGTACGGCCCGGCGCCGGTTAAACCGAAATCTTGCTTAATGATTTTGCGTATAGGGCATCAAGCGCGCCATATGGATCGTTTTTATGCGAAATACATATCTCTTGAACATCGGACATAGGTATTTCACTGTCCAAATTGAATTTCATATTCTCACCGAAAAACTGAGATATGTAGTAAGACACTTCTTCCGCTGATGGGTATGTGATATGTATTTTCATATCACACCGGCCAGTTCGAAGTAACGCAGGATCCAGCGTATCTATATGGTTTGTGGTTATGCATGTGATTAGCCCATCACGGTAAAATGCTCCATCGGTGCAGTTTAATAGTGCGGAAAAAGATACCTTGCATTTACTTTGCCGACCATTGAATGCTGCGTCAACATCCTCAAGCAGTAGAATAGATCCGCTCGGAATTTGTTGAAATGCTGTTTGTAGTGCAAAGTCATCTGCCAGGCTATTTATGTTTATCACATATACATCTGCATCCAGATATGAGGCTATTGCCAACGATAGAGATGTCTTCCCGGTGCCGGGAGGGCCATAAAAACAGTATGTCCTTTTGTATGGTATCGCGTTGTCTGTATACCATTTCCTACCACCCTTAAATTCGTCGACATCATTTATAATTTTCGCTTTCACACCGGCATCTATAATTACTTTGGTTAACGGCTTTACAGTTATTGTGCTGTTATAATCATAATATCCATTGGTATGATGGGTCTTAATTGTTACAGCATTAACAGGTAGATGCTTATAGTATGACTGCTTTGCCTCTTCCAGTAAATTTGTTATAGCATCTCGACCTTTAATGGCAGAAATTATATATTCATGGGCAAACAATGAACGGAAATTCTCCGCATGTTCTATGTTCTGACGTCGTTTTTCAATTAACACCCACTTGCCAGCATATCTCACCGTGAAAATATTGGGTGCACTTTTGAAGATAATTTTGGGCATCCTGTTCGCTTTTGTTTCATCAAAAGCAGCATGCACATCCCGGTGGTTGGCAGCAAATCTATCGAACAACCATTTTTCCAGTACAAAAAAAAGAGATTCATAATCCGGCACTCGTGCAGTAAAAACAACTCGTGCTAATATCTTCTTACGAATAAAATCAAATGCCTTGACCGGAATATCTTTTATAGTGTAGGCAATCGCCCCCATGGATGCCACCAGGACCACCGAAATGGCCGGGTTTTTTAATATTTCATCAAACATCACAAATCGATGCCAGTTCCATGGCCGGTTAATATCGTTTATTCAATTTTTTGTTTGCCTCCTTTGCTGATATTTTACCTTCATTCAAGCACGAAATAATCATGTTTGCTTTGGCGATGGCCTCAGTTCGGAAAAATAAAAGGAACGGAGGGAGGATGTCTTTTGCACCGTTTTTACCCTTTATAACCCATATCCATAGCGGTTCTTCGTTTCTCATGAATCTATATGTATAAGATTCGTAGGGGCACATCTGACCAAGTTCCGAAGTGGTGTAAGCAGGCGCTATTGCATCACAATGCTGGCCATAATGTATTTCTCCTGTAGATAGATGCCAAAATAATGGTGCGCCCGTAATGCCTAAATTGGCTAATCTTTTGCCTTGATCGGGAGTGCACACTTGATGATCTAACCTCATGGTTTGTTTTTCTTCCAATATGTACAGGCTTTTTTACAACATTTTACGGGAAACCGTAATTAGATCAAATCGACATAATGCGGCCGTCCTCCTCGCCAGGTAACCACTTTTTAAGCTTGGCAATCTTCTTTTCGTAGCCGGCAATTTTCTTTTGGGCGATACTCGCTGCTATTTTTTCAGCTGCTTCTTTGGTTTCATTCCAGTAATTACAGCCTACATAAACGGAAGACCCGTTTACCATCACTCTTACCCCAGGCGGATAATGATTGATTAATTCACACTCAACAATTCCTAACGTTTCTAGGTATTTAGTAATGAATACTTTTTTGCTCATAGTTAATGTGCCGGTAACCGACCGGCGGCGGGCTTATTTAAATGAAAGTGATGATAGCTGTTTGGTTGATAAGTGTATCTATCTTGACTTTGTAGAAGTCTGAAATCCGAATTACTTCACTTACAGATGGAGGCATTCGGCCTTCTTCCAAATCAGCATACCTTTTTATGCTTCGCAATCCAACTTCCTTAGATGCTTCAATTGCAGAAAGGCCCTTTTCATTTCGGAGGAGACGAATATTTCTTCTGAATACCAGATAGTATTCCGGATTTTTTTCTTTCATACAACTAATTGATATTATGTTTTTCAAACCAGTTGCAGGTGGCAGATTTCTTTATGGCAAAACCTCCTAAGCCGCACCGCAAGTCTGTTTCTTTTCTCCAGATACCAAAAGAGGTTTTCTCCTCTGTAAACTTACTGGTGTAGTGCCGGCAGATTCCACATGTATTTGGTACCGGACTTGGAATATATCCCTGCGCATCTTTTGCTTGTTGTACTTTACTCATCGCTATATTTTTTGACTACTGTAATGGTTTTTAATGTTTTGGGAGGGTATCTTCAAACCGGCTATGCTGTTCGCCAATAAGCCGGATTTTAGATACATTGGTGCAGTTCATGAATCGAAACCGAAGCCATATGTTATTCCCTGGCCCCAACTGGTTGTGAAGCCAGCCAATACAATAATCTTCCCGTCCAACTTGTGATTCGTGACACGCCATTGCTCTGGTGCTGGTAAATCCCCCTTTTGAAATAGTGCAGGATAGTGCCTCATGTTTTTCTTTACTGTACCCGTTTGGTATTTTGTTTGGGTTGGTATTTACTCGCCAAGGGCATTTTGCACACTGCTTAATTCGACGTAACTCAAATTTCTCCATCATGTCCCGTCTCCAGCTCCGGTGCTATTACCAGGGTAGAACCGGTAACATAGTTGTCGGAAAAAAGTCCAACTTTTACCAGGCCGGCGCCAGGCACTTCTATAATGCCTATTGTCTTTTTGCCGGCGGATGATCCGTGGGCGCCTGCAATCAGCTCATCGAATTTTTCTTTCAGCAATTCGCCGGATATGTTTTCCAGCTGCATGAACTCATTTTTCACCATGTGTATGTTTTTTAAAATTGTTAAACTTGTATTTGCCGGCATCTCTGGTTACGTCTCCAGCTTTAACCAGGGCCTTTAATGATGGGTATGCCCACTGTGAGCCTTTATCTCTGGTAATGCCGAAATGTTCGGCGATGTCAGTTGGTGTGTGCCATCCCGGATTTAGTTTTAAGTACTCCAGAACGGCCTGTTGTTTTTCTGTCATAGCATATGGATCTTTTAGTTTACCCAAAGTACATAGTTTCGTTTTTTTCAAAGGCGGATATGCATCCTTTAATAAATACTATTGTCCTTTCGTGCATATCGTCAGATAACGAAGGGAGTAAGTCGGTCAGATCATCAGCAACTTTTTTACATTCATCTGGTGTTAATTCTCCATCACAGTCAGAATGAGATAAAAGTATTTGGAGTCCTTCTTTTTCAATAGAAGCTAATGGCTTGTTTCCATTATATCCTTCATACTTTCTTAGATCTCCCAGTTGCGCCTTTTCTGCGATTGTTGTTCTCCACCGCATGAAATAGGAGTAAGGGCCATGCCATGCACCATGTGAAATGTCTAATCCCATAATCTTTATTCTGCCCTTCCGGGCCGGTTTAGTTAAAATATTTCATTGCCTCCAATCCTATCCACCTAGCCATAGGTGGAGCTACTGCATTGCCTATAAGGCGGTAGCTACTTAATTTGTCAGGGAAATGAAAATCATCTGGGAAGCCTTGCAAGCGGGCAAACTCTCTGATAGTGAATGGCCTGACACCATGAGGGAAACGTTTGTCTTTTACCAGGCGTGTACCTCTGTCTTTGCTGTAGTGTGCTAGGCATGTTGGCGCAAAGGCATTGTGATCATCCGGATCTACAATAATGGGCAGATCGCGATAATTGCCATTGAGTCGAGTATACACATAATCCGGTATCTCTACTTTTGGATTTTCCTCAAGTAAGTTAGATAGACAAGCACGCTTATTCATTCCAGGAGCAGCTGGCATGAAGTGTTTACGTGTGCCAATCAATATCAGGCGTTCCCGTGACTGAGGAAGCCAGCAAAGGGCGTCCACTGGACAGAATACATTAACATAATAACCAGGCAACTGTGTCATTGCTTCCATTACCACGGGGAACTTCTTCATTCCTGGTACATTCTCCACAATATACATTTCCGGCTTCTCGATGGCTATGTGCCGGAAGAAATGAAGAAACAAATCATCACCGGTGCGAGTGCCTTTAATGTCGGCTATAGTGCTGTATTTTGTACATGGATATGTGCCAACGATGATGTCCGTTCGTTCCTGCTCCAGAACTGTTATATCTTTTATGTCTTGTGTTAGTACCTGGTGGGAGAAGTATTGTTGATTGGCCTGCATGCAATCTGTAGCCTCTTTATCAAGGTCGAGGCTCTGAGTCATATTTATTCCGGCCTGCATCAGTCCCAACTCCATCCCTCCGCATCCTGAGAAATATCCCTTCGCTGTTGGTTTATAATTCATATTCATTTTAGCTTCCCTTTATAAGTTTCAATTATTGATATGAGATCTATTCTATGCCATTTTGCAGTGTTCCGGCAGGTAGACTTTATTATATCCACGGAATCCTGTCCGATTTTTTTAATCAGGTTCTCCTGGTAGGATATCAGGTTCCCATGAAGGAATGTGTTACATTTTTCACACTGGCCATGGACGTTATCTTCGTTGAACCTGACAGCTGTATGGTGCCCTGCGGACATAAAATGCCCTGCATGCATTTTCGAAACCGGCTTGTATTCCTGGCAGCTGATGCACTTGAAATACCCATCTTGGCTATCACGTTGCCGGATATACCTGTTAAATACTGTTTCAGCTTCACGTAGCAGGAAGGATATCCCGCGGCCTTTATACTTCTGTATTGTCTTCGCACTTAACTCCATCTTCGTCAGGTATTAATGTTCTCTTTCTCCATATTTTTCGGGCGGCCGGTGGTGGACAATACCTGGAAGGACACAACCCAAACCCATGGGTTGTTTTCCCAAGAGTCTATGCCGTTAATTGCCTGCCATGTGTCAAAGAATGATGCCCAATAAGCGTGCGATGGCCCATCATGAAGTTCTCCATTACAGGTGAGGTCTGCGATGTAATTCGGGTCTATACCCTCTGCCATGGCATCTTCTTCGCTGATATCTTGCACTCTTTCTACTCGTATGCCTGTCACCTGCAGCCATATCCTGGCGGCGGATTTTGGCATATGAATAGCCCGCTTCCATTTTAAGGGGCCATCATCATCATACCAGTACCCACTATCCGACTTAAAGATGTGCTTCCACATCCCTCGGGTTTCATCATAAGTAGTCTGCCATGTCTCCCGAACATAGAGGATATCACCTAGTCCCCCATAGGGGCATGACCATTTGTAGATTCCCCCTTCTTTAAGCTCCTTCCCATTAAGAGAAGTATGCCATCTAAAAAGCAATTGGCCATGTTCATTTACATGAGGGATTGCATCATGCTCAGAAAAAACACATTTTGGCGGCTCAATATCAGCCTTTAGAATCCTGCGAGTTTGCGTTTTCCGGCCAGCCAGAATTGCCTGCACCATTTCGGTATTAAAGAGAATTGGTAGTTCTTTCATCTTCGTCATTTTCTTCGTTTGCAATTGCGTTTAGCGCTTCAATTCGCACGGTTTCCCTTTTTGAGTAATCTACTACTGAGGCCCATAAGTCTTTGTCCTTTCGCCATTCGTCACCCTCTTTAATCAGGAGATCATACTTCTTCCGCCCTTCTGGGTTAGCAGCCGGTGAGGCATGAAGTGCTTCTTTCATTTCTCTGGCGTATGCATGCCGGCATTCCTCCAGTACCTGCCATCTTTCAGGAATAGTTAATGTTATCATGTTGTTCCTGAAAAGCCAGTCATAAACATATGTTGATATGAATGTGGTTCGTAAAACGCCATTACGGGCATTATTTTTAATCTTTTCCCAACTGTCTGACCAATCTGTTTCACTAGCAGGTAGGGCGGCTGTATTGATCTCGTTTGCCCGTTTTTGCGCTTCCAGGTTAGAGAGGTGCTGCCGTTTACCCAGGTATTCGCAAATTGCATCATCGATTAAGGCTAGGTTCAGGCCTTTACCCCAGTCATTTATGTGAGTTCCGTAGGTGCGCATGGCATATTCGAACTCGTCGATGTTCAGATCCTGATAATCATCTGCGAACTTTTTTCGCAGTTGGTCCATGAGGATGGTGACATATTCCGGGTTGTCAGGTATCTGCCAGCCAGTGATAACCGCAATTTTCATCACCATGGCTTTACACTGAACTGATAGTTCTTCCGGGGTGTAATTGCCTATCCGCTTGGAATTATATTTCAGTTGGATCACCCGCTGTTCCTCCGGTAGAAAAGCTCTTAAGCTCATCTTTAAGCTGTCCGGCAATGAGAGCGAAACCGCCGTTTTTACCGTTAAATGCTCCTTTTGCACCTCCGCTGGTTCCACTTGAAGGTGACTGGTTGCCTGTATTACTGCTTTTCCAATCTGCTCCATTTTGATTCTTTACAGGTGAATAATTTTCAGGTGGGTTAGACATGTCCCGGAATTTTAGCCATTCAACAAAGTGCCGGCGGTAGTCTCCTTGGGATTTACCTGTCTTCCCATCAAATTTCAGTTGCCGGTTGAAAGCTGTCAGCCATCCTGTGAGTACCTCCATCGTTATTCCATAACTCGTGAGTATGGGTCGATAGAAGTTTTCATCAGCGGCCGCCGTTGAAGCCAGCTCCTCAAAGGAGGGGGGCGGCGCGGGGCCGGGGGGAGGTTTTGAATCAGGAGTTCCTAAACGCTGTATGATTAGTTCCTGTGCCTTAACCTTCCGTAGTAATTTTTCGATGATGGCGGAGGCGTCTTCTTCTTCTTTCTTCTTCTTTTCTTTACTTTCCTTTACTTTACTTTGTTGACTTTCTTCTTTTAGTTTGCCACATTCTTCCGGAAGTTTGGATGAATATTCCGGAAGGATTAATAAATCTTCTGGAATAATGTAGTTAGCTCGTTTGGCTTTTTTTGACCAATCCACGAATCTTAATTGAATGGAAGATGATGTTAGCACCCTCTCACTTGCCAGCAGTTCCTTATTAAAAAGACCCACATGGCAGCAATAGTTAACTATCTCATTCACCTGGCTTTCCTTCAATCCAAGGTATTCCGCTACATCAAATGCAGTACTTTCGTCCCACGAAATGAAACAGCCTTTTACCCTGTAGATTTCACAAAGAATATAGTCATAGACTGCCAGACCGTTGCAACCGCATTCCTTTTTCAGCCTCTTAATCTTAATATCCTGGTACCTATCAGTTTCGATACTGTAATAGTGGAATCCGGTTTTAATGTTGGCCATCGTTGTTAAAATAAAGTTGGTGTGTCATTTTCAGTACTCTTTCCCCAACCGGTTGATAACTGGTAGTAGTGTTCTGGTACCCCGTGAATCCCTATCCGGTATTCATTCATCCGGTTAATCCGGCCATACTTCTGTAATGTTGACATAGCTCGTCTAACTGATGTAAGTGGTACTCTCGGCCCAATCTTGCCGGTTGACTTCAATTTATACTCAACTTCCGAAGCGGTGAAATGAGAAGCCGGGTTATTGTTGAAGAATCGCATTATGGCGTTTTCCTGGCTTTCGGCTACCTCATGAGCATTATTGAACTGCTCCTGCGTTAAGTGTGTCGTTTGAAAATACTTATTAGTCATACCCTCTCTTTTAAATTATCAATACTGCACTGGGTAGTAGCACTCTGTCAATAAGAAATCAATTTTACTTTGAATTGGCAAATCTCACCACTGAAGGGGAGCCTTTCTATTACTTTGCTGGGCCATCTGTCAATAATTTCCTCAACAAGGTATTTACCCGGACCTTGAAAGTTGACGGTGTCACCCGGTTGTACTTTATTCTGGTGGTCCTCCATGGCATCGACAATAATTTCCGTTGTGACCTCTAGTACTTCTTCCTTTTCTATCCATTTACCGGCCTTGCTATCAAAGTTGGGAGCGGAGTGCATTAATTTTACCTTATCAACCCCATTCATCTTTTGCATTTTCAAAAAGTAAGGGCGATCTGGCAGTTTGTTTGTGGTAATGTTAAACAGATTATGGTGTGCCATAAGTGCTAGTTTTTGTTTTGTTTAGTATTACGTCGTTCCCTGTATTTGGCATTAAATCCACGTCTGCCGGATGCTTTGCCGGATGTTTTAAATCGCCTATCAAAAGCATCGGCCAGGTAGGGGACAAATGGTGCTGGATTACCAGAATCTTCAATGTTGTAGTATCTGATACCATCCCTTGTAAACTCCCCAATAGGTGTGAGGTGTCTTGTTACCCCGTTACCGGTAATTGAAAATGTGCGTCCTATCATATTGTACCCCCTCCGTAGCTGTAAGCCTGTTGCTCTGCTTTCAGAGCGCTGATGCAAGTGCGCAGTAGGTCGATAGTGTGAACAATAGCACGATTTACCCGTTCGCAGAACTCATACTGCGCTTCCTCATCACCAGATTTTGCGCCGGCATATTTGTTTGCCATGGATGGAGATATGGATATATCATGAGCAAGTTTGCTGAATACATAGCTGTCATATGCTTTGGCGGTAGCGGCGCGCCATATCTTTTTGCATATGGCCATCTGCTCTCCGGTAAAGGCTAGCCATGCAGCCAGCTGGCCAGATAAGTCTATCAGGCTATGCACAGACTGATTACTGGTGATCTGCAGGTTAATGGCTGTTAGCTCTGAATATATGGCTTCAACCTCGGTTAATTGTAATGTGGTGTTCATGATTAAATAATTTACATGAGTTTATTACAAGCAAGCATGTTTCAATGTCAAACATACCTATGTGGCAACGTTGTTCCGATATGTTTAATTTAGCTGATAGCCACTTGTATGCTTCCTTTCTATTTAATATTTTCTCCTGCCAAATGGGATCGAAGGCGGCATGAGCCAATTTTTTCATCTCCCTTAGCTTTTTATCAGCAAGTCTCCCAAGAGGTTTATTGGTGCCTTTATGTACGCCGCAGTATGCATCACATGGGCGACATAAAGATATCATGCCATAGGATTTGCCATATATCTCACAACTGTCAGTGAAAATAGGTTCACCGCCGCAGTAAGGGCAAATCTTCCCTTTTTCTATATCTGTCATTTCGCCAAAATAATTTTGAAAGAGGATGTACTGGTTTTGCCAGGCGGATAGACTTCAAAGGTTTCTCCGCTGTCCGGATCTGTTTCTATGGTCATTTTTTTGAGGGATTTCAGAAATGCCTCACGAGCCTTTAGTTCTTCCTGCAGGGGCTTTATTTTATCAGATATCCTCTGCCAAATAACATCTCGTGAAAAGTCATATTTAATACCAGACTGGAAAGGCTCAATCTTTGCATCCAGACGGGCTACCTGTTGATCTTGATATTTGTCAAGTTCCTCAATGACATATGATGTAATGCCCTTTCGGGCTTCCTCACAAATGGACTTAATTCCCTCAAGGACAACTACCACTTTTAGTGGGTCCTCAAATCCCTCTATTACATCCTGTACAATATGTCCAGCCAGGATAGAAATATTACTTTTGGTTGGCAGGATGTTATTGCTGAACTGTTGTAGCTGCATTTCTAAGAGTATTTTTTCGGTTAGTTAAATATGTTTTTAGATTGGTATCTGACTCAAAGAGAGCGCTGTTATTATTATACAGCGCTGCCAGCTCTGGAATAGTCTCACAACTGTCTATAAGAATCTGCAAGTCAGAATTATCAGTAACAGGCATGGCGGAAATATCCTGTATGTCATTTTTGTTATCCTGGGACATTTCATCTATTGTGTATATACCAGACAAATCTTGCGGGTAAGCTTTGCGAAGAGCCAGCGCCTCAGCGACTTTTGAAATCATTGTTCTTGGCATTTTACGCCACATTGCATCCTGTCCAGGCTGAGGCACATATTCAGACCAGTAGGCAACTCCAACTGCAGCTGGATACCTTTGTTCTCCCCTAAACCGGTATACTTTCACTTTGGCACCTATTAGGTTCCTGCTTTCATCTTCAATAAAAATAGGTTCATCCTGTCCCCCATAATCTCCTGACCGCTCAGCAATGACCCGGAATCCGTCAATGGATGTTTGTATGGTCATTTTTTTCTCATACTGTCCAGAATCTTTGTTTTTCACATTTCTGAACAGGCAGTAAATCTGCCTAGTGAGGGGGTCTAAGCCCGTACGTTTGCATTGATAAATGAATAGTTGCAACTCGGCATCTGATGAACCCTTTGCAATTTGATCCTTTATCAGTTTTACATGTTCGTCAGAGAAATCAAGCTTCATTAATGAATTTTCCATAGCTTTGAATTGTGTTTGTATTACTACCTGGCGTTGGCGCGTCAGGTTTTTTATTGTTTGGTAATGATTTTAAGCAACAACAATGTGGCTTTTATCAGGGCAATTAATCCAGCTGTTCGGATAATGTATCCTACTGTTTTCATGGTTTTTCTACTCCGGTTGTTTTGGGGGGTGGTATAGTATCTGGTTTGTTAAGTGTTTCAGCATATGAGGCGATCATTTTTATGTATCCTCCATACTCTGCGATTTGAGTATCATCATACTCTTCACTATGACCTACACTGGTATAGTGTTCCAGCCACTTTTTTATGGTGAATTTTTTGCAGCCAATCTGGATTTCATCTTTACCCCACCAGGATACCACATGTTTGCTGCCGCATCTAACAATAGATTTCACAACTTCATTATTATCGATGCGGGCACCATCTCCAATGATGGCACCATCTCCAATGATGGCATGATCTCCAATGATGGCACGATCATGAATTGATATACCACGTTTTTCAAGTTCAGCTTTGTCATTTGTGGTAAACTCTGACCAACCCTGACCAGATACCCAAAGAAATATTTTTTCCATAATTTTGTGTTGGGTGATTTATTACCAGCCTGGTGTTGTGGCACTGGGCTTTTTATTTTTAAGTAGGTTAGATAAAAAACCGGGCGGCAATCATAAAAATGAACTACTGTTTGCGTTACGCCGCCCGGATTGGATTTCTGTTTTAGGAATAATGCAGGTTTTGTTGAGTATTACATACCATTCTGTTTTCGTTCCCGCCTGCTCCGCTCTATGGCCCACAGTACCGGCAACAACTGCCGCAGGTGGTAATCCGGGTTTATTTTCACTTTTAAAACAACTATCGGCCTACCATCCGGATTCGAACCGGAGAATTTGGCTGCCATTGCCCTACCCGTTTAGTGCCGCCGGAATTGAACCGGACCAATGGGCTTACTTTCCATCGCATTAACCTCTTTGCTATGGTAGGCTCAATGCCAGGTATCATCAAGACCTGGAATCAACCCCAATAAATGCTTCAAGCTTTTGATGGGCATCTTCATATGCCTTACGAAGGGTATGAAATTCTTCGTCCTCTATTTCTTTGAAATCACTATACATTATGAAGGTTTGCTCCATTCCTTCATTTTCCACCAGGTTGACCAACATTTCTTTTTGTTCTTCTGTCATTTTGTTTGAGTTTTTTAGTAATGAGTTATTGATAGTAGTAAGCCGGTAGTCGCCGGCACGCTCGGGTAGCCACCCGACAAGCTCATTTCAGATACCCAGCGGCGGCCGCCTAAATCATCTTACTGGGTGAATGATCATCTGCTAAACCGTCTATGATCTTGTGATCAGGGCAGGGATCGAACCTGCATGGACTCTGGATGTTCTTAGCACCTTCCAGCACCGACTATTTACGCTGTCCTGCGTTAGCTCTCGGTTTTGCGTCTACCATTCCGCCACCTGATCATTTACCGGCACTCACCCGGCCGGTTTAGGGCTATTATCTTGCCGCTTTTCCCATCTCATACCTGTTGAATGATTTGGTCACATACCAGGAAACAGGCTTACTGGTGCATTTACAAGATTGTAGTAACATCGGGGCCATACCGCGAATCAGTATACTATTAGTATAATTCTTGGCACCCCCTGGTTACCGGTGTTGGTATCGAACCAACGAAGCGCTATAACATAGCTATGAACTTCTGCGGATGCCTTGGATCAACCGGTAAACAATGCCCTTTACGCCGGCCATTATTGCGCTGCTTCATGCCTTCTCTCTAATCCGGCTGTCGCAGTAAGTTTGCGCGGCAGGACTGGTTACCTGCAAGCGTGTTGTGTTCCTTTTTAGGTAGCAATTGCTTTTCTGAACTCTTGAAGAGCTTCCCGTCTATGGTACCGCTCCGAGTAGAACACTACATTACTCTGCGTCTAATTCCGCCACGCGCAATATTTTCAGTTTCAAAGAGCTTATTAAACCGGTCAGGTATTGTCTACCTGTCTGTAAACCTGACCGGTCAGGTTAATTAATAATCCTTAACGCGGCTCATCCTTTTTTTCCAAAAATCAGCCTCCACGTATTCCATACAAATACCTAATAGGTAGGTAATCATGATCATAACTTTAAATTTTAAATTGTTAGTAAAAATGCTGCTTCCTGGGGTGGGATCGAACCACCACCACTCACCTGCCGGATATGCTCTGCCAATTAAGCTACCAGGAAAACCATCTCAGAACCAGATAGTAGATACTATCTGGTATTGCTTACCACTTTTCAAATCCTTATTCCTTAACCTACATGTTTATCTCCCATACTACCCGCAGGTAGCGACATATCGTTAAAAAGATCCAAAACATACAATGATTTTTAAGTGTGAAAATATCCGATGAGTGGAAACCCGCCGGGGTTTATCTATTGTCATGTGTGTCGTGTATTTTTGCATTCAATTTCTTGTAGCATGTCCGGTCGCCGTAATTATCCATTCCGTCCAGTAATTCAGTATTCTCAATGATCCATCCGAACACTATTGATATCAGAACAATTACCGCGATGTTCGCCGGCAATGTCCCCAGTATTGTGTTTAATTCTATCAGATTCATAACTTTCGTGGTTGTATAGTGGATGGTCCTTTCCAGTAAGAATGACCATTACGCCGATGAATAGAATGAAAAGGAGGATAACAAGTAATGAGATGAGTAGCGCTGTCATATATTGGCGTATTTAATCTGATCCATCAAATCGTGATACTCGTTTGTTTTTTCAGATAGCATGTATTCCCAATACGAAATATCATTTAGGATACGCTCCCGGAAAGCAGGGTTGCATTCTTCAAGTTTTTGCCGTCCCTTCGCGGCCTCCTCAGACGATGTCTGTATATTGACAAGTATGGCAGCAGCATCTATATGCAGTTGTACAATGTTTCCCATGGCTTAATTTTTAGGCAGGTACTTAATGGCGCCAAAAGTGGCGTTTACTAGTATGCCAGCAAGGGCAATGAATAGGTTTTGCGTAACAATACCAGCAGCAATCCACATAGCGGTATTTGCAATGATATTTTTCATACACGAATGAATTTTGTAGTTAGTATTTTGGTTAGAACATTGTCTGCATGCTCTTTGGTAAGCAGGTGGCCTGTCAGAAAATCCTGGTATTCCACCCACTCCAGTACTATGGAATCCAGACAGGATATTTCAACTAGTATGTGATAGGTGTCATCTTCCTGGAAATAGTCGTGCACTATACCGGTTGCCTGCAGAACCTCCACCACTTCGCCGGCGCACATCTCAGCTTCTGGTTGAGGAGTACCTAGGTAATCCCAGCATACATACAGGCTTCCATCTGGCGCCAGTATATGCCCAATTACTTCAACACTCAACTGGCTCATGGTGTAATTCGTTTAGTTGGTTCAGAATTTCATCAATCTGCTGACTGGTTTCAACTTCGATTGGTCTAATGAACATGCTTAGTACCTGATTGCTGGTGTCTCCAGAATTGAATTTTCCCTTATATACACTTATACCAATGCTTGGATTAATGGTATTATCTGTAACAAGTATTACTTGAGTACAGAACACTTCGTATCTTCCGGTGAGCCCAAGCTCTAAAGCGGTTGAAATAATTTCTTTAAATGCGTTTTTTTCTGAGTTTTTCATACCTTTGTTTTGAATTTGTGAATATTCTGATTTGCTATTCAAACTTCGCCCGGCGCGCCACGCTGGGCTTTTATTTTGAAATAATGTATTCTTTGGTTGTGTTTAACACCCCGGCACTATCAGCTTCGTTGCCAGAACGCGTAAAGAATCCGTCGTTACATAGAGCATTATAGTCCATGTAATGCATGTGTATTACCACACATCTATCACCTGTATACAGGTTGCAGACAACAGTGTCCGAAATAATTTTCATTACATCAATCTGTACCATGTTATATAGTTATGCCCTCCGGGCTGGTGAGTAATCCAATTTGGTTTCTTCCAGTTTTTCGCGAACTACTGCCGCCAGTTCTGGCCGGCTTAATTGTCCAGTATCTGCCAGTTCTTCTAGGTCGATAATAAAGTCCTGCAACCGGTACCCGGTTTCCGGTAGGGGAGTATCCCGTATTTCAACTGCCCTTTGTGTACCGGCTAAGTATCCTTCCACTTCTTCAATATCACCCTGGAAGTACTGGTGTGCATAGAATGGCGCCTCCCAAGATGGCATGTTGCCGGTCAGTGTCAGAACGGATGCACTGAACGTATTGCCATCTCCGTTATCCATTATGTATGTCCATACTGTTGGGAGGAAAGTCATTGTTACTTATTTTTTTTCAGGGTGATTAATTCCTGTGCCTTATCGATTACAGTTTGATTCCAGTATTTATTATCTATGTCCATAGCTCTGAATACTGTTTGTTCATGATAGATGCCGGCAAGGCTATCCGCTACATCCTTCACTTTTACCACAAGTTTTTTCATTCTACGGCGAATCTTCCCCTTCTCACGTTTACGCTCTTTTAATGATAAAGCCGTTGTCATTTTGCGTATATTTACTGTTTATTGACTGTCTAATTGTGTGTAGTTTTGCTTTGTTAAGACAAAAATAAGAACAAAAAAGACTAAAAGAACAAAAAGATCCAAAAGAACAAAAATTTAGATTTCGTTCAAAGAAACCATTGTATAATTAGATGAAAACACCATTTGGCCTTGAACAGGTATTAAGAATTTTAAAGAAGGAGGGTTTTGACCAAGGAGAGGTAGCTGGAAAGATTGGTTATAGTGAGGGGCATTTATCCAAAGTTGTTAACGGGGAGAAGTCATTTTCTGCAAAAATGCAGAAGGCGATAATGGATGAATATGGTAGTTACCTTACAGACATTGTGGTAATAGATAATCCTGTAGAATCAGCAGCCATTATATCTATCAGGATTGAATCCAAGATTGATTCGCTGGCATATGTATTGTCTTGTTTTGTGGAGGGGTTGCCAGACAAAGAAAAGAAAGGCTTGCTGAATAAATTGCATTCTGCCATAGATGATCATGACGGGGAAAAACAAGAGAATAAAACAGAAGCCTTTCAATTATATGTAGAATTGGCTAAAAAGAACGCAAAAGATCGCGCAGGGAAAATTCAACGAAAACTGGAGGAGTAACAGATTTAGAGGCCTTAATTAGTTTCGGTTTCTTCTTTTTTTTCTTGTTTCTCATGATGGTCGGGAATTTTGGTTAGAGTTAAATGGCGTATTAATAGTAATGGCTACTCGTTACTGAATTTCTATCTCATTTGCGCATCGTATTTGCGCGGCATATGACACAAGAAAAGTTCGGTGTATTTAGTTCGCATATATCTTTCTGGTTATAATATGGTTGTGTCGCAGGTGGAATTACATTAAAAGTAATGACACTTTTCCGATAAAACAAACTCTACAACAATTGTATTGTCTATATTGATCTAGAAACTTAAATCCACATACTCATATGAAAAAAAAACTGTTGTTATTGTTACTTCCATTCTCATTCCCGTTACTTGTTAAATCACAAATAGATAAGCGTCTGAGTAGGGCATATGTTGGCATTATGGCTCACCAAGGAACATTTGGAGGGTCTGTTGTAAATAGCTTTGGAGTAAACAGATATTTTGGCGTTGGTGCAGGTGTTGATATAACATCTTTTGAAAAAAAGGTTCTTGTGCCATTTTACGCTGATGTCAGGGGAAGAATACAGTTCAATAATTTTGAGCCATATATTGTTGGCCAATTTGGGAAGCAGCTTTACACAAAGGATTTACCGGAACTGAGGCGCGGTGAAAAATACAATACAACAGGCAAGTATTTTTATGGTGCCGGTGCGGGAATTGCATATAAGCCTGGTAAGATAGGATACTATATATCATATATATATAGATCCTACAAATACAAGTCGTATAGTTTGGGAACCAGTATCAATGGTGTCATAGGCTATCAGGAGAAAGATTTGAATGAAGGAGCCTCGGTATTATCAGCTGGGCTGATTTTTTGATGTATTATATTTAATGTTGTAAAGACTGGTACAAAATGTACTGGTCTTTTTTTATTGGTGTAATCTTTTTATTGGATATAGGTTTAATCTATATCTTTGTTGTGTAAATAGATTTATGCTATGGCCATAAATGAAAAGCAAAGAAGATTTTGTGAGGAATATCTTATTGATCTAAACGCGACAAAGGCAGCTATAAGGGCGGGTTACTCTGAAAAGACGGCAGCCCAAATAGGCTGTGAGAACCTGATAAAACCTGATATTATTGATTATTTGAATATTCGACGTTCTGAGATTTCTGAGAAGACGGAAATAAGCCAGGAATGGGTTATGAAGCGCTTAAAAGATATTTCAGATCGCTGTATGACAGTGGAGCCAGTAATGGAGTTCGACAATAATACCAAGTCTATGAAAGAAACGGGAGAGTACAAATTCGATTCTTCCGGCGCAAACAAGGCAACAGAACTTATTGGGAAACACCTGGGCATGTTCATCACCAGGATAGATGCTACTACAAAAGGTGAGTCGTTGAATAATGAGAAGCGTCCAGTAATGACTTTGCCAGACGGTACAACGCTTGAACTATGACGAATGTTAATGTTATAGATCTGCAAAAGAACCCCAAACAATTTGAGTATTTCTCGCAGATTGTTCGATCATGCAATGGTCAAAACAATTACCGAAAATTCGGTTTTGGAGGCGCCATTAGAGGTGGTAAGACCTATATAACACTTGGAGGACTTATATACTTATCTAACCGTTACGAAGGGTCAAAATGGCACACAATCCGTCAGGACTTTCCTGCACTACAGGCGACCACTATTCCATCAATGGAAAAGATTATCCGGCATTCTTCTAATTGGAAGTGGAACAGAGATAAGGCCAACTACTTTGCATACAATAAAAAGGATAGTAAGATTTTTTTCAAAGGGGAAAACATTAAACAAGACCCCGAATTAACCGACTTCCTTGGACTTGAAACAAATGGTATTTTTTGGGAGCAATTGGAAGAGATAAGCAAAAAGGCCTGGGATACAGGGGCATCTAGGTGTGGGAGTTGGTATATTGATCCTATGCCTCCAGCGCTCACGTTCACAACGTTAAACCCTACTCAGAAATGGCCTAAACAAGAGATTTACATGAAATGGATAAATGGAGAATTGCCTCCTGACTTCTATTTTCAACATGCGCTACCACAGGACAATGCATTTGTGACCGCAGATCAGAAGGCAATATGGGATGGTATGCCAGATAGGTACCAAAAGCAATTCATTGAGGGTGACTGGACAAACTTCGATGAGAAAGACAATCGGTTCGCTTATTGCTTTGAGGAGATTAAGCATGTTGGCAAGACAGAGTGGAATCCGGGACGGGAAACATACCTTTCTTTTGACTTTAACAAAGATCCTATAACCTGCAGTGTATGGCAACATGACGATCATAACATTAGGGGGATAGAGCAGATAAAGCTGAGTAATTCAAATATCTATGATCTGCTTGACTATATCATGGTACATTACCCGCGTGCGGTATTCACAGTTACTGGGGATTCAACTGGTAAAAACAGTACTGCTTTAGTGAAGGATAATATAAATTACTATACGGTGATTAAATCCAAACTAGATCTTAGTATTGGCCAGCTCAAGGTACCTAATATTAACCCAACCATGGAAGAGAATCGAATGCTGGTTAATGCCATTCTTTATCGCGGGAATGTTTTACTTGATAAAGATAAGTGTGCTGGATTGATTTATGATATGAAAAACGTTAGGGTGGCGCCGGATGGGAAGATCATCAAGGAGAACAGAAACGACCCTTCACAGCAGGCAGACTGTTTGGATACTGCACGATATTATTTCAATACCTTCCACCGCAACTTTCTGAAAATATAACCCCTGCTGTAGAAACAGCAGGGGGGGCATTTGAACATTTAAAGATATTTTGTAAAAATTTTATTTGATAAAGTTACATATTGTTTCATATGTAGACCCGTTGGAGTTCCATATGCACTCTACACTATTTATTAAAGTTTTCTTAATACCTGTAGGCAATGGTGGTTAGGCCCAATTTTATCATAAGCAAATGTTCCAGGATTGGTTACAACTTCCACCATTTCAAATCCCGCAAACTCACATGCTGATGTCAATTGATCAATTGTCCATGTAGATACATCTGTCCAATGTTGGCCAATAGTGTTTTGATCATAAATGGGTATCTGCAATAGAGCTAATCCGCCTGATTTAAGATTGTCAGATATTGATTTCATCACCTTTACTCCAGAATCAAAATTGTTGTGAATGAAAACGGAAATAGAGAAAGCATAATCAACCAGTTCTGACAAACCAAACCAGTTATCGACAGCGAGTACTGGTACAATATTCCCTTCCTGTGGCAATTGCTGTAGCATCGAATATGAGAAATCTACAGCATACACCTTTTTAAATTGGTGCGATATTGGCTTCGTCACCCTGCCATTACCAGACCCAAAATCAATAATTGAGTCATTAGACAGATCAACAAATCCATATCTTAGCAATGTTGCTATTATGTACTGGCTGTCTTTTTCGCCGGATTCATTGTATGCAATGTTCCCATGTGCGCCAGCGGGGTGTATTGCCGGATTTGGATCGGTTGCTGCTGCTCTGTCCCAGCCAGCCTTTACTTCTGAATATGTTGGTTGCATATGTAATTGATTAGATTATTCAGTTGGTTTAGTTCATTTTGTGAATTTTCCCATACTTCTTGCGCCCTTGCCCTTAAAGATGGTACAGGTACTACAGACCTGATTGCATGTATCCAAGCAGGTAAGTTATTACGACGCACAAATACGCCAGCATCGCCCAGACTTTCATGCAGTCCAGGAGTATCAGCTGCAACTACAGGTATGCCACATGCTATAGCTTCGATGGCAATGCGTCCATAGCTTTCATATATAGATGGGGCAATAAGGAGCGATGTAACGGCAAACACCTCCCGTATATCATCCTTAGTATCCCAGTAAGTAATATTTGACTGTATGCCCTTATACTGTTGACCATGTGCGCCCAATACGCCTAAAAAACGTTTATCGGGCATCGCGCGGGCGATGTGCTGAAGGATCAGCCCACCTTTATCTTTGTTGCAGTTGACGAGTGTTATAAATCCGTCTTGGGCGGGTTGCATTCCTTTAAACCGGGCCGGGTTGATCGGCGGCCGGACAACGATACCCGGGTGTGGGTAGGCACGATCTTTTTTAACCCACTCAGAGTTATACACAAGGAAGACATTTTGTAAACCTTTCCGGAGGATATCAATCTCAAAGCTATGGTGCAGAACATGAACAATGGGTTTATTGTATTCCTGGGCGAGATCTGTTGCCTCATAGCTGTCATCAAGGTGCGTGAAAATAATATCACATTCTTTGATTGGCCCTACCCTTTCGGCTCCTTTGGTATTTACTACCCGTGAGCCACTGATATTATATTCACTTTCAGGAGACAGCCGGGATATTACAATAATCTCATGGCCCAGCTCCGCAAGATAGTCGTTTATCTCCTTCGCCATCCACTCCGCACCAGCGTTCTGGTAAGGTGGGTAGTTATGTATGATCCAAAGTATTTTAGCCATGCTCACAATTTCGATAAAACAAAAGTATATATAATTTCTATAGTTTTAAATACTGTCATAGATAAAAGTATATATCTTTGTTTCATGGCGATATTGAATGATTGTAGTGAAATATTTTACGCTGAACTCCCGGCCTGCGCTCCTTCCTTTACAGTGAAGCTGCCAGGCCTTTCGCCAAATACGGATTATCAGTGGTATATCACGGATAAGTTCGGCCATATTTATTCGGAAGCGGTTGCAACGGATGAGGAAGGAGCGTTTGTGATTTATGCAGACGATTTCCCGGATGGTTTTTTCAACCCTTTCATAGGATATCTGAAATTGGAAGTAAAGAGCAATGTTTACTACTGCATTCTGGAGACATTTGAGGTGTGCGGGCAGGAATATAGTCAGATATTTATTTTGTTCAAAGAGGGAGATATTCCAGCATTAATACCATGTATATGTTAGAAGCTATAGGTATAGGGACATTGTTCGTGTTGGGTGTATACGCAGCAATGGGAGAGGAAATGATTCTGCATTGGCTCAAACTGTTCCTTGAGCAACTGACAAACAACCGCATTCTCAAATACCTGCGGCCAGCATTGTATGAATGCCCTATTTGCATGTCTTCTTTCTGGGGAACAATAGCCTGGCTGCTGATGGGGTTCCATTTTTCGGAATTATGGGTTTTGTATGTTATAGCGGTTGCTGGAGTAAACTATTTGGTGGTTAATGCAATTTCATAGTAATGAAGGAATTATTGATAGGGAAGGGATGGATGATATTTTATGAGTGTCATTGTGGTGGGGTTCATCGGATTGAGTTTTCAGCTATTTCATTCCCTGGACTAGTAATAAAGATTTTGCCAGTAAAAAAAACATGGAAGGCATCAAAATCTGGTCGCAGAACTGCATCCGGTAATGATAATACACTAGAATTATTCTTAAATGAGCTTGCTTAGTATATTTAGAAAAAACAATGTTCCTAAAACAGGATATGTAGTAAAAGAAGCCTTTACTATAAAAGGAAGGGTTTTTTTTGAGATGGATGACCAATTTAACTTGCCTTATGAGAGAGGGGTGATATGTTTACGATATTACAACGAGTTTAATCAGCGTGTTACTCGCGAATATCTGCATGAGCATGTTAAGGCGGTTGATGAAATTCTTACATTCCATCCAGGAAAGAGTATAGATCTACTAAAATTGGCGTTGTTAAACAGGAATTTAAAAGACAGAATGCAATGGATAGTCGATGAGGATTTAGCATACAAACTTGCGTCGGTTGTTTTTTTTGACAAGAATGAAAATCCTGCAACATATGATACGAAGTATAACCAGGAAAAAATATCCTTCTGGAAAAAGGAGGCTTCCGCTAAGGAGTTTTTTTTTTCAGAGCCGCTTCGCAGATTGATTCCGTTTTTAAAAGATTTGGAGCCCAATTTGGAAACATATTTCGAAGTGACACGGGCATTGTCAAGCCAACACCAGAAAGACATTTCATCGATATTATAAACAAGTTAGAAGAGGACAGGGTTTTTCAAGAACTCGCATTGACTGGTGGGGACCATGCCCGTAGAAAAGAGCTGCAGAAGCTGACACTTTATGAATTTTATGAGGCGTTAAGCCATTTGCAGAAGAAACATGGCAGTAAAACCAATAATAATACCAATAGAGCCTGATGTAAGTTCTATTCCTAGTGCCATTGAGACAATTAGTGCTTTAGGCGGAGTAGATGAGGCTACTGCTAAAAAGTTTATCCAGTCAAACAAAGCTTTTGCTGAACAACAAAAGGTACTATCTGGATCCATCCCACAAATAGACAAGCTGATTGCTGCAATAAATGGTCTTACTGAAAGTATTGTAGGTGGGGCTCTTACTCAAAAAATAACTCAGTTAGGTACAGTAACCCAGAAAAGCGCTGATATAGCGTCCGGCTCCTCCACAAAAATAAATGAATTAACTGCCTCACTTTCCAGTTTGAAGGATAATGGAGATGTATCTGTTATTGAGGATAGCCTGACCGAAGTTGCGGATAGCATTTCTGATGTTGCTTCATCTGCTGATGTGCTTCATGCTTCATTTAGTGATTTTTCCAAGGACGCCCAAAAAGTTGATTTTACAAAATTATCTGTTGAGCAACTTGAAAAGACATTGGATGAGTTGATAAAAACTGAGGGGCTTCTTAAATCAGCTCAAAAATCAACATTAAATCCAGAACTAATAAAACAATATCAGGAAGGTCTGGAGTCAGTAACTCGTGATATAAATGAAGTTTCTCAATTACTGGATAATGCCAATGCAAATAAGTTTCTTCCACCAGTAGAAACAGTATCGAAATTTTCTGATAAAATTAAACAACTAACCAATCAGCTGAAAAACGTTTCTGCTGATAGCCCTGAATTTGATAAACTAAAAAAAGAACTTGATGCAACAAAAATATCTGCAGAAAGGCTTGAAAAGACAGCTGGATCACTTAGAGGGCAGCTCAGGCAATATAAGGAAACATTATCTCAATTAGAGGATGCTGGCTTGGAAAGTACAGAGGTTTTCCAAAACATGGCTGTTGCTGCTGGTAAGTTGGAGGATCAAATTGGTGATACGCAGGCTCGCATTAAGGCGTTAGCGTCTGATACATTTGCGTTTGATGCCGCTATACAAGGCGCGCAAGGTATAGCAGCGGCATTTTCGGTGGCGGAAGGTGCTACAGCTATATTAGGTGCAGAGGATGAGGATTTGCAAAAAGCTATCTTAGGAGTTAACTCAGCGATGGCGATATTGACCGGTCTGCAAGAAATTGAAAATACGCTCCAACAACAGACAGCAATTGTGACAGCCGTCGTACTCGCTCAGCAAAAATTAGCGATTGTTCAGACACAGTTACAAAGTGCTACAGAAAGCAGGAATATTATTATTAGGTATGCTGCAATTGCAGCACAGAAAGTACTAAATGCAGTTATGGCTGCAAATCCAGCAACCATTGTTTTAATAGGTATCGCTGCTTTAGCTACTGGTTTATTGGCACTTACTCATAGTTCTGATGATGCTGCTGAGGCATTAGAAGACTTGAATAAAGTTTTAGAGTTCCAGAATGAAATTATAAAAAGAAATGCGGAATCATATCAACAAAGTGCAGACTTATTATCAGCTCAGGCCAGGCAGGCCGGAGCACTTGAGTCTGAATTGTCTAGAATACAGCAGGATGCTAGGCGCCGGCAGGCAGAAGATTTAGCTGCAAATATTACTTTAAATCAGCTGAGATTTAAGAACGAAAAGCTTACTGGTGATCAAATAATTGCAATAAATAAGCAAATAGAAGAGGACACAAAGAGGCTGAATGAGCTAAATAATCAAGGTAAAATAGCAGCCCTACAGATTCAAAAACAAACACAAGACGAATCTTTGAAATCAGCTACAGCTTTTGCCGAAGCTAGGATTGCAAATGCTAAAAAAGATAGTGCAGCAGAAAGCAGCGCAATGATAGAAGCAATTAGAGCGCAGCAGAGGGAACAGTTATCACAGGAATCATTGACTGCGGGTGAAAGGCAAAAAATAGTGGCCGAGAATGAGGCTAAAATAAGACAAATTAACCAAGAATCAGCACTGAGGTCGCACAATGATAAAATTGCATTGGCACAGTCATTTGCGATTGTTCAGAGAGACTTGTTTAAAAAGCTTGAGGCCGAAACCTCTGTAATACTTCTGGAGGCAGAACGAGATAGGCTTGGAAAATCTAAAGAGCAGCAAACCTTAATAACGGCTCAGGCAAATGAAGCTGTTAGAAATTTAAGGTTGAATCTTTTCAAAGAATTAGAAACAGCAGAAGGCCTTCACGATGAAGTGTTGATAAGTGAACGAAGGGATAGTTTTGAAAAACAATTAAAGTTTGAACAAGACTTATTTAATGAAAAATCAAGGTTACGTAATGAAGGATTTGAAGCCGAAAAACAGAGACTATTAGATGAAAAGCTTTTAAGGGAGGAGTTAGATAGGCAGCGCCTACAGGCTGCTGCTTCTATTGCCAACTCTCTTGTGGAATTTTCAAAAAACAGGACAGATGCAGAAATAGCAGATTTGGACAACCAGTTGAAAAAAGGATTGATTTCGCAGGAACAATATGACCTTAAGGTCCGGGCTCTAAAAAGACGTCAAGCGCAACAGGATAAACAGGCTGCAATATTCCAAGCGACCATTGCGCAATCTTTAGCAGTTTTATCGGTTCTAAAAGACCAGACTATACCATTTGTCGCTAAGCCGGCATTTATTGCATTGATAATTGCACAAGCGGTAGCCCAGATTGCTGCGATTGCAAGTCGTCCATTGCCGGCATATGCTAAGGGTACCAAAAACGCCATCGGCGGAAATTCTATTGTTGCCGAGGAGGGGCCAGAACTGATTTATCAAAAAGGTAAATGGTCGTATGTAGATAAGCCTTCAATAGTTAATTTGGCCCGTGGGTCTAAGGTTATTACTGCACCAGAAACATCGAAGATATTAAGCAGGTATAATATACCCATGCCATACTTAGAAGGGCAAACAAATGAAACAATAAACGGGCATAAAATAGATTATCAAAAAATGGGTGCTATCATAGGGAATGAGATAGGTAAATTACCCTTAACATATAATTTTTTTGATCAAAATGGTTTTACGTCTCACCAGGCGTCCATTTTGAATAGAAGAGATTTCATAAAACACAGATACAAAAGCTAATGTGGAAATTCATCCTGACAAACAGAGAGGGCATTGATATGGAGATACAAGAGCCAGTAGATTGGTCCGATGTTACAATTGATATCACTCGTGATATGAATTGGCATGGTGTATTCTTTGGTTATACGTTTAATTCCCTTCAATTTGTTGGCCAGGGTGCTGAGGTTATTAAAGAAGAATGGGAAATGTATGGCTTCAATGGTGATATGGGTCTGCGGGTTTATTTTCAATGTTCAGAAGATTCTGAGTTTGATTTGTTTTACACTGGACGTCTACGATTCCCTGAATACAAAGATACATGTGGTGTAGAATGCTCAGTTATCATAGGGTTAGAAGATACAACGGATGTTATGTTATTGAGGAATAACTATGAACAACAGGTTAACCTTTTAAGTAACAAAGCGTTTGATCAAACTACTGTGCTCCAGGATTATCCTGGCCTAAACTTCAATATTGAAGTGCCAGCCAGGGGCCTGCTTCAAATAAGTGAAGGGAAAAATGAGCAAAATAGTAGCTTTGACTTACTAATTTATTCTCCATGGGGGAATATCTCACCAGCAGGTACTACCGGAACCGTACAAGGGAATATACTACCATATTTTACTGTGCAACCAAAAGTAGATATTAATTCCACCGATCTTCCAACTGGACCGAATTTTGACCCCAATGGGCGAATAGGGGATCCCAATATTCCTCCTCCCAATGCTTTTATATACATAAATCCGCAAGGTGATTTGAAATGTGTTTCAAATAGCGTGAAAATGCGTTTAAGAGTCAAAGGAAGTTTAGTTGATTCAACCTTCGCAAGTAGGGTTGTTGCTTTGACACTAAATGTTTATGCGGGACCGAGTCAATCAGATGGAGCATTTGTGTACCAGCAAAATTTAGTTGGATATGAAAGTAGCCAAGTGACGCATATAAATACATTCGATTATAGTGCAGATCTAACTATCAGTGTGCAGCCAAGTTACATTGTATGGGTATACATGTTTATTACGTACATAAAAACATCATCAGCCTCAATGCAGCAATTAACATTTGGAATTGATAAAGAAACAGAAGTTAGCTTTTCAACTGTTAACTCTTGCGAGGAGACAGAATCCAAGGTTTTCATGATAAATGAAGCGGCCAGTAGGGTTGTAGAGTCTATTACCAATAACAGGATAAAATTCTATAGTGAAACATTTGGTCGAATAGACTCGCAACCGTATGCAATTGCCAATAATCCCTGTCCGGGGTTATTTGCCATAACCAATGGTCTGAATATTAGAAGGAAGATGCTATCTGATGGTACCCAGCCAGGTCAATTCATATCATTAAAACAGCTGTTTGATCAACAGAAATCGTTATGGAATATTGGTATGGATGTTGAGCCCGACGTAAATCGGCCTGGTTATAATAGATTGCGTTTTGAGGATTGGAAGTATTTTTATCAGAATGGTGTGGGCATTTGGTTTAACCCTGCGAAAATAGATAGATCAGCAGATAACTCTAGAGCTTACAATAAATTAACTGTAGGTTACAACAAGTGGCAAGCAAATGAAACAACTGGACTGGATGAATATATGACAAAGCGTACCTATAGAATAGGTATTAATTCGATAACCAATGAACTATCATTGTCTACAGATATTATCTGCAGTCCATATACTATTGAAATAACAAGACGGCAGGATAAAACAACAGCGGACTACCAATATGATAATGACTCATTTGGATTTTGCTTGACGTTTGATAGCCCTGGCAACTATCATGTAACCCAGTTCTCTGAAAATGCATCAGGATATGAAAATATCATTGATCCTTCCACGAGTTACAATGCTTTGATAAGTCCATCAAGGCTAGCAATGAGATGGTTTAGTTATGTCATACAGGCATTGCGACAATTGCGTTCAGATTCAAAATTGATATTTTCATCAGGCGAAGCCAACTACATAGCGAAATATGCAACAAATGCCTGTAGTATAGAAGGAGGTGTCATTGGAGAATCAGATGATATTGAAATAGTGGATTTTGTAAATCTGGATGATGCAAAGCCTATTACTTTTCCTGAATTAATTACTTTTGATCATCCATTAAATTACAATTTATTCAAGAAAATAAAATCAGAATCCACATTAAGAAGAAAAGAGGTGGGTATTCGTTGCAACGGAAGGGAGGTTACAGGATGGATTAAATCAATAACATATAAACCTAATACCGGAGATGCGACTATTGTAGTTATACCAAAGAATGATATTCAGTTGCCAGCTCCACCTGAGCCTGAACCTTGTAATACTTCTGTAGTTGATATAGAAGTGGTGATAGATGCGAATAATAATGCAATAGTTGATTTTACAGATAGTACACCAGGTGCTGCTTATTGGGAATATGTATTGAATAAAGATGGGGCTACTGTTTTGAGTGGCGCAACGACTTCACATCCATTTACTATCAATGCACTTATTCCTGGGTCATACCAATTAATAGTAATCCCATATTGTGATAATGGGGAAGTGGGTATATATGGCGTGCAAACATTTGAAGTACCCGCTCCGCAGCTTACAATATTGTTGTATATGTCATGGTATGGTCCTTTCCAGCCAGGTGGTAACAAGACTGCAGTGATCCATGCAACACCCGTTGGCGGTATTTTTAACCAAAATATTTCTTTCAAGTTTGGCCAATGTTATTCTGGTGGATTCTGCAATGGATTCCCTGGGACGATAAATCCTAATCCTGTTCCACCGGATGGACACATTTCAGCGGTAAATGGGCAAAATATAGAATCAAGCTCCAAGGCTTATGGGGATACAAGTAGTACAGGATCCCTATTATCTGTAACCATTTATGATATTATTTCAGAATACGCTGTTATTATACAGAAGGGTGCTAATGAGACATGGACTTTAAATCAATTGTAATGATAATAGAATCTGCATATAACAGCTTTATACAATTTTCCGAACAGGGAAATGATTGTTCCGGCAACACAAGGCAAGCAAAGTTGCCTATTTGTGATAACTTTTCTATTAAATTTCAATTCAAGGTTAGTGATACAGATCTACTGCCAAGTACTACTCAATTTTACATGGGGATTTGTTCAGATGAATGCGACTTAATTTTGGACATAAATAAACCTGTACAGCCTATATGTCCAAGATACAAATTTATGGACGAATCAGGGGAAGTAGTAGCAGCTTATTTCCCTATTACCATCGCAGATTACACTCCTTCCGGTTCGCAGCCGAAGATCCCTGCTGGTACATACGATACTACTTCGTTTTTCGAAATATTAAGCAATTATTATGAAACAAGTATTTACAATTTTGATTTTTTTAGCTGCTGTGAAATGCCTGAGATATATGGTATTCCTGTTTTGTATAACGGAGAAGTTGTAACAAAGACAATTGGGATAGAATTATTTTATGGATATGGATATGTAGATTTTCCCACTGTTTCAATGTCAGGAGTTGTCTCGCCCGGAGAGTGTTTTAGGTATTGCATATTAGATGCCGCTAAACAGGCTATTGCATGCAGCAATTTGTTTTATCGCGAAACTGATAAATGCTACATGACCAAAGTAACATATTATAATGAGGAGAATGGATATGGGTTCAAGTATGTATCATATTTTGATGAGACAATCAAATTTACGGAGAATATGTTGTGGCTACCATTTTATCTTCGAAAGCCACAACGCATATCAACAGAAAATATTTATAGGAAATCAGATGGGGGCAAAGGGAGACTTTCCACTATAATAGACAAAGAGTGGGAGGGGTCGGTTGCTTATTTGAGTGAAGAGCAACATGATAGGTTGGTTGTAGCACTAAAGAGTGATATATTGACTATTGAAAATGCTTATAGTGGGGTCAATAGTAGGATGATTCAGCAGGGTGATTTGACTGTCGATTATGCCGACTTTAATACTGCCTTATCTCCTGCTACATTCAAAATACAGGACTTTAGCCACCATAACTTAAACAATAATTGTGGATTTAATTGTGGTGTAGAGGTAATAGAAGAATGTGATGGGAATATTTCAGAACCATGCCCTGAAAGATATCATGTTGAATTTCAGGTCCCCACACCTAAAATAGGTGTAGATGAAAGTATTTATCAAGATGATAACTTGAAAAACGTATCAATACTGGAGATTTACCGAGAGGGAATAATACAATATTCAGTTGGTGAAAATAGATTTTCTCACAATTCAACAACCGGCACAGTAATATTTGTACCGGCGGTTGGAGATAAAGAACGTATTGCGATATGGGTGGTGTGATGATGATTGCCTTAGGACACGAGAACTACCTGAAAATGGCAGTTAATTTGGCTGCATCTATTAAAGCAAATGACAATTGCCTTATTCATCTGGTGCATGATGGGGGATATTTTAACTTAGGAAGAGAGGAAGCAAGTTTGTTCAACTCTCAGCAAAAGTATCACCATGGTGATAAGAAAGATTTTATTAAAAGCAAAACAGAGTTATATGAGTTGTCTCCATTTGACAAGACATTATATTTGGATGTTGACATGATATTCCTTGTAAATAAAAAAGTAAGTGACCTGTTTTCTACTCTTTCAGGTGTAGATTTTGCTATAATGAATCAAGGGCAGGAGGAGAAGTGTTTATGGGCTGATCCTGCAGAGGTTAGAAAAGTTACTGGCGATACTCATCCTATGTATGTGTTTTATAGTGAGTGCTTGTACTTTGAAAAGAATCAAAAGACAAAGGACTTTTTCAGGAAAGTAAAGTCTGCATACAGTAGGCCAAAGATTAAAACTATGCCATTCGCTGGTTCTCATATGCCTGATGAATTGGCATTTATTATTGCAAGCTTACAGACCGGCATGCTTCCTCATCAGGAAAATTGGTTGCCAGTATACTGGTATCTTCGAGATAAGAAGTATCGCCATATGCAACCGTATGAACTTCCTTTTTATGCTTATAGTATAGGAGGAAATGTTGTACCAGAATATGGTAAGGCCCATTATAATAACCTAGTCAGTTATTACTCTAAAATAATGGGCATATCAGAACCATACAAAGTGCGTGATAAACGCAGCTACTTACCGGAAAGAGTAAAATACTAGCTATGCCGATTAATGTGACACCCGAAGTAATTGAAAACTACGTAAAGAGAAGAGCAAAGAATATTTCCTATGATGAGACAGTGGATCTTTATGAAAAATTAAGGGTTCATGCTGATGGAGATATGCCTAAGAACATTATCGAAGATAGAAGGCCATCAGAAAGTGAAAGGATTAAGGAATACCGGGAGAAAATATATGTGCCTATCACGGAACCAGTTATCAGTAAGGTTATCACCTCTCTATCAAAGATTAGAAGGTCAACAGATTGGTCTATTTCATACAATAATGAAAATATCCCTGCAATTGTAAGGCCAGAAGAAACGCTGCAGGAATATTGTGAGCATAACTACCCCTTTTTTAAAAGCGTTACGAACTGGGCATTTTCTGTACTTCTGAAAGCATTGCTAATTGATGCCAACGCAATACAGGCTTCCTGGCCAATTAACATGTTTGATGTAAGATCCACAGATTACAAAAAGCCATTTACTTACATTTTTAATTCGGATCAGGTGCTTGATTATCGAATGGACGATTACGCAGTTTTGCTTTCAACTGACACATATGCCTATATAGATAAAGATGGTACCTACAACCATGATGGTAAGGTTGTTTATTATGTAGATGCTCTTTTTGTTCAAAAGTGGGTGCAAATTGATAGGCTTGGGGGGATGTCAATGCAATTTGTATATGAACATGGGCTTGGATATGCACCCATTCGTCGTCTAGGTGGGGTGTTTTTCAAGGGAATGGGAGACAATTTCATTTACAAGTCCCGCATACAAAGCATGGTACCTCGTCTTGACGAAGCGGTAAGGATCTATTCAGACCTGCAGGCTGAAATTGTTCAACATGTCCATTCAGATAAATGGATTTTTTCGCAAACAGAATGCCGACATTGTAAGGGTAGCGGGAATATAACCAGAGGTTTGGACAAATGCTCATGTGACCAATGTAACGGAGTGGGATACATCCAAACATCGCCATACTCAAACATCGTACTAAGGCCACAAAATAATTTGGAGGGGGGATCTCCAATACCTACTCCGCCAGCTGGATACATTCAGAAAACTGATGTTGCTTTGATGGTAGACAGGATAGGCTCTTTAGTTAAAGATCAAATTAGAGAAGCACTTTCTGCTATTAATATGGAATTTCTTGCGGAAACACCATTGGGGCAAAGTGGTATAGCCAAAGAGGTAGATAAAGATGAGTTGAATAATTTCGTAAACTCCGTAGCAGAGGATTTAGTGGCAAACATGGACTGGAACTATATGATAATAAATGACTATCGATATATGGACTCTATTCCGAACAATTTCTTGAGAAAAAAGATGTTGCCAGGAATAGCGGTACCAGAAAGATTCGATTTGCTTTCATCTTCCTTCCTTCTGGCAGAAATAACCCAGGTTATTAAATCAGGGATCAATCCGGTTATTCTTAACCAGATGCAGATTGATTATGCAAATAAGAAGTTTTATACTAACACTGCTGTTAAAGACGAACTATTAAATGTATTTCTGTTAGATCCCTTTCCTAATGCCACAGAGGATGATAAAATGTCCAGATTGAGCAATAATGGTATAACACTCGAGGATTATGTTATTAGTTCAAATATACAGCAATTTGTTCGTCGAGCTATGCATGAGAATAAGTCGTTCCAATCTATGGATATAAAATCTAAAAAAAGCATCATTAATAAATATGCGAAGGAAGTCATCGTATCAAATAGTGCCAAAGAGGATATTAATAAGAGTCTTATGACCGGTGGGGCGGATGGAGCAACAGCTGGAGATCTTAAATATACAGTGGGTGGTCTAACTGGTATGATTGAAATAGCTAAAGCAGTTGCATCAGGATTGTACGATTTAGAGGCGGCAGTTGCTTTGATTGCTGATAGATTTGGAATATCCGAGGCGGAGGCTCGTAAACAGCTCGGTACGCCACAGGTTGAAAATTCCGAACAACAAATAGATAAAATAGCACAATTGACATAATGGCAACACCTTCTGAAATAATAAAGCAAATAAATGATCTCGTTGAAAAATCAGCTGAAACGTTCAATGGTAAGGTACCATTGCTGCAGCAAAAGGTTTTTGATGAAATTTCTGGCTTGTTAAAAGGCCTTGTTTTGAAAAACGGCAGGATACAGGCTAATATATCTAATGTTAGGTTGATTGGTATGATTGCTCGTAAACTACAGAAATTGATACTGGATGAAGGATACAAATCGGATGTAACTGAGTACATGAAGGCATTTAATGGTATTTCATCATTACAAAATGATTATTTCAAAGCGTTAAATAAAAGATACAAACCAACCAAGATGTTGGATGCTGTAAAAAAAGAGTCTATCAATAGCACATTGGACGCACTTACTGAGTCCGGGTTGAAATCAAATGTTATTGAACCCATAAAGAAAATTTTAACCCAAAGTATTACAACTGGAGGTAGTTACAAACAATTGCAGGAAACTTTACGCGTTAATCTTACTGATGATGATACTGGAGATGGTATTATGAGCAAGTATCTCAAAACTTATACAATAACTTCTGTATCCCAATATTCTCGGAATTATAGTCAAACAGCCAGTCAGGGGCTAAATTTCCAATGGTACAGATATACAGGAAGCAATATAAAGACAACTAGGTGCTTTTGCCTGGCGATGACTGAAAAAGAATTTTTTCATGTCAGCGAAATACCGGCATTGTTGGCGGGAGACTTTCCAGAATATAAGGCGAGGCACTGTGCTGTTTATGAAAAAACAGGACTGCCAGAAGGTATGATAAATGGTACAAATAGCTCTAACTTTATTACGCTAGCAGGTGGCTGGAATTGTCAGCATGGTATTTATCCAGTTCCAGACGCTTTTGTTCCTAAGGAATTACGGAATAAATATGTATAAAAATAAGGAGGCACACCCATATCCCATTGTCATAAATATTGCTTTTTTCTTATGTTATGCCAATTGATATTTATTGGTCATTTATTTATCATTTGATTAATAAATTTACAGGGGATCCATTCCAGGTATTAAAGATAGGCTCTCCGGATCCGTTTTTTTCTGGAAGGTACTTCCCGTCTTCCTTATCATGTCGAACAAATTTAGTCAGAAAGTCCACCTTGCCCTTTCTCTCAACACGCCATACAGCTCCCTCAATACCATCTATTGATCCATGGGCATTGAAGAATGTACGACCTGTAGCTCCCTGTAGTTCTAAGACAGATTGTATGCTCGTAGGGCCATAGGAAAGAACATGAGGTAGGGTTATGTCTAATTTTTTAGTTCTAATAGACAGCTCTTCAAATACCACTCGTTCCTTACCGGTTCTTAAATCAAATCCAACAAACGGTTCGTGTTTTAATTCATAGATAGTGCCATGAGCTTGAGCCAGCCACTCTCCACATATCCTTTCTCCTTCATTTAATAACTCAAAAAATCTATTTTTATTTTGATTTACCCATGTGTCAAATAAATGATGTTGTATATATTTAGAGGTGGTGGCAAGGTATCCAGATCTAGTTATCGCAATAATTTGTCCATTCACTTTTGCTACTGCCACATTTGATCCATCCAGTTTTTCCTGAACAATAATCAGATCATATTTATCTCTAACCTTCAAGGTCGCAATCTGGGCTTGTCCTTCACTAATGTGGTAATCCATTTGGCCAACACGGGATCCCGGAAGATGTGGTATGCTGCCATAAGATTTACCTATTGGTTTATCTGCATTAATCTTTTGTGTTGACATTGACATTTTTGTGTTTTCGGATTATGGAATATACAATTTTCTCCATTGATTTTTTGCAATCACATTCAATTTCACGCTTTTTCTGTTCCTCTTTGATAATATCATAAATATCATCTGGCACATTGGGCAGTAATATTGCTCTTTTTTTGCTCATGATCCAATATTTAAAGTATATAGTAAATATATAACTTTAATTTATTTAAATGACATATTGTATAGATTTTATCTATTTTTGTTTTGAATTAAGCGAAGTGATATAATGCCAGAAAAATACTTGAAAGTAATTCAAAATGGGAATACAACATTTATTCCAGACAACCAGCGTAATCGTTCGTTTTGGACAAAGCAAAACACTCTTGTCTCCAGGAGTAAGTCTGCACTTTCTGAAATAGTTACTGTATTGCCTGCATCAGATGATGAAGTTTCTCATATGCAGCATTCAGATGTGGGAACTAGCATGGCATCAAATCATACTTCCGCAATAACTCAAGATAATTCTGCAATTTTTGAGTTTTTAAACAGACTACAAAAGCAGAACGACAGTTTGAATGAAAAAATTTCTGAATTAACTGCTGAAAGAGAAAAGGGGAAGCCGGGTCCCAAGCCTAAACAATAATAATATGGGTAAACCGATTCAAAAACCAAAACCAAAACCCCGTAGGCCTTGCTGCGGTAAGTGAAAATTAAATAGAAATTATGTCTGTTAAAATAGGTACACTTTTAAGCGACCTCGCAAAAAAAGTTGGTGTAGATACTAGCTTGCCGCAATATGCGGATTTACTCAGTGCTAATTTTGATATACCGGATGAGTTGTATAAACTCATTGATACTAAACTTTATACAGATGATGCTGTAAAGAATAGTTTATTGTTTAAAAACTATTTCTTCAAGCAGGCGCTTGATGGTGTTGATAAAAATTTAGTTCGTCTCATGGAGGAGTATCAGTTCGATGAAGACTCCATGAAGGAGATAAATGGTATAGCCAGTTCATATGAACGTATCCCAACTTTGGTTAAGAAAATTAAAGAGCTAGAAGCAAAGAAAACAGATGCGAATAAAGGGGACCGAGCTATTTTACAAGAACAAATAAACGCATTGAATAAGGAAAAGGCCACTTTGCAATCTGAGATGGACAAGAAGATAAAACAAATAAAAAGGGAATCGGATGATGAAATTACAAATTTCATGTTGATGTCTTCTATCAATTCAGCGAACCTTTTGACAGATCAATTTGATAGAGCTGTTATGGCTGAGATGGCCGAAAAATATATAACGAAGGAATTAACTAACCAAGGCGCCAAGGTTATCAAAAAAGATGGCGCGCTAAAACTTGTTCAGGCTTCCGATGAAGCGTTAGACTTTTACGCCGATAATAAGTCGGTAAGTTTTGAAGAGTTTCGAGATTCGGTGCTCTCAAAAAATAAATTAATTGCGGTGACAAAGCCGGCACCACCGACCGGGCCAACAAATGCAACTCCCCCCAATGGAGCAAATCGCCCGGTTAGTTCATCATTCGCAGCAGCTCTTGCCGCTGCCCAGGCAGATATAGCATCAGCGGGTTGAGGGGTTTTGTAACTTCTTAATTTTATATCAATGGCAAACGGATTTTGCCCCTCCATCCTCGCTCAGTTGAGCGATATTACTCAATGTAATACACCATCTTATAAAGTTACTGCTGCGGGCTTCCTGCAAATGCTTCTGGAAAATAGGCCAGCTATAGAATTGCTTGATCTTGGCGACGGCAATGGGCATGAAAGAGATGTTAGGTTTAAGTACAAAAAACGTATCCTACCATCACAGACCAGTACCGATGATAATTGTGACATAAATTACATACCACGTTGGCTTGAGGGTGCTTTAGCTACTACCAATTTTAGGAAAGCTGCTTTTTTCATTGATGATGCGGATATGGCTAAATATTGTGCAGATGCATCTCGCACAGTTATGGTTGGTCAGCCATCTACACCACTGATGAATGAATTTTTAAAGGACATAATGAATACTGCTAATGGCCTTATCGGGGCAATTAATCAGGATTTATTAACCTTGCAGGCCCCTAAGTTTGGCATTAATGTCGTTACAGGTTCAAATTCGGCTCAATCAGTAAATATACCAAAAGATGCCACACAATATGACCTGCAAAGCGGAATAACCAAGATACTAGCAGATGCTCAGGAAAATGAGTTCTGTGGTAAGATTAATATCGTAGGAAGTGGTATCATGAATAATTTCGCCATTCAACAGCTAGTTTCATGTTGCAGTGCTGCCGGTATTGATATGAGCAAATTCACTGGTTTTAACTGGTATCATGATTTATACGCAAAAGGAGCGTGGGGTCCTAATCAAGTTGGAGTGTTCAGTGAAGGCAGTGTTGGCCTCATTGATATTACCAGGTTCACCGGTTTCCGGGCTGGAGATAAGGGTGTTTCCAGATTCTTTACTCTTCCTTTACCTATCGAATGTCCTGCATGTAATGGCGGGTATGACGCACTGGTATTCGACGCTCAGTTGAAATATTTTGATTGTCCACAAGAAATCGAATCAGAGTGTGACGGCACGATTCCTATTGAGCGAGGGTATGCACTTATTCTATCTAAGAAGTTTGGTCTGTTTAATATCCCAAGTGATTCTTACCAAAACGAAACAGCATACGCATCTGATTGCGGCACTGACAGATTAACCGGTAATAACGGAACATTACGCTACACTGTAACAAATAGCTAATGACTGAAAGCCCATCTATATTGCAATGCCTAACAGGTTATATTGGCCTTATGGGATGTGGTTCAGCAGAGCCAGGTAGTGGATTATATATTAATTCACTACCTGGTATCAGTCTTGAAATGATGGATAACATTGCTGATGCAGAGCAAAAGACCTTTTTGGGAGTATGGAATGAAATTCAGAAGAGAGGTATATTGAGTTTCAGGACATATTTTATGGCTCAATTAAATAAGTGCTATCAGATCAACCAGTGGGATACTGTTGAGTGCCTTGCATGTGAGAACAGAGATCTTTTATCTACTTGTTTAATGTATCTCCTTGGCCATGAACTGATGATTGAGAGAATTTACAGCAATCGTATTAACAGATATACTACTATTGACTTAGACGAGGCTAAGGAATTAAAGGATTATTACATATCCAAATTCCAAAATGAACTTCCTTTGGCTGTGCAAGGTATAGATGTCGAAAAATCTGACTGCATTGTCAAAGAAACGGACTGTATGCAAGAAAATGGACCTATACATTACCGTGAAAGTCTAATGTGATGGACACATCTATTAGTATACAAGAAAAACTAAATTCTTTAATTGTCGATAAAGATCAGTATATGAGAGGGGTTGTATTTGGGCTTGTGGGAGAAGTCCGGCAACGTATCCATAAACGTGGTCAGAAAGCGGATGGTTCTCCTATCGGAGAATATAAAAATTCTTATTTGAGAATTAGAGAAAAAGAAAATAGGGGTAATGATAGGAAGATAATATTATCTCTCACCAGGCAAATGGAACAGGACTTTGTTCCTGTATCCGAGAATGATCAATTTGGTCTAGGATTCAATAATCCGCATAATTTTGATAAGGCAGGTTGGATGGAAAATAGATTTCCCAATACCTATAATTTAAGTGATGATGAATTGCTTATGGCAGAACAAGCAATACAAGATTATATAAATGGGTTATTTGAGTGAAATTGTTAAAGGAATAAATAAGGCATTAAGGGAAAAGTTAACTTCTTTCCCAACTGCTAAATATTGGGGTATTGTTTATCAAATTGCCCAAAAGGAAGGGAGCCGGTATTTGTACTTGCCAGCAGATATTGATTTATTTGGCCAAGCTCAATTAACTACCTTCGATGATATTAATGAAATGGGTATTTATCACCGTATTGTAGGTACATCATATACCCAAATAAAGAAAGATGGATATGGTGATGACAATTCTACAATTCAGCATTTGTACGATATTGATTTGGTGATAATGGCAAATAGAAAGAAGGTTAAGGTTCAACCAGATGCTTTGGAAATGGCTGTTTCATCAAACATCCTTAGTAGTTTTAAAATACCAGGGATACAGTATATCAATATTTCACCTATCTCTTCAAATATCAACAGTAGATCCGTTTTTTCAAACGAATTTGTTGGATTAGATTATTTCCTCAAACCAGAACATATTCTATTCTCTATCCGATACAGGGTGGAGTTACGTTATCAGAAAGGCTGCACAAGTCTTTGCCACTGCGAAGAAACTCTATAAATTTTTTGCAATGCCAGTTTATTATCCGGGTTGTAATACTGATGAATTACCAGATTATCAGTGTGACCCTTGCGAGGATTATGAGAAAGGTCGAGTACGATCTGTTGCATTTGTTTCAACCTCCTTCTATACTACATTATTGGCTAATCCTACTTCCATTCCAGTTTGGCAGTCAGGCATACTTAGTGGGGACATTGTAATTATCCCAAAAGTAGTTGGGTCCCTTGATGCTCCAGACCCCATAACCGGACCTGGTTATGGGGATGATGTAGAGACAATATTGGGAAGAGACTTTACTTTGAACTGGAGAGATCCATCTTATAAGGAGAATTGTAATTTTTACAATACTTTGAAACGAAAGAAATTCTATGCCATTTATAGAACTGGCACACAGACACACATAGCTGATAAAACAGCAACGATAGACACCCGTGCGCCTGTTACAGAAAACTTGGAAGATAATGTTGAATGGAATGGTTCTGCAAAATGGCGAAGTCAGGATAATCCATGTCCATTCGACACTCCATTGACAATTTTTGAATGTTTTGCCATTAACTAAACAAAATCGGCGGCTTAAACGCCGCCTTTTATTTTATGGCAATTATTATTGAGTTTACTGTTGGTGACATTGGTCAACCATCTGATGGTGAGACTAATTATTACAACTCTGTATTGTCAGGTAAAAATGTAAAAGTATTTCGTGAAGGAATATATCAGTACCGGTTTGGAGCAAACTTCATAATAGTTTCTGGGCCAGGTACAATTACCTTTTTCCCTCCACTGATCAGCCAACAGAGGATAAGAATATATGCACAATGAAGAGGTTATTAATATTAGTATTGTTATTTATACACGTTGTGACATTTGGTCAAAGCGAGCCGCCTTCACAGGTGTTTTATGGTAGATTGTACGAATTTAAGACAGCTCTGAGGATCGACTCGTTGTTGTTAATGCCAAGGGGTGATACCATAAATATTAGGCCTTCACTTTTGGCTCCTGGCGCAATGTTATATAGGATACAAGATAGCTCATACTATGGATACAATGGTAAGTATTGGAAAAAGTTAACTATTGGTATAAGTGCTGCTATTGATTCCGCCGTATATATACCTAATACAGCAGTACTACAATACAGATACACCAATGGTACCTACTTGGCTGTGCCAACCGGTTTGGTTGATAGTTTGTCGCGTCGGGTGGACAGTGCATTCCTACGCAATGATACATTATTCCTACGCCGGTTGGCCGGTAACGTGCCTGTGAAGATAACTGGTATTCCTATCGCGAACATCACCGGGTTAACCGACTCGCTTTTGAATAAGCCCACCCTGGCCGCAGCGGATGCCCGCTATGCATTCCGCACCCGTACACTGAACGTGGCTGCGGGCGCCGGAATATCAGTTACGGGTGGTGTCCAAAACCTTGCAAACAATGTGTCCTGGACGGTAACAAACACGGGTATATTAAACCAAACCGCGGTGGAGGAGGCGAAAGACTTCCGTATTTCCGGTATTGGATATATTGGTGCCTTGAAATTAGGATACCCATTGTTAATGACAACTTCTGCTCATCCGAAGTTGTTTATTTCCTCCAATGCAATTGATGCACAATTAGCTAGAATTGTACAGTACAATAACAATAATGACGCTGCATTGGATAGTCTTGGTGGCTTCATTTTTACAAGAAGCAATAACAACGTTGTATCTTTTACTGATACTACTAATCAATATGGATACGTGCGAAATGGCCTTTTGCTTGGCTCCATTGGCTTTGCAGGTGTTAATTTAGGCGCATCTGTTTTGGCTGGCCGCCCATCTTTCGGAATACAAATGGCCCGTATTATATCACGCGCTGAGTCCAACTTTACAGATAATGTCGCTTCTTCGGGTAATTTATCCTTTTGGACAAAAGGGAGTGGTGATGCCATTATGAGTCAACGGATGATAGTAACATCCTTGGGGAATGTTGGGATAGGCGCCGGAACACCAAATTCTACATTACATGTGCAGGGAAGTGTGGCGTTCCCAATTCGCACTACTAATGCTAATAGGACACTGGATGGCACGGACTATTTCGTCAATGTAAATAATACATCAAATGTTGTTATCACATTGCCTACTGCGGTAGGTATTGCTGGTCGTGCTTATGTTGTAAAAAAGACGACAAATAACGCAAACACGGTAACATTCAATACAACAGCTGGGCAAACAATTGATGGCAGTGCATCTGGGGTATTATCGTTGCCGGGTAATAATTATGGATATGGTATATATTCAGATGGTGCCAACTGGAGTATTAAGCAATGGTATGCACCACCATCAACATTCAATGTTACCACACAAGCGGTGAATACACCCTGGCAGCCATCTACACAACGCCTCACCCGGGTATTCTATAATATAGAAATTACTGCAAATGCTATCATCTCCCTGGGTAGTATTGGGCAGGTTTTCTTGGAGATATCCCCAGATGGCAGCACCGGGTGGACAAGTATCAGCAGCGGGCGAGAGGGAGTTAATACTGGAATTGCAATTACAACAGCCAGTACTGTTTCATTGTCCGGCATCGTGCCAAGAGGGTATTATGCTAGGATAAGGACTAACAATGTTGTAGGGACACCAACATATAGTTCAGCTACCGGGTTTGAAGAGTACTTTAATTAATTTTTACATATGTTTATAGGTGTTTATTCAGCTCCAGTAGTGAGTGATTTGTATGATTCTTCTGATTGGACAGTCAATGGGGTTACCCTTATAGTATTAGGTAGGGGGCAGTTGCATATGACGAACCAATTTGCCCTTACGTTTTTGTCGCATCTTCTATGCTGGTTGATGACGGATATACAGTAATCAAACCAAATCATATAGATGTGCTGCAGCCAGGTAGATGGGAACGCATGCCGGCAGCCGCAGAAGTGCCGGGTGTGGTGTACTCTGGTAACACAGATGTCAATGGTGAGTATACCGTTATCTATCCAGTTGCCTACAGCCAGGTGCCATGCATTAAACCGCAGGTTATCACCACATCCGGCCTGCAATCATGGCGTATTGTTGATTCAACGGTTACCGGGTTTACCATCAAGGTGGAGCAAATAGCCAGCCTACTTGGGCTGTTGCCGGAGTACAATCCGGTTGCCAATCATCCCGCGCGAGTTTTTATAACTGAAAAATAAAGAGGTATGAAAGAATTAATCGAAAGACTCCGGACTGAGAGCCCGGTTTTCTTCAAGAGGTTGCAGTGGATTATTGGAGTGTTGGCCGGATCATTGGGAGTGTTGCAAATACTCCTTTCGAATGGATTGTTTCCCTGGTTACTGCCATACGAGTCTGTTATTACATCTGTCATTACAGCCTTGGCTGGTGCATTTGGTGTGAGCTTACTGCCCAAAAAAGATCCGCAGGCTTTTGATGGCCCTGGCGGTACGGTGCCACCACCAGTTAAAAATCCGCCTCCGGGAAAAAATGAATAGGAAGGGCGTAATACTGATATTACTCGCCTTATCCTGGCCCATTACCTGTCTTCATAGGCTATGGGCTGGGGATGAGGTGATCATCCGTTGGTTTGCTTCACCGGAATTATGGGATAGTGCACAATGGTATTTCTATCATGTTTTCGGGTACCTGTCGTATGCCATGGTGTTCTTCGCCTGCTGGCTGTATATGGGTAGTAACCTGAAAAAGGACAAGGATGTAATGCTTCTACTGTCATCACTACTGGTTAACCAGGTTATTGATATCCCGCACTACATGCTCTTCCGGCGCGGTTCTGATGTGGTAGTTATTATCCAGGCAGCTATTGTCCTTCTGGCCGCCGGTAAAGTTTTATTAACCCAAATTCGAAAGAGATGAACGCACAGGTTAAAGTGTGGCAACTACTTGCAGCAGCGGCAGCTTTTATTATAGCTGTTGGCACCCTCATTTTCAATACCGGCGCGATGGTCGCTCGCACCGAATCTCGTGTAGGAGCACTGGAGGTTTGGAAAATAGGATTTGTTGCTGATTACAGGTTGGACATGAAGGAGGTGAATAGAAAGCAGGATGAAATTATAAAATCGCAGGGGGAAATCCTGATACTTCTGCAAAGCAAACAGGATAAAAAATGAAGAAGATCCTAAATACGAGTATGAGTATTGGTGATGCCATAGGCTGGTATGCTCTATACCTTTTTCTTTTTTCGATGGTATTGCTGATGTTCTCCGGGTGTATCAGCCTGCGGGGAGCGCGGGATATGTTCGCGCGGAATCCCAATGATTTCGCGGATCTCTCCGCCCAGTATTTCCCGTGTTTACCGGATAGTGCTGGCAAGATACCGGTATTCATACGGGCGCACAATGTGGATTATACTGGCACCCTGGATAGCTTGAAACAATATGGCGATAGCCTGCAAACAGAATTTGCTAAGGCTCATAAATACGCGGAGGATAGCATTAGCCGGCGATGCGCCGACTTGGTTGCCAGCTATAACTGGCAGGTAGTCCGGTTGACAACCGCATTGGACAGTTTGCGACGAAGTTACCGGCCGCCACGCCCGGACAGTGTGCCAGTGCCATACCAAGTAGTCAGCAAAGCGGAGCTGGAGCAAATCCGGCAACTGCAAGCTATTAACGCTGGGCAAAAGCAGCGCATTGAAGAACAACAGAAGTTAATTACAAAATTATTCATTATTCAGGGAGTGGTGGTGATAGCATTTCTCCTATGGTTAATTCTAAAGCTTAAACGATGAAAAATGCATATCCAGAATTGCCAGTAGTACCATATATGAAAACAGCCGTTGAAATGGGCGCCGTGGTCTCATTTCTTAAAGCAGTAGACTTCCCTGTTGCCGTTAAACGTGCGGCCTATTGTTTTTTTCGTATAGAATCGGGCAATGGGAAATCAGGGGTAAATAACAATTACGCCGGTATCCAGGCAGATGGTGCCAGGTGGCCAGCCGTATACGATGACCTGATTGTAGCCACATCAGAAAAAAAGGAGAACGGTACCGGCAAGCTTCGTCGGTTTGTTGGATTTAACAGTTGGCAGGACAGTCTACGCTTCACACTCCGAAATAGTCAGCGCCGGGGGCTATATGTAGGCGGCCATACCAGTCACATCACGGAGATGGATGTACGTACGCCCACTGATCTTTGTATCGCCTATAAAAGAGAGTGGGTTACTGGTAATTCCGGTTACCAGCCCAATTACACAATGGAAGTAAAACCATTTCTGTCCATCTATACACAAGCAGTTACATTATTCCCTGAATAAAATGAACAGCTACATTATCGAAGAGTGAAGTAAATTCAATCTTCGATGAGTGACAGTTGCAGCGCCGCCTCTTTTAAGGGGTGGCTTTTTTATGCCCCAAAAATGAGTAATTTTGTAAAAACATCAAATATGGAAAATCTAACCATACTGAATATTGATGTTGAAATAATTGAGTTTGTAACCATTCTCCCTGGTGGAGGATGGAAGGGAGCTGCAAAAGTGAACGGGAAAATATACACTGGAGAGTTCTCTCGGACTGAACACTATCAAATAATTGAAAACGGAGAGGATCTTGATGTAGAAATAAATTGGTCTGAACTTATTTAGCCTTGTGAATACACAAGGCTTTTTTATTAAGTGCCCCTTTACCAAGAGTGGTACTGGGGGATGTATATCTAAAATCCCTTAGTAAAAAAGAACCAATAAAATCATAAAAAGCCCGGCAGGCCAGGAATAGCCACTGGGGACCGATCTTGAAAAAGGAGTTATTAATCTTTTTTTGAAGTATAGTTGTATCCTTTATATGTCGCCCCAGCAGCACATTCGCCAGTATGTGCATATATTTTGTACACACCATCGGTTATGACAACAGCACATGTGGCAGTATCGTCAGCACCTTTAAAGTAACGGGAAGCAATTTTTTGTGCATTAATTTCAAGTGCCTTTCTCTCATCCGGGGTGTATGCTTCCGGAATCGCTGGGAGCTTATCAAAAATATTTTTGTGCACATGATCGGGTAGAAAGCTGGTATTTTTCATAAACCGGGTAATTTGAGGATAGTCCCGGCATAATAAAAAAGCGCGGAACTCAACTTTGCTGCCTGGGACCCCTAGGAGGGCGTGGGACATACAAAGAAGAGCCCACGCTTTAGACGTGAGCCTCCTCCTTTTCATCCCATCCCTGTTTGAATTTCCTAGGTTCCCAGGTGAGATTACAGAAGCAGCTACCAGTATTTTAGGAGCGCAAAAGTAATATTAATTTCTCCTTTTATCTACATATTTACGCAAAATGTTAATAATCAACGCATTGTGTATATGTTTGCTATTGTTAGAGGCACTAAAATACAAAATATGATATAAAAAAATCCCTATAGGCAGTTTTTTATTTTTCATTCGTGTTGGTCATTGCCTTCAAAAACGAAGGCATGGCAATAGCAGAAATAGATAAATACATCATAGAAAGGGTTCGGGAGAGGCGTATAGAAGTAGGGTATTCGCAGGCTCATCTTAGCTTTTTGGTTAATAAAGCCAATGGATATATTGGTTCCCATGAAAGCCATAAACAAGGTAAACATTATACTATACGTATGTTGAATGAACTAGCGAAGGTACTAGAATGCTCCCCAAGAGACTTTTTACCAGAGAATCCATTATAAATGCACATATTTTGTTGGGACTGTTTGGTCTATCAGTAAGTAATTGTTATTGTCTGGTTAATCTTATCATGATTAACCAGGACGATATGTAGTTTTGTGCTGCAGCTCACCCAATGCTTTATTGTTTATCGTAAATATGTAAAGCATGCAAAGGTTTTTTAGAATTGAAATTGAACACCAGGGCCGTGCACACCGGCTGGGTATCTACCAGTCCACTGGAGGTACAAAAGATTCCACCTACTTCACTGTTGACGACTCCCCAACGATAAATGCCTTAGGGCTCCCCTTTAGAATGTCAATTCGAAAAACAAATGGTAAGGACGAGGTTTATTTCGACTACCGCTGCAGGACCCCATTGTCTTTAGAATTGTCATCAAAAATTTATAAGGCCATACAAGATGATTTGAATAACTATTTAAAGCCAATCGTTACACAGCCAGATATTGAATTTAAATGCAGCATTCCGAGTGTGAGGGATATTTTAGGTTCATAGAGTGGGGTAATATCTATTACCTGATCAGTAGATCCCCACATTCACTGATCAGGTATTTTTCTTTCTCTATTAACATTTACTGGGCTACCAACAATATCAATATAGGATACCCTGAAAGTTACTATATTTGGACTGTTATGTTCGCAATAAATAGACATAAAAACAGACATAAAAAAGCAAAAAAGAGATTAGAACGCAGACAGTAGTGAAGTTTGGAGAATGAAGCCAAAATTACGATATTTGAGAATAAAACAAGTAATAACTTGGAAAATTCCTGAGAATCGCGGCAAATAGGCAAATCTTCTTCCGCGACCGGGATAAGGGAAAACAGTGTAAAATTATATATATCTGCTTATAATTCCACCTTTTAGGGGTAAAATCAGCTCATTTATGCGCAAATGGGTAAGTTGAAACATCATTTATAACACTTCATTGGATAAGCTGCTCTTATTGGAATATCCCTTGGGAAAAGGCCAGATACCACTCGTGACAGGTAGTAAATAGCAGAAAAACGGACATGCAGTCCCAACGCATACTTGTAATATTATAATAGGGTCGGGGCATACTGTCAGCCCGGCTCATCCGGTAATGAATATTTAATAAAACGTACATTATGATTACTTACCGCAAATAGTCCCTTCATTCTCAACCTATTTAGTAAGGAGAACGCCTGCAGACAACGTAAAGGGTATCCTATATCATTGCTGCTCCGGAAATCCGCTCTCAAAGCTATTTTTGGTTATTACTATCAAAAATCCGACATTTGAAATAAAACAAGTAATAACTTGGAAAATTATCCAACACGAACCAAAAATGCCGCCGACAGGTTTTTGACTTTGCTCAAGACCAAAGGTCCGCTGTCTGCTGCCGAACTGGCCAGTGAGTTGGGTATTACCAGCGAAGGAGCCCGCTTGCAACTGTTAAAGCTTTCTGAAGAAGGACTGATCCAGTCAGAAAGCACTACCAGAGGAGTAGGGCGCCCCGTATTAATATGGAGTCTTACCCAACTGGGCAACGCCCGGTTTCCGGATACACATACCGAACTCACCCTGCAAATCATCCAAACCATTAAAACGGTACTGGGACAGGAAGCCCTGGATAATGTCATCATTGCCCGGGAAAAAAAGCAGCAGGAAAAATACCAGCAGGCACTGGCAGGCGTTACCGGTCTGGAAAACAGACTGACTTCTTTCGCCGCCATGAGAACAGAAGAAGGATACCTGGCCGAATGGAGACAGGAAGGCGATACGTTTTTGTTTATTGAGAACCATTGCCCGATCTGTTGCGCCGCCACCCAATGCGATAATATCTGTACCTCCGAAATGAATACCTTCATCAGTATTCTGGGAGAAACCATGCAGGTGACCCGTATGGATCATATTATTAATGGCGCCCGCCGTTGTGTATACAAAATCGAACGACCTTAATTATCTATTATATCAGCCGGGAGGAGTAACTACTTGTCATACAGGTAGCTGCTCCTCCCGGTTCTATTTAGTATATTTTACTTCAGTATAAGTACGAGGGTACCCGACAAAATCAGCAAAGCGCCGATAGCAGTTTTCCAGGTAATGGCTTCATGCAGGAAGATGGCCGATAACACAATGGTTAAGGCAATACTGAGTTTATCTACCGGTGCCACCTGTGATACTTTTCCCACCTGTAATGCCCGGAAATAAAAGAGCCAGGAACAACCGGTCGCCACACCGGATAACGCCAGCATCAATAAACCCTGCCGGGAAATCTGCCCCACCCCTTTATATTCCCCCTTCACCAATACAATCGTCCACACCATGATGAGTATAATAACTGTCCGGATCGCAGTAGCGAGGTTGGAAGGAATATCGGCCATCCCGATTTTGGCAAAAATGGCCGTCAGTGCGGCGAATCCTGCTGAGAGTAAAGCATATAACCACCACATATAACTGTTTTAGCAGTTGGGAAAAGATAACTTTTATACCCGGCGCCCAAGAATTTTCAGGCTGCTGTTCACGCCATCCAGTACCGCAATATCCGGTAAATGTGCCCATTCCTGAAAGCCCATTTGCCCGAAGAGTTTCAGACTGGGCAGGTTATGTGCAAAGATAAATCCCAGCAACGTATGGATATCATATTGCGGACATACGCCAATGGCATATTCCAGGATTTGTTTGCCATACCCTTTGCCGCGGGCGCTTTCCGCGAGATAAATACTGACTTCCACCGTGGCATTATAAGCCGGCCGGCCATAGAAGGATTGAAAACTCATCCAGCCCGCATTTTCGCCGGCATTGTCTATCATCCATAAAGGCCGGTGATGCGGGGTATGTGCGTGAAACCAGGGTAACCGGCTTTCTACCGTTACCGGCTCCGTGTCTGCCGTCACCATTCTTCCTGCTATAGTGCTGTTGTAAATGGCTACTATCCTGGGTAGATCTTCGATGCCGGCATGTCTGAACTGTAAATCCATAATCCTGTTTATCGGTGAGGTCAGTTGATATTTTCTCTTGTGTGGTCACGGCGTAAACGGCTGTATAATTCGGCATCCACAAACTTTCCCTTTTCAAAGAAAGCATCCCGCAGCATTCCTTCATAGCTAAAACCCAGTTTGGTCAGCAGTTTGGAAGAAGACGTGTTGATGGGATCCACAAAGGCCTCGATGCGGTTATATTGTAACGTTTCGTAGCCATAGTCCAGCATCGCGCTCACGGCGGCGGTCATGATACCATTACCCCAGTAATGCGGCTGCAGGTCGTAGCCTATTTCTGCCTTGAAGTGAGTTTTATTGCAGTTGTGAAAACCACAGGTACCTATCAGTTCGTCCTGCCCGGCCAAGGTGATCGCCCAGCGCATGCCTTCTCCACGTTCCAGTCTTTCTTTAAAATAGTTGATCATCTGCACAGCATCACTGATATTGGTAAATACATCGATGTCCATAAACCGGGTTACATTTTCATCCGAGAAATGCCGGAACAGGCTGGCAGTATCTCTTTCCTCCATGGGGCGCAGTATCAACTCTCCTGTACTTAAGATAGGTAAATCCATATTATAGCAAACGGTTTAGGTTGCAGCAAAGCTAATTGATATTGATAAAATGTTTACAGGATTAATGGCTTTTAACTGATTTTAATGCCGCTTTAATGACGGCCCGCTGAAACAATACTACTTTTGCAACGGTTATTGCAATAATACAAGGGACATGAAAATATTGGTTATTGAAGACGAATCCAAAGTGGTGGCCTTTATAAAAAGAGGCCTGGAGGAACATCATCATCAGGTGGAAACCGCCACCGACGGGGTGACCGGTCAGCAGATGGGACTGGAACAGGATTATGATCTGATCATATTGGATATTATGCTACCTGGTTTGAATGGCATCACTATCTGTAAAAATCTGCGCGCCCATGAGGTACAGACGCCGCTGCTAATGCTGACGGCCCTGAATGCCACCCATGATATCGTAGACGGATTAAATGCCGGGGCAGATGATTACCTCGCCAAACCATTTCATTTCTCCGAGCTGGTAGCGCGGGTAAATGCATTATCCCGGCGGAAGAACAACTTCCGTCCGGAAAAAGCGGTCCTTACTTTTGCAGACCTGCAGCTGGATACCAATACCAAAACGGCCCGCCGCGAAGAACAGGAAATCATTCTCACAGCTAAAGAATATGCCCTGCTGGAGCTGTTCCTGAAAAATACCGGCAAGGTATTATCCCGTGCCCTCATCGCAGAAGCGGTATGGGGCCTGGAATTTGATACGGGCACCAATACCATCGATGTATACGTGAATTATCTCCGTAATAAAATTGAAAAAGGGTTTAATGGAGAAAAACTGTTACATACCGTAGTCGGCATGGGCTATGTAATGAAACTGAAATCCTGATAGCCGCTATTGCACCTCTAAACCAAACATCCTATAAAATTGTTTGCCACAGCAGCTGGCAAACAGCACGTCATCATGAAAATCAGGCATCGTTTATCACTGCAGTTTACCCTGATATCAGGTATCTTACTGACGATTGTTTTCGTACTGATATACCTGTTATCTGCCCAGTATATAAAAAACAGTTTTTATAAACTGCTGCAGATGCGTGCCCTGGTGACCGCACAGATGTATCTCGAAAAAGACGAGGTGACTAAAAAGAAGTTCCTGGAAATAGAAAAGAGCTACCGCGAACGGATTCCGGGAGAATCCAGTAATATCTATAACCAGGATAACCAGCCTGTTTTTCTGGAGAAAATTAAATACAACTGGCCGCCCGCCCTGCTGGAAACCATCCGCCGGGAAGAGTTTCACCGGTTTACCTTTGGAGATAAGGCGGGTCTGGGTATGTATTATAAAGATAACCAGGGCGATTTTGTGGTGATTGTAACCGCGCGTAATAAAGCCGGGGTACAGCAGTTGCAATACCTGATGTGGATACTGATTACCATGTTCTGCCTGGCATTGCTGGTCACATTCCTGATGGGACAGTGGTATGCGGTCCGGGCCTTGCAGCCGATACAGCGGATTAACCGGGAAGTAAAGGATATCCGTTTCAATAACCTGCATCTGCGTGTGCAGGAAGGCCGTAATCAGGATGAAATCAGTGAACTGGCCACCAATTTCAATGCGCTGCTGCAACACATGGAACAGGCTTTCGATATGCAAAAATCTTTTGTATCCAATGCCTCGCATGAACTGCGTACGCCCCTGACCACCATTATCGGCGAAATAGAAGTCACGCTGCAAAACGACCGTTCAAAAGAAGATTACATCACTACTTTGCAGACGGTACTCGACGAGTCGGAGAAACTGAAAATCATCACGGATGGCCTGTTGCAGCTGACACGGGTAGACGTTATTCTCACGGACGCGAATACCGAAAATATCCGGCTGGACGAAATGCTATGGGAAATCCAGGAACACTGGCAGCAGAAAGAACCTCCGCTGCAGGTACAGGTACAGCTGCAGGATATGCCGGAAGACGCCGCACAATTACAGATAAGAGGAAACCGTTCCTTACTGATGCTGGCGCTGCAGAATATCGTGAGAAATGCGTTTAAGTTTTCGTATAACCAACCCGTTAGTTGTTGTCTTACCTGGCAACCCACCGGGATGGTACTCGCTGTAACAGACCATGGTATTGGTATTGCGGCAGCCGACCTGGATAAAATATTCTTACCGCTTTACCGTGCCGGTAACGCGCATGCTTTTCAGGGATATGGCATCGGCCTGTCGATGACCCAAAAAATACTGCAGCTGCACCATGCTTCGGTTACTGCCAGCAGTGTATTGGGAGTGGGAACCACCTTTAACATTTTTTTTGCAGCTGAACATAAAATCTAATTTTGTTTTAACTTCATTCTAATTAGTAGCTAATAGCCTGTCGCCATCTTTGCAACCGAAAACAAAGTGCTATGACGATCAGACTAGCTTTACACGCCTTTCCTGTATTGTTTGCCGTTTTATGCTGCATAACGGCAAACGCACAGATAACGGACTCCTTACGGATTACCTTACCCGAAGCAGAACAAAGGCTCCTGCAGCAAAACATTCCCTTACTTTCCCAACGGTTTAACATTGACTCCGCCAAAGCTGCTGTCATTACCGCACGGCTGTACGAAAACCCCCAGGTCACCTTCGAAAATGTATTGTACAACCACTCCAACCGGAAGTGGTTCGACTTTTCCTACGATGGACAGAATGCCCTCCAGGCCACCCAGCTGTTTAAACTGGCGGGTAAACGCAACAAGGCGATGAAGCTGGCCGGCAGCGGTGTGAAGATGAGCGAATACCAGTATTACGACCTGCTGCGCACCCTGCGGTTTTCCCTGTACGATAATTTCTATGAACTGTATTACAAACAACAGTCATTAAAAACCTTTGGCAGCCAGATCGCTTTTCTGCAACAGATTGTGCAGGCATTTACCAAACAGCAGGCAATGGGTAACATTGCCCCGAAAGAAATACTGCGTATCAAATCCCTGTTGTATGACCTGCAGCACGACGAACTGGCGCTACAGCAGGAAGTGCAGGAGGCTATGTCGGAACTGGCCCTGCTGATACGGGTACCACCTACTACCATCCTGCTGCCCCGTTTACCGGATACCGCCACCGGCCGGCCGGCGCTATCACAATATACCTTTCAGACGCTGCTGGATACGGCCCGGGCCAACCGGTATGATTTAAAAATAGCCCTGGAAAATGTACACTACAATCAGCTGAACCTAAAACTGCAACAGGCGATGGCGGTACCGGATCTGCAAGTAGGTTTTTCCTTTGATAAGCAAGGCAACTTTGAACGTAACTATAATGGTCTGAATATCTCTATGCCGTTGCCTGTTTTCAATCGTAATCAGGGTAATATCAAAACGGCACGAGCCACGCTGGAAGGGAGCAAATTACAATTAACCGGTACAGAAGATGCGCTGGCGCAGGAGGTCATGAACAGCTTGCAGCAGGCCACGAAAACAGAAAAGTTGCTGCAGGAATTTGATCCGTCCTTTGAAAACGACTACAGCAAAATCATGGGCGAGGTAGAAAAGAACTATCGCCTGCACAATATCGGACTACTGGAATTTATTGATCTGTACGATGCTTACCGCAATAACGTACTTAAAATGAATGAACTCCGGTACAACCGTTTACACGCGCTGGAATCACTCAACTACAGCACCGGTGCGCTCATTTTTCATCCCTGATAAAATTATTCCTGCTCATGCAACATCTTATAAAGTATTATATACCTGCAACTGTTATTATATCCATGGTGAGTATCCTCACGGGCTGTGGCAGCGCAGTAACGCCGGAACAGCCACATAACTGGGCGCTGTCCGATTCCCTGCTGCGTACGCTGGTGGTGGATACCGCCACCGCGAGACCTATAGATAATGAAGTATCGCTCACCGGTAAAATCACGGAAAACGAAGATAAAACAGCCCGTATTTTTCCGATGGTGAGTGGTATTGTCACCGATGTAAAGGTGCATTCCGGCGATTTCGTGCAAAAAGGACAGGTACTGGCGGTGCTGAAAAGCCCAGAAATGGCAGGCTATACGGCCGATCAGCGTATAAGCGTCAACGATATGCAGACTGCTAAACGCAATATGGATGTGGCAGCGTCCTTTTACCAGAGTGGCCTGAGTTCACAACGGGAATATGAAGAGGCAAAAAGCAACTACGATAAAGCCGTGGCCGCACATAATAAATCGCAGGCCGTGCTGGAAATCAATGGGGGCGCACATATGAGCAACTACCTGGTGAAAGCGCCGGTACCGGGATTTATTATCAGCAAAAAAGCAGCGGAGAGCATGCAGTGGCGCCCGGATAATTCAGATCCCATTTTTGTGGTGGCAGACCTGAATGATGTATGGGCCATGATCAACGTATTTGAATCGGATATAGCCAGCATCCGCGAAGGAGACCAGGTCAGGATGACTACGTTATCCTATCCCGATAAAGTCTTCTCCGGAAAAATAGATAAGATCTACAATGTACTGGACCCGGAAAATAAAGTGATGAAAGCCCGGGTAGTGGTACAGAATCCAGGCTTTCTGCTGAAACCCGAAATGTTTGTACGGGTGAAAGCCCACCGGCATACCGACAGTAACCTGGTCAGTATTCCCGACAGGGGTATCATCTTCGACCATGATAAATATTATGTACTGGTACGCAATACCTCAAAAACAGGGGTGGCTATCCGGGAAGTCCGCATCGATAAAACCGTGGAAGGACGGGCCTTTATATCTTCCGGTCTGAAAGAAGGCGACCAGGTGATCGCTTCCCGGCAGGTATTTATTTATGAAACGCTGAAAGATCAGCAGTAACCCAAAGGCCACAACCATGAACAGATTCATTAAAAAAATACTGGCTTTTTCTTTAAGCAATAAATACTTCATTTTCCTGGCAGCAGGTGTAATGGCTATTGCGGGATATATCAGCTTCAAACAGATCGGGGTAGATGCCTTTCCGGATGTTACCAATACTTCGGTGACCATCATCACCCAATGGCAGGGCCGCAGTGCGGAAGAGGTGGAGAAATTTGTAACGCGGCCCATTGAAATAGCCATGAACCGGGCGCAGAAAAAAACACATATCCGCTCTTCTTCCTTATTTGGTTTATCGGTTATCAAAGTCATCTTCGATGATGATGTGGATGATACTTTTGCCCGGCAGCAGATCAACAACAATATTTCTTCGGCCAGCCTGCCGGATGGGGTAGACCCTGAAATTCAACCGCCTTATGGTCCTACGGGAGAGATTTACCGCTATACCCTGGAAAGCAACAAATTATCGTTGCAGGAACTGAAAACGCTGCAGGACTGGGTGATAGAGCGTAACCTGCTGGCGGTGCCGGGCGTAGCGGATATTGTAAGTTTCGGGGGAGAAGTGAAAATCTATGAAGTAACCATTAATCCCGATAAAGCCGTGCAGTATGATATTACTGCGCAGGAGATGTTTCAGGCATTGTCTAAAAGCAATATCAATGTAGGGGGCGATGTTATTGTAAAAAATGCGCAGGCCTATGTGGTGCGGGGAATTGGTATCCTGAATAATGTAGAGGAAATCAAAAACATTATTGTAGATCATATCAATGGCAGCCCCATATTGGTAAAGGATGTGGCAGATGTAAGCATCTCCGCACTGCCCCGGCTGGGCCAGGTGGGCCGCGACCGCGATCATGATGTGGTGGAAGGCATTGTGGTGATGCGGAAGGGCGAAAATCCGGCGACTGTTATTCAGGCACTCAAAGAAAAGATAACGGAGCTGAATACACGTATTTTACCGGATGACGTGAAAATAAAACCTTTCTACAACCGGGAAGACCTGATCGATTTCTCTACACATACGGTGTTGCACAATATGATTGAAGGGATCATTTTTGTGACGGTGATTGTATTCCTCTTTATGGCCGATTGGCGTACTACCATTATCGTTTCCATTGTGATTCCGCTGGCGTTGCTGTTTGCCTTTATTTGCCTGAAGCTGAAAGGCATGAGTGCGAATCTCTTGTCCATGGGGGCTATCGACTTCGGGATTATCATTGATGGGGCCGTGGTGATGATGGAAGGCATCTTTGTGGTATTAGACCGCAAGGCGCATGAAACCGGTATGGAGCGATTCAATAAGCTCAGTAAAATGGGGATGATCCGCAAGGCCTGTATGGAAAACGGGAAGGGTATCTTTTTTGCCAAACTGATTATCATCACAGGATTACTCCCCATTTTTACCTTTGAAAAAGTAGAAGGGAAGATGTTCTCACCCCTGGCCTGGACGCTGGGCTTTGCCTTACTGGGCGCGCTCATTCTTACCTTTACCCTGGTGCCGGCACTGGCCAGTGTATTGCTGAAAAAAAATGTACGGGAAAAGAAGAATATTTTCCTGGATTTCATCACCCGAACGACTACCCGTATTTTCAACTATTGTTTCCGGCACCGCCGCATCGCATTTGGTATTTCCCTGATCGTACTGGTATTCGGGTTATATTGTTTCCGTTTCCTGGGAACAGAATTTTTGCCGCAACTCAATGAAGGCGCTATTTACATCCGCGCCACGGGCCCCCTCAGCACTTCTCTGGACGAGTCTGTGAAAGTAGCCAACGATATGCGGAAAAAGCTGCTGCGCTTCCCGGAAGTAAAACAGGTGATGTCGCAAACAGGCCGCCCCAATGATGGTACCGATGCTACCGGTTTTTATAATATTGAATTTCATGTAGACATCTATCCGCAGAAAGAATGGAAAAGCGGTATCAGCAAGGAGGCCCTGATCCGGCGCATGGATGCACAGCTGGACGGTATTCCGGGGATTGCCCTGAATTTTTCCCAGCCGATCATGGACAATGTGGAAGAAGCCGTATCCGGTGTGAAAGGATCTATTGTAGTGAAATTATTCGGAGATGATTTTAAGGTGATAGAAGAAAGGGAAGAAAAGATAGAGAAGATCCTGAAACAGGTAAAAGGGATAGAAGATCTGGGCATTCTCCGGAATATCGGCCAGCCGGAATTGCGCATTAACCTCGATCAGCAAAAGATGGCCTTGTACGGCGTGACCACCGAAGATGCCAACTCTGTGATAGAAATGGCGATTGGTGGGAAGGCGGCGACCCGTATTTATGAAGGAGAGAAAAACTTTGATCTCCGTATCCGTTATCCTGCCAGCTTCCGGGAAAATGAGGTGTCTATCGGCAATCTCACGATTCCTACGATCCGTGGCAATAAGATTCCGTTGAAAGAGATAGCGAAAATTGATCATATCATAGGACCCAGTATGATTTACCGGGATAAACACCAGCGTTACGGCGCCATTAAATTTTCCGTGCGGGGCCGCGATCTGGGTAGTACGATTGCAGAAGCGCAGGAAAAAGTAAATGCGGAGGTGAAAATTCCTAAAGGCTACAATCTGGAGTGGGCGGGCGATTTCGAGAATCAGGAACGGGCTACCAAAAGATTGATGCAGGTAGTGCCTATCAGTTTACTCCTGATTTTCCTTATCCTCTTTATTTTGTTTGGTAAAATAAAAGATGCGTTGCTGGTATTGAACAATGTACCGTTTGCCATTATTGGCGGCATCTTTGCCCTGTGGCTTACCAATATCAATTTCAGTATTTCTGCCGGTATTGGTTTTATTGCCTTGTTTGGCATCTGTGTACAGAATGGGGTGATCCTGCTGTCGAAGTTCAAGACCAATATCCAGCAGATGCACAGGCAGCCTGATTTCAGCCTGGCAGCTGCCATCCGGGATGGGGTGGAGTCGCGCATACGCCCGGTGATTATGACTGCGATGATGGCTGCTATCGGCTTGTTGCCGGCGGCCACCAGTATGGGCATAGGTTCGGAAACAGCCCGGCCGCTGGCCCGGGTGGTGATAGGCGGGTTGATTACAGATACCCTGTTTAACCTGTTTATTTTTCCGATCGTATTTTATTGGGTATATCAGCGGATGTTGCGTAAAGACACCGGTGATCCTGCCCTGCAATAATTTGTCGTCACGTGTTACAATAAAAGAGAAGCCGGTGCGGATGTAGTACATCCGGCCGGTTTCCTGTTTTATCGGGTGTCGGTTTTATTTATCTTTACGACTCATTTAATCATATCCTTTACGCGTATTATGAAAAAAACAAGTCCCTTTTTCCCTGAAAGATGTTTGTTGACGATCGCTTGTTTGGGTTTATTTGCAATGCCTGTAACCGCACAAACCACCCGGGAACAGGCGCCGGGAGCTACTAAAGAAAACGGCCGGGCAGTTATTTATGGCAATGCAGATTCCGCCTATGTAACCAAGATGTATGGTTCCATTAAAGAATACAATGCGCAATACCTGATGAAGCAACAGAGCAGTCATGGGCATCTGGTGATGTTTGCCGGCACCGGGGCGGCATGGGTGAATGAAATGGTAAATTACCTGGAAGAAAGAAGATGGCAGGTAGATATCGGTGGTTCCGGCGGGGGAAAAGATTTTACCCGGATTGCGCTGCTGGGGCCTTGTGATGGTTGCGAGGCCAAAGACCGGCCGCGTATGGTGATCCGGCAACAGATTAACCCGGCGACCCGGTGTACGCAAAACATCGTGCTAACCGGCAACGGCCTGACGATGGAACATTTTTTCGTGGCGTTTTGGTCTATGGCTGCCACGCATATAGCGGAAGCGCGTACCAAAGGAATATTTTATCACACCTTGTTAAGCGACAAAATTACGCTGGAGTGGAAGCCGGCGGGTTCGGAGATCCGGATAACGAGCAACCCTCAGGTGAAAGTAGCCGGGCGTAACTAGCCGGATATACATCTCCCGAAATAAAAATATCCTCCGCTTCGGGTATATCAGCGACGATCGTTGTCGGTGCTGGCATACCGGAAGCGGAGGATACAGGAGGTCGTGATTTATTTTTTTACCACTCTGGGCACTTTTTTACTTTCATCTTCTCCCAATAAGATGGCCCATGGGGCAGTTTCTTCGATGCTTTCAAAAATGATTTTCATAATGGCGATGATCGGAATCGCGAGGAACATACCTGGTATGCCCCATAACATGTTGCCCAATACCACGCCGATAATGGTGACCAGCGCATTGATTTTTACTTTGGACCCCACGATGCGCGGGAGTAATACGTTGCTGTCGAGCAGGTGAACCAGGAATAAGGCGATACCTACCTGTAATGCGGCTACCGGCGTACCTGTGGTGAGCGTCACCAGCATACTGAGTACCAGTGCCGTAAAGATACCGATGTAGGGAATGATGTTGAACAATGCCGCCATGACACCCAGGAGGATGGCGTATTTAATACCCAGGATCAGGAACACGACGGTGTTCAGAATGGCGACTACAATCATTTCTATCAGGAGGCCACCCAGGTAGCTTTTGATGATGTAACGGGTGCTGGTGACAACGGATAATAATTTATCGCGGTGTTTTTCCTGAAACAGCTTGACGAGAAATAGCATCAGACGGTTGCGGTACAGGAGGATGAAGAAAGCATACAGCAATACAAATACGATAAATATCAGTAAGGAAGAAAGGGAGAGAAAGGTCTGACTGATAAAGCTGGTAGCCGTACCCAGGGTGCCCATGGCTGCTTTCTCCAGGTAACTCATCTGGGTGCTGGAATTGATATGGAATTTATTGTCGACCCATACCTGTATCGTATCTACGGTGAGCAGTAGTTTTCTTTCCAGCTGGGGGAAGTCTGCTACAAAGGCTTCCATTTGTTTGGCCATCAGTAACATGATCAGCAATACCACGAGTATAAATAACAAGACGGCTACGCCGGCGGCCAGTCCCCTTGGGAAACGCCATTTTTCCAACAGCTGCACCAGGGGTAACAGCATAATAGCGATGAGGGCTGCGAAAATAAGCGGGATAATGATTTCGCTGGCCATATGCGCTATGTATACCATAAGGATAAGCGATAGCAGGGTAAAGGTGAGGCGGGCATTAAAGGGGAGCTTAAACTCGTTCATGGATTGTTTTGTTTTATCAAATTTATTAAAAATGAGATGTTCCCGCACTTTTAATTATCATCATCTGTGCGTTCATCTAAAATATTGCGGATCATAAAAAGCATTTGTTATTTTGTCTGCATGCTGAAATAATAAAAGTATTCCCTTATGAAAAAACTAATAACCTGTCTGCTACTGTGGTGTAGCTGTATCATGACGACCATTGCAAAAGCCTTGCCTGTGGATTCGTTGCCGGTACGTGGATTTTGCATCAGCGCGCCGCTGCCGCATGAACTGGCGCCTTTCCTGCGTTTTATTGACGAAGAGCTGGCGCCCCGTCATATCAACACACTGGTGTTACGTGTGGATTTTAATTACCAGTATACCTCTCATCCGGAATTACGGGATTCCGCGGCTTTATCTGCGGCACAGGTAAAGCAGCTGGTGGCGGCTTGCCGGAAACATCAGATCCGGATTATTCCGCAGATCAATCTGTTGGGGCATCAGTCGTGGGCCGTTACTACCATGGGATTGTTGCGGGTGTATCCTGAGTTCGATGAAACGCCCTGGGTAAAAATGCCGGAGAAATATGTATGGCCTAATGCCGATGGCTTGTATTGTAAGAGTTATTGTCCGTTGCATCCGGGCGTACATAAAATTGTATTTGAGCTGGTAGATGAAATCTGTGCCGCGTTTGAGGCAACGGCTTTTCATGCCGGTATGGATGAAGTATTTTATATCGGGGATGATAAATGTCCCCGTTGCAGTGGCCTGGATAAAGCCGAATTGTATGCCGGTGAAGTACAGAAGATCCGGAACCACCTGGCGCTGAAAGGCCGTCAGCTGTGGATCTGGGGCGATCGTTTGCTGGATGGCAAAACCACCGGACTGGGTATGTGGGAAGCCAGTATGAATAATACACACCGCGCGGTAGATCTGATTCCGAAGGATGTCATGATCTGCGACTGGCATTATGAACGTCCGGATAAAACGCCGGTATATTTTGCCATGAAAGGATTACCGGTGATTACCTGTCCCTGGCGCAAGCCTGCCAATGCGAAGGCGCAGTTGAACGATATGTTCAATTATCGCGAAACGGCGACTCCGGAAATGAAGTCCCGCTACCAGGGAATGATGCAGACAGTGTGGTCTGGTGTAGGCCATTTCCTCGATGAATTTTATGGAAAGGGGAAAGTGCCCCAGCAGGACACTGTGAATACCAGTGCAAACTGCTTCCGGACTATTTTTACCAGATAAATAAGCCGGTGTAATACATATTAGTGTCCCGTTGTTCAATAATGTTTTTTGAGCAACGGGATAAATATTTCGCAATACTTCGGACCTGTCAGTGAAATAAAGAAATGGTTGCCGCTCATTTTAAAAATACCCTCCTTACAATTGCGGCTGATAAAATTATACATAGGGATACCAGCTGTGGCAAAGTCCATCGGAACGGGCAGTTTAAGATAGCTGCCACCGGGCACCCTTTTTTTCATCAGAAAAGAAAAACTGTTGTTCAGTTGTTGCAACGTGGCGCTGGCCGTGACAGGAATGCTGATGCCTGCAAACATCGATAGTTTCTCATAGTCGGTAACCGGTACGGAATCGAGGGTACCGGTGATGATTCTGCTATGAGGCAGATCGAAGAGGGTCAGCATTTTATGGAACATGTTGTAATAGTGGGTCATTTTGGCGATCATTTCGCCAATAGGATTCTGCCCGCGGGAAATAAAAGAGTAGTACAGGATGGTATCCGGCAGCACTACTTTTTCGCAGCGGTCGTAGCTGAAAAAGTTCCCGTACAGATCATTGCCGGTAGCGGCGGTGATGGATTCGGTGATTTGCAGGGTTCTTTTTTCGTTGGGTAGTTCCAGGATGCGGCGGAAATTGACCGGACTTTCTTTGAAATGTTGTTTGAATGCCTTGCTAAAAGCTGCCGTGGTAGCGTATCCGCATAGTTCGGATATTTCACTCACGTTGTATCCGCTGTGTCGTAGCAAGCCTGCTGCCAGTTCCAGCCGGTGGCGCTTCACATAGTGCCAGAAAGGCTCTCCCATGAAGTCGGTGAAATTATGATAAAAGTAGGAGTAGGAGATGCCCAGTCTTTCTGCTACATCTTTGATGTTAAAAGAATCGCTAACGTGGTCATCTGCAAAGGATAGTCCCTGGAGGGCAAAGTTTTCCAGCTGCTCTTTGGTAAGAATCATGGATTTAGACATACGAGGGGTTTTGGATGTTCATGGGAATAGTAATACCGGTTACGCTTTGTCTTGATGGTAAAAATGTCTTAAACGCGGTTTACAATTTAAATTTTTTATGTTGATTAACGATACAATTTTGTAAATCATTTTATTGTGTTGATAATCAATATAATAAAATGATATTGGTATTTGTGTTTTGTATAATGTATTTCAAAATCGTTGCTAAATGCAACAATCTGATTGATTTTTTCCGGAAAAAAGCTAGAACGGACAAATCAAAGTCAGATTGATTGAATAACTTTAAAAAGATGCCATTAAAGGAACCACCATCGGGAAGATTGCAAGTCCAAGCCAATAAAAAATATTTAACGTATTCGTCCTATCAGTCCTGAGTCCGGGGTTGCGCCAGTCGCAACACCATTGCCGGAAGGCAGCAGCAGACACCAGACCTTGGTGGGTTATTGCACCTGAAATATGTTATTATGATAGCTATTATTGTTTTGCTTTGTTTTTTTTTATTTGCAGGCTGGGTACTGCTGCTCCGGCACCGTAAAGCATTGCAGATTGCGCACATTCACCTGTTGCAACATGAATTGAAAGCGGCTGGTTTGTTATATCAGTTGCGGGAAGTAACGGCTAAGTACCGGTTACTGGAAGCGCAGTTACAGGAAATCCAAAATGAACCGTCCGATGGGGAAGCCCGGGACTAAGATATCTCCCTTTTCAGCATCCACCGCTATTTTTCCTGTTAACCCATTTCTTTTTCTGAATATTTAGTAGGTTTGTCACCATGCAGGTCGTTTTTCAGATTACCTCCGGTGCACCGGATGCTTCAAAAGCCTTATTGGGCCAGCTTAATAACCTCCTTCAATACTTCAGCAGCCGGGAAACGCGTATAGCCGTTGAAGTGGTGGTACACGGCGATGCCTGGCCTTTATTGCTATCTCACGAGAATCCATATACGGAAAAAATTATGTCACTGGTGGCACGCGAGGTGAAATGGCTGATTTGTCAGAATACGCTCAACAGCCATCAGTTGGATGCCACGCAGCTTTTTGCTTTTACGGCGGTAGTGCCGGCCGCTGTAGCACACCTGGTAGAAAGACAGGCCGCCGGATGGGCCTACATAAAATGTTAGCTTATTTGTTTATGTGTACGTTCGTTTATTAATTTATTTTTACATCTTTGCTGATCCGTTAAACGGATTAACAGGCGGACAAAAATTGTGTGGCGTATAACCGTCAGACCAAATAAAACTGTCAGTAAAAACGTTAATGGTACGATTCATCAGACTAACCTCTAAAAATCACATACATTGAAATTCAAAAAATCTACCGTACTAGGGTTGTTATTCATGGCAGTTCCTTTTATCGGATTTGCACAGGACTGGCATGTAGGCGCTTTTCTGGGTATCAGTAATTACAGCGGGGATCTGACCAAACAAAGGGTAGACCTGAAATATACCCGGCCGGCTATTGGTTTGCTGGTAAGAAGGGATATTAACCGTTATTTCAGTGTGCGTGCCGGCTTTACCTGGGGTATTGTGACCGCTGCCGACAGCACCAGTTCTGATAAAGCATTACAGGCCCGGAACCTGAGTTTCCGGTCTAATATATTTGAAGGTAGTCTGATAGGAGAGTTTAATTTCTTTGATATAGAAGAGAAAGGTTTTACCCCCTACGTATTTGCCGGGGTAGCCGGTTTCGGTTTTGATCCTACCGCCAAAGACCAGTCTGGCAACAAGATCCGGCTGCGTCCATTGGGTACGGAAGGACAGGGCCTGTCGCAATATCCGTCGCGGCAGCCTTACGACCTGTTTACCATTGCTATTCCGTTTGGCGCCGGTTTTAAAGCCATCCTGAACGACACCTGGACGCTGGGCTTTGAGATCGGATTCCGGCCTACCATGACGGATTACCTGGACGATGTGAGCACCAACTATGTCGATAAAAACACGCTGCAGGCGTACCGGGGACAACGATCCGTGGATATGGCCTTCCGCGGGGATGAAGTGAGTGGTAAAAATATCCCGGGCACTTATCCGGCAGATGGTACCAAACGGGGATCTGATAAATACAAAGACTGGTACGGCTTTACCGGTGTAACCATCACCTACCGCCTGGGCGGTGGCAATGGATGGGGACGTCAGAAAGCAACCCGCTGTCCGGTGTTCTAACCTGATTGCTGATAATACCTTACGGAACGATACAATCCCGGCCAGTGGCCGGGATTTTTTTATTGGCATAGTTGTTGAATTTATGTGTTCTAACAGGTAAACATTGCAGTCACCAGCTTGTTACAGTTAGCAGTGACACAAATCGCGGAGAGAGTAAGGAAACAACCCTGTAAATAAGTTGGTGTGCAACTGCCTGTAAACTTTGACAAAACCGATGAGCCATGAAGCAGTTTTTTTATGCAGCTGCCGTGATGTTGATAACCAGTGGTTCCGTAACAGCGCAGCATAGACCACCGGCCCCGCCGAGGCCTCCGTTGCCGCCGCATTTGCCGCATCCGCCGGTACCTAGGCACCCGCCACGTCCGCCGCTGCCGCCTTTACCACCACATCATCTGCATGCCCGGCCACAGCCTCCACATCACGTCAGACACAAAAAGTATCATAAAAAATATCACAAAAAATACAGGCATTCATCTCACAAAAAACACAGATACGCTTTTATCAGTTATCCGGGAACGGAAAACACCACAGCAGGCATTATTTTCATAGGATAGTAACGCATTAACAGGGAGAAGTATTCATAGGATAGTAACCAATCAAAGCGGTAGATGTAACACCACCATCACCATTCATATTAGCCAACCGATCTTGAACTAAAAACCGAAAAAATGAAAAAAGTATTGCTATTGATGCTGCTCTTAGGCGGCACTGTGCTCAGCACCTATGCACAACGGGGATACGACCGCGGTTACCGCGGGCATGGTAATGCCTACGGGCATTATAAACACTGGGACAAACATGACCGGCACGAACGGAGGAGAGACTGGGAACGCCGTCGCTGGGACGATGATTGCTATCGTTCGCCAAGAAGGGTTGTATATGTACGACCAGCCTACTATCCGGTAGTACCGCCGCCACCGCCGCGTTATTACCCGGCGCCAAGGCCCAGAGCTGTTTTCCATGCCGGTGTTAGTATTGTGAACTGATAACTGAAAATGAAATAAAATGTGATGCCCCCTGCTATTTAGCGGGGGGCATTTTTTATTGCGGCGCGGTATGTTTACTTTTGTTCACTCGTTAATCAGATTAATTGATATGGCATATAAAAACCTCCGGCATTTTATTGATGCATTGGAACAGGCAGGAGAACTGGTGCGCATTACCGCTTATGTGGACCCTCATTTGGAAATAGCTGAAATTACAGACAGGATCAGTAAGTCGCCCAATGGCGGAAAAGCCCTGCTGTTTGAAAATACCGGATATGATTTTCCGGTACTGATCAACGCCATGGGAAGCTATAAAAGAATGTGCATGGCACTGGGCGTACAGGAACTGGACGATGTAGCGGGTGAAATAGAACAACTCTTCAAATTATTATCAAAACCTAAAGAAAGCATACTGGATAAACTGGCGTTGCTGCCCAAACTGGGACAGTTTGCCTCCTGGATGCCGAAAGTAGTGAGTGGAAAAGGCAGCTGCCAGGAAGTAGTGATGACCCAGCCGGACCTGAGCAAACTGCCGGTGCTGACCTGCTGGCCTAAAGATGGCGGCCCTTTTATCACGTTGCCGGTTATTCATACCAAAGATCCGCTGACGGGCAGCCGTAACGTAGGGATGTACCGCATGCAGGTATTTGAAAAAGATATGACCGGTATGCACTGGCATAAACATAAAGTATCTGCCAAACACTTTATGGAATACAAAAAGCTGAATAAACGTATGCCCGTTGCCGTTGTACTCGGTGGCGATCCGGTATATACCTATTCTGCTACAGCACCGTTGCCGGAAAATGTGGATGAGTACATGCTGGCTGGTTTTCTCCGTAAAAAGAAAGTGGAACTGGTGAAATGTATTTCCCAGCCGGATATAGAAGTACCTGCCGATGCTGATTTTGTGATAGAAGGCTATGTAGAACCTTCCGAAGACCTGATCTGGGAAGGGCCTTTCGGAGACCACACTGGTTATTACTCCCTGGCCGACTGGTATCCCCGGTTTCATGTAACCGCCATCACCCACCGCAAAGATGCCGTATATCCGTCTACGATAGTAGGTATTCCGCCGCAGGAAGATGCCTGGATCGGAAAGGCCACAGAACGTATTTTCCTGGCGCCGATCAAAATGACGCTGGTACCGGAAATCATGAATATGGAAATGCCTGTGGAAGGTGTTTTCCATAATCTTGTCATCTCCCAGATTAAAAAAGACTATGCCGGTCAGGCCCAGAAAGTAATGAATGCCATGTGGGGCGCCGGACAAATGATGTTTAACAAAATACTGGTAGTTGCAGATGAAGGCACCAGTATTACCGATTATAAATCACTGGCACAGTATGTATTCCGGCACCTCAACCCGGCTACGGATATATACCTGAGCCAGGGGCCGATGGATGTACTGGACCACTCCTGTTCCAAGATGGGTTTTGGGGGTAAGATGTGCATCGACGGTACCCGTAAATACGAAGAGGAAACAGATAGCAGCTACCTGCAGCTGCCTACGCCGGCCACCATCGATGCGGCTGCGCTGATGCAGCAGTTCCCGGAAATTAAAGGTATCAACAGCCAGCTGCTGGCGGATGATATTTCCTGTATCCTGATAGCGGTGGAGAAGACCCGACCGTTTCATGTACGGGAGCTGAATGAGCAATTGTATGCCCTGCCGGCCCTGGCAGGCATCAAGATGATCCTGTATGTGGAAAATACGGTGGATGTAAGCGATCTGGCTTCTGCTTTATGGCGGTTCTGCAATAACCTGGACCCCAAACGCGACAGCTTTGTCATCAATAAGCCGACCGCACAGGCCGGAAAGTATGTGGGCGGCATTGGTATGGATGGCACCCAGAAAACGAAACTGCTGGATAATTTCGAACGCGACTGGCCCAATATCATTGTGGCAGCCGATGAAACCATTACCAAAGTAGACGCTAAATGGGCTGAATTAGGCCTGGGTAGCTTCCTGGCATCTCCTTCCCTGAAATATAAACACCAGATTTATGGCAACGAAGCAGTGGTACAACAGTAGTTGCCTGATAATATTGATCCTGTTAGCCGGCAGCCTTCGGGCTGCCGCGCAGGCAAGGGTGCAGGACTTTAAATACCTCGACAAACTGGAAGGTACCTGGGTGATGCCTACCCGGAGCAGTCATGTTGTGGAGATATGGCGTAAAACCAATGACTCTACCTGGCAGGGTAAAACCTGGCGTGTAGTGGGTGCCGACAGTGCATTGCAGCAGTCGATACAACTTACCCGCAGTGGTAACGACATCTATTTTATGCCGGCTTATGAAGGACAGAAAACGGTAACGCCTATACGCCTGCGGGTACGGGTATTGAAACCCATTGGCTTTGTTGCCGAAGATCTGCAACAGGCATTCCCCCGTAAAATTACCTATCGTTTTAAAGATGCCCGCCACCTGGATGCCCGCATAGAAGGCAGCAGGGACGGCACTATAGAGGAATATATCTTTCAATATTCCTTATCCGGTAATTAATCATTTCCCGATTGCGCAAATCATTTTCCCGAATAGACATAGCGGGTGGCATTGCACTGCTTACTTTTGTATGGACACACGATAAATAAGCCTAATCAAATATTCTCAATAAGCAATAATTTGAGTTGGTCGTACAAGCAATGCCGCACCTGGTCACAGGAAGCGGCTTTTTTTTGTTTAGGGGAACCGCAAAAAAAGTGGTCGTAGTTGATACTCCGGAGACAGCTACCAGCTGCCCCCGGAAATGAGTTGTTTATTTATGTATTTCGGAAGTGAAATGGAATTCAATATCCGGGTTGTTGGTTCTTTCTGTATTGAGGTACCATTCGGACTGCGCCAGGTATACCAGGTGGCCATCCTTATCTTCTACGATGTTGGAAGATTTAAAACGGATGAAGTCTTCTATTTTGTCTTTCGGGCCGGTGAGCCAGCAGGCTTTATAGAAGGGGAGTGTATTAAACTGACAGGCCGCACCATATTCCTGTAACAGGCGGTACTGGATTACTTCAAACTGGAGGTCGCCCACACAGCCAATGATCTTCCGGTTGCCGCCATGCTGGGTAAAGAGCTGCGCCACCCCTTCATCGGTCAGCTGCCGGATACCTTTTTCCAGCTGTTTGGTTTTCATCGGGTCTTTGTTGACCAGTTCCTTAAACAGTTCCGGAGAAAAGCTGGGGATACCGGTCATGTAGAAGTTTTCTCCTTCCGTGAGGGTATCACCGATTTTGAAGTTGCCGGTATCGAACAAACCTACCACGTCGCCGGGATAGGCATCATCTACGATATTTTTTTCACGCGCCAGAAAGCTGTAAGGGTTACTGAACCGTACATCTTTGTCTAAACGAACGTGGTGATAGAATTTATTCCGTTCAAATTTTCCGGAGCATACCCGCAGGAACGCAATACGGTCGCGGTGGCGCGGATCGAGGTTCGCGTGGATTTTAAAGATGAAGCCGCTGAATTTATCTTCCTGCACATTAATCTCACGCGTGCTGCTCTGGCGGTTGCGGGGAGTAGGAGCGATGTCTACGAAAGTATCGAGGAGATCTTTTACCCCGAAGTTGTTCACGGCACTACCAAAGAAAACCGGTGCCAGTTTACCGGCAAGGTAAGCTTCGTTGTCGAAAGTATCATATACACCTTCGATCAGTTCCACATCACCACGCAGCTGGGCGGCATCGCGGGCATTAAAATGTTCATCCACATAGCTGCTGCTCAGGTCAGCCAGTGGTACTACGTCGTCATCAGTTGCTTTTTTGTTGGGCTGGAAGGCCACAAAGCTTTTATCATACAGGTTATACACCCCTTTGAAATCACTGCCCATGTTGATAGGCCAGCTAAGTGGTCTTACCCGGATGCTGAGTTTTTCTTCCAGTTCATCGAGGAGATCGAAGGGGTATTTACCATCACGGTCCATTTTATTCACAAAGATGATTACCGGAGTATCGCGCATGCGGCACACCTCCATCAGTCTTTCTGTTTGTTCTTCCACCCCTTTTACGCAGTCAATCACCAGTACTACGCTGTCTACCGCGGTAAGGGTACGGTAGGTATCTTCCGCAAAGTCCTTGTGACCGGGGGTATCCAGGAGGTTAACCAGTATATCGCGGTATTCGAACGTCATCACGGAGGTAGCCACGGAGATACCTCTCTGCCGTTCAATTTCCATGAAGTCGGAGGTGGTGTGTTTTTTTATTTTATTGGACTTTACCGCACCGGCAGTCTGGATCGCACCACCGAAGAGGAGGAATTTCTCTGTCAGCGTGGTTTTACCGGCATCCGGGTGAGCGATGATGGCAAAGGACTTTCTTTTATTGATTTCGTTAGCGTACTTCATAAATATCCGAAAAATGGCAGCAAAGGTAACTAAATTTTTTGTCCGGCTATATTTCGTGTTTATTGGCAATGCCGGTGAATATAAATCCGCTAAATTTGAAATATGATAGCAACCCTTAAAATATTATGGAGTAGTCTGAAGATGGCCATTCAGGAACTGCGGGTGAACAAGCTGCGGACTTTCCTCTCATTGTTAGGTATTACCATTGGTATCTTTTGTATTATCGCCGTATTTACCCTTACCAACAGCCTGGAACGGAATATCAGAAAAGACCTTGCCGCCCTCGGAGAAGACGTTATTTATGTGCAGAAATGGCCGTGGGGAGGCGACGGGGAGTACCCGTGGTGGAAATATATGAACCGTCCGGAGCCGGCCTACAAAGACCTCAGAATTATACAGGAGAAGGTAAAAAGCTCCAAGCTTTCCTCCTTTAACTTTGATGTTTCCGGTAAAAGAGTGGAATACGGAGACGATTATATGGAAGGCGTTACCATGATGGCTGCCACACAGGACTTTGATCAGATACAGCAGTTACAGATTATATATGGCCGCTATTTCGTCAACAGTGAAAGCAACAGTGGTACCAACGTAGGTATCATCGGCGCGAATGTATGGGATGGCCTGTTTGGCTCCGGGGAAGCAGCCCTGGGGAAAATAGTGCGGGTAGCCGGCCGCGATACTAAAATCGTGGGCGTACTCAAGAAAAAAGGAGAGAGCATGATTGGCGGATTAAGTTATGATAACGCCATGATATTGCCCTACCGTTTTGCCCGTACCCTGGTAGACGAACGCCTGTCCGGCTCTCCCTACATCCTGGTGAAAGCCGCTCCCACAGCTTCCATGGACCAGCTGCGCGATGAGCTGAGAGGCGTACTCCGTGCTTCGCACCGGTTGAAACCGCAGGAAGAGGATGATTTTGCCATGAATGAAATCAGTACCGCCAATGCCCAGCTGAACTCTATGTTTGGCGCTATCAATATAGGAGGCGGTTTTATCGCCATCTTCGCCCTGATAGTCGGTGCTTTTGGTATTGCCAATATTATGTTCGTCACCGTAAAGGAAAGAACAGCGATCATCGGGTTGAAAAAAGCGATCGGCGCCCGCCGGGGTATTATCCTGATGGAATTCCTGATGGAGGCGGTATGTCTTTGTCTGATCGGTGGTTCCCTGGGGTTACTGTTCGTTTATCTCCTCACCCTTGTGGTGAATTCGGCAGGGTCTTTCCAGTTGATATTATCTACGGAAAATATGATCCGGGGACTGAGCATTTCCGCGATAGTAGGCCTGTTGGCCGGATTTATACCTGCCTATTCCGCCAGTAAGCTGGATCCGGTGGTGGCTATACGCAGTAAATAATCCCAATAGGGAGGCTGTAACATTTGACGGACAGGTACGTTTTAGATGCAAATTTATCTAATATGAATCTGAAACAACAAGTAATGGCATTTATGGTTACCGGTATGGCATTGGTTTCCTGTGGTAATGGCGCTTCCGATGCGGCTTCCTGTAAAACAGCCGGCGTCGTGAAAGATATGAGCACACTGGACGGATGTGGTCTGATGATTGAACTGAAAGACGGCACCCAACTGAATCCTGTGGAATTTGCCACACCAGGCTTTGCACTCAAAGCCGGACAACAGGTGAAATTTGACTATACGGAATTAACAGATCATATGACCGCTTGTATGGGAGGAAAAACAGTGCGGATTGAATGTATACAGGAAGTAAAATAATGGCTGTATCAGCAGCAAGCAGAACAGGCGGGAGTATTCCCGCCTTTTTTGTTTATTTTTGCAGCTTATGTCTGTCAGAATTTTAGCTATAGAATCATCCTGTGATGATACAGGAGCAGCGGTACTTGTGGATGGGAAAATTCTCTCCAATCACATTGCCAATCAATCCGTGCATGAACAGTATGGGGGCGTCATTCCGGAACTGGCTTCCCGCGCGCACCAGGAGAATATTGTACCGGTAGTGGATATTGCCCTGCGTGCAGCAGGTGTGAAACAGGAAGAGCTGAGTGCGATTGCATTTACCCAGTCTCCCGGCCTGATCGGCTCTTTGCTGGTAGGCAGCTGTTTTGCCAAATCCATGGCAATGGCTCTAAATATACCCCTGATTGGTGTACATCACATGCAGGCACACGTGCTGGCTAATTTTATTGACGACCCCAAACCGGATTTCCCTTTCCTTTGTTTGACCGTATCAGGTGGGCACACGCAAATTGTATTGTGTGAAAGTCCGCTGCAGATGCGGGTGATCGGCGAAACCCTCGACGATGCAGCCGGAGAGGCCTTCGATAAAAGCGCCAAGTTACTGGGGCTGCCTTATCCCGGCGGACCTTTGATAGATAAATATGCGAAAGAAGGAGATGCTACCCGCTTTAAATTTCCGGAACCCCGTATACCCGATCTGAACTTTAGTTTCAGCGGATTAAAAACAGCGATTCTGTATTTTATCCAGGAGAATCAGCAGAAAGATCCGGCATTTATCTCCCAACATCTGCCTGATATCTGTGCTTCTATTCAGCAACGTATTGTCAGTATCCTGCTGAATAAGCTGGTAAAGGCTTCTCAGGAAACCGGCATCCGGGATATTGCCATTGCCGGCGGTGTAAGTGCCAACAGTGGTCTGCGCAGTGCGTTGGCAACCTATGGCGCCAAACATAACTGGCGTACTTTTATTCCCCGGTTTGAATATTGTACCGATAATGCCGGCATGATTGCCATCACGGCTTATTATAAATACCTGGCCGGCGAATTTGTTTCCCTGGATGCAGTACCCAGCGCCCGGGCGGTATTTTAAACAGACCGATAATTTCAATGTAATAAATGATAATTTACTATGCCTGTCCGTCAGGTAATAGGACTAGATTTATCCCTTTCTTGAAATTCCAATTTAGTTTATGAAGAAGATATTTATCGTGTTGATAGGTTTGCTGGCTGTGCTGGAATCAGGCTATGCACAGGAAACCCAGGCGCGTACCGACTGGAAAAATCAGAAGTATTCCATGTTCATTCACTGGGGCGCGATCTATTCCACCCTGGGCGGCGTATGGGACGGTAAACCCGTTACCCGTGGCTATAGTGAACAGATACAATCCCATGCGGGTATTTACAGCGACGTATATGGCGCGGTTGCCAACCGTTTCCGGCCGGAGCTGTGGAATGCCGACTCCATTGTATTGCTGGCCAAAGCAGCCGGTATGAAATCGGTGGTGATGACTTCCAAACACCATGATGGATTTTGTATGTTCCACTCTGCCTATACCGATTATAATGTGGTGGATGCCACCCCATTTAAACGGGATGTGCTGAAAGAACTGGCAGATGCCTGTAAACGGCATGGTTTGAAATTCGGTTTGTATTTTTCCCTGATCGACTGGCATTTTCCACAGGCTTATCCGATTTCGAGCAGCAACAGCGATCCAATCACACCGGAACATCATCAATTTAATAAAGAACAGGTAACAGAATTGCTGACGCATTATGGTCCGGTATCTGAAATCTGGTTTGACATGGGCTCCCTCACCGCGCAGCAAAGCAATGAACTGGCGGAGCTGGTACATCAGCTGCAGCCGGGTTGTATGGTAAGTGGCCGTTTGGGCAATGATGCCGGTGATTTCTGTGTGATGGGAGATAACCAGTATCCGGATTACAAAATTGCTGCTCCGTGGCAAACACCGGCTTCGGTATATGATGAAACCTGGGGCTATCGCAGCTGGCAGGAACATGGCCCCGCTGCCGATAAAGCCTATGAGAAGTTAACCGGATTGATAAAAGTAGTGAGCCGCGGCGGTAATTACCTGCTGAACATAGGACCGCGTGGCGATGGGAGTGTGGTGGATTTTGAAAAAGAAGTGTTGCTGCTGAATGGCCAATGGCTGAAACGTAATGGCGATGCTATTTACGGCGCCGCCGCCAATCCGTTTGATACCACTTTTACCTGGGGCGAAGTAACCGCCAAACCAGGTACCTTATTCCTGCATCTGCTGCAAGCACCTGAAAATGGCGTGATTGACCTGCCAGGATTACATAACAAAATAAGCGGTATCACCATCCTGGACAATGGTAAAAAACTGCAGTGCGATATCCGGCAAACAGCTACTGGTACTACGGTGCGGCTGCCGGCAGGTTTCCGTACCACCAGCAAACAAATTACTGTACTGGCGCTGCGTTTTAAAGAAGCGGTAAATATTACCCCTATACATCTTTTAGCGAATGCCCGGGTGCTGAACCAGCATAACGCTACGCCGTTATTCAGCTTCTCCGGTATCGACTATAACAGTTATTACCGTAGTCGGGTGGGTAATCGTTGGGCCTTTACAACTCCCCGTTCTGCCGCGTTGAAACTAACCTATAGCGAAGCTGAAAAAGGAAGGAGTATACTCCTGACACTCAACGGGCGTACAGAAGAAGTATTGCTCAATAACGGTACTGCCTATACGTTACAGAATAATCCGGCTAGTCTGCAGTGGGGACCAATCTATGCGGCAGGTCCTTTCCGCGGAGGTATTGATGGCGTTGCCGGCTCGTTGAAAGATATTGATGTAACCCGTCCGTGGACAGATGTAAAAGCTACTACCTGGCAACAACATCCGGAGTGGAAAAATGATGAGACGCATACCTTTGATGCGGGTCATGACAAAGCCTGGTATATGTTACAGGAAATAACAGCGCCGCAGGCGGGCAGCTATCTGGTAGGCTTTACCAGTGGAGATGGCATTGCCGTATACCTGAATGGCGAAGAACAAACGATTCATAATAATCCGGAACGCGGCGCTACCCAATCGGAAGTACTGCTGTTATCCTTTAAACAAGGTAAGAACCAGTTGCTGGTGAAGTTTTACAACCGGTTTGCGAAACAATCACCATGGGCTATTCAGCGTAATGTATCTCAGGTGATGTATACGCAGCCGTTGACCATCCATACGGAGGGGGGCGCGAAAACACAGACCTGTGAGATCCGTCAGGCGCACCCGGTGTCTGTACACCGTCACCTGCGGATGCCTAACCTGTCGGTAGCGATTGACACAAAATAATATGGCGAATACTTTTTTTCAGTTTAAGCAGTTTACGGTTCATCAGGGACAATGTGCCATGAAAGTATGTACAGACGCCTGTATACAGGGCGCCTATACGGCCAGGTACCTGGTGAACCACCGACTAACGGTACCGGCTATACTGGATATAGGTGCCGGTACCGGCTTACTGAGCCTGATGCTGGCGCAACAGCTTAGCGCAGGCATTACTGCCGTAGAGCTGGACCCGGCGGCAGCGCAGCAGGCGACTGCTAATTTTAGCGCGTCTCCCTGGGCCGGCCGCTTGCAACTAACCCAGCAGGATATACGAAAAATGGTACCTGCCACGCCTTATGATTTTATCATCACCAATCCGCCATTTTACGAAACAGCCCTGAAAAGCGGACAGGCACAGAAAGACCAGGCTATGCACGCCACCAGTCTCAGCTACCGCGAACTGCTGGCAGCTATCGACCGGCTGTTGTTGCCAGACGGACAGGTATCCGTATTGTTACCCTATATACAGTTTGAAACCTTTCAAGACCTGGCTTTGACGGCTGGATATTATTTGCAGGATGTTGTATATATCCGGCAAAGTGTACAACATGGTTTTTTCCGGACAGTCGGTATCTTCGGAAAAACACCGCAGCCGCTCACCACATCTGAACTGGCGATCTATGACACCGGCAACGTATATACGACTGCGTTTGTCGATTTGTTGCAGCCCTATTATTTATATCTCTGAGGTAGCTTCATTTACATAATCTGTGAGATAGGAAAATCTTTCTGTCAGCTGCCCCTCCCGGGCAATGGTGGCCATGGTAATCATGTCATCCGGTGGTTGTAATAATGCTTCAAATACATATTTCATCAGCTGATCGCCGAAGTACTGCGAGGCATCGCGGGGCAGTTCATTAGGCAGGTTGCTGACACACATCATATCCACCGTATCCGGCAGATAAGGCCCTGTTTGGGTCATCGTAGCTTTGACCACACCATATACAGGATCTTCAATGGTACTATCGCCCAGGTTGCAGGGAACAGACCCGTGGGTATCATCTGTGATATCGGCAATCACCTGCAGCCGGAAATTATCTTTACGCAGGTCGGCAGGCGTAAACAGGGGCGGAATATTGTGGTCCCAATAGATGCCATTCATCAGCACATCACTTACCGTTACATACGGTAGGAACCTGCATTCATATTGTTCCGGATGGGCGTGGAAGTCTGCCCTGCTATAGCTTTTATCGTTTTTACGGAGATAGAGTTCTCCCGCTTTCAACTGCGTATATACGGGATAGGTATATTGATTAACGAGGTATTCTTCCGGTGGGAGGTATTTGATACCCAGCAGGCCCATAATTTCCAGTACGCCGGCTGCTACGCGGCCCGATCCGGTCAGCACGATTTTCATCGGTGGCAGTTTGATGCCGAAGTATTGCGCAATCAGTTCCTGGAAGTCGTGGCAGGTATGTACGGGCTGGAGGGTAAAACTGCCGGTTTTCCTGCCAAAGGCCTGCAGACCGTTATGCGCGCCCACTACGCCGGCAAAAAAGCCAAAGCCCAGGATACGCTGTCCGTCCGGATGAACGAGGCATTCGTAGTCAATCAGGGTAATCTTTTTTTCCAGGATGGTTTGCAGCATATGCCGGTTATGCGGCTGCTTTTTTTTAGTATGGCTAAAGAACAGATAGGTTTTGCCGGCCATCAGTTTATCTGCCGGTACTTCTTTGATACCAAGCAACAGGGAGCAGTGGGAGAGATCCTCCTGGAGCGGTATGCCGGCCCTTTGGTATTCTTCATCCCGGAAACACCGGTGGGAGGAGGGTTGTACATATATCTGCACCTGTGGATAATGCTGCATGATCCACTGGCATTGTTTGGGGTTGAAAGCTACCCGGTTATCGTATGGTTGCTTTTCTTCCCGGATCAGTCCTAAGTGTATCTTATTTTCCATCTTTTAATTTACGGGATTTTCAGGACTCTGTGATGGCGGGAAATTTTTTAGCGAAGAACGATGTAAAAAGAGCAGGCATCAGGTGTTTGCATAGGGATGGCGGATAACTGTCAGGTCCGTTTAAAAAGATGTCCGGCGGTAGGTGTTCCGCCGGACATCCTTTTCTATTGTTTACGCAATACTTCCAGGGTATAACTCAGTTCAGGATCTTTTCCTGCCTGCATATACCGGATAAAGGAAGATAAGGGTACTTCCTGGTCGGGAAGGATACCATGGCCATTGTCGGTGGTAGCGTTAAAGAAATACAATTCAGCCCGGGGAATACTAAGCCGGCTTTGGGTGCCGGGTAGCAGATAGGTAATAAACCAGGCGGCAGTGGTAGCGGCTACGCCGCTGCCGGTTTCTTTACCGATGATGGTACCCCGTTGATTCTTTTGTACCAGGGAGGCGAAATAAGTAGCGGCCGATACGGTGCCGCCACCGGTAAGTATATACACGTCTCCATGAAAGGCGTCTTTATCCGGTGGGAAATCCTCCAGCAATCCTTCTTTCAAACGATTGTTGCCCACATAAAATCCGGTACTGTCTTTATCAAAACGCTGATAATAAAAGTTCTTATCACTCCGTATATCTTCCTCGGAATACCGGCGGTTGTTATCATCCGTGGCGTATTCCGGGTAGCTGATGGAGATTGTTTTTGTACGATAGTTATAGACATTGCGGAAAGGGGCTTTCGCGAGGAAAGAGTAGAGCAGTGCCGCTATGGCCGGATTACCACCGCCATTGTTACGTATATCGATGATCACCTGTTTGTATTGCCGTTTGTTTACCTCCCGGAAGAATTGACTGAACTCCTTATAGGCTGCTGATTCGTTCAGGGAAAAAGTATTCACCGTCAGTAATCCTGTCTGTGAGGCATCAAAGAAGTTATCATAAATATGATAGGCGCGTTGTAATACATTTACCGGCAGTACCGCCTGGCTGGTGGCATGATATGCAGTGGTAGGATCTACCGCTGGCAAGGTGATCTGCCTGGTTTTATTCGTGCCGGTTTCCTTGTATGCTACCTGATACGGCTGATTTTTCTGGGTATGCAAACTGAAATAAAACTGAAAGTTGCGGGCAATCCTGTCGGTACCGGTAGTAATATACCCATCACTATACGCGTGTACAGCCAATTCATCCAACACCTTTTTAACAGGTATGTTATTGATGCTGATCAGTTCTGTACCATAAGGGATGGCTGCTCCCTTTATGTTAATGAATACGCGATCCCGTTCGATGACGACCGGATAAGGAAAGTATTGTAACGTCGCATTCAGTTCCTTTTCATAATCATCCGACAGATTTAATGACAGGTGCACATCTTTCACGAGGTAGTTAGGGAGGTGTTGCAGGAAATTAATCAACGTAGGTTGTTGGGCAATCACTTTCCGAAGTGAATCTGTCTGATGTGCAAAGCTGACGGAGTCGGTGAATTTATACAGATTAGGGTGTTGTTGCTTTAATATATTTACGATCAGGTCGAAGTCGGTTAGCAGCGCTTCTTTTGTTAATGCCGCTATTTTTTTGTCCTGGGCAGCTACCTGCAGGGTGCAGCATAGCAGAGCGATACCTGCCGCAAGGCGACAGATAGCACGGCTGTTGTTATGTATTTTCATTATCTGGGTTTGTTGATCAATGCGATTTATATCCGGATGTATTTATACCTTCTGATGCCATTGGAAACAGCCTGTATGCTGTCTCTTTCCTGTGCCATCTGCGCCATGGTATAACGAACGACATCTCTTTGCACCACGATTTCACGGGAGCGGTAATCATTGTTGGGAAAGGTGTTGGGGGGAAACGTATTGTTGTAATTGCTGCGTGAAATATCCGGTATACCTGTGATATTCAGGTGGGACACCAGGATTAGTTGTCTTTCCCATTTGTACACAGCCGGGTCCTGGAGGTTTTCTTTCTGGCATGCAAATAACAGTGTTGCGCTCATCATAACAAGTAATCTTTTAATGCTCATAGTGCTACGTTTATCGGTTTATATATGTCATCATTGCCTGGGTAAATAACAGCATCAGGTAACAAAGCGTTTCATGGTAGCGGTTAAACCGGCTACACACATGTGGGGTACTGCTGCGCTAAAGTGAACAATCAGCAGGAGGGAAAAGTGTCAGTTGTAGTGCGATGCAATCGCGTCAATCGGTTGCAATGTTAGTGAAATTGAAACGGGATATCTTTCTTTTGATATTTAATAATTTGTTAAAATACACATGATGATCAGCTGATGATGCATTCAAAAGTATGCTGCTATTGCTATCTACGTTTATTCATGAGGGTTAGTGCTGTTGATTTTTGGGAGCGGGCACATGCAATAACGGGGGAGGTAGACCGCCAGGTAGTGTGGTAATGGCAGTTACATAAAAAAAAGATGCACAAACGTGCATCTTTTTTATGCTTATTACTATGTGGAATAATAGCAACCGTATCGTCGTTTATTTTTTTTCAGCTGTCTGCATAAAACGCATATCTCCATTACGGTTATATATCAATATGCGGGCTATTTTGTCGGCGATCTGTTTACCATTGATTTGTTCTACCAGATGCAGGGCGCCATCGAAGCCGGAAGTAATACCGGCAGTGGTCAGTATTTTTCCATCCTCTACATAACGTACGCCTTCACGCACTTTTACCGCCGGATTTTTTTTCAGCAGATCCTGTACCATGAAATGGGTGGTGGCAGCTTTTCCATCCAATAAGCCGGCTGCAGATAAAATGAGTCCGCCGGTACAAACAGACATGGTCACCTGGGCCGTCTGACTTTGTTGCTGAATCCATTGCAGCAGTTCCGGATGAGCGGCGCATAAAGCCGCCACATTACCTGGTTCAGAGCCTGGAATGATCAGGATATCTGCCTGCGGCGCATTGGCGATACTATAGGTCGGTATCATTTTGATGGTATTGCCTTCCATGAACAGCGGTTCCTGGGTGAGCGCTACTGTGTAGAGCTGATACACGGGATCCATGGTATTGGCTTTGGTGAGGATGTCTACCGGGCCATTCAGGTCCAATGCTTCTACCTGATCATATACCAGAAAAGCCACCTTGATCTTTTTTCCCTTCTCAAATTTAAAAGCTGTGTTTTGTGCCTGTATCGTGGTGGAGCATAGCATAGCCAGTACCATTAAAAATGGAGCGATCATTTTCATAAATCAAACGGATTAAAAAGTAAAAAAATAATATGGAACAGGACTTTATAAACGTCCCTTATACCTTACGGAATAAGCTGCGGTATTGAAACGGGCCGATATCCATATGGCGCAGAAAGATCCGGCGCATGGTTTCCGGGCTGCCAAAGCCGCAGGCAGTGGCTATTTCATCCAGTGAAAGGCTGGTTTCTTCCAGGTATCTTTTGGAAGACTCTATCCTTAACCGGGTTACATATTTAGCGGGAGTGAGGCCTGTTTCGCTTAAAAATACACGGGCGAAATTTCTGGGGCTCATCGCGATCTTCGCTGCTAAAACAGCTACATCCAGGTTTTCCTGCAGGTTGTCGGCGATCCACTGTTGTAATTCGCGCAATGTTTTTTTGCTGGATAGCTGCTGGGTGAGCAGGCTGCTGAACTGCGCCTGATTACCGGGCCTGCGGAGATAAAGTACCAGCGTTTGTGCCACGAATAAAGATATGTCCCGGCCATAATCTTCTTCCACCAAAGCCAGCGAAAGATCGATGCCGGTAGAAGCGCCGGCCGACGTATAGATATTGCCATCTTTTACAAAGATGGACGTAAAATCTACTTGTATGTTATCGTAATTATCCTGCAGTTCTTTACAAAAATTCCAGTGGGTAGTAGCCTGTCTGCCGGCAAGTAAGCCGGATTCGCCTAATACAAAAGCGCCTATACAAACGGAACAAACACGGCGTATGTGGGAGAGCTGTTGTTGCAACCATTGTGTCAGCAGCGGGTAGGCAGACCAGTTATGATGAGCGGAGAAGCCACCGATCACTAAGGTATCAATCGGTTCATGGAGCTGATCGATGCTTTGCTCGCAGGTAATAGATAAGCCGCTTTGCATAATAATATGCCGCTCTGCCACCGGGGAGACAATCATAATGCGGTAACCATCTGTGGCTGATTTTTCCCCCTTTTCCGCCAGTATCCTGTTTGTGCAGGAGAATACATCTGCCGGCCCTGTCACGTCCAGCGATAATCCGTCCGGCATCGCTACTATAACCACTAAGCGCTTTCTCATGCTGCAAAGATAGGGAACCCGGATATTGTCGGCAATGACAAATTTCCCCCCATTACTGCCATGCGGGTACATGTACCGGAGATACAGGGGAGCCGGTTATATGCAGGCTGTCAGCAACTATCCGGATGATTCTATCTTTCAGAATATTACGCTTTGCGTAATTAAATTTCCCGTTTTGAGCAACGAAATATTGTTCTGCCCGGTAGCTTTGCGGCCTCATTTAAAAGTAACAACTAGTATGAAAGCATCCCTAACTTGTCAGCATACGGTACCGAAAGCCCCTTTTTGTCAGCAGGATGTACTCCATTAGATCGTGCAACATTTTTTATAACGAAACACACAGGAAGCAGTCAGCATACCTGTTGTATAACAGCCGTGTACTGCTATTTCCGGAAACCTGCATTTCATGCTTTACTGTCATATCCGGATCGGAACAACGGGAGTTGTGTTGTGCCGGCCGAATCTGCAATTATTAATCAATCAATAAACTATGTTGAGACACCGTACCAGCCTTTTAACCTTATTGCTGCTATGCTTATCCGCGTTGGGACTATCCGCGCAAACACGTACCGGTAGTGTGGCAGGAAGCGTCAGCACTGCTGATAATGCGCCCCTGGCTTTTGCTTCCGTACTGATGAAAGATACCCGCTATGGTATGATGACGGACGAAAAAGGACACTTTAGTTTTGATGTACCGGCCGGACAATATACCCTCCTTGTTACCTATGCCGGTTATATTGTGACGGAGAAAGCGGTAGCTATAAAGAGCGGCAGCACTACCGATGCAGGCAGCCTGCGTATTGAAGCCTCCCTGCACCGGTTGCGGGAAGTAGTGGTAGCGGATATACAAAAGAATAAATTCGCCAATAAGCAGTCTGCTACTGCCGCCAGGATGCCACTGGGCAACCTGGAAAATCCGCAGACCTACAGTGTTATCCGCAAAGAATTGATACAGGAACAGGTAGCCATTGATTACAATTCCGCCCTGATCAGTGTACCGGCGGCAGTTGTGAACAATGGTGTAAATGAAAGTAACAATGATATCTATATGCGCGGGTTTTCTTCCCAGTCGACCTTCCGCAATGGTCTGGCTACAGACTCCCGTCTGCAGACAGACATCTTTAATATTGAGCAGGTAGAGATCCTGAAAGGGCCTTCCGGAACTTTGTTTGGTGGTCCGATGGTGCGTTATGGCGGTGTGGTGAATAATGTCACCAAAAAGCCTTTTGAGAGCTTCCGTGGAGAAGTGAATTATACTACCGGCAGCTGGGGATTGAACCGTTTGGCGGTAGATATTAATACACCCCTGAATAAGGAACGCACTGCACTGGCCCGGGTGAATGCATTCGGACACAGTCAGAGCAGTTTCCAGGACTATGGCTACCTGCGTAGCTTTGGCGGCGCCGTGAGCCTGGCTTTCAAACCCAACGAACGTACTACCGTGCGTTTTGATGCGGATATAACCAAGGCAGATAAGAACCTGAACGCCTTTATCCGCCCTGGTGACGGGCTTACCGTAAAGAGTGTGGCGGATCTGCACATGGATACCCGGCGTTCGCTCTCCAGCGATGACATTGGTGTTCCCCGTACGATGGTGAATACCTATGCAGAAATAGAATATAAACTCTCTGAACACTGGACTTCCAGAACCAGCTATCAGCATGGTCATTCCGCAGAAAAGCAGGCGATCTTCTTTGTGCCGGCTTTCATCAACGACCAGCAGATCCGCCGGCAATTCCGGATTTTCGAAAACTATGATATCAATACCGATAACCTGCAACAGAATTTTACGGGTGATTTCAAGATAGGTAATGTGCGGAATCGTTTGGTGGTAGGGCTGGATTATTTTGCCCGCAACGAAAGGGTACAAAGCATGATGCCTTACTTATTACCTTATGATACCATTGCCATCCGCGATGCTGCCTGGGCGCCTATTACAAAGGCCCGTATTGCAGCCATCAGGAATCAGTCGGATGTACCGTCAGACAATGATCTCAGCGGCGAAAGAACCTACGGCGTGTATGCATCGGATGTAGTGAACATCACCGATAAGCTCATGGCGATGGCCAGCTTGCGGGTAGACTGGTATGAGAGTCTGCCTATCCGTACCAACGGTATCAGCCTGGAAAACGGCAGCAAACAAACACAGTTCGCTCCTAAACTGGGACTGGTATATCAGCCTGTAAAAGATAAGATAGCGGTTTTTGCCAACTACCTCAATGGTTTTACCAATCCGGCGCCGTCTATGAACTACAATACCATGCAATACAGCTACTGGAAACCGGAACAGGCCAACCAGTGGGAAGCCGGTGTGAAACTGGATCTGCTGGATGGTAAATTGAGCAGTACCCTCAGCTATTATGATATCCGGGTAAAGGATAAAGTAATGGACCTGAATGATGGTACTTCTGTACAGGAAGGCGCACAGGATAGCAAAGGAATCGACATCGATATTATTGCCAACCCGATACGTGGTTTGAACCTGGTAGCGGGATATGGTTACAACGACAATAAATACATCCGTGATGTGGAAGAGCAGCAAGGTAAACGCGCTCCCTGGACGCCCCGGAACGTGGCGAATATCTGGGTAAGCTACCGTTTCATGGATGGCCGTATGCAAGGCCTGGGTATCGGGCTGGGTGCGAATTATGCCGACAAGGTATTTTTCGATACGGATGAAAAATTCGGTGTGCCTTCCTTTACCACAATGAACGGTACGTTGTTTTATGACCAACCGAAATACCGCATCAGCCTGAAGGTAAACAACGTAACCAACCTCCGGTACTGGAACTTCTACGGACAACCACAAAAGCCGCGGGAACTGCTGGCCAGCGTTTCCTATAAATTCTGATGTACTGCTGATAAAATGATATGGAAGCTAAAAAGAAAACGACCCGTAAAAAAGAAAAGTCACTGCTCAGCAGGATCAATGCATGGCTGCACCTGTGGCTGGGCATCTCTTCCGGCCTTATCGTGGTGTTTGTAGCATTTACAGGGACTGTCATTGTTTATTGCGATGAACTGCTGGACCTGTCTGCCGGCAAATCCTTGTATGTAAAGGAAGTAAAAGACAACCGCCTGCCGGTAGACACGTTGCTGAAAAATATACAGCTGGCGTTTCCTGAAAGGGAAGCGCCGGTGCTCATGACGTCTTTTAAAGATCCGGAGCGCACGGTAAAATTCCGGATGTTCAGTGATGAGAAAGGATTGAGCATGGTGTATGTAGATCCTTATTCAGGTGTGGTATTGAAGGATGATGGTTTCGCCCACTTCTTTTATATCATGGCGCATCTGCATTCCTCTTTGTTGTTGCATGATCCGGGCATATGGATTGTGGATATTGCCACGATTATCTTTCTGATAGAGCTGATCACCGGATTGGTTTTATGGTGGCCGGCGAAATGGACTCAGCGCACCCGGGAGGCCAGCTTTACGATTAAATGGAAAGCTACCTTCAAACGATTGAACTATGACCTGCATAACGTACCTGGATTTTATTCGCTGTTGCCGGCGCTGGTACTGACCATAACAGGATTATTGATCGCCTTTGAACCATTGATGGATATGACCAGCAAAACATTTGGAGGCAGAGAAATGCATGAATGGGAAGCATCCCTGCCAGGGTATCAGGCAGGGCGGCAGCAGGCAGATGTGAACCAGACGATCGGGGAGATGTTCCGGCAGCATCCGGATGCCCGCGCCGCGGAGTTGGCGCTGTATGACTGGGATTCTTCCGGTTATTATACCATGTGGGTGGCCCGTAAAATGGGCTTGAAAAGTGCCGAAGGGGCACACCTGAAAGTGATTGATAAATACAGTGGTGCTTCACTGGCTATACCACCGCAGCATGAGCGGGCAGAAGTGATCGATAACATCAACTGGACGCTGCACATGGGCGTATGGAGAGGACAGCTGGGTAAGTTTGTGACCTTCGTGGCCGGACTTATTTGCACCAGTTTGCCGATCACCGGCTTTATTATCTGGTGGGGGCGTGGCCGCAAGAAAAAGAAGGCGGCGCCGCAACGATCGGGAGTAAGTGCCGGTTGAGATTAACCAGTACTGCTAATAGATAAAAAGCGCGCTGTTGTGAGCATATTCACAACAGCGCGCTTTTTTGGATATCATCTTCCTGAAAAAAATAGCTGTTAATACACTTTGATGAGCTGGCCTGTGTTGTTTTCGTATATGCTTTTCCGGTAGGCATCGGTGATAGCCTGCATGGATACGGGTTGTAAGCCGGGAAATAAATGACCGAAATCTTTGGCGGAATCTTCCACCATACCCGGACTTACTACATTGATGCGAAGGCCCCGCGGCAGTTCAATGGCGGCATTTAATACAAAACTATGCAAGCCCCCGCTTACAATGGCGCCGCCGGTTACGCCCTTGTAGGGGATATCAGCGAAGATGCCGCTGGTGAGTGTAAAGGAACCGTTGTCGTTTAAATAATGTTGCCCGATCAATACCAGGTTAATTTGTCCGAACAGTTTTCCCTGCATATCGGCGAGTAGTTGTTTTTCCGTCAGCGTGGAAAAATTATCAAGAGGGCCGGAGGCTGCAATACAAATGCAGGCATCTATCCCTTTCACCTCCTGAAACAGTTGACGGATAGCTGTTGCATCGGTAACGTCTACACGAATATCGCCGCTGTTTCTGCCGGCGGTGATGATAGTATCTGTGGATGACAGCGCCGGTACTAATTTCCGGCCGATTGTTCCGCTGGCGCCAATGACGAGTATTTTCATGATATCGTTTTATAAACTACTGATATCATAAAGCTACTGTAAAATTGATACGGATAAAAGGGTGTTGGATGAGCGGGGCGATGCCTGTTGGCTAATGATGCATATAATGTGCGCTTCCCAATGTACCTTCTATTGATTCCGGTAAAAGACCGTATTTATTCCGCATATCTACGCGGCCCAGCATTTCGCCGGTATTCACATCCACGAGATCAATGGTGCCGGCATTGAGGTCTGGCAGGTTTAGCAGATTATTCTGGATGGCTACGACGGAGCGGCCTGATTTTGTTTTGAAGAATGCCATGTGGTGCGCGCCTTTGTTGGCCGGTAATGTTTTCAACAGTTTTAATTGTGGTAATTGGCTGATGTCAAATACCAGTACTTTGCCCGGCTTGCCAAATGATACATACAATAATTTGTCTGCCGCGATATAAAATTCCAGTGCCCAGCCCAGGCCCATATCCGCTCCTTTCAGTACGCGTTGAAAAGGATTAAACCGGTGTTGCTGGTTATTGTAGGAGGCCATCCAGATATCGCCGCCGAGCATGGTATTGGTCAGCGCAAAGGGAGGGAATTCGTTGCGCAGCAATAGTACTTCCACCGGGGAAGAGAGATCTTTTGCACTGTCGGCCACCTGGTAGGTTTTGATGATCTGATAGGTGTTCATGTCTATCAGGGTACAGGTGTTACCTACGCCGGAGGTAAGGTCCGGGTGAATGGTGCTGGTAACCATGGCCAGTTTCTTTTCTTCATTCATGGAGATACCATGCGGGTATAGAATAAATTTATCCGGGTTGTCGGCTTCTTTTCCTTTAATCGTTTTGATCAGTTCATTGGTGGTGGCATTGAATACGCCTACACTGCCATCGCGCAGGCCGCCCTGGCCACCCATAAAGGTGACCCAGTATTCGCCGTTTTTCGTAAAGAAAATATCTTCTCCGACCTGATTGCCGTGGGTATTAATCGGATTTACCTGGTAGATGATGGGATAACCGTCTTTATTCCATTCCATCTTCAATTCATAGAGGTATTCGCCTCCCAGGGCCGTTGTGAAAAGTTTTTTTTCATCTCTGTTGAAGTAGAGATGGTGAGGTAATACACCTTTGCCAATTTCGGTGTTGGAAAGGATATTGGCAAAGTCGGGCGACTCCGGATCCAGTTCCATGACCAGTACGCCGTCTTTTCCTCCGCCGAGATTTCTGTAGTCAATAAAGAATAATGTCTTTTGTTTCACTGCGGGATCCTCGTCCCGCCTGCATGTAATACAACATGCGATAATAAGTGTCAGTGTGATAATGACCTTATAGGATGGCGCGTGCATATGACTGAATTTAAGAACGTTGGAATTACTTTGAAGTTACAGTTTTCTATATGTAAATGGCCTGCAGTAGGGGATTCCCGCGGGAATGTGGCTATTTATGGATACACTATTTAAATTTAATATCTTTCAGCAAAGAAATAATGTTGTTATAAATATGAAATCTATCTGGTATTCAACTGATATTACGCTTGTACAATTGAATGAGGAAAGTACGGCTACCATGAATGCTCACCTGGGTATGGAGTTTACGGAATTAGGTGTTGATTATTTAGTTGCCCGCATGCCGGTAGATAGCAGAACGGTGCAGAAGTACGGGATATTGCATGGCGGCGCATCGGTGGCGTTGGCGGAAACGGTGGGCAGTATTGCTTCTACCTTGATCATTGATCCTGTGCAACAGCTTTGTGTAGGAATGGAGATCAATGCCAATCATGTGCGGGGGGTAAGAAGCGGGTTTGTTCATGCGAAGGCAACGCCGCTACACATCGGCGGCAAGAGCCATGTCTGGGATATTCGTATTACAGATGATCAGCAGCAGCTGATCTGTGTTTGCCGGCATACGGTGGTGGTGTTGAATAAAGCGGACCATATAGTCCGGTAACAGGAGGGTACCTTTCCGGAACGGTCGTATTTTAAAATCATTTTTGCTAGTGTTGTTATTAATCGTAATATTGCGATGTGTTAAAGCAGTAATATTTATGGGAGCTACGAAATCGGATTTATTTACCCAGCAACAAAATGAACTGGCCAATATGGCGAAGGCGTTGGCACACCCTGCCAGGATCGCTATTTTGCAGTATCTGGTTAAAAAGAATGCCTGCGTATGCGGTGATCTGGTGGAAGAATTGGGGTTGGCGCAAGCCACTACTTCCCAGCACCTGAAAGAGTTGAAAATAGCAGGCCTGATTCAGGGGACTATTGAAGGAGCGAGTGTTTGCTATTGTATTAATCCGAAGGTCTGGAACCGGTATGGTAAGCTACTGGGAGCCTTCTTTAGTGAGGCTGCTGACATCACTTCCTGCTGCTAAAAATTTTTTGTCTTCTATTATCGCAATATTGCAATTATACAATGAATTATTCCCATGGCTACTGATGAACAAATAAAAGAAAGTGTAAGAGCACAATACGGGGTTATTGCGCAACAGGATAAGGCTACCAATGCGGCATCATGCTGTGGCGCCGGCGCCTGTTCCACCGAGGTATATCACCTCATGAGCGATGACTACAGCCACCTGGCTGGATATAACCCGGATGCCGACCTGGGGCTGGGATGTGGGCTGCCCACGCAGTTTGCAAAAATCAGGCAGGGGGATACCGTCATAGACCTGGGTTCCGGCGCGGGGAATGATTGTTTTGTCGCCAGGCAGGCAACAGGTGAAACAGGAAAAGTGATCGGGATTGATTTTACCCCGGAGATGATTGAAAAAGCCCGTGCCAATGCCGCAAAGCTGCAGTTTAGTAATGTGACGTTCCGGGAGGGAGACATAGAGCAGATGCCCGTAGCGGGGGGCACAGCAGATGTGGTGGTAAGTAACTGCGTGTTGAACCTGGTACCTGGTAAACAACAGGTTATGCAGGAAATCTTTCGCGTGTTGAAACCAGGGGGGCATTTCAGTATCTCAGACATTGTGCTGGATGGCGTATTACCGGATAAAATCAAAGCAGCTGCGGAAATGTACGCCGGCTGTATATCCGGCGCTATTCAAAAGGAAGCATACCTGGCATTGATCGCGGATACCGGCTTTCAGCAGCTGACCATTCAACAGGAAAAAACCATTCATATACCGGATGATATCCTGTTGCAATACCTGACAGCGGATGAAATCATCCCTTTCAGACAAAGCGGGATGGGGATATACAGCATCACGGTATATGCGGAAAAGCCGGGCACAGCTGCCTGTTGCCCGCCGGGCTGTTGTTAGGCCGCCACAGCTAACAGTACGAGTGAACCGGGAACCGTTACGGCGATTCCCGGACAGTCTTTAACAGGAAACTTATTTTTTATGCAACACGATCATCCGGCATCGCGCAGGAGACTGAATTTTTTAGACCGCTACCTGACCCTATGGATCTTACTGGCTATGGCGGCAGGCGTTGGTATCGGTTACTTTTTCCCGGCATCGGCCGGCTTTATTCATTCCTTTTCATATGGTGCCACCAACATTCCGTTGGCAGCCGGATTAATACTGATGATGTATCCGCCGCTCACAAAAGTGAAGTACGATCAGATCGGGGTGGTATTTCGTAATAAGCGGGTATTAACGCGTTCGCTGCTGCTGAATTGGGTGATTGGTCCGGTATTGATGTTCGGGTTGGCCGTACTTTTTTTACAGGAATTTCCGGCCTATATGACCGGTTTAATACTGATTGGATTAGCCCGGTGTATCGCCATGGTGATGGTCTGGAATGAACTGGCAGCTGGTAATAGGGAATATGCCGCCGGACTGGTAGCCCTCAATAGTATTTTTCAGGTATTGTTATACAGCGTATATGCGTATGTGTTTATCACCTGGTTGCCGGCGGTGTTTGGCCTGCAGGGGATGACGGTAACCGTTTCTATGAAAGAGGTGGCTCAAAGTACAGCCATCTACCTGGGGATTCCGTTTGCTGTAGGTATGATCAGCAGGTATAGCCTGATTGCCTTAAAAGGAGCGGAGTGGTTTGAGGAAAAATTTATACCGTTCATCTCTCCGGTTACCCTGATCGCATTACTGTTTACCATTGTGGTGATGTTCAGCCTCAAAGGAGAACTGATTGTACAGTTACCGATGGACGTTGTACGTATTGCCATTCCGCTGGTCATCTATTTTGTGCTGATGTTCCTGTTGAGTTTCGTGCTGGGTAAGATGGCCGGCGTGGATTATCCGCAAAATGCAGCCATGGCCTTTACGGCAGCCGGCAACAATTTTGAACTGGCGATTGCTGTAGCCATCGGTGTATTCGGAATCAACTCCGGACAAGCCTTTGCCGGCGTTATTGGTCCGCTGGTGGAAGTACCGGCATTGATTGCCCTGGTACAGGTGGCCGGATGGTTGCGCAAGCGCTGGTATCCGGCAACAGCTATTACCGTCACTCCATCAACAACGATCGCTAAAAACAACCTATGAAAAAAGTATTAGTCCTTTGCACCGGCAACAGCTGCCGGAGTCAGATTGCAGAAGGTTATCTGCGATATTTTGCCGGCGATAAAGCCGTTATTTATAGCGCCGGTGTGGAAACCCATGGTGTGAATCCCCGTGCGATAGCCACTATGGCAGCAGACGGTATCGATATCACCCAACATACCTCCAATCATATCAACGAATACCAGGGAATTGATTTCGACTACGTCATTACGGTATGCGATCATGCCAAAGAGCGATGTCCTTTCTTCCCATCTTCCGCAAAAAAACTACATGAAAACTTTCCGGACCCGGCGAAAGCAACAGGAACGGAAGCGGAAATCATGGCTGCATTCAGCAATGTGCGGGATATCATTAAGGCATATACGAAAGATTTTGTCGCGACTTATCTTTAAAGACAGGTGTGGGATTATCATCTTTGAGCAACAGATTTTTACCAGGAATAGTTGTGTGAGATGATTAACTGTAAAGGATTTCGTAAACTGCTTCCCCTGTTTTTATGAGTGGTGTATATTGTTTGTTATGCCAGATGAGCGGATATGGGTTGATGATATAATGTATACCGATCGCTCCGACCTTAAATATATAACAACATTGAGGTGCTTATTTATTCCCCTACAGTTTATTGTCAGGGGAATAAATATTTTATTTATCTTTCAGTATATATTTTCGTTATATGAAAACCGCAACCCTTTTGATCCATGAAATACATAGCAGATATTATTCCCTCAAATGCGAAAGTACTACCTGATTACTTTAAAGCCGGTACATCTAATCGTTCTAATGTCAGTGTCGTCACCAAAATAACAGGTAACCTGCTGGCGGGCATATTCTTTTTATTTGCGCTGGGTTCCATCCCGCATCCCTTACTGGCGTTGTTGTCTGGCCTTATGGGAATAGGACTACTCCCGGCAGCCTATCCATGGATATCCCGCAAATTGCAATTTGACTATACACCTGCTGTCAGGCGTATCACATACGCCATATTATTAGTCCCGTTTTTGGGTCTGGTAACTTATTATAGCAAAGTAGATGCAAAAGTAGCAGGTGAGCGACAGGTGGTGGCGCAACGGCAACAACAGGAGCAAGCTGTTATCCATGCAAAAGACAGTATCCGGAGAGATAGTTTACGTAATTATCTTGCTTTGTTAAAAGAAAAACAAACAACAGGAAAACTTGCTGCGACAGAGGCGGGCGACATGCTGGCGAAATCTTTTTCAATGGCAGAGAGTCCGGAGGAAAAGCAACAGGTGCAGGTGATTAAGTTTGATATTGACAAAGACATTACCTTAAAATTAGTCAAAGCAGGTCAGTATAAACCCGCGATAACAGCGCTGACTGATTTACTCGCTCAGGCGCCGGAAGATGTCAGCTTGTTATACAACAGGGCCTTGTGCTACGACAAAACAGGCGCGCCGGAAGAAGCGGTGCGTGATCTGCGCCAGGCGATGAAGACAGGTAGTCAGGACGCTGAAAAGTATCATGATAAAATTAATCCGGAACGTAAAAGGGTCATTGGTTATGTAACCCGGTGCTGCGATGGTAGTACTTCCAACGCCAAAGGAAGGGGCGCCTGTTCCTCGCATGGCGGGGTATGTAATTGGAATGACCCGGTTTATGAAACCTACAGAAAATACGAGTAGCATGCAACATAGTCCATTTCAGGTAATCCCTTTGAAACGCCCGGGTTTTTTCAGAAAACTATTCCGGCAACGAATCGAAGAAAATGCATTAATAGAAGTAAATAATTTACTGGCTACTGTTTCTGTTGATCAGCTTACGCAAGCTGCCATTGTTGAAATTGAGCATAGATATAACGTCAATCTATATCGGACTTTTACCCTGAATATGCAGGAGTTTTATGCGGTATACCTGCAGTTTTCCCTGGATCGTTGCGCACCGGAACATTTTGCCGGCAGGAAGCTGACGCATTTACAGTCCTTGCTTAAATTGAGTGATAACGAGATTGGATTATTTCATCTCAGGATCGGAGAAAAATATTTTCGGGAGGCCGTTAAAAGTATCATCAGAGATGGTAGCTATACTATCAACGATCAACAAAAACTACAGACCATTGCCAGTAACCTGCAATTTCCGATAGACCGGGCGAGGCAGCTCAGCCTGGAGATCCGGCAGGAATACGTTGGTAAACAACTGCAACGGGCTGTTGAAAGTAAGCGACTTTCCCCCAACAATAAGATGGACCTGCTCGTGCTGGCCAGAAAACTGGATGTAGATATTTTACAGGATCGCGCTATCAGGCAACAGCTGGATGACGCTGAAAGCTGCTGGCGGCTGGAGCATGAGCCGTTACCGGGTATTACACCGGATATAGATCTGCCTCAACAGGAAACCTGTTATTTCAGGTGCACGGGGGTGCGTTGGTATGAGGACCGGTCAATAGGGAGAGGCATGTCTCAACCCACTCTTATTCAAACGGGCACCTTGTATATCACCAATAAACAATTGCTTTTCACCGCGAGTGATAAAACTTCTAAAATAAAACTGGAGAAAATACTACGGTTTAACCAACAAGCGAATACGATCACCATCATCAAAGATACCGGCAGAAATCCCACATTGGACCTGGGCGAATCTACAGATAAACTGGCGATTATACTGAAACGTGTCATGGACTAAGCTGTTCTGTAAAAAGAAAATAGCAGCCGGCTCATATGCATGTGAGCCGGCATTTTTATGTATCACTGATTGATCGGAACACTGCGGATTTACTGCAGTTGGTACGGCTACATTTGTTACTATAGCGTTAACCTGTCATAAAATATACCTATACCGATTTGCTGTGCCGGACATACGGTTGTTCGTTCCTACTCAATCCGGACTAAATATATCAGCCAGGATTTTATTCATCATTTAAACACTCATTTACATGAAGTATTTTGCTACAACGCTGCTATGCGTGATGCTGATTTCTTGTTTCGTATGCATTCAATCCTGTAAAAAAGAAGAAAAAGTTGCCGCCACTACTTCCGCAGATATCCCTGCAGCTGTATTAAGTAAAATAAAAGCCCAGGGCTTCAGTACCCGGGATGTAAAAAAAGTGGAAGGCGGTTATGTGGTGGAAGGGGATATCTTTTTATCAACAGCGGCACTGGCGGAGCAGCCGGTTTCTCCTACCATGCGGGTAGCGCAGAGCGAGCAATACCGCACCCATAACGTGATCACCGGATTACCACGTGTGATCACTATTTCTGTAACAAACCTACCTGTTGGTTATGGTGCTGCTGCGGATGTGGCCATCGCCCGGTTTAATGCGCTGGGTTTACAGCTTACCTTCTCACGGGTGGCGAGTGGAGGAGATGTAAATATTCAGTATGCCAGCCTGGGATCAGGTGTATTGGGACGTTCTGCCGGTTTTCCTACCAGCAGCGGTAATCCGCCAAGTCCTATATTGCTGAATGCTGATGACAATGCATTGGGCAGCAATCCGGAGCAGTCTTATCTGGCCAGTGTGATTACACATGAAATCGGACATACCATCGGATTCCGTCATACAGATTATTTTAACCGGGGCTATAGTTGTAGTATTGGTAGCAATGAGGGAGATGGAGGCGTTGGTGCTGTGCCCATTCCGGGATCGCCTACTGCCGAAGATCCCAACAGCTGGATGCTGGCCTGTATTGGTACCGGTGTCACCCGGTTGTTTAACGCCAATGATGTGAGCGCGCTGGATTACCTGTATGGCAGCCGGATGCTGAACCCATTGCGGGATGGAATCTATCGGTTGGTGAATGTCAACAGCAGAAAGGTGCTGGATGTATCTGAGGAGTCTTCAAATAACGGCGCGGTAGTACATCAATGGGAATGGTGGAATGGCAATAATCAGAAATGGTACCTCACTTACCAGGGAGAGGGTTATTACAAACTGACTGCTTACCATAGCGGAAAAGTACTGGATGTGATCGGAGGCTCCCCCGATAATGGAGCCGTTTTACATCAATGGGATTGGTGGAATATTCATAATCAACACTGGCGGCTTTTACGTAATGCAGATGGAAGTTATGGACTGGTAAACCGTAAAAGCGGAAAAGTAGCAGATGTAAAGGATGGCTCTCACAGCAATGGCGCTGTTGTGCAGCAATGGGACTGGTGGGCTGCCAATCACCAACGCTGGTTTATAGAAAAACTTTAAAATTAATGCCAGTTATAAAGCAAGCAGCCATCTCCTGTAATGGAGATGGCTGCTTGTTTATTTTATATCATCCGGACAGGATGATAATGGCTGGTATTTACAACGCAGTAACCTGGTGAATATGGTAGATGAAATTGTTCTCTTTCAAAGTACCTTTCAACAATGCTCCTCCGATTACGGCATCTTGTCCTGTAAACCCGGATTGGAACCGGGTGATCTCTTCCGCCGGAAAACGACCACTCAGATATACATGCGGTATATGATATACCCCTGTTAAAGCGGTATTGTCTGGCTGCACCGTATCCGTTGAAATCACCTGTAAAGCAGGATGCCCGGTCAGCGGAGCAAATGATGCTACCTTGATGTTGGCCAGCCGCAGTTTTTTCAATGCCTGCAAATCTGCTGTGAATGCAATGTCTGTGATCTTCGGGCATCTGGATATTTCCAGCAACTGCAACGCAGGAATATGTTGCAGCTCCGCTGCATGTTGCTGACTAAATCCCTTCAATCCAATCAGACTTAATACCTGTAAGCCGGTGATATGTGCCAGCACTTTATAATCAGCTAACTGCGTAAAGTTCAGACAGAGATTTTTGATAAAAGGGATGTTGGTCAGCAAACCGGAATTTTTCAATTCGCCAACCGTTAATCCTAATGTATCCAATCCATTTGCCCATACTATTTTGTCGAGGTCCTGCTGAATGTTGATCAGGTTAAGCCGCTTTAACTGCTGCAGTTTTTGCAGCGGTAACAAAGAAGTCTTGCATTTCAACGGCGCATGTATGATCAGTGTTTCCAGCAAGGGAAGTTGCTCCAGGAAGTTGAGTGATGTCCAGTTGCCGGCGTTACCACCAATAGATAAATGACGCACGTGAGCGAAAGCAGGCCAGTCTATTTGTGAGATGTTTGCAGCTGCATAGAAGCGCAGCTGCAAATGAGGATATTGATGGATAGCCCTGGCTACGGCCAGCATGGAGGATGCCGGCAGCTCGTCATTGATCTGCAGGACCTGCTTACCGGCCATTAGCTCCGTATTCTCCAGGTCAGTGATCTTATTTGCCTGAAGTGTTGGGATATCCGGATCGATATCTTTTCCCAATTCAAAAATAGTATTACCTGATTGCAGCATGTTGTTGTCTTTCCTGTTATTTATAGATATCGAACAAGTTCCATAATTTTTCTGAAATACCATTTACTTCATTCAGTAACTGACCACCATTGGAACCCATCCCATATTTGTTGATCAGTTGTTGTTCCAGTTTACGAGCCTGCCGATAAGTGAGCCCGGTCTGTAATTCGCCAAAAATAAGCCCTGTTTTACCATTGGCATAATGTTGTGCCACCCTGACTTCAAATCGTTGACTGGTACGGCCTACATATCGCACAGTGCCGGTAGCATCAATGGCCTGATACACACTGTGTGATTTGGACGCCATTTTGGATGTTATGCCTACGACGGCTGCCATGGTAGCTTTACCAACCTTGAGTTTGGCGGCTATCATCGCACCCTTTGCTACTGCACCCGCCAGCGGAATGGCAGACGCCAGATTGAGTAATCCGCTACCCCAGTTGCCTCTGTAAAAGTCGATGCCGGCATTTAAAACACCCGCTACCGTTTGTGCACCAGGTATAAATCCTGCACCATCGAGTGCCAGCTGTACGTTGTCTAATGTACCATTAACCTTTTCTTTTTTGTCGATGTTGGCAATATCTGCTTTCGGTATTTCAATTCTGGTAAAAGCACCATTCAGCCCATTTTGAGAGATAGGGGTTCTGTCGCTGTTATAACCAAAAAATGCACCCACGGTAAAGGAGTAGGAATCCGGCCCGTTATACAGTTCGCCGGTGATTAATCCGGCCATTCCGGTCCATTCTCCGTTCATGCCCTGTTGCCAGTAGCTGTAGCCGTTATCTGGCGTGTGGTTCCACAGATAATCGATCAGGTCTTTTGCATTTTTGAACTCGGGAATAGCGCCGGAAGGATCGCTCATATTCACCGGGTTGTCTAACGCAAAGGTATAAGGCGACCAGTCGGTCAGATAGGGCGCCATCGGATCCACTTGCTGGAAACGGCCGATTTGCGGATCATATCCCCGGAAGTTGGTTTCGTAATAGTCCAGTCCCAGGGAGGTATTTAATTCAGCACCTGCATTATACCGGAATGTATTTTCCTTGTATTGGGTACCTTTCAGTGCGTTCCTGCTGATGCCGGACATCGTCATCCCGAATGGATAATAATGCGTTTCTTCGGCAATGCTACCGGCAATATGTGCTACTGTTACATTATCGAAGTAAACATCTTCCGTACTTTCATTGCTGACATATACATAGAGCAATCCGCTTTTACGGACTACCATTTTGCCTTGTTCCAGTGTTTGCAGTACGTCCTGCGCGGCTTCCACCTGTTTTACCCCGCTGTTCTCTTCCACCATTTTCAACTGATCATCGAATATGACATAGTTGAGATAAGCCTTGGGTCTGCCGGCGACATCCGGATTTTTTTCTTTTTCTTTCAGCCGCTGGTACTGGTTATTGTAGAAGTCAGGCGTAAAGGCGGTAGACATGGATTGACCGGAACCTTTGCCACCGGGCGTTGTACCGGGAGCTGCCAGGGCTTGTGTTAGCGCCAGCAACATGTCTTCCGGTGTACTTTGCGGCCGTTGCGATACCCCCGTTGATTTATAAAAGGCTTTTGCACCAATGGCGATGGTATCGCCGGCCATTACCCGTAACACGAGTGAAGGACCGATTTTTTTATCTGGCTGCCGGGCATTCAGTCTGGCAACAAATGCATTTTTGTTGCTCGTCTGATCCGTAGGATATCCGGCGGGTTTGGCACTCCTGCTATTATCAACGTTGCTGAACAACAGGTTTTCACGGCCTGCATTTTCTGACTCCATCGTAGCCATGTACAGGTTCGTGGTGGTCTGCTCCGTCAATACCATCCGCACGTTTTTCTGATGGTCTCTGATGAAGTAGTCGTAAACCAGTTCCGGCGCTGTCTGGCTGCCAGCCTTGTATACAGCGCGTATTCTGCCTTCTTCCGTACTCAGGAGCTGCAGGCTGTCGCCCTGATAAATGATGCCTTCTGTATAGTCGGTAACTACATCCGGTTTCCCGTTTTCACTGACGGTTTTACGCAGTTTATTACCTTCTGCATCGTAGATGTATTTAACGGTACCTTTTCCTGTTACGATCAGTTTTTCCGGCAGGTTGAGATAGTTGTACTCAATTTTTTCTACCGACTTGTTTTTATCATATACCATGCTGCCATTGGCATCATAGCTATAGTCTGCATCTACATTGGTACCGTTGGTGAAATCGCCCACATTGTTATTGCCGGCATTATCATCCACTTTTATCAGCTTATTGCTGAAACCATTATTGTCATAAGTATACGTGAGGTTGTCGATATCTTTACTGGTTGCACCTGAAATACCTTTGCTGATCATGGTTTGCAGGTTACCATTCACATCGTAGGTGATGTTACGAACGCTGAAATCAACGTCAGCAAAGGTGGCCCATGCACCAGACCTGTTTTCTGTAAAATCGGCTTTACTGAGTCTGTTGGCGGCATCGTAGGCATATCCGTAAGCCCGTTTCTGCCCGTCGCCGGCGCTGCGCCAGCTTACACCTGCCAGCTGTCCATCGTATTGTTTATTGTTGAAGCCATTGTCATAGAACAGCTCCATACCGAAATAGTTACCGGCGCCCCCATTGTTGTAATCCTTGTTGATCGCTTTCAGCCAGCCGCGGATCTGGTAGGTATAGTCCAGCGTTTCCAGCTGACTGGTCCCGTTGAAGCCCAGCTTTTTGGAAGTGAGTTGTCCCAGTTCATCATATACATGATAGCTGATGATTTTTTCTTTGGCGATATCATTGTTGATTCGTTTTCTCACTTTCACTAACCGGCCGCTGTGATCGTACTCGTTCATGGTGAGTACTTCGGTGCTGGCAGTCAGCTGGCTGCGGGGATTGTTTTGCAACAGATGTATGCTCAGCAATTTCCCGGAGAAGTCATACAGATGAGTCGTGATGGTTTCTCCTCCCTGTAGTTGCTGGGAGACAGCTTGTAAAGCATTACCCTTTGCATCAAAATATACCGTGGAATACAACCATTTGTCTACGCCCAGTACCTTTACCCGGGTACCTGTCAGTAAACCGGTAGTGAGAGGGGAGAAGGAAGAAGGCCGCAGCGGGTATGGGTTGATACCTTCCTGTGGTTTATTCAGCAGTTCCGGATGGAAGGCTGCTTTACCCTGCCAGTTGTAATCATCATAGTAATTGCAGAGCAACGGTTCCAGGCTGGCTATCGTCAGGGCAGGCAATGCATTATCCACTGCTATGTTTTCAGCAGGAGCGCCGCCGCCTGCCGGTATGGCAATGTTTGTTGCCACGCCACTGCTCATCGCCGTCTGCAGCTGGGCACGTGTTTGCGTAGTGGCGTACAGGCCTTTTAACACCATCCGGTTGCGGACATCGTAAAAGGTTACCATCCATTTGCCGATTGCGCGTTGGTTGCCATCCTGGGTAAAAGCTATCCTGTCGCGGTTATCATACACGGTTTCCACGGCACTGGTACCAGGCACTTTCAGGCTGATCATCCTGTTTTTGCTATCGTACCGGTACTGAAAACAAAGTTCATCCGCAATGGTCTGTGGAAGCTGGTTACCGTTAGCGATTGCATAGGCGGCTGCTTTGGGAGGAATGACGATACGGAGGTTACCGGCATCATCATATACATAATAGGTACTCAGCCAGCCGGCAGGGTCATTGGCGGCACCTGGTGTAATCTCTACCCGCTTTAACAGGAGTTTGTCTTCCTGGTCCTTAAAGAGGAGGATCCGGTTGCCCTGCTCACTGATACTGATTTGTTTGTACAGCGCGCCGTTGGGAAAGAAGCCTGTCACAGCAGGAAGGGTACCGCTGATCGGGAAAGACCAGCTCAACACCGCATCGGCCGCCACGTTTCCTTCGAGTTTTCTTTCCGCGGGTTTGTTACCGCCGCTCACTGCCCAGCTGTTGCCCGGTGCGTATATTTTTTTGACATTGTTTAACGGCGATTCGTCGAATGCCGTTTGACTATAATATACTTTTTCATCAGGGTATTGACTACTCATGAACTGCGCCTGTTCTGTAAAGGCTGCCTTCTTGAATTGGCCACTACTCTCAACGGAAGGATAGGAGAGGTATTGATAGGGTTGTCTTCCGAATTCATCATAAGTGGTGGGTTCTACCCAATCTTTCTTACCGGAAGTAAACTGTTTGATAACTTTTTGTACTTGTCTGCCAAGTCCGTCTATAAACACGGCACTTTGCCTGACTTCTGTCACGGCACGTCCCGGATCGGTTACAAAACCGATGTTGCCGGTTGGCATGACAGGCTCCCAGGTAGTGATACGGTTCAAAGAGGTATCGGTGGCATAGGCTGCCGGCAGGGGTACTGCAGTGGCAGCAGGTTTATTGCTTTGATCGGGCTTATTTTGCGCCAGCAATGTAAAGGGCATTATTAACAGCCCGGCCAGCAGGCGGTTAAAATAGCGTCCGGATATATTATTCAGCATTTTTCTGCAGGGATAAAAGTGAATGAATCAGCATGGTTGCTTATCAGTAACAGGTTTCATAAGCCAGGCTATAGTTGCTGGATGGTTGCACCCGATAAGGTTTTTCACTTACCAGTACCTGCCTGTACATATAGTTTACCGTGCCATCACATAAGATGGATTGAATACCGACACCTGGTTCCAGTACGTTAACTGTTAGTGATGATACAGGTCTTGGTGCGTTACCCTGTGGATCCGAGAACGTACGAATCACAACGTCGCCATAAGGGCCCGATCTGTTTTCAACACACACCCTTACATAAATCGGTCTGCTATCCGGGCAGGTACTGTTATCTGTACCAACATTGGTCCAGCGTGTCTGGTTATAGGAAGGGCTGCAAGGATTCATATCCTTTTCTTCCCTTTCCTTCTGGCCGGTATTGTACATCGGATTGCCGGGATCTTTCACACACCTGTTGTTGCCGGTTGGCTGCCATGCGGTAACTTCAAGACCACAGGAAAGGAAGTTTTCCCATTTCCGTGTGCCGTAGGTCTTACTGGCCGGATTTCTGTCTTCCATTTCCTGCTGCTGTATATTGGAGGTAAACGCCGGATTCTGCGGACAGGGAAGACATTTGAAATTATACAGGCGTGCCCATACCGGAGTGGGGTTGTAGTTGGGTTTTACCACCTGGTATTGGTGTGCTTTCAGAATGTTGCCATCCATATCTTTTATCGCCTTGATGCGGCCGAAATCATCATAGCTGTAATACTGCATCCTGGTATTGGGATCTGCTACAGTAGTCACGCCTGCACCTGGTTTAAAGCTATAGGTGTTAATAGTAGCACCGCGGGGATACAGGCACAAGGCATCTATCATGCCATTACCTTTTACTGCAATGGTCGTTTTGCCGGTAACCTCGTGGGTAAAGAGGTTCCATCCGTTATAGGTATGTTTTAACAACGGAGATCCTGTGGTACCGTCAATCGTTAATGCGCTGCCTTTGATCCAATAGGAAATGACGTAGGTACGACTGCTGGTCAGGCCGGCTTTTGTGATACCGGTGGTACCGGCTGTTGCGATGTTAAAAACTTTATCGCCGGAAGGGGCAGTGGCGTCTTTAACGGCAGTACCGGTGAAGCTCCAGTTACCTTTATAGTCTGTTTCAAAAGAAGTAAAGGCGAGTTCATTTTGTGGGGTATTGATAGCACCTGCGATAACATCATCGCGGTCATCTATCAGCCTGGCATGTATTTCTCCACCAGCAGGACGGCTTTCCAGCATACGGCCCAGGTGATTGTATTGAGTCAGTGTAACGGTTTCCTGGAAGCCTGTGTAAGGCAACAATTGGGTAGCCGGTGTGCTGTTGTCCGGTAAAGTGTTTTTTACGATCGGTGCATCACTGAACAGCTCATAGGTTTTGTAAGGGAGAATGAAGTTGTTGCCAAAGTCATTATAGTCTGTTACTTTGGCGTTCACCAGCAGGTATTCATTTACACCGTTTCTTTTTGACCAGGTTTCAGTCGCAATTTGTGGTGCGATGATTTTTTTGGACAATAATTTGGTGATGGCAGCACCCGCACCCAGGTTATAGTCGAACGGATAAAAATATTTCTGAATGATGTCTTTCCCGGAGAGGTGTCTGGTCACTTTCTTCAATACAAGATATAAAGGATCGTACACATATTCCATTGACTGGGAAATGGTTTGGTTATTATCTGTGTAGATATTTTCTATCGTCTTTTTTAATTCTACGCGGCCGGTGATGGGATAGTAGTTTTTCAGGCTATATACAAACCGCAGTGGTTTAGGTTCGCTGGAGTATACGTCTACTTCTGCTTTCTGTGCCACATACATGGAGCGGAACTGTGCCGTCTCTTTTTTGAGCGATTTAATATCGTATTCATGGATTGTTTCTCTCAGCAATTTGCCGTTTTTATCGTAGGTCGCTTCTTTTAACAGTTGTCCTAAAGCCCAGGTGGGTCTGTCAATAGGTCTGTATGGGAATCTGTCCGGCTGGGCCCAGAGGTTGGTATAACTCAGATCTGTATATTCTCTAACAATTTTACCGGTATTGTTATTGGTGCTGCCAAAAATTTCTTCCACCCGGCGATAGCCGACAGGAGATCCTTCTATGTAAGAAAGATTGTTAACCGGGTGACTGGTATAATGGTAAACATAGTATTTCACCTGTGGATTGGATGGCCAGCTGCCGTTGTCATGATAAATGGGTATGGTATAGGTATATTCCGGTAAATCACCCAGAAAGCCGGAAGAGGTACCATCTGTATTCGTGTACTTGTATTCCCGGGTACTTATGACAGCGGGGCTGGCATTATTGGAGAGTATCCGTTTTTTAATTCTTAATCCACCTGTTACCTGTTTAGTAGCTCCCTGCTGCAGGTCGTTGGGTTCATATTCAAACTCTTCAGATCCGCCTGTCGGATAGTAGATTTTTTTCAGGGCGCCTATCCGGGTATAGGTAAGATCCGGTGTTCTGTCTGCCGGTGTATTAGGTGTTACCGGGTAGGGAATGAGGTAATCTTCTTTACCTTTTCCATTAAAATATCCCCAGTGATCCAGTCCCATATAAGGGCGGGTACGGTCATATAAATTACTGTCCAGATAATAATCAAAAAGATATTGCAGCTGGATGTTACCATTGGGCGTAATATCGTTGAGGCTTTCCAGAAACAGCTGTTTTCTGTTGATATTGGAATAAGCCGTGTCTTTACCCAGGCGGTTGATGGTGAGATAATTTTTTTCATCATCATATCCCTGGTAACTAAAGGCGGTGCTTTTTAGCAGCTCGTTGCCGGGAGCATAAAAATTGATCTTCCTGATTAATGGATTTTGAAGGAGTTCGCCATAGGAAGTATTAAAGTAGTCGAAGGTAACAGCCGTCTTGTCTGAGAAGGTGATACTGCTGATGTAGGGTTCATTGCTTTTGGAGCTTAATGAACTTCCGACGCCGGTATAATAGGATTGATTCGATTGCTTTCTGGCGTGCTGATAGTTATAATAATATTTGTAATCCGTATCGGTGACACTAAATTTTCGTTCACCATATTTTATAGTGACGCTATCTGTATTAAAGGGGCTTACAATTTTAGTCAGCAACCAGGACGAAACATAGGCGCTTTTCAGGTAAGTTTGAAAATCGTCTCTATTCCCCAATGTAACCATACCGATTTCCTGGTTTATTTCTACTTCCTGAAAGTGGTACCGGATACCTTTTTCATCGATGATGGTAAAGGCGCTTATCTTGCTGCCTACTTTTAAATTGATCCCCTGGTTATCTTGTTTTACGATCGTATAGCTGGTGTCAGGAATAATCTGTAAGGGCTGGTCCGGTACATTGAGTATCTGCCAGTCTTTTCCGATATAGAATTTTCCTGATCTGCCGAGAATATTGTATTCGAAGATGTCGAACTGGGAGTCAGAAATGCCGCGGTCATATTCAAATACGGGGTCGGCATATCCTACGCGGTAGTCGCCGTCATTTCTGTAGGCCACATCTGGTTTGAACAGGATACCGTTGTACTGGTCATCTATGACGTTGTTCCAGGCATAGGGCACCGTGTTTTTGTAATCATCCGGTACGCCGCGTTTATGGCGTGTAATGATACCGCCGGTATTCAGCATCCATCCACGGCCTACAGTGGAGCCTGGAGATTCTGCCTGGAGGCCGCCGCCAGCTGCATACATCATGTTCAGTGAAAAGCTGATATCGCCCTGCTGCTTTTTGAACAATGGGTAACTCAGCTGTATCTGGCCGGTAAAGAGATTGGCCGGTACATTGTCTACTTTACTGAAAGCATAGGCAGTGGGGCTTTGGACACTGAAACTATTGAAGTCACCTGGTCGTTCCTGAGCTTTCGTCGATATGGCGCATAGCGATAGCCATAACGAAAGGAATAGGTTTCTTTTCATTTATAGGGATTTATTGATTCATCGTTCACTAGGCACCTATGGTCTCGCAGACAGGGTATTCAGCCATATGTTGTATACATGGTAGTTTACAGGGTAATGCAGACAGGACAGTATAAGTACTGCCTGCAATAGTAGAGATAATTAAACAACAATGTTTATCCCGTAAATTAACAATGCGTTAATTATTACAGAGGTCCGATCGTATTTAAAGCGTATAGTCGTTTACGATGGAGCTATAGTTGTGGTGAAAGGTTCTTGGATATTGGTTATGCCGGGGTTGATCGGGTGTGTGTCTTTGGGTGTCATCAGGATGATAAGAACGGGATAATTTTTTCATCGTACGTTGTTTAATGGCGGATAGTTATTACCAGTGAAGTGAGCGACTTAACAATACTGATCTGGCTTTATAAGGGGGATTGATGTTTAGGAAGTTACGGAAGGCATGTTTCCCTGTATCTCCGTAATGATGCTCCTGCGCTTTACAACTCAGTTATACGGGAGAGCTAAGCTATTTGTCCTATGATAAATATCCTATAAAGGGAAAAATGGAAAATATTGCTGCGTGCATTGAACAAAATTGTCTGCAGGCTGTTGTTGTTGGGTACTTGTTTTGGTATGCTGCTGACGGCTACCATTGTTTTTATTTCAACCATTATATATAAGCGGAATTACCCGCAAAGCGGCCTTGCTGCAGTGATACCTGCCCTATGCGGTCGCGCGGCAGTTTAATAATGGACCACTTGCCAACAGGCGGCGGCTCATATGAAATTGAACCTCAGAATAATATACAGGGTAAGCGGGGTTAATTTAGCAAATAGCATACTTTGTTATTACCACTTGTCATTTTTGAAGCAGTAATTCATTTGTACGTTTCATATTCGTATTGACAATTGATGCTAACTATCCCTCTATCAACCTAACTAATTTCACGAACATGCGACTTTTTGCAAAACGACTGCTGAAGCAATTTGCTTTACCTGTATACCTCCGCATGAGAGGTATGTATTATCATGGAAATGAGGTGCATTGCCCCTGCTGTAACAGTTCCTTCTCCCGGTTTTTACCTACTGGTGTAAACAGGCGACCGGCGCAATGTCCGCGTTGCCGGTCCAATGAACGCGACAGAGCGCTCTGGCTCTACCTGGATCGTCATCCGGACTTCATCAGACCCGGTAAGAAATTGCTGCATATCGGACCGGAAACGCTCTTTTACAATCGCTTTAAAAAAGTCAAAGGGCTGCATTATACACCGGCTGATAAATTTGTGAAGATGTTTGAACGTTGTTATCCAAAGGATACCCTGTTTCTGGATATCGTAGATATGCCCGAAATACCGGATAACACCTATGATGTTATTCTTTGTTCGCATGTACTGGAATATATCAGAGAAGATGATCAGGCCATGCGCGAATTATTCCGCGTATTAAAGCCAGATGGTATTGCCCAGATACAAGTACCCATAAAACCCGGATTAAAGGTGACCCATGAAGATGATACCATTACCACTGCTGCTGAAAGAGCCGCTGTTTTCGGTGACCCGGGACATATCCGTTTTTATGGGGCAGACTATGAAAGTAAATTACTGGCGCAGGGATTTGAAACGGCCTTTACTCCCTTCCCGCAATTGTTTGCTCCGGCTGAAATAAAACGATATGGCCTGGTCGCGACAGATGATTTCCAGCTCGCGAAAAAAAGCGTGGCGGCAGTGCAGCTGATTCAACAGATTATTAGTTGCCAGTTGCTGTGGGTGCCGGTATTGTTGTAAATGTAGATTATTGATTGTTTCAGATGTGAAGTAGCCGGTTCTGAATGGAGCCGGCTGCTTTTAAAGAAGTCCAGCTTACTACTACTGCTAAAAAATTGAAAGCGGGAAACGAAGGGGGGGATTAAAAATTATCCGTTGTTATATGATGTAATATAGCTCCTTCTTTATCAAAAATTGTGCATTCGACATCTTTGTTTTCGCTTACAATTTCTCGTGCAGCAGGCAATGCGATGTTTACATCATTAAATATTGTAAAGGCATTCTTAAAGTCACCATTAACTATTTCATAGTTTTCATCTATTATATGTCCCGTGGAAGCTTTGGCCCTGAGCAATGCCACTTGACTGCCTTCTAAGTAAGGAAGATTTTCCATAGTAACGATTTTTATATGGTTAATTTTTAACTGTTTAATCGCTAAAAGTGCTTTTTAAGCCTCTGGTTATAGGTCTAATATTTATAATTATAAATAGCAGGAAAGTCCATAAAGAAAAAGGTTGCACTTTTAAATCTAATCCTACCTTATTTAAGCTAAATCCAAACGAGTAGAATTCTATAACCGGAGTAAATGCAATTAAATTAAAGGCGCCAAGAAACAGTGTGATAAAAGTGACGATTTTTCCAATTTTAGCGTTAAATACTGTTGCGACTATACTTGCCAATACCCAAAATACTCCCCAATAATGCTTATTACCTAATGTTATATTAGTAGTTGAAATTGTGTATATACTATACCCCAATGCTATTATCAATATTGCAAGTGGTGCATGTTGTATATTCTTTTTAAAATTCATGACATATAATTTAAAATTTATATTATTGCGGTGTGCGTCTTCCAATCCTTATTTGTAAAGGCGAATTAATTTTTACGAGGTAAATTCCGATCTTTTTACTACTTGCTTTTGCTTGATAGAAGTGCTTTCAGAGGGGCATTTGGAAGAATACCTGCATGCTTCTTCATACAGGTATTCTTCAATGCTGTTGATAGCCGCCTTTCTGTTACAGACATCGTTTAAAAAAACTTTTTAGGTTAGGTTTAAAATCAAAAGATCCAGCTTGGGGTGCAAAAGATCAATTAGATTCCTTATGTAAATACTTTAAAAATTCCAAAAAGTTCGCTCCACAAAATATAGCCTCATCATCCATTAGCATTCCAATAAACTCAAATGTAACTATTGACGATTCTTTCTTATTGAAAGCATATGCTGTTCCTCCCAAATTAGAACCAAAGATAAAATAACCTGCTGCATAAAGATCCACTTCATAATCTTTGTTTAAGTCAATAAGCTCTTCAACTCCCCATAACTTTAAATATTGATTATTCCCTATTTTCCCTTCTGCTCCGTTGTACTGCTTAATAAAGTCAATATAGTCTACCGGAGGGGTAAAATCAATTTGTGACAGAAAAACAGTTAATACATTCGGATCTACCGGAGGATTCTTTTCTAATAATTGAATATATTCTTGCATAACTATATTTGTTTTTTTAATTCCCACATTTTTGCATTCCACCAGTTTGGGTTGCAAAAAGTCGATTAGATCCCTTATCACTTTTTTTCTGTCATTGTATAGCTTTTACTGCAATGCTTAATCTGTCTTTTTCTTAAGATGATCCTGGAATTATATAGATATTGTTGGTGAAAGCTTTTTAAACCTCTCCATCTCCTGGAAACAATCTTCCGGCATATTCCACTCAACTAGCTGAGAATTATAGATCTCCAGCAGTTGAGGTCGTTGGGGATTGTTATTAAGTTTCGCGGCAATTAAACCTTTAATATATCTAAATAAGTCATTTATTGCGTGTACAGAATCTTCTTTAGGGTGGCTGTTTAACAAAATATCAACTCTTTCAATCGTGTTGTTTTCTAAATAATAGGGCATGGCTACATTTACAAACGTATTGTACAATGCAGTTCCAATAGATTCAATGTCGACTTCGGAAAAGATCAATAATTCGAGGCTTTCATTTTTTTTACGATTTATTCCATCTGGATTAGCTATCAGGTTTGCAATAAAGTTTCCTAATGTAATAAAGTCCCATTCGCTTGTTAGGTAATTGTTTACGGTTATTTCTTTATAGTATTTTTCAATCGGCCCAATACTTATTTTAGCATTGGGCTCAATTAAAAATCCTTTTTCTTTAGTTTGAATAACTGTTCTATTATAGATGTTAAAGTCAAAATAATAAGTGACCTGCTTTTCTTTCCGTATAAAACCTTGCTCCTTAAGGTCAGCCTTGAAGTCAAAAGAGTTCAGTTTAGGTTGAAGTAAATCAAGCAGGTCTCTTATTACTTGTTTTTGTGTCATTATTTAAACATTAATCAGAATGTGTTTATGAACGATTATCTGGATATTTCAGGTAAAATGCTTTTAAGTTGTTCCATCTCGCGGACGCTATCCTCATCCATATCCCATTCAATTATTAATGAATTATACGTTTCAATTAATTGAAAGAGTTTAGGGTTTTTATTTAGCTTTGCTGCTATTATTCCTTTAATAAATCTCCATAATTCATTGGTCATATGAACGGAGTCTTCTCTTGGGGTACTGTTTAATAATTCATCTACTTTTTCAATACTGTTGTTAGTAAGAAAGTAAGGAATTGCTACGTCAATAAATTTGGTATATAACTCCGTTGCGACATACTGTATCTCCTCTTCATTCCAAATAATTAAATCAAGGCTTTCGTTTTTTTTTCTATTGATACCATCAGGATTTGCCAAAAATGTAGCAATGTTGTTGCCAATTGTCGTGAAGTTCCATTCGGAAGTAAGAGAGGCATTTACTGTAATGGCTTTGTAGTATCGCTCAATCTCATCAAATCCTATTCTAATATATGGTTCAATCAAAAAACCTTTATCACCCGATTTTATGTTAGTCCTATTGTATAAGAGAAAATAAAAATAATAGGTTATCATACCATCTTTTCGATAAAAGCCTTGTTCTTTTAAATTAGGCTTAAAGTCGAAAGAGTCAAGTTTAGGTTGTAGCAAAGAAATTAAATCTCTTAATAACTTTTTTTGAGTCATATTACATTTTCAGTATAATTGAATGTTTATGAAGTGATTTTTGATAAGTTCTTTTTCAGGTTTTCCATCTCTTGAAAGCAATCCGGATCCATATCTCGTTCGATGAGTAGGTTACTGTAAGTTTCGATTAATTGATGTAGCTTGGGGTTGTTGTTCAGTTTTGCGGCTATTAATCCTTTGATGAATCTCCACAAGTCGTTAACCAGGTGAACTGAATACTCTTTTGGATAACTATTAAGTAATTCATCAACTCTGGAAATTGTATTGTTCATTAGGAAGTATGGCATTGCTACGTTAGTAAATTTATTATATATTTCTGTCGCTACTTCGTATAAATCTGTTTCAGTAAATATTAATAAATCAAGGCTTTTATTCCTTTGTCTGTTGATACCATCCGGATTAGCTAATAGATTGGCTATATTGTTTCCAAGAGTAGTGAAATTCCATTCACTCGTAAGATAGCTATTTACCGTAATCTCTTTGTAGTATCTCTCTATTGCCTGAATACCAATCTTGGCGTTAGGTTCAATTAAATATCCTTTTTCCCCGGTTTGAATTACTGTTCTATTATAAATATTGAAAAAGTAAAAGTATGTCGCATGTTCATCCTTCCTGAAAAATCCCTGTTCTTTCAAGTTTGGCTTGAAGTTGAATGGGCTTAATTTTGGTTGTAATAACTCAATTAAATCCCTTAATACTTTTTTTTGTGTCATTTAATATACTTTAGTTAGATTTAAATAATAGCCCTGTTTTGGAGTCCCATCTAAAAATGGTTGTTTTTACTTTTGATGGATCAATTGTTTTGCCAACAAATTCTCCGGCATTGGTACCTGTTAAAATACCTTTATCTCCATCAGTATAAAATAATTTTTGTGCATTTGATAAATTGGATTTATCAACTTTAGATTCAAATACACCGATTACTTTTCTTTCCTTAATAACTACAAAGTCTGCTATCATCTTTGCTCCATCCATTTTAATTTGTACCTGTTCTAAAATTTCCGCATTCGGATATTGCTTTTCTAATACCCCCTTTGTTAAAGCTTCACCTAGATCCCCTTTAGCTTTTGGAGCCATTCCTTCACTAAATGGATTAACTCTTGTTGGAGCTAGTACAGGATTTCTGGCACCTTTCAATCCGGCAACAATCTCATTGCCCGCATATCCAATAGCGGCATTAATTAATGTTTCTGCCAGGGCTTCTTTTCCCTTATAGCTATATGCTGCTTTTACCTGCGGATCCCTGGCATTGCCAGTATACTCTGCGTATGAATAAACATTCATTGGAGCAGCCACAGTAGCGGCAGTGGCATACAGCGCTGCTTTCAGGAATGATTTCATTCCGGAGAAGGTACCCGGGAACCAGCTACCTGGTGGTAACCCTGGTAATTTACCGTTTTCATCAATGAACTTTAGGGGATTATTCAGCGCATAACTATATGGGGACCATTTCCGGGAGGAATCACTAAGCGGATCTATATTGTGCCATCTCCCAATCTGCTGATCATACATCCTGGCACCAAAATCATACATCTCCAGGCCTGTACCATCCTTGAACTCCTTATGCTGTAATTCCTGCCCATTGTACTTAAATTGATTCTCCGGATAATTTTTACCCTTCAACGCATTCGAACTAATCCCTGCCATCGTCAGCCCAAACGGATAGTAATGCGTCTCTTCGAGTACCGGGCTAGGAACTCTGCCTACAATAAGATTGTCAAAGTAGATATCCTGTGGTGCTTCATTGCTGGTGTAAACATATAAGAAACCATTTTTTGAGATAGGCATCTTATCCACCACCAACGTCTGTAATTCATCCGGGGTTCCTTTTACCTGTCGTACACCACTATTGGATGCTACTAATTTAAACTGATCGTCAAACAATACAAAATTTAAATAGGCCTTTGGTTGGTGCTGTTGGTGTTGATCTGTAGCTGTTTCTTTTAAGGTTTGATATTGATCGTTGTAAAAGTCGAGCGTGAAGGGGGTATTATTGAGGGATGGCGCTTCACCATGCTGCGTATTTTCTCCGGAAGCGCCTCCAAATGTCTGTATGAGATCTGTGAGCATGACTGCAGCGGGGATGGGCTCATTTTGCTGTACGGGGTCTTGCGATTTATAAAATGCTTTGACGCCTATTTGTATCGTATCACCGGCCATTACCCGCAGCACGAGGGAGGGGCCGATCTTTTTGCCACCTGCTTTTGCCTGGAGTCGCGCAACGGACGTATTTTCGGGTGTCGTTTCGTCCTGTGGATAGCCTGCGGGCTTCTCCACACGGGTTTCTTCGATATTGCTGAATAGCTGGTTTTCTGTGGCCGCCTGATTGGTTTCCATGGTGGCGGCATACATGGTAAAGTCAGTTTGTTCGGTCAATACCAGTCGTACATTGCCCAGGTGATCGGTTTCAAAATAATCATACACGAAGGAGAGGGGTTGCCCTGTTTTATATACCGGGCGTATTCTCCCTTCGGCTGTTTGGATGAATTGAAGGGTATCTTTTACAAACACACAGTCTTCCAGGTAATCTGTAATGGTGACGCTACCCGCGCCGGTAACATCCGTTACCTTTTTGCGCAGTTTATTCCCGGTGGCATCATAGGTGTATTCAATGTAGCCTTTACTCAATAGGGTGATACTGTCTGGCAGGTTCAGGTAATTATAGTTATTAATGGCCAGCTGTTTATTCATATCAAACTTTAGGTTGCCATTGGGATCGTAGGCATAGTCCTGGCTTTCGTTATTGGCTGTTTCTTTAAAATCGCCGAGGGTACTTTGCGGATCATTGCGCCGGTCGGTCACAAAAAACAGCTTATTGCTGTTGGGGATGTATCCGTATTTGAGACTGTCAATCGTTTGACTGCCGGCGCCTTTTAGACCTTTCTGCTGGAGGGATAGTATATTTCCGTTCTGGTCATATGTTAATCCGCTGACGGAAAAATCTGTGGGCGTTTTACTCCAGGCAGTGGTACCGGTATTTTGCTGATTAAAATCTGCCGCAGTGAGCCGGTTAATATTATCGTAGGTAAAGTCGTATTTCCGGGCTACCGGATCCCCTTTACTGCGCCATGCGGCGCCGCTGATATTACCATTGAACTGAGGTTTGGTATAGTTGGTAGCTGCGATGATGGAGGTGGCCTGATCATATCCCAGCTCGTAGCCAAAGTAATTCCCGGCGGCTGTTTTTACATAATTCCGGTTGGCGCCCAGCAGCCAGCCCCGTATGTTATAATCGAATACCAGGCTATCGAGGTGGTTGCCCAGTATTTTGGTACGTAGCTGCCCGAGGGCATTGTAACGCAGTTGTGTCGTCGTTTTCAGGGTGCCCGCATCGTTTACCTGCCGGGCGATGCTGATAGGGCGACTACCATGATCAAAGCCGAAAACGGTCAGCACCCGTGTATCCGGACTGGTACTACTGCGTGGATTTTTGCGATGTGTGTAGGTGCTGATTATTTTGCCTTCAAAGTCGTACAGGTAGCTGATCATATCTTTGCCGTTGTTGATATTGTCCGATACGGTTTGTATCTGCCGGCCTTTGTCGTCATAATAAATACTGCTGGTAAGAAATTGGGTAGTACCCAGGATACGTCTTTTGGTACCTGTTACCATGCCGTGCGTCATGCTGCTATAGGTGGTGACTGTTTCAGCAGTGGTGCTGGCACCTGGCTGTAGTTTGGTCAGGTCTGCCGGTTCCAGTGGTAAGGCGCCGGTATAATTATAATGATCATAAAAGGTATAGGTTAATGGGGTGAGATCTTTTGGATCAATTGTCAGTGTGGCTGTGGCATTGGTGGTGGTAGTACCGGCCGTAAGGGTGGGGTTGATGTCTGCCGTAAATGTGGCTGGAGAGCCGGCGTCAAAGCCATTTTCAAAAGTCACACTGTTGGTGGCTTCAAATTTATCTTCCTGGTTGTAGGTGGCGATAACCAGGTCGGCGATGCCCGGGAAGATGAAATCAATCGCAGCTGTGATAGGAGTGGTGTTGAGATCGGCCTGTAAAGCCGCCCGGGTAGCCTTGGATTGGTAAAGGGCGGTCATGGTAATCCGGTTCTGGCTATCATAAAACCTGGTCAGCCATTGTTCTTTGGCTTTCAGGTTGCCATCCTGAGAACATACCAACCGGTCCCGTACATCATACACCATTTCCTGGAGTCCAGCTCCCGGTATTTTCTTCCGGATCAGCCGTCCACGTTCATCGTATTCCATGCTAAAACATAATTCTGCTGCTACATCAGCCAAGCCATTGAATGACCAGGTGCCAGACAGGGCTGCTGCTGCTTTCGGAGGGATGACAAAACGGAGGTTATTAAAATCATCATACACATAATAGGTACATAGGTAATCGGTGTGGGGATTCACGGGAGAATTGGCCCATTGTATTTTACGCAGTATCAGCTTCCCTTCTTTATCTGTAAATTCTATGAGTTGTTTCCCATGCTCGTCTGTGGTGATATTTTTATATAGTTCCCCTTCCTGGTAGTTGCCGGAAGTGGGGAGGGCATCTGCATTGTAGCCAATGGACCAGCGTTTCACGGCATCTGCTGCCGTATTTACCGCATAACCTGTTTTGATGGTATGCCCGGAACCTGGTTGCCAGGTTTGTCCGGTGGCTCCTTTTTCCACAGATCTGTTGAGGGGGGAGAATTCAAGCTGCTGTTGTTCAAAGGGGAAATTATCTTTCACCACGTCGGGGTTGGTACTATTAGCCGGACTGAAAAAGGTAGCCTGGTCGGCGTAAGTACCAGCCCTGAAACTACCGGGTGCCGTTGCAGAGAGATCAGCATAGGGCAATCGTTGCTTCACCACTCTTCCATAAACATCATATTCAAGGGGGGCGATGATATCTTTTTTACCAGGGCTGTTTTGAATAACGGTTGACTGTTGTAGTCTGCCAAGGCCATCAAAATAGCTGACCGATTTATTCGATTTTTCCGGTGGAAGGGCATCTACCTGGGACTTGTTAGTAATACCCTGGCTATGTACCGTTGTAACATGGATAAAATTATGTTGTGTGCTTACCTGTGAGTAGGCAGACCTTAACAATAGGGTAAGGAATATGATAATGATAAAGCGATATGATTTCATAAGAGCAATGTTATAGGGTTATAATACAGGGCAAGGTTCTGGTTGATATTCTACGAGGGGAGCAGTATAGGTGCCATCACTCCAGCGATAGACGAACGTGCATTTCCATTTTTTGTAGCCCTCGTTTATCGTACCGGTATATTGTTTGACGCCTTTTTCGCAGATACCATTAATTACTTTTGTAAAAGGCCCTTCACAGAAGCAGTGTCCGTGCAATTGTGCCTCATCAAATCCATTCATGTTCAGATCTTCTAATGCCATGGCGTCGGCAGCTGCTTTACTGATGGCACTCCTGTGTTTTCTGGCAGGAACGATATAGGTATAGTTAAGCCCCGGATTATCACGGGCGCAATCTTGTTTCTTAAATATGCCGGAGATGCTATCATTGTAAAACCAGCAAGGACCATTCATATTTACGTAGGATTGTCCGTTTGCAGTGATGTCAGCGGTGGCTTTCGCATCGGCATCCACCTGGCTGATGGCCGATGTGTAAGTACCATAGGATACCTGGTAAGTCAGTTTTCCCGGCTCTCCATTCGGGCAGGCATTGCGGGTGAATTCTTTTTCTGCGGCAGCATTGTAGTACAGCGTAATAGCCGGCGCCGTTAAAGGAATACCCGGCCCATAGTTGTATATATAGTTCTGCAGGATTTCCCCTTTGTAATTCCGGATGTTCGTTAATCTGGACAAGCCATCATACTCATAGGAGGTTAACAGGTCATTGGCAGCCACTATATCTTTCGTACCTATGAAGGGGAGATAGGTATAGGTTTGCATCTGTGCTTCTTCCGGATACAATCGCAATTCATCAATGATGGCGTTGGTAGCGGTTAACCGGATTTGTAAAGTACCAGGTGGAAGTATGTGCCGAAAACATCTCCATCCATTTAAGATAGGACCGGTGGATTTCAGGGCAATGGCTACTCCATTCTGTGTTACATCAATAGCGCCGCTTTTAGACCAATACGTTAATATCAGTGTCTTGTTAATAGCGGTTGCATTTACCTTACTGATTTGTGCCCCGCTTATTAAGTTGTAAGCCCTGACGCCTGTAAAAGCAGTGGAAGTGTTGATGGTGCCGGCGGAAATGATCCAATGGCTATCCTTATTACTATCTGTTTCGAAGCTGGTATAGGCAATGGTGGCCGTGTCGGCGTTACTGACAGCGGCAACCGGCAACAGTGACTGGTAATCCCATATATAAGCCGTGGGGTAATCATTGACTTTCTTTTGTTCTACCAGGTTGCCGGTGCTATTGTAACGATAGGCGGTAAAAGGTTTGTATCGGGTATCCGCTGTAAATACGCCGGCAGCAGAAATGCCGGATGCCTGCATCGTTCCGAATGGCGCATTCGTTTCCAATCGAAAATCAGCTACGGGTACCGGTAAGCCAGGGCTATATACCGTGTAGGCTGCATCAAGATAACGGATATTGGTACTGTCGGAATTTTGTCGGAACCGCATTACTTCGATGGCAGCAGTATGCATGTTTTTTGATTGTAGTAATCTTATGCCTTTGGCCACAGGGTCTGCATTGGCAGGAATAATGTAATCACCTGCATACTTTTTTCTGGTCAATATGCTTTCTCCGCCGGTGGTGTACTGTGCGGTAAGGATAGGTAAAGTATGTTTAGTTGTATAAGTATACTTTACGGTTCGCGTCAGGTATTTTCCGGATAACTTATCAAGCGCTTTAAAGTCAGTTTGAACAAGATCTTTTGCTTCACACCTTAATTGAAAAAGATCCGATTGGTAGTCCGCCATATAACTGCGCAGCGCTACACAGTTAACAGGTGATTCTGCCGCACCATAACGGGTATAGGAGATAATCCCATTTGCATCTATTCTTTTACAATAGAGCGTTTTACTGGATTGACTGGAAGAATATAAGGTTCTGAGACCATTCAGGCTCTCCGTGCTGGTATAGCTATAGGTATTCGTTGTTTCCTCTAATAACTTTCCCGCATTGTCATACACAGATTTTTTCTCCAGATCACCTGCTGTTACATCATCTTCTGCATTCAGATTGCCGGTACGAAACTGATAAACTGTTTTGCCCAGTGGTTGATGGGTGTTTTCATCGAGGAGATATTCCGTAACAAGGGAATAACCGATATGGCTTCCTTGTAACGTGCCTAATCCCCAAATGGAACCGGCTGAAACCGTAAATTTTCCATAGGTAGCTATCTGTGGCTGTTCTATGCTAACGGAGTAGTCAATATAGCCGGTCTCCCGGTCGTATTTGGGAAACTGCCTGCTGGTTACGCCTCCCTGGTATTCAAATACTTTGGTGGTGGCTTTATCAATGGCATAGTCCCGCATCGCCTTTATGCGTACACCGCCTATTTTTCGTTCTGCCGACATGTTGGCTTCGTATTCAAATGTCGTAAAACCCCCTGCAGGATATTTGATCCGCTCCAGACAGCCAAATTTAGCCGCATTTTCATTGGGTTCTCTATTGGCTCCTTTTCCCACGTTAACAGTGCCGTATTTTACATTGGGCACCAGACTGGTATTGCCCGCACCATTATAGAAACCCCAATGATCAATACCGTTGGTAGTAATATCCGGCATCAGTCCACCGTCATAATAACCAAAAGACCAGGCAGGTTGCGTAACGGTTCCGTTTACGGCCATCTCTTTAATGCTATCCAGCCGTAACCTGTATTTTAAAACGGAATTGGCAGTATTGGTATAGTAGCTATGGTGGAATACGAAATGTTTTATCAGGGAAGGTCTATTGTTAATGTTGTTATATACCTTGAGCTGCTGTACAAACCGATCTTCCGTAAAACCGGCGTCACTCCTGCCTGTGGATGAAATAACATCTATGTAGGCAATGGTCTGCCCGCCTCTGATGAGGTTAATACGTTTTAAATACTTTCGCTGTATATGTATTTCAGGTGGCGTAGCGGTGTAGCTTTCAGTAGCACTATTGCTGATATTGCCTCGTGTATAGGTGGTATAGGTGACGGATTCATTTTTCCGGGAATTTTGAAAAACGGGTTGTTCGGCAGTAGTGGTATAATACTCGAAAGTAAGTCGTTCATTCCCATCAGCAGCGGTTACACTACTTAAAAACCAGGCGGATGGAAAGGTGTAATTGAGTACGGACGGTCCGTCTGGTTCAGCGTCATCACTTAATACCATACGGGTGTTTTCCGTATCGGTAAATATATACACGTTCCCATTTTCGTCAGTGATGGATGCATCACCTCCGCCATTATGGGTAAAGGCCAGGTCGTTTTTTGTTTTCTTCAATACAATCCCATTGGGTCGGATCTGGTATTTGCCGGTATAGTTCATGAAGTTGTAGTAGTAATAGTCAGGTTGCGCATCCTTGATTCCTTTTCTGAGATCGGTATGGTAGTCGAACAGGGCAAAACGATCATTGAATGGCGGAATGGGAAGCATGGAGTCATTTTGATAATAATTGTCCTGCGTATCCGGATTACCCATGACAGACCGGCTTATTACACCGCCGGCATTCAGCGACCAGTTTAACCCTATCCAGGAGGCTGTTTCAGCCGGTTTAAAACCAGTGGTATTAAACGAGAGGGAAAGGGGTAAGGTTAAACTGTTACCCTTTAGTTCATATAATGGAATATGGATGTTAGGTACACCTGTAAAAAGGTTCATGGGAAGATTGCCATATTGTCCTAATGAAGAGGCCTCGGGACCGGGCGGTATAACCTGTTTTGCTTTGAATTCATTCCGGGCTATGTTAACGTTGAGGTCATGTTGAATATCCTGGCTATACAGATAACTACCCGGAGCTAACAATAGCCAGCAATAAAGGAAAAATTGCTTCATGGTTTTTTAAGGATTTGGGATATAAATCATATGGATTAGACGAAGGTGTCTATAGGTGTAGTGGCAGTTAAGGGATGGTGTTAATGGTATAAAGATCCTGGCTTATTCGTCTGTATGATTTGGTGGAACGGGCTATTTGTGGCTGTTACGTCTTTTTGTTTTTATGAAAAACGAAAAGATGATCTTTCATTGGAGAATGAAGCTAAGGGAAAAGTTGGAATCAAATGATAAGACTAACAAAATTACGTAGTTATACGGCGTGATGATAAAACCGAAGATCTACGTATAATGAACATCATTTTATATGTATGGTTTATGCCCTGTTAAAAGTATTTGTCTGCCTGCATCGCATTTACTGCAATAATAATGCAGTAGATTTTTTATCCTGTATTACTGTGCTACCTGAAAATATCCCAGCTTCCCATTTTTTAAATTTCCCTGAATGTGGATGATAAGAAAAGAGAGATAATATTTTCATTAAAAACAAATTGTAAATATTTATAATTTGTTTTGTGCTATTGCAATTTTGCTGGGAGCAGACAGTACTGATTTTATAAACTTTTCTAGTGGATGCATGTATGCGTTGCGTCTTGCTGGCAGTGGTTTTACAAGAAAACTTGCGCATCCGGAGCATACAGGGAGGCTTGCTGATCTATGAATATCATGGACTTAAACACCGGTAATTTTGTATGTAACATTTTTTAGATTATTTTTATTGCTGCCAATAGGAGGCAGCAAGATGACCATTATGGAAGGAGTACCTCATATTTAATTCATGGTAATGCCGGAAGTATGCGATTGTCTTTCAACTTATCAGGTTGTTTTGTGGATAGTATCTTCCATTCAGCTGAATAAAAGAGAGCATAAACAATGGTATCAGGTCGTCATGTTTCCCTGTTTGGCATTAAAACATTTAGAATCGATTAATACGGATAACACTATCTTGTGATAATTAATCAACAGCATTTATTAACTAATACATGAAAACTTTGCTTAGCTCTAGTAACATGGAGGAATTGTTACCTCACCGGCATCCATTTTTGTTTGTAGACGAAATTTTATCTGCTACCATGGAAGAAATTATCGGTACCCAAACCTTTAGCAGATCCAGTTCCCTCTTGAACCATAATTTCGAAAACAAACACGTATCTCCTTCTTTTATCATTGAGTCTATGGCGCAGTGTGGTGGCGCCGGGGTTAAACTGTTAGGGGTTTCTGCCGGGCTTTTTGGTCTGGTAAGTATAGATCATGCGGAGTTTTTTGAGCCTGCAGAGTATGGGAAAAAACTGAAGTATGTGGTAAAGAATATAAAATTAACCATCAATATTATTAAACAATCAGGTCAGGCCTATATCGATGATACCTTAATTGGTGAAGCCTCCTGGATGTGTGTAAAATTAAGTTAATTGTGCACAATCAGACGGTGAGAAATGTTTTATCGTCATTTCAATAGCTGTTGTAACAAATAAATAAACCTGTTTGTCGGATGATTTTTTTGATTGCGTTGAGAGGTATTTTGATGATGTCAGAAAATCATCTGATTAAACAGCAGTGAAACAAGACCACAACTGTGGCGGATAATATGCCTTCCTACCAGATAGTACTCCACTGAATACGTTTTTTAAAAGCAATTGTTTTTCTTCCCCGCTTTTTCCTGTCACTATCGTTTCCATTTTTTTGTCGTCATTATACCTGCACTATCTTATCAGATGGCGTCTGTTTACAGGTGACGTAATAACTGCTGTAAGCTTTATGGAGACTGGTTTTCGTTGATGATATGTGTTGCCACTCCTGAATAAACCGGTGGTGAGGGAGCTGCAGTTGTAATATATGATGAGGCACATTTTATCAGTGATGTATTCCTGCACTAGTATATTTTACGCATCATCGTACGCTTAACTATTTTTTATTTTTCATGGTGTTTGCAAATATAAAATGTCAGTATACATGCTTTGAAAGTGTTGTCTGTAAAGGATTTTTAATTTAGAGGTGCAGATAGTTTTAAAAATATTTCCGTTGTATGCATGCATAGACATGGAAATTTTGGTAAAATTTTAATGAATAATGTATCGGAGAATGCATATCTTCGTAATGCTCAAAAATAATCGTGGAAAGTGAAAAAATATTGTGTGGCCCAACGTTATCGTATTGAAGTTAATTAATGTTTTTCCCTACTGTCAACAGGTAAATAATCGGAGGATTCATATTTGCTTATGAAGATTGCATGAAGCTTTGACCCCAGCGTTTAGTCCTGTTATTTATTGTTTTAAGTTGATATGTTTAGTCAGCGCAGTGATGGTAGATAGGGGGCCAACAGGATAACCCTGGTGCTGAGGAGCTGTTTTTTTGACTAATCATTATCTGATAGTGAACTGCATTGCCCAAATTGATTACCGGAATTGTTATGGAACCAGAAAAAAATTGCATGCCCGCAACTGATATATTGTAACTGTTTATCAAGCAAGCTACTGTCGATATTCCTTATGATACATAGGGAGTAATGTGGTGTTGTATGCCCTGAAAATTATGAAGTATATCCTTAAAGTATGAATCGTACCTGTGAAGACAGGTGGGAGTGGAATTTCTATTGCTATACTATTTGAATGCCGAAAGTTATATCCGTTTATTCGTATCCGTTATTGCCGGGACTTACGTCCTGAATGTACCATCTATGCTATACACCTATTTTATTATCAGTGAAGCAAGTCTGTTTGGACATAGCTCCGGGAACTTGAATGCTTTAATTGTTGTACTATGAAAACTGCGATCAAAGATATTGCTGTTATTGGGATGGCTTGCCGTTTCCCCGGCGCAAAGAATTATGAAGCATATTGGCAGAACCTTATTGCCTGTAAATCCTGTATTACAGATGTGCCTATGTCCAGATGGAACTGGCGGGATTATACAGGAAACCCACTGACAGAAAAGAATAAAAGCAACAGTAAATGGGGTGGATTTATCGACGATGTAACCACATTTGATGCAGCCTTCTTCTCTTTATCAGGTAAAGAAGCGGAAGCCATGGACCCGCAGCAGCGTATCATGCTGGAACTTTCCTGGGCCTGCTTTGAAGATGCCGGATTACAACCTGCCCGCTACAGTGGTACTAACGTTGGTGTATATACGGGTATTTTTAATTTTGATTATAAAGAAATTCAGGAGAAAAAAGAAGGAAACAGCATCGAAGCACACCATGCAACGGGTACGGCTGCTGCTATTATCCCCAACAGAATTTCCTACTATTATAATTTCAGAGGCCCCAGTGTGCCGGTAGATACGGCCTGCTCCAGCTCTTTACATGCGATTCACCTGGCGATACAATCCCTGCAGCTGAATGAATGTGAAATGGCACTGGCGGGTGGTATCAATCTTATTCTGACACCTACCCGGCATATTTCGTTTTCCAAAACCGGCATGTTATCACCCACCGGTTCCTGCAAATCTTTTGATGAAAGTGCAGATGGGTATGTAAGAAGTGAAGGTGCAGGGCTGTTGCTGCTGAAACCATTGGATAAAGCATTGGCAGATGGTAACCATATATATGGTGTGTTGAAAGGAAGTGCGGTTAATCATGGTGGAAAAAATTACACTTTAACCTATCCGGGACAGGACGCACAATCAGCAGTGATTGCCGGTGCTATCAGAAAAGCAGGAGTAGATCCTGCTACCATTACTTATATCGAAGCGCATGGTACCGGTACGCCCAAAGGCGACCCTATTGAGTTTGGGGGCCTGAGTAATGCTTTTGCCTCCCTGATGCCTGGTGCAACCCATACACAGCCATTCTGCGCATTAGGTTCTGTCAAGGCCAATATTGGTCACCTGGAGTCAGCCGCAGGCGTGGCAGGCGTCATTAAAGTGCTGCTGAGCATGAAGTACGGCACCTTACCGGGACAGCATCACTTTAAAAAACTAAACCCCCGCATCTCCCTGGAGAATACTCCTTTTTATATACTGGCCGCACAACAGGAATGGAAACGTATAACCGATGAAAATGGACATACCCTGCCCAGAAGGGCTGGGGTAAGCTCATTCGGATTTGGTGGTACCAATGCACACGTAGTACTGGAAGAAGTGTGGCCGTCTGTTCCCAGTCCGGCTATAGTGGATAAACATACCAGCTATCCGGTTTTTTTATCTGCCAAAACACCAGAGGCACTGGCACGGAAAGAACAGGAACTGTTGCAATGGGTCGCCGGCCAGCATACCGCAGTATCGCTCCAGGATATCAGCGCTACTTTATTGCTGGGACGCACGCATTTCGATTACAGGTCGGCTTTCATCGCCACGGATGTAGCCAATCTGCTGGAGATACTACATACGGCACCGGATAAACGAAATGACTACTGGACAGGTAAAGCGCCGGAGAAAAAAACATCCAGCCAGTTACTGTTACAAGAGGTGGCTGATAATATTTTACAAAAGCTACCGGTATTATCTGATGCAGCCGACCGGCTTGCCTCGCTGAAAATGCTGGCGGAACTATATGTGCAGCAGGGAGATGCAGCCTGGAGGCAGCTCTATGAGGAGGAGGTGGTATTATTGCCATTACCTTCCTATCCGTTTGAAAAAGAGTATCACTGGGTCAGTGATGAAGATCCGGATGAAACCAGCGCAGATATGGGAACCAGTAAATGGTTACACCCGCTGATACATGAAAATATTACTGATTTTTCTGCCTGGCAATACCGCTCCGGTTTCGACGGGCAGGAGCCTTTTCTGAAAGATCATGTCGTCAACGGACAGGCCGTACTGCCCGCAGTAGCCTACCTGGAGATGATGAGATATGCCGCACAATATGCATGGGGCTATCAGGATACAGTAATGCCTATAGCCATTAAAAATGTAGCCTGGACACGTCCTTTACTGGTTACAGACTCGCGGCAGGTATATACGAAATTATTGCCGCAGGATAACGACACCATTAACTGTGAAGTATATACCGATGATGGGAACGGTCAGCAAATGAACCACGGACAGGCTACTATCAGCAGGCAGCTGCCGGATATCAGTCCTGCCTGGCCTTTGTCTGCAGCTGCGGCTCCGCTTCACTTCCCGGCAGCAACCTGTTATGAGTTGTTATCCCGGATGGGCTTCTCCTATGGCCCCACCCACCGCTTACTGGATCACCTGCAAATAAACGGGGAACAACTGACCGGCGTCATAAAACAGGATCATCCTGGAGGTATGATGGGGTATCAGCTGCATCCGGGTATCATGGATGCTGCCTTGCAGGCTGCTTTGTTGTTATTGGAAGGCCGGCGGTTGCAGGATAGCAGGGAAGTACCTGTTTTATTACTGCCATTCGCTATCCGGGAGGTGGTGATGTACAAATCCTGTACAGCACATATGCACGTGCAGGTAAAACACAGTGCAGAGCGCCGGCAGCAGGAACATTTTCACACAATGGATATCTCGCTTTACAATGAGGCCGGGGAGGCGTGCATTGTTATGCAGGGAGTTGCCTTCCGGAAAAGTAAAGGAAATGATGCGGTATCTGGGCATATGTTCAAACCTGTATGGCAACAGCTATCGCGTAGCGGTAATATGCCGGCAACACCTGTCAGGGAACGAATGATACTCCTGTTGGATACAGCGCAGGTATCAGCCGCACAGCTGTCATCTTTTTTTCCGGGCGTTACCTGTAAAAAAACAGGTTCGGGAGAAGGGGCGATATCCGATCGCTATACGGCAGATGCCATTACTGTTTTTAATGAGGTGCAACAATTGCTGCAGGCGAGGAAGTCCGGAAAGATCCTCTTACAGATTGTATTGCCTGATACCGTAGCCATGGCGCCCTATGCCGGTCTGGCCGGGTTATTGAAAACTGCACATCAGGAAAATCCCCTGTTCCATGGTCAGTTATTGAAAGTACCGGCTGATACGGATGCACAGACATTAAGCCGCTATCTGTCAGATAGTGTGGCATTGCCTGCGGGAGAGCTGCGGATACAGCAGGGCAAACCGGAATGGTTATCCTGGGAAGAAATTTCCTTTCATGATAAGGTGGTAAGTCCCTGGAAAAATAAGGGGGTATACCTGATTACAGGCGGTTTGGGAAGCCTGGGAGTATTGTTTGCCAAAGAAATATTACACCATACGGAAAATGCGACTGTCATTCTTTGCGGGCGTTCTCCGTTGGATCATCATAAGCAGCAGTTGCTGGCATCATTGCAGGTGTCGGGAAAGATAGATTATGTAGAAACGGACATCAGTGAAGCGGCGGCTGTTACCGGGCTTATTCAGGATATACTGCACCGGTACGGTGCATTAAATGGTGTACTGCATGCGGCAGGTATCCTGCGGGATAGTTTTATTATCAAGAAAACAAAGGAAGAAATAACGACTGTTTTTGCGCCTAAGGTAAACGGACTCGTTTACCTGGATGAGGCGACAAGGGAAGTGCCGCTGGACTATTTTATTCTGTTTTCTTCTACTTCGGGCGCATTAGGTAATGCCGGACAGGCAGACTATGCAATGGCGAACGCGTTTATGGATGGTTATGCGGATTACAGCAACAGTCTTTCCTGTCACCACAATATGATCAGTGTCAACTGGCCGCTTTGGAAAGAAGGAGGGATGCAGATTGATAATGCCAGTATGGCGGAAATGAAAGAGAAGAAAGGGATCGTGCCGATGTCGGTAGCTACAGGCTTACAGGCCTTGAATTATTTACTGACACAGGATATTAAGCGGGCAATGATATTGGAAGGAGAAGGCCGGAAAATACGGGAACACCTGTTGCCGGTGGCGGCAACGACTACGCCTGCACGCCAGGAGCCGGATCCGGCAGATAGGGCGCTCCTCCTGCAACTGCAAACTGCTATTGGCGCTTTGCTGAATGTACCGGCAGCAGAAATTGATGTAGACGTACCGGTGCTGGAATATGGCCTGGATAGGATCGCGTTGACAAAGCTGGTAGATAACCTGAACAGCACCTATGAGCTGACGCTGAACAGTCAGTGGTTGTATCGTTATGAGACGATCCGCGAAATGACGGCTGCCCTGCAGGAGGTGATCAGTGTAAGCATACCTCCGGTTACGGTAATACCTGCAGCAGCTCCTGTTGTAGCAGCAGCCGTTGCCAATGAGGAAGAGCTGCAGCCACAGACAATTTTATACCTGAAGAAATTGTTGTCGAAAGTACTGAAGGTAAACCCCAACAGAATAGAAGCGGAAAGCCCGATGGAAAACTACGGTATTGATTCTGTGATGGTGGTACAGTTAACCAATCAGCTGGAAAATGTCTTCGGACCACTTTCCAGAACATTATTCTTTGAATACCTGAATATAAAAGAGCTGGCAGGATACTTTGTGGCAGAACACCGGAACCGGTTAACGGCTTTGCTGTATCCGGGGGCCGGACAGCAACCTGCGGTAACAGAAACTGCGCTTAAACTGCCCCAAAATGCCGTAACGGCGGTGGCGCCTCCTCCCGTGTCGGTAATCCCGGAAGTGCCGGAAAAAGAGCTGCAAAATGCAGAAAACAGGCATCCGGCAGGAGAGATGGATATCGCTATTATCGGGTTGGCCGGTAAATATCCGGGCGCAGATGATATAGGCGCATTCTGGAAGAACCTGCAGGCAGGGAAAGACAGTATTACTGAAATACCTGTGGAAAGATGGGATTACAGCCGCTTCTATGATCCGGATAAAACCCGTGCGGGGAAATCCTACAGCAAGTGGGGTGGTTTTATCAGTGATGTGGATGCATTTGATCCGTTGTATTTTAATATCTCGCCCAGGGAGGCTGAAACAATGGACCCGCAGGAACGCCTGTTCCTGGAATGTGCAATGGCAACGCTGGAAGATGCCGGTTATACCCGTGAGCGGTTGAACCGTTATACCGGCAGCAACGCGGTAGGAAATGTAGGCGTCTTTACAGGGGTGATGTATAGTGAATATCAGCTGTATGCTATTCCGCCGTTTGTAGCAGAGCAGCAACAGGCTCTATGGGGGATTGCTTCCTCCATTGCCAACCGGGTATCTTACTACTGCAATTTTCATGGTCCCAGCATGGCGGTAGATACCATGTGTTCTTCTTCGCTGACCGCCATACACATTGCCTGTCAGAGTATACAGCAGGGCGATTGCGAGCTGGCACTTGCCGGCGGGGTGAATGTATCGGTACATCCTAATAAATATATTTTTCTCAGTCAGGGGCGTTTTGTATCCAGTAAAGGGCGCTGTGAAAGCTTTGGAGAAGGCGGCGATGGTTATGTACCGGGCGAAGGTGTCGGCGCGGTTTTGTTAAAACCGCTGAGTAAGGCAGTGGCAGATGGTGATCATATCTATGGCGTGATTAAAAGCAGCGTAGTAAACCATGGTGGTAAAACCAATGGTTATACGGTGCCCAATCCTATTGCGCAGGCGGGTGTGATCGGTCATGCTTTCCGCAGATCCGGTATAGATCCGGCTACCATCAGTTACATAGAAGCACATGGTACGGGTACCTCGCTGGGTGATCCGATAGAGATCACAGGTTTGAAGAAAGCCTTTGAAGCCTTTACCGCCGCCAAACAATTCTGTGCCATTGGTTCGGCGAAATCCAACATTGGCCACTGTGAGAGTGCAGCCGGTATTGCGGGATTAACAAAGATCCTGTTGCAGCTGCAACACCGGCAGCTGGTACCTTCCCTGCACTCGCAACAACTGAATAGTCATATCGATTTTAATAATAGCCCGTTTGTGGTGCAGCAAACATTGGCAGCGTGGAAACGGCCGGTGTTAACCGCACAGGGCGTGACACGTGAGCTACCGCTACGGGCGGGGTTGTCTTCCTTCGGTGCAGGTGGTTCCAATGCTCACCTGGTGATTGAAGAATACAGTATGCCTGAGAAAGCGGTGCCCATGCGTACTTCATCTGCTCCTTATCTGCTGGTGTTTTCCGCCCGTACACAGGAACGGCTAACGGTGGTGGTACAACGTTTTTTACATTATTTACAAACAGAGAACACCGCACCGCTGGCAGATATCGCCTTTACCCTGCAAACCGGCCGGGAAGGCCTGGAAGAAAGGCTGGGTATACTGGTAACGGATATCTCTTCCGCTATCGCGATACTAACAGCTTATCTGTCCGGAGAAACAGCCGAGGATGATATCTACAGGGGCAGTATCCGGGAAGATAAAGACAGCCTGTGGATGATGCAGGATGAAGACTTCCGGAAAGCCGCCATAGACAGCTGTATACAAAAAGGTAAATACGACCGGTTACTGGAATTATGGACGAAAGGATATGACCTGGATTGGGAGTTGCTTTATCCGGCTGGTTTTCCGTCAAGAGTGAGTTTACCTACCTATCCGTTTGCACGGGAACGATATTGGTTCCGCCAGCCGGTACCAGCTGTCAGTCCGGTTACCAGTACCGATGCCACTGTATTGCTGCAAAAACAATGGGTGCCGGTGTCTTTAACAGAAGTACGTCCGCACAGCCAGCAGGTGGTGATCCTGGTAACAGCATCCGGTCGTGAGCTGGGAGCCGCTATTCAGGCGCAGTTGGCGCATAGTATCGTAGCGGAAGTATCGCAGGTGGAAACATTACCTATTGCTACCGGTGGGGTGATTGACCTGACAGGCTATGGTTACGATGATACAGATTTGATATGGTTGGAAGCGGTGCAACACCTGATAGAAACCGGTCCGCGTAGCGGCATGCGTTTCCTGGGTGTCACCAGTGATCTGGAAAATTATAAACATACCGCTGCTGCAACAACAGGTGCTTTACATGCAGGCCTGTATCGTTTGCTGGGAGCGGAGTATAAATATATCAGCAGTTGCCACCTGGATGTGTTATCAGGGCTGCCGGTTGATTTGCTGGCTACCGCTGTCATCCGGGCCTTCCAATGGGAAGGGGAAGCTACTTCACTTTGTTTCCGGGAGGGACAATACTATGAGTGCGTATTGGATACAGCCGCACCGGCTGCGCCGCGTACGGTACGTTTTACCGGTAAAGATGTGCTGGTGGTAACAGGTGGTACCCGTGGCATCGGTTATTTATGTGCACAACATTTTATTACCCGGTACGGTGTACGGCATGTACTGCTGACCGGGCGTGAACAGCTGCCACCAAGGTCGGAGTGGGAACAACACATCGCCATGGATGGCCGTTATGCATCGAAGCTGCGCAGCCTGTTGTTGCTGACAGCAGGTGGTGTGACGGTGGAAGCAGTAGCGGTAGACCTGACATCCGCAGCGGCTATTGGCGCATTGGTAGCAAACGTACATGCTGGTGGTAAACAGATCGGTGGTGTATTGCACGCCGCCGGATTGATAGATATGGAAACGCCTGCATTTATCCGCAAAACAGTAGCGGGTATTGCCCAGGTACTTTCTCCGAAGGTAGCCGGTTTACAGGCATTGTATGCAGCGCTGCAACACGAGCCGTTACAATGCTTTTTGCTTTTCTCTTCGGTATCTGCACAGATTCCTGCATTAGGTTCCGGGCAAAGCGATTATGCGATGGCAAATGCCTACATGGATTATTTTGCTCAGAGTCATGGTCCGTTGCTGCAGAGTATTCAATGGCCCAACTGGAAAGAAACCGGGATGGGAGAAGTGAAAAATGCAGCGTATACCCGTACCGGTTTGCTGGCATTCAGTAATCAGACCGGCCTGGATTTACTGGATGAGCTGCTGGCACAGCATATAGGTCCGGTGGTAATGCCGGCGGTATTTGTGCCCGGGGAATGGCACCCTGCAAAACTGCTGAGAAAAGAAGCCGCATTGCCGGCAGCAACAGCTGTTCCTGTTACATTTATCCCGCCCGCTGTACCTGCAAATCCCACCGGGAATACTACGGGATGGTTAACAAATATTTTTACAAAAGAACTGAAAATAGATCCGGATCGTTTTGATACGCAGCGGAGTTTCCCGGATTATGGGGTAGACTCGGTGCTTTTATCGCAGATCCTGGGTCATATCAACCGGGCGCTGGGCGAACAACTGGATCCTTCCGTATTACTGGAACATACCACTGTGGCTACATTGTCGCGGTGGCTGGAGAAACAGTATCCGCAACAACTGGCGGCATTGGCCGTACCTGCTGAAACGCGTACGACAGCTGCAGCAGCGCCGATACCCGTTAGCCAGGAAATACCAGTGTCCGCAATTGCTCCTCCTGTCATCACGGCAGCGGTACCCTACGTACCCGCTACACCGTTAGCTACGCCGGTACCTCCGGCAACAGCCGCCGTAACTGCAGCGCCATTGGCACAGCCATCGGTGTCTGCAGATGATATTGCCGTCATTGGTTATTCCTGTCGTTTCCCGGGGGCCGATAATATCGCTGCCTACTGGCAACTGTTATCGACCGGACAATCGGCTATCAGCCGTGTACCGGCCGAACGCTGGGGCTATGAAAATAATTTTCATGCAGGATTGATCAACCGTTTAGGGCATTTTGATGCGGCTTACTTTTCACTGCCGGAAGAAGATGTGCGGGCAATGGATCCGCAGGCGCTGTTGCTGATGGAAGAATGTTTGTCTGCCTGCTATCATGCAGGCTATGAAAAAGAAGCTTTGAAAGGCGCTGCAATGGGCGTGTATATCGGTGGGCGTAGTCAGCATCATCCGGGTGCCGCTTTACTGTCGGCCGCCAAAAATCCGATAGTAACAGTGGGCCCCAATTACCTGGCCACCAATATCTCCCGGTTCTTTGACTTCCGGGGCCCGAGTCTGGTGGTAGATACGGCCTGTTCATCTGCCCTCGTGAGTATGAATCTGGCTGTACAGGCATTGAGAAGCGGAGAGATTACCGGCGCATTGGTAGGAGGTGTGAACCTGCTCAGTACAGATCTCGCCCACCAGTTGTTTTTGCAACGGAATCTGCTGAGTACCGATGGCGTATTCCACATCTTCGATCAGCGTGCTGCAGGTGTGGTACTGGGAGAAGGTGCGGGTATGGTGTTGCTGAAAAAAGTATCCCAGGCGATGGCGGATGGTGACAAAATTTATGCGGTGATCAATGGTATTGCTGTCAACAATGACGGTAAAACAGCCGGTCCTGCTACCCCTAATATGCAGGCGCAACAAACTGTGATGGAACAGGCGTTGGCGCGGAGTGGTAAAGTGGCCGGTGATATCGGTTACATAGAAGCCAATGGTTCCGGCTCGGAAATTACCGACCTGTTGGAGCTGAAAGCGATGATGGCGGTGTATGGCGCACGGGGAAGTGCTTCCTGTGGTGTCGGATCTGTTAAACCGAATATTGGTCATCCGCTTTGTGCAGAAGGTATTGCAGGGTTTATAAAACTATTGCTGATGCTGGAGCACAGACAGGAAGCTCCTTTCCTGTCAGGTCAGCAGGGCTTGCAGCATTTTGATATGGCGGCATCGCCTTTCCGGCTGAATCGTCAGTTATCTCCCTTAACAACCGATACGGTAGCCCTGAGCAGTTTTGCAGATGGCGGTACCAATGCGCATGTGATCTTATCAGCAGCCGGCACGCTGGCTACAGCTTACACCATAAAACGTGCTCCCCTGCTGCCACCGGTATTAAACCGGCAGCCAGCCGCTATAAAAGGAGTGCGTATCACGGAACAGCATATACCTGCGCAGGTAAATGCTACAAGTAAAGCAACGAGTATCTGGAAAAGTAAAATGTTGAAATTCTGATGGAAGATTTTTTACTGATAAGCATTGATAATCCTTTTGTACAGCATCATTGCGTACAGGGTCAGTATATATTGCCGGGGCTGGCTTATATCGATATAATCTATCAGTTGTTCCGGGAAAACGGTTATGACTATACGCAATATGGCATCCGTCATTTGTCTGTTTACCGGCCTTTGATGGTGACAGCTGAAAAAGCCGTACAACTGCATATCAGCTGCCGGGAGGAAAAACCGGGGCGGTGGGATATTCAGATAACCGGTAACGGGCAGCCGGAAGAGGCGCCTTTGTTATACCTGACAGCAGAGATGCATATTCAGACAGTCATTTATCAGGAGAAAATTGATATCGCAGCCATATCGCAGTATCATGCCCGTGATCTGTCGGCCACCTATGATTACTTTAGTATGCGTGGGCTGGTACATAGCAGCTATATGAGAGCGGAAGGCATGGTATATGATCAAACAGGTACTGCCTGGATGCATATAAAAACGGCGGCTGCTATGAAGGAACTGAATGCTGCATTTATCTGTAATCCTATACTGATAGATGGCAGCGGGATGGCGGTGCTGGGCTTATTACATCAGCAGCAGGAGTCCGCTGCCTTGTTTCTGCCGTTGTCTTTCGAGGAGTTTTATATCTCCGCCAGCCTGCAAGAGGAGTGTTGGGTGCGATGTCACTACGAAGCTGGCATACGTAAGCCGGAGCTGATAAATATGACGCTGGAGTTTTTTAACGGTCAGGGCGAAAAAACAGGCGTATTAAAAGGATTTGTTTGTAAACAGGTACGGGCGGGTATCCTGGCACCGGTACCGCAGGTGCTGCAGCCAGACATTTCCTGGCAGTCTTTTTTGAAAACAACTATTGCGGCCAGGTTGGGAAAACCAGTAGCAAATATTGCCGTAAAGCAAGATTTCTATGAACTGGGTCTGGATTCACCACAGATGCTGGAAGTAATCCGGGAGATCGGAAAGCAGTTGGATCATACGCTTTCCCCTACTTTATTATTTGAATATACCAATATATCAACGCTGGCAGATTTTTTACAGACGTCTTATGATAAGGTGCCGGGTGATAAAGATACCCCGGTTCCTGTTGCCCCGCCTGCTGCTGATTCCGTACAGCCGTCGCCGGTGGCTGCAACCGGCACAGCAGATATTGCCATCATTGCCGTGGCAGGACGTTACCCGGGAGCGATGGATATCGCCGCGTTCTGGGAAAACCTGAAAGCGGGTAAAGACTGTGTGACGCCTGTTCCGGCAGCGCGATGGGATGATAGCTGGTATGAACAGGTGTCCGGTAATTTTAACAAGGACTATTGTTACTGGGGTGGTTTTATAGATGATGTAGATAAATTTGATCCTGCATTTTTCAATATTGCTCCACGGGAAGCTACCATCATGGATCCTATGCAGCGGTTGTTTCTGGAATCGGTGTGGCAGCTGTTTGAAGGGTCGGGATATACGCCGGCGGATATACGCGATAGGTATGCATCACGTGTAGGCGTATACGTAGGTGCCATGTATCAGCAGTACCCTTATTTTAATGCGGATGTCAGCAAGGCGGCGGAAGCCTCTTTATATACTTTTAGTGCCATTGCTAACCGGGTGTCGCACTTTTTCGACTTACAAGGTCCCAGTATGGCGATCGATAGTATGTGTTCTTCCAGTTTGTCGGCCATACATGCTGCTTGTGAAGCCCTCCGCAACAATACCATAGCGATGGCGGTAGCAGGAGGGGTAAACCTTTCCATACATCCGGGCAAATACCTGGGGCTTACTCAGCAGGAACTGGCAGCCAGTAGTGCCGATAGCAGAAGCTTTGGTAACGGCGACGGCTATATTCCGGCGGAAGGCGTGGGCGCCGTTTTATTAAAACGGCTGGATAAGGCCCGTGCAGACGGGGATCATATTCTGGCGGTAATTCGCGGCTGTTCGCTTAACCATAGCGGAAAAGCCGGCGCTTTCCTGTCGCCGGGTATGCATGCACAGATAAAACTTATGGAAGAAAACTTTGCGGCGAGCGGGGTGCGGCCGGATACAATCGGATATGTGGAAGCATCCGCAAATGGCGCGCCGCTGGGCGATGCCATTGAGTTGACCGCATTGAACCGGTTCTATAAATCGCATGCAGACGCGCATTTCCGCTGTCCGATAGGGGCGGTGAAATCGAACATGGGACATGCGGAAGCCGCTTCGGGTATGGCGCAACTGACAAAAGTAATATTACAATTGTATCACCGGCAACTGGTCCCTTCTTTATTACGGGGTACCATGAATCCGGATATAGATTTAACCAACGGATATTTTTACTTACAGAGATCACTTACCCCTTGGGAAGAAAAGAAAGCTGTTGTAGCCGGAGCAACCGTGGTTTTGCCCCGGCGTGCTACAATCAGCTCCTATGCGGCTGGTGGTGCCAATGCACACCTGATACTGGAAGAATATATTACGCCGGTAGCGCCTGCAGTGGCTTTGTCAGCTGATGATCAGCAGACACAGTTATTTGTTTTCTCTGCTAAAACAGCAGAAAGACTAAACGTAGTGGTGAGGCAGATGAAGGATTTTCTGCAACAGCAAACCAATCATGCTTTGCCGGACATTGCCTATGCCCTGCAACAAACCAAGGTGGCCCTTTCTCACCGGTTAGCGATCCTCGCGGATAACCGCACGGCATTGTTGACGGCCCTGGCAGCCTATCTGTCGGGAGCGCCGCAACCGAATAATGGACAGGTGTATACCGGTGTTGTAGAGGAAGGAGAGCTCCCCGCTGATATACAGGGAAAAGATCTGCACCAGCTGGCGCAGCATTGGGTACGGGGCGGAAAGGTGAGCCTGGCCGCAGTTAATACCAGTCATAAAAGAACGCCCATCACCTTACCGGCCTATCCGTTTGAACGCAATAGCTATTGGCTGCCTACAGCCGATGTAACTCCCTTACCGGTTGCGATACCGGCTGTTGTTTCAGCACCGGCTACCCAACAATTTATACAGGAATTTATTGCAACGGCATTAGGGTGTTTGCCTGCTCAGCTCCCCCTGGAAGAAGATATGACGGCTTATGGTGTGACCTCTTTACTGGCAACCAAACTTTTACGCGCGATAGACCGGCAGACAGGCGTGAAGATTTCCCGGCGGGAACTGCTGATATATAGCACGATAGCCGCATTGGCGGCGCAGGTAGAACGTAGTAAAACAAATGTGCCGGTAACAGATCCGACGCCTGCAACAAGGAGTATTGAAACGGAATTGTCTGCTGCACTGGAGTTATACCGGGAAGGTACATTAAGTATGGAAGAGGTAAAGGCATTCATCATTTAAAGGTTAGTTTATGAATAAGGAGGAAATTCTTATTGCTTATAAGTCAGGAAAGTTATCAAAAGAAGAAACGATCATACGGTTGCTGCAGGAAAAACAACCGGCGGTGCAAATGCAGCTTTCCGAAAATCAAAAAGGGATGTGGGCGTTTCAGCAAATGAATCCTTTATCCTTTGCCTATAATATTCCGGTATGTATACATATAACGGCAGATATGGATGCCACCCGCTTTACCGCGGCCTATAAACAGGTGTTGCAGCGCTTTCCGGTACTGAGGAGCCGTTTCAAAAATACAGGCGATGCAATCTGTCGTTTTGAAACACCGGTAGCAACGACGGGTGTACAGGTAGAAGCTGCCGCCGGATGGTCCGATGATGCCGTGATGACATGGCTTGAAAAGCAGGTGAGAAAACCTTTTCAGCTGGAACACGATACATTGGTGCGTATGGTAGTGGTGTCGCGTAGTGCTACAGATCATTATGTACTGTTTGTGATACACCATATTATTTTTGATGGTAATTCTATTGCTCCCTTACTGGATGCTTTTTTACAGGCTTGCCAGGGCTACCGCAATGATGCTGCATCCCCGGTTAATTGTTTGTATGACAATTACGTAAAGGCTGAACAGGATTTTCTCCGGGATGCAGCAGCGCCACTGGCTTATTGGCAGCAACAATTGCAGGGACCATTGCCGGTGTTGCCCTTCTCCACCAATCATCACAATATATATGAGGCGCCGGATACAGCTGATATAATCCATCTCTCGCTGGAGGCACCTCTCTCTCAGCAAATAAAAAAAGTCGCCCGGGAACAGCAGTTGAGTGTGGCGGCGATATTGCTGGGTGTTTTCAAGCTGTTGTTGTACCGGTATACCAAAGAAGAAGATATCATTGTAGGGATGCCGGCTACCATAAAACCATCGGAAGCATTTGATGACCAGGTAGGTTTGTTTGTGAATATGATCCCTGTCAGAAGCAGTGGTCTTGGAAGTATTACCTTCCGGGAACTGGTACAGCATATCATGTCGGCGATAGCCGACGGACTGGATAATGCTGCTTATCCTTTTTCGCTGTTGGTGAAAAAACTGGCGATACCTGCAGATGGTACACAGGCGCCCGTATTTCAGGTGGCCTATGCCTACCAGGATTTTATGTCTGAGGTAACAAAGGTATTGCAGCAATATGAGCAGCAGCTCCCTGCGAAATGGATAGACCGATTGTATCAGTCCGGGGAATATGAACTGGGACTGGAGGTAATGGTATTCCCGGAATATTTTGAGCTGAAATGTAAATATCAGGCAGATCGTTATACCTCGTTTTTTGTGACGCAATTCATGCAGCACTACAAGCAGCTGCTGGAGGCGGTTACAGCAGATCCTGTTTTACCATTATCGGCTTACCCTGTTTTATCCGGAGCGGAAAAACAACAGCTGGAAGATATGCTGGCTTCTCCTGTGAGGGAAGCGGTACATGGTAAAAGTTTACCGGCACTGATAGAAGATTTTGCAGCCACAAGACCTTTATCCATTGCTATAAAATACGGACAACAGGAATACTCCTATGCGGCGTTGAATACTGCTGTTAATCAACTTACCCATTATCTGCGGGAAAATGGCCTGCAGCCGCAACAATTTGCGGGCGTTTTCCTGGACCGGTCACCGGCAGCTATTATCAGTATGCTGGCGATTATGAAAGCAGGTGCAGTATATGTACCACTTGATCCTGCCTATCCGCAGGACCGGCTGGAATATATGATGCAGGATGCAGCAGTGGGGATGGTGATCACAACGGAGGCACTGGCGAAACGACTGCCGGATACAGGCGCCGCATTGTTGCTGACAGATGTGATGGCAACAGCGATCAGCCGTATGCCGGATACGACTCCGGGATTGTTACATACACTCACAGACAGGGCGTATGTGATCTATACATCCGGTTCTACCGGCAAGCCCAAAGGAGTGGTGGTAGCACATAAAGGGATACCTAACCTGATCCGTTCGCAGGACCACCTGTTCGCTGTTGGACATGACAGTACTGTATTGCAGTTTGCTTCCTGTTGTTTTGATGCTTCCGTGTGGGAAGTCTGTATGGGGCTGGGTACGGGATCTACTTTACTGGTGGCAGATAAACAACAGCTGCTGCCGGGAGAAACCTTATTCAACCTGCTGTCGCAATATCAGGTGACACATGTTACCTTACCGCCCAGTGTATTGGCCGCGTTACCGCTAAGGGCGTTGCCTGCCTTGCATACCATTATTGTAGCAGGCGAAGCCTGTCCGGATAAAATCGTCAGGGAATGGGGAACCGGCAGAAAATTCTTTAACGCTTACGGGCCTACGGAGTATACCGTTTGTGCTACCGTATCGGCGCCGTTGGAAAGTGATCAGAAAGCTGATATCGGCCGGGCTATATTTAACACCCGCTGCTTTATACTGGATGAGCACCTGCAACAGGTACCCATAGGAGTACCCGGTGAACTGCATATTGCAGGGCATGGATTGGCGATAGAATATCTGAACCGGCCGGAATTAAATGAAAGTAAATTTATATCACTCCTGACAACCGCTGGTGTGCAGGAGCGTGTATATAAAACGGGTGACCTGGTATGCCTGTTGCCCAATGGAAATATCACCTTTTTAGGAAGGATAGACACACAGGTGAAAATAAGAGGACATCGGATTGAGCTGGAAGAAATTGAAAATTGTGTAAGCACCTTTAAGGGAATTGAAAACTGTGCCGTAGTGGTGTATGGAGCACAGCAACAGCTGATTGCTTATTATACCGTGACGGGTGACTGGCAACATACAGCAGATGCAACAAGTCTGTTGCGTCATCATTTGCTGTCGCTGCTGCCGGAATATATGGTACCGTTTATATTCACCTTGCTGGACCGGATGCCACTGACCAACAGCGGAAAAATCGACCGGAAATTACTGGCGGAAAAACCATTGACATCTCCGAAGGCACCTGCCAGCGGATTATCTATGTCTGCAACGGAAGTAAAAGTAGCTGCTATCTGGAACAATGTATTGCAAACAACGGCAGATAATATCCAGGAAGGGTTTTTTACGGCAGGTGGTAATTCCATTACCGCCGTGTTGCTGGCAGAAAAGATCAGTAAGGAGTTTGACTGTGCCTTTCCGGTTACGCATCTTTTCCGGTTCAGTAATATACAGGAAATCAGCAGGTACGTGTTAAAATCCGCACCGGAAAAAGTGATACAAACATCCGCGCAGGAGTCGCACACCGTGCAGCCAACAGCGCCTGTCAATAAGCCTGCCCCGGATATAACCTATCCGGATGATAGCATTGCCATAGTAGGTATTTCCTGCCGTTTTCCGGGCGCTACGCACAAAGAGATTTTCTGGGAAAATCTGGTGTCCGGCAAAGAAGGATTGAAATGGTTGTCGCCGGAAGAATTGCAGCAACGTGGTTTTACGGAGCAAGCAGCTATGCAGGAAAATCTGGTAGCCGTGCAGGGAACAATTGAAGAAAAGTCTGGCTTTGATCCGGCGTTTTTTAATATTTCGCCCAAAGATGCAGAGATGATGGATCCACAACTCCGTCACCTGCTGATGCATGCCTGGCATGCTATAGAAGATGCCGGTTACCGCGCAGGCGAGGTAACGGATACAGGTGTTTTCATGACTGCCAGCAATAACATGTATCAGGCGATGTTACCCGGTACGGTAACTACAGGAACTAAAGTAATCGCAGATGCGGATGAATATGTAGGGCTCATGATGGCACAGGGAGGTACGATCCCTACGATGATTTCTTTTAAATTAAATCTGAAGGGGCCCAGTTTATATGTACACGCCAATTGTTCTTCTTCTTTAGTGGCATTGCATCTGGCGTGTCAGAGTCTGAAAAACGGAGAAACCAGGCAGGCACTGGTGGGAGGTGCTACCCTTTTTGCGGCCGATATGGCGGGATATGTATATCAGCCCGGACTTAATTTTTCCAGTGACGGACATTGTAAAACATTTGATGCAGCTGCAGATGGCATGGTACCGGCAGAAGGAGTGGGGGTGATGTTTTTGAAACGGATGAAAGATGCCGTGAACGATGGGGATCATGTATATGCCGTGATCCGGGGCATCGCCGTGAATAATGACGGCGGAGACAAAACCGGTTTTTATGCCCCTGGTATCAACGGACAGGCTGCTGTTATTCAGGCGGTACATACTGCTACGGGTATCAATCCGGATAACATCAGTTATGTAGAAGCACATGGCACTGGCACCCGGTTGGGTGATCCCATAGAGCTGGCGGCATTGAGTGAGATCTATGAACGTTATACTGATCGTAAACAATATTGTGGTATCGGTGCGGTGAAAACCAACCTGGGCCACCTGGATACAGCCGCGGGTATTGCAGGTAGTATCAAACTGGCATTAGGATTATCCCATGGATTTATTCCGCCCTCAATCAACTTCAAAAAGGCGAATCCGGCGATAGATTTTGCGGCTTCTCCTTTTTATGTGGCAGACAGGATTATCCCTTTACCCCGGAGAGATACCCCTTACCATATGTCATTGAGCGCATTCGGACTGGGAGGTACCAATGCGCACGCTATTTTTGAATCTTACCATCCGGTTATTACGGAGGATACCATACATCCTGCAGCTGCCGGTACTTTCATCGTACCGCTGTCTGCAAAAAATAAAGAACGGCTGCACAGCTATGCAGCGCGGTTACAGGCATTTCTGCTGAAAGATGCAGCAGCAGCCGGATTGACTGCCACACAGCTGACGCAGGATATCCGCGCTATCATCGCTGATCTGACGGGGATAGCTATTGCACAGATCAATACAGATCAATCCTTAAGTGAGCTAAACCTGGATGCTTTTCAAACCAGTTCGTTGTTACATCGGCTTGCCGGTAAATATGGCTGCACTTTTGAACAGCACTATCATCCGGCTACCGTTGAAGAACTGGTGAGTGGTATCCTGCAGCGGTTAAAGGTGTCAGGCGATAGCCATCCGGCACTGCAACTAACGGATATCGCCTATACGATGCAGGTAGGCCGGGAAACGATGCATGCGCGGGTTGCTTTTGTGGTGAAGGACATCCTGGAACTGCAAACACAGTTGGAAGATTATCTGGCAGGAAAAGAACAGACTACGATTTTTACGGGAGAAGGAAAACCTGCACGCCAGGCGCAGTTTTTTGTAGAAGATGAAGCAGAGCTGGAGAGCATGATAGAAAAGTGGCTGGCAGCCGGTAAAGCCGGTAAAGTAGCTGCTTTATGGGCGGCAGGCTTTTCAGTAAACTGGACTTTGCTATATCCGCATAGCCGGCCACGGCGCGTAAGTCTGCCTGGTTATCCGTTTGCCATGGATCACTACTGGTTGCCTGAAAAAGCAGTGGAGAGAATCCCCAAAGAAAAAGTAGTGGCTGCCACTAATACAATAGCGCCTCCTACATCACCGGAATTGTTATTGTTCCGCGAAGTATGGACGCCGGCACCAGCATCTCCGGTTGCTCACAAAGCAGTACGACTGCTTTGTTTTATGGAAGATGCCGCCATACAGAAAGATTTTAGCCTGGCTTTATCTGCCGCTGCCGCAGGTAGTGAAGTGATATTTGTATCAACGGGAACTGCTTACCGGCAGGTATCTCCTCATCAATATGTGATCCGCCGGCAACACAAAGCTGATTACCGGCAGTTAATGGGGGATATAGCCGTTACCGGTAGTCCGGATGGCATCGTGTACAACTGGAAAGACGGCGCTGATTATACCGCGCTTGTTTATCTTATTCAGGTCCTGGATGATTTGTCCGCAAGTAGCCGGTTGTTATTGATAGCTGATCCGGCGGATGTATATCAGGCCGCCTGGACTGGTTTTGAACGTTCGCTGGGGCAGGTGGCGGCTGCCATACAACTTACCGTATTGTACGAAACAAGCGGCATTCCGGATGCCGGACATGTGCTGGCCGGCTTATCTGCCACAAAAGGAGTCAGGTATATAGCGGGGACCAGACACGTGCAGCAGATGCAACCGGTAGAACGATCTGCGGGTACTGCATTTAAAACGGGAGGTACCTATCTGATTACCGGTGGTTTTGGCGGGCTGGGAAAAATGCTCGCACATTACCTGGTATCCCGGTATCAGGCGAAATTGATATTGCTGGGCCGTACTCCTGCAAATGACGGGCAAACAGATTTTATGGCAACCCTGGAAGCGTTGGGAGGACAGGTACATTATCTGGCGGCGGATGTGACAGACCGGGAAGTGATGACAGACCGGCTGGCTACCGCACGTACTTTACTGGGGGCATTGAATGGTGTATTGCATGTTGCAGGTGCCGCAGGAAATGGATCAATATTGGAAACGACGATAGACGCTTTTCATGATACAGTTGCTGCCAAAGTACAAGGTACGGTTATACTGGATGAATTATTGGCCGGAGAAGCATTGGATTTTGTCTGCTATTATTCTTCTGCCGCTGCGATATTAGGTGATTTTGGTTCCTGTGATTATGCAGCAGCCAATCGTTTTCAGATGGCTTATGCCGAGTATCGCAATCAGCTGGTGACAGCCGGTCTGCGATATGGAAAAACGATGGCCATTAACTGGCCTGCCTGGCGGGAAGGAGGAATGGGAGCAGGAGCAACAGAAAGGGCAGAGATGTATCTGCGCTCCAGTGGACAGGCTTTTCTGGAAAAGGCCGAAGGCATGGCGCTGCTGGAACAGTTGCTCACCGGTACCCATGCACACGTGCTGGTCATGAAAGGCTACCGGGAACGCATATATCAGTTTTTACATTGTTCATCCGCAGCGGAGGCATCACAGCCGGTTATACCGGAAGTATCCTCCACCGCACATCGTGTTGCTGCCGGAAGCAGTGTACGTATGCAGCTGGAAAAAGAACTGCGGGAACTGGCTGCAGGTGTATTAAAGCAGTCACCGGATAAACTGGATCCTGCAGAAAACCTAGTGGATATGGGATATGATTCGGTGAGTCTTACCGGGCTGGCAGCAGCCTATCGCGCGCATTTTGATATCAACGTTACGCCTGCCTTATTTTTTGATTATACCAATTTACATAAACTCACCGCTTATTTTCTACAGGAACATGAGGAGAAAATAACGGCTTTCTACCGGCAAGAGCAGCCTGTTGTAACACCGGTAGCTGTGGCGGCGCCACGGATACAAGAACAGCCGGCCATGCCGGTGTTGTCTGCAGCAAATATCACCGGCGATGAAGCTATTGCCATCATTGGCATGAGTGGTCGTTTTCCGCAGGCACGTAATGTACAGGAGATGTGGCAGATCCTGGCAGATAACAGAAATGTGGTAGAAGCCATTCCGGCAGACCGGTTTAACTGGTCTGGTATCGGAGCGGCTGAAAAAGATAAGGAACGTTGGTGTGGTTGTGTGCCGGGGGTGAAAGAATTTGATCCGTTGTTTTTTGAAATATCTCCGCGGGAAGCAGAGATAATGGATCCACGGCAGCGATTATTATTACAGGAATCCTGGAAGGCGCTGGAAGATGCGGGTTACGGACCTGTACAGCTGAATGCTGCAACAGTGGGCGTGTTTGTGGGAGTAGAACAGGGCGATTATCAGGACCTGGTAAAAGATAGTCCGTTTATTACGGCTAATCATGATGGTATTCTGGCCGCGAGATTATCTTATTTCCTGGATTTAAAAGGGCCGGTACTGGCCATCAATACAGCTTGCTCTTCGGGGCTGGTGGCGCTGCATCAGGCTTGTCAGAGCCTGAGAAGTAAAGAGTGTGATACCGCTATAGCAGCAGGGGTGAACCTGATACTCACACCGATGTCGCATGTAGGTATGGGACAGGCAGGTATGTTATCCGGGGATGGAAAATGTGCCGTGTTTGATAAAAGCGCCGATGGTATTGTACCGGGAGAAGCAGTAGTGGCAGTGGTGTTGAAACGACTGGCCCATGCAGTAAGAGATGGTGATCCTATTCACGGGGTTATCAGGGGAAGTGGCACTAACTATGATGGTAAAACCAATGGTATCACCGCCCCGGGCGGATTGGCACAGGCGGGTTTACTGCGTGGGATATATGACCGCTTTGCGATTAACCCGGCAGATATTACCTATGTCGTAACACATGGAACGGGTACCCGGTTGGGAGATCCTATAGAGGTGAATGCATTGAACACCGTCTTCAAAAAATATACAGATCAGTTATCTTATTGTGCCCTTACTTCTGCCAAAACAAATTTCGGACATACCCTCGCGGCTTCGGGATTGTTAAATGTGGTGAATGTGATACAGGCGATGAAACATCAGCTTATTCCTGCCAGTTTACATTTCCGGGAGCCGAATGAGTTTATTACATGGGAGAACAGTCCGTTTTATGTAAATGACCGGAATCGCAGCTGGCAACCAGCAGCAGGCAAACCGCTGACAGGGGCCGTTAGTGCTTTCGGTATGAGTGGTACCAATGCGCATGCTGTACTGGAGAGCTATACCGCTGCGTCGCCGCAGGACACTATTCCCCATCCATATTATCTGTTGCCATTGTCGGCCAAATCATCCGCTGCACTGCAGGAACGGATGCGTGATATGATTGTATTCCTGGAGCAGACAACTACCTGCACACTGGCGGCATTGAGCTATACCTTACAACAGGGACGGCATCATTTTAATCACCGGGTGGTGATACTGGTGGCAGATAAAGCTGCTGCGATACAGGCGTGGAAAGATATACTGGCTGGCCGGGAAGTAAAGGATACTTTCCAGGGAGTTACCAATTGGGATACACTGCCCGACGGACAGCCGGTAACGGATTTGTTGTCGGAGGCCGGCCAGGTTGTGCAACAGCCGGCGCATTACCGGGAAGTACTGGCTAAACTGGCGGCCTGTTATTGTGAAGGTCATGTATTAGACTGGGCTGCGTTGTATGGCGAAGTAAAGCCGGCGCGTATACATTTACCCACTTATCCTTTTACGAGAAATACCTATTGGCTCCCGGAAACAGCCGCACCGGCTGCTCCGTTGCCGGTTGCCCAACCGTTAAATACTTTATTGCCGCATCGTACTGCTGCCAATAGTTTCCACCTGGAACTGGCGGCTGATAACGACACAGGACTATACGAAAAAACAGCGAATGGAAAACAATATGTGCGGGGTTTGGTGTATCTGGAGATCGTGCGGCAGGCAGCCATACAATTGCCATCAGCTGCTGCAGGTATCTTACGTATAACTGATGTACGCTGGTCACAGCCGTTAACCCTACAGGCGGTGGCGCTCCGGTTGCATATCACCTTCTTTACCGCAAAGGAACGGTGGGCTTTCGAAGTGAAGGAAGATACCACACAAAGCGTATTATGTCAGGGATACCTGCAACCTATTGCACCTCCCGCAACCGCAGGCGTTCCTGTATCTGCCATCAAAGCACATTGGCCATTGCATCCGCCGGTGACAGGCAGTGTAATTACCGGCCCGGTTTATATACAAGGACAGGAATACCTGATTGGCTTACCAGCTACCGGTAAGGATTGGAGCCGGTTGGCATCCGGTCTGGCAGATACGGACCTGAGCAGCTATCTGTTGCAAACAGTAGCGGTATTACTGCAGGAACATTTATCTGGCCCCATGGTTATTCCGCCGGTTACCCTGTCATCACTGGAAATTTATCAGCCGGCCGGCATACCAGCCTTCGCGCTGATAAAGTATGATGGGAGCGGGTCTGTACTGCGTTTAAATATTAAAATATGCAATGAAGCCGGCACCGTGCTATTGCAATGGAAGGACTTCGCCGTAAAGGTACCCGTTGCAGGAAAAACTGTTCTAAAGCCGCTTCTCTCAAATACAAACTGATGATGATCATGAAACAGTTGCCCCCTATGAATCAGCAGATACCGGCGTTATTGTTGCAGCCGCATTGGCGTATTGCCGGTGGCTACGCGAAGGATATCGTTACCGGCCGTGATGTGTGCAGGCTCGTGATCAGTTGTCAGCTGCCGGCTGCAGTCATCACTTTCTTACAGCAGGAACTACCTGCTGCAGTATGCCATTGCTGGCAGATGGATCAGGAAAGTATGGCGCAGGCATATGAAGCCTGTACCATTGAGCTTATGTTAGCGGTTCAATCGGCACTTAACAGCCATAAAACAGGCGATATCCTGCTGCAGGTACTGGTGCCCTCCCACTCGGTATTCATGGGCTTATCGGGCTTGTTAAGTACAGCAACGCAGGAGGCACCCCGTTTAAAAGGACAGGTAATCGGTGTGCCGGTAGATGCGACAGCAGAAAGTTACCTGCATTGGGTGGAAACAGGAAAGCACCTGCCGGTGGCAGCACTGCAAGCAGCTGAACAACAGTTACAGGTAGTATCCTGGGAAGAATATATACCATCCGGCGTACCTCCTCACCCGTGGCGGCCGGCGGGTGTTTATCTCATCACCGGCGGGATGGGCGGATTAGGCCTGATCTGGGCTAAAGAAATTATCAGCCGGCAACCATCGGCCAAAGTAATACTGACCGGCCGTTCTTCCCTGACAACAACATCACAGCAGCTGTTGTCTGTTTTACAGCAACAGGGAGAAGTGGTGTATGTCGCAGCGGATATCTCCGATAAGACAGCAGTGACGGCATTGATCAGCAACATCCGTATTACCTATGGGGATATTACCGGTATTATGCATGCTGCAGGCATCATCAGGGATAGTTATCTGCTGAGGAAAACAGAGACGGCCTGCCGCGAAGTGTTGCAACCTAAAACCAGTGGATTATTATACCTCGACGAGGCTACCAGCCATATGCACCTGGACTTTTTTGCCTTGTTTTCTTCTGTCTCCGCAGTAGCAGGTAATATAGGACAGGCGGATTATGCCGCCGCAAATGCCTTTATGGACAGCTATGCCGGTTATCGCAACAGCCTAGTGAAAAAAGGTATCCGTACCGGCAAAACATTATCTGTCAACTGGCCGCTCTGGAAAGACGGAGGTATGCAGATAGATGACAGTTTAATCGCGCATGTAAAAGAACTGACCGGCATCATACCATTGGAAACCTCCGTTGGGATGGATGCTTTTTATATCGCATACACACAGGAGGCATCGCAGGTAATGGTACTGCCGGGCGATATCCCCACTATTCGTAAACAATTTATTCCTGTGCTAATGAAAGCCCCTTTATCAGAGAACGTTGCAGTGAATGATGGTTTGGACCTGACATTGCTGAAAGAAAAAACAAGACAACACCTGACTGTTCTTTTTGCGGATGTTACCCGGTTATCACCGGAAGAAATTCATCACGGCACACCATTGGAAAAATACGGAATTGATTCGTTGATGATTAACCAGTTGAATAAAAAACTGGAAACCGTACTGGGTGAAATCTCCAAAACACTTTTTTTTGAATATCATACCCTGCAGCTGTTAGCGGATTATCTCGCAACAGCCTATACGGATAAATGTATCAAATGGACCGGTTATGAAGGTGTGCCTGTTAATGGAAAAACAACGGATACAAGCGCAATAACAGCAGAGGATTTTCCTGTGCTGACATCTTTTGGAGAGGAGATCGCCACCGTGTCGAAAAAGTTTGATAACATATACGAGCCCATTGCGATTATCGGACTGACAGGTCGTTACCCTGGTGCGCCACGGGTGACGGATTTCTGGGAGAATCTGCAGGCAGGTAAAGATTGTATTACAACCCTGCCGGAAGATCGCTGGGCATTGGAAGGTTTTTTTAATCCGGATAAACAGGCGGCAGCAGCGCATAACCAAAGTTATAGCAAGTGGGGTGGTTTCCTGGAAGGATATGCCGATTTCGATCCTTTGTTTTTTAATATCGCTCCCAAAGAAGCATTGAACATCGATCCCCAGGAACGTTTGTTTATTCAATCCTGCTGGGAAGTGCTGGAAGATGCCGGATATACCCGCGATGCGCTGACGGAAAAACATCAGGGCGCAGTGGGTGTTTTTGCTGGTATCACGAAAACCGGCTACGATTTATATGGCCCGGAGCTGTGGAAAACACAGCCGGAGGTATTTCCACATACTGCGTTTGCCTCAGTGGCCAACCGGGTTTCTTACCTGTTTGGTTTCAAAGGGCCCAGCATGCCTGTGGATACCATGTGTTCTTCTTCCCTGACAGCCATTCATGAAGCTTGTCTGCATATACAAACCAATCAGTGTGACGTGGCGATTGCAGGCGGTGTAAACCTGTACCTGCATCCGGCCTGTTACATTGCCCTGTGTTCTATGCAGATGTTGTCGGTAGATGGGAAATGTAAAAGCTTCGGAGAAAATGGGAATGGCTTTGTTCCTGGTGAAGGTGTTGGAACGATTTTGCTGAAACGTTTATCTGCTGCGGAAGCAGATGGAGATCATATCTATGGGGTTATTAAAGGATCTGCGATTAATCATGGTGGTAAAACCAATGGTTATACGGTGCCGAATCCTGTTTCACAGGGACAGCTGATCAGCACCGCGTTGCAGCAGGCCGGCATATCTGCCCGCAACATCAGTTACATTGAAGCGCATGGTACCGGTACAGATCTGGGAGATCCGATAGAGGTAGCGGGACTGGTGCAGGCATTCCGGAAAGATACCGACCAGCAGCAATATTGTTTACTGGGTTCTGCGAAGTCTAACATCGGGCATCTGGAAGCAGCGGCGGGAATTGCCGGGGTAACAAAAATTCTGCTCCAGATGAAGGCGCAATCCATTGTTGCCAGCTTACATGCCACCACCCTGAACCCCAATATTAATTTTGCCGATACACCGTTTGTAGTAGCGCAGCAACCTGCTCCCTGGCGCAGGCCTGTTGTTACAGAAAATGGCATATTTCAGGAATATCCGCGCACAGCAGGTATTTCTTCATTCGGCGCAGGAGGCGCCAATGCACATGTTATACTGGAAGAATATACACCTGCTCCTGTTGCTGCTATACCGGTAGATGAAACACATCCGGCCATATTCCTGCTATCGGCTAAAAACAGCGAAAGGTTACAGGTATATGCCCGGCAGTTATATCATGCCTTGTCGGAACCCGCGTTGGCAAACAGGTTGGCCGATGTGGCATTTACCTTGCAGACCGGCCGTGAGGCAATGGAAGAACGACTGGCTATTATAGCAGCTACTGCTGAAAGTTTGCAGGAACAGCTGCTGGCATTTCTGGAGCCATCTGCCGGTAATACCACCCATATTTTTCAAGGCAGGATAAAGGGACGTAAAAATATAACGCATCAGGAGCCGGATGCAACGATCAGTACCTGGCTGGAACAAAAAAACTATCCGGCGCTGCTGACAAAGTGGATAGAAGGTGCCGTGATCGACTGGCATCAGTTGTATACTACCGCGCTGCCACGGCGTATCAGTTTGCCGACCTATCCTTTTGCTGCAGAACGTTATTGGCTGCCAGACCAGTTAGTGCCTGCACAACCGGCAGCTGTGGCCGTGTTGCATCCCTTGCTGCATCGGAATACTTCCACCCTGACAGTACAAAAATTCAGCTCCGGCTTTTCGGGAGAAGAATTTTTTCTGCGGGATCACGTAGTCAGCAAACAACGGATGTTACCGGGAGTTGCCTACCTGGAAATGGTAAGAGAAGCGATTGTACAATCTACCGGAGAACAAACCGGTGTGCTGCTGAAAAATGTGGTATGGACCCGTCCTGTGATTGCAACAGGTACAAACGTGACAGTGCATGTGAGTTTGTTTGATACAGAAAACGGAGAAATCGATTATGAAATATACAGTGAAGATAGTACGGGAGAAGTAGTGATACATAGCCAGGGTACCGTAAGTGCGGGGAATGAGTGGGGGGCCGGAAAGGTAGATCTGGCTGGTTGGAGAGCAGGCCTGGCTCCTTTGGCGGTAACCCGGTGTTACAAACTGTTTGATAAGGCGGGACTCAGTTATGGACCGGCTCACCAGACCATAAAAGAAATTTACAGTAACCGGGAACGGGTACTGGCACGTTTAGCCGTGCAGGGAGATGACGGGCACGAGGCTTATCAGCTGCATCCCGGTCTGATGGATGGCGCATTGCAGGCTACTATCGGCCTGTTGCTGGATACGGAAGAAGATATGCCGATTCAGCCGATGTTGCCGTTTGCTTTGGAAGAAGTAAAAGTGTATCGTTCTGCCGGGGCAGCAGCATGGGCGGCTATTCGTTACAGCCCTGGCAGTACAGCGGCCAGTAATGTACAACGGCTGGATGTTACCCTTTGCGATGATGCCGGTAACATCTGTGTGGAGATGAAGGGATATTCATCGCGTGTTTTTGGTACATCACCTGCGAATGTAACGGCACCACTGTTGCTGACGCCGGCCTGGGTAACACCGGATATTACTACCGGGCATACCTTCGCGGCGCGAATTGCACTGGTGTGTTGCGAACAGGAAACGGATTATAAAAAAATAGTGGCGGCTTTACCAGGCGTTGCCTGCAGTTTCTTCCCATTGGAGGAGGGGGATCCCGCCAATGGTTTTACCCGCCTGGCTGTTACTTTATTCCGGCATATACAGGAGCTGTTGCCGACCATTGCAAAAGAAGGACTGCTGTTGCAGCTTTTATTATGTGAAACGGCGCCTGCTGCTTACCGGAATGGCTTGCTAGGATTGTTGAAAACAATCGCACTGGAATATCCCGGTATAAAAGTACAATTGATAAACCTGCATCCTGGCAGTGAAGAACAGTTGCCCGCTTTGTCGCAATTATCTGAACAATATATCCGGATACAGCAACACCAGGTAACGGCCCTGCACTGGCAGGAGACGACATTGCCGGAAGCGGTTGCCGTTCCCTGGCGCAGCGATGGCGTATATCTTATCACCGGTGGCATGGGTGGACTGGGTGTTGTGTTTGCCCGGGAAATATTGCGTGCCGCACCGGGCGCAGTGGTGATACTGAGTGGGCGCTCGGCCTTGAATGAACAAGGTACGCAGGTATTGACAGATTTACAGTTACTGGGAACAGCGCACTATATAGCAGCAGATATCAGTCAGGCAGCAATGGTTAACGGGTTAATGGCAGATATCCGTGCCCGTTATGGTAACCTGCATGGGATATTGCATGCAGCAGGTGTGCTGAGAGACAGCGTGATACTCCGGAAAACAACAACGGAACTGTCTGAGGTACTGGCGCCTAAAGTGAGTGGCCTTGTACTATTGGATGAAGCTACTAAAGAGATGGACCTGGAAGTTTTCCTGTTGTTTTCTTCGTTGAGTGCGGTGTTGGGGAATGTAGGGCAGGCCGACTATGCCATGGCCAATAACTTTATGGATGGTTATGCGGCGTACAGGAATAACCTGGTGCAGGCGGGCCGCCGTAAAGGACATACCTTATCTGTTAACTGGCCCTTGTGGCAGGATGGGGGTATGCAGATACCGGAAAGCCTGGTGAAACTGGAACGGGAGCGGACAGGCGTGATACCTTTGCAGACGACTACTGCCATGCAGGCATTATATGGTATGCTGGCATTACAACTGCAACAAGGGATCATTATCGAAGGCAATGTCAGCAAGATAAAAGAGAAAGTGGTGGTGGGTTTAAACAACCGTACACCGGTGAAAAAAGAACGCCGGGAAAAGGTAGCAGATGATAAATGGCTGGAAGAGATCAAAACAATATTAAAACAAACGGTAGCTACACTTTTAAAAGTAAATATCGATCATATAGATGAAGAGGCAGAACTGAGTGAATATGGATTTGATTCTATCAGCTTTACACAGCTGGCAAATAACCTGAATCATATTTTTGATTTGCAGCTCACACCGGCTGTATTCTTTGAATATGTGACCCTGGGAGAATTGGCGGTACACCTGGTAGCGGCTTATCCGGAAGAACTGGCGAAGAAATTTTCCGGTCAGGATAATGAAACAATAGCTGCCACACCGCTAGCGGAGGATATCGCAGTGACGCCTGTACGAAAAAAACGACACCGGCTGGTAGCAGGGAAATCCCCGGCAGATTTACCGGTAGAAAAGGAAGACGGGTCATTGGCGATTATCGGGATCAGTGGCCAGTTTCCCATGGCGGAAGATCTGGCTGCTTTATGGCAGCACCTCGAAGCAGGAAAGGATTGTATTGGGGAAATACCCGAAGACCGCTGGAGCTGGAAAGACTTTTATGGTAATCCGGAAGAAACGGCGAACCGTACGAATATCAAATGGGGTGGTTTTATCTCGGATATAGCTGCATTTGATCCCTTGTTTTTTGGGATCTCTCCCCGGGAAGCGGCGTTTATGGACCCGCAGCAACGTTTGCTGATGACGCATGTCTGGAAGGCAATAGAAGATGCCGGTTATGCTGCGCAAAGTTTATCAGGTTCGAAAACGGGCATTTTTGTAGCCACTGCCTGCAGTGGTTACAACACACTCATTGCGCAGGAAGGAGTGGCTATTGAAGGCTATTCCTCCACTGGTATGGCGCCGTCGGTAGGACCTAACAGGATGAGTTATTTCCTGAATTTTCATGGTCCCAGTGAACCGGTGGAAACAGCTTGTTCCAGCTCCCTTATTGCCATACACAGAGCCATGGAAGCTATTAATGCCGGCTCCTGTGAAATGGCGGTGGTAGGAGGCATCAATACGATACTTACGCCGGAAGCACACATCAGTTTCAATAAAGCAGGCATGTTGTGTGAAGATGGCAGATGTAAAACTTTTTCCGATAAGGCAAATGGCTATGTCAGAAGTGAAGGCGTAGGCATGATCTTCCTGAAAAAATTAAGTGCGGCCAAAAGAGATCAGGATCATATTTACGCCATTGTAAGAGGTACGGCGGAAAATCATGGTGGTAAAGCCAACTCCCTGACAGCACCTAACCCTAAGGCACAAACGGAGTTGTTAAAGACTGCCTATCAGAAAGCGGGCATTTCGCCGGATACGGTTAGTTATATGGAAGCACATGGTACCGGTACGGAACTGGGTGATCCTATCGAAATTAATGCATTAAAAGCCGCTTTTAAGGACCTGTATCAGGCAGCAGACATCACCTATTCCGGTGTGCCGCATTGTGGTATCGGCGCGGTTAAAACAAATATTGGTCATACAGAACTGGCAGCGGGTATCGCGGGGGTATTGAAAGTAGTGTTGCAGCTGCAGCATCAAACGTTGGTGAAAACACTGCACTGTGATACCATCAATCCGTATATCCAGTTGCAGGGGAATCCTTTTTATATCGTGCAGGAGAAACAGCCCTGGAAAAGGCTGAAAGATTCCTATGGCGCAGAAATTCCGCGGCGTGCCGGCGTCAGTTCCTTTGGTTTTGGCGGCGCCAACGCGCATGTGATACTGGAAGAATACATAGCAGAAGTACCTGCAGCTATACCGGTGGATGCCACCCATCCGGCCATTTTTGTATTATCCGCAAAAAATGAACAGGCTTTAAAGGCACGGGCAGCACAGTTGCTGGAAGTGGTGTCAACGGCTGCCTTCCGTGGGCAGCTGGCAGATGTAGCCTATACCCTGCAGGTGGGCCGCGATATGATGGAGGAACGTCTGGCTATTGTAGCCGATAGTGCGTATAGCCTGCAACAGCAGCTGGAAGCCTATTTGCGCGATCCTGCTGCGGCTACCGGCGTATTGCAGGGGAAAGTAAAACGGGGCCGTCAGCCGGTTGTACAGGAGATCGGCGAAGAAGCCATGAACCAGTACCTGACAGCGAAAAATTACCTGCCTTTGTTAACGGGATGGGTCAACGGAGGAACGTTTGACTGGAACCGGCTTTATACTACCGGCAAGCCCCGTCGTATCAGTTTACCGGTGTATCCTTTTTCGAAAGAGCGTTACTGGCTGCCTGGCCCTATTAAGCCGGCTACCTTGCATGGCGCCCGAACAGGAGAAGTGGCACAGTTACATCCGTTGTTGCATCGGAATACATCTTTGTTGTCGTCGCAACGTTTTACATCGGTATTTACAGGGGAAGAGCCCTTCCTGCGTGATCACGTTGTAAACGGGTTGCGGATATTACCAGGCGTTGCTACGTTGGAACTGGCGAGAGAAGCAGCCTTGCAGTCGGTTGGCGGCGAGACGGCAGCAAAGGGTGTACTGTTGAAAGAAGTGGTATGGGCCCGGCCTGTAATCGTCTCCGATACACCGGCAACGGTACACATACGTTTACACGAAACGGCGGAGCAAGTGATCCGTTATGAAATATATAGTGAAGCGCTACCGGATGCACCTGTTTACAGTCAGGGTATCCTGTCAACCGGGAATGTGTGGGAGCAGACAACCATAGATCTGCCTGCACTCAGGGCATCGCTGGCATCTTCGCCGCTATCCGCTGCCCATTGTTATGCCTTGTTCCGCGAAGCCGGACTGGACTATGGTCCTTCTCACCAAACGATTAAAGAGATTTATGGCCATACACATGCGGTACTGGCAAAGCTAACCTGGACAGATGCGCCACATAATGAAGCCTGTCTGTTGCACCCCGGTTTACTGGATGGTGCCTTACAGGCAGCCATAGGCCTGCTGTCGGATACAACGATGACGCCAACTGCCCGGGTACCTTTTCTCCTGGAAGAAGTGAGAGTGCATCAGCCGGTGACGGCAACCGTGTGGGCGTATGTACGTTACAGTGAGGGCAGCACCCCGGCCGACCCCGTACAACGACTGGACATTCACGTGTATGATGAACAGGGTGTTGTACTGGTGGAAATGAATGGCTACTGCTCCCGGACGCTGGAGGCGAAAACGCCGGTGAAAGCAGCAGCAACAGGACAACTGTTATTGACACCTGCATGGGTGAAACCGGTGCATACCGTATCTGTACCCGCTTCCCGTATAGCATTGGTTTGTTGTGAGCAGGAAGCGGATTATAAAAAAATTACAGCCGCCTTACCGGATACCAGCTGCTATTATTTTCAGCTGTCCGGAGGAGACAGGGCCGGCAGGTTTACAACGCTGGCAGTTACCTTATTGCAACAGCTGCAAACGTTGCTCACTGCAATGAACAAGGAAAATACCCTGCTGCAACTGTTAGTGTGTGAGCATACTGCCAATAGCGCATTCAGTGGCTTGTCAGGATTATTGAAAACATTATCGCAGGAGTATCCTGGTATCCGGGTGCAGCTAATCGAAATGCAGCCGGGACAGGAAGAAAAGCTGGCTGCTGTATCGGCTTTGGGCGAACAACATATTCGTTTGTCCGGGGAGGAAGTAACGGTATTGAATTGGATGGCTGTTGCTGCACCGGAGGTGGTCAGCGTTCCCTGGAAGAAGGGAGGTGTGTACCTGATTACCGGTGGAACAGGGGGACTGGGTATTGTATTTGCCCGTGAAATTATTACCACTACACCCGGCGCAACAGTGGTACTGACAGGCCGTTCGCCGTTGCCAGCCGAAGAAAAGGAATTACAATCGCTGCTCTCATCAGGAGCCGTGCATTATATACAGGCAGATATCAGCAGTAAATCGGCCGTAGTAAAACTGTTTTCGGATATTATTGACCGTTATGGTGCTATCAATGGCATCTTACATGCGGCTGGTGTGTTGCGCGATAGCCTGATTGTACAGAAAACAGTAGCAGAGTTAACAGCCGTATTTGCCGCAAAAGTAAATGGGCTGGTACACCTGGATATTGCCAGCAGCGACCTCGCACTGGACTTTTTCCTGTTATTCTCTTCTGCTGCCGCCGTACTGGGAAACAGCGGGCAGGCGGATTATGCCATGGCCAATAGTTTTATGGATAGCTATGCCGGCTATCGTAACAGGCTGGTGGAGCGTGGTGCGCGCAAAGGGCATACGATTGCCATCAACTGGCCGTTGTGGAAAGAAGGCGGTATGCAGCTGCCGCCGGCAGTGGTGCAGCTGCAACAGGAGCGTACCGGCATTGTACCTTTGCAAACCGCTACCGCTATGAAGGCGTTATATGGTTTGATGGCATTACAGGTGGAGCAGGGAGTGGTATTGGAAGGAGATGTTGCCCGTTTGGCGCAGTTTCTTCCGGTAGCTACACCGGTATCCGTACCTGAGCAGGAGGTGCAACAACTATTGATGGATATCATTACGGAGGCGGTAGCAGGTTTGTTGAATGTACCCGCACTGGAACTGGATATCACCGCTGAGTTCCTGGATTATGGACTGGAACGTGTATCCGTTGACGTAATAACGAAAAAAATACTAACGGTTGCCGGTATTGAAGTGACACCGGGCGCCTTTTTCAGATACGGTACCATACAGGAGGCCGTGGCGCAACTGGCCGGTAAATACAAACAGCCGGATATTGCTGTTGCCGCGGTACCGGTGATACCGGTCGCAGACATCGCGCCGGTAGTGGTGGTTCCTCAATCAAATACCGTTTTACCTCCGTCAGATATCGTTTCACCAGACCTGGACAAATCCATTCATTATTTCAGGAAGATGTTCGCAGCAGTCATCCGGTTGCCGTTACACCAGCTGGATGGAGAGGTGCCTATGGAACAATATGGTATTGATTCCTTTATGGTATTGAAACTGACGGCCGAACTGGAAAAAATATTTGGCCCTTTATCAAAGACCCTGTTTTTCGAATACCAGACGATCGCTGCCCTGGCGGCCTATTTTGTAGCGTCGCATGGTGCAAAAATGCAGGAACTAACAGGAACGGCTATATTATCACCAGCCCCGGTAGTACCGGCAACTCCGGCCGTAATAACGCCCCGCCGGATAGCACCTCTCCCGGCACGGCAGCCTGCAGTGTCCCCGGCAGCGCAAACTGCTGAGGAAGATGTAATCGCTATTATTGGCGTAGCCGGCAAGTATCCGGGAGCAGATAACATCGTGGAGTTCTGGAATAACTTACGGACAGGTAAAGACAGTATTACAGAGATTCCTTACGAACGGTGGGATCACAGCCTGTTTTATGATCCGGATAAAACGAAGCCTGGCAAAACCTACAGTAAATGGGGTGGTTTTATCAATGGCGTAGATGAATTTGATCCTTTATTTTTCAATATTTCGCCGCGGGAAGCAGAGCTGATAGACCCGCAGGAACGCCTGTTTCTGCAATGTGCCATGGCTACCCTGGAAGATGCGGGGTATACCCGGCAAAAACTAAGTGCATACAATGGCAATGGTTTACCTGGTAATGTGGGTGTATTCGCAGGCGTTATGTACAGCGAATACCAGCTATATGGTGCACAGGAAACCATACAGGGGCGCCCGTTGGCTATTCCCGGTAATCCGTCGTCGATTGCCAACCGGGTATCTTACTATTGTAATTTTCATGGCCCGAGCCTGACGGTAGATACCATGTGTTCGTCTTCACTGACGGCCATTCATTTTGCCTGCCAGAGTATTCAGCGGGGCGATTGTGAGCTGGCGCTTGCCGGCGGTGTCAATGTATCGGTGCATCCTAACAAATACCTGATGCTGGGGCAGGGCCGCTTTGTATCGAGCAAGGGACGTTGTGAAAGCTTTGGGGAAGGCGGCGATGGGTATGTGCCGGGCGAAGGTGTCGGTGCAGTTTTATTAAAACCGCTGAGTAAGGCGGTGGCAGATGGCGATCATATCTATGGTGTGATTAAGAGCAGTGCCGTGAATCATGGTGGTAAAACCAATGGTTTTGCGGTACCAAATCCTGTGGCTCAGGCCAGCGTGATTGGTCATGCTTTCCGCAGATCCGGTATTGATCCTGCCAGTATCAGTTACATAGAAGCACATGGTACGGGTACATCGCTGGGCGATCCGATAGAGATCACCGGTTTGAAGAAAGCCTTTGAAGCCTTTACCGCCGCCAAACAATTCTGCGCCATTGGTTCCGCAAAATCCAATATTGGTCATTGTGAAAGTGCTGCCGGTATCGCCGGACTCACGAAAGTGCTGTTGCAGCTGCAACACCGGCAGCTGGTGCCTTCCCTGCACTCGCAGCAACTGAATAGCCATATTGATTTTGAGAACAGTCCGTTTGTAGTGCAGCAAACATTGGCAACGTGGAAACGGCCGGTGTTAACCACACAGGGTGTTACGCGTGAGCTACCGTTACGGGCTGGTTTGTCTTCCTTCGGCGCAGGTGGTTCCAATGCTCACCTGGTGATTGAAGAATACAGCATGCCTGAGAAAGCGCTACCCGTAAGTACTTCCTCCGCTCCTTATCTGCTGGTATTTTCCGCCCGCACACAGGAACGGCTAACGGTAGTGGTACAACGTTTTTTACATTATTTACAAACAGCGCATACCGCACCGCTGGCAGATATTGCTTTTACCCTGCAAACCGGCCGGGAAGGCCTGGAAGAAAGGTTAGGTATACTGGTAACAGATATCCCCTCCGCTATCTCAATACTGACAGCTTATCTGTCCGGAGAAACCGCAGAGGAAAACGTATTCAGCGGCAGTATCCGCGAAGACAAAGACAGCCTGTGGCTGATGCAGGATGAAGACTTCCGGAAAGCGGCCATAGACAGCTGTATACAAAAAGGTAAGTACGACCGGTTGCTGGCATTATGGGCAAAAGGATATGACCTGAATTGGGCGTTGCTTTATCCGGATGGTTTTCCGTCAAAAGTAAGTTTACCTACCTATCCGTTTGCAAGGGAAAGGTATTGGTTCCGCCAGCCGGCGCCAGCCCGTACTACGGCCACTGCATTGCTGCAAAAACAATGGGTGCCGGTATCTTTAACAGCCGTACGTCCGCACAGCCAGCAGGTGGTGATCCTGGTAACAGCATCCGGGCGTGAGCTGGGAGCCGCTATTCAGGCGCAGTTGGCGCAGAGTATCGTAGCGGAAGTATCGCAGGTGGAAACATTACCTATTGCTACCGGCGGGGTGATTGACCTGACAGGCTATGGTTGCGATGATACGGATTTGTCGTGGTTAGGGGCAGTGCAGCACCTGATAGAAACAGGTCCGCGTAGCGGCATGCGTTTCCTGGGTGTTACCAGTGATCTGGAAAATTATAAACATACCGCTGTTGCAACAACAGGCGCTTTACATGCAGGCCTGTATCGTTTGCTGGGAGCGGAGTATAAATATATCAGCAGTTGCCACCTGGATGTGTTGTCGGGACTGCCGGTTGATTTGCTGGCTACCGCCGTCATCCGGGCCTTCCAGTGGGAAGGGGAAGCTACTTCACTTTGTTTCCGGGAAGGACAATACCAGGAGTGCGTATTGGATACAGCCGCACCGGCTGCGCCGCGTACGGTACGTTTTACTGATAAAGATGTGCTGGTGGTAACAGGTGGTACCCGTGGCATCGGTTATTTATGTGCACAACATTTTATTACCCGGTACGGTGTGCGGCATGTACTGCTCACCGGGCGGGAACAGCTGCCACCAAGGGCAGAGTGGGAACAACACATCGCCATGGATGGTCGCTATACATCGAAGCTGCGCAACCTGTTGTTACTGACAGCAGGTGGTGTGACGGTGGAAGCAGTGTCGGTAGACCTGACATCTGCAGCGGCTATTACCGCATTGGTAACAAACGTACATGCTGATGGTAAACAGATCGGTGGTGTATTGCATGCCGCCGGATTGATAGATGCCGAAACGCCTGCATTTATCCGCAAAACAGCAGCGGGTATTGCCCAGGTACTTTCTCCGAAGGTAGCCGGTTTACAGGCATTGTATACAGCGCTGCAACACGAGCCGTTACAATGCTTTTTGCTTTTCTCTTCGGTATCTGCACAGATTCCGGCATTGGGTTCCGGGCAAAGCGATTATGCGATGGCGAATGCCTACATGGATTATTTCGCCCAGTGTCATGGTCCGTTGCTGCAGAGTATTCAATGGCCCAGCTGGAAGGAAACCGGCATCGGAGAGGTAAAGAGTATGACGTATACCCGTACAGGTTTGACTACACTGAGCAATCAGACCGGACTGGATTTACTGGATGAAGTGCTGGCACAGCATATAGGTCCGGTGGTAATGCCGGCTGTATTTGTACCCGGGGAATGGCAGCCTGCAAAACTGCTGAGAAAAGAAGCCGCATTGCCGGCAGCAACAGCAGCGGTTCCGGTTACATTTATCCCGCCTGCTGTACCTGCAAATACCACCGGGAATACGACAGGATGGTTAACGAATATTTTTACAAAAGAACTGAAAATAGATCCGGATCGTTTCGATACGCAGCGGAGTTTCCCGGATTATGGGGTAGACTCGGTGCTTTTATCGCAGATCCTGGGTCATATCAACCGGGCGCTGGGCGAACAACTGGACCCTTCTGTATTGCTGGAACACACCACTGTGGCTGCATTGTCGCGGTGGCTGGAGAAACAGTATGCAAAACAACTGGCCGCAGTGTTGGTACCTGCAGCGCAAGGAATACCAGTACCGGCAGTGGTAGCTCCGGTAATCATGCCTGACGTACAGGCGATACCGTTAGCTGACCCGGTAGTACCGGCAACGGCTGCTGTAACCGCAGTACCATTGGTGCAAACATCCTTGCAGGATGATATAGCGGTAGTAGGTTATTCCTGCCGTTTCCCCGGTGCCGATAATATAGCCGCTTACTGGAAATTGCTGTCTGCCGGTCAGTCGGCCATCAAACGTGTACCGGCTGAACGCTGGGGATATGAAAATAATTTTCATGCAGGCCTGATCAACCGGTTGGGACATTTTGATGCCCGTTACTTTTCACTGCCGGAAGAAGATGCCCGCGCGATGGACCCGCAGGCATTGTTGCTGATGGAAGAAAGTTTGTCTGTCTGCTATCATGCCGGCTATGAAAAAGACGCCCTGAAAGGTGCAGCCATAGGGGTGTACATCGGTGGACGCAGTCAGCATCATCCAGAGTCGGATGTATTGGCAGCTACCAAAAATCCTATTGTAGCAGTAGGCCCCAATTACCTGGCCACCAATATCTCCCGGTTCTTTGACTTCCGGGGTCCGAGCCTGGTAGTTGATACTGCTTGTTCTTCCGCCCTTGTTGGGATGAGCCTGGCCATACAGGCATTGAAGGGCGGAGATATTACCGGTGCTTTGGTAGGAGGCGTTAGTTTGTTACATACAGATAAAGCACACCAGTTGTTTTCGCAACGGAATTTACTGAGTACAGATGGCGTGTTCCACATTTTTGATCAGCGTGCCGGCGGCGTGGTGCTGGGAGAAGGTGCCGGTATGGTATTGCTGAAAAAAGTATCGCAGGCGATGGCGGATGGTGATAAAATCTATGCAGTCATCAAAGGCATTGCGGTTAATAATGATGGTAAAACAGCTGGCCCGGCTACCCCCAATATGCAGGCGCAGCAGGCCGTGATGGAACAGGCGTTGTTGCGAAGCGGAAAAACAGCCGTTGAAGTAGGATATATAGAAGCCAATGGTTCAGGATCAGAAGTAACCGATCTGCTGGAGTTGAAAGCGATGATGGGCGTGTATGGCGCACATGCGGGAGCTTCCTGTGGTGTGGGATCTGTTAAACCCAATATCGGGCATCCGCTGTGTGCAGAAGGTATTGCAGGATTTATAAAATTATTGCTGATGCTGGAACACGAACAGGAAGTGCCTTTCCTGTCTGGTCAGCAGGGCTTACAGCATTTTGATATGGCAGCATCGCCGTTCCGGCTGAACCGTCAGTTACAGCCGCTAACAACAGATACGGTGGCGTTGAGCAGTTTTGCAGATGGCGGTACCAATGCACATGTGATTCTGACGAAAGCCGGTCAGCTGTTGAACGGCTATCAGGCACGCCGGGCGCCATTGGCACTACCAGCACTGCAACCGCTTGATCTCAGAAAAAAGAAACCCCTGATACCGGCTGCCTTTAAAACAATAGAGCACGGTCATCCATCTATCCCGGTTCCACAGCAGAACGGAAAGAAGCATTCATTTTGGAAACAAACAATTTAAGTAAAGTCATGCAGGATCAATTTATCATTCATATTCATCATCCGGCTATCTGCAATCATCTGGTAAACGGAGAAGCATTGTTACCCGGACTGGCCTACATCGATATGCTTTACCAGGTTTTCAGCGAGCATGGTTATGCCGTGCCATTGCTGGAACTGGCTAACCTGACGATTCATCATCCGTTGGTGGTAACGGCAACCGCGCCGGTATCCCTGTATATCACCTGTACGGCAGACCGGCTGCAACAACATTGGGAAATACAGGTGTCTGGTGAAATATTGCAGGAGGGAGTGGCTACCGGAGAAAGACGGATATATGCAACGGCTGATATGAACCTGCTGACAGCAGTCAGTTTTGAAGAGGTGCTATCGCCGGATGTGGTACAACAGGCTGCGCATAAGATCATTGACCTGGAAGAAATATATACGCAGTGCGCCAGTCGTGGATTGGTGCATACCGGCTTTATGAAAACAAACGGTGCTATCTACATAAATAATGATGCGCATTACATTTTTGTTCATGCGGCAGATGGAGGAGATCCCGATCTGCTTTTTCATCCGGCATTGATAGATAGCAGTGTTATTGCTTCTTCTGAACTGGTGAAATCATTGGTGGAAGACCGGCAGCAATTGTATCTGCCACTTTATTATGAATCGTTCCGGGCATCTGCTGCCTGGGGCGGACAGGTTATCGCCAGAATTCTGCCGGCTGCTGTGCAAAGCAGTAATGAACTGTTATACGTAACAATAGATTTTTTTGATCCGGCCGGCAGGAAGGTGGGTGAGTTAAAGAATTTTGTTTCCAAACAACTGCCCGTTGCGGCAGCAGTGAAGCCTGCTGCCGGCAGACAACCCGCGGTGGCTTCTTCACCTGCTGCTGTCAATCATACCGGCCTGATCGCAGATATACAGTATTTTCTCCGGAGCCTGATTGCAGAGTACTTACATATTCCTTTGGATGATGTGGAAATAGCGGCAGGCTATCATGAGTTAGGACTAAGTTCCAGTGAATTACTGGAGATCATCCGGGAGATAAGCAAACGGGTAAATACCAGACTGACACCGGTACTGTTATTTGAGTATACTACTATCCCGCAGTTATCACAATACCTGGCAACACATCATGCGGCCGCTTTTCAGCAACAGGCAACTGCGGTGTCGCCTGCAGCTCCTGCGCCGATAGCTGCTCCAGTAGCTGTTGCTGCTGCCATAACGCCAACGCAGCCACGAAATACTGCCGGGCAGGATATTGCTGTCATCGGTATTGCCGGACGTTATCCGGGTGCGGATAATATGGCTACCTTCTGGCAACATCTCACAGAAGGGAAAAATGGCATTACCACCATTCCTGCTTCCAGATGGGATTGGAAAGCATTTGATCATAAACGTTCTCCCGGTGGGAAGAAAATTTCCAGATGGGGTGGTTTTATTGATGATGCAGATTGTTTTGATCCGCAGTTCTTCCGGATTTCTCCGCGGGAAGCCGAAATTATGGACCCACAGGAAAGACTGTTCCTGGAAGTGTGCTGGGAAACACTGGAAGATGCAGGGTATACGCCGGAAAGATTAAGCACGCAACGCGGACCTGATAAAAGGCAGGCGGTAGGCGTTTTTGTAGGCGTCATGCATAAGGATTATACCATACTGGCTGCTGAAGCGGTAGCAAAGGGATTGGATTTTCCGCTATCCCTGAATTATGCGCCTATTGCCAACCGGGTATCTTACTTCTGTAATTTTCATGGTCCCAGTATGGCGGTAGATACGGTCTGCTCTTCTTCCCTTACAGGGCTGCATCTGGCAATAGAAAGTATCCTGCGCGGGGAGTGTGAAGCTGCATTGGCAGGTGGCGTGAATCTTTCGCTGCATCCGGCAAAGTACCTTACCTATGGTATGTCGGATATGCATTCCAGTGATGGCTACTGTCATACTTTCGGGAAAGACGGAGATGGATATGTTTCCGGAGAAGGCGTAGGGGCGGTATTGTTGAAACCACTGGATAAAGCGATCGCGGATAAGGATCATATTTATGCTGTTATTAAAGGAAGTACCATCAATCATGTGGGCACTGTCAGCGGTTTAATGGTACCCAGTCCGGTTGCCCAGGCAGATATGATTACGGCCTGTCTGGAAAAAACCGGTATTCATCCCAGAACCATCAGCTATGTGGAAGCACATGGTACCGGTACGGCTTTGGGTGATCCGATTGAAATACAGGGGTTGGTAAAAAGCTACCAAAAATTTACGGCAGATAAACAGTTTTGTGCTATCGGGTCCGTAAAATCCAATATAGGACATGCTGAATCAGCAGCCGGCATCAGTGGACTGACGAAAGTAATTCTACAGTTGCATCATAAAAAACTGGTGCCTTCATTACATGCTGCAGAAGAAAATCCATTGCTGCAGCTGTCGGATACGCCCTTTTATATCCAACGTACTACTACTGACTGGGAACAGCCGGTGATCAATGAAGCCGGACAGTCTAAGCACTATCCGCGCCGTGCTGCCCTGAGCTCTTTTGGGGCCACTGGTTCCAATGCGCACATCATATTGGAAGAATATGTACCGGCACAGGAAGAAAGAATAGCTGAAAGGCAGGTAACTTACCTGATTCCGCTTTCTGCTAAAAATGAAATACGGTTACGGGCATACGCAGTAAAACTCCTGGCTTATCTCCAGGCAGTAGATCCTGCTGCCATTTCGGAAACAGGATTTTTATCTTCTCTGGCCTATACTTTACAACTCGGCAGAATACAGCTGGCAGAACGCGTGGTATTTGTGAGCGATAGCCTCTCTGCACTCATTGCGCAATTAACAGCCTTTATACAGGATAAAGGGGCTGTCAGTGGTTGTTTTACCGGTAATATCAAAAAGAAACAAGCAGGGTTTAGTTTTTTAGAGCAGGATGAAGATGCACAGGTGTTGATCGATAGCTGGTTGTCGAAAGGTAAGCCGGATAAAATTGCCGGTCTGTGGACCGCGGGATTTGTGATAGACTGGACGATGCTGTATAAGCATCATACACCGGGTCGTATCAGTGCGCCTGTATATCCTTTTGCCAAAGAAAAATACTGGATCCCGGCGTTGCCTGCTGCAACACCAGGGATAGAAAAAAATGAAGTGCCGTTGGGAACCCAGCCGGTTGTTCCGGTAGTTGAAAAGGTAGTGAAGCCGGCAACCGATAACGCTTTGCTCACCTTTGTGGAATCCTGGGAACCGGCGCCGGTTCCGGATATTCCTACGGGTGCAAAACGATTGCTTTGTTTTTTGAATGAAACATACAGATACGAAGAATTCCGGGAAGCCCTGGCGCAGATATCACCGGATAGCCATGTCATCTTTGTGGCTGCGGGTGCATTATTCCAGCAACAGGATGCGGCACACTTTGTCCTGGATGTGAATGACAGCAGTCATTATCAACAGCTGATGGAGCTGGTATTCAAGGAAGGCCACCTGGATGGCATCGTTTGCAAGTGGGATAACGGAGACGATTACACGCCGGTATTCCATCTGATACAGGCATTGGGGAAATACAGCGGAAAACGTCACCGCGTGATACTGACCGGTAACCCGGCAGATACCCATCCGCTTTCCTGGATAGGATTTGAACGTTCACTGGGCTTTGTATTACCGGATATACAACTGACAGGCTTATACGAATCTACCTGGGTATCCTATGCAGATAGTGTGTTGCAGATCCTGAGAGAATTACCGGCTACCGCCAGTGTTCTGTACAAAGAAGAAGTACGTTATATACAACAGGTAAAGCCGGTAACGCTGCCGCAGACGACCCCGCTCAAAGCAGGAGGTACCTACCTCATTACGGGTGGTTTTGGAGGTTTGGGTATTATGCTGGCAGATTATCTGGCCACCACTTACCAGGCCAACCTGATACTCACCGGTCGTTCTCCGCTGGACAAGCCGAAACAGGCCTTGCTCGACCGGTTGCAATCTTTCGGTGGGCGCATTTATTATATACAGGCGGATGTCTGTGATGTAACAGCCATGGAAAAAGGACTGGAAGCAATGCGCGCCGGAGGTAATGTCATCAATGGCGTTTTTCACATTGCAGGCCTGGAAGGAGGCGGTAGTATTGCCGATAAACAACTGGCAGATTTCAATCGGGTGACGGCGCCTAAAACAGCAGGTACCCGTATACTGGATGAATTGCTGGCTACCGAACGATTGGATTTTGTTTGTTATTACGCTTCTTCTGCTGCTGTGCTGGGCGATTTTGGCACCTGCGATTATGCCGTGGGCAATCGTTTCCAGATGGCTTATGCTGCCTGGCGAAATGAGCAGGTAGCTGCCGGGCAGCGATATGGAAAAACAGTGGCCATTAACTGGCCTTTATGGCGGCAGGGAGGAATGGGCGTACATGAGCAGGACCAGGTGGAGATGTATCTCAAATCCAGCGGTCAGGGTTTACTGGAAACTGCAGAAGGATTGACGCTGCTGGAACAGATATTATCGGCGGATCACAGTCAGGTGCTGGTGATCAAAGGGCAGCCGGAACGGGTACAACAATTCCTGGGTTGTCAGCCTAAAGAAGCAGTCACCATCGTGACCGTGGAAGTGCCTGCTGGTAAAGGCCGGCAGCCAGCGATGGAAAGTCTTTCCCTGGAAGATTGTCTGGAAAAGGATTTGCGGGAGCAGATCGCAGCAGTATTAAAACTGACCCCCCAACAATTAGATCCGGAAGAAAATCTGGTGGATATGGGCTACGATTCGGTAAGTCTTACACGACTGGCTTCCGCATTAACGAAGCATTTCGAAACAACCATCACACCTGCTGTCTTTTTTGGATATCCTAATCTGCTGAAACTATGTCATTACTTCCTGGAAGAACATGCCGCTGTATTGCAGGCATTTTATCAGGAAGGCAGTATACAACAACAAGAACAACAAGCTATCGTTGCAGCAGTGGCGCCTTTGCCGCCTGCCGCACTGCAGGAAGATACGAAGGTGGCAACAGCACCGGCTACCATCGCTGCACCTGGCAGCAGTCAAGACGATATTGCCATTATCGGCATGAGTGGCCGTTTCCCGCAGGCCCGCAATATCAGCGACATGTGGGAGATCCTTGCCGGAAATAAAGACGTAGTAGCCGAAATTCCGGCTGACAGGTTTGATTGGCGCCAGTATTTTGATGATACAACAGAAGACCCCGAAAAGATCAAAACAAAATGGTGCGGATGTGTACCTGGTGTAAAGGAATTTGACCCCCTGTTTTTTGAAATTTCTCCCCGGGAAGCGGAAACGATGGATCCGCGTCAGCGGCTGTTGCTGCAGGAATCCTGGCGTGCATTGGAAGATGCGGGCTATGGACCTGTTCAGTTGAAAAAAGGAAAAACAGGCATGTTTGTAGGCGTAGAACAGGGCGACTATCAGGCATTGGCGTTAAAAGATGGCGGCGTGACTTCTACCCACGATGGTATACTCGCTGCCAGGTTATCTTATTTCCTCGATTTAAATGGCCCGGTACTGGCCATTAATACGGCTTGTTCTTCCGGGCTGGTGGCTTTGCATCAGGCCTGTCTCAGTTTAAAGAACAAGGAGTGCGATACAGCCATTGCAGCAGGCGTTAATCTGATGCTTACCCCGATGTCTTATGTAGGCATGAGCAGAGCGGGCATGTTATCGGTGGATGGAAAATGTTTTGTGTTTGATAAAAGAGCGAATGGCATGGTGCCGGGAGAAGCTGTGGTAGCCGTTGTATTAAAACGTTTATCGCGCGCCCTGGAAGATGGAGATCCGATTCATGCCATCGTAAAGGGAAGCGGTTTGAATTACGATGGAAAAACCAACGGTATTACTGCTCCTGGTGGTATTGCGCAGGCAGATTTGCTGAAAGAAACCTACGATCGCTATCACATTAATCCGGCCGATATCTCTTATGTGGTAACACATGGCACAGGTACCCGCCTGGGTGATCCTGTGGAAGTAAATGCGCTGACAACCGCCTTTAAAAAGTATACCGACAAACAATCGTATTGCGCACTGACTTCTGCCAAAACGAATTTCGGACATACGTTTGCGGCATCCGGATTGTTAAGTCTGGTGAATATGGTATTGGCGATGAAACACCAGACGATACCGGCCTGCCTGCACTTTGAACAACGAAATGAATTTATTAACTGGGATAAAAGTCCCTTTTATGTGAATACAAAAAACCAGGTATGGGAAGTCGCATCCGGCAGGGCGCGCCTGGGCGCCGTGAGTGCCTTTGGCATGAGTGGCACCAATGCACACGCTGTACTGTCAGACTATAGGTCAACCCCGCTTGCGGGGGAAGGGCGCCCTTATTACCTGTTGCCATTATCTGCTAAAACGGCGGAGACATTAAAGGAAAAAATACGGGAGATGGTGACGTTCCTGGAAAATGAACCCGCCATTTCCCTGCAGGACCTGAGCTTTACCCTGCAACATGGCCGGCAGCATTTTAACCACCGGCAGGCATTGCTGGTACAGGATAGCGCAGCAGCCATCGCCGCATGGAAAAAGGTACTGGCAGGAGAAGACACGCCGTATGCCTTTGAAGGTATTGTCAGCAAAGAAAATCCGGAAGACAAAACACAGGGAACTACTATCCGTACCTTGTTGTTAAAGGCCCTGGAAGTATCCCGGCAACCGGAAAATTATCTTACACAATTAACTGCATTAGCCGGATTTTATTGCAAAGGACATGACATAACATGGCCGCTGCTGTATGGTACAAACTTACCGGCACGTATACATATACCCACCTATCCTTTTGCAAAAGAAACCTACTGGGTGGCAGATAATGGAAGCGATGGCGTATTGCCATTGATGACCAGCCCGGCCACTTCGTTGATAACAGATTTTCTGGAGAAGGGATGGACGCCGCTAACGCTGTCGCCCCAACGTAACCAGGCGTCGGCAACAGCCATCCTGGTAACGGAAAACAGCCATGCGCTGGGAACGGCCATTGCTGCACAGCTCCCCGGCAGTGTGTTGGTAACCGTTGCTGCATCAGCAACCTTACCGGTGAATCCGGATGGGGTAATAGATCTCACCGGTTATCAGTCAAATGATCCGGAGATATCAGCCTGGTTGCCACTGTTGCAGGAACTGATAGAAGGTGGATCAAAGAACGGACTACGTTGCCTGGGAGTAACAGGAGATGCAGAAGCTTACCGGAATAACCGGGTAAATCCTGCCGGGGCATTACAGGCCGCATTGTATCGCATGCTGGGAGCGGAATATAAGCAGGTGCACAGTTGCCACCTGGATGTATTAACCACCACGGATACGGCTACACTGGCAGATGTCATCATCGCGGTATATCTGTGGAACGGCGCTGCTACGGAAGTTTGTTACCGGGAAGGGGCGTACTATGAAAGTATACTGACACCGGCACTGGCGGCCACTAAGCCGGCAGCGCGGGTATTTAACCCGGAAGATGTATTACTGATTACAGGGGGCACCCGTGGATTAGGACTTTTATGTGCCAACCACTTTGTCAGCAGATATGGTATCCGTCATGTGGTACTAACCGGAAGAGAAGTGTTGCCTGCGTATAACGACTGGGAACAACATATTGCCGAAGGAGGCAAACATGCAGCGAAACTACGTAATCTGTCTGCTTTGTCTGCCCGCGGTGTGGTGGTGGAAACGCCGGCAACAGACTTAACCGATTCCGGTGCGGTGCAGGCCCTGGTCGCTGATTTGCATGCCCGGGGAAAACGTGTCGGCGGGGTGATACATGCAGCAGGATTGGTGGATGAAGATACTTCCGCTTTTATCCGGAAGTCTGTTGAAAATGTTGCGCGTGTCTTGTCGCCCAAAGTAGCGGGTATCGTGCATTTGTACCAGGCATTGCAGCAGGAACCCCTGCAATGTTTTATCCTGTTTTCATCGGTGTCTGCGATCATTCCTGCTTTAGGCGCCGGACAAAGTGATTATGCGATGGCGAATGCCTATCTGGATTATTTCGCCGCTGCTCATGCCGGCGGTAATTGTCCGGTGCAAAGTATACAATGGCCCAGCTGGAAAGAAACCGGACTGGGTGAGGTGAAGAGTAACGTATACGGACAAACGGGCTTACAGACCCTTACAGATAAAGCAGGCCTGGCACTGCTGGATCAGATACTGCAACACCGGTATGGACCGGTGGTATTACCGGTACTGGCCACCCGCGAACATTGGCAGCGGGATACTTTGTTACGGAAAGTAATGCCGGTATCACCGATCGTCGGCACGCCTGTGGCGGCGCCGGTACAGGTAGCTGCTGCGGAATCTCCGGCCTTAATAGCGTGGCTGACCGATATTTTTATAAAAGAATTAAAGATAGATAAAAGCCGGTTTAATATCCGGCAGTCTTTCCCGGATTATGGGGCAGACTCTATCCTGTTATCGCATATCCGGCGTCAGATTGAAAAACAATTGGGCGTAACCATGGATCCTTCTATTCTGCTCGAACAATCTACGATTGTATTGCTGGCAGCATGGATGCAGGAGGAATATGCTACTACGTTAGCGGGATTTTTCAATGAAGCAGTAGTGGCTGCGCCATTGCCGGCCGCCGTAATAGCGGATACCGCTGCGGTACAACCAGTTGTTGCCGCTGATGTGGCGGTAACAGATGATATTGTTGTAGTCGGTATGTCGTGCCGTTTCCCGCAGGCGCCAGACCTGAACGGGTACTGGGAGTTGTTGTCTGCAGGCCGTAGCGCCATTGCTGCCGTACCGTTTGAACGTTGGGGAAGTACGCGGAAGTATTATGCGGGGTTGGTAGATAATATCACTCATTTTGATACAGATTATTTTATCATTCCACCGGAAGATGCAGCTGCTATGGACCCGCAGGCACTTGTACTGCTGGAAGAAAGTCTGCATGCCTGGCATCACGCCGGTTATACGTCGCAGGAAGTAAAGGGAAAACAGGTTGGCGTATACATTGGCGGCCGTAGCCAGCACAGGCCGGAAGAAGAAGCCCTGAAAAAGATGAAGAACCCGATCATGGCATTGGGCCAGAATTATTTCGCCGCAAATATTTCCCGGTTTTTTGATTTACATGGTCCCAGCCTGGTGGTAGATACTGCCTGTTCTTCTGCGCTGGTAGGCATGGAACTGGGCATACAGGCGATCCGCCGGGGTGAAATAGAAGCGGCCATGATTGGTGGTGTAGGATTGCTGGTGAATGATAAGGCACATGATATGTTTGATCAGCGTAATCTGCTGAGTAAAGCAGCACAGTTCCACATTTTTGATAAGAGAGCAGAAGGCATTGTACTGGGAGAAGGAGCCGGCTTCGTTATTCTGAAAAGCCGCCGGCAGGCACTGCAGGACGGAGATAAAATTTATGCCGTGATAAAAGGGCTGGCAATCAATAATGATGGCCGTACGGCAGGTCCTGCCACCCCCAATATTGTGGCACAGAAAGAAGTGATGCGTACGGCTTTGCAACGCAGCGGGATATCTCCGCACGAGGTTTCCTACATAGAAACCAATGGTTCCGGATCGGAGGTGACAGATCTGCTGGAGCTGAAAGGAATGGAGGCCATCTATCGCAAAGCCACGGATATGCCGTGTGCATTAGGATCGGTAAAACCTAATATCGGTCACCCGTTGTGTGCGGAAGGAATCGCCGGATTTATCAAGGTGGTGTTAATGCTGATGCATCAGCAGCAGGTACCGTTTATTTCCGGAGATGAACCCATGCAACATTACAATATGGCCACTTCGCCTTTCTACTTCAATAAACAATTAAAAGAATGGGATGGGAAAATAGCGGCACTGAATTGTTTTGCCGATGGAGGTACAAATGCCCATGTGATTCTGGCGGCTCCTGAAAAAACAATGGCAGCCCCAAGAGCACCGATACCTGCGCTTGCCTTAAAAAAGAAAAATGTGCGAAACGGACAATTACCTACGCTTCCACCTGACGCTGTAAATACCACAGCTGTATTTGCCGAAAAAATGATTTGGGAAACTTATAACTGAGAAAAAAAATTATGGTGATGATTACCGAACAAATATTGCTGTCTTTGAAGAATCCTATGCTTGCCCATCATAAAGCCTATGGTCAGGAGTTGTTACCCGGTCTTGCATATATTGATCTCTTATTCCAGATTTTCAGAAAACGCGGATATGCTTTTAATGAACTGGAACTTTGTAATCTGTCTATTCATCATCCGATGACCCTGGAGGGCGTAGAGAGTATACAGCTGCAGTTTGTATGTACCCCTGATAACGACCACCAATGGCAGGTAAAAGTAGAAGCAGTGCCTGTAGCACAGCAACCTGCAAAAACCTATGTGACCGCGTTGATGAAGCGGGTGGCCCCCATTGTTTTTAATGAAACAATGGATGTCGCTGTTATGAAAAAACAGGCCGCCGCCGTGGTGGATATAGAAGAAATTTATGCCCGGTCCAGAAGCCAGGAATTGATACATACCGGATTGATGAAGGCAGATGGATACATTTACAAGACAGCAGATTTTGTTTGTGTGGATTTATCTGTTCCCCGGGAGGCATTGCCTTCGGCAGATAGTTTTATGTTTCATCCGACGCTGATAGACGCGAGTGGCGTAGGAAGCGCTGAGCTGATGGCTGCTTTGGTAGAAGAAGAACAACGACTGTTTTTGCCATTGTTTTACGAATCTTTCCGCGCTGCTGATCTCTTTAATAAAACCTGTATTACCCGTGTACAAAAATCTTCTATCCGGAAGAAAAATGAGTTGTTGTACATGACCATGGAATTTTTTGATCAGGCAGGAAAGAAGATCGGAGAGCTCCGGAATTTTACCAATAAACTGGTGCGCGGCGCTGCCCTGATCAACCGGGGCCGGAAAGAAAATCCTACCCCGGCTGCTGCCGGAAGAAAAGTGGTGGCACCCGCTGTAACGGTAACGGCTACGGCTACTGCAGAAAAGGGATACGCCGCCAGTGAAGCATTGATTACACAATTCATAGCAGCACGCTTAAAAACCGATCCGGATGATATTGCCACCGATATCGGTTATTATGAAATGGGGCTGGATTCTCCCGGTCTGCTGGAAATTGTGAGATTGATTGAGAAGGAAAAACAGATCACCCTGGCGCCGACCTTATTGTTTGAATATACAACTGTACAGGAGTTGGCTACTTATCTGGCTACGCAGTATCCGGATAAATTTGAAGGAACCGTATCGGCGGCATCATCCGCCGGAACGGTTACTGCGTCCGGCAGTGCAGGTGAGAAAGGATATGCTGCCAGTGAAGCGTTGATTACACAATTCATAGCAGCGCGCTTAAAAACGGATCCGGATGATATTGCCACCGATATCGGTTATTATGAAATGGGGCTGGATTCTCCCGGTCTGCTGGAGATTGTGAGACTGATTGAGAAAGAAAAACAGATTACCCTGGCGCCTACTTTATTGTTTGAATATACTACGGTACAAGAGCTGGCCGCCTATCTGGCTACGCAGTATCCGGATAAATTTGAAGGAACTGTATCGGCAGTATCGCCGGTAGCAACAGTAGCAGCACCAGCGGTTCCTGCAGCAACTGCGCGTCAGGCAGATGGCGATATGGAGATCGCCGTGATTGGCCTCTCCGGACGTTATCCGGGCGCTGATAATATAGCTGCATTCTGGCAGAATCTTGTAGATGGTAAAGATTGTATCACCGAAGTGCCGGCGGAAAGATGGGACTGGCAACAGTTTGCACAGATCAGTTCTCCTTCCGGTAAAAAGATTTCCCGCTGGGGTGGGTTTATTAATCATGCAGATTGTTTTGATCCGCAGTTCTTCCGCATTTCTCCCCGGGAAGCAGAAATCATGGACCCGCAGGAAAGGGTATTTCTGGAAGTATGCTGGGAAGCATTGGAAGATGCGGGATATACACCGGATACGCTGGTGGCGCAACGCGGCATGGATAAAAGACAGGCCGTAGGCGTATTTGTAGGCGTGATGCACAAAGACTATACCCTGATCGCAGCAGAAGCAGTAGCAAAAGGCCTGGTATTTCCGTTATCCCTGAATTATGCGCCTATTGCCAACCGGGTATCTTATTTCTGTAATTTCCATGGCCCCAGTATCGCGGTAGATACCGTATGTTCTTCTTCCTTAACGGGTTTGCATCTGGCCATCGAAAGTATCCGCCGGGGAGAGTGTGAAGCGGCATTGGCGGGTGGAGTGAACCTGTCATTACATCCGAATAAATACCTGACCTATGGTATTGCAGATATGCATTCCAGTGATGGTTACTGTCATACATTCGGGAAAGATGGTGATGGCTATGTATCCGGCGAAGGGGTAGGCGCCGTGTTATTAAAGCCGCTGCATAAAGCCGTACAGGATAAAGACCATATCTACGCCGTGATTAAAGGAAGTACCATCAACCACGTAGGTACAGGCAGCGGTATTATGGTGCCTAGTCCGGTGGCGCAGGCAGATATGATCACCCAGTGCATGGAAAAAACAGGTATACATCCCCGCACCATCAGTTATGTGGAGGCACATGGTACCGGTACTTCTTTGGGTGACCCGATAGAAATACAAGGACTGGTGAAGAGCTATGGACAGTACACACAGGATAAACAATATTGTGCCATCGGATCGGTAAAATCCAATATCGGACATGCCGAATCTGCAGCTGGTATCAGTGGCTTAAGCAAAGTTATATTGCAGCTGTACCATAAAACATTGGTACCTTCCCTACACTCAGCGGAAGTGAATCCGCATCTGCAACTGACCCAGTCGCCTTTCTATATTCAGCAGGATACCAGGCCCTGGGAAAGGCCTACCATCCTGGAACAGGGACAGGCAGTGACCTACCCGCGGCGGGCCAGCGTAAGTTCATTCGGCGCTACCGGTTCCAACGCCTATGTTATCCTGGAAGAATATATACCTGCTGCAACGGCAGAACAGCCGGCATTATCCCGGGAAACGCCATACCTGATTCCGCTGTCGGCTAAAACAAAGGAACAGGTACGCGTATATGCGGAACAGTTATTGGCCTTCCTCCGCGGGCAACAGGCCGCAGATACCGAAGTAACCGATAGCACTGCAGACCTGCTGATAACGCAGCTGAGCCAGGTAATCGATCAGCAGTTGTCTGCTATCATTGCTGTGCCGGAGAATGCGATTGAGCCTGATCAGGAGTGGACAGAATATGGTGTTGAGACCATACACCTGACAAAATTAAAAGAACAATTACAACAGCTGCTGGGAGCGGAGATGAGCCAGGTATCACTGAGCCCTGCCACCACAACGATTGCGCTGGCACAGCAACTGATACAGCTGGAACGCTCCCGTATCACTGCTTTCCTGCAGGGTGCCACTACCGATAACGTGCGTACGCCAGTGGCAATCCATACACCACAGTCAGCAGTTCATATCCGGGATGTCGCCTATACGCTGCAGGCAGGAAGAGAAGCGATGGAAGAGCGGCTGCTCCTGATTACAGACAGTATCCCGGCACTGATTGTTCAACTGCAGTCATTCCTGGCCGGAAAGGAACAACCCGGACAATGTTTTGCGGGTCGTATTAAAAAAGCAAAAGAACTCAGCAAATATATCGGCACCGCAGAGAAGCCTGCTGCAGTGACGCAACGGTTTATACAGGAGCAACAGTGGGAGCAGCTGGCTACTTTATGGATGTATGGGGCAGCCGTGAACTGGAACAGTTTGTATCCCGCTGTACAACCGGCGCGGATTAGTCTGCCTACCTATCCGTTTGTAAGAGAACGATACTGGATACCGGAAGTAGAACAGATGAATGATGCGATACGTATACCACAGCAGGTATTACAACAGTATTTGCATCCTTTACTGCATACCAATACTTCTACCTTCACAACCCAACGTTATACCGCACATTATACCGGCGCAGAATTTTTCTTCCGCGATCATATGGTTCAGGGGCAACCGGTATTACCGGGTACTGCCTACCTCGAACTGGCGCATGCAGCAATGGCAGCGTCACTGGATGAGGCTTCCGGTAAGGATGTTATCTGCACGCTGCAACATGTGGCCTGGATACAACCTTATGTTTTAAATAGTGAGCACCCGGCACCGCTGCACATTACCTTGTTGCCCGCCACAGCAGGATGGGTGAACTTTGAAGTATACAGCGATGCTGCTACGGGTAAGCTGGTGCATTGCCAGGGTGCCGCTAAATGGCAGCAGGTGGCGGCAGCTCCAGTGTTGGATGTAGCGGGTATCCGGTCGGGCAGTATTGAAATATTGCATGCAACAGCATTGTATGGATTGTTTGAACAGATGGGTATTCAGTATGGCGCTGCACATCGTGGTGTACAGCGGGTATACAAAAAGGAGGGTGCACTGCTGGGAGAGTTGTCACTGCCGGTGGTGGATGCTGGGTATGTACTACATCCCGGTCTCGCCGATGCAGGATTACAGGCCGCTATAGGGCTGGTATCTGCTGATGGTACCGGGCAGACAGCCCGTAGCCCGTTGCTGCCTTTCTCGGTAGATCAGGTACAGATTTATGGCGCTACCGGGCCGGCTATGTGGACGTATATCCGTTTCAGTGATACCGCAGTAGCAGGTATGCAGAAACTGGATATTACCTGGTGCGACGATAACGGAAACATATGTACGATATTAAAAGGCTTCACGAGCCGGGCGGCTGACCGGCCATCCCGCAGTGAAGGTATCTTACAGTTACAGCCGGTATGGGTACCGCAGCCGGCGGTAGCTACTGGTGCAGACAGTGGCCGGCTGGTGGTGTATTGCGGCGATACCGCTGCCGGAGAACAGTTGCGTATACAACTGGGAGGCATCTCTTTTCTGCCATTACCAGTTGCCGCTACAGACCTGGCTGCCAATTTTACCCACCATGTTTTTACCCTCTTTGAAAAGATTCAATCTTTTATATCCGGTACACAAAAATCAGCGGTCCTCATTCAGCTGGTTACCGGAACAACAGGTATCAACCGGATATACGGTGCGTTGGCCGGATTGCTGAAAACGGCCCAGCAGGAGTCGCCACATATCAGGTGGCAGTTATTGGAAGTACCGGCAACGCTGCCGGCGGCAGCGGTGGCCGCTGTTATTGAAACAAACCGTTATGCGGTGAACCAGTATATCCGTTATGCTGCTGATGAAAGAATGGTGTTGCGCTGGGAAGAGCAGCCGGGTACACCGGTGGCACAGCTGCCCTGGAAAGAAAACGGCGTATATCTGATTACCGGCGGCGCCGGTGGACTAGGCCGTATTTTCGCACAAACTATTCTGGCACAGGCGCCTGGCGCCCGGGTAATACTGGTAGGGCGTTCAGCGGTTCCTGCAGCCAGCCTGCGGGAAATTGGCGACGAAGGCCGGTTGATATACAAACAGAAGGATATCAGTCAACGGGATGCGGTAGCGGAACTGTTCCGCGAAATACGGGCCACGCATGGGCAACTGCAGGGCATTCTGCATAGCGCCGGCGTGATCCGCGATAATTTCCTGATCCGTAAAACAACCGCAGAAATCACGGCGGTATTATCTGCGAAGGTAGCAGGTACCGTATACCTGGATGAATATAGCCGCGACTTTACCCTGGATCATTTTATCCTGTTCTCCTCCGTTGCAGGTGCACTGGGTAATGCAGGGCAGGGAGACTATGCAGTCGCTAATGCTTTCCTGGACCAATATGCCAGCTATCGTAATGAACTGGTGGCACGCGGAGAACGGACCGGTCGCAGCATCAGCCTGAACTGGCCTTTGTGGCAGTCGGGTGGTATGCACGTAGATGCGGCAACAGCACAGCTGATGCAGGATAACATTGGTATGTATCCGTTGCAAACGGCACAGGGAATACAATCGTTTTATGAGATGTGGGGCAGCGGTCAGCAACAGCTGCTGGTAATGGCCGGCGATACGGTAAAACTGCGGCGCCTGTGGCAGCAGGTAAATCCGGAAACGGCGGTAGTAGCGCCTGCGATCGTTGAAACAACCACGGATATATCACAGGAGATAACACCGGAGAAAGCAGCAGGCTATTTTAAGAAATTATTATCGGGCGTACTAAAACTGCCTGCACATAAAATTGAAGCAGATACTGCATTTGAACAATTTGGTATCGATTCGGTAATGGTCATTCAGCTGACCAATGAGCTGGAAAAAGTATTCGGCACTTTATCTAAAACATTGCTGTTTGAATACCAGACCGTCGAGGATTTAACCGGCTATTTTGTAGCTGGTTATCCGGAGAAGATGCGGGCCTTGCTGGGCGTGCATACACCGCCGGCAGTACTGCCGGCAGCCACTGCTGCACCGGTAACGCCTTTGCCTGCTTATGCCAACAGACTGACCGCACAACAGCAACCGGTTGCTGCGCCACAGGAAGATGGAGAGCCGGCGATTGCCATTATCGGATTGGCCGGGAAATATCCGCAGGCAGATAATATCATCGAATTCTGGCAGCATTTGAAATCAGGTAAAGACTGTATCACGGAAGTGCCACGGGAAAGATGGGATCACAGTCAGTTTTATGATGCCGATAAAACGAAGCCGGGAAAAACGTATAGCAAGTGGGGTGGATTTATTAACGGAGTAGATGAATTTGATCCGCTGTTCTTCAATATTTCCCCCAGGGAGGCAGAGATCATGGACCCGCAGGAAAGACTTTTCCTGCAATGTGCCATCGCTACCCTGGAAGATGCCGGCTATACGCGTGAGTTGCTGAGTCAGTACAAGGCGAATGGAATGGAAGGAAATGTGGGCGTTTTTGCCGGCGTGATGTACACGGAGTATCAGCTGTATGGTGCGCAGGAAACCGCGTTGGGTCGGCCGTTGGCGATTCCGGGTAATCCTTCTTCCATTGCCAACCGGGTATCTTACTATTGTAATTTTCATGGGCCGAGCATGGCAGTAGATACCATGTGTTCCTCTTCACTAACCGCTATCCATCTGGCTTGTCAGAGTATCCAGCGGGGCGATTGTGAACTGGCGCTGGCAGGTGGTGTAAATGTGTCGGTGCATCCGAATAAATACCTGATGCTGGGACAAGGACGCTTCGTTTCCAGTAAAGGTCGTTGTGAGAGTTTCGGCGAAGGTGGAGATGGATATGTGCCGGGCGAAGGAGTAGGAGCTGTGTTGTTAAAACCACTGCACAAAGCGATTGCGGATGGTGATCATATTTATGGGGTGATCAGAAGCAGTGTGGTGAACCATGGTGGCAAAACAAATGGTTATTCCGTACCTAATCCGCAGGCACAGGCGAATGTGATCAAACGTGCCTTCCGGAAGTCGGGTATAGACCCTGCCACCATCAGTTATATAGAAGCGCATGGTACAGGTACTTCATTGGGAGATCCGATAGAAATTACCGGCCTGAAAAAAGCATTTGAAACGTTTACAGCAGAGCGGGAATTCTGTGCGATTGGTTCTGCTAAATCCAATATCGGCCATTGCGAGAGTGCGGCGGGTATTGCGGGATTAACAAAGATCCTGCTGCAAATGCAGCATCAGCAGCTGGTACCGTCTTTACATTCCGCACAGCTGAATGTACATATCGACTTCCGGAATAGTCCCTTTGTTGTACAACAGCATTTATCGGCATGGCAACGACCGGTGCGGGAAAAAAATGGTATCCGGGAAGAGGTGCCATTACGTGCAGGCCTGTCTTCTTTTGGAGCGGGTGGGTCCAATGCGCACCTGGTGATTGAGGAATACCAGGTGCCGGCAGCTGTGGCTGCAGCGGCGGGGGCTCCCTGTATGCTGGTATTCTCTGCTCGGACAACGGAGCAACTGAAAGCAGTAATACAGCAATTTATAACATACCTGCAGGCAGCACCTGCAGCGCCATTCGCACATATTGCCTACACGTTGCAAACAGGCCGGGAAGGAATGGAGGAAAGAATGGGCATACTGGCAACAGATGCGGCGGCGGCGATAGATCAGCTGACCGCTTATCTGGCAGGCGGTAGTACGGGATATGAACTTTACCAGGGAAATATCACCCTGCATAAAGGTAGTCTGTCGTTGCTGATGGATGAAGATTTTCAGCAGGCAGTGGCTAATTGCATCAGGAAAGGAAAATATGATCGTTTGCTGGAGTTATGGGTAAAAGGATACAACATTGATTGGGCACAGCTTTATCCGGTTGCTGACAGGAAGAAAGTAAGTCTGCCGACCTATCCTTTTGCGAGAGAGCGTTACTGGGCGGTAGCCACACAACAGCCGGCCACCGTGACGCCTGTTGCACAAACCTATCTGCATCCTTTATTGCATACCAATACTTCTACGTTTATAGCACAGCGTTATACGGCGCATTATACAGGAACAGAATTTTTCTTCCGCGATCATATTGTGCAGGGACAACCGGTGTTGCCAGGTACCGCTTACCTGGAACTGGCACGTGCTGCCATGCAGGCGTCATCGGAGGAAATAGCTCCCGGCACGGCCATCTGCGTGCTGAAACACGTGGTGTGGATACAACCTTATATTTTCAATCATGAACACCCGGCGCCACTGCATATTACATTGACGCCGACCGCTGATAGCGAGGTGGCTTTTGAGATATACAGTGATACGGCTACCGGCAGGTTGCTGCATTGCCAGGGTGCGGCGGAATGGCAACAGGTAGCAGCTCCTCCTGTGCTGGATGTTGCTGCTATCCGCTTGAACAGTGATGAAATACTGAATGGGCCTGCTTTGTATGAATGGTTCGGACAAATAGGTATTCAGTATGGTGCTGCTCACCGCGGCGTACAAGGGATCTGCAAAAATGGAACAGCGGTACTGGGACAGCTGGCATTGCCGGCGATGGATGCCGGTTATGTGTTGCATCCCGGTCTTGCAGATGCAGGATTACAGGCCGCTATAGGGCTGGTATTCGCTGACAGAGAAGGGCAGGCTGCCACCCGTGGCCCGTTGCTGCCTTTCTCCGTGGATGAGGTACAGATTTATGGTGCTACGCAACCGGCTATGTGGACGTATATCCGTTCGCGTGATACCGCGACGGCCGGGCTGCAAAAACTCGATATTACCTGGTGCGATGATAACGGCAACGTATGTGCGGTATTAAAAGGTTTTACCAGCCGGAGCGCTGATCTGCAGGCCGGCAGTACCCGCGTATTGCAGTTACAGCCGGTATGGGTGCCGCAGCCGGCCGGATTGGCCGGTACAGATACGCACCGGCTGGTGGTATACTGTGGCAGTACCACCGACGGAGAGCAGTTGCGTACACAGCTGCCAGGGGTATCTTTCCTGCAGCTTTCCATCAATGCAACGGATGTTGCCGTGGACTTCAACAATCATGTCTTTACGTTATTCAACACGGTGCAGCCCTTCCTGTCCGGTGCACAGCAATCAACTATCCTTATTCAGCTGGTAGCCGGTGCAACAGGGGTTAACCGTATATACGGCGCATTGGCCGGACTGCTTAAAACGGCGCAACAGGAGGCGCCGCATATCAGCTGGCAGCTGCTGGAATTACCGGCAACGCTGCCGGTGGCAGCTGTAGCCGCTGCTATTGAAACAAACCGTTATGCCCTCAATCAGCATATCCGTTATGAGAAGGAAGAAAGAAAGGTGTTATGCTGGGAAGAGTGGACGCATACACCTGTGAGGGAACTACCCTGGAAAGAAAACGGCGTGTATCTGATCACGGGTGGTGCGGGCGGCTTGGGCCGTATTTTCGCACAAACCATCCTGGAACAGGCGCCTGGCGCCCGGGTAATACTGGTAGGGCGTTCGGCAGTTTCTACGGCCAGTCTGCGGGAGATCGGCAGTGAAGACCGGCTGGTGTACAAACAGGCCGATATCAGTCAGCGTGACGCGGTGGCAACCTTGTTCCGCGAGATACGGGCCACGTATGGGCAGCTACATGGCGTGCTGCATAGCGCGGGCGTAATCCGCGACAATTTCCTGATCCGTAAAACAGCCGCAGAAATAACGGCGGTGCTATCCGCGAAAGTGGCGGGTACGGTATACCTGGATGAATATAGCCGCGACTTTACCCTGGATCATTTCATCCTGTTTTCTTCCGTCGCCGGTGCACTGGGCAATGCAGGACAAGGAGATTATGCCGTGGCCAATGCATTCCTGGACCAATATGCCAGCTATCGTAATGAACTGGTGGCACGTGGCGAGCGAACCGGTCGTAGCATCAGCCTGAACTGGCCTTTGTGGGAATCCGGTGGCATGCACGTAGATGCCGCAACAGCACAGCTGATGCAGGATAATATTGGTATGTATCCACTGCAAACAGCGGAAGGTATACAAGCCTTTTATGACATGTGGGGCAGCGGGCAGGCGCAGCTGCTGGTAATGGCCGGCGATACCGCAAAACTGCGACGCCTGTGGCAGCAGATCAATCCGGCAACGGCGATCGTTGAAGACATCGTAGCAGCAGTGCCGGTTGTCACAAATACGGAACTGTCTCAGGAAGTATTATCGGAAAAGGCAACGGCCTACTTCAAAAAACTATTATCGGGTGTATTAAAACTCCCTGCACATAAGATTGATGACCATAAGGCATTTGAACAGTTCGGGGTAGACTCTGTGATGGTGATTCAGCTGACCAATGAACTGGAAAAAACATTTGGCGCCTTATCCAAAACGTTATTGTTCGAATACCAGACGATCGATAAACTGACGAAATACTTTATCAGTCAGTATGCAGCACCACTGGCTGCAGCCGTGGGTGTAAAACAGACGGTGGTAAATGTGCCGGCAGCATTGCCGCAACCGGTGGCTGCTGCACCACTTAAATTACAGGAAGCGCGTTTCCGGACAAAACCGGCAGCAATACCAGCGGCGGAAGCAGTCGCAAAAGCGCCGGAAAAAACAGTGCCGGCAGATATTGCCATCATCGCCATGGCAGGGCAGTATCCGCAGGCAGATAACCTGACCGCATTCTGGAATAACCTGCAGGCAGGTAAAGACTGTATTACAGAAGTGCCGGAAACACGTTGGAACCACGCATTGTACTATGATGCTGATAGAACAAAACAAGGAAAAGCCTATAGTAAATGGGGTGGATTTATCAACGGGGTGGAAGTATTTGATCCGCTGTTTTTTAATATTTCACCGCGGGAAGCCATGCTGATAGATCCGCAGGAACGCTTGTTTATGCAGCAGGTGTGGACGTTGCTGGAGTCAGGTGGTTATACCAGAAGCCGTTTACAGCAGCAACACCAGGGACGTGTAGGCGTGTATGTGGGTACCATGTACAAGCAATACAATACAGCGGTTCCTGGCAGCGTAGAAGATGCCGTATTGTCGTTGAGCTCTTACAACTCCATTGCCAACCGCGTATCTTATTACTTTAATCTGCAGGGGCCAAGTCTGGCTATTGATACAGCATGTTCCTCTTCTTTGATTGCCATTCATATGGCCTGTGAAAGTTTGTTGAAGGCGGAATGTGAAGTAGCGATTGCGGGTGGTGTTAATTTATCGCTCGATCCGCGGAAGTATGTCGGGTTAAGTCAGTTACAGCTGATTGGCAGTAGTGCCGACTCCCGCAGCTTTGCCGCCGGCGACGGCTATCTGCCGGCAGAAGCCATCGGCGCGGTATTACTGAAACCGCTGGAGAAGGCTCTCCGGGATGGCGACACGGTATTGGCCGTTATCAAATCTACCATGACAAATCACAACGGAAAATCCAACAGTTTTGCGGTACCTAACCTGCACGCACAAACGCAGCTGATGACCAGCAACTTTGTCCGGTCGGGTATAGAACCGGCTTCTATCAGCTGGGTAGAAGCTGCTGCCAATGGAAATCCGATAGGTGATGCCATTGAAATGAAAGCATTGAGTAATGTATTCCGGCAGTTTAAGGTGCCTGCACAGGGATGTCCGGTTGGTAGTGTGAAATCCCATATCGGACATGCAGAAGCTGCCTCCGGTATTTCACAGCTGACAAAGGTGGTGTTGCAGCTGCAGCATCAACAGCTGATACCGGTTGTTGCCAATGAATCGCGTAACAGTCAGATTGATTTACAGGATTCCCCGCTTTATATTCAGGAGCAACTTACCCGCTGGGAGCGCCCCGTGGTAGAAATAGCCGGTGTAAAACAGGAGTTCCCGCGGCGTGCTACCGTGAGTTCCTTTGGTGCCGGTGGCTCTAATGCACATATCATTCTGGAAGAATATACCGCACCGGTAACGCAGCCGGTGCAGCCGGATACCGCAACCAGTTACCTGATGGTATTTTCTGCTAAAAATGATAACAGACTCCAGGCCGTATTATCCAATATGCTGCAGTATTTGCAGGAGCATCCGGCGGTGGTACTGGCTGATCTGGCTTATACCTTACAGGCTGGCAGAGAAGCGATGGAGTGCCGGGTAGCCCTGGTAGTGGCTTCCCTGGAAGAACTGCAGACAGGGTTGGCAGGTGCTTTACTGGCTTTAACAGATAATACCGTGATAACGGGTGATATACCGCTCTTCCTGGGGAATGCGGAAGCGGCATTGGCAGGTGTCAGCAGTCTCCTGTCCGGCAAAACAGGTGAACAGTTTTGTCAGCATTTGCTGCAGGAACGTAACCTGGAAAAGCTGGCTATTTACTGGACGCAGTTTGCCGGTGAAGTAGACTGGCAGCAATTGTACCTGCCACATACCGTGCGTTTTATCAACTTGCCGGCTTATCCTTTTGAACAACGCCGTTGCTGGATAGAAAACAACCACGTACCGCCTGTGGTTATCCGGGAAACGGTTGCTGCGCCGGTGAATACCGCGAAGAAAACGATCGCGGCGGAAGGTAGCGCCGACAATATCCTGGTGGGCATTATCGCAGACATGTTACGCCTGCAGCCGGCAGAACTGAATACGAAGAAACCTTTGCAACACTATGGGCTGGATTCCATTCAGGTGATGGAGCTGTTCCAGAGAATAAAGAGTACTATCTATCCGGATCTGTCGCTGGAAGCCTTGCAGCAATGCAATACCACGGATGATATTATCCGCATATTGCCGGTACTGTCTGTGCAGCACGAAAATACAGCGCTGCTGCCGGAAGCCGCCGCAGATATGGTAGTGAAAACACACTGGCCGCAGTTTCCGGAGCTGTTTCATCTGAACGATAAAAAAGAAGGTAAACCGGTATTCTGGATACACGCAGCATTGGGAGGGGTACAATCCTACAAACCGCTGGCTGAAATGTCGGAGAGGCCTTTCTTCGGCATACAGGCAAGAGGATGGATGAGCAACCGGTTTCCGCTGGTAGGATTACAGGCAATGGCCACCTACTATGTACAGATCATTCAGACGGTACAGCCGGAAGGACCCTATGATATCGGGGGGTATTCTATGGGCGGTATACTGGCCTATGAAATTACCCGGCAGTTACAGGATCTCGGCCAAACGGTTGATTCTGTGACCATGCTGGATGCCATCTACCGGGAAGACCTGAAACGTGGCAAAGTAGACCGCAAAACGTCTATTCTGCAGGCGGTGAATTTGTCTTTGCTCACTAAAATAACACAGCAACCGGAGAAGTTTAAGGAAGTGCTGATCCATAGAGACGAGGTAGATATTGAACTGGAAGAAGAACCATTCCTGCAATCACTGATCACCATTGCGAAAACAAGAGGTCTGACCAGAACGGAAGAACAGCTGAAAACCCTGATTGCGCAAAATGTGAAGGTGCAGCAGGCGTATGAAATTGATAAGTATGTCGTACATCCGTTACCGTATCCTGCGGAAACGACCTGTTATTATTTCCGTAATAAAAGTGGATTGTTCTATGGTGACCTGGAGCCATTCTATAAAATCAAAGCAACGGAGTTTACACTGGATCATAAAAATTATTGGGAAGAGTGGGAAAAACAATTGCCCAATCTCTATATGATGGATGTGGATGCCTCCAATCATATGATGTTGCTGTCAGAAGAAAAAGTGTATCGTACCATCTTTGAATTCTGTCGTAACATCTACTCCCGGCAGGGAATGGATCCGGCATTTATGCCACAGTTTGTGGCAGACACGCTGCGGATACATGGGGAAAAAGATCTTTCATTGCTCACAGAATCAGTAGGTGTATGAGTCATAAAACCGTATTTATGTATGCCGGCCAGGGAAGCCAGTACTATCAGATGGGGCGTGCCCTGTATGAAAAGGAGGCTGTTTTCCGCCGGCATATGGATCAGTTGGATCAGTATCATCAGCAACTCACGGGTACTGCTTTATGTAATATTATTTATGATGAAAGTAAAAAGTCCACACAGCCTTTTGCTGTGACCCGCTTTACACATCCGGCCATTTTTATGGTGGAATATGCCCTGACCCAGACGTTGCTGCAACGCGGTATTGTACCGGATATTGTAGTCGGCGCCAGTATGGGTGAATTTGCCAGTGCCGTACAGGCAAACATCTTATCACCGGAAGCTGCACTGGAAATGGTGGTACAGCAGGCACGTCTGATTACAGATACCTGTGAGGAAGGAGAGATGATCGCCATTTTGGATACGCCTGACTTGTTCCCGGAATTACAACGGGTGCAACCGGGCATAAGTCTGGTGACCATCAATAACGATCATCATTTTGTGATAGCCGCTGATAAAGGCAGCAGTATTACGGTGCGTCAGTATCTGGGGAAAAGAGACATTACCTTTCAGCAACTGGCCGTAACACATGGCTTTCATGCAGCCGCCATTGCGCCGGCGGCTGCGGGATTCCGGTCGGCTGTAAAAAATGTAACGCTTCGCCAGCCAGCGGGCACCTTCGTATCGTCGGTTACCGGCACGGTCTGTAAAGGGCCATTACCGGCTGATTATTTCTGGCAGGCCGTCAGTACGCCTATCCTGTTTAATGAAGCGCTGACGCATATCCTGGCGGGTAACAGCGATGATACCTTTCACCTGATAGATGCAGGTCCTTCCGGAACACTGGCCAATATTGCGAAACGGCATCCGGCCATACAATCAAATACCACAGTAAGTGCCATCATCAATGTTTTTGGCAATGAAACCGCACACCTCAATAAGATAACACCTAAAAGTAACGTAACGATGCACACACAAAGCGCCAGTCTGCGCCAGAAAACTGCTTATTTATTCCCCGGACAGGGTTCTCAGAAAAAGGGTATGGGAGCAGAGTTGTTTGATGAGTTCCCCGATTTAACAGAGAAGGCCAGCAAAATACTGGGCTATTCTATTAAAACATTATGTCTGGAAAATGAAGATAATAACCTGGCGAAAACCCAGTATACCCAACCTGCATTGTATGTTGTCAACTGCCTGAGTTTTTTAAAACAACAGGCCCTGGATGGTATGGTGCCGGATTATCTGGCAGGACATAGTCTGGGTGAGTATTGTGCATTGTTTGCTGCGGGTGTGTTTGATTTTGAAACAGGATTACGGCTCGTCAAAAAGCGGGGCGAATTAATGGCGGGTATGAAAGGTGGAAAAATGGCTGCTGTAATTGGTTTGAAGGAAGAAGAAATCAGTGCGGTACTGACACGAGAAGGCTTGACTACCATTGATATTGCCAACCTGAATACGCCCCATCAGATTGTGATCTCCGGGCCGGAGCAGGATGTACTATCGGCACAGCCGTTTTTTGAAAAAGCGGGATGCAGTGCCTATGTATTGCTCAATGTAAGTGGTGCCTTTCATTCCCGGATGATGGCAGATTCCCGGGAAGCCTTTAAAGGGTTCCTGGCGCAATTCAATTTCGCGCCGGTAAAAATACCTGTTATATCCAATGTGTGGGCACGGCCTTATGATTCCGCTGCCATACAGCAACTATTAACTGACCAGATAACACATCCGGTAAAATGGACCACCTCGATCCGTTACCTGATGGGAAAACAGGTGGAGAATTTTGTGGAAATAGGGCCGGGTACTGTATTAAAAAACCTGTGTACCAAAATTATGAATGAAGCCACGCCATTGATCATCGCAGAGGAGCCGGCAGCACCGCCTGCACCGGTACCCGTGTCTGTTGCTGCGGTAGCACCAGCAGTGCCTGCACCAGCTGCATCGTTTACCTGGCCGGTGATGACTGCTGCGGATTTCGGCTGTGCTGAATTTAAAGCTGATTATAACTTAAAGTATGCCTACGTTTCAGGCGCCATGGTGCGGGGGATTGCTTCCCGGCAATTGGTGGTGAAGATGGGAAAGGCAGGATTGATGGGCTTTTTCGGTTCCGGCGGCGTGCCTTTGGCAGAAGTGGAACAGGCGATACAGTTTATTCAGCAGTCCCTGCAACCGCATCAGGCTTACGGCATCAATTTACTGCATGGGTCGCCGGAAAATGAAATGGTAGACCTGCTGTTGAAATATAAAGTGCGGAATGTGGAGGCAGCAGCCTATATGGAAATCACCCCGGCATTGGTCCGGTTCAGACTAAAAGGATTACGGCAGCTGCCCGATGGAAAGATAGAAACGGATAACCGGATTATGGCGAAGATCTCCCGGCCGGAGGTAGCCGCTAATTTCCTGAGCCCTGCGCCGGAGAAGATAGTACAGAAATTACTGGCTACCCACAGTATTACAGCAGCGGAAGCACAGTTGGCGCGGTACATCCCTATGGCCGACGATATTTGTGTGGAAGCAGATTCCGGCGGACATACGGATATGGGCGTTGCTTCGGCCCTGATTCCGGCCATCAGCCGGTTAAGGGATGAGCATATGCGACAGTATGCCTATAAAAAGAAAATCAGGATCGGCGCCGCAGGCGGCATTGGTACGCCGGAAGCAGCATTGGCTGGTTTTATGCTGGGAGCAGATTATATACTGACCGGATCTATTAACCAATGTACGGTTGAATCAGGGGCGAGTGAAGTGGTGAAGGATATGTTGCAGGATATCAATGTACAGGATACAGAATATGCGCCGGCAGGAGATATGTTTGAAATGGGCGCGAAGATCCAGGTATTGAAAAAAGGGGTTTTCTTCCCTGCCAGGGCCAATAAGCTCTATGACCTGTACCGGAATCACAATGCGATTGAAGAGATAGATGAAAAAACAAAAAATCAGTTGGAGACACGGTATTTTAAAAGAAGGTTTTCGGAAATTTATGAAGATGTGAAAAAGTACTTTGGACCGGAAGAAATCCTGCGGGCAGAAAATAATCCCAAACAGAAGATGGCATTTATTTTCAGATGGTATTTCGGCTATTCCTCTAACCTGGCTATAAAAGGGGAGGTAGATCACAAAACTGATTTTCAGGTACATTGCGGCCCGGCATTGGGCGCCTTTAATCAATGGGTGAAAGGCACTGCGCTGGAAAACTGGCGTAACAGACATATAGATGAAATCAGTGAAAAGATCATGACGGAAGCAGCCCAGTTGCTGAATGAACGTTGCCAGCGTTATTTCCGCGACAAATTATCCTGATTTGCTGATTATTGAACTGATAACATGCATATTTATAAAAAAGAGCCACGCCTGAAAGTATTTCCGGTCAGGGTTAAGAAAGATAGCTTTGTCAACTACAGCTATGTGATACTGGATGAAGATAGTTTGCAGGCAGTGGTCATAGATCCTGCCTGGGAACCGGATAAGATCAATGCGGTGCTGACGGCGGCTAATGCAACGCTGGCGGGTATCCTGCTCACTCATTCCCATTTTGATCATGTAGATCTGGTTGGTTTTTTTACAGCTGCCTGGCATTGTCCTGTGTGGATGTCTGCTGCGGAAATCAATTACTACCGGTTTCATTGTGAAGGGCTGATCGCATTTGAAGATGGGGCACTGCTCTCACCGGGAGGGATACCGGTACAGGCATGGGTAACACCCGGACATACAGCCGGCAGTACCTGTTTCTACGTGGGCAATTGCCTGTTTTCCGGTGATACCTTGTTTATCGAAGGTTGTGGTCTGTGCTGGGGGAAAGGAGCTAATCCCTATAGTATGTTTGATAGCTTACAACGGATACGTACCAACGTAACAAAAGAGGTGCTGGTATTTCCGGGGCATTCATTCGGGCTGCCGGTCGGGCTTTCTTTTGAAGAAGTGATGCTGAATAATATTTATCTGAACTTCAAAGAGAAGGATATGTTTGTTGCTTACCGGATGCGGAATGATCAGCAACGGCTGTATGCATTTCAATAGGTAGCCTGCATTACGTGGCCCTTTGGTAATAGCCGGAAAATGATCGCATACAATCATGTTATGCCGGAAGTATACTTTCAGGAATACCATTTTCCGGAGGTAAACTTCCGGCATACTTTGTTGATACGGTTGTTGTTGGATATCCGCAGAAAAAGTCTGAATTACCCCGCTTTAAAGTCTGTTTTACACCCCCTGGATTACCAGTAAGAACGGTAACTTTATCCTGATAAAACACTTTATCAGATTTATAAATAACAAGACTATGGTTAATCAGGATTTTACGACTACTTATCTGGTAGATCAAACCCCAGAAGAGGTATTTCATGCCATCAACAATGTACGTGGATGGTGGTCTGAAAACATTGAAGGAGGCACCACGCAGCTACATGACGAGTTTACCTATGCTTACCAGGATGTGCATATTTGCACGATGAAATTAGTCGAAGTGGTACCTTATGAAAAAGTCGTATGGGAGGTGCTTAAAAACTACTTTAATTTTACCAAACACGCAAACGAGTGGACGGGAGATAAGGTGAGTTTTGAGATCTTCCGGCAGGACGATAAAACGGGTATCCGCTTTACGCATTGGGGATTAGTACCTGAATACGAATGTTATGAAGCCTGTTTTAACGGGTGGAGTAAGTATATCAATAATAGTCTTCGTAACCTCATTGTTACCGGCAAAGGCGAGCCTAATCCGAAAGAAGTCGCGTAAGCGGTCTGTTGTATGCTGCAGTGTCATGCGCTGCTTATTTCCGGAAATAAGCAGCGCATGTCAGGAAACCAGGTATATACCTTACTTTTGTCAGGAGATTTTTCTCCGGATGAGACCAAATACTACTAAACGAATAGCATATTCCTCCAAGGCACAGTTCATGCACACGTCTCATTTTATATTGATTGGGTTATCATAGAAAAATAAGATTGGCTTTTAGTGGATATCATCAATTAAACCACAACAAGATGAAATGGCTCAAGACTGCCTGGTGGATAACTATGCTGTTGGCAACTCATGTAGCTTTCGCGCAGGAAAGTACAACTTCCCCGATTTTTATTGCACTGCAAAGAGGCGACAGTATTTTGTTTGAAGAAGGTTTTAATAAATGCAATCTGGCTGCTTTGGAAGGACTGCTGGTACCTGATTTTGAATTTTATCATGACCAGAATGGTGCACAGAATAAAGCTGAGTTTTTAAAAGGATTCAAAGAAAGTATTTGTTCAAATACCAACCAAAAACCTATCCGGAAACTGGTGCAAGGGAGCCTGGTGGTATATCCGCTGAAAAATGAAGGGAAGATATATGGGGCTATCCAGATGGGTATCCATGATTTTTATATAGCCGAACCGGGTAAAGCATTAAGGTTTACTGAAAATGCCCGCTTTATTGCTACCTGGGTTTTAGACGGAGGGAGCTGGAAAATAAAACGCGAATTAAGTTATAATCACAATAAGCCCAAAAGGTATGGCGTTCGTTTTGACGACAATTATCCGTTTCCGTTGTTTGATACGGATGCCGGTATAACATGGCTTTTAAAGGCGTTTAAAATACCGTCTGTATCCATTGGGTACATCAACCACGGCAAGCTACAGCAAATCAGCGCTTTTGGAGAGCAACAGCCTGGTGTTGCCATTGCCGCAAACAGTATCTATAAAGTGGCTTCGCTGACCAAACCCATTACCGCCTTAGTGGTACTGAAACTGATTGAAGCAGGAAAATGGAAGCTGGATGAACCGGTGGCGCACTACTACGTGGATCCTGCCTTGAAAGATAATCCGTGGCTATTAAAATTAACAACCAGGTATATTTTAAGCCAACAATCGGGCTTTCCTAACTGGCGATATTTGCGGGCCGACAAAAAACTGGTTTTTGAATTCGAGCCAGGTACAAAATTCCAATATTCAGGGGAGGGGTTTGAATACCTTAGAAAGGCAATTGAAAAAAAATTTAAAAAACCATTGGCGCAACTGGCCAATGAATGGTTGTTTTCACCCTTGAAAATGGAGGATACCTATTATTATTGGACAAAGGCAACCGATGAAAGCCGGTATGCCGTGGAAAGCGATACCATGGGTCAGCCATTGAAATATGAAAAATATTATACGGCAAATGCAGCGGCTAATTTATTGACCACTGTTGCGGACTACAGTAAATGTTTAGTACATATACTGGATAGTGCCGGCCTTTCACCGAAACTGTATCAGGAGTTTATTACACCCCAATCCACGGTGAAAGCAGGTGTTAGTTGGGGATTAGGGATGCAGGTATTTCCTGATTTGCCTGGTCAGGAATTTGCCTTGCAGCATACAGGTGGTGATGAGGGTACAAAATGTATAGCGCTGTTGCTGCCAAAATCAAAAAGAGGGTTGATTATTTTTATTAATGGAGAAAATGGGTTGGTGATCTGGAAAAAAATCATTGAAGAATATTTAGGCGAAGCCGGGAAAGAAATTGTAAGGCGAAATTTAGAATAACAGATCCCCGAACTTTAGGAAGCACCTGCGGCGACCCACTCTTTTACAATGTTGGCTACATCTTCCCTGAACAAGGCCACATCATAAGCTATCTTTTTCTTTTTTAGCTTCTCCGCCAGTATATCTATTACTTCAGTGAGTTCTGTTACCATTACTTGCTTTTGCGCTTCGAGGGGCAACTCTCCGAAGGCTCTGGTATAGTACCTGTCAAATGATAGTCTCAGCTCCTGCTTTGCCATCGCCAGTTTTCCGGTTTTCAGCCGGGGTCTGATGTAATATTTATAAGAACGGTTTTTCACGGCATCTGCTTCATCATGAAAGTATTCATGCTGTACGGTGGTGTGTTCATCATCGTGATTACTGAAGTGTAGTACAAATAGGATGTAGGAAAATGACCGCCCATATAGTTGCGGACGTAGTGTTTTATTTAGTGTTTGCTGCAGTCGTAAAATGGATTCCCAGAAAGGGACTACGGATGATTGTTTGTTGCTGATAATCGTCGTAAATCGCAGGGGGCTGCGCGCCAGCGGATTTTGCTGGGAGCGTAGCTGAGATATGCCGTAATCTGTTTTATCCGCATCTGGTTCATATAAGACGTAGGTATCTTTCATCTTAGACCAGCTCTTAACGGATTTGTTATCAAAATAACGGTCCTGGATATACGTGTAATAAGCGCCATTCAACCATTTCGATGCAAACGCTTCTACCGGTTCCCTTTCTCCCCAGCCGGTGATGGCTAATGCCTCACAGATGCGGACCAGCTTGTTCCATTCCTGTATGTTTTTGTAATCAAACAACGTATCATATTCCTGCCATAACGCCTGCCGGAGCTCCGCTGCCGGAAGTGTCGCGAGGAATGTGGTTAAATGCGTGATGTCTGATAAGGTATATATTTCGTTGGGTAAGTTCATTTGTACACTGTTTTTGCTGGCCGGGATCATTGTTCCGCTTCCTGCAAGATAATATTTCCGGACTATTATTATTTATAAGAGAAGGGTTAATTGCCTAATCCCTGCAGGAAAGCATGCAGGTCATCTTCTTTATCCAATCCTAATTTCTGTTTGATTCTATAACGACTCATTCTGACACTTTTGGTTTCAATGTTCATGAGCTGGGCAATCTGCCGGGTATCCATTTTGAGATACAGGTAGGTACAAAGTTTAAGGTCGAGCAAGGTAAGTTTGCGCTGTGCTTTTTCGTTGATCAGGTGAAAAAAGTCAGGGTGTATCTGTTGGATCTGAACTTTTGCCAGTTCGAAATCACTATCGATCACCATTTCCTCTTTCACGATTTTCTGCATATTGATGGAGTTGTCTTCCGTCAGCTTATCTTTTATATTCAGCAGCATCTGGTGTTTATGTTCCAGTTGCAATATATTGGCCATGGCTTCTTTTTTCAGCTGTTCCTGCTGGGTGCTTAGGAGCTGGTGTTCTGCTTTGAGCCGGGCGTGTTCTTCTTTTTCCAGCTTTACCTGCATTTCGGTGTCCTTGTTTTCCAGCTGCAGTTGTTTTTCCCGTTGCAGGGAGTAACGCAACCTGAAATGGTAGGAGCGGAACATGAATACCAGCCCGATGGCAGAAGCCAGGGCAATGCAGGCATACAGGTAGTTTTGCCGGGTGCGGCTTTTCTCCCGTTCTTTCAGCAGCTGCATTTCATTGTTTTTCTTTTCCGTTTCGTACTGCATTTCCAGCTTTTGGGTGTTGAGTGCCTTCTGCTGATTGAAGTTTTTATTGTTATACAGGGTGGCTTCCTTTTGAAAGGCTAATGCCCGCTTATAATCTCCCTTTTGTTCATACAGGTCCGACAGTGCCTGTACCACATTAATCATGGTGTAGTAGTAGGGGGTAGCAGCTGTTTTCATCACGTAGTAGGCTGCCAGCAGGTGACTTTCGGTCTGCGTCAGATCGCCTTCCCGTTTGGCATATTCGCTGAGTATTCCTAAACTGCTGGCCTCTATTTCTTCGCTGTTGTCCACATTTCTGACAGCCGACCGGGCCAGGGTGGCATAGTTGATCGCCTGGGCTTTGGTGGTGGGATTGTCGGCAGGAAAGTATTTCAGGTAACTGTTGGCGATGTTGATACAGGCAATGGCGTAGGTATTGGGAGAAACGCTGCCCGGGTATTGCCGGTATAGCATGACCGGCTTATTCAGGTAAAACAGGACACTGTCCAGCTCCAGTTTGTTTTTGGTTGCATTGTATTTGTATTCGTGAGCTACCGACAGGGCAGTATAGCAATTACTCAATAAGTTATAGTCGTTGGCCTGGCGTGCATTCTCCGTAGCTGCCTGGGCGTAGGTATACACTTTCTCTTCATTATTCCAGTCTGAGTGCACTACATACAGCTGGTAGTAAATTTTGGCGGCAATAAAAGGGTCATTCGTTTTTTCCAGTTGTTTCAATCCCAGCTGACCATATTTGACCATATCAGTCGGGTTTTCCAGGGTTTTGTAAAGCAGTATCCTGGAGTAGTAAGCATAGGCCCTGGCAATAGGGTCATTGGCTTGCTGTGCAATGGACAGGGCAGAATCGCTGGTTTGTTTCAGGTCGGCGTATTGCTGCATATTGGCTTTGATAGCTACCAGCAAGGTATATGCTTTGCTGGCCTCCGGATAGTTTTTACACTGCAAGGCGATCGTGGCACTTTGCCTGGCTGCGGTGAGGGCCCCTGCATAATTTTTATTGATCCGGTATATTTCTGCCAGCTGATGTAATAAGGCGGGTTTGTTTTTTTTATCAGATCCGGGAGCATTGACCACAGCCTGCAAACTATCCGGTAAAGGTTGTTGCGCCCACAGGTGGGACGACAATCCGGAAATACAGCTACACAAACAAATAAATAGCAGATATGGTAATGACTTCATGCAGTTAAATTACTATAAATAGATAAAATGCAAAGCGGGAATCTGATGATGTGTTGTTTATTATTATTTGTAAATAATTGATAATTAAATAGTAAATATTGTTGTAGTCATATTGTAGACGCCTCTTTGCCATGCGTAGTCATTTTGTAGGAGGCATAGATGCGGATAAATGCAGGAGGAGATGCACATTCGCAAAAGCAATCTTGCTCAATGAAAATCCAGCATGCATGAACAACAGAACATTATCGATGCTCTCCTATGTTACCCTGATCGGTTGGTTAATTGCTTATTTCTCCGGAAAAGAAAAAACAGACGCTTTGCTTATTTATCATTTGAAGCAATCTTTGGGCCTGGCGATTGTAAGTATCCTGCTCAATATCGTTTTGTATGCGATCAGTTACCTGGTGCCTGCCTGGTCATTGCTGAGTCTGGCCGGATGGACGATACTCATATTCTGGATACTGGGTATGATCAATGCCGGCAATGATGCGCAAAAGCCGGTACCGGTTTTTGGCAAAGCATTCGAACATAAATTTTCGTTTATTGGTTAGGGTGATCCTACCATACTGCACTATATTAAGTTGTCTTGTGTATCCATATTATAAAAAACCATATGCAATCATTTAAGTATTTTACCCGGGAAGGGAATGTGTACATTAAAAAGAACCAGACTGTCCTCTACTACGGGCTGGCCATCCTATTATTCGCGTTAATGGCCTTTGTTTTACTCAGTAAAAATAATCCGGGGGCGAAGGCCAGCAGCATACTGCTTGGTTTGGCGGGCGTGGTACTCCTGCTCCGGACGACGGGTAAATTAAGGATCGATGCCACCACCCATACTATTTCCATGCAACCGGTTTTCTTTATGCGTCCAAACGAATTCCGGTTCGAAGACTTCCGGAATTTCGTTATCTCCAGGCAAACATTTATCATCACGATGAATGCAACGGCCACCATGGAGTTGGAGAAGCATGGCAAAAGAAAAGTGATCTTCCTGCATCAGACCATGTTTGTAACAAAACCATTACAGCAGGTGACAGATGAGTTGGCCACGATCATGGGTATAGAAAACTAAAGCATTAAAACAGGAAGGATGCAATCGTATAATCTGAAATTAACGGATGGAAAGCTGAGTTTTCAACCCAATAAAGGGTTTAAAACCCAGATTATCTTTAGTGCGATCGTAACAGGTGTGGCTTTCATATTGCCATTGGTATGGCCGCTTAATTACGAGGTACGCATGCTGCTCCGGTGTCTGGGCATCGTCAGTGCTGCCTATGGGGTATATGACTTTTTATTTAAACTGAACCTCACCTATATTTTTGATCAGCACAACCGGCAGGTATATCAGCGGGTGCCTGGTTTGTACACCCGGCGGATCCTGTCTTTTGAAGACATCTACATCCTGACGGAAACAGTTAACTGTGAACTGCACTATGTGATGTCTAACCAGAAAAATAAATTCGGCCGGAATTATGCCATCAGCGATTATTTCCCGGATACCCAAAAGGGCAGAAGAAAACAGGAATTGTATGAAACCACCATATTGACAACGGTCAGTAATTTCTTATCTGCAGCGCTGACGCCTCATATTTAAGCACTTAATCTTATGATATTACCTTTTATAGAGATCATTGAATCGGTTACACCAGATCCGAATACGCTGATGTGGAAGTTCGCCGATGCCGATAAGGAAATCAAGCAGGGAGCGGTGTTGACGGTGAGAGAAAGTCAGCATGCACTTCTGCTGAATGAAGGGCAGCTGGCAGATGTATTCCCGGCCGGGAGGCATATCCTGAAAACGGAAAATATACCTGTACTGACCCGCCTGCGTGGCTGGAAGTATGGTTTTGAAAGCCCTTTCAAAGCAGACGTTTATTTTTTTAATACCCATCAGTTTGTGCAGCTGAAATGGGGGACCCCCGCACCGGTATTGATGAAAGATGCCAGCTTCGGACAGGTACGTATCCGGGCATTTGGTACCTATAATCTCCGTATTACGGATGTAGCCCGGTTCTTCCGGGAATATGCCGGCACCCGGCCCCACCTGGAGATCGGAGATCTGGAACTGCAATTGCGCGATTTCATTGCCCCGAAGTTTGCGGAAGTATTATCGTTGGCCAATATCACCGTAACAGCGGCGGCAGGTAATATCACTGCACTGAATGAAAAAATACATCCCCTGATTCAGCCTTGCTTTACCGACTTCGGATTGGAAGTAACCCGTTTTACCATTACCAGCATTACCCTACCGGAAGAAGTACTGAAACAGTATGATAAGGTAACCGGTATGAATATGGTCACGGATATGCATAAATTTTCCCAATACAGCATTGCCAATGCCATGGATCAGGAAGGTTCCGCCATCGGAGAAGGGGCACGACAAGGCGTGGTAATGGGCATGATCTCCCAGCTGGCAGCGAATGTATCTACCCAAAATAAAACGGTTGGAACGGAAGATATAACGGAACGGCTTAAGAAATTAAAGCAGCTTTTCGATGCACAGCTGATCACTGATGCAGAATATGCTGCGAAAAAAGAAGAACTGCTGAAATTACTTTAATCCCTTTTATCACAGTGTATGCAAGAAGAAAACAAGCGGGTCACTTCCTATCTGGAACGACTGAAACAACAGGCCGCAGATCAGGTAAACTATGGCGGGGAAATCGTTCATAAAGAGGCGGAAATGGAGATCCGTGATTGCCCGGAATGCGGCGCCGGGAGAGCCTGCCGGCATGGTCTTACTGCCTGTGCCTATTGTGGATTTGTATTCATGGAGGTGAGACTGACTACCGGTATCCATATTAAACAGGAAGATAATTCAAAATAGATGTTTGGTTTATTTGAGAAGAAATATAATAATCCGACGCTGATCGAAGAAATGGCAGCGAGACAGGAACGATGGTTTGTTTTTCTGGAGAAGCTGGAAGCCCGGATGGAAGAAGTGAGCACCGCTGCGTTGCCGGAGCTGCGCCATCTTTTTGAGGAGGATACAGATCCCTATAAGCGGGCGCATGGCCGTATGCTGGCCGGATTGCTCGGACAGATCAATGAGATGCGGACCAAGGCCAATACCGTGCGGACAGACAGCATCATTGATTTTGTGACGGCAACGGAATGTTCTTTACCGCAGATTACCTCCAGGGCAGGGCGTGAATATTACGACCGGCTGTTTGCCTTCAAAATGGCCTGCTTCAACCGGCATGATGTTTTTGAAGAAAAGATCCACGAAGCCATTACGCTGCTGCAGGGAGCCGCAGGAGAAGAAGACCTGGAAGCCGCCTACCAGGAGCAGCTGGCTGCATTTGAACGTATCCGCGATAAATATTGCTGCAAGCAGTGCGGTGGTAATATCTCTATTCCCAAAATGTTTTTCATTGCGACCTATATTCCTTGTCCTTTCTGCCAGTCGCAGAACACGTTCATGCCATCTACGGGCGCACGGATGGTCCTAGGCCAGGCCCGTAGCCTGGCAGAACAACGAACGGCGCATTTGCTGCGGCGCTATGAGGCCAGTAACCCGCGGCAGCCGGACCTGTACCGGCAATATTTGCGGGCCATGTTCGACGAGTGGAATAAAATAGTGCCGGATATGGCGGCTGAAAATGAAAAATTTCATCAACGTTTACTAAACGATTATACTAATCATCATCTTTAAATCATACACGAACATGTCTGAGAATCCATTATTAGCACCTATTCACGGTATTACTTTAGAAGATTACGGCGCTGCCTGCGCGAAACTGGGCAGCGGTTTAACCGAAAACGATATTGCAGCAGCCCTGGGAGTAGAATTACCCGTTTGGGAAGAAGCGAACCTGCTTTGGCCGGAACGTATGAAACAGGATGCGACCTATCACATCATCACCCTGTTCGGACAGTATTTTGGTCAGGCGGATCAGCATCCGAAGTTCAGTGGTTTAAAGGCGGCGGCATCCACTGCCGATGGTGGCAATACCGCAAAGATCAAAACAGACAAAGACTTTTATCAGGAGCTGGAAGTGGCCCGCCAGGTGGCTTATGATTATGGACTGGATGGCGCGCAGTGGATTGTAGACCAATATGGGATTTCGCTGGGAGACTTTCAGATCGCCGCCTCTATGTGGAGTGATCAGATTCATCAGGATATTGCCGCAGATTATGCCGGGTATAACGAAAGACAAGCAGCTTACAATGCAAAATACAAGCAGCTGTTTGCCCAGGCACAGGGTGGAAATGTGGCGGATGATATTCAGTTTTAATGACCCCGGACGGTTCCTGCCGGCCGGATGAAACGCAGCTTCCGGTAGGAAAGCCCTTTTCGATGGAGTTATCACTAAAAAGGCTAAACGAATTCGTTTAGCCTTTTTAGTGATAGATACTTATTGTTTGATAAACCGGCTGGATTTGTGATACCCATTTCCGGATTGCAGTTTTATGATATAAATACCCGCATTCAAAGTGGGTACGGGTATGCTGACTTTAAGCCGGTTACTGATGTCTGGCAGTAATAATTGCCGGTTGCCTTGTAAATCCATTATTTCCAGTGATTCCCATTTGTCTTCCGGCCGGAGATCCAGCATGACGGTGTTGCTTACCGGGTTGGGGTAGGCCACCGGAGTGGCCGGGTCGGGTGCCGCAGCAGGTTGTACACTTACACGAATGGTGTTGCTGTTGGCAGCGATAAGACTACCCGTGCAGGTATGCTCTCCCGTCATTTTTACCAGTACGGTGATATCTTTATCCGGAGAAAGGGTAAAGACCGGCTGACCGTTTCCGGCAGCCGTATTATTTATCATCCATTGATAGGTACAATTGGTGGCATTGGAGGGCGTAGCGGTGAAGGTAACCGGGTTGCCGGCTTTAATCAGGGTGTCGCTGGCTGTGATATGCACGCTTGCCGGCGTACTAACTGATACGGCTAAACGGAATATGATATCGCTGTTATTATTGACCAGGCAACGGAAGCGGGTACCATTCCAGGATGCCGGCGTACGGACAATATGCAGTATCCGGTTATTGACGCCGTTCACCGTAGCATTGTTGGTGAGATTCACATAGCCGCTGCCGTTATCTGCCTGCCATTGGTAGGCGGTGCCGTCGGTGCCTGCATCGAGGGTAAATGAGGTGGATTCGCATGGTGTAACAACTTGCTCGGTTGGCGGCAGTATTGGTTTATCTGCTTCAATCAGGATGCCGGCGAGCCCGTTGGGATCTTTGTATAACGAACCGCCGATAATGGTTTGACCGGCAGCTGTGATGGCAACGCTGTTTAACTGGTTAAACTGGCGGTAATCTGCCGGGCTGGTCCAGTTTTGCACAACGGTGCCGGCGGAATCTATGATTACATAGAAAGGTTTTTGCTTAGCCAGCAGCACGGAGGTATCGGCTATATAGCCGGTCACCACATACTGTTGCCGGATAGGATTATAGGCCTGATCCAGCGGTACATAGTATTGGTTTGCGCCTGTGGTTGCGGCCTCTTTTTCCCATATCCCGTTACCTGTCTGGCTATCCAGTTTTCTGATGATCAGGGAGCGATCTCTTTTACCTGCCCAATACACCTTCCCGTCGCTGACAAGCGCCTGCTCAATTGTACTACCTTTTGGCTGGATGTCTTCCCATTCAAATACCTGCTTCCGGTAGTTGTAACGTTTAATGACAGCACGCTGCTGTGCATCTTTCCCAAGAGAAAGTATACTGTTGCTATCACAAACGGCCAGGTTATGTGCGGCATAGTTGCTACTGGTCTTATGCCATTGTACAGCCTTAATTCCGGCCTGGTTGTTTTCATTGAACACATAGGTTCTGTAGGAGCTGCTGGCCGGATAATAGTCAGATCCCCGGGTCGTACGCATCATGCCGGAGCTGTCTCTGGACATCGGAAACAGCACTTGCTGGTTGCCGGGAAGCGGCACCCAGGGGCTGGCAATATATTGCCAGTCGCCACCCATTCTTTCTGAGGCTCTCGCCGGATTAAAAAAATGGGTGGACAAAGGCGACTTATAAAAATCTACCTGCGAAAATACCACTACGGTATTGGTATCCGGGGAAGTATACAACTGAATGGACTTAAAATCCTTTCTGTCACCGATGTAATAACTGTAATCTTTAGTAACTGTACCAATAGAATCAAATTGCGTGATATACGCACTATCTGGTTGTTGCCGATAATCCTGCAGGGCAGATGACGCTTTATGTTTCTGCGTCAGGATCACAATTTGTTTGTCGGCTGTTATGGCCATTCTGTCTGCTTTGACATAGGCGCCGCCATCTATTTTTCTGGACCAGGAGAAGTTCTTATTATCGGTATTAATGTATTCAAGGGTGGCGTGGTTACCGGTTTGTTTCAGTATCGCATAGGCATTGGCAGAGAAATTCCGGATTACTTTTACGGCGCTGCCATACTGAATAGTGGCTACCGGCAGCTGTTGCAGGCGTGGCTGGAATGTAGCGGATGTATCGGTAGCGATGAGCAGGGTACGGATACGGCCGTTCATACTCAGGTTTCCGATATGTACCACCTGGTTGTTGATAACCCTTGTCAGCAGGCCCTGTGCGCCGTAGGCTTTGGGTTCTCCGTTTTCAACCAGCTTATGATAAATGAAACTACCATTGGGCGACAGTTTAAGTACTGCCCAGGAACCGGTACGGGAATCGTTGGCATTTTCATACCCGGAAGCATATACGTTACCATACACATCTGCATCTACGCTATTGATCCCAAAATATGGAGACGCTCCTTTACCGGTGTAAGTTTTATCAATTAAAACCTGCCCGCTGGCCGCATCTGCCGCCACAATGCTGAATGCGCTGAATACGCTGCCAAAGTATTTATGAATACCGGAGACATACAACTTATCATGAACGAATTTAAAACTGTTGATAAATACGTCTGTCAGTGCTGTCGGGGTTTGTTTCCAGAAGGTGCTGCCATCTGCTTTGGATACCTGGCCGAAGAATCCCCTGGTCTCATTATGTCCGAAGAAATACAGCTTGCCGTCAGGTTGAAGACTAATGGAGGTGATGGTACCATATGCAGTGGCTATTTTTACTTCCCATACTTTATGATCGAGTAATGGCGTGCTATACCGGGCGATTGTATCTCCTTTGATCAGGTAGGTACTACCGTCTGTATCAAACTCATAGCGGGCCATTACGGGATGTGTTTGCACCTGTATTTGTCGTCCTGTATGGCGGTCCAGGAGGATGTAATAATTCCCGTAGTAATCGCTGGTACTATAGATAAAGTAATCTCCACCGGTAGTATTCAGCGCCTTTATCTCAGCGTCGGTTTTTATCCTCCAGACAAGATCACCTGTGTTTTTATTCAGACAGCGGATCTCATAGAATTCACCCCGGTCGCCATAATAGTTGTATAGCGCGGCAAAAACGTAGCTGCTGTCGATGATAAGGGATTTGATGCGGCTTTGGGCATATTCGTTTACACGGTCACCATCATTACCCGCATTCCGTCTTTCTCCATCTGTTTCTTTGTTGATGCTGTAACTCCATCGGGTATTGCCACCTGCATCCATTTTGAGGATGACAGGTATCGGGAGTTTGTTGCCTGTGGTGCTGTCGCTTATCTGGCCTGCCAGATAAATAAATCCTTGATCTTCCTTTGCTATCGCAGCTTCGGTGAATCCTTGTGTTTCAACAGGTGCAGCAAAAGTGCTGATTTTGTGCTGGCTCTGGGTCAATAAAGGAATGATAAACAATAAGAGAAAAGGAAAATGGCGTATAAATCTTATCATGTATTATAGGGTATAGGTGCCCACAAAAATAAGTAAAGATTTAATTTAATATGCTTTCCCATATTATATTTTAGCTGCCTGCCGGGTGATGGGATCTTTTCTGATCATGTCGCTTTTGCTACATGCCATTAATGCTGTTTTTCAATCCTGCCGGAATGCTGTTATCAGGCGCTTTATATCCGGGTCATTCGTCATTAACATTAGTTTAACTTATTGAGAATAAGGGTTTTTATTTTTTCAGGTGTTTAATAGCTGACGGAAATCATCATAACAATTTCATAGGTAGTCCGAATAACTGGCATACACGCGTTATGTACTGAATGTTTTATATCGAAGGCTTATGTATAGACGGTATTTAAGTAGCATCACCTTTATCATCATCCGATTGCTGGAATATCCTTTTTACCTGTTGTCCAGGTTATGGGGAAGTTCCTATCAGCTGATCATTCCAGCGAATACCTACGCACCCTGGCTCAGGGATTACCGCTTCAATAAAGTATTCCGGCGGGTGAAGAAAAATTCGCTGGTCAATAAGTACCAGGCCTGGGAGTTATGGAAAGCGGTAGAGCAGGCAGAAAAAATTCCGGGTGATATCCTGGAAGTGGGTGTCTGGCGGGGAAGTACCAGTATTATCATGGCAGAAAAGCTCCGGGAAAACAGATCCTTAAAAGTTATTTATGCCTGCGATACGTTTGAAGGCGTGGTAAAGGCAGGAGATAAGTATGATAATTACTACAAAGGCGGAGAGCATAGCGATACCTCCCGGGAAATGGTAGAGGGGTTTATCAAGGCCGCCAGAATTTATAATGTGCAATTGCTGGAAGGTGTTTTTCCGGACGATACTGCCGAGTTATTAATCCATAAAAGTTTTTGTCTTTGTCACATTGATGTAGATGCTTATGCGTCTGCAAAGTCCATACTGGAGTGGGTATGGCCCCGTATTACTGTTGGTGGTACCATCTTTTTTAATGACTATGGTTTTCCGCTTACCCAGGGCATCGCCCAACTTGTCAACGAACAGTACTCCCTGCCGGACCGTATAGTACTGCATAATCTGAATGGTAATGGTATCATTATTAAGATAAAATGATGTAATATGTCTAATTCATCGCTGCTTAAAAAATCAAATACGGAGCTCCTGCTCCTGGCTGCTCAATCCTGCTCTTCCTATAAAAATGCAGCCCCGTTTCCGCATGTCACACTGGATGGATTGTTCAATGAATCTATGCTACGAAGTATCGTAACGGAATTTCCTGACCTGGATAAGCAACAGGATATTTATTTTAATAATCCGAATGAATTAAAATTTGCCTCCAACGATGAAAGCCGCTTTGGTCCTGCTACACTTGAGCTGTTGCATGCCTTGAATGCACAGCCATTCCTGCAGTTCCTGACCACCTTAACAGGTATTGATGGATTGATTCCGGATCCTTATCTATGGGGTGGAGGCCTGCATCAGATTAAAAGAGGGGGCTACCTGAAAATACATGCAGACTTTAACCGGCATCCCTTGCTCAACCTGAACCGCCGGATTAATTTATTGGTTTACCTGAATGAGCATTGGGACGAAACATATGGTGGCCACTTTGAACTATGGGATAAGGAGATGAAAGGATGTGTGAAAAGTATCCTGCCTGTCTTTAACAGGATGGTTATTTTCAATACCGCTGATCATTCCTTTCACGGACATCCGGATCCGCTGACATGCCCACCCGGAGAAAGCCGCAAATCCATAGCCCTTTATTATTATACCAACGGCAGGCCCGCTGAGGAAATGGCTGCTGGTAACAGAATAACAACTGATTTCAGAAGCAGGGAAGCGGATGCGCTGTCTATGTCTTTGTTTAATCATTCGTTGAATTTTATTACCGATTTAACCCCACCGCTCTTTTTAAAGATGTATAAACGGAATAAGAAAAAGTAAGACTACACTTAGCAGTGCAGATCAACATACTATAAAAGATATTGTATGGAATACGAAGAAGAACAAATGTGCAAGGTGATCACCAGGTTATTTTTATACCTGCTTACCCTGTTAATGGGAGTTGTGGTAGTGGTGACGCTGGTGACGGTATTGATGTGAACAATCAGGATATTGAAATATAAATCAGAAAAGCAAAACAGTTTTTTTGTAAAAAGATGCTTGCCGGATATTACATAAATAGTATGTGAAACCGGAGTATAGTATAGTAATGTTATCAGAAGCCACCAGTATTTACTGGTGGCTAGCTTTTAATATACGCTCCGCTCATCAATGAATAATCTTTGATGAATTGGTGAGCTGGATTAGATCCCAGCTGGGCGTATTCGGTGTATTATTCGGAGAACTCTGGGCCATCTGATGATGTCCGTTACCGGTGCCGGATGGAGTGGCAAAACCAACATAATAGTAATTGCTCGAATAGGAAAAATAAACGGATTGCTGTGCAAGGCTGGCGGGGGTTGTCCAGGCAGCTACGGAATCAAAAGGAACGCTGCCGGTACATTGATTGTTCATGCCTACCACATTGCCGCTGCTATACATTTGGCCCCACCAGTTGCCGAAATCCTGAAAATACTGTGTTCTGGAATTCCAGGGATTGGTGGTGTAATAGCTCCAGGAAGTGCTTTGACCGTTCTGATCGAGATTGATTCCCCAATCGGCGCTGTTGACGGAATTGGAGTACTGGGCCGTGAAAGGAGCGACACTTGGGTTACCGCTTTTGTTCACCAATACCGTCATCGGATAGCTAATGCTATCTATTATAGGATTGGAACTGTTCGAAGAAGAACCCGGAGAGCTCATGTAGGCATTACTGAATTGACTCAGGGTATTGGTCAGCGTAAAGAAGCTGTTGAGAAATATGCGTTCCTGATTATCATTGCAACAGAGCACACTGGTGCTGGATGCCTGTGAATAGCCGTTTTGCACCATAATCACGATAAATTGATTCTGGTTGTTGGATTTCGCCAGATATATATAGTAGGTCTGGGTGACGGAAACCTGTACGGTTTGCTGCGATCCATTGTTATGTGACCAGATATTCTGTGTATAGGGCACCGGGTAAGGAAAGTTTTGTGTTGCCAGGCCGAAGTAGGCATTGAGCTCGGGAGGTGGTGTCAGGGAGTTGACTAAGTTTACTTGCAACTGAATATGCTTGCCGATTTCGTCATTGAGCTGCTGGTCAGACAAGGATATTTTGTGTTGATGTTTCTCCGTATCAGCAGTATTATCTGAAGCGATATGCAGATCATACACGATTTCTTCGGGGATAATGGTCACAATGGTATGGAGCTTGTCTTTATACCCCGGAATGGGTACCTGTTTGACGGCAAACAGTGCCAGGTCATCCGGTACGCTGCAGCCGGGGAAAAGATTTTCCAGTTGGGAAGCTTTGGTATGTTTAAGCGCCACGGTTTTTCCGCTTTCCAGTGCTTTGGTAATGTCGGCTGCCTGGATAACATCTGTAGCTACATTGTAGATCACTGCGTTCGCGAGCAGTTCTTCATTGGGAGAAACTAATACATCGGTTTTCATCTTGAATGGATTTAAATTGTTAGGAATGGAATATTAAATCAGCTGCTGTCAGAAACTTGGCTCCAGATGTAAGGTGCTAAGCGTTTTGTTGATAGAGCCGAAGGTGAACCGGATGGTGGTGCCGATTAAATCCTTATCATTTTCGAACCATCTTTGTTTCATCGGAACCCGTTTTAATTGTCTGGTAATGTTATTGCGTAAGGGGTTTTGGGTGGTTTCATTGGTGGAGGTTTCTTCCAGCGATTCTTCCAGTCCTTCCTGCACCTCCTGCGTGGTTTCTTCTTCTATTTCCTGTTCAAAAATGGAATAGTTGACAGTAGCAGTGACTGCACCAGTCAGGAAAGAGGCCAGGCCTCCGAATACCGCGGCCGATAAAACCCCTGAGCCGACAGGTTTGCCATTAAAGACATTGGAGAGTGCTTTGCCTCCTGCACCGATCAGCATACCGGTAATAACGGAGGTGATTACTTTTATGCCAATGACGGCAAACGTACTGGTGACGCCTGCTGCTCCAACAATGTAGGGGATTAAATAATAGGCCCCGACACCGGCAGCCAGCCCTGTTGCACCACCAATGATCATAGCGCCTGCCCAGCCTTTTAAGCCCCAAACCTGATCACTCGGTTTTTCCCATACCTTTTGCGTAACGTCATAAATCAAACCACCAATGCCGGCGCCTATCAGTCCGGCTCCGATGGTGTTGGCCAGCGCACCGCCTGTAATAATAATGGCGCCAATACCAGCGGCTATGTAAGCCACATCTATGACCGTTTGAACAATGAAGTCCAGCCACGAGTGCCCGGTAGGATCTGTTAAACCCATTGGGTCACTGGACACATAGGCATAGAGGTTATAGGTATCCCTGTCCAGTAGTTTGCCGCCAAAGCCATCATCCGGCGTGAGGAAATGGCATATCCGCGGATCGTAGTAACGTGACTGCATATAGTAAGCCTTGATACCATTGTCGTATTCGCCATCAGAGAAATAGATGCGAAAGGCATTGCTACCTGTTTGCGATTTTATATTACCGAACGGATCAAATGTTACCGTGGCAGTGGTATTGCCGGATGCGTCTGTGGTGACGCGGGTATTTTTTCTGTAGTCATTAATGAAATAGGTATCGCCTGGGGCCGGGATGCCTTGTGATGGTGTTGGGGTACCGGTATCGGCGATGGTTCTGGTAAAGATCCGGTCACCTGTTCCGTTGACATGGCAGGTGTGTTGTACGTTGCCTCCCTGAAACTTTACGACTTCGTATTCCGGAGCAATGTAGTAGGTAGTGACACCTGGTTCACTTTTTACCATTCGTTGCCCGGTATGATCATAAGCGAAGGTATCATCACCTGCAGCTACCAATCGTTGTTCGCTGTCATAACTGTACTGGGTAGTTGTTGTATCGTATTGTAGTTGTGTAAGGCTACCTGCAGTATTATACTGTGCTGTAAAGGAGGCGTTGGTGCCGCCGGATTGGGGCGCATAGCCCTGATATAGCAGGGTATCTCCATTGAGATGGGTACAGTTGCCTGACTGATCATATTGGTAGGAGAACGTCTCCGCATTTTCATTGGCAGCAATTAATCTACCGGTTGAATCATATTGATAACTGTTAGGCTGCGCCGTTGTACCATCGTTTATAACCGCGTCGGTCGCATTGCGAACGATGGTGTCTGAAAAGATATTGTTTTGCTGGCTGGTAGCCTGGTAACTCATGATTCTGCCATAGTTGTCATATCCCATGGCTTTACTGACACCGTTTTTATAGGTGATGAGCTGTGGGTGATCCCGCATATCAAACTGATCGTAGACAGCGAGGCCGGTTAGCTGATCGCTGGTACCTGTAAAATCAATCTGCTTAAGGATGCCATTACTGCTATAGGTATTGTTTTGAATAGCGCCATCCGGAAAGGTAATGGACGATGTTTGCGCATCAGGGGTATACACCTTACTAATCGTATAGGTATCACTGCTGATGGTGACTTGTTTTGTTGTAATGAGCGCGTCTGCATTATAGCCATAGGTAAACTGATCGCCTGATGGCAACACTACCTTCGTAAGCATACCTGTTCCATAAGTGGCAGCAGTATCATCATAGGTGAATTGGGTGATCTCACCTTTGTCGGTCACTTTTTTGGTAAGGCGACTGATCTCATCTTTATATAAAGTAACGGTATTACCGGCGATTGTTTCGGTAGCCGTGCGCTGCTGATCATTGTACGTAATACTTTTACTATAGGCAGGCGTTGTGATGGCTGTTTTTCTTTCCAGTGAATCGTAACTGATCTGCGTGGTGATATTGGTGGGATCTGTAACGGAAATTAATAGTCCCAGGCCATTATATTGGTATTGGGTGCTACCTCCGTCTGCACTGGTTTTGGTAAGCGGCAACGGGCCTTTGGGACCGAGTCCGTGAGTGACGGATGTGGTGCGCGCTTCGGGGGTACCAACGGCTGTTATTACCTGCTCCGTGGTAATCTTCGAATAGGTCCTGGTAGTGGTTACTACCGGGTTGTTGGGATCAGCGGCAGGTGTTGTCTGCTGTATATTTCTGCCGAAGGCATCATATGTCCAGGTAATGGGCAAACTGGTGGTGTGCTCGAAATAGGGTAATGTTTCCGTTAGTTTTTGCCCGCTTTCGTTATAAGTAGTATCAATGATGATGGTTTTATTGCCGGATACATCAGGCCGGGTTATTTTTGTTTTTCTTCCCAGTCCGTCGTAATACGTCTTCGTGGTTTTCCAGTTGTCATCTGTCCAGGAAACCCGGTTGCTGAGGTTATAACATAATTGGTTGTTCTCGAATGTCCAGCTGTACTGTGTTGTTGCCACCTGGCTCTTATTCGGCGCCGTTCTTGAAACTGATTTGACACGACCCAGTCCATCTGTTTCCTGTTGCTTAATGGCGCCATTGGCTTCTGTTTTACTCGTGAGCTTGCCGAAGGCAGGGTCATAACTAAACTGCTTGGTTAATGTAACACCTGTTGCCAGCGTCACCGTTTTGGATGCTATAAAAGTGTAGAACGACTGTTCTATGGTAGTGGTGGTAGCAAATCCGGCAGCATCTGTTTCCAGAGTGAGATTTCCCATGGCGTCATACTGATAGGTGGTCTTTAACCATTGCGCTGCCACACTCTCCCAGATATCATGTTCTTTGGTTAAGTAGGTGCTGTCATAATAGGAGAACTGTTCTTTCTTGAGTAAGTTTTGCAAACCGTTATCTGCATAATACTGATGCTCGTGTATCAGGCCTATTCTCCAGTTGGTTTCATCATTGATATAATTCCTGATTTCCGTTACCCTTGCGGCCATGCCATTTCCATCGGTATCAATGCGGTTGGCATTACCATGATCGTCAAATTGTTTCCCTACCGTGACGGTGGTATCCGGCGTATCCGTATTGGCAGCGAATGTATAATATTTGGTGATGGTGGAGTCATTGAGTATCAGGTACGCGTTGTTTTGCTGTGGGGTCTGATAGGTATAATCCACTGTTTTCATAAACGTCTGATCGCTGGTGCGCCGGGTACTTTGTTTTTTTATCACCTGTGTACAAGGGAAGGTTTGTAACAGCAACAGCTGGTCGGTGGTGTCCATGCTGTGGTCTGAAATGCTGACGCTGCCAAAGCCCAGCCAGCCCCTGCCTGATCTGTCAATTACAGCATCTGCATAATTATAGCTGGTGACCCATGCGCCGCCGATGCCATCTTTTTTGGTGTAGGAACCAACGACATATTTAGGAATCGGTGTTCTTTGCAGTACATCTTTGCCGGCTGCTATGCCCGGGATGTTGTAATCGCCCAGCTGAATATTGTAACTCATGCCGTTTACTTTTGCATGCATCAGGCTTCTGGGTTCCATGGATCCATTCGCTGCAGCGCCAGAAATGCTGTATACGGCCGGATCTGTAATGGGACTGTATTGTGGCAGGTATTGTCCGCCGGTACCATTAGCGATGGTCGTTATCAAATCGGGGTAAGCACCTGTGGGCGAAAGTACCTGTGTGGCCTGGGTACCATCGTTGTCTGTGAGATAAACAAGGTTACTGAATCCGGTGCCATATAAATCCAGGGGCATTAATAATCCGCCAAAGAGTGTGCCCTGGGGAAACTGATTGATACCCGACATCATACTCAACTGAGCGTTGAAAACCCGTACAACGGAAATAGCCAGGTTATTATCCTGTTGCGTGAGTAATAATAATTCCGGTACGGGAGCCGCAGTCAGGGAAGTGAGCATCACAGATACACCGGAAGAAAAACCGGTAGCCAGAGAGGCGCCCGCACTAAATGTTTGTCCGTTGTTGACCAGTATCTGCAGATTCACATTGTCGGTGCCAGTGATATAGATAAGATCCATATTGCCGTCGGCATTGATATCTATCGGAATCAGGCTGCCGCCTGCATCCAGTTGATCCGTGAAGGTATTATTAACCTGCGTGAAGCCGTTTCTGCTTTTAGAAAAGAAAGAGGTAAAGCTGAGATTCTGATTGACATCGCTTGTCACATACAGTAAGTCATCTCTGCCATCTGCATTCAGATCTATGGCAATAAGGGAACCACCAAAGAAGGCATTGTAGGTGGTGCCGCCGGCAGGCGTAAAGGTGGCGCCATCGGAGAATAATACATTCAGGCCCAGGCTGTCATTGTCCTGATAACTATACACCAGATCTGCCAGTCCGTCGCCATCTACGTCAGCAGCCAGTAAATCGCCTCCAAACGATAAATTGGTGGTTTGTGTAGTGCCGGGAGAAAGCGTCCAGGAATTACCGCTGGATTGTGCCGTGAACAGCGTCAACGCCAGGTTGTCATTGTCCTGTGTGGCATATACCAGTTCGTTTTTTCCATCGCCGTTTGCATCCAATGGGATAAACAGTCCGCCAAACTGTAAATTCGTTTGCACCGGAATTGCATCGGAAAATTTGCCATTTAACTGCGACAGATAAATGTTGAGGTTTAAATTATTACTGCTATCACTGTAGGCATTGACGAAGTCCAGACTCCCGTTGCCCGTCAGGTCTATTGGTATGAATAGGCCGCCCCAGTCAATACCGGAGGTAGGAATGGTGGTGGCGGCATTGTAATTGCAGCCGGCATCCTGCCACGAGAAGGTAGTGGGAAACAGGGCCGTACCATCTTTGTCTGATTGCGTTACCGCTGTCAGGCGGCTTCGTTGCGTGGAGGAACTGTATTCATAGGTAAATGCATAAGTCATGACCAGTGTTTCATCTACATGGGTCGTTAAGGAGGTAAGCCGTATGCTGGCCGAAGTTTCAAATCCTGCTACATATCCGGATTCAATATCTTGCCGGTTCTCATAGTTAAATCTGACGGATCGTCTGGCAGCAATGTTTTGTTGGGTATTGGCCGTATAGTCAATACGGGAAGGAAACCTGCGCCAGCCCGTGCCGGCGGCGGTATAGGTAAACGTAATGGTGTTGCCGGAGAGGTCTGTGATACTGCTGAGATACCAGGCCATAATAGTAGGATTGGTAGCGGATGTCACGCCTTGGGAGTCGGTGGTGGTGCCATACCGATAGATTTTTCCATCCGGATTATACACAGTGAAACTGTCTGGTCCCTGCCGGTTGCTGGTGCCGTTATATACGGGTACGATTTTGTGCCACGACTGGCGTTCGGTTTCATAGATAGCGCCGGTATCGAAGTAGGAGGAGCCGGTACGCAGTACCATTCTGGCGTGATCGATATTCAGCCGATCGGTATCACTCAACGTGATGCCTGCGATAAAACCATCCTGATCAAGCGTGGCGCCGGTTCTTTCAATGACGGATAATCCATTGAGCTGACAGCCCATGCCTAATAGGCTATTCCCCCAGGCGCTGTTGTAGTTGAGGTTTAGTTTAGGCTGCATCTGCGCAATACCGGGGGGTACGTCCAGCTGAAAAGTGTAGTTACTACCGCCATTGTGGTCAATAGAGAATTTGGCGGGAATACTTCCTGCGTAAGTCATGGTAATGTTGTTTTAGATCAGATGTAATACACTGTCCGATCACACAGGGTGTTATCGAAAGCGTTGTCAGACTATTGATGCCAGTGTTGGAATAATGAAATGATTACGTAACAATGGGGTATATACTTTATGTACAGGAATAAAGCATATCCATGTCATCTGAAAGGGTATTCCGTTTTAAAAGGGTATTAAGGTGTTGTTTAAGTTATATCGGTTATTTTGAGTAAGGTGTTTTGATTTACATTCATCGGGTACATGGTGACTATCCTTTCTTAGTGTGCCTTTGCCAGGGAAATTTTTAGCTGGGGTTTCGTAGGGTTTAAACCAGCAATGATACTGCTATGGAATTCTACTGAAAAAGTAGGTAATTTTTTTTATTGACACAAATTTTTTTTTGAAAGATAGATGAATGCAGCGGAGGAGGTGGTCGCTGTAGTATATGTTGGTAAAGGGTTTTGACGTGTGTGGAAATATTTTCGATAGGTTCGTGATCCTTTCTATATTAATTTATGAGAAGTATGGATGTTGGTACGCATGATATTTTTAAGTAACCATCCTTGTTTTTTCTTTTAAATAAAAAACACTTATTTTCGTACGACATCTCCGCACTATATTTTTTTTCCTGACTTCCACTACTGATATTATTTTACCCAAAAAATCAGAAGGCATTCCTTGTGCTTAGGTGGTGCATTCGTAGTAGTAAGGTAGTAGTAAGCAAATGGGGTAATATAGTATTATTCAGGTAACATTTTCCGCTTTGATGTTGGTCTTTTGTTGCACCGCGTAAACCTGTGTAGCACCCATAGTTGTAGGGTGCATAAGTGCAATGGGAGGGAAGGGGGAACGATACGTTTCTGAGGATGTAAAGCGGTGTTTCTTTTTAAGCAGGGTGCCGGTACTCACTCGGCGACTTCCCCGTTTTCGCCTTAAAGATTTTAGTAAAATGCGAAGGATAGGCAAAGCCGAGTTCGTAGGCAATTTCACTGATCGAACTTTCAGAGCCCCATAATAATGACTTGGCTTTTTCTACCAGCTCGAGATGAATATGTTCCACTGTACTTTTTCCTGTGAACTTTTGCAGCAGGTCTGAAAGATAGCCGGTGGACAAGTTCAGCTTTGAGGCAAAGTAAGTGACCGGAGGTAAGCCGGATACTGTCAGTGTGCTGTTGTTAAAGTAATCTTTCAGCAATGTTTCAAACCGTTGTACCACATCAGCATTCACTTTGGCCCGGGTATAAAACTGCCGGTCATAAAAGCGGTTACAGTAATTCAGGAGTAGCTCTATCGTACTGACCATTACGCTTTGCGTATGCTTATCAATTGGCAGTGTATATTCTCTGGCAATTTTATCAATACAATCTTTGATGATTTTATTTTCTTCTTCCGAAATGTGCAATGCCTCGTTCACCTCGTAATGAAAGAAAGAATATTGGTGCATCTTTTTGCCCAGATCAGTTCCATGCAGCAGATCGGGATGAATGAACAAGGCCCATCCTTCATCCACAGTGAGGTCTGGCCCCGATCCGATTATCTGCCCCGGTGCAGTGAACAATAGCGAACCTTGTCTGAAATCGAACTGACTTTTACCATAATACAAGAGTCCTTCGAATCGTTTGCAGGAGATGGTGTAAAATCCGAACCGGAATAACCCCTCCATCTTCGGGCGCTTGCAATAAAAATCGGCGTGATCGATGACGCTGATCAGCGGATGCCGGGGCGGGGCATATTGTACCAGTTCATGCAGATCACTGATAGTTGCCAGGTCGATATATGGTTGCGTCACTTTTTTCATGGGTCTTACAAAGTTAAAGAAAAGATGGTCCTGCAATACTGTATTGCAGGACAACTTTTGTTTAGATACCGGTTTGGCTGATCAGCATCTTTTTAAAGGTGATATCATCTGTTTGCTGCCGGGCCTCCAGCAATGCTACGGCATCCTGGCCTACAGGATATCTAAGTTTGTCGCTGTTATCTGTAGCAGCTGCGTAGATGGCTTCGGCTACTTCGCCCAGATTTTCAGACATCGGCCACTGCTCCAGTTTGCCCAGAAACTGATCAAATGGCGGCTGGTAGTCGGTCAGGCTGCCTACGCCGTAATAACTCATGGAGCGCCCGGCGAAGTCTGTTTTGTAACCACCTGGTTCTACCAGCTTTAGCCGGATGCCCAGCGGGTTCAATTCATATTGCAGGGATTCTGTCAGTCCTTCTACGGCAAATTTAGTAGCGTGGTACAGGGTAGAGAAGGGGAAGGTTACTCTGCCACCTACGGAAGATACATTGATGATGGTACCGGCTTGCTGCGCCCGCATGCCGGGCAGTACTGCCCGGGTAACTTCAATCAACCCAAAGAAGTTCACATCAAACTGTTGCCGGATTACTGGCTCCGGTGCTGCTTCCAGTGCGCCCAGTGTGCCAAAACCGGCGTTGTTCACCAGTACATCGATCCGGCCGAATGTCTGTATACCTGTTTGCACAGCTTGGGTAATACTGTCGTTGTCGGTGACATCCAGTTTGGTGACCAATACCCCCGGGAGGGCTGCCAGTTCCGGTTCTTTTTCAGGGGAGCGCATCGTGGCGATGACGTTCCAGCCTTTTTGATGAAATAATTGCACGGTAGCTTTGCCAAAGCCGGAAGATGCGCCGGTAATGAATATTGTTTTTTTCATTTGCGTAGTTGTTATTTGTACGGTACAAAGGTCTCACGCGGTGGCTGTGTTCATTTATATGTTTCCCGGGAAGGCTTATACATTTCTTGCATTTTATCCGCCAGATAATTATTTTCCGGTGTTGATCTCCCGGATCAATAACCAGATAGTTCCCGGATAATGTCTGCTATAGCGGAACTTAAAATTTGGACTTCCCTGCTTCTTTTGTATTTTGAGCATAGATCCAACAGTGTTGTATAGCACTCATTATTCATTGCATCCATCATGAAGCTTACACTCAGGAATGAACATACAGGAGGGGAGTTGCTGCTCTTCAAGGAAGAAGCGGGTTTTGACAGATTATGTTTCTCAAAGGACCGGTTTAATAAATATTTTACCATTGCCTGGAATCCGGGGCCGGAGCAGCAGGTGACGATCGATGGCACGGAGCATACCTTTCCCGCCAATTCGCTGCTGACGCTTTTGTTTAATCAGTCTTTCAGTTTTGAAAACGCTGCGGATATTATTGCCTGGCAGTTTAACCGGGAATTTTACTGCATTATAGATCATGACCGCGAAGTGAGCTGTGTTGGATTCTTGTTTAGTACAACCGATTATATGTTTGTACCGCTGGATGATACCGCGCGGCAAAAAATACAACGGTTGTCGGAAATCTTCATGGATGAATTTCATACGACTGATACTATTCAGCAGGAAATGCTGCTCGTACTGTTGAAGCGATTGATCATGTATGTGACCGGGTTGGCCAGGGCCGGCTATGCACCGGTGAAAAAGCTGCCGGACGAAAGATTTCATATCATCCGGAAGTTCAACCTGCTGGTGGAGGCCAACTTCAAATCCGAGCATTCCGTTAGTTTCTATGCGGAGCAGCTTTGTAAGTCGCCTAAGACCTTATCCAATCTGTTTGCGCTTTTTAATCACAAAACACCTTCGCAGGTAATCCAGGAAAGAATTACGGTGGAAGCCAAACGCCTGTTGTATTATACCGACAAATCCATCAAACATATCACTTATGAACTGGGATTTGAAGATGTATCTTACTTCTCTAACTTCTTCAAGAAAAATGCAGGGGTATCTCCCTCGGATTTCAGAAATTCTCTGGTAATGATCAAAGAAGGGAAATAATCACAACTAATCGGGAAATGTGTTCATCTCCGCCGGCTGCTATTCGTCGCACCTTTGTATCGTTGATGCAAACAAAAACATCAACCACAAAAAAGATGATACTTTCAATAGTAAGAAAATCCTTCAAAAGCGCGATGGTAGCGTTCTTCGTTATGCTCACTGCTATCACCGGTATAACCATTGCAGCAAATGCACAGGCCGTAAAGAATGTAGTATTGGTACATGGCGCCTTCGCAGATGGTTCCGGTTACCAGGGTGTTTATAAAGTCCTGAGCCAACAAGGATATCATGTGACGGTGGTGCAGAATCCCTTGTCTTCGCTGGAAGATGATGTGGCCGCCACCAAACTGGCGCTGGACGCGCAGGATGGCCCGGCGATCCTTGTGGGGCACTCCTGGGGTGGCGTGGTAATCACGGAGGCGGGCAATCATCCGAAAGTAGCCGGATTGGTGTATATCGCTGCCTTCCAGCCAGATAATGGTGAATCAGCATTAAAATGGTTTCAGACTGCCCAGCCTGCACCAGAGAACGGCGTATTGCCGCCCGATGAAAAAGGCATCGTTTATTATGATAAAGAAAAGTTCCATGCCGGTTTCTGTGCGGATCTGCCCAAAGAACAAGCGGCGTTTATGTATGCCTCCCAGGGCGCATTTTACGGCAAATGCTTTGTAAGCACTATTACAACAGCTGCCTGGAGAACCAAACCTACCTTTGGTATTGTGGCTACGGAAGATAAAAGCATCAACCCCGATATTCAGCGTAATATGTACAAACGATCCAATACCAAAGTAACCGAGATCAAGGGCAGCCACGCTGTTTATGTATCGCAGCCACAGCGGGTAGCTGCGGTGATCATGCAGGCCGCCAAAGCGGTAGCGGGTAAATAATTTTACATCGCAACAGGATAATACTTTTCTGCCGGCTGCTGTAAGTGCTCACTTACAGCAGCCTTTTTTTATAGCGTATAGGTGCATCCCGCAAAGAGCCATATTATCTGATCCAGGTAGCCAGATCTGTTACCGTGGCCTGTACCGGAAATACTTTGGTGGTTAATACCTGTTGTACTTCGGCGTCTCTGTCGGCACAGCAATCGGCAATGACGGTGAGTTCATAGTCTTTGTCGGCAGCTTCCCGAACGGTGGATAATACTACGCCAGAAGTACTGACGCCGGTCAGCACCAGGTGCTGTATCCCTTTTGCGCGCAGGATTACTTCCAGGTCGCTGCCGGTGAAAGCGCTGTACCGGCGTTTGATAACAATAATATCGCCGTTTTCCGGTTGCAGGTCCGGATGAATCTGTGCCCATTGGGCCGCGAATGCGGGTGTCCACATGGCTTTGTTGTGGAAGGCTGCAAAGCTTTTATTGCGATCGCTGATTTCCGGTGCATCCGCGCGGAAAGCCACCACTACATAAATGACCGGGATGTTTTCCGCCCGCGCATGGGCAATGGCCTGTGCCACCTTTTGTACAAAGGTGGTGGTATCTTCGATACGCTGTAAAATGGCATTTTGTACATCCATTACCAGCAAAGCTGTTGGGTGGTTGTGTTGCATGGCTGTTCAGATTTCGTTAGCGATAAGTTCCCGCACCGGCGCCGGCGTTTTTTTCTTTTTGCTGGCATTAAACAACCGATAAAATACCACGGCAATAAGAAGTGCCAGCAATCCCTGTATTAAAAGCGTATAGTTGCTGCCGATATGTTCAGAAGCATAACCTGTCAGTAAACTACCCAATGGCAGCATACCGAAAATAGCGGTTAGTAATATGCTGATGATTCTGCCGCGCAGGTGCGGGGTTGTTTCAGATTGTACGATGATATTACAGGTGGTAAACTGCATGACAGCGCCGAATCCGGTAAATACCACGAATAGCATGGCCAGGTGGAAGTGGGTTGTCTGCGAAAAACAGATCAGGCCAAGGCCGAGTACAATGGTACTGAGGATTAAGTAAAGCCGGAGCTGATCATTTTTCTGCAGGGATGCCAGCATAATGGTACCGGATACAGCGCCCAACCCGATGAAGCCGGAGATATAACCAAAAGTGGCCGCGCCGCCCTGGAAAGTAACTTTGGCCACCTCGGGTAGCAGGGTGTCGTAAGGCAGTACCAGTAATCCTATCAGACTAAGCATCAGAATTACATAGCCAATGGCGGGTGTTTCTTTCAGATAAACGACACCTTCCTTGAATTCTTCTATGATCTTCTTATCTGTTATCTTTTTCTGGTAAGGTGTTAATTTCATCCGCGAAAAGCAGACAATTACCAGCATAAAACCTACTGCATTGATCACAAAGCAGATGCCTGCGTTCCAGTGCTCTAATATAAAACCGGCTGCTGCGGGCGCGAGTACTTTGGTGGCACTGGCCATGGCAGCACTTAACGAAAGGGCGCCGGGAACATCGCTTTCTTCCTGTACGACCTGATTGATCAGGGTTTGCCGCGCCGGCACATCAAATGCATTGATGATACCCAGTACTACGCTTAAACTCAGTATCTCCCATACCACCAGGTGATTGGTCAGCAAGAGTATGGCCAGTAAAGCAGTTTGTATTACTGCGGCTATCTGGGTCCAGCGGATAATGGCGGCACGATCATAACGGTCGGCTACCACGCCGCCGGCAAAAGAAAAGAGAAACGAGGGGAACTGCTCTGCAAATACCGTTACGCCCAGCATAAACGGAGAATGGGTGAGCGAATAAATGATCCATACCACTGCGGTTCGCTGCATCCAGGTACAAAATTGGGATATGGAACGTCCGGCATAATAATACTTGAAATTATCACTTCTGAAAGCCCTGAACGTTGTGACACTACTTATACTCATCGCTGGCTATTAATAAATCAAACACTCACTTTTGACAAAAAATGGGAAAACGTCAAATCTTAGACAAAAAAAATCAGGCACCCAGTTCCCTGGCTACTAACCGTGCCAGCATATTGACCCCATTTTCCCATTGCAGAGAATAGCCTTCTATGGCCGACTCCCGCCGGATACCGCGAATACTGCTGAGGAATACGAATAATAAGGTGTCCAGAGAAGCGGGCGTGGGTTTCGGAATTTCCTGACTGGCAACGGCCTCCCGGATCACCTGCTTGAGCAAAACCGTTTCCGCCTCCATCATTTTCAGATGCACTTTCGACATAAGGTCTGAATACCGGGAACGTTCTTCCTGGTCCATGCCCGACTCTATGGCGGCCATGAAATTCCTGGTTTTCTCGGAGCCTTTGATTTTAGTCATACAAAAAGCCCGGATTTTAGCTTCCAGCTTTTTTTCTGCCTGCATGACACCCTCCAGTTCATGCTTCACTTCTTCTACCAAAGAAAACAGTACCGCTTCAAACAGCTCATCCCGGTTCTTAAAATAATAATACAGGGCGCTCCGGGTTTTACCGATAGCTTTGGCTACATCGTCCATCGTTACTTTCCTGATACCGTGCCGTTGATATAATTGTTGCGCGGTTTGTAAGACCTGACTGATGAGTAATTCCTCTTGTGTAAGGGCCATGTTTGAATGATTGAAATATATTTTCGAATTGTAAAAGTATAACATTTTGACAGATTTGCAAATTTTGTCAAAATGATGAATGGGTTGACCGAAATCTGCCAATCTTCACAAAAACTACCGGTAGTGGTGGTTTTACAACCAGGAGTAGTGGTCCGACAACTAATGGTAGTGGCATTTTTTTGATCGGGAACAGGAAGGTAGAGACCTTTGTAACAGCAAAAAATAAAATAAACCGAGGCTATGTTAGCGCATAAAACAATTGGCAACAAGATTGCCGAAGCACGAAAAAAAATTAATATTTCACAGGCTCAGCTGGCACAACAACTATTCATCAGTGCCCAGGCAGTCGGGAAGTGGGAACGGGGAGAATCGTTACCGGATATTACTACTTTAAACCGGCTGGCGGAAATCCTGGGCGTTGACCTGAACTATTTTTCAGAGAACTTCTCGTCTGCGACCACCGACAGTACAGATGCTGCCTCCTGGGCGGAGGAAGGGGCTGAATCGCCGGCGGCAAAGCTCCCGCAAAAGCGTAGCTGGGATATGTCTGGGGGAAACTGGCAGGACGCAGACTTTTCCGGGTTGAAGCACCTGCAGGAGAAATTCAGTGGTTCCAACCTGCAGCGCTGCCAGTTTATTGGGGCAGATCTGGCCGGACTGCTATTGAAAAGTAATCATGTGGATAGTTGTGACTTCTCCGGTTCAGATATCAGCAACAGTCACCTGCAGTATTCCCACTTCCATAACAACCTGTTTAAAGACTGTTCCCTGAAAGGAAGCACCTTTACCAGTTGTCATATCAAAGAGGGGGATTTCTCCGGCGCCGATATCAGTGGCAACCACGTAGTACGCACACACTTTGACAACAGCCAGTTTAGGCATAGCTCCCTGCAGGCAACGGAGTTTTTACGCAGCTATATCAAAGGTGGCGATTTCTCCGGCGCCGATTTTACCGATACCGTCTTTAAATCAGGTTCCCTGCTGCACAGCAACCTGACGAATGCTGTGTGGCATCGTACTGCTTTTCAGGAGATGCAGCTGGCGGATCTGGTTTTTGATGGCGCCTGGGCTGACTGCTCTTTTGAAGATTGTGCCTTTTCCAATATCACCTTCCAAAACGCCACCCTGACAAATATCTTCTTCAAAGGTAAAAGCAGGAGCATGAAGCAGCTCCGGTTTATGAACTGTCAGGTGGATAAACTGACGTATGCTTTTCTGAAAAGCGGAAAAGCAGATTTAACGGGTATCACATTGTTAACATCATAAAGGAGTTCATCAACATGTCGCAAAATGAAATAGCTATCTCCGTACAGGGGCTAAAAAAATCCTATAAGAAAGTACCCGTGTTGACAGGGGTAGATTTCGAAGTAAAGACAGGCAGTATTTTCGCCCTGCTCGGATCCAATGGTGCCGGCAAGACCACCATTGTACGGATCCTCACCACGTTGCTGCAACAAGACCAGGGAAACGTTATCGTAAACGGTTACAACGTGGCCTCAAAACCCGAACAGGTGCGGCAATCGATCAGTCTGACCGGACAATTTGCCGCTGTAGATGAGATTTTAACCGGGCGGGAGAATCTGGTGATGATCGCCCAGCTGCGGCACCTGAAAGATGCGCGGCAGGTGGCGACTGATTTGCTGCACCGTTTCGGTTTAACCGAGGCCGCAGACCGCAGGGTAGCCACTTATTCGGGCGGTATGCGCCGCCGGCTGGATATTGCCATGAGTCTGGTGGGAAAACCACCGCTCATCTTCCTCGACGAGCCAACTACCGGCCTTGATCCCGAAGTACGCCTGGAGTTCTGGCAGATTGTGAAGGAACTGGCCGCCGACGGCACCACCGTATTTCTGACTACGCAATACCTGGAAGAGGCGGAGCAACTGGCCGACCGGATTGCCATTCTGCATGAAGGAAAGATTATTGTGAGTGGCACACTCGCGGAACTGAAACAACTGTTTCCACCTGCAAAGATGGAATATATTGAAAAACAGCCGGGCCTGGAAGAAATATTCCTCGCCATCATCGGTAAAAAAACAACCAAATAAAATGGAAACGATCAATCAATACTTTTTCAGTGATATGTGCGTGATGCTGGGACGTTCCATGCGTCATGTATTACGCAGCCTGGACACCATCATTACGGTGACGATTATGCCCATTGCCATGATGCTGTTGTTCGTGTATGTATTAGGCGGCGCTATTCATACCGGCACCGATAACTATGTGAATTACCTGCTGCCGGGAATCCTGCTGATTGCCATCGCCAATAGCATCGGCTACGTATCTTATCGCCTGTTCAATGATGTGCAACGGGGCATATTCGAGCGGTTCAATTCCATGCCGATTGCGCGTTCGGCTGCGCTCTGGGGGCATGTGCTGACGGCATTGGTATCCAATGCCATTTCTATTGCTGTAGTCATACTGGTAGCATTGGTGATGGGTTTCCGTTCGCCGGCAGGGGTGTTATCATGGCTGGCCGTGGTGGGTATACTGGCCCTGTTTACATTGGCTTTAACCTGGATTGCGGCGATTGCCGGACTATCCGCCAAATCGTTGGATGGCGCCGTGGCAGTGGCCTATCCGATTCACTTACTGCCATTAATCAGCTCGGCGTTTGTGCCGACGGCGTCTATGCCGGTGCCGGTGCGTGCCTTTGCCGAAAATCAGCCAGTGACGGCTATCGTGGAAACGATCCGTGCCCTGCTGTCCAACCAGCCGGTAGGCATTGAAATATGGGTGGCGCTGGCGTGGTGTATCGGTATTATGCTCGTAGCTTATGCCTTTGCAGTGAGGGCATACAGGAAGCGGGTGTAACCGCTGTTTGTTAATAGGAAACCATCATTATTTTCGTATAATCGTTACCGTATTTTACCCCGGTTGATTAAACGAAGCCATGTAGTTGGTAGAACTGGTAACAGGTTTTACCAACTTTTTCGTGGTAGTAATAAGATGAAAATATAAACCAGTTATGGATGTTGCATGTCTGGTGTGAGATAACGCCCGGTATAAAAACTCCAGTGGTAGTTGCCCAGCATCACTTTCTCCAGGGCCCATACGCAGTTGGCTACCATCGCGGTATAGGCGCCGAAATCCGGTAGTGCGAGCCGGATCGCGACAAATTTTTCTACGGCTGTATGGTGCAATTGCACAACTTCGCTGATCGCTGCTGTTTCCGATTTTCCTTCCTGTTGTAATATCAGTACCAGGTTCATCACCTCGTTCTTTTGTGTTTTTTCCTGCGGATAAGACAGGATATCATTGGTGTAAATAAGGATATCGGTAGTGAGGCTGATGAGTTGCTGCAGGATCGGATGTTGCCATATTTCTTCCGGTAATACGATACCTAGGGAGAGTTCAATAAAAGGCGTCACATAAGGCGCTGCCCCCACCGATTTTTTTCTCACTGCCAGATAATCAGCTGAATGGATGAACGCTGTTTGTTCAATATAAGGGGCTTCTGCCAGCGTACCATTAAGATATACAAAGATACTTGCTATCAGCTGATCGAGCCAGTTGGCCGGCATCAGAGCCCTTGATTGTGCGGCGATGGCTGTCAGCATTTCACACAGGGCGGCTTCGGTAGCAGTATGTGCCTGGTAGCTTTCCTGGCGCAGGGCGTGATGAAAGTTCTGGTGTACCGGTAACAATTTATCCGGGGGATAGTCATGATAATGGTCATCATTGATAAACATACATAGGGTATACCTGCTGATAAGTTGTAGCTGCTGATAGCCGGCATGCGGATACAGATAGCAGGCAAATCCTGCTGCACTGGTGGCGGCCAGTTTTTGCCGGTGTTTTTTGTGGAGGCCGGGTACTGCTTGCAATTGCTGATTCATTTCAGTTTCCAGTGCATGTATATGCGGACTGACCAGATAAGGAAAAGGAAAATCCAGCCGGATAGTAGTGGAAGTGTTCATAAGATAATATTTCCATGATAAAATGGTATTGGAGGAAAGGAGGGTTTGCAGGAAATACAAATATACCGGCGTCTTTGTTCTCTATAGGAATCCTGTGGGTTTTATGGCCATAGACAGGCTTTATACCTGGTGTTGTCCGACAGCAATGCAGCGCGCTATTTTAGCTGATGGGCCTGCGTTCCTGCCACATATGTGTGTATTAATTTTGATGTCAGATAAGACATATTGTTGCGCAAGACAATCATCTGCAATCCTATAACACTATTTTACTCACTTATCAGCCTTCTTATTGATTTTGTTTTGTGCCCTTTATATACCCTATAGCTTGGCGATCCGTTTTTTATAATGATTTAATCTGTTAACCATGTACTTTACTTTTACGCGTAAGGTATCTTTCCAGTACCTATATCGTTTACTGTCCCTGTGTAGCGTATTACTGTTATTTGGGTCGATTACCCGGTCGCAACCTGTGCATTGTGTGCGGGCTACAAGCGCCAGTGTCAGCGGACCTACCGCTATTACCAATCCGCAATTGGCGGTGGATAATGATTTGTCTACAGGCGCTTCATTTTTATTCAAATCGGCTAACGCAGGAGCAAAACTGATTTTAACTTTTCCGGAAAGTTCTCATCCCGGTGATAGCCTTTTTATTATTATTGGCAGTGGAGGTGCTGCTAGTTCTTATTTTGTCGAAGCCCACATATTTATTTACGATGGAGATACTGAGCGGGAGAATCTTCTGATAACAGGGTTTAATCGCTTCGATGGGGATGCTTACACCATCTATCGCAGGCAATTTCCTGAATCATTCAATAAAGTGATTATTGCGTTAGGCCCCTATCCATATATCGATAAACTTATTTCAATAAAAGCAGCTTATTTTTCCCGGGCTTTTCCCACTGTTAGTACACCGGATAAGTTATGTGAGGGAACGAACACTACTTTACATGCTATTGCACCCGCACAGAGCGTTTTTAAATGGTATACAGTGCCAACAGGTGGTATACCGCTATATACAGGCGCTGACTTTACCACGCCGGAGCTTTTGGGTAATACAACTTATTACGCCGAAACAACAGATGCCACCAATGGTTGTGCAACAGATACCCGAACAAAAGTAGATATTACGGTTTCACCTACTGCCGGAACGTTTACAAAGTCATGGAACAAAACATACGGCGGTAGCGGGCTGGATGACCTGTATCATGTAAGCCTTGCTACCGACGTGGGGTATCTGCTTTGCGGCACTTCTACTTCCCAGAATGGCGACGTGACAGATGGCAACAGTGGCCAGCAGGATTTTCTGGTGGTTAAAACAGATTCCACGGGTACTAAAAAATGGAATAAAACGTATGGCGGTAGCGATAATGATGTATTGCACGCGGCCGTAAAAGCACCAGGTAATGGTTTTCTGCTGACAGGGTATACTTTATCCGCAGATAAGGATGTAACAGATGGTAATAATGGCGGGGAAGATGCCTGGATTGTACGGGTAGATAATACAGGCAATAAGCTGTGGGATAAGACTTTTGGCGGTACCGGTAATGACCGGATCAATGCCGTGGTAGCCAGTCCGGAAGGAGGCTATTTATTGGGTGGAACTACCTGGTCTACGAATGGGGATGTGACAGATGGTAACAATGGTAAGTCCGATATCTGGATTGTACGGCTGGGAACTGGTGGTGTAAAGCTATGGGATAAGACTTTTGGTGGCAATGATGTGGACGTGCTGACATCCATCGCTGCCACCCCGGATTCGGGGTATCTGTTGGGAGGATATACGCGTTCGCTCAATGGCGATATTACAGATGGTAATAACGGCGCAGAAGATTACTGGATCATTAAAATAGATGCCAACGGTAATAAGCAATGGAATAAAACTTTTGGCGGCGGGGCTGCGGATATCCTCAAACGGGTGTTGTATACGGAGGATGGTGGCTATTTGCTGGCGGGTACCTCCCGGTCTGTAGATGGAGACGTAACAACCGGTAACAAAGGGTTAGAAGATTTCTGGGTGGTAAAAACGGATGCGCAGGGCAACAAAGAATGGGAAAAATCCTATGGTGGTAGCAGTTATGATATACTGACGACCGTACAATCGGTCAAGGGTGGTTGGTTGCTGGGAGGGTATACCCGTTCTGCAGATGGCGATATTAAAACGGGTAATAAAGGAGAAGATGATTTCCTGGTTTTATTAATCAGCTATACCGGCCGGTTGGGGAGTAGCTATACGTTGGGAGGCAGTAAGGCTGATCTGTTGTATTCTCTGAGAACCACCACGGTGCCGGGTGAACTGATACTGGGCGGATTTTCCTATTCTACAGACGGTGATATTTCGGATGGCAATAATGGGTTGGAGGATTTTCTGCTGCTGAAAGTGGCGGCTGCCTATAACTGTGAGGGGGCTGGGAAGCCCGCTACTACAACAGTGCCAGCTAATAGTACACCTATGCCGTTACCATAAAATTTCCGGCAGCTATTCTCTGGTAACGATCACCTGCGTTTGCCGGTGCCGGATAACCAGGCGATGGCTACACACATCATACAAGCGAACTAATTATTCATCCGATCAAACTACATGATATGAATTGTTTCACTACGTTATGCCGACATAAAATATTCATTTTGTTGCTGGGATTATTGGTTTTTCATAACTATGTCCAGGCGCAGTCTGCTGCCTGTGAGAGAGCCGTTAGTCAGACCTTTAGTATAAACGGACTTTGTGTGGGATGTACCGTTACGGATCCGCAATTGGCGGTGGATAATGACGCCGCTACTTTTTCCCAGCTGAAAGTGCTGGTGGGATTATTGGGCGGGTATGTACAACAAACCCTGGTGTTTCCTTTTTCCGGAAAAGCCGGGGATACCATTGTATTGTCGCTTTCTTTTCCGGCGGTTCCTGCCAATGTAAATCAGATTGCTGCTGTGCAGGTAGCTACCTACCAGAATAGCACGTACAATAATGATCGCAGGGCATTGAATGATCCTGCACTGTTGGTAAAGCTGGGAGATGGCAAAAAAGCACTGGTAAAAATAGCGGCTACGCAACCCTACAACCAGCTGGAAGTGCGCCTTACTTCCGTTGTACAATTAATCGGTTCCGCCAACATACACGATGCCGGCCGCCAGTCTCCACCACCGGTAGTCGCCAATGAACCGGTAAGTATATGCAGCGCTACAAAGGCCTACTTGCAGGCATCCGGACCGTCCGGCGCTACGTTTAACTGGTACGATAGTGATACCAGCGCGACGCCGGTTTTTACCGGTGCTGATTTTACGACACCGTTTTTATTTAATTCCAGGGCTTATTATGTAGCCACCGTAGCAGCACCCGGCTGTCCGGAAGGCAGTCGTAAAAAAGTACCGATAGAAGTGAAGGACGCGCCGCTTCCGCCGCTGGTGTTGGGAGATACACTGGCAGTTTGTAAGGGTGCCCGCACTTCTTTAAGAGCCAGTATAGGATCTGGTAATATTTTTAAATGGTATACATCGGAAGTGGGGGGCACGCCTGTTTTCACTGGCGCGACTTTCCTCACGCCGCCGATTACAGCTAATATCGTTTATTATGCGGAGGCCGTGAATGCATTGGGCTGCGCCAGCCAGCGATCCGCCGTCAGTGTAACGGTGAAACCTGTGCCGCCGGTACCGGTGGTAACCCTTACCAATGCTTGTTTCAGGGAGCCTGGTTTAATGGAAATAGAAACACCTGATCATAATACTGAGTATAAGTGGTATAATAGCGCAACGGCTACACAGCCCTTGTTCACCGGTACCATATTTGGATTCATCGCGCTGGCACCAGTTACCTACTATATCAGTGCTACCCACGATGGATGTACCAGTGCGCGGAGGGCGGTAACTACCACTCCTTTGCCATTACCACCGACACCTGCTGCCGTAAAAGATACCGTCAAAGTTTGTCCGGGTGGTACCGCTGTATTACGTGCAAAGAAGGTACCTGGTATGCAGTACCGGTGGTATACTGAGCCAGAAGAGGGACAAGTGGACTCATATGCGGATACGCTGGTAGTGGCGAAGGCACTTTTCAGTATCGTCTTTTACTTAGAAGCCGTGAATGAGAATGGCTGTGTGAGTGAGAACCGTAAAGCTGTTCTTGTACTGGTTGGCCCGGGACCCGGTTGCCAGACATCCGCATCCACGTTGGAAGAAACCGGTAAATCTGCAGGTTTGATAAAAGAATGGCGGGTATTCCCGAATCCATTTAGTGAACAACTCACGGTGCGCTTCACATTACAACAACAAGCCCGGGTATTGATACAACTCATACCTGTCAAAGGTAGCCAGCCTGTTGCCGTGAAAGAAGAAATCATGCTGCCGGGTACGTTTACGATTCCGGTAGATGTTTCCAGGATCCCATCGGGACTTTATCTTTGCCGGGTTATTGCCGGAAAAGATACCGTAGTGGAGCAAGTGATAAAACTATAAAATGGATTGATTTTTTGTGACGTATCAAATGCAGTGCATCAACGGATGCACTGCATTTTTTGTTGAACAGGAGCGCCGTTGGCGACGTTCCCCGGGTGGTAGTGGACATCCTGTTTATGGACTGGTTAATGAAATGTTATGCACGATAATTTAAGATCAGATAAAGCTGCATATTTAAAAGATAAAAGGAGATTAGTAGGATGAGGTTGGAGCAAACCGGGCATAAAAAATGGTTGCTCCACGCCATCACATAATACCATATCATATGTACTTACAATATTGGAAAACCCGTTTATGGGTGATCATTTTTTTTCTGTTGAATAATGGGGTGGTAGCCTATAGTCAATCGGTTAATGGAATACCTTTAAAGTCTTCCGGTCCCCTGATCCTGGCCGCAGATGCTGGAGTGGGACATGATTATTCCTATTTCAAAATTGTAGATGGCGTTATTCATATAGAAATGAATGTCCGGACTTTCGAAGTGGCGAAAGAATGGAAGATCTTTGATAAAGCCACCATCACAGCGATCATGCCTGGCAGCCGGGCAGATTCAGTTTTCGTCACCAATACCATCAATACAAAATTAGAACGCTATGTGTATGAACAGGTCGGCCACTTTATCGACACATTGCCTTATAAAATCCCGATTATACTGAATGAAATTTTTTCGGAGTCGTACAAGGAAAGACGTGCGGCGCTGGCATTTATAAAGCCGGCTGATATTACCACCATCCGGTTTTTGTCAAAAGCGGAAGCACATGACAAATACGGCGCAGCTGTTTTATTTGGTGCGATAGAAATCACAAAATAATGTATATGCCTGCCCGTTCCCCCTTTTTTAGCATCGCATCACGCCCCCCTGGTATCTTACTCTTTGCTATAGCAACAGCTTGATAAATAACGGTACATTATAAATGGAGGTTTACATCCTTTCCTATAATTTTAGTAGTTGTTGGAAAATCTGTTATCAAAAAAATAAGATGAAAGGTGTAAATACAGGCTGCTTTTGTATATTTATTTTGTGGCTGTCCGGTTTTACTGTGCAGCCTGTGTATAGTCAGGCCCGCTACAAAGGTGCCCCCAAACATGCCGCACCAGGCGCTGATATGCTACCGGATCCGCATGCTGACTATCCGGTAAATAGTGCCGTTCCCGGACCACTGAAAGATAAACTGGATAAGCAGGTGAAGCAGCTGTTTGCCCTCACCGGCATGCCGGGGATGAGTGCTGCGATGCTGATAGCAGGGAAAGGCCTGTGGCGGGCTGATACCGGATTTATTTCGTTGCCGCTGCAACAAAAAGTGGATACGACTACGTTGTTTTATTGGGCCAGTGTGAGCAAGCTCATTACCGCTACCATCATTGCCATGTTGGTACAGGAGCAGCAATTGAGCTATGACAGTAAACTCGCTGACTGGTTCCCCCAGTTCCAGCATGCAAAGGATATTACCATCGATGCATTGCTGCAACATACCAGTGGCTTGTATAGTTTCAATCATGATTCCACCTTTCATAACAGCAAACGTTATTATACACCACCGGAGTTACTGGAGCTGGTGACGGCCCGCAACAATTTATTCCGGCCCGGCGAATACTGGGCATACAGTAATACCGGTTATCTCTTGCTGGCAATGATAGCAGAGAAAATAGAAAAGAAGACGTTTGCACAAATTGTGCAGGACAGGATGGCTACCCCCTTTCATCTTGCTTCCCTACGTGTATTAATGCCGCAGGAGCGCCCGGATAATCTTGCAATTGGTCACGTAGACGGATATACGATAATGGAAGATTATTCCACACCGCTGGGCGCTGGAAATATTATTAGTAATGCAAAAGATATGGTGCTACTGTTGCATGCATTACTCACAGGACAGATCAGTAGTCTTCCAATGACGAAGGAGCGTTTGCATGATTTGTATCCGATGTTTGATAAGGGCATGTATTATGGGCGGGGCATGATCCTGTCTGACTTCCACGAAATAAATCAGACAAAAAATTATTGGATAGGCCACAACGGAGGAACGGAAGATTACCGGGCACTGGTCGTATATGATGTGGCTACAAAAGCCTTTGTGGCAGTGGCTGTTAATCAACAGGTGCCGGTGGAAGCGATTGCTGGAAAATTGCTGGAGCAGCTAAAATAGTCCGATACCTTGTTACTGTTTTTATAGGAGCAAGCGCATATAGGGAAGGCAACCACCGGAATGGTTGCCTTCAGACAGCTGTCGGGATTTACAGGCACAAATAAAGACCTGGTTGCTGATAATTACAACGGCAGCCGGACGCGATACAAGGCGTACAGTTGTTGGTGTAATTGAAACATAAGCCGGCAGCAGATTGCTGGCCACCATTAATACGTTGCATGTCCTGACGAGTCAGTTTTTTGCCAGAGATACAGATGTTTTTCATGACAAGAGATTTGCTGATGAGGTAATAGTGTACATGTGCCCATTCGGGGGAATTACAGATGATGCATGGAAGAAAAGCCTATTGATGCAGTCAAGTTACAGCTATTCCGTGCGATGCTACCACAGGGAATAGCGTGCTGTGCTTTCGGGACGCTGGTGGGGATATGAAATTGTCATGTATGTCGGCCTGTGAGAAAAGGAATACCGTTCATATACCGTAAAAGGAACCGTTGAATATGGGGCATAATCACGTTGTATGCTTACTAAACAATACTTTAATCAGCTGCTGAATCGCACATCTGAATAGTACGCTGTCATTTCTCCCGAATGTTAAGTTTCCAATAAATTACCGGTAAGGCCTTATTTGGACTGCATAAAAAGGTAATGAACTTTATCTTTATAGCTGCTTATTACCCATCATATGGATAATGTTTTAGATGACCATCAATTACTGGAACGAATAAAGGAGGGGGATGCAGCTGCGTTCCGGATGTTGTTCGACAGGCACTGGGAAGGGCTGTACCTGTTTGCATGGAAGCGTTTAAAGTCGAAGCAGGATGCCGAAGATGTTGTACAGCATGTTTTTATGAAGATATGGGAACACCGCAGTGCAAAAAATATTCAGTTGTCGATACAGGCCTATTTATATAAGTCCGTTTATTATGAAGTGTTGGCTGCCTTAAAGAACATGTCGGCCAGCCGGGAAGAAATATCTGCCGTTACGGAATACACCTTGCCCGTATTCAGCGGAGTGTTGGAAAAACTATCGCTGGCAGATCTGAACGACATCATCAATAAAGAAGTCGGTAACCTGCCCGGGCGTATGCAACTCATCTACAAACTAAGCCGGGAGGAAGATTACTCTATCAAAGCGATTGCTGAAAAGCTGAACCTCTCCGAACAAACCGTAAAGAATCAGCTGACGATGGCGCTTTCCCGCCTGAGAAAACCGGTTTTTGAAGCGGTATTATTATTACTCCTGAAAGACTTAATGTTCCCTTAACATAGGACCCCGGTACTAAATAACAATAAAAGGCGCTTATCATAAAGCGCCTTTTATTTTTTAATGTATCGAAGTATCGCATGAACAGACATCAGTTATCCGCCTTGTTGGAAAGATTCCTGCAGCAGGAGGCGTCGCCGCACGAAAAGAAGATGGTGGAAGCCTATATGTTGCTGTCTGAAAAGGAAGCGACAGATTTTTCTGACGAGGAAAAAACGGAAACGAAAGCGCGCATCTGGAGTAGTATTGACCAGCAGGCAGGGGGGAGTGGAAGCTTCCGCAGCCATCCTGCATTTTATGCCAGGAGATCCTGGTGGCTCAGGGTGGCTGCTATTTGGATATTTATCGCCGGTACTACGATAGCGGGCTTTCTGTTGCGTGATGATATCCTGGATCAGTTGTCGCCTATTGCCTGGAAAGAGGAAACAACAGGCCCCTATGAGATTAAACGTATTGTATTGCCCGATAGTAGTATGGTGAATCTGGCGCCTAATTCGGCGATCAGCTTTCCGTCCCGTTACCGTGGGCATGTGCGGCAAACCCGGTTATCCGGGATGGCTTTTTTCAATGTTGCTCCTGATGTGAAGCGGCCCTTTGTAGTGGCCAGTGGTCAGTTAGATATTAAGGTACTGGGTACTTCATTTGAAGTGAGGAATGTACCGTCGCAACAGCGTATAGGCGTAACAGTAGCTACCGGAAAAGTACAGGTGCAATGTGCGGGTTATTCACCGGCCATCCTGACGGCCAATCAGGAGGCGCGCTACAACAACGTTTCCGGGTTGCTGGAAGTACGGGAATATGTAGATGCTGCCGCTGCTACGGCCTGGCACAAAAATGTGCTGATATTCCATGATACGCCGCTGGAAGTGGTGTTGAAAACACTACAGGCGCATTACAATATGAAGATGACCATCGGGGTAAATGCAATAAAAAAAGCAGCCACTTTCAGTGGTGCGTTTAATGGCAATGAATCACAAAAAGAAATACTGGACGTCATTTGTTTTTCGTCTGGTCTGAAATATACCGTCACCCGGGACAGTACCGTGGTAATTAAAAAATAAGCAAGCTTTCGGTTATTGACAATAAAAAAAATATTGCATTGCAATAGATGGGAGCGGCATGCCTGAAACTAAAGAAAATAAAAATGGAAAATTTTTTAACAGGATCATCTTACCACCTGAAACATTACAGGATATTACTGTTTTGTCTTTTATGCTTGTTCCGGACAACAGGGGCCTATGCCTGGCAATCTGCTGATCCCCGTCTGAGTATCCGCTTTGAAAAAGAAGACCTGTTCAGTTGTCTGAAAAAACTGGAGACAACCACCGGCATGTCATTCTATTATCAACCGAGTGAATTGAAGGCGGTAAACAGTAAGATCACTTTTGTATTTACAAATCAGCCCTTATCCGGTATACTGGATAAAGTGCTTCGCCCCAATGGATTTTCCTGGCAGTGGATGAATGGCCGGATCGCCATCCGGAAAACCACTGCGGAAGATGCCCAGCAACACCGGCAACAGCTCCGCATTGCCGGTAAGGTATTGGATAATAACAAAACGCCGTTACCGGGTGTAACCATCCGGATGAAAGGCAGCCAGACCGGCGTTATCAGTGATGGTAACGGATTGTTTGCGATGGCTGTTCCGATGGAAGGTGGCGTATTGCAATGTTCCAATATGGGTTATAAGATGCAGGAAGTGGCAGTGAATGCTGCTTCCGGTAGCTTAATCATTGTGTTGCAGGCCACTTCTTCTACGTTAAGTGAAGTGACGGTGCAGGCACGCCGGCATACCAATACCGAAATTGCGGTATTGGACGAACGTCGCCGTTCAGCAATTGTGCAGGATGCTATTTCTGCCCAGCAGATCGAACGTACCGCCAGCATCACCACCACCCAGGCATTGCAGCGGGTGGCGGGTGTAACGGTAACGGATGATAAATATGTGGCCGTGCGCGGCCTGGGCGACAGAAGTGTAATTGGCCAGCTCAATGGTGTGCGCCTGGCTTCCTCTGATCCGGATAAAAGCGCTATTCCGCTCGACCTGGTGCCGGCTTCTTTGCTGGATAACATTACTATCTATAAAACCGTCACTCCCGATAAACCAGCCGATGCGGCGGCTGGTATCGTGGAGCTGAAAACAAAGTCTGTTCCCGACAGTCTCACGCTGGAAGTGGTGGTGCAAACCGGTTATAATTCCAATGTAGCGGGTGGCAGCTATAATAGTTTCTGGAACAGTGAAATGGGGTTTCTGGGCAACCGCATCAACCACAAAAATCTCTCGCCGGCATTCAAAGCGCTGGCGCAGGAATATCCCGATGGACCTGATGGCATACAGAAGATGGTGCAGAATAGTCACTACAGCATTGATGGCTGGAAGGAGGTAAACCGGGTGAATGGCATCATGCAGGGCTTCGACCCGGTGATGAGTACCCGTTACCGTAAGGCGCCCCTGAATCAGTTATATTCCGCTACCTATGGCAACCGGTTTACGGTATTTAAAAAACATCAGCTGGGCGTTATTCTGGGTGGAAATTACTACCACCGGATCACCGATATCCGGGGTGGTGACCTGACCCAATATAGTATCTATCAGGGCGTGGTAACAGGCAATCCGGATATCTACAGCTTTCGCAATATCCCCAATTATATTACTTCCAACAGCCTGTATATGGGCCGGTATCAAACCTATAAGGAAAATACCGGTACAGAAACGCTCAACTATGGAGTATTGTCAGGATTAACCTATCGGTTTTCTCCCCGGCATGAAATCAGCATGCAATACATGGGTAGCTGGGGCGGAGAGAATGTGGCCACCCACATGCAGGGCCGCTATGAATATACCGGTTTACCAGGTGAAGTAGGCAGCACCATTTATTCCCTGAAACAGTCGTACCGGACGCTGAATACATTTAACCTGCAGGGCGAACATAAGTTCCTGCCCGGCGCGTACTCCCCGCGTTTAAGTTATAACGTGGCCACTTCCCGTTCCGGACAAAACAACCCGGATTACCGGTTTCTCAGCATGGCTGATTATACCCCTAAAGGAGGCGGCTGGTACAAACGGCCTGCTTTAAGCGGAGAGAATGGGGAGCGGTACGTATATACGAAACATTTATATGCGCTGACTTCCGGTTATGTTAATGGATTTGGCGCCTATGGTACTATTCAGGCAGAACCGAATGGCCGCCGCTGGCGTCAGCTGGATGAAGTGAACTATAACTACAAGGTAGATCTGGCACTTCCATTTAAACTGTTGGGACAACGGCAGGAATTTAAAACGGGCGTGAACTACCTGTTTCGCGACCGTACCTTCCGGGAGAATCAGTTGTTGCTGCCCGGCTCTAATTTTAACCGGGATAAAGCCATTCCGCTCTATGATGCGGAAGGAAATCCGGATCGCCTCGTGGGCAATGATATCGTGGGAGTAAAGCTATCTACCGGTCAGCAGGGAGATGGAATGGCGCCTGTCAGTGGTTTTATGTATAACAGCCGGAAGTCGCCCAATAACTACAGCGGCTATTATGAAACCAATGCTTTTTATGGCATGGTGGACCTGCAACTGACGGAGCAGTTACGGGTAGCCGGAGGCGTACGTTTTGAAATGACCGATATCGGTTCCGCAGTAGATACCGCTGATGTGTTTTTAGACCCTGCACTGACCGTTCCTGGATCTGGTGGAGGGAAGACGCCATTGGTGCCTTCTGAGCCCAATGCAGCGTATAAAACAGGCTATAAACCTTATTATTCAGCCAACCTTACCTACACCCTCAACCGGAATATGAATTTCCGGGCTGCCTTCAACACCACGCTGGCCAGACCGGAGTTGCGGGAGATCACCAATGTATTTGAATTTGATGCCTTTCAGATGGGACTGGTAGTGGGTAATCCCGGACTGGTAAACCAGTATACGGAGAACCTGGATTTTCGTTGGGAATGGTTTCCCAACAGAGGAGAGGTGATCGCCGTATCTCTTTTCGGGAAACAGATAAAAAATCAATTGGTGAAAGTATTTAACCTGAAAACAGATGGTCTGGCCGCTACCTACCCGGAGTTTCCTACCATTCAGTTTCAGAATGATCCGAACATTGGCCGGGTATGGGGTATCGAACTGGAGATCGTAAAAGACCTCGGGCGATGGTGGGATCCGTTGACGAACTTCTTCCTCGGATCTAATCTGTTACTGGCACAAAGTGATATCAAAAAATCGGCGGAACGTTATACTGCCAATCGTTCGCTGGACAGATATACGCCTAAAAACAGCCCGCTGTTTGAGCAGGCGCCTTATTCCGTTAATGCCTGGCTGAATTACAACAACAAGAAAACCGGTACTGATCTTACCGCCACATTTAATATGGTAGGAGAGCGGCTCATACAGATCAACCTGACCGGTGAGCCGGATCTGTTTACACAACCTGTGCCCGTACTGGACTTTGTTTTAAGTCAGCAATTGAGTAAGCGGATATTTTTTAAAGGCTATGCCAAGAATGTATTAAATCCTGCTGTGAAAACGGTGTATGCCAATGCGGGCACCGGTGGCAAATGGTATGGCAATGAATACATCAATCGTAGTTACAAGCGTGGCGCCGAAATGATGCTTGGTTTTACCTATAAACTGTTTTAAGATGATAACGAATATTCCGGGACGGCTGCTGGTACCACGCAGCTTCGCCCAGACACTATGTTTGCTGGTACTGATGGTTGGTTTCACAGCATGTAAAAAAGAAATCAATGATAACCGGCCGGACAACCGGGTGACCACCGTTAACCGTGCCCCATCGGCTACCCGTATTGTGAATATGGGCGGTTATGTAGATGTAGTGGCCAATGGTGAAAAGTTAACCAGTTATGTTTATCGTTCTCCCAATGATCCGGATGCATTCAAATATACAGGCACTGCTTATTTTCCCGAAGACGGCCGGCTGGGAAGCAGCTGGCAGATCCCGCAGGACCTGTTCCGTAAAGATGGTACCCTGTTGCTGAAGCTGGATGCAGACAGAGCGAATGGCAGTTTACCGGAACTGACGATCAAAGATGACTATCAACACCCTAAAGATTATTATCTGCTGCTTAGCCAGCACCTCGCGGAGGGCCAGCCGGATTATGTAGAGATAGAAAGAGGCGTTACCCAACCTTCCCGGCCGGATCATTTTAAGATTCGTATCCTCAACCTGTGTGCAAAGCCTAAAGAGGATATTATTTCCCCCCGTGGTCAGATAGAAGACCTGACAGGTCCGGTAAGCCTGGCTTATGCAGATGGCCTGCCGGTGTCTGACAAAACTACCAACATCAGTGTGGCACAGCGGGTGTCTGAATATATAGAGCTACCCTATGGTGCCTATCAGTTCAAGGTACTGACAGCAGATGGCCGGCAGATACCGGGAGCTGCTGCCTTGTCGCCGGACAACAGACTGATTGATCCGCCTACCTCTTCCATCGGTTTGGCCAGCAACGGAGAGGTGGTATTATCTGATCTCACTTTTGCACCTGTTATCAGTTATCAGGCGGGTGGCATTTATACCATCGTTGTTGCTCCCTACAGTTTCGACTACCTGGTTTCCGCGCAGGAGCAGCGGGGAGGGGCTATACAGAATGGATTCAGGGTGATCACAGATGTGAGCGCACCGCCTAATACCACTTATTTCCGCCTGCAGGGATGTAATGTATTGCCAGGTTCCGGCGGCGTGAGCTTCCGGGTGAATGGCAACGTATTGGTCCGTCAGCTGGCTTACGGCCAGCCTTCTTCCTATGGCAATTATGTACAGGGGAATACCCGTGTAGAAGCGTTGAATGCCGCCGGCGCAGTGCTGGCCGCCGCTGAATATACCTTACGGCCGGGACAAAATTATACGGCATGGCTTTACCCGGATGTACAGGGAGGAGCGAAGCTGGTATTGGTGGTCAATGAACTGAGCGGGCAATTATATAGTGCCGGTACTGTCAATAATGGGAGTAATGGAGGGCTTGTTTTCAAACAGGTGCGGGAAGATTTTATGTTCGACAGGCGTTTCCTGAATCTTTCGCAGGATATTCCCTACCTCACCTTCACGTTTGGGAATGGCCTTTCGGCCGGTACGGCGGCAGTGAATCTGCAACCAGGTATCCCTGTTACAACGTCGCCTTACATCCACAATAACACGCTGCTTTATCATCCGTATGAAATCATGGCTTACCGTTCTGCTCCCGACGTAGTACCCGGCGCCTGGGCAAAGGATATAACGGTGCTGAACAGCGATCGTTTTGTTGCCCGCCGGGAATTGTATGAAGCCGTGCATAGGGCGGTGCCAACGCAGGAACCGGGGATTTTTACCATCGCGCTCATTGGCCGTACCGGCAAGGATGTACCAGCAGCGGAGAAAGCAAAAATGATCATTGTTAAACATAACAGGTAATGAAACAGCAACAATTATTATGGGCCTTCAGTATATTATTGCTGATGGCCGGGTGCAGGAAAACAGAATATACTAAAATCGATGCACCTGCCTACCTCCGTGTGTTCAATGACCTGAACTATGTGCAAAGCATGGATACGAAAGACAGTAAATATCCTTCTTTGTGCATGATCATTAACCCCGAGATAGATGCTGCCGGTTTACCGGTAGGTGGAGAGATCGTAGGTGATTTTCTGGATAAACGCGACCCTTATGCGCCCCCTTATCCTTCTCATATCGGTAACAGCAGTTCGGTACATAATCCGGAATATCCCGGTAAGGAAACCGTACTGGTAGGCCCTATATTAAATGGATTTGATCTGAGCAGCTGGGCACAGGTGCCTTCCGGAAAAATCCGGATCATGTTCTATTACCGCAGCTACAACACCATCCCGTTTTTTCAGCTGGAGGAAAAACTGAAACGGGACGTATTGCTGGATACAACCATTGATCTCACCGCAGGAGAAGTATATACCCTGCATGTGCTGGAAAAGGATTTTAATACCAAAGCGCGTGGGATGTTGTTGCGACAGGAAAATTTTCACAAACTATCCCTGTCTGATTCCACCACCTATATCAACTTTTATAACTACAGCGCCAGCGGTTTTGTAGAAGCAGATGCACATCTGAAGCCTTTGCGCGCATCATTGAAGTCGTTCCTCAGTGGGATCAAAGATAGTATGAACATTTACCTGACGCTTTTAAAAACCCAGACAAACCCGGGGCAGTCGCCCGCGCTTACCGGATTTAAAAACGTATACCTGGGACAGTTGGTACGGGATCTGGGAAATGCCCGGCCGGCTACTTACTATAGCTTTCCCCTATGGGCGGATGTCGCTACAGATCACATCCGGACAGATATGTGGCAGCGGTTTGAATTAGTAACACCTGGTATAGATGCTGCCGACAATCCCTACAATGGATCTGTTGCAGGCCGGCAACTTACTTTCGGAAATTTCAGCGCCATTAATTGCCTGCTGAATGGAAAGGTGGATATAGGGGGCGTTACCTATCTCGCCAACGGCCTGATATTACCCAACCTGCTGGTGAATGTACATTCAGGGACCTACAATCCGCGCACATTCGCAACGGTTAATACCATTGAAATCGTGAATAGCTCCGTATACCTCACCACCATTCAGCGAAAATATCCGGCGCCGGTGTATTGAGTTCATCCAGATAAATAAAAACACAGCAAATGAAAGGGAAACATTCTTCGCAGCATATTTTATTCACCACGTTCGTACTGTTGGCGGCACTGCTCTGCTCCTGCAAGCATGAAGACCTGACAGTGCCGAAGCCCAATAAGCATATACGGCCGGCAGGAGACTTTATAAAGAACAATTATGATTTCAGGCTTTTTTATGCCGCACTTGAATATACAGGCCTGGCTACAGAATTGAATGGCAAAGGACCTTTTACGGTACTGGCGCCTGCCAACCAGGCTTTCAATGAACTGGGGGTGCAATTGCCGGAAGATTTTAAAAAGATGAATAAAGACAGCCTGCGTTTTGTCATGGCTTACCATATACTGCCTATGCGCCTGTTTTCAACAGATATACCGGCCAATGGGGTGGATGTACGTTATGCAACGCTGGCAGGCAAACAACTGTATGCCTCGCTGGCGATGTTTTTTCCTAATAACCCTTATCCGCAAAACTATTTCACTTTTGGTGGATGCGTATTGGATAACCGGGATATTGTACTGGCCAATGGCGTCATGCATACGCTGAAAAAGCTGCAGAAACCTTTCCCGGGTGTTACCGTGCAGGCCTGGCTGGCGGCAAGGCCGGCGTATAGCCTGTATGTGGCAGGGCTGAAAAAGTTCGGACTATGGGATGCATTGGCGCAGCCTGGCCGGTTTACCATTTTTGCCCCCGACAACAAAGCGTTTGCCGATGCGGGTATCACGGCAGCCGATATCGCTGCTTTAAACCCCGCATCCTATATCGGCGCCCGTCTTTTCGGCGCTTACATCCTGTACGACCGGCAATATTTTATTACCGACAAAACCATTTTTCAAATCATCAATGAAGAAAGCCGGTATACCTATAAGTTAAAGGATGATGAGGGTGAGTTTGTGCTTACTGCTTACTATAGTGAGTTTACCGTGAGCGTAGCGGGTAAGCTGAAAGGCGGCAGCCAGCCGGTGTTTTTGGGAAGCGTTACCGCACCATCCAACACCTGGGCGAAGATGGATAATCTCTGTGAAAACGGAATTGTGCATCAGTTGCCTGGTATACTGGTCAGACCGGATCAGGCATTAAAGTAACCGGAGAAAAAACTATGCTGTCAGATAAAAATCTGTTGTAAATAAACTAGCTGAAAATGAAAATAATCAACCCGCTGATAAAGAATATTTCCGGTATAGGGCTTGGGATCATCTGTAGTCTGCTGATCGTGGCTTCCGGGTGCCGCCGGGAAGAATTTATGCCGCCGGCAGAGGGTAGCCAGGTCCCTTATGCAGACACCGTTCGTATCACGCTCAAAGAAGCATTGGCCCAATCGCCGGCGAAATTGTTTTACCTGGCCTGGCAGCGCAGCCACATGGATATAATGCTGGCGGCTGTTGCTACGCAGCCTGGCGGTTACACCATTCTGGCACTCAGCGACGAAGCATTACAGGCAGGTGGCTATACCGCCGCGAAGCTGCAAAGTATGGACCCGAAAGATATAGATAGCCTGCTGCTATTCTATACACTCCGGGGAAGAATCGATGCCGCTGCATTGAAGGGCAGGTCAGATAACCTGATTACTCTCAGTTTGCTGAAAAAGCCGGAGTTAAGGGGGATGCCCGATCCGGATAAAGATAAATCGTTCAGTGACTATCTGTATTATTTTAAACAGCACCTGCAGGTAAGAGAGAAACAGACATATGTGAATGGCAAAGTGGTGGGTAGCGGTATTTCTATTCCTGCAAAAGACGGGTATATCTGGTTGTTGGATAAAATGGTACCAAAGCCGGATAAAACCTTATTGCAGGTGGTGGAAGCAGACGGGCGGTTTACCATGTTGCTGGAACTGATGCAACGCCGGGATGCGTTATACAAAAAAATTTATGAAGAGGCTACCGGGTGGCCAGCCAGTCATGCGAGATTTTCACAATTCCATGCATGGGAGCTGAGAATCAATCCCGTTACGGAAGAGGAAGAAGATATCAATGTGTTGTTTACAACCATTTTTCTTCCGACGAATGAGGCATTTAAAGCGGCAGGTTTTAATACCGTAGATGACCTGATGGCATTTAACGAACGCCGTGGTTTACCGCAGTATGTGGATTGGAGCATGAAAGGCTTGTTTGCTACGGATTCTTTGCTGGACTTTCATATCAACTGGGGATATATCCAAAACGGAAGGAATAGCGATTATCCCAGAAATATCAGTTTTCCTGTGTTCTATAGCAATATGTTCGGGAGCAGTACCATGCCCCGGCTGATGTTGCAGCCATCCTTAAAAGATCCGAACGGAGTAGACTATGTGGATGATACCTATTACATGCCGCTGGAATTCAGTAAGGATGCTGCCGGCAAAACCCTGGTAAAAGTAAAAGGCTCGGGAGCTCCGGCAGCGATGGTAACAGAAAGTGATATCCCGACATTCATGGGCCCCCTGCATGTAGTAGACCGGCTGCTGATTCCCAAAGGTTATAAACTGAACTAACAATGAAAAGAATCCATATACTATTACCGGTACTGCTGGCAGCAGGGTTATGCTGGAGCAGTTGCAGCAAGAAGGATGCCGCTGATGATATGATCGACAACAACCTGATCACACTGGTGGTGGCAGATAACTTTAACCTGTCTGTTTATGGTGCGGCTTTACGACGCAGCAACATGGACAATACCCTGAAAACATCCGGCCCTTTTACGGCACTCGCGCCATCCGACGGCGCATTTTCCGCCGCTGGTTTTACGGTTACGGGTATGCTCATGGCGAATCCGTTGCTGGTAAGCCGTATTGTCAACTATCATCTACTCGATGGAAAATATGAGCTGAATAAGTTACCCTATCTCTTTAATCAGGAACTGCGTTCCCGGGGTGGAAAAATATTTGTAACCCATTGGATCAAAGGAACAGATACCGTGATTACCATTAATGGTGCGCGGGTGCTGGCAGAGAACATGGCGGCATCCAACGGGTTGATACAGGTGATCAATCATGTACTGGCGCCCTATGTACACGAACAGCTGGGTAGTGCTATCATGGCGGAGCAGGATATCACCCTTTTTACCCAGGCGCTTATTAGCTCCGGCCAGTTGCAGACCATCAACAGTACCGGCCCTTATACGGTTTTTGCGCCGTCCAATGCAGCCATGCAGGCACAGGGTTATACGACTGTGCAGCAGGTGAGCGAAACCGATCCGCAGGTATTAAAGCAGTTGGTGAATTACCATGTTATACGCGGCCGGCGATTCATCTACGACTATGTGCTGAGTACCGGACCTTCCAACACCAACCGTCAGGTGATGTTCGATGGTAATACGGTTGGTATCGAACTGGCAGAAGATGCTGCAGAACCGGGTAGATTCGGTACCATCATGCTGACCGGGATAGGGAATACGCAGGGTATTCATGTCGTGAAAAAAGATATCCTGACCGGCAACGGTGTATTGCATGTTATCGATGGTGTTTTAAAAATTACACAGTAGACATACATAATAAAAAGAGTATGAAAAGAATATTACAATATCCGGTATGGGGCTTATTGTTTTTGTTGCTACTGGCAGCAACAACCGGCTGCAGAAAGAAACAGGATAGCGATGACACGCTGGTGGCTAAAGTGCTACGTTATTATCCCAACAGTGGTAAAGCAGGAACGTTGATTACGATTGAAGGCACCGGCTTTGGTACAGATCCTGGCCGTTATACCGCTGCTATATCGGGCGTGTCTGCGGAAGTGATCAGTGCCACTGCCAATGCGGTTGTATTACGTGCGCCTGCAAAAGCCATCACCGGTCCATTAACGCTGCAATACCAGGAGCGCTCGTTTAATATCGGTCAGTATACCTATCAGGCACTGAGTGTGCAACGGGTAACACCGCTCAACGGACCCGCAGGTTCCGCGATAAATATCAGCGGAGAAGGATTTGGTGGTACCGGCAAACCGGCATCCGTATTTGTCAATGGGAAAGAAGCCATCGTGATAACAGCCAGCGATACCCTGCTGATAGCAGAAGTACCCGCAGATGCCGGTACGGGTGTGGTGATGGTGAAAGTAGATGGTGCAGTGGCAAGCGGCCAGGAGTTTACCTATCAGGCTATAACAGCCATCCGGCCGCAGACAGGCGGGAAAAATACGAAGGTAACTATTACGGGAACAGGATTCGACGGATTGGCTACCGGTAATGTGGTGACCTTTAACGGTAAACCGGCGGTGGTAACGGAAGCCGGAAAACAACAACTCGTGGTGGTAGCGCCGGAAGGTGTGGAAACAGGGCCGCTGGTGGTCACTATCCATGAGCAGAAAACAGTAGGACCTGTTTTTACCGTGGTACCACCGCCTGTTATTAATGTGGTATCTCCGCTGAGTGGTCCCCGTGGCGCTGAAATGACCATCACCGGTGCGCGTTACAGTAGTGTAAAAGAAGAGAATAAAGTATTCCTCAATGGGGTGGAAGTAGCCATATCAGCCGCCACAGAGAAGGAGTTAAAATTGATCATCCCCGGAGGTACCGGCAATGGGATCGTAAAAGTGGTGGTAAATGATCAGGAAACATCCGGCCCGCAGTTTAAAGATCAGGCATTGGGTATTACCGCCGTTAGTCCTGAAAGTGGACTGGCAGGTACGATGGTGACTATCACAGGTACCGGCTTTAGTAATAATCCTGCTGACAATATCGTGTCCTTCAATGGCATCAGTACAACGGTCATGACAGCCACGGAAACATCCCTGGTATTGGCCGCTCCGGCAGGATTAAGTACCGGCGAATTAAAAGTAGTGGTGAAAGGTGCTGCCGCATCCGCGCCCAGGGATTTCAGAAGAGCAGGTGTGATGACACTGGCGGGAGGCCCGGCAAGCAATGATCTCACCACACAGATTTCCAGAATAGTAGTCGACGATGATAAAAACGTATACGTTTCCAATAATACACAGGTACTGAAAATTAGCAGCGATAGTAAAAGTGTGACAGTGTTGGCAGGAAGTGCCACCGGGGCGGGCGGAAGAAAAGACGGCACGGGTACGGAAGCCCTGTTTGACTATATCCGCGGCATGGTGATAGGTAAAGATGGAAACATCTATGTGATGGATGGGGGCTTACGTAAGATCACACTTGCCGGTAAGGTTACTACTGTCAGTACACAGTTTACCGGAACAAGCCTCACTGTAGATGCCGATGGGAATTTGTATGCCACCAGAGGATTTGATGGCTTTTTCAGGTACAATATCAACGGTATCATCCGGGTGAATGCCAACGCATTCTATGAAGATTGCCGCCCGGCTTTGGATAAAGCAGGAAATATTTACATCAGCAAAGACCAGTATGAATCCAGTGTCAGCTTTATTGCAAAAGGAGCGATGCTGGGTGCCTATCCAAGACCATTAATTGGTAATGCCGCTAATCCCGGTTATCAGGATGGACCTTTTGCTACGGCATTACTGAATTATAGTCTTACCGCATTGCTGACAGATAACAACAACGATCTCTATATCCTGGATGGCATCAGCTATGCCATTCGGAAAGCCGATCTGACAGCAAAAGAAGTTTCCACCGTCATTAAAGGAGAACCAGGTTATGAAGATGGCAGCTTTGATAAGGCGAAATTCGCCTATGGCCTGTCAGATATGGCGATCGACAAAGACGGTGATATCTATGTGGTGGATAAAGGCAACAAAGCTATCCGGAAGATCTTCCTGAAATAAACGCGATAGCAGCATATTTACTAACAACAGACCGTAACAATACAGGTATGAATACAATATCAGGATTTGCGTTCAGATGGACGCCCGGCTTACTATTGCTGTTACTGCTCTCATTGGGCGCATTTTCGCAGGAGACCAGCGGTTCCCTGAATGGCCGTGTAACAGATGCAGGAGGGAATCCCCTGGAGGGAGCCACCGTCGTGGCACTTCACACAGCCACCGGAACAAAATATGGTGTAATGGCAGGTAAGGATGGCCGTTATTTCCTGAATAATCTGCAGATCGGCGGCCCCTATCAGGTGACGGCATCGATGATGGGAATGGGTACAGATACTAAAGAGGGTATCATGATTCGCCTGGGCGGCAGCCTGCAGCTGGATCTTGCCCTGAAAGAAAGTACACGGCAACTGGGGACGGTAACAGTAGCCGCCCGTACCGGCCAGTCGCAACAGATGAATGGCACGGGAAAAAATATCAGCAGCCAGCAGTTACGCAATATGCCTACCATCAGCCGCAGTATTACCGACATCACCCGGCTTACGCCGCAGGGAAGCCGGGACAATAGTTTTGGAGGTACTAACTTTCGTTATAACAACGTCACGATTGATGGCGCCGTCAACAACGATGCGATTGGCTTCAGCCCTTCGCTGGGCGGACAAACCGGTACTTCCGGCATGATAGGCAGCAGTACCCGCACCAATCCGGTTTCCCTGGATGCGATCGCAGATATGCAAGTGTACCTGGCTCCCTATGATGTGAAGATTGGTAATTTCACAGGCGGCGCTGTGAATGCCGTTACCCGTAGTGGTACGAATACGCTTAGCGGGTCGGTGTATGTATTGGGGCGTAATGCAACGATTACCGGGAAAGACCGTGTAGGCAACCTCGGTAAAATGAACCGTGATTTTCATGATTACCAGACCGGCTTTCGGATAGGCTTCCCGATTATTAAAAACAAACTGTTCTTTTTCAGTAACGAAGAAATCACCAGCCGGCAGGATCCATCGCAACTCGCCGTCGGCACATCGGAGACCGCGCATATCCTCAGCAAAGAAGAGGCGGAAACGATTGCCGCTACCATGAAAAGTCGCTATGGCAATAGTTTCGATGCAGGTGCCGCTGATGTGTATAATAACTGGAACCGGTCGCAAAAGTTTTTTAACCGGCTTGACTGGAATATCAATGATAAACATCAGTTAGCCATCCGCAACAATACCATTTTCAGTAAAGCTACGCATCTGGATCGCGATCAGCAGGATTTCCGTTTCAGCAGCATGGCTTTCCGCCAGACGAATAACCAGAGCAGCACGGTAGCAGAATTGAAAAGCCGTTTCAATAACCGGCTGTCAGGTAATGTGGTGGTGGGTTTTACGGTCGTCAACGACAAACGGGATCCGTTAAGTGATCCATCATTACCACAGGTACAGATCATGGGCCGGGCGCCGGGTACAACCATCTATCTGGGTACAGACCGGGAAGCCAGCATTTTTAATATGCGCCAGCAGACCTGGGAGTTTACGGCTAATGTAAACTATGTTTCCGGCCGCCATAGGATCCTGGCCGGTACACACAACGAGTTGTATAATATCCGCTATGGATTTGTCAATAGCTGGAATGGCCGGGTGGACTATTTAAGCATAGCAGATTTTATGCGCAATAACCCATACCGGGTGCGTGGCAATTATAACTATACCGACAATACGCGCGACTACCTCCTTGCACATCCTGCAGCCACCTTCAAGGTGAATATGTACAGCCTGTATGTACAGGATGAAATTCGGGTGAACGACCGGCTCCAGGTGACGCCGGGGCTGCGGGCAGACTTTACACATCTGCCGGTAGCGCCTTTACTCAGCGATAAAGTAAGAGATATCCGCATGGATGCCAACTTTGGTGGAACGTATACCTATACGCCATTGAGCAGACTGACCAACGGCTTTCTTAATAAAGTGCAGCTTTCACCCAGAATAGGTTTCCGCTACGACGTATTGGGCGACCGGAACCTGATACTCCGCGGCGGGGCCGGCCTCTTTACCGGTCGGATACCCTTCGCGTGGCTGGCCTATGCCTACTACAATACCGGCGACAGTTACGGTGCCTTTGATCAGCGTGCAGACCAGAAACCCTTTGCCGGCGGTAGTGATGCGCTTCGGCCAGGCCCCAATGGCATCGGTCATTTCATTGAACAAAACGGGGCTGTTATCAACAATCCCAACAGCGGTAAAACACAGGTGGATCTGGTTGATAATAATTTCGTACTACCGCAGGTGTTACGTACCAGTGTAGGTATAGATTATGCCGCTGCAAACGACTGGCGCTTCACGATAGAAGCGATGTATACCCGCAATATAAAAGATGTACTGTTTCAGCAGTTGAATACGAAAGATAATGCGTACTGGTTTGGATATGATACCGCCCGGCAACAGCCCGTCTACAATGGAACCGTAGACCCGCGGTTTTCCAATACCTATTTGCTCAGCAATACCAATCAGGGTTACAGATATAGTGTAACCGGTACCGTGAGTAAAAAGGCCGGTACAAAATGGGAGGTTAGTGCATCGTATACCTATGGTGAATCAAAAGATCTCAGCAATGGGGTCCGCAATTCGATGGAAAGTAACTGGCAGCTGAACCAGGCATTGGTGCCCAATCATCCTGCTTTGTCGTATAGTAATTTTGATATCCGGCATCGTATTATCGCCAACATCAGCTACAACCAGGAATGGAAAGCTGCCGGCAATACCAATATCAGCCTGTTTTTCAGTGCGCAGTCAGGCAGCCCTTTTACCTATGGTATTGTTAATAACAGTATACAGGGATTACCGCAACAGGTGTCGCTGGTCTATATTCCGCAGCGGGAAGAAGCGGTACATTATTTTAAAGACCTCCCTGCAAAAACAGCAGCCGTACAGGCGGATGCATTTAATACGTTTATAGATGGTAATGCTTATCTCAGCAGCAGAAGAGGGCAGTTTACGGCACGTAATGCAGGCCGCACCCCCTGGAATATACAGGCAGATCTGCATGTAGCGCACGATTTATTTTTAAATAAAAGTAAGTCCCGCTTTATTACCATTACTGCGGATGTGATGAACCTGACCAATTTGCTCCATAAGAACTGGGGTATTCAATATTTTTCTCCCAATACGTTTAATTCCACCAGCAGTGTGGGGCTGACGCCGGTGTTGTTTCCGCCGCAGCAAAATAAAGATAACTATCCGGTATTCACTTTCGATGATCCCGGTATGCCATATAGTGTAGATTATTTTGGCTCACGGGTACAGATGCAGGTGGGGGTAAGGTATACTTTCCTGTAGTGTAACAGCATAACAGGTTATCAAACAACAATAGCCGGCAACCAGGCCGGCTATTGTTGTTATTTATTTACCACTATAGTTAATTCCATCCACCTCCCAGGGCCTGATAAATATTCACCATCGCATTCAGCTGTTGTTTTTTGGTTTCGATCAGTTCAAATTTTGATTCCAGCGCATCCCGTTGTGTCATCAGTACTTCCATGTAATCCGCCCGGGCTGATTTAAACAGATCATTGGAAATATTGATGGACTGGGTCAGTGCAGCTACCTGCTTCGATTTGAGATCATAGCTTTTTTCAAGATTGTTGATCTTCGCCAGTTGGTTGGCTACTTCAAAGTAAGCATGCAGGATCGTGCGTTCATAATTGTAGACGGCCTGTATCTGTCTGGCGTTGGCACTGCTATAGGTGGCTTTTATCGCATTCCGGTTGACCAGTGGCGCCACCAGGTCGCCTGCCAGTGAATACAGGATTGACTCCGGTGTTTTTAGCAGATAAGAAGGATTAAATGCCCGATAGCCGATAGCCGCTGAAATGCTCAGCGAAGGATAAAATTGTGCTTTCGCCACCTTTATATCCAGCCGGGCTGCTGTCAGTGCCAGTTCTGCCTGTCTGATATCCGGTCTGTTGGCCAATAGCTGTGAGGGGATACCGCCGTGAACAACAGCTGGTATCAACTCGTTAAAACGTTGCCCATCTCTCAGGATGGGTTGCGAAGAGCGGGCCAGCAGAAAATTGATCCTGTTTTCTGTTTCCGTAATCTGCTGTTGTATATCATATTGCAGACTTTGTGTTTTTAGTACTTCTGCTTCAAATTTTCGTACAGCCAGCTCCGTTACCCGGGCAGATACTTTCTCCAGTTTTACAATTTCCAGCGCATTTTGCTGGATGGCTATATTCTTATTGACGATCTCCAGCTGGTTGTCCAGTGCGAGTAACTCATAATAGGAGTTGGCTATTTCTGCTACCAGATTGGTAATCACAAAATTCCTGCCTTCCACGGTAGACAGATAGCGGGCTACAGCAGCCTTTTGGGCATTATGGAGTTTATGCCAGATATCCAGCTCCCAGTTGGCATATATCCCCAACTGGTAGTCTGGTAAAGGATCCGGCATTTCCTTTCCCGGCTTGATCTCCGTATTGGCTTCAAAGGCGCCGGTATTGGTATACCGGGCTACCTTGTCGAGCCCTACGCCGCCTCTGATGCCTACAAACGGCAGGTATTCTCCTTTTCTTGCCCTGACTTCGTTCCTGGCAATTTCGATTTCCTGCCATGTTATATGCAGCTCCTGATTATTTTGCAATGCAGTATCTATCAGGGCTATCAGGTGCGTGTCTGTAAAGTATTCGTTCCACCTGATCCGGGAAGTGTTGCTGGTGTCCTGCGAATGATTGTAATGCGCGGGTATTGTATTGCTGACTTTTTTTTCTGCCAGGTCTGGCACCTTACAGGCGGCATAGATGGCGGAAAGACAGACAATGCCTATGTATTTGAATTTTTTTCCTGACATGATCATTAATTTCCTGGGTTATATCTTTCGGCTTCAACGATGATAATCTTACGTTCGGTGAGCGGTTTCTCGTCTTCGTCTTTAATCAGTTTACGCTTCGCTGCAATACTGCCGAATATGTAATACAATCCGGGAATGAGTATCACGCCGAAGAGGGTACCTATGAGCATCCCGCCGAGTGAGGCGGCGCCAATCGTCCGGTTGCCAATAGCCCCGGGGCCGCTGGCAAAAACCAGTGGAATCAGGCCCGCAATAAAGGCAAGGGAGGTCATTAATATCGGACGGAAACGTGTTTTGGCGCCAGCTATGGCAGCTTCAAATACGGAGGCGCCTGAGCGGTGCAGCTGAGCGGCAAATTCTACGATCAATACGGCATTTTTTCCTAACAGCCCCACGAGCATAATCAGGCCTACCTGTGCATATATATCGTTCGACAAGCCCATTACCTTAAGCAGCAAAAAGGAACCGAAAACACCCGCCGGTAATGAAAGCACTACCGCCAATGGCAGTATGAAACTTTCATACTGGGCGGCCAGGATCAGGTATACAAAGAACAATACAATCAGGAAGATATAGAGGGCTTCATTTCCTCTGCCTGCTTCATCCTTAGACAAACCTTCCCAGTCAATGCCGTAACCATGCGGCAGTGTCTGAGCGGCTACTTCCTGGATAATCCGGATGGCTTCGCCGCTGCTGTATCCTGCCGCTGGTTCTCCCCGGATAGCAGATGAGTTGTACATATTGTATCGGGTGATTTCATTGAGACCATGCCCTTTTTTGATACTCATAAAGGCCGCATAAGGCACCATTTCGTCCCGGTTATTTTTTACATATAACTTCATCAGGTCTTCCGGTAGCCTTCTGTATTCAGGTGCTGCCTGCACATATACCTTAAAGAAGTTACCAAACCGGATGAAGCCCTGTTCGTAGGTACTACCCACCAGGATAGACAGATTGTCCATGGCTTTACCAATAGAAACCCCTTTCTGCATAGCTGCCTGATTATCTATATTCAGCTCATATTGCGGATAGTTGGCGCTGTAAAAAGTGAAGAGGCCTGTTAATTCTTTCCGTTTTTTCAAGGCAGCCATAAATTCATCATTCACTTTTTCCATTTCCTTATAGTCGTCACCGTTGGTTTTGTCCAGCAACCGCAGAGAGAAACCACCTGCCGCACCATAGCCCGGTACTGCAGGAGGACCGAAGAACTCTATGGTGGCGCCGGGAATATCCCGGCATTTTTCTTCCAGTTCAGCAATGATCTGGTTCACAGAATGCTTGCGCGCGGACCAGCCTTTGAGATTGATCAGACAGGTACCTGCATTGGAGCCGCGGCCTTCCGTCAGCACTTCATAACCAGCCAGTGCGGAAACAGACTGGATGCCGTCCACGTGTGATGCAATCTCCTGCACCTTGCGGGCCAGCTCGTTTGTTCTTTCCAGCGTAGCGCCCGGAGGTGTTTGGATGATGGCATAGATCATACCCTGGTCTTCACTGGGGATAAAGCCGGAAGGAAGCGTTTGCCCGATACCGAAGATGCCCAGCCCGAATGCCAGCAGGATACCGAACGTGATTACCCGCCGGTTTACGATCTTTTCCATGAGTCGTGTATACCTGCCCGTGAGTTTTTCGAACCCTCTGTTAAAGACATCGAGGAGTTTATCGACCGGCGTTTTTTTCCTGGGCTGGCCGTGGTTGTTTTTGAGCAGAATGGCACAAAGCACCGGTGTGAGCGTCAGCGCCACTATACCCGAAAGTACAATAGAAGTGGCCATGGTAATAGAAAACTGCCGATAGAAGATACCTACAGGTCCCGACATGAATGCTACCGGAATAAATACGGCGGCCATCACAAATGTGATTGCCACAATAGCTCCGCTGATTTCATACAAGGCTTTTCTGGTGGCTGCATAAGGCGAAAGGTGTTCTTCTTCCATTTTGGCATGCACCGCTTCAATCACCACAATGGCATTATCTACCACAATACCGATGGCCAGTACCAGTGCGAATAAGGTAATCAGATTGATGGTCAGGCCGAACAGCTGCATGAAAAAGAAGGCGCCTATCAGGGATACCGGCACAGCGAGTGTTGGAATCAGGGTAGAACGCCAGTCGCCCAGAAACAGGAACACCACAATGGCTACCAGTACAAAGGCTTCTCCCAGGGTATGGATTACTTTTTCGATGGAGGCATCGAGGAAGTTGGACACATCATAACTGATCTCATAATCCATGCCTGGTGGGAAAGAGGCTTTTAATTCCTCCAATTTGGCTTTCACTTCCTTAATGACGTCGCTGGCATTACTACCGTAGGTTTGCTTCAGCATGATGGCGGCAGAAGGGTGGCTGTTGAGGTTGGAGTAAATATCATAGAATTCACTTCCCAGTTCCACATCTGCCACATCTTTCAACCGGAGCAATTCGCCGTTGGGATTGGCCTTGATGATCACATCCTGGTATTGTTCCGGCTTATTGTATCTTCCCTCGTAGGTCAATACATATTCGAGCGCTTCCGAACGTTTACCATCGCTTCTGCCGAGTCTTCCGGGGGAGCCGATTACACTCTGGTTACCCAATGCTGCCATGACTTCATCCGTTGATACATTGTATGCCCGCATCCTGTCTGGTTTCAGCCAGATACGCATGGCATACTGCCGGCTACCCAGTATCTGGGCATTGCCGATACCTTTTACCCTGCTAAGCTCCCGTAAAATGTTAACATTGGAATAGTTGTACAGGAAGTTTTCATCTGCTTTGGGATCTTTGCTGTATACGTTCACATACATCAGCATGTTGGGCTGAAGGATGTTAACGACTACGCCTTCCCGTTGCACCAGCTCAGGTAACCGGTTCGTCACCTGTTCAATACGGTTCTTCACATTTACAACTGCCTGGTTGGGATCTGTTCCCAGATCAAAAACTACCTGTATGTTTGCTTCACCGGCACTGGTGGCATCGGAGGTCATATACTTCATTCCCGGTACACCATTCACGGATTTCTCCAGCGGTATGAGTACGGATTTAACCAGCACGTCGGCGCTGGCTCCGGGATACGCTACACTCACCATTACCCTGGGCGGAGCAATGGAAGGGAACTGTGAGGTAGGTAGTGTGTTAATAGCCAGTACGCCCATGAAGATAATGACAAGTGATATCACTATCGCAAAGACGGGCCTTTTCATAAATATATTGAACATTTCTCTCGCTTTTTGGATGGTTACATTATTCCGTTGGCAATTTCAAATGGGAGATTACCTGACCAGGCTCCTCATAGTCAAACGATATTTTATCATTGTCTTTTACTTTACGTAAACCTTCCAGTAATATTTTTTCGTTTGCAGCCAAACCCTCTTTTATGACATAGAGATCAGGCATTTCAGCGGCGATGGTGATCGGTCTTAACTTTACCACATTATCTTTGGTTACTACAAAAACATATTTCTTGTCCATAATTTCCATGGTGGCTTTCTGAGGAATGATCAGCGCATCTTTTAGTGGCATGTTCATCAGAATGCTACCGGTTTCTCCGTGTCTCAGCAGTTGATCGGGGTTGGGAAAGGTGGCCCTGAATGCGATATTGCCGGTTTCGTGGTTAAACTCGCCTTCGATTGTTTCCACTACGCCCGGATATTTGAATACCTGTTTGTTGGCCATCAGCAGATTTACTTTCATCTCGCCTTTGGATTTTATACTCGCTTCATAATCCAGGTATTCAGGTTCAGAAACATTAAAATAGACCCACATGCGGCTGTTGTCTGAGAGGGTAGAGAGCAGGTCGCCTTCTCCTACAAGGCTGCCCTGTTTTAAATGCAGCCGGTCAATGATACCGTCGAAAGGGGCTTTTATGGTGGTAAATGCCAGGTGTACTTTGGCCAGTGATAATTCTGCCTGGGCCTTTTGCAGCTTGGCTTTGGCCAATGCCAGTTCATTCTGGGATACGATGTTTTTATCTGCCAGTGCCTGGATATTCTGTACTTCAATTTCTGCTGCCCTGGCTTCTGCCGCTGCTTTTTGCTGCTCGGCTTCATACAGCTGCGGCATAATGCTGAACAATAGTTGTCCTGCTTTTACAGACTGGCCTTCATCTACCGCAATACGCTGCAGATAGCCTTTTTCCTGCGCTCTCAGTTCAATATTGCGTATGGAACTTATCTGACAGACATATTCCCTGGTAACGGAGGTGTCCATTTTCACCGGGCTGGTAACCAGAAATTTGCCGGCAGCTTCTTTTTCTTCTCCTTTTGATGACTTACAGCTTGTATGGCACAGTAATGCATACAAGCCCATGAGCATGATGATTCTTTTCATAATATATGATGCTTAATTCGGGTTGGCTTGAATATTTATACCGGATATGACATGACAATCCTGACCGCATAGTCAGGCTATGCAGATAATGCCATAAATACCGGTATTAGAAGGGGAAGGCAATGAGGAATTGCCTGTTGGGAGATAAGGATCAGATCCTGATGACGCGGAGCACAATAAATTTGTCAGCCGCGGCATAGCATGCATGAACAAAGGAGGAGAGGGGGGCGATGCTGGAAAAACAACATCCTGGCTGGAGGGAATAAAAAGCCGTAATGCGGACAATGCCGGTTGCTAACAGTTTCCTGAAAGTTTCCGAATCATTATCCTCTTCGATTTCCGTTGCCTTTATCCGGTCATTGATACTTCCTTTACTGTCAGGAACAGCGCTTATTGCAGTCTCGTTAGCCTGCATGGCAGCGGGTTCCCCGTTTACGGTGTTTTTGACCTCCCATCGGGACGAATGATCCATGCGAACCTTGCCTGCATGGGCATACCCTCCTGATAAAAGAAAGTAAAATGATAGTATACAAGCGATTAATAGTCTCATCATGTGGGCGCAAAAATAGTATCAAATCAATTAAGTAGGTATAGTTATAAATTAAATTTACTTTAAAATAAATGACAGGTAGGCTGTAATGTATACTGATGGCAGATTCAGCGGATATGTTATTTTACGCCTGCAAGCAAAAATTACCAGCAGCATTTGAACAGTACACCGCTTACAGCGGCCATGGCTGCTGTAAGCGGTATATCTTATACGAAAGCGCATAACGCTACTTTGGTTATTCCGGAAATGGTCATTAAACTTCCGGGTATTGGCTGGTTGGATAAGGTAGATGACTGACCTGTTTAAGCCGGACTGTTGCTTAGCGGGGAGTGGCAGGGAATATAACGATGACAGCATCGTCCCGTATCATCATCTCCCAAATTGCCGTAAATGATGATCCATATGCTTATATACCAGTACGCCAATTTCTGCTTCGCTCATCTTGCCAAAGAAGTCGTGAATAAAGTAGGGATTGGAGTAGTGCGCATAATCTGCCAGCAGCTTACTCCAGATTATCTTTAAGGTGGCAATGTCGCCGGTTCTCTCCTGTACGGTAAATCCCTTTCCGGTAGGCAGATTTTTCTTGATGGGTTTCTCGTCTTTGATCATGTTCCGGAGTGCCATCTTACCAAAGATGCGCCCCAGTAATTCCTGCTTATATACTTTGTCACTTTTACCTTGTATCCATTCATTCCAGATGGTGACATGTCTGAGCATCTGGTAGAGGTTCATTTTGCCCCATTGTGCAGTAGCCGTGTGATCCAGGGATTGGATTCTGTTAATCAGTGCGTTTCTCGAAGGTTCATGAAAGATTGTCATCATCGTTGATAGTTTTTAAGGCGATTCAGATCGTATGATTTAGTATGCAAGTAAGCACAATATCCGCGAACTAAAGAGGGGCGTATTTGACAAATTCAGGGGCAAACAAGACAAAAATACAGAACGGAGAAAAAGGACGATAACGAGGGCTTGTTCACAGATACCGGAGAGGAGGGGATAGCCTGTTGGTTGGGTATGGCAGCAAAGTGTGTACTGATACACCGGTTGGCAACGATGATCATACCGGGAGCTGGCAAATGGCAATAGACAGTATAAAAGACAACTGCTTAGGCCTATTGATTCCAATAGACCTAAGCAACAAAATAACTGATTACAGATCTTCCGGATCTTCCATGCTTGCGCCTGCGCAATAGCATCTGGTTCCCAGTGTGTTTCTTCTGCATTGGCCAATAATACCGCCACCTAAATAGCAGGAACCTTCTCTGCATGGCTCGCCGCATTGACCGCCCGCTTTCATACCTCCCAGCACTGCTTTCATCTTAGCTCTGGTTAATTTTTTTGCATGTAACTGTTTCATTTTTTTTCGGGATTTTGAGTGACAACTATTTAAGTGCCGGAACAAATATATTGGATGCCACTGCGATTATAGGAGGATTTTGGGGAGTGATATTACTTGTAAAGATGATAATAGAAGATGTAACGTTTAAGTATAAACGATAATTTTTTATGTAGCCTGTTTAGAAAAAATACCTGCAAATTAAACTTAGGTCTATTGATTCCAATAGACCTAAGCAACAAGATAACTGATTACAGATCTTCCGGATCTTCCATGCCTGCACCTGCACAATAGCACCTGGTTCCGAGAGAATTTGATCTGCATTGACCAGTAATGCCGCCGCCTAAATAGCAGGAGGCTGGTCTGCATGGCTCGGGGCATAGGGCTCCTGCTTTCCTACCTCCCAGAATTGCTTTCATCTTAGCTCTGGTTAATTTTTTTGCATGTAGCTGTTTCATGTTTTTTGGGATTTTGAGTGACTACTATTTAAGTGCCGGAGTAAATATATTGGATGTCACTGCGATCACCGGATGCATTTCGGGAATGATGCTACTTGTAAAGATGAGGAAGAGGAGTATGACGGTTAAGAATAAACGATCATTGTATTTGCTGTATGTTTGAGCAAAACGCCGGCGCATTAAAATGGTCCGGTCTTATCTGCCGCTTGAAATAATGTTGTCAATTCCAGCAGATAAATAATCCTTTGTTTGCGTATCCGGTCGGGTATCCTACCTCCGCAAAATAATAGCACTCCTGTGCTGTTATGGCAATGCAAAGATGGCAATACATCGCCCACTTATCGTTGTCATCGCGATAGCTGATATAATCCTGTTTCCCGCCAACCAGTGCATATCTACATCAGTCATGTGAAATAATTTTGCATCTGTTATTGTTTGATACCTGTGATTCCAGCTTTACTGTAGCATATTGCGTATATAGTATGATATACTATGCCCCACAACCTCCCTGTTTATTCCTGCTGCCCTGTTAACCGCAGCAGCTATTCTCTCATATTAAAAACCTAACAAGATGAAAAAACAAAAACCTATTGGTATTACTTTGGAAAGAAATGCCTTGAGAAAAGTAATTGGAGGTCTTAATCAAATGGCCGCAGCCTGCAACGCCCAGGGGCGTTGTATTCCGGATATGGTGCCCAATACATGTATGGCACACGGTGAGCTGTGTAAATGTAACCTGTTAACTTACATGATTATACCCATATTCAGGTGCAAGTATGTAGGCTAGAAAGAGCCTATATATTACACCCTAAAACAGGCTATCGGTGAAAGACGTTATTTTAATATCTGTGATCCCAGCTTTACTGTAGCATATTGCGTATATAGCATGATATACTATGACCTACAATCTCCCTGTTTATTCCTGCTGCTCTGTTAACCGCAGCAGCTATTCCCTCATATTAAAAACCTGACAAGATGAAAAAACAAAAACCTATTGGTATCATTTTGGAAAGAAATGCCTTGAGAAAAGTAATTGGTGGTCTTAATCAAATGGCCGCAGACTGCAATGCCCAGGGGCGTTGTATTCCGGATTGGTTCCCCAATACCTGTACTGCATATGGTGAATCCTGCAAATGCCAGCCTGTTGCCGTCATGTTCTTCTACAAGTGCAAGTTCATGGGTTAATAAAATTGTATGATGAAATGCTGTTACAGTATCCGTGATGGATACTGTAACGGTATTTTCCCCTGAAATGATGGCTTGATAAGGAGGTATGAACCTTCGTGAAAACAGCTCATAACGGGCTTTAAAGCAACCGGCTCACAGCATGGCGGTTGTGTTACTATTATTGGACTGTAAATGTCATCACCTGTTTAAGCATTTATTGTAATTTGTCCGTATGCAATAGCATAGCCGGCATCATCCGGTTTATGTTATCCTGGAGAACCATGAAATAGTAAAATCCGATATAATGAAAAGAAACCACCTTATTTTTTCCTGTACCTTCCTGCTGGGTTCATTTATCCAAATTACCTTGCAGGCACAGAATACCTTTCCTGCAACCGGTAATGTAGGTATTGGTACTACCAGCCCTGCGCAGAAATTAACGCTCGATATGGGTGCCACCAGGAACGGTATACAGTTGCTGAGTGATGGAGATGTAAATGCTTACAGTGATATCATGTTCTCTTCAAAAGGAGCCACCCCCATTCCAGGTAACAACGTCGATACCTGGATTATTTCTCACCGAAAAGATGCCTATTTCTCCGGAGGTGGCAGTGCGCTGACTTCCCTCGAATTTTACGGTGTCCGCTCCGGCGGTGGTTATTATACCCCACTGATATTCAGACCCGATGGTAATATTATCCTGGCATCTCCCTATCAAACCATGCGTAGTGGTAATGTAGGAATAGGTACCCTTAATCCGGGGAACTATAAATTGGCGGTAGAAGGAGTCATCGCCGCCCGTAAAATAAAAGTAACCCAGGAATCCTGGGCCGATTTTGTATTTCATCCGGATTATCAACTGCCTTCCCTGGGATCGGTAGAAAGCTATATTAAAATACACCGCCACCTGCCCGATATACCTGCTGCTGTTGAAATTGAAAAGAATGGGCTGGATCTGGGTGACATCAATAAACAACTCCTGCAAAAAGTAGAAGAACTTACTTTGTATATGATTCAGCAACAAAAAACCATTGATGCACAGCATCAGCGTATTGAAAAGCTGGAACAGCATATGAATAAACGTAAAAAATAAAAGAACCGCATATTACTGTAACAGGGCTGTCTCAAAAACAATTTTGAGGCAGCTTTTTTTATTGGAGAAAACGAAACAGGATTATCCGGATAGTGCGATTGGAAAAAGCGTTTAAAACACTTTGAATATAGCAATGGCATGAGAGAAAAGTTTATCTACTCAAAACATCATGATGATAAAAATTTCCCGATTTGATATTTGATACTGTCATTAATTATATTATTTACGGGCAGATATGATGGTATCGCGATGATTGACCCTGTAATAACATGTATATCATCAGTACTTATGCTGTTAAATAACGAACCCTTATAAAGCCTGTCACTACCTATGAAATAAGTGAACCTGATAAGAAAGAGAGGCGGTATATAAGTGATAACACCTGGATTTCTGTACTTAAAATACTTATACCTATTGAATTTTATGAAACAACGCATAAGTATCTTGTTACCGGCCCTATGCGGGCTATGTATGGCTGGCCCGCTGGTGCTGGAGGCCCAGAACCGGCCGGATAACAATAGTAAGCAACCTGTTGTTCCCGTTCAGCCTACCCCTCCCGGCTATACGAATAATGTTATTAACTATGTACGCACCTGGGAGCCATTCAAACCATTTACAGATGTGGCTGTAGTGATCAGCAATGTGGATGTGACACAGGTGAAACAAACTACGCAGTATTTCGATGGATTGGGCAGGTTGCTGCAGACTGTTGGTAAGGGGAGCAGTCCGGCAAAAAAAGACCTGGTGACCCCTGTCGTTTATGATGCGTTTGGGCGTGAGCGTTATCAATACCTGCCTTATGTAGCTACGGGTGCCGACGGACAGTTTAAGCAACAGCCTTTTACAGAACAGGCTTCTTTTATGAATACCACCTATGGCAACAAAGAACAGGTGCATTATGCGGAGACGGCTTTTGATGGCTCTCCGCTCAACAGGCCCCTGAGAAACTTTGCGCCGGGTAACAGCTGGGGCAGCGTAGGCGGTAATAAACCTGTTACCAATGAATACCAGGTAAATGCGGTTACGGATACCGTTATCAGCTGGACTTTACCGGCCGCCGGTGGTATGCCGGTAAGATCCGGTAGCTATGCGCCTGGTACCCTGTATAAAGAGGTATTGAAAGATGAAAGAGGATTCAGCGTAGTAGAGTTCAAAGATAAGGAAGGGCAGGTAGTGCTGAAAAAAGTACAGGTACAACCTACCGTTGCTACAGGGCATAGTGGCTGGCTGAGTACTTATTATATCTACGATGACCTGAATAACCTGCGTTTTGTATTATCGCCTAAGGCAGTCGCCTGGCTTGCCGGTAACAACTGGCAGCTGAATGCCACCGTGGTCGCGGAGCTGTGTTTTCAATACCGCTATGATGGTCGTAAACGCATGATTGAAAAATGGGTGCCGGGGGTGCAGGTGCCTACGGAACTGGTGCATGATACCCGTAACCGTCAGGTGTTTTTCAGGGATGCCGTGATGGCCGCTAAAAATCAATGGCTGGTGACCCTGTATGATGCATTGGACCGGGTTACCATGAAGGCGCTGTATAATGTGCCCGACAGCCGGCAAACACTGCAAAATACGCTGGATGCCTTAACCGGTGCAAACCCGGTACCAGTATTGGATCAGGCGAAACTGACCCCGTTGAGCTATACTTACTATGATAACTATGATTATGCCGGCGCGCAGCCTTTCCGGAATACGGATATGGATAAGCTCATCACCGGCGAGCCGAATGCGGAACCAATCAGCACCACCAACGGTACGGGCTGGGGACAGATCACCGGTCAGAAGGTGAGGGTATTAAATACCGATCAGTGGTTGCTGGCAACTACCTACTATGATGCGAAAGGAAGGGTTATACAGGTGATCTCCGATAATCTCAGTGGTAGCCGGGATGCTGTGAGTACCCGTTATAATTTCAGTGATAAGGTGGTGGCTACCTATTTGCATCATGCCAATGTGAAAAGTACCCAGACGCCGGCCACCCGGATATTGACGCTGATGAGCTATGATCATGGCAACCGGGTGACGAAGATACAGCAACAGCTAAACAGCCTGCCTGTGAAAACCCTGGTAGTAAATGAATATAATGAGCTGGGACTGCTGAAGAAAAAGACCCTGGGGAATAACCTCGAATCCCTGGAATATGACTACAATATCCGGGGCTGGCTGAAAGGAATTAACAAGAACTATATACAGTCGGATGTAGCGCATTTCTTTGGTATGGAGCTGTCTTACGATTATGGCTATACGACTAACCAGCTCAACGGCAATATTGCCGGCGTCACCTGGAGAAGTAAAGGAGATGGCCAGCGCCGTTCCTATGGCTATACCTATGATGCTGCCAACCGGCTGTTAAAGGCGGATTTTGCCCAACTGTATAATATCTGGGATAATAGTCGCGGGGTGAACTTTGACGTGGTACTGGGTAATGGTACTGACCCTAATACGGCCTATGATGCCAATGGGAATATCAAAGCCATGACGCAGCACGGTATGAAAAATGGTACCAGCAATGCTATCGACAAGCTGACCTATACCTATCGTAATGATGGTAACCGCCTGCAGGGGGTAGTGGATGATGTGGTAGATCCTTCATCGGTGCTGGGCGACTTCAAAGAGTTGAATGGCAAGAATAACCAGGACTATGACTATGATAAAAACGGGAATCTGATCCAGGACCTGAATAAAGGGATTGCACTGAACGGCATTACCTACAATTACCTGAATCTGCCGGACAAGGTAGATATGGGTAGTAAGGGTATTATTTACTATCAGTATGATGCGGCCGGCAATAAGCTGCGTAAAACCGTAGAGGATAAAACAGTGAATCCGGTAAAACGTACGGTAACGGATTATATGGGTGGGTTTATCTATAGAAATGATACTTTACAGCATTTTCCGCATGAGGAAGGGCGTGTGCGCTGGGTAGTCAAAGCAGGGCAGCCTGGAGCACCGGTATATGATTATTTTGTCCGCGATCACCAGCAGAGCACACGGATGATACTGACGGAGCAAACGGATTTCAGCCTGTACGCCGCCACCATGGAAAAGGCCAGTGCCGCGAAAGAAAATGCGCTTTTCAGCAATATAGAAGAAACCCGTGCGCCTAAACCCGCAGGGTATCCGGGTGCGCAGGCAGGGGATAAGAATGAGTTCCTGGCGAAGCTGAATGCAAAATCCGGTGGTAAAAAAATAGGGCCTTCCCTCGTATTGAAAGTGATGGCAGGAGATACCGTACAGCTGGGCGCCCAGGCATTCTATAAATCGCAGGGGCCAGCAGACAATAAGCAGGCCATGGCGCCGGCGGAAACGATGCTGGCCGACCTGGCTGCTGCTTTCAGTGGCAGCGGTATACAGGAAGCCGGTGCGCACGGAGTGGCAGGGCAGGCAGCGACTACGCCTTTCACGACCAATTTCTATCAGCATGATTACCAGCGGATGAAAGAAAAAGATCCGGAGCGCTACAACACGGATAAGCCTAAAGCTTATCTGAACTTTGTACTGTTTGATGAACAGTTTAAATTAGTGGATGAAAACAGCGGTGTGAAATCTGTGAAGGCGACGCCGGACCAGTTGCAGACATTGGTACAGGAAAAGACGGTAATGAAGCGGAGTGGTTACCTGTATGTATATACGTCGAATGAAAGTGCACAGGATGTTTATTTCGATAATGTCACCGCGGGATTAAGTCCCGGGCCTATCCTGGAGGAAACGCATTATTATCCGTTTGGATTGACCATGGCAGGCATCAGTGGTACGGCGCTTACGGGTGGAAAGTACCCGGAGAACCGGAGCAAGTATAATGGCAAGGAGTTGCAGCAAAAAGAGTTTGCGGATGAGAGTGGGCTGGAGTGGTATGATTACGGAAAAAGGATGTATGATGCGCAGCTGGGCAGGTGGCATTCGATAGATCCGTTGCTGGATAAATCTATTGATGTCAGCCCGTATACCTACGTACGGAACAATCCTATTACCAAAGTAGATCCTGATGGGAATACGGATTATGATGTGGTGATTAAAACCACGAAGGATGCCAAAACCGGTGCGATTACCCGGACGGTGGATATCAGTATTAAATACAACGTGATTAATCTTTCCGGTACCAGCATTTACAATGCAACGCAGGTAGCAGGATCTGGTTATAATGATGCTACTTATAGTACGACATTGGATGTAAAGAAAGGAGAGGCAGGAGCGAAGCAGGATATGAAAATGATCGTGAATGTAAGCATCGAACATAAAATGGCTACCAATATCAACCAGGTAAATAACGCGGAAAATGTGATGCTGGTGGTAGATGATGTACAGAAGAGTAAACCTACTGATAAGCTGGAACCAGCCGGACGGGCCGAACTACAGGGGCAGACGGCAGCAGTGGAAGGTAAATCTATCAGTAATAAAAACCTGGTACAGCATGAAATGGGGCATAATATGGGGCTGACGCATGTGGAGGGTGATAATACCAATATGATGAATCCTACACCGAAGAATAATAAGACAACAGAAAAACAAAGGAAACAAATGTATGGTGTATTTGGTGGTATGCAGGATGGTAGCCACCACATGGGACCAAAAAATGCCCAAAAAGAAGCAAAAGAATTTCTGGAAAAAACCAATAACTCCTATGATCAGGAAAAGGCAAAAAAAGCAGGTTTTTAAATGGTGGCTGACAGCTGGTATTTTACTGGCTGGTTGTCATTCGGCAGATACTCAACTACCCGTGTTACAGGCGCCTGGGTTTAGCCTGGCGCATCCGGCGGATGTTTCACTGCAGGTACTGACGGCATCACCGGAGGGAGACAGTGGAATGTTGTTGCTGCAGCAGCGGGATACGTTGTATTACCGTTTCGGACATGGTATAGATAATCTGGCGGAAACTGATCCGGAGCTGGTATATTATCCCTACAACAGTGATTCGCTCCGGCATACGCTGGATACATCGCTGGTAGATCCTGCAGTCATCGTCTACACAAATAAGCCGAATGCCGATATAGATGAGTTCAGGAAACAGAATGTATTGTATAAAAGCATTGCAGGGTACCGTATCAAGACTACCTTTCCGCGGGACGTGCGCAAGGGTGGAATAACTGGTATGTTTGTCGATAGCCTGCGTAAGGATGATGGTGGGCGGCTGCAATTTCACCTGTATGGTCATCACCTGGATAGTTTGAGTAATCAGACGTTACTGTCGCTGTTTCATGACATCCGGTTTAAGTTGCCATAAATAAAAAATGGGTTTTTACTGTATGGCAGATATGATTGTCTGCCATACATTTATTTGTTCATCACTGTTTTTAGCAAAAGCATGTACCCTTGATTAGCTGGTTACTCAAACCATCGTGATGGAAAAAAATTCCCGATTCGTCATTCAGTACTGCGGATATTATTTATTATTTACACTGGAATACCAGTGTGCAGCAAGACACTGTAAGTGTAAAGTAAGTACGGTACTGGTTTTTGTACATTTTTAATGTAGATAAAATGACGGATGTGTAAGCAGCGGGTGTTTGTGAAAAAGTACATGATAATATGCTAAATTGCCCGATTTTAAATTTTACCCGATTTACTGTACCATAAAATTATCGTCCCTATTCAAGTGTATGAAACGACAGACAAGTATCCTGGCGACCCGTTGTGAACCGCGTTTAGCTAGCCCGTTATTGGTACGTAGCTTTACCCTGAAAGCGGAGAAGTGCTTACCGGATTCTTATGAAGTGGAGCTGCCGGGAGGGGAACTGATATTGCCCTTCGCCGGTAGCTGGAACATCCAACTAAAACACCTATTGTAAACTTTATCTGTACGAATCTCTTTACTATGAAAAATAAATATCTGTTATTGGCATTACCATTGCTCTGGTGGCGTCCTGCCTGTGCCCAGAACAGGATAGTCATGCCACCGAGTGCGACGCCATCGGCCCTGGCCAAGTATGTGGATAATCCGGTCAGCACCTACACGGGTGTACCTGAAATTAAAATACCCTTATGGACAGTAAAGCTGAAAGGCTATACGTTGCCTGTTGAGCTGCGCTATCATGCAGGCGGTGTAAAAGTGGAGGAAGAGGCCTCGAATGTAGGTACCAACTGGAGCCTTTCGGCCGGCGGTGTGATTACCCGGGTGGTCAAGGATATTCCGGATGATTATAATAAAGGAGAGGTGATCAGCAGGCTGACAGACCGGCCGGAATCGACAGATCCCAGTGCGGAGCATCCCCGGATCGGTCGTTTCTGGTCGGGAAAATATGAAGTGTTGCGCGACTTCGATGGCAATAGCGCAGACCAGTTATATACCTTTGCTACCCTGGAAAAAATGAAGGCCAACTATAATCAGGCGAAATATTCCATGCAGGGGATGAATGACCTGGAGCCCGATCTGTTTTATTTTTCTTTCGGTAATAAGTCCGGAAAATTTGTATTTGATATAGAAGGCAATGTACAACGGGCCATGTTATTTCCGAACCAGGATATGCAGGTGACGCATACCCTGGATGCGCAGGGAAAGATTGTTGCTTTTACGATCGTCGATAATGATGGAACCCAATATTTTTTTAATGCTGTGGAAGATGTGGAGAATAAGGCATATTCCACGATGGACATGTTTTGGAGATATAGACCGGATGATCCGATGCAGGATATAGAAAGTTATTCCTATACGATCAGTAAGTATAATTCTGCCTGGTATTTATCTGCGGTGAAAACGGTGTATGAAGAAGAAATCACCTTCACCTATGAAGATGAAGCAGAATATTCCTGGAACCGGCCGGCGGAAGGAAGGGTAAAAGGCACCTATATCAGCGGCAAACCTTATGAAGGCGTGTCTACTATTTCTTTGGGGCTCACTACTTCCACACACAAAAAGAGGATCAGTAAAATTGAAACCGCACAGGAAGAGATTAATTTTATTGCCCAACACCAGCGCGAGGATACCTATAGTTTCAATAATGCCATCTCTAAGGTGGAGATCCGTAATAAAAATACAACGAAGGTGCAGAAAGCCTTTCGCCTGAACTACTCCTATTTTGTAGGCCCTCCTACAGAGAAGTTCAAGGAGATTTTCGTAAACTCTAATCCTCCCATCCGGGTGCCGCCGGATTATATCGCTGTTGGCTATAAACGCCTGAAGCTGGATAAAATAACGGAGATAGGCACCGACTTTGTGGAGAATCCGCCTTACATTTTTCAGTACGATATGCGCACGGCATTGCCGCACCGTTTTTCCTTTCAGCAGGATATGTGGGGCTATTTCAATGCTGCTACCAATAATCTCAGTCTGGACCCCACGCTCTACTATTACCCTTCTTTGACGGGAAGCGATCGGTTTCGGGTATACCGGCCTTGTAACCCACCGGCAGGAGAGCAGGTGATGCTCTATGGCAACAGATTGCCTGATACTGCGCAAGTGAAGACCGGTTCCCTGATTGGTATTATCTATCCCACTGGCGGACGGGTGGCCTATGAATATGAATCCCATGCCTTCCGGCTGGAAAACTGTGATTATTATGGTGGCGGCCTGCGGATAAAACGTATCCGGAGTTTCGCCAATGCGGGCGATAATACGGCTTCGCTGGTAAAAATATATACCTATACGGATGCGGGGGGCGCCAGCAGTGGCCGATTGGTTTCTCTCCCCGTGTTTGGAGAGGCAGCCCTGGATCAGCAAAAACTGTATAGTTTTTCCCAGGGCATTCTGGGCGCTACGGCGGGGAGTCCGGTGGGCTATTTGCGGGTGACGGAGAAAAGTACTTCCGATAACAATGCAGAGAATAATGGGAGTGTGGTGTATGAATATAGTATGCCGGCAAAATACGGCGACAGAGATGATCCTACCTATAACCTGTATAATGCCAGCATTGTCAGGTATGTGGATCACAACATGAATAGGAACAACTTTCGTACAGAGCAAAGTTATCAGGAATACCTGAGATCTATCGTCCACTATCGTAACCAGATCAATGTGAATCCTTATCCGCCGCATCCGGATGTGGATTGGTGCAGAGGGAAGCTCATCAAACAGACCACCCTGGATGCAGCTGGTAGCCCCAAAGAGGAAGTGGTGTACACGTATGCGATCTACGATGGGAGCAATATCAAAAAGAAAAAGAGTGTGTATGGACTTTCCTACAATTTGATTAACTATGATGAAGGGATCTATATGTCCCATATGTCTTATTGTAAGTATGAAATCATTGCCCATCGCGCCAATGTACCAACGTCCACTACTACCACCAGGTATAGTCCTGCCGGCAATATCACTACGGTAGAGAATTATAGCTATGGTAGCAACACCCATATGGGGGTAACGGAAAAAAATACTTTCTCCAGTCAGAATGAAAAGCTGGTAACGAAGTATAAATATCCGCTGGACTACTTCAATAATACTGGTAATGTACCGCCACCACTGGAACTGGATTGGATGCGGGTGAAAAATATTATTGCAGCACCACTTGAAATAACCAACTTCAAAGAGGTGAATAATCAGCGTCGCCTGTTGTCTGGCGAGATGACACAATATGGTATTGAAAAGAACAAATACCTGGTGCCGATCCGGTATCTGAAAACAGAGCTGACAGCATCCGTGACAGACTTTTCCGAGTCGTCCGTAGCTTCCGGTGATCTGAGATGGGATGGCAGGTATTATAAGGAAGAGGTGCGTTTCGATGCTTTTGACAGATTGGGCAATCCTATCCGGGCAGTGCAGCATGAACAGCTGACAGGTTACCTGTGGGATAACAATAACATTTATCCGATTGCTGAAGTGAAAAATGCGAAGGAAGATGACTTTGCCTATTCCAGCTTTGAATCCGCGCAGTCGGGTAACTTTGTCTATGATGGACTGAATGAAGCAGTATCCGTTACAGGTAAAAGGGCGATGATGTTTGATGCCGTACCGGGATATATTACCAAGACCAACCTGAACCCGGCAAAAAAGTACCGGGTGACGATGTGGTTTAAGTCGCCAGCTAATGCGGCGCCTGGGGATGGTTTTAAGCAGATCTCCGGACCCAATAATAATGGCTGGTCCATGTATGAAAAAGTGATCTCCGGCCAGACGACTTTCCGTTTTCAATCTACCAATTGCTATATCGATGAAATCCGGCTGCATCCTATCGATGCGGAGATGAACACCTGCGTGTATGATCCGCTGATAGGATTACTGAGTACTACCAATGCCAAAGGAGAGATTACCTACTATGAGTACGATAACTTCCAGCGGTTGCAGGCCATTCGGGATCATAAAGGCAATATCAAACAGGTGATCAGCTACAAATATAGTGCTCCCAAAGATGAAGGTAACCAGCCGGATATCTTTGCCACCAGCTTTGAAACGGAAAATATCCCTGGTATCACGAGTTACATTGCCAGAACGGGTACTAAAAGTTTTGACAGCGATAGCGAAGATTTGCCGCCAACAGGTATGTTTTTCGATAAACTGCTGACAGGACTTTTTCCGGGTAAATATGTACTTTCCTGGTGGGTAAGAATAGGGAATGAGTGGGTCAATAAGGAACAGGAAGTGGTATTGACCGGCGCCGGCAGTACCAATTCCTACCGGATGCAGATACCTGGTAATATTGATGATGTACGTTTTTATTTGAAGAGTAATTAAAACAACGATAGCAAAAGAGGGAGCGGGTAGCTCCCTCTTTTTTTTGCGTGTATAAAGGCGTAGGTTATTTTTTTGCAGGGTAGTTTTTTAGCCCGGTTATCTGATTACAGGGAAAAAAATATTCAATAAAATTATTCCTGCTGAGAAGTTGCAGTAGTACCACATAATTTTATCATTGCGTAAACACTGTCAATCTAAGATTTTAATTTATAAGAAACCGAGTCAGCTTATAAGTATACACAAAATGGTCCCTCTCATGCAAGGCCCGTTTTATAGGAAAAACTGTCAATTGTCAGACCTGTCTTAATTATTAAAAAATGCGTAACCATGAAAAGAAATCTGCTTTTATTAGTCTTGTAACCTTTATTTAATTAACCAGAGCTGTGCCGGTGTCTGTAGCATTGGTTATAGCTGTTGAAGAAAAAAAGGGTAGTAGTCCGTGCCCCAATAAAGGTAATGTTACGCCGGGAGTCGATGTTTGCAAGTCTTTCACCTATATATAATTGTACTGCCAGCGAATTTGAAAGCGCCAATTATAGTGATGTGGGATAAGCCCTTATAGCGGTATGCCAGGTGATGGAATAGCAACTGAATTCCTGACGACGGCCCCATTGTGTTATTACCCAGCGAGAAAAGTTGAACTTAACATGCAATAATAAAACCGTATAGCCATACATGTGTCACATTTTATAAAAGAATTTCAGCAGTTGTCACCTGAAAGCTTTAGCCACTGATTTTACTTCAGCATTATTACGAAACTTGTTCAAATCTGCCTTTTAGCAGACAAGTATCTTCTATTTATATTGTTTAATTAACCAAAAAAATCAATGATGAAAAAGAGTCTTTTAATGCTTGGCGCTTCGATTGTCTTTTTATTTGCCAGTGCAATGCCTGCACCCGTAAAATCGGAAACAAAAGCTGTTAAAGCATCCAGTGTACGTATCACCTTCCATACTTCTTATGGATCGAATACAGGAAGTGTTGTTGATATATATAACAGTACATCCGGTATTCATTACCGCACCAACCACTTTGGGGTAGCTAGTGTTCCGGTATCTCCCGGAGATGTAATACTGGCTATTTTTATGCCTCCCTACAGAATCAGACACGTTGTCACACCACAGGATATTGCTAATGGCAATGTGGTAATTGTAGGACAGCATTAATGCTTACGAGGGTATCTCCCTGCTGCTGCGGGCATGGGAGATACCCTCGTAAATATGTATTCCGCATGCTTGCTATAGCGCCTTTCATCGCCGTAATCTGAAAGGTCCGCTCAGTAACTATTTTCTTATATTGTAGCCGCTATATTTTTCCATTTCTTTAGTTGGTTAACGGCAAGTTTCGGGTAGTTGTATTGCTGCTGATAACATATTCCCTGGCTGATGCCATGATCATCCTAGCTGGCCTGATTCCTGCTCATTTAGAATTCCAATAAGCTGATTTTTAGTGGATTTTTATTTTTCGTATTTATTAGATTAGCGATTATTTAATACTTTTAACCGGTAGTTTAATGGGGAGCTTCACTCCATCCAGGAGCTAATTTAGGTAAACAATAAATTCATTTTTTAAAACGATGTTGTCGTAATGTGGATCAAAGTTTATAACTTCAACTTTGCTAACATCAATTCCTATTTGCTCAATAAACTTGTACTTAATTAGGTTCAAAAACTCCTGTTTTTCAGCTTCTGGTTTGAAGTATCCAATTGGATACTATAGAATATTTTTTAAAAAACGCTCTATAGCATGCCATAAACAAGTTATACATCTGCTGGTATTTGATGTCTGGGCATTTTGAATTAATTAAAATTTCTGTCATAATTAAAATTATTTGATTAATCATGAAAGTAGCATTGCAAAAATGATAAAGACAAATCAAATATTTACATCTACTTTAACTTTTTTTCTCAATTCGAAAGCCTTCGTTACACAATGTTATGAAGGAAAATTACAAGCGCAATATCTACTCAAAAAATATGTTCTTTCCTATTTTTGTCTGTATTTTATCTACCTTCTTATTGAATCGGTAAATAACTTCATCTTCTAAGACGGAAATTAAGTTCTTATAATCGTTGAATTCATTTATAGGAGTTGATACTGTATATACTTGAGCCAAAACAATTGAATTATCATCTTCGGAGGTAAGGGATAGTGTAACATCAGAATTATTATGATCGTTATGAGCCACATATGTATTTCTTGCATTCATAATTACATTATGCAATCGTAATAAATCAACTTTATCTTTATAAATGTCTTTTGCATCCAGAGATATATTTCCTATTCCCGCACTGTTAAAGCATTTTGAATACGACATGACGAAATTCTTGTACATGCCAGTCGCTAACACAAAATCTCTAATCTCGAATTTCTCATTCTTATTCAATTCAATCGCGTGTTCAATTGAGATCTTCGCTTCCACAATAAACGCGGCTATCTTAACCCATCCAGATAAAAGTGTTAAATCCTTATTATCCAAACTCCATTTCTCATATTTAGTCCCTTTCAGACTATCCTTTGCGGCGTCCTTTAAAAGATCGTTGTCCATAAGTATTGATTTATACTTTCCAATATAGCCATATATGTAATAGTTTTCGCTTTTCGCTATGATATAAAATTGCATCCCGCAATCAGCCGCTAGAGCCAATCAAAAAAAATGAATTTTAAAAGCGAGCCATAGCGAAGGCTTTTATAAGAAACATGACGAAATAAGAGTTTTTTCAATAAAATCACCTTCAACAAAAATGCCCCCCCCAAAAAAAAATATTACTTGTAAAGTATTCCAAAAATTATTCTGGCTGTGTGTACATAGGCTTTTATCGATTCCGCAAGTATCAGTAGGTTCCTTTAAGTAGATACTATATCGCTGATTAGTAGAACAGAAAGCAGCTTTTTGTTGTATGGAAAGAATTTTAAAATTTTAACGACTTTGTTTGACAATGGTACACTTATAGGGACTTTAGTTTTTTTCCTTACTGTATTTCTCCACAATTGACCATACTTTTCTACTATGTGGGTCTTGTTCAACTTTCCAAATGGACATAAGCCAAGCCGGTATAACATTGATACAGAAAGCATCTTCTAATATTTTCCATCCTTTCCATACCAAAACTTATGATTTCGTTCTTTCTGCGCCTTTGGTTTAACATAGGCGAAAATTTCCGGTAAGAGAATTTTTGATAATTTTTTCGTGGAGCAATAAATGGGAAATAAAATTTGACAATCAGAAGTGTCAGTCATTTTTACTTGAAAGATTGTTTGTCTTTTTGTAATGTAAATTCCTTTGAAAGGTAGCGTGCTAGCCCATTGGAGGGTAGTTTGTTGAGTGTCATTCTGAGTGTCAAATGCTTGTCAATAATAGTGATTGGAAGCGGGAAAATAGAAGGAATTTGACAATCATACAAACAAAAAAGCCTGATAATCTATTGATTATCAGGCTTTTACTGGTGCCCAGAACAGGAATCGAACCTGCACTCCCTTTCGAAAACAAGATTTTGAGTCTAGCGCGTCTACCAATTCCGCCATCTGGGCAATCTTTTTTAAGAACTCTTTCCGTCAATTGCGGGATGCAAATGTAGAGAATCTTTTTTTATTTGACAAAATATTTTTTAAAAAATATATATTATGAATGTTTGTTATGCAAATAAGGCGCCGGACAGGAGCTTGGATATTCCCTGCAGTAAAGGGTTTGCAGCATATTCCTAACCCTGTTGGACCCCTTTGGATAATCCCCGATGCGCATATAATCCACCCGGAACGAGTGAGCTAAGGAAAAAAGATTACCTGCATCCTGACGAAAAATCCCCCTGAAAATAGAAGGTAATGTGGCTACCTCGTGGTCAAAAATAAACGTCGTATAGGGGATACCGGTAGTAATGCCTCCAAAAATGAATGATGCCGGGCAGCAGAAAAAGGGAAGGAGATGTAATGATTGTTGCTTTTTTATTGATCTGCATAAAGCAGGTCAATGGAATAGTGGGGTAGATGCTTACCAGTAATCAGACGGTTGCTGTGGAAGGCATAAAGGCGGGACGGGATTGTTCTGTGTTACAAATAAATGTCAGGTACTACCTGGTGATAGCCGGTAGTTACCCGGAGGCCGTAAAAAATTACAACTATAGCATCTTATTGAGCACTGCCAGGAGCAGGCCGGACATGCCAATGCCTCCTGCAATTTATAGAAAGAGAAGGCCATAACAGGCGCCCTCAAAACAGTATAATCCCCATGTGCCGGCTTTAACCGCTAACATAATGCAGTAAAAAAGCCAATAATAAAGCACCTCCATAGCAGTAACAGGCGTAACAAACCCGCCGGCTGCCCTGTGTTCAGCACGGTTCCAACCTGTCTGCTGCGATCCTATATCACTATGAAATCTTAATTTATCTAGGTCATGTATGTTGAATCCTTTTTATAATCATTTTTTTCTAAGGTTTACTAATCTGTGAGACAGCATTTTGATTGCTTTTTCCGAAGGTGATAAAAGCCTGTAGGTCCTATGTTTTCGTATTTTGAAAAAGCTAAAATGGACAAAAAAAGGATAAATTACTGGAGCTTCATAACCATTAATACGACGATACCATAACCATATTTCCAGCTAAAATTTTTTTTCGAATCATCAATTTTTAACCAGTAAAAATCTACGCTCATGTTATCAACACCTGTTAAGCCTTTTAGTAGGCTCCTGCCTCTCTACTGCCCATTTGGCGTAATTGAAAGCCCTTTTATCGCAAACATCGAAGACAAAATCAAGGAATGGGCAGATGACTACAGCTCGCTTTCGCCGGAGTTAAGAGCGGCATTCAAGCGATCTACTTTCGGAGAACTGACGGCCCGTTTTTTTCCGACGGCATCAGAGAAAATGTTGCGCGCAGCAGCCCGGCACGTCCTGCTGTTTTTTGCTTTTGATGACCTGCATGGTTTGAGCAAAAATGCACACGAGGTACAGCTGCATTGCGAAAAAGCCATTTTAACCCTGGAAGGGCATGTGGTAACTCCGGAGAATGACGACGACGTGCTGCATCAGTTTGCCCTGTTGCGTACCGAGTTGCTGGAGATTTCTTCCCCCGAATGGGTAAGCCGCTACATCGCTGATGTCAAAGACTTCTTCGATTCGCTCATCGTCAGTTGCTTTTTCAATGCCAGAGGGATCTATCCGAATGTGGATTATTACATGATCCTGCGGGAAGACCTGGTAGGATTGTATCAATTGCTGGGGTGGGTGGAATTGGCTTCAGGCGGTATATTCCCGCATGAAATGCATACCCACCCGTATATTTTCCAGTTGCGTAAACTGGCTGTGGGCATCATGGCCTGGGCAAATGATTATTATTCCGCTGCCAAGGAATACAAAGATGGCGAGCTGATGAACCTGGTACTGGTGATTCACCAGGAATATAAAGGTACACTGGCAGACGCCTTTGATATGGCAGCCCGGATTCATAATGATGCCATGACCCAGTTCCTGGAACTCTGCGAAACGCCGCCAGACTTCGGTGCGTACAATGCACTGTTTAAAGTGTATATTGAAAACCTTAAACAGATGATCCTCGGTAACAAGATCTGGTCAGAGACAACTTACCGATACGCGGAACAATTTGAAAACTTAAAAAATCTGGATTAACAACTGATTAACGATGTATTAACCCTGTCAATGAGCTATTTCCCCTATTTTAATTAAACTAAAATAGGGGATAATACCTCATTTGCTTGCTATATTCCAAAAAAACCATATTATGAAACCCTCAAACGTTATTAACCAGCTTTGTTACATTGGGCTTACTCCTCATCTAAGCAAAGAACAAAAAAGAAATCTGTATACGGTAAATCTGGTCAGCATCATCACAGCATTGTTTGCTATATTCGGAACATTGGCGGCCTATCTGTTTATTTTCCGTACCTCTCAGATCTTCTTTGCCGGATGTTTAGAAGCCACTGCCTTTGTGGTGGTATTGTTGCTGAACAGGTACCACCACTATGGAATAGCTGCCCTGCTTTTTTATATGCTGCAGAATGTTGCCATTATTTACTTCGGTGTGAAGATGGACCACGACTCCGGTGTACAGCAGGTGGGTTTTTTTATGATAGGGCTGTCTTTCCTGCGGTTTCAGCATAAGCTGCAACGGGCCATTTGCATTGGCATCACCGCATTTTCTATTTTAAGTATTGAACTGAATCACCTCTGGCAGATCGTAACGCCTTTCCCGGCCATGAATAACCATGCTTTTTCTATCCGCGGCATTGTATTCCCGATTGGCATTATCCTGAATGTACTCGTGATTGTTTTATATGAAGGTAACTACAAGGCATTGCTGGAAATTATCCGAGGCAATAGTGAAGAACTACGGAAACAACGCGATGAACTGGATGTGCGTTCCAAAGAACTGGAACGGGCCAACGTATCCAAAAGTATTTATGTGAGAGAAACCAGCCACGAAATGAGGCAGCCGTTCAATACCATGCTGGGCGCCGGTCAGCTGTTGATGGCTGCACCACCCGATGATGCCATCGGTTCCTACCGGCCGCTGATTGAAAGTCTGTATTCAGCCGGTAACCAGGGCCTGCGTATTATTAATAATGTATTGGAGATGGCGAAAATTGAAGCCGGGAAGTTCGATGAAATACATAATGAAGTATTTAACTTCCGGGCATGGCTCAACCAGATTGTACTGGCCAATCAGTACCTGGCCAATATATATGGTTCAAAAATAGTGCTGGAGGTAGGCAATAATATGCCCACCATTATGCTGGGTGAAAAAAACAAGCTCTCCCAAATCGTTACCAACCTCCTGGCCAACGCCATCAAATTTACTTCCAGCAACAAAAACATCGTGATTAAAACAAAACTGATTAATAAAGATCGCTGGCAGCTGATTGTCGCCGATGAAGGTTGTGGTATTCCCGCCAACCGGTTGCCCCTCATTTTTGAACCTTTTGTAAGCGATGGTAACCAATGCAACAGCACCGGCCTCGGATTACCTATCACCAAAAAACTGGTAGACCTGCTGGACGGTAACATCCGGGTGGAAAGCCGCGAAAAAGCCGGAACATCTTTTACCCTGGAATTTCCATTCATCCAGGTAGATACAAAATCAGTCATTATTGCGGATGCAGAAACCCTGACCTGCGACCTGAGTCATGTAAAAGTATTGATCATTGAAGACGACCGGATGAATGCCCATATCCTGAAAAGATTCCTCGCGAAAATATGTGGTCATGCCATCATCGCGGAAAACGGCGCCGAAGGTATCCGCATGGCTGCACTGGAAAGTCCGGATATCATCCTGCTGGACTCATTTTTGCCGGATATGACCGGTAAGGAAATTCTGGAGTCACTCAAACAACAGGATGAACTAAGCAGGATTCCTGTTATAATGGTGTCCGGAGAGGCCATCATCGAAACCCAGCGCGAATTGATAAAGGCAGGGGCAAAGGAATATATTACCAAACCTGTTGTCTTAAAAGAATTGCAACAGGCCATGATCCGATCTTTGCCGGCACTCAGGATGTCGTAAAGCCGCGGTTATATACCGCAGACAATATATATATGCTATGAATACCTGTACTCCATAACGGCCGGATCACCCCGAACCGGCCATTCAACCAATCCTTAATTAGTCGTCCTTATAAAATAATTTATTATGCTGGTATAAGACACCGTAATAACGGTGATGCCTGCACCGGAATGACAACAAAAAGTGCATTATTCACTACCGTATTTATAAAATAATCTGAATTTTTATAGCAGAAATACCTGATAGCAGACAGCAATAATATGCTGCCGGTAAATTATTTTAAATATTTGATAGTCAATTTTTTATATTAATAATAATAGTTGTCTTTTTGACAATTGTTATTATGTTTCCCCTGCTTTCAGATAGCAGGTAACAGGAAATTAGTATCAGTGAAGTATTGCTTCAGTGAGGAAGGGTAATTTTACCTCAGAGTTACACTGGTAGTGACTTTGTGTTTACCCTTTTTACTTGTATAAACCTACAAAATTCATTACTTGGAAAATGCCTGTTAATATTTGATTTTATTATTAATTAACGTCGGAGTAGTATTGTTTGATGATAAAGTCATATTTTTAGAATTATTTTGACTGAAAAATGATTGAACCCATTTAGCACTGATTAACATTTAACCCAAATGTTATGAACCATGTATTGTACCCTTTGATGTAGATGCTTATTGCTACACATGACTGTTTAAATCCTTTCAAAATAAGAATTTTATGATGAAAAAATTATTGGCGCCCTGTCAGGCCTTGTTTTATGACGATTGGACAGCGAATATCTCCCGCAATAAAAGTGATATTGCCTGGAGTGCCCAACAAACAAAGGTGTAGAAAGGATGTATAACAATACCACGAAAAGATGATGGATTGTTTCATAACAGTGTTATACTGAATCTGATTGCATTTGTTGTAGTAAATATCAGGTGTGGCCTGATGGGTCGAATCGGAGTATACTGTCCTTATGTAGGTGCCGGGTGAAAAAATGAAGAATGCCAGCGATGATGTAAATGATGTAGTACATGTGTATTGATTTGAGCAAAAAATCGTTAAAAGGCTTCGCATGCTAACCCGAAGAGGAATGTTTACAACGATAGCAATTGGTTAATCGTCCCATTAGTCTAACTACTGATATTATTGCATGTCGATCGTCAGTATTCGGATCGTAGGAGCAATAAAGAACCATGCTGCAACACTGGAGAATAGCGGAGGCTTGCATTTAAGATAGCATTCGGGTAACGATGATTTAATTGTCGATTTAATTGGGATTGCACTTTCGGATGATGGTTGTTTATTGATGCCAGTGAAATAGCTATAGCGCCATGTAGCGTGGCTGTTACTGTCACTGTTGTCCTATCGGAACATTGTTGCACTATTGTATTTGTTAACATTTTACCCCATGAGATTTGTTACATGCATTACCGTATTTAGACGAAAAATCGATTTAATTTTTAATGGAGTAAACCCGGTCTTATTAATTTAAGACCATAGCCGATCATTTTTAAATGGTGATAAACCTATGTTGGACAACACTGACCCAGTGTTGTAATAGCGTGTTTGTGCCCATACTATCCTGATCATAATTTCTTTTTCCAACTATTATAATGCCCCCTTTTGATATGTCCCAAAACAACAATATTATGAACAAGACTTTGCTGACTCCCTATCAATACACTTTCTATTATGAATGGATGATTGATCCGTTACGTAGTGACTACAACGTTGTATGGGATCAGGAACTGACAGGAACATTGTCCGTTGACAGATTGAACAGAAGCGCCATTAGATTCATAAATGATCAATTGCTTATTCATAGTAATGTAGTGGTTGAATCAGAAAAAGTATATTGGGTGGAAAGAGCACCATTGCCCAAAACAGCAACGGTGGTAACATATTTTCCGGATGGAATGGCGGAAGAAGACCTGCTGAAGCTGGTTTCACGTCCTTTTGATCTGGCAGAAGATCTGCTGATCAGATTTCATGTGTTGAAGACAGGTAAAAAACGTTATCGTTTTATACTGATACTCCCACACATGGTGATCGACGGTTCCAGTATCGATGGATTCATCGAAGAATTCAGCCGCTATTACAACGATCGTTATTATAAAACTCCCGTGCGGGTACCGGAACAAGTAATCAGGTACCAGCAATTATCAGATAGCCTGCATACCCTGCTGGAGAAAGAGAAACCTGCGATGCAGGCTTTCTGGGAAAATCGCCTGAAAGAGGTCGTCCTGCCCGATCTTGGATTTTTACGTACAGCGGCTACCCCCACGCCGATGCTGGATTTTGTAGGAGAAGACAGATGGGTGCTGGAGGAAAGCACCGTCGCAAAATTACAGCAGCTGGTAAAAGATTACCGGCTCACCGCTTTTAATTTCGGGCAACTCGTATATGCGATCCTGTTACACCGTATCACCAATGAACCGGCCATCGGTATCAGCTATATTACCGCCATCAGGGAAGGAGCTGCATTTATGTTTGGCGGCCATGTGAACTCCCTGATTAATGTACACCACTTCGATGAAAACACAACGGTAAGGCACTTACTGGATCATTTACAAACATTCCTCGATGAATTGAATGACGCCAAAGGAAAGTACCTGCCCACCAGCGATATTATCCGCCATGCTACAGATACCAGCATCCTGAGTATGGTGTTTGCACAAACCAATCTGAAAGATAAGACGTTCGAATTCTCCGGTATTACCGAAGTAAAAGTAAATACCGGCTTAAACGTAGACCTCTCCGTACAGTTGCTGTTTGAACAGGAGACACGGGAAGGTAAACTGAATTACCGGGTGCGGTACGATAAACGCCTGTTCGATGTAACGCTCATCCGGAATTTTGCGGCCACTTTCCGCTATCTCTTTGAACAGTTGCTGGAAGACCTCGTACAGGGAGATACGCACAAAAACATCGCTACGTATGCTTTGTTGGAATCCGCTACCTACAACCGTTTGGTACATGAATGGAATCAGACCGTCCACCCATACCCGGCAGATAAAACCATCCACCAGTTGGTGGAAGAACAAGCAGCAGCCCGGCCCAACCAACCGGCCATCGTATCCGGTGAGCATACACTCACCTATGGTGCGCTGAATGCCAAAGCGAACCAGCTGGCCGCTTATCTGCGGGAAGTGCACGGCATCCAACCCGATGACCTGGTAACCCTGTGCCTGGATCGTTCCGAATACATGCCGCTGGCGATGCTCGCCATCATGAAGGCAGGTGGCGCTTATGTGCCAATGGATCCTGGTTATCCTGCGGAAAGGATCGCACATATCCTGGCCGATACCCGCACGAAAGTAATCCTGACCAATACAGCCCACCTATCCATGCTGCAGGCACTGGATATGCCGGCGGATATCATTGCCATTGATACACCCGCATTATGGGAAGAAACACTATCGGGATATGCGGCGGTAAACCCTATTCCTGCAGCTACGGCCAGCCATCTCGCTTATGTCATCTACACCAGCGGTACTACCGGTACACCTAAGGGCGTAATGGTAGCACATCAGGGTGTCATCAACCTGATTACAACACTGATAGCGGCACACCGGCTGGAAGAACACACCCACATCGGCTGTTATTCCAACTACGTATTTGACGCCTTCGTATACGAAACCTTCCCGGCATTGAGCAACGGGAATACGCTGTTCCTGTACAGCGACGCGCTGCGGACATCACCGGATGCATTACGCACTTATATTGATCAGCAGAATATTAAAGTAACTTTCATCCCGTCGGCCTTATTGCGCGACTTCCTGTCGGCGCCCAATAACCTGGCATTGATATATACCGGTGGGGAACAGCTGCCGGACCTGAAAGGCCTGACCTATCAGTGTGAACTGCTCAATGAATACGGTCCTACAGAAGCAACGGTATGTACCACCATCCATCCTTATCAGATAGGAGATAATCCGGCCAACATCGGCCGGGCTATCGGCAACATGCGTACTTATGTATTGGATAAGGCCCTGCAACCGGTACCGGTAGGAGCCACCGGAGAACTGTATATCGGCGGCGACGGCGTAGCCCGTGGTTACCTCAACCAACCAGCATTAACCGAAGAACGTTTTATTGCAGATCCTTTCGGCGGACAAAGCCGCTTATATAAAACCGGTGACCTGGTAAGATATTTACCGGATGGTAACCTGGAATATATGGGCCGTACGGACTTCCAGGTAAAAATCCGCGGTTACCGTATCGAACTGGGCGAGATAGAAAACCGCCTGGCCACGTATCCTGGTATCCGGCAAACTGCTGTAGTGGTGAAAACATTCGCCGGTGGCAATAAATACCTGGCCGCCTATTATGTATCCAATGAAGTGTTGCAGGAACAAACCTTACAGGATTATCTCGGTCATTATCTGCCGGAATACATGATACCTGCGGTGTTTATACATTTATCCCAGTTGCCGCTGACCCTCAGCGGAAAGCTGGACCGGCGCGCGTTACCGGAACCACTGCTCACAGATACCCGTAAATACCACGGCCCGGAAAATGATACAGAAGAAGAACTGTGCCGCGTATTCGGAGAAATACTGGGCCTTGAGGCCGGCAGTATCAGTATTCATGACGACTTTTACCGGTTGGGTGGTAACAGTATTCTGGCCATCCGCCTGATGAACCGGCTGAATACTTTACCGGATACCAGTATCAGCGTATCCGACATTCTGGCTACGAGAACCATCCGTAAACTGGCCGACCGTTTATTAAGCGGCGTACACGAGGAAATACAAATCACAGCGCAGGTAGTCAGTGAGCCAACGGCACAACTGCTCTCTTTTGCACAGGAGCGGTTGTGGTTTATCGAAAATTATGAAGGCGGCAGCAAAGCCTATAATATCCCCGTGGTATTGCAACTGCAGCCGAATGTACAGCGGGAAAGTCTGTTGCTCGCCTTGCGGGCAGTAGTACACCGGCATGAGGTATTGAGAAGCCGTATCCTGACCAGTGCTGCGGGCAAAAGTTATCAGCAGGTGATCGATGATCAGGCCAATCCTTTACCGGTAGCCACATACGATTGTTATACCCGCACGGAATTACAGGCAGCGTTATCCCTGTCGGCCAATCATGTGTTCCGGCTGGAAGAAGGGTATCCCCTGCAGGCAGGTTTTTATACCTTGCATACGGGCACGGATACACGGGAAGAATACCTGAGTGTGGTATTACACCACATCGCTTTTGATGGTTGGTCTACCGATATCCTGTTGCGGGAACTGCGCAACTATTATTACTATTATCAGGCATTGCAGGTGAACGATACCCGGGAAGCCGGTAAATATACCCTGCCTGCATTGCCGTTGCAATACAAAGACCTTGCCCTGTGGCAGCGTAACTACTTGACCGGCGCGGTGCTGAACCGCCAGCTGGATTACTGGAAAGACCGGCTGTCTGGTTATGAAACGTTGCATCTGCCAACAGATAAACCCCGGCCGGTACAACTGAATTATGAAGGGGCGGATATCGCCTTCTCCCTGGATAAAGCCACCAGCGATGACCTGCGGGCAGTTTCCCGGGAACTGGAAGTAAGTATGTACAGCCTGTTGCTGAGTGGTTACTACTTGTTGCTGAGCAGTTACAGCAACCAGCAGGATATCGTATTGGGTAGCCCGGTATCCAACCGGCATTACCGGCAGGTAGGAGAGCTGATCGGCTTCTTCGTAAACACCCTGGCGCTGCGCGAAACCATTCATCCGGAGCAGCCACTGACAGCCTTTATCCGGCAGGTGGGTGCTGCGGTCATCGCCGCCCAGCTGCACCAGGATTTACCATTTGAAAAACTGGTGGATGAACTGAAAGTAGAACCGGATACCTCCCGTCATTCTATATTCCAGGTGTTGTTTAATATGGAACATTTTGGAGTAGCCGAATCAGACAACGAGTTGTTCACCGCACATAGCGGCGGCGATATTCATTATGGCGTGGCGAAATTCGATTTGTCTGCCTTGCTGAATGATGGCGGCGAAGAAATTACCGGGGTATTTAACTATGCTACCAGTTTGTTCGATGCCGCTACGATAGAAAGGTTTATTGCTACCTATAAAGCGATATTGCGCCAGCTGGCGGCCCTCCGCCATCAAACGCTGCAGGCGTTGCCGGTGAAGGCATTACACTACCTGGATGAAGCGCAGCATACGGCAGTAGTGTATGACTGGAATAATACCACACAAGTATTCCCGACAGGTAAAACCATTCACCAGCTGTTTGAAGAACAGGTGGCAGCTACACCCGACCAGGTGGCGCTGGTATATGAAGATACCCGGCTCACCTACGCGGAACTGAATACCCGTGCAGGGCAGCTGGCAGCTTATCTGCGGCATACCTACGATATCCGGCGTGAAGACCTCGTAGGGCTTTGCCTGGACCGTTCTGAGCATATGCTCATCGCTATATTGGCAGTACTGAAAACCGGTGCTGCCTATGTGCCTGTGGACCCGGGTTATCCGAAAGACAGGGTGGCGTATATCCTGTCTGATACGGGTACTAAAGTCGTATTGACCAACACGATCCATGCAGAAAAACTGGAGGCTTTAGCCACTGGTTTACCGTTGATGGTGGAAAAAATAGACGAACCGGCTTTCGCTAAATTAGTATCCGGCTATCCGGTTACCAACGGTATCGCTGCCGATCCAACACAGCTGGCCTATGTGATTTACACCAGTGGTACTACCGGACAGCCGAAAGGGGTGATGGTGGAACATCACAGTGTGTTGAATACCATTTATGGTATCCGCGAAGCGTATGATTTCCGGGAAACCAGCCGTATCATGGCGTATACCGCCTATGTGTTTGATGTATCGGTGTCGGAATTTTTCATTGGCCTGTTATATGGCAATGAATTACACCTGCTGAGTGAAAGCCTGAGAACAGATGCAGATGGTATCAGCCAGTATCTCCTGACTAACGGGATTGAATATATGTACCTGCCACCGGTAATGCTGTCGGTATTACCGCGGGTAGCTTATCCTGCCCTGAAGGCCATCATATATGCCGGTGAGCCTTGTGCCCATGAAACAGGAAAGTACTGGTCGCAGCAAAAACGGCTGTATAACTATTACGGCCCTACGGAAACCAGTATCTATGCCACAGGTAAACAGATCCATCAGGGAGATACCCACCTGATTGGCCGTCCGGTGGCCAATACCACCGCCTATGTGCTGGATGCCTATCTGCGCCCGGTACCGGTAGGCGCTGTGGGAGAGTTGTACCTCGGCGGCGCCGGGATAGCACGTGGCTACCTGAACCAACCGGAGCTAACCAGCGAACGTTTTATTGCAGATCCTTTCAGCGGGGAAGGCCGGTTGTATAAAACCGGTGACCTCGTGAAATATATGCCGGATGGCAACATTGAATTTATTGGCCGTAGCGACTTCCAGGTGAAGGTGCGCGGCTACCGTATTGAATTGGGTGAAATTGAAAGTCGCCTGACCGGCCACCCCGCTGTGAAACAGGCGGTAGTGCTGGTGAAAGAACAAGCCGGCGGCAACAAGTATCTCGCCGGTTATTACGTAGCTGATGAAGCGCTGGACCAGCAGGCATTGCAGGCATACCTGGCAGATTACCTGCCGGATTATATGATTCCTGCTGCACTGGTGCACCTGTATCAGCTGCCGTTGACGATTAATGGTAAGCTGGATCGCTTTGCACTGCCTGATCCGCAGTTCAGTGATAAAGGAAGCTACCGTGCCCCGCAAAATGAAACAGAAGCATTGATGTGCGAAATATATGCACAGGTGCTGGGACTGGCAGCAGATAAAATTGGTATGGAGGATGATTTCTTCCGCCTGGGAGGAGATAGTATCGTGAGTATTCAGCTGGTAAGCCGTTTGCGGCAGCAGGCAGGTATTCAGGTGAGTGTGAAGGAAATATTCCGCTATCGGACCATTGCAGCATTGTATACCCATGTTATTGCGGTGGCAGATAAAACAGCCGTAACACTGGCAACAGAACAAGGCATTCTTTCCGGCGAAGCGGGCTTATTGCCGATACAGTCCTGGTTCTTTGAAAATAAAGACAGTGGCTTGTTACCGGCTTATCACCATTGGAACCAATCGTTCCTGATCCAGGTACCGGCACTCGATAAAGTGCGGCTGGAAAAAGCAGTAGTATGGCTGCTGAACTACCATGATAGCTTGCGTTTACGGTATCGTACAGATGGTACACAATACTACAGTGGTGAAGTAACGACGGCGGATATACGTTATCTGGATATCCGCACCTTGCCGCGGCCGGAAGCATTAGAGGAAGTATTAACGGAGTGGCAGAGCGGTTTTGATATCTATGGAGAGAAACTTTATCAGATCGGTTATCTGGATGGTTATGCAGATGGCCGGGCACGGATATTTATTGCGGCGCATCACCTGTTGATAGATGGGGTGTCCTGGCGTATTTTAAGTGCGGATCTGGAACGTATCTACCAGCAGCTGGAGGCTACCGCAGCAGTGGATGTGGTAGCAGTGCTGGGCGAAAAGGGCAGCAGCTACCGGCAATGGGTATCCGCGATGGCGGCCTACCCGCAGGAAGCAGCGGAGAAAGCTTATTGGGAGGAACGTATGGCGGCTGTTGCCGACGTGAATGCCACTTTACATACATTGCGTATACCTGAACAATACCATGCTGCCTTATCGCTGAATGAACAACTGACAGACCAGCTGTTGAGAAGCACCAGTCAGGTGTATAATACACAGATCAATGATATCTTGTTAAGTGCTTTAGGGGTAGCATTGTCACGGGTAACCGGGCAGGAAAAACACCACGTATTACTGGAAGGTCATGGCCGTGAGGCATTGGCTGCCAATATAGATATTAACCATACCACAGGTTGGTTTACCACCATGTATCCTGTGGAAATAGTGAGCAGTGGCCGTGATTACGGCGAACAGCTGGTAGCAGCGAAAGAAATGCTGCGGCAGGTACCGGCTAACGGTATCGGCTATGGGCCGTTGTTTGGTTATGCCGTAGCGGCGTTGCCACAGATCAGCTTCAACTACCTGGGTCAGTTCGATACACAGGAATCGCAGGAAGCACAGCGTTGGACGATCAGTGGTGAGAACAGTGGTGTAATGATCAGTACTGCCAATAAAGATCCTTACCTGATTAACATCAACGGACTGGTGATAGATGGCCGCTTGCGGTTTAACCTGATGGGGTATATCGCAACAGAAAAACTGACGGCATTGGCCACACAATACCAGCAGGTACTGGAAGAAATGATCAGCTACCTGGTGGGTATCTCCCGTAATTATTTAACGGTAAGTGATGTAGATCATATTATTACTGCCGCATGGTTATCGGAGCTGCAGGCCACTACACCGGTGAAAGCTGTTTACCTGGCAGGAAGCTTACAGGAAGGTTTCATTTACCATGCCCTGAACCAGGGAGCGGTAGATGATGCCTATCGGGTACAGATCCGCTGGGAGTATAATAATGCACTGGAGGTATCGTTACTGCAAACTGCGTGGACATATGCACAGCAACGTTACAGCGCCCTGCGGCTGCGTTTTGGATGGGCGGAAGAACTGATACAGATTATCGATGAAACAGGCCGGCTGGACTGGCACTATGCAGATGTGAGTGATCGTGAACCGGCAGACCAGGAAGCTTATCTGACTACCTTGTCAGAGACAGACCGTTCCATGGTTTTTGACCTGTCCCGTGGTAGTCTTTTCCGGGTATATATCGTGAAACGCAGCGAAAAGGCCTATACCTGCTTTTTCAGTAATCACCATGCCATCCTCGATGGCTGGAGTATGCCATTGTTACTGAACTATGTACATGACGCATATACGCAATTGCTGCAAGGTAAGCCGGTGGTCGTACGGGAAGACCGTAGTTATGCGCTGGCGCAGCAATACCTGCAGGTACACCGGAAAGATAATGCTGCTTACTGGCAGACTTATCTCAGCCGGCTGGAAGAACCGGAAGACCTGAGTTTCCTGTTACAACCAGGACAACAACATATTGACTTAGCTGCTTACCGGCACATTTTATTGCCGGCAGAGAAAAAAATAACGATTACCGGCGCGCAATATGACGCTTTAAAACACTTGTGTGCGGCGCATGGCTTTACGCTGAATGCGCTGTTGCAATATTGCTGGCACCGGCAACTGAGTTTGTTTGGTAACAGCAAGACAACGATTGTGGGGATGACCGTCTCCGGCCGTAACCTGCCGGTAGATGATATCGAACAGGGAGTAGGCTTGTTTATCAACACCCTGCCGGTCATCCTGGAACATGGGAACGGTACAGTAGTAGCGGCCATCCGGGAGTTACAATCCCATATTACAGAAATCAACAGCCGCAGTGATATTCATTTGGGTAGTTTACAAACCGGCGCAGGACGTTTGTTCAACAGCTTGTTTGTATTCGAAAACTATCCGGTTCCTGCAGGTAGTAACGGAGAAGAGGGCATCATTTCCCTGCAGTTCAATGGAGGTGTAGAGAAGCTCGATTATCCGCTGGGTGTGGTGGCATATGAGCGGGGAGAAGCCGTGCATGTGGCCATAAAATATGCCGGTGAATTATTCAGCGAAAGCATGATATCCGGGTTACTGGATGGCGTGGAATTGTTATTGTCGCAACTGCTGGCCGATCCGGCTATTGGCGTACAGGCCTTGTCGCATTTGTCTGCAGCACAGTACCAGGAAATTGTATATGACTGGAATAACACAGCGCGGCCTTACCCGGCTGATAAGACGATCCAGCAACTGTTTGAAGAGCAGGTAGCAGCCACGCCGGACCAGATTGCCCTGGTGTATGACGATATGCGACTGACCTACCGCGAACTGAATGAACGCGCCAATCAGCTGGCCGCTTACCTGCGCAATACGTGGCAGGTGCAGCCGGATGACCTGATCGCGTTATACCTCGATCGCTCAGAACATATGCTGATAGCCATATTGGGCGTGCTGAAATCCGGTGGCGCCTATGTGCCGGTTGATATCGCACACCCGGACGACCGGATCAGTTATATGCTGGCTGATACGAAAGCACGGCTGGTATTAACCAACGGGATATACCAGGATAAACTGGAAAAAATTACTGCCGGTACGGCAACAGCTGTGGAACTGATCGATAGTGCCGCCTTTATAGCAACGCTGCAGGCAGCGCCGGCAGTCAATCCGGTGCTGATCAATGGCGCTGATCATCTGGCGTATGTGATATACACCAGCGGTACTACCGGGATGCCTAAAGGCGTAATGATCATGCATAAAGGCGTGAACAGATTGGTAAGGGATATCGATTACATCACCATAACGCCGGAAGATAAAGTACTGGGCTTTTCCAACTATGCATTTGATGCATCCGTATTCGATTGCTTCAGCGCACTGCTGAATGGGGCTACTCTTGTACTGGGTACCAAAGAAATATCCCTGGATGTGCAGCAGATGGAAGCGGTGATGGCAGCACATCAGGTAACCATCTTATTCGTTACCACTGCTTTGTTCAACCGCTTTGTGGATGAAGGGTTGCGTACATTGGATAGCTTAAAATATTTATTGACAGGTGGAGAACAGATGTCGTATGAACATGCGACGCGATTCCTGGACAGAAAGCCTGCCACGAAGTTCCTGAACGTTTATGGCCCGACAGAAGGCACCGTATTTACGAGTGGCTATCTGTGTGAAGATGCCCGTCTCGTGACTTCCGGGGTGATCCCGATTGGCCGGCCGATTAACAATACAGAAATCTATATACTGGATAACGAATGGCGACCAGTGCCGGTAGGCGCTGTGGGAGAACTGTACGTAGGTGGCGCCGGGGTAGCACGGGGTTACCTGAACCAGCCCGCGCTTACCCGCGAACGTTTTGTGGACAATCCTTTCCGGCCGCAGGGTAGCCGCCTTTACAAAACGGGCGACCTGGTGAAATATTTACCGGATGGCAATATCGAATATATCAGTCGTACGGACTTCCAGGTGAAAATCCGTGGTTACCGTATTGAGCTGGGTGAAATAGAACACCGTATCGCCGCCTATCCGGGTATTAAACAGGCAGCCGTGTTAGTGAAAGAGCAGGGAGGGGGAGATAAATACCTGGCAGGCTATTATGTAGCAGCAGAAAAAGTAGACGAAGCATTACTATTACAGGAGCTACGGGATTATTTACCGGAGTACATGGTGCCGGCAGCATTGATACATTTATATGAACTGCCACTGACCATCAATGGTAAGCTGGATCGCCGCGCTTTACCGGAGCCGCAGCTAACGGATGCAGATCAGTACCAGGCGCCGGAAAATGCGACAGAGGAAAAACTATGTGCGGTATTCGGAGAAGTACTGGGATTGGACGCCGCGAAAATCAGTGTAAACGATGACTTCTTCCGGTTGGGTGGTAACAGTATTCTGGCGATTCGCCTCATCAACAAGCTGAACACGGTACTGGATACGAGGATGGGTGTAGCCATGATTTTTACCGGCAGAACCATCCGCAACCTGGCAGCTAGTCTGGAACGTGGTATCACGGATACAACGAAGATATCACGTCAATGGATAAACGATCCGACAGAACAATTGTTATCCTTCGCACAGGAGCGGTTATGGTTCCTGGAAAATTATGAAGGGGGCAGCAATGCCTATAATATCCCGGTGGTATTGCAGTTACAGCCGGAAGTGCAGGCAGACAGCCTGATACAGGCGTTGCATGCAGTGATACACCGGCATGAAGTATTAAGGAGTCATATCCATATCAGTAAAGCAGGTAAGGGCTATCAGGAAGTAATAGATGATCAGGTATATCCGCTGGAGATTCCACGGCAGGCGTATGCTACAAGAGAAGCGCTGGATGCTGCATTGCTCCGGTTAGCAGATGATGTATTCCGGCTGGATAAAGATTATCCGATCCGGGCAGGCTTGCATACACTTGCTGCCACCGGCGAGCAATACCTGGGTATTGTATTGCACCACATCGCATTTGATGGCTGGTCTACCGATCTGTTGTTGCGGGAGTTACAGCAGTATTATTATCATTATGAAGCCTTACGTACAGGCGATGCGGAAACAGCCGCCCGGTATGTATTGGCGCCGTTGCCGTTGCAATACCGCGATTTTGCTCTTTGGCAGCGTGGTTACCTGCATGGCATCGTGTTGGACAGACAGCTGTCTTACTGGAAAAGTAAGTTATCAGGTTTTGAAGTGCTGCATTTACCAGCCGATAAACCCAGACCGGTACGCGTTAATTATGAAGGCGCGAATGTGGCCTTTACCATCGACCGTGCTACCAGTGAAGACCTGCGTGCAGTGTCCCGCGAATTGGAAGTAAGTATGTTCAGCTTATTGCTGAGTGGTTACTATCTGTTGCTGGGCAGTTACAGCAATCAGCGCAACATTGTGCTGGGTAGCCCGGTATCGAACCGGCATTACCGCGAAATTGCCGAAGTGATTGGTTTCTTTGTCAATACCTTACCATTAAGAGAAGAGATTGATACGGAACAATCCGTAGCCGCCTTTATCCGCCAGGTAAGCGCCTCCGTGATAGATGCACAGATGCACCAGGATCTTCCGTTTGAGAAGCTGGTGGAAGAACTGGGTGTAGATCCGGATGTATCGCGTCATCCGGTATTCCAGGTCATGTTCAGTGTGCAGCATTTCGGTGAAGAGGATCATACCGGAGAACTATTTACCTTATCCCGGAACAACGACTACTACAGCATTGCGAAATATGATCTCTCTACTACCCTGGATGATTCCAAAGAAGAAATCAGCGGGGTATTTAACTATGCGGTAAGCTTGTTTGAAGCGGATACGATCGCAAGATATATTGTTACGTATCAGGAAATACTACGACAGCTGGCAGCGCTTAAAAATAAAGACCAGCAGCGTGTACAGGTGAAGGCACTGCGTTATCTCAGTCCTGCCCAGCATACAGAAATTGTATATGAATGGAATAATACAGCGGTGGCTTATCCGGCAGACAAAACCATTCAGCAGTTGTTTGAAGCCCAGGCAGCGGCTACACCGGATCAAATTGCCGTGGTGTATGAATCCGTACAACTGACTTACGGTGAACTCAATACCCGCGCCAATCAGCTTGCTGCTTACCTGCGCAGTACCCATCATATACAGCCGGATGAACTCATCGGATTGTACCTGGACCGTTCCGAATACATGATGATCGCCATTCTGGGCGTGTTGAAATCCGGCGGCGCCTATGTACCGATTGATACCGCCTATCCGGACGACAGGATCAGTTATATCCTGGCCGATACCGGTACCCGTGTTGTGCTGACCAATGAAGTATATGAAACGAAACTACAACACATCACTGCCGATACCACGCTGACTACTGTTCACATCGACAGTGAAGATTTTGCCGCTGCGCAACATCGGTATGCTCCGGAAAATCCGGATCAGATCAATGGTGCGGATCACCTGGCATATGTGATGTATACCAGTGGTACTACGGGTATGCCAAAAGGTGTAATGGTGGCACATAAGAGTGTGAACCGCCTCGTGAAGAATGTAGACTATGTGCGTTTTGAACCCGCAGATAAAGTGCTGGCTATTGCCAACTACGCTTTTGACGGATCGGTGTTTGATATCTTCGGCGCCCTGCTGAACGGCGCCACCCTGGTGATTGCCGGCAAAGAAGTATTCCTGGATACCAGGAACCTGGAAGCGGTGATATTACAGCACCAGATCAGCATCTGCTTTATCACCACCTCTTTATTCCACAGGCTGGTAGATGAAGAGCTGGCCTGCCTGCATGAACTGAAATACATTGTGGCAGGAGGAGAACAGATTTCCTATGCACACGTAGACCGCTTACTGGAAAATAACAGCCAGGTGAAACTGGTTAACGGTTACGGACCTACGGAGAGCACCACTTTTGCCACTACTTATTTATGTAATGATTACCGGGATATTTCTTCCGGTATTATTCCCATTGGCCGGCCTATCGGCAATACCGAAGTATATGTACTGGACAGTGAACTACGTCCGGTACCGGTAGGAGCAGCCGGTGAACTGTACATCGGTGGCGACGGGGTGGCCCGTGGCTACCTGAATCATCCGGAATTAACCCGCGACCGTTTCATTGAAAATCCATTCCGTCATCAGGAACATACAAACGGTAATGGAAATAAAAATGGTAACGGTAACGTACATACGAACGGATATAGTCGGTTATATAAAACCGGCGATCTGGTAAGATACCTGAGAGATGGTAACATCGAATACCTGGGCCGTACGGACTTCCAGGTGAAAATACGGGGTTACCGTATCGAACTGGGAGAAATAGAACACCGGATGGCCGCTTATCCTGGTGTGAAACAAACCGCTGTACTGGTGAAAGAACAAGCGGGTGGTAATCAGTACCTGGCAGGCTATTATGTGGCGGAAGAAAAACTGGATGAAGCAGCCTTGCTGAACTACCTGCGGATCTATCTGCCGGAATACATGCTGCCGGCTGTATTGGTGCACCTGTTTACCTTACCGCTGACGATCAATGGTAAGCTGGATCGGCGCGCATTGCCGGAACCACAGCTGACAGACCTGGATCAATACCAGGCGCCGGAAAATCCGACAGAAGAAAAACTGTGCCGTATATTCGGAGAAGTGCTGGGATTGGATGCAGAGCAGATCAGTGTACATAATGATTTCTTCCGCCTGGGTGGTAACAGTATCCTGGCTATCCGCCTCATCAACCGCCTGAATACGGTATTGGGTACCCATATCAGTGTAGCTGCCATATTTGTGGCAAGAACCATCCGCAAACTGGCGGAACAACTGTTGGAAGACAACCAGGATAGCATTAAAATGGCGATACCGGTGGTGACAGATCCGACGGAACAATTGTTGTCATTTGCACAGGAACGGTTATGGTTTATTGAAAATTATGAAGGCGGCAGCCATGCCTACAACATACCGATTGTATTGAAACTGCAGCCCGGCGTACATGCCGACAGTCTGCTGCAGGCCTTGCAGGCTATTGTACACCGGCATGAAGTGTTACGCAGTCATATCAGCACCAATGATGCCGGGAAAGGTTACCAGGTGGTGATAGATGATCAGTTGCATCTGTTGCCTGTCATCAGAGAAACATACCGGAACGAAAGCGACTTACAGGCCGGCCTGGCGGAGATGGCCAATCATGTGTTTAAACTGGATGCGGAATATCCGGTGCTGGCAGGATTGTTTAGTCTGCAAACGGCGCCGCATACACGTGAATATGTACTGAGCATTGTATTGCACCACATTGCTTTTGATGGCTGGTCTACCGATATCCTGTTACGGGAGCTGCTGCATAACTACACCTATTATGAGGCGCTGCGGGCGAATGATAAAGTCACCGCAGACAAACATATTTTACCAGCCTTGCCGCTGCAATACCGCGAGTTCGCCCTGTGGCAACGTAGCTATCTGCAGGGAGCCGTATTGGAAAAACAGGTGTCTTACTGGAAGGATAAGTTATCGGGTTATGAAACCCTGGACCTGCCGGCAGATAAATCCAGACCGGCACAACTGGATTATAAAGGCGCGGATATTTTCTTTACGATAGATAAAGCCACCAGTGATGAGCTGAAAGCAGTAGCCCGTGAACTGGAAGTAAGTATGTATAGCCTGTTGCTGAGTGGTTATTACCTGTTCCTCAGCAGCTATAGCAACCAGCGCGATATTGTGCTGGGTACACCGATTTCCAACCGGCACTACAGCGAAATTGCCGACCTGATTGGCTTCTTTGTCAATACCCTGGCATTGCGGGAAGAAATCAATCCGGAACAACCTTTGAGCGCCTTTATCAAACAGGTAGGCGCCGCCACCGTAGCTGCGCAGTTGCAACAGGATCTGCCTTTTGAAAAACTGGTGGATGAATTAGGCGTAGAGCCGGATACCTCCCGCCACCCGGTATTTCAGGTGGTATTCAGTATACAGCGTTTTGGCCGCGAAGTATCAGACCGGTTGTTTGTGCCTTATGATACCAACGGACATTATAGTGTGGCGAAATATGACCTGACGACTTCACTCGACGATAGCGGGGAAGAGATCATAGGGGTATTCAACTATGCTACCAGCCTGTTTGAAGCAGCCACCATAGAAAGATTTATTGTTACCTATAAAACAATACTGCAACAGCTGGCAGCCCTGCGCAACCAGGCATACCGGCAGCTGCCGGTCAAAGCCCTGCGCTACCTGCATCAGGAGGAAGCAACTGCCGTGCTGTACGACTGGAACAATACGGTGCGTGCCTATGCGGCAGAGAAAACCGTACACCGGTTATTTGAAGAGCAGGCAGCGGCCAGGCCTAACCAGCTTGCGCTGGTATTCGAAGACCAGCAGTTAACCTACGGTGAGCTGAATGCGAAAGCCAATCAGCTGGCCGCTTACCTGCGTGAGGTATATGCAATTCAACCCGATGACCTGGTGGCGTTATGCCTGGATCGTACGGAACATTTAGTGATCGCCGTGCTGGCGGTACTGAAATCCGGCGGCGCGTATGTGCCGATGGACCCGGGTTATCCGGCAGAAAGGATCGCATATATCCTGGAAGATACCGGCGCGAAAGCCGTATTGACGAATACCGGTCATACGCACTTGCTGGAAGGATTACAAACCAATATACCGGTTACCGCAATAGATACCGCAGATATATGGAACAATACGCTGCAGCCATATCCGGCAACGGATGTAGCCACCGCGGTAGCCGCCACGAACCTGGCGTATGTGATTTATACCAGTGGTACCACCGGTCAGCCAAAAGGGGTGATGGTAGAACACCAGGGTGTCATCAACCTGATTACGGAATTAATTCCGGTGCATCAGCTGAATCAGCATAGCAACATCGGTTGTTATTCCAACTATGTATTCGATGCCTTCGTATACGAAGCATTCCCGGTATTAAGTAACGGTAACAGCCTGTATCTGTTCAGCGACAAGCTGAGAACGACGCCGGATGCGTTGCGTACCTATATTGATCAGCAGGATATTAAAGTCACCTTTATACCGCCTGCATTGTTGCGTACCTTCCTGGCAGCGCCGACCAACCTGGCCCTGATATTTACCGGTGGAGAACAATTACCGGATCTGCAGGAGACCGGCTACCAAGGTATTTTACTCAACGAGTATGGTCCTACGGAAGCGACAGTATGTACCACTATTCATCCCTATACCGCAGGAGATAATCCGGCGAATATTGGTCGCCCGATAGGTAATATGGAAGTATATGTACTGGACAGCGAACTACGTCCGGTACCGGTAGGAGCCGCGGGTGAACTGTACATCGGCGGTGCCGGTGTAGCCCGTGGTTACCTGAACCAACCTACGTTAACGGGGGAACGTTTTATTCCGCATCCGTTCCGTGAAACCGGCCGGTTGTACAAAACCGGTGACCTGGTGAGGTATTTACCGGATGGTAACCTGGAGTACAGAGGTCGTACCGACTTCCAGGTGAAGATCCGCGGACATCGTATAGAATTAGGCGAGATAGAAAGCCGCCTCGCTGCTTATCCGGGTATCCGTCAGACGGCGGTACTGGTGAAAGAGCAGGCAGGTGGCAGCAAATACCTGGCAGGTTATTATGTAGCAGCGGAAGTGCTGGACGAACAGGTGTTACAGGCATATCTGGGTGCTTATCTGCCGGAATACATGGTACCGGCTGTACTGGTACACTTGTATGAGTTGCCGCTGACGCTGAGTGGTAAACTGGACCGTCGTGCCCTGCCCGAGCCACAGTTTGCAGGCAGTGGTAACTATCGCGCGCCGCAGAATGAAACGCAGGCGCTGATGTGTGCCATCTTTGGCCAGGTGCTGAACATCGCTGCTGATAAAATTGGCATCGATGATGATTTCTTCCGCCTGGGAGGAGATAGTATCGTGAGTATTCAGCTGGCCAGCCGCTTACGGCAACAGGCCGGTATACAGGTGAGTGTGAAAGATATTTTCCGTCATCGTACCATCGTTGCCCTGTACAAAAATGTAGTGGCACTACCGGGCAGGAAAGGCATCCTGCTGGATACGGAACAAGGTATACTATCGGGAGAAGCTGATTTGTTACCGGTACAGGCCTGGTTCTTCGACAATGCGGAGAATGGATGGCTGCCGGCCTATCATCATTGGAACCAGTCTTTCCTGATCAACGTACCGGTATTGGATAAAACCCTGCTGGAGCATACGGTGGTAAAACTGTTGAACTACCACGATAGCTTGCGTTTGCGCTATCAGCGCCCGCGGATACAATACTACGGTGAGGAAGTAACGGCAGCGGATATACGCTACCTGGATGTAAGTACCCTGGAGAAGGAGGAGGCCTTACCTGCACTGTTGACGGAATGGCAAAGTGATTTTGATATTTATGGAGATAAATTACTGCAGATAGGTTATCTGGAGGGGTATACAGATGGCCGTGCGCGGATTTATATCGCCATCCATCACCTGTTGATAGATGGGGTGAGCTGGCGTACCCTGTATACCGATATGGAACGGATTTACCGTTACCTGTCTGCTATAACAGATACGGCTACACTGGCAGCAGTATCTCCGGTGACGATTCTGGGAGAAAAAGGTAGCAGCTACCGGCAATGGGTGAATGCAGTAGCCGCTTATGGCAGCCTGCCGGAACAGCAGCTGGCAGCAGAAAAAGCCTGGTGGACAGCCTTGCAGCCAGGCATTATTGCCGGTAATACGGTATTGGCAGCCTTACGTACCCCATCGCAGCACCAGGCTACCTGGTTGCTGGATGAGCAGCGTACCGGCCAGTTATTACGGCAGACCAGCCACGTATACAATACACAGATCAACGATATTTTATTAAGTGCCCTGGGTGTGGCACTGTCACAGCTGACCGGCCAGGACAGGCACTACCTCCTGCTGGAAGGACATGGTCGTGAAACCCTGTCGGCCACCCTGGATATCACCCACACCACCGGTTGGTTTACCACCATGTACCCGGTAGAAGTGGTGAGTAATGGTAAAGATTACGGTGAACAGCTGATAGCAGCAAAAGAAATGCTGCGTAAAATACCGGCTAACGGTATCGGCTATGGGGCTTTGTTTGGCTACGATGTGGCTACCCTGCCACAAATCAGCTTTAACTACTTAGGACAGTTCGATAACCAGGAAACACCGGATGGCAGCGGCTGGACACTGAGCAGTGAATCCAGCGGGCAGGCCATTCATCCAACTAACAAAGATCCGTATTGGCTCAATATCAATGGCCTCGTGATCAACGGTCGCTTGCAGTTCAGTGTTACCGGCAGCTTTGCCGCTGAATGGGTAACATCCCTGGCGGATCGTTATCAGGCCGTATTGGAAGAAATGATTGTTTTCCTGGGCAACAGTACCCGCCAGTACCTGACCGCCAGTGATGTGGATCAGGTAATTTCTGCGGACTGGTTGTCCCGACTGCAGGCATCGCAGGAAGTGACCGGCGTATACCTGGCAGGCAGCCTGCAGCAAGGATTTATTTACCATGCATTAAATCAGGGAGCCGTAGATGACGCCTATCGGGTGCAGCTCTCCTGGGATTATAATAATGCGCTGGATGCGCATTTGCTGAAAACCGCCTGGAGCTATGCACAGCAACGTTACAGCGCCCTGCGTTTACGTTTTGGCTGGGAAGAGGAACTGGTGCAGGTGATTGACCGCACCGGCACACTGGACTGGCGCTATAGCGATGTAAGCGACCGCAGTGCCGCTGCACAGGAAACCTTCCTGACAGACATCGCTGAAGCCGATCGCTCCCTGGTATTTGATCTCACACAGGGTAACCTGTTCCGCATATACCTGGTGAAACGCAGCGAAAATGCCTACACCTGTATTTTCAGTAACCACCATGCGATCCTCGATGGATGGAGTATGCCCTTGTTGCTGAATTATGTACATGAAGTGTATTTACAGCTACAGCAGGGCAAAACGGTAGTAGTACAGGAAGATCGCAGCTACGCACTTTCCCAGCATTACCTCCAGCTGCACAGAAAAGATAATGAAGCCTTCTGGCAGGCCTATACCGGTCAGTTGCAGGCACAGGAAGACCTGAGCAGCCTGCTGAAACCGGAACAGCGGCATATCAATCTCGCTGCTTACCGGCATATCCTGCAGTCGGTAGAAACGTCGCTGTTGATTGAAGGAGAACGATATGATGCCTTAAAACGCCTGTGTGCCATCCATGGTTTTACCCTGAATGCCGTATTGCAATATTGCTGGCACCGGCAACTAAGTCTGTATGGTAATAGCCAGACAACGGTTGTAGGGATGACCGTATCCGGCCGTAATCTGCCGGTAGATGATATAGAACAGGGCGTTGGTTTGTACATCAACACCCTGCCGGTGATCCTGGAGCATACCGACGACACTGTTGTGGCAGGCATTAAGGAATTGCAGTCACATATCAACGAAATCAACGAACGTAGCGATATTCATCTGGGTAAATTACAACCAGGCGGTGATCGTTTGTTTAACAGCCTGTTTGTATTCGAGAATTACCCCGTGCCGGTTAGTGAGGAAGGCGAAACCGCCAGCCTCTCTTTACAGTTCAGAGGCAGCGTGGAAAAACTGGATTATCCGCTGGGAGTTGTGGCGGCAGAACGTGGAGAAGCCATTCAATTTATATTGAACTATGCCGGTGAATTGTTTAGTGAAGCCACAGCTGCACAGTTGTTGCAGGGAGTGGAGCTGATCATCTCTCAGCTGATAGCTGATCCGGCTATCCGGGTGAATGCGCTGGTACACCTGGATGCGACGCAGCACCAGGAAATGGTGTATGACTGGAATAACACCGCTGCACCTTACCCTGCAGATAAAACCATCCGGCAGCTGTTTGAAGCACATGCTGCGGCTACGCCAGACGAGATAGCCCTGGTATATGGTGCGGAGGAATTAACCTACGGCGCACTGAATGCCCGCGCGAATCAGCTGGCAGCCTGGTTACAGCAGACGTATGATATCCGTAAAGACGACCTGATAGGCCTTTGCCTGGATCGTTCACCACATATGGTCATCGCGATACTGGCGGTACTGAAATCCGGTGGCGCTTATGTGCCGGTAGATCCGGGTTATCCTGCCGACAGAATCGGATATGTTTGGGAAGACACACAAACGAAAGTAGTACTGGCCAGTGAAGCCCATCAGGAAAAGCTGACCGGTATTGCCACCGCACAGCAGGTGCCCGTGGCATACATCGATAGCGATGCATGGCAACCATTACTGGATACATACGCCGTAACAAATACCGTTACAGATAATGATCCGGCTGCATTGGCTTATATCATCTATACCAGTGGTACCACTGCCCGTCCGAAAGGAGTGATGGTGGAAAATACCGGTGTGGTGAATCTGATCACCCAGCTGAAAGAAAAGTACCAGCTGGGCAAAGCAGAAGTGATACTACACCTGGCCAACTATGTATTTGACGCTTCTATAGAACAGCTGTTCGTTGCATTACTGCATGGCTACAAATTAATACTGGTAGATCAGGCCACCTGGGAAGATGCTTCCCTGTTCCTGGAGGTGATACGCACCCATCAGGTAACACATATCGATGGTACGCCTTCCTTCCTGGAACAATACAACTTTGATGGACTCGCTTCTTTGCGCAGGGTAATCTGTGGTGGGGAACGTATCAGTAATGCGTTGCTGGAACGTTTCCGTAACAGCGCGTATCTGGCGGTGAACGCTTACGGGCCTACGGAAACAACCATTACCACGATTATTAATGTAGGGGCGGAAGCCAGCGCCATTGGCCGTCCGGTAAGTAATACCGTTGCCTATGTACTGGATAGTGCATTAAGGCCGGTACCGGTAGGTGCTGCAGGTGAATTGCATATCGGTGGAGCAGGTGTAGCCCGTGGCTACCTGAACCAGCCGGAACTGACCCGCGAACGATTTATCGCCAATCCTTTCCGGCATAACGGAAACGCATATAGCCGGTTGTATAAAACCGGCGACCTGGTTCGGTATTTACCGGATGGTAGTATTGACTACATCGGCCGTACCGACTTCCAGGTGAAGATCCGCGGATACCGTATTGAGCTGGGCGAAATAGAAAGCCGGCTGACTACCTATCCGGGTGTTAAACAAGCCGCAGTACTGGTGAAAGAACAGGCTACCGGCAATAAATACCTCGTGGGCTATTATGTAGCCGAAGAAGTATTGGATCAGGATACGCTGCTGGCATATCTGGGCACTTACCTGCCCGAATACATGGTGCCTTCGGTATTGATACACCTGCAGCAGCTGCCATTGACCATCAATGGAAAGCTGGACCAGCGTGCCTTACCGGAACCGCAGCTGACAGATGGCGAAAGCTATCAGGCGCCGGAAAATGCTGTGGAAGAAAAATTGTGTACCGTATTTGCCGCCGTATTACAGCTGGATGCTGCCACCATCAGCGTACAGGATGATTTCTATCGCCTGGGTGGTAACAGTATCCTGGCCATCCGTTTGATGAACCAGGTGAATATTGCCATGGGCAGCAACATCAATGTATCGGTGATATTTACTGCCCGGACCATCCGTAAACTGGCAGCCCTGCTGCAGCAGGGAGCTGCGGAAGAGGTGAAAATCTCCGTGTCGCAGGTAACGGATCCTACGGAACAGCTGCTGTCGTTTGCACAGGAGCGCTTGTGGTTTATAGAAAACTATGAAGGCGGCAGCAGTGCCTATAATATACCGGTGATATTGAAACTGCAGCAGCAGGTGAATAAAGAGAGCCTGCAGGCGGCTGTACGGGATGTCGTGCACAGGCATGAAGTGTTACGGAGTCATATCCGTATCAATGAAGCCGGTAAAGGATACCAGCAGGTAATTGATGACAACGTATATCCTTTGGCGATAGCCGTACAGGAAGTAGCTACCACAGCTGCCTTGCAGGTAGCCCTGTCGCAAATGGCGAACCATGTATTTAAACTGGATACGGAATATCCGTTGCTGGCAGCTGTGTATACAATACCGGTAACGCCGGAGGAGGAAGCAGTATACCTGAGCATCGTATTGCACCACATCGTTTTTGATGGCTGGTCTACGGCTATCCTGCTACGGGAATTACAACATAGCTACGACTATGCCGAAGCGTTGCGGATCAATGATACGGCCAAAGCAGCAACATTGTTGTTACCTGCCCTGCCATTGCAATACCGCGACTTTGCGCTGTGGCAACGTACGTACCTGAGTGGGGACGTATTAGTGCGGCAGTTGTCTTACTGGAAAAATAAATTATCCGATTATGAAACCCTGCATTTGCCGGCAGATAAACCGCGGCCGTTGCAGGTCAGCTATGCAGGTGCCGATAGCATCTTTACCATTGATGCCTTTACAACGGCGGCTTTGCGGGCAGTATCCCGCGACTTGCAGGTAAGTATGTATAGCCTGTTGCTGAGTGGTTACTACTTGTTGTTAAGCAGCTATAGCCATCAGCGGAACATCGTATTGGGTAGCCCATTATCGAACCGCCATTACCGGGAAGTAGCAGATATGATCGGCTTCTTCGTAAATATGCTGGCATTACGGGAAGAAATCAATCCGGAACAAACCCTGGCAGATTTCATCCGCCAGGTAGGTGCATCGGTGGTGGAAGCCCAGTTGCACCAGGATATTCCGTTTGAGAAACTGGTAGATGAACTGGGTGTGGAACCGGATACATCCCGTCACTCTATCTTCCAGGTATCCTTTAGTGTGGAGCAGGGAGGAGCAGCTGCCGCTACCGATCAGTTGTTTACACCTTATACCGATGGTAATATTGATTACAGTGTGGCGAAATTTGATATCACGACCACCCTGGACGATAGCGGTGATGAAATCATCGGGGTATTCAACTATGCCACCAGCCTGTTTGAAGCAGCTACCATCGAAAATTATATTGTTACCTATAAAGAAATATTGCAACAGCTGGCATTGCTGCAAAATAAAGCACAGCAGCAGTTGCCGGTAAAAGCAATACACTACCTGCATCGGGATCAGCAGACGGCTGTACTGTTCGACTGGAATAATACGGCGCGTGCCTATGCTGCAGAGAAAACGGTACACCGGTTGTTTGAAGAGCAGGCAGCAGCTAAACCTAATCAGCTCGCATTGGTATACGAAGACCAGCAGCTGACTTATGGTGAACTGAATGCGAAAGCTAATCAGTTGGCCGCTTACCTGCGCGATGTATATGCGATACAGCCTGATGAGCTGGTAGCCTTATGCCTGGACCGTACGGAACATCTGGTGATAGCGGTACTGGCGGTGCTGAAATCCGGTGGTGCGTATGTGCCGATGGACCCGGGTTATCCGGCAGACAGGCTCGCCTATATCCTGGAAGATACCCATGCGAAAGCAGTACTGACCAATGTGGCGCATATTGATTTATTGGAAGGATTGGCAGCAGGTACACCTGTTACAGCCATAGATACACCGGAAATCTGGACTGATACATTACAGGCTTATCCGGCCACGGATGCAGCAACAGCAGTCGTATCTACCAACCTGGCTTATGTGATTTATACCAGTGGTACCACCGGTAAGCCGAAAGGAGTAATGGTAGAACACCAGGGTGTCATCAACCTGATCACGGAATTAATTCCGGTGCACCAGCTGAATCAGCATACCAACATCGGTTGTTATTCCAACTATGTATTTGATGCCTTTGTATACGAAGCGTTCCCGATATTAAGCAACGGTAACAGCCTGTATCTGTTCAGCGATAAGCTGAGAACGGCGCCGGATGCTTTGCGGGCGTATATTGACCAGCAGCAGATTAAAGTAACGTTTATCCCATCGGCCCTCCTGCGGGAATTCCTGACAACACCTACCGGTTTGTCATTGATCTACACCGGTGGAGAGCAGATGCCGGATCTGAAAGATATGCACTACCAGGGCACCTTACTCAACGAGTATGGTCCTACAGAAGCAACGGTATGTACAACTATTCATCCCTATACCGCAGGAGATAATCCGGCGAATATTGGTCGTCCGATTGCGAATATGGAAGTGTATGTGCTGGACAGCGAACTGCGTCCGGTACCGGTAGGGGCTGCAGGCGAACTATACATCGGCGGCGCCGGTGTGGCACGTGGTTACCTGCACCAACCTACGTTAACGGGGGAACGATTTATTCCGCATCCATTCCGCGCTACCGGTCGTTTGTACAAAACAGGTGACCTGGTGAGGTATTTACCGGATGGTAGCCTGGAATATAAGGGGCGTACGGACTTCCAGGTGAAGATCCGCGGTTACCGTATAGAGCTGGGTGAGATCGAAAACCGCCTGGCGGCCTATCCTGGCATTAAACAGGCCGTTGTACTGGCTAAACAGGGGGCATCCGGCAGCGGGCAATACCTGGTGGGCTATTATGTTGCAGAAGGGCCATTGGAGCAGCATCGCCTGCAGGAATACCTGGGAGCATATCTGCCTTCATATATGGTACCTGCTGCGTTAATGTTCCTGGATATCCTGCCGTTAACAGCGAATGGTAAACTGGATCGACGGGCATTACCGGAACCACAGTTCACGGATAGCAGCAATTATCAGGCGCCGCAGAATGAAACGCAGGCGCTGATGTGTGCCATCTTCGGTCAGGTATTAAACATCGCGGCCGACAAGATTGGTATTGAAGATGACTTCTTCCGCCTGGGAGGAGATAGTATCGTAAGTATTCAGCTGGTCAGCCGTTTGCGGCAACAGTTGGGCCTGCAGATAAATGTGAAAGACATTTTCCGGCACCGCACCATTGCGGCGCTCTATGCGCACGTAATCGCGGGTGCACAGCAGGCAGCTGTACAGCTGGAAACAGAACAGGGGATACTTTCCGGTGCCACCGGCTTGTTACCGATACAAACCTGGTTCTTTGACAGTGTAGACAATGGTGTATTACCATCTTACCATCATTGGAATCAGTCTTTCCTGATTAATGTACCGGTACTGGATAAAACCTTACTGGAACATACGGTGGTAAAATTGTTGAACTACCACGACAGCTTACGCTTGCGTTACCGGCGCCCACGGGTACAATACTATGGTGCGGAGGTAACGGCAGCGGATATACGCTACCTGGATGTGAGCACCCTGGAGAACGAGGAAGCATTACATACACAGCTGTCGCAATGGCAAAGTGATTTTGATATTTATGGAGATAAATTACTGCAGATAGGTTATCTGGAGGGTTATGCAGATGGCCGCGCGCGGATTTATATCGCTATCCATCACTTGCTGATAGACGGGGTAAGCTGGCGCGTACTGTATGCCGATATGGAACGGATTTACCGTCACCTGGCAGGTATAACGGATACGACTACCCTGCAGGCGATCACGGCAACGGCTATCCTGGGAGAAAAAGGCAGCAGTTACCGGCAGTGGGTGAACCAGATAGCTGCCTATGCGACTTCATCTGCTGCACAGATAGCGGATGAAAAAGCCTATTGGACAACCGTGACAGCCGGTATTGCGGCAGGCAATGCGGCGCTGTTGGCACACGCGGAGGCTACACCACAGCATGCTTCCTTAACCCTGGATGAGCAGCTGACAGACCGGTTGCTACGACATACCGGGCAGGTATATAATACACAGATCAACGATATTTTATTAAGTGCCTTAGGCATCGCGCTGTCGCAGGTGACCGGTCAGGACCGCCACTATATATTGCTGGAAGGGCACGGCCGTGAAACGCTGTCGGCTGCCATCGATATTACCCGCACCACCGGTTGGTTTACGACGATGTATCCGGTGGAAATAGTGAGCAACGGAAAAGATTATGGAGAACAACTGATAGCTGCCAAAGAAACATTGCGGAAGATACCGGCTAACGGTATCGGCTATGGGGCCTTGTATGGGTATGATATTAACGCCCTGCCACAGATCAGCTTTAACTACCTGGGGCAGTTTGACGGACCGGATACACCGGATGAAAATGCCTGGACGGTGACCAGTGAATTCAGCGGTACCGGTATTGCTGCAGATAATAAAGATCCTTATCTGCTCAACATCAATGGCCTGGTCATAGACGGTCGTTTACAGTTTGGTATCAGCGGACAGCTGGCTGCCGATACGGTGACAGCCCTGGCAACACATTATCGCCGGGTACTGGAAGAAATGATCAGCTACCTGGGCAACATCCACCGGCAGTATTTAACAGCCAGTGATGTGGAACAGGTAATTTCCGACACCTGGCTGGCGGAACTGCAGGCAACTACACCAGTTACAGGCGTTTACCTGGCCGGCAGCTTACAACAGGGATTCATTTATCACGCCCTGAACCAGGGTGAGATAGATGATGCTTACCGCGTACAACTGAGCTGGGATTATAACAATGAACTGAATGCCTCTTTGCTGCAAACCGCCTGGAGCTATGCGCAACAGCGTTACAGCGCATTGCGGCTTCGCTTTGGCTGGGAAGAAGAACTGGTACAGATCATCGACCAGCAGGGGACACTCGACTGGCGTTACAGCGATATCAGTGAACAGGATACCGCCACACAGGAAGCGTATCTGTCTGATTTATTAACAGCCGATCGCTCCTTATCCTTCGACCTGTTGCGTGGTAGTTTGTTCCGCGTATACCTGGTAAAACGTGGGGCGCAGGCCTATACCTGCTTACTCAGCAACCACCACGCCATCCTGGATGGCTGGAGTATGCCGTTGCTGCTGAACTATGTACATGAAGTATACCTGCAATTGCTGGCAGGCCAGACGGTAACCGTACGCGAAGATCGTAGCTATGCCCTGGCACAGCACTATCTGCAGGTACATCGCCAGGATAATGAAGCTTACTGGCAATCCTATATCCGTCGGATAGAAGAACAGGAAGACCTGAGCAACCTGCTGAAACCTGCACAGCGTAAGATAAATCTCTCTGCTTACCGGCATATCATTGAATCAATAGAAAAAACACTCGTCATCACGGGTAGCAGATATGACGCGCTGAAACGTTTGTGTGCGGCACATGGCTTTACATTGAATGCTGTATTGCAATACTGCTGGCACAGACAACTGAGTTTGTATGGCAACAGTCGTACAACCGTAGTCGGTATGACCGTATCCGGTCGTAACCTGCCGGTAGACGATATTGAACAGGGCGTAGGGTTGTACATCAATACCTTACCGGTAATACTGGAACATAAGGAAGGCTCCGTGATAGCGGCCATCAAGGAATTGCAGTCGCATATCACAGAAATCAATAGCCGCAGTGATATTCACCTGGGCAAATTACAACAGGGCAGCGACCGGCTGTTTAACAGCCTGTTTGTATTTGAGAACTACCCGGTACCAGCGGGCAGTGAGGGCGAAGAAGGATTGCTTTCCCTGCAGTTCAGACAAGGTGTGGAGAAACTGGATTATCCATTGGGCGTAGTGGTAGCCGAACGTGGCAGTACCATTGAATTTGTGTTGAACTATGCCGGTGAATTGTTCCCTGATACAACGGTAGCGCAGTTGCTGACAGGTGTTGATGATATCATAACACAGCTGATCGCTGATCCGGCAATAGGTACCCATCAGTTGGTACATCTCACAGATACCCGGTATCAACAGATCATACATGACTGGAACAATACCGCCGTGGCCTATCCTGCGGATAAAACCATCCAGCAGTTATTTGAAGAACAGGTAGCCGCTGCACCACAACAGGTGGCGCTGGTGTTTGAAAACCGCAGCCTGACCTATGCGGCAATGAATACGAAAGCCAATCAGCTGGCCGCTTACCTGCGAAACACCTATCATATACAGGCAGATGAGCTGGTAGCCTTATACCTGGATCGTTCCGAACATATGATGATCGCCATTCTGGCCATCTTAAAAGCTGGTGGGGCCTACGTGCCAATTGATACGGCTTATCCGGATGATCGTATCCGTTATATCCTGGACGATACCGCTGTAAAAGTGGTATTGACCAACGAAGTCCATCAGCCAAAACTGAAAACCATCATCGCTGCCATGGAAGTGGTCACCGCTGCACTGGACAGCAGCACCTTCAATATTGGTCTGGGTGTTTATCCGGATACCAACCTGGCAACCCTGAATGATGCGGATCACCTGGCATATGTGATGTATACCAGTGGTACCACGGGTATGCCGAAAGGGGTAATGGTGGAACATAAGAGTGTGAACCGCCTGGTGAGGAATGTAGACTATGTGAAATTTGAATCTACCGATAAGATACTGGCAATTGCCAACTATGCTTTCGATGGATCTGTATTCGATATTTTCGGCGCCTTGTTAAATGGCGCCACGCTGGTAATTGCGGCGAAAGAAGTGTTCCTGGATATGCAGCAGTTGGAGCGTGTGATGGCACACAATGGTATTACTATCTGCTTTATCACCACGTCGCTCTTCCATCGTTTGGTGGATGAAGAACTGCCTTACCTGCAGCAACTGAAATACGTGGTAGCGGGTGGAGAACAGATCTCCTATGCACACGTAGAAAGATTACTGGAAAGAGATACGACCGTAAAGGTGGTTAACGGTTACGGCCCTACGGAGGGTACCACATTTACCACTACTTATTTATGTAACAATTATCGGGAACTGTTGTCCGGTGTGATTCCGATTGGCCGTCCGTTGTCCAACACCACGGTATATGTACTGGATAGTGAACGGCGCCCGGTACCGGCAGGCGCAGCTGGCGAGCTGTATATCGGCGGCGCCGGTGTGGCGCGTGGTTACCTGAATCAGGAGGAACTGACCCGTGAACGGTTTGTACACAATCCGTTTGCGCAGGATGGCAGCCGTTTGTACAAAACGGGGGACTTAGTAAAATACTTACCGGATGGTAACATCGAATACCTGGGCCGTACCGACTTCCAGGTGAAGATGCGTGGTTACCGTATTGAGCTGGGCGAAATAGAAAGTCGTTTAGCTACCTATGCGGATATTAAACAAACGGTGGTGCTGGTGAAAGAGCAGACAAACGGCAACCAATACCTGGCGGCTTATTATGTGGCAGCCGGTGCGATCGATGCACAATTGTTGATAGCTTATCTGGAAACTTCCCTGCCGGCATACATGGTGCCTTCGGTATTTATTTACCTGGAAGAACTGCCGCTGACGATCAACGGCAAACTGGATCGGCGTGCCTTGCCGGAGCCACATTTTACTGATACAGACAACTACCAGCAACCAGCGAATGCGACGGAAGAAAAACTATGTGCGGTATTCAGTGAGGTATTAGGATTGGATGCCACCGCCATTGGTGTGCATGATGATTTCTTCCGCCTGGGCGGTAACAGTATCCTGGCCATTCGCCTGGTAAACCGCCTGAATAAGGTACTGGATACCAACCTGAATGTGGCCGCAGTCTTTACCGGCAGAACGGTGCGTAAACTCGCCGGACAGCTGGTTAGCGGAGAAAGTGAAAGTGTTAGAATAACAGCACCCACGGTGTCTGATCCAACAGAACAGTTGCTGTCTTTTGCACAGGAACGACTGTGGTTTATCGAAAGTTATCAGGGAGGTAGCAATGCCTACAATATTCCGGTCATACTGAAACTGCAACCGCAGGTACAGGTGGAAAGCCTGTTGCAGGCCTTACGAACGATTGTAAACCGGCATGAAGTATTACGCAGTGTGATCCGGATAAACGAAGCAGGACAGGGATATCAGGAAGTAATAGACGATCGTATGTATCCGCTGGATATTATCCGGGAAGAATACCATACGGCTGCTGAACTGGAAACCGCCCTGTCACAGCTCACCAATCATGTATTCAGCCTGGAGAATGAATATCCGGTACTGGCAGGCGTATACCGTTTGCATACGGATACCGGTGACATTGATCAGTACCTGGGTGTGGTATTGCACCACATTGCTTTTGATGGCTGGTCTACAGAGATCCTGTTGCGGGAGCTCTTGGAACATTATGCGTACTATGAAGCGCTGCGCACCAACGATGCAGCAAAAGCTGCCGCACATCATTTACCGGCGCTGACATTACAATATAAGGAGTTTGCTCTGTGGCAGCGTGCTTACCTGAGTGGTACGGTACTGGAAAAACAACTGTCTTATTGGAGAGATAAACTGGCAGCTGTTGAAACCTTGCATCTGCCAACAGATAAACCCCGTCCGGCACACCTGCAGTATGAAGGGGCCGACGTGGCCTTTACGCTCAGTAAAGCTGTCAGCGATGACCTGCGGATTTTATCGCGCGAGCTGGAAGTAAGTATGTTCAGCCTGTTGCTGAGTGGTTATTACTTATTGCTGGGCAGCTACAGCAACCAACGGAATGTTGTACTGGGTACACCGGTATCTAACCGGCATTACCGCGAAATAGCAGACCTCATTGGTTTCTTCGTTAATACGCTGGCATTGCGGGAAGATATCGACCCGGAACAAACGATTGTCTCCTTTATCCGTCAGGTAGGCGCTTCCGTAGTAGGCGCTCAGCTGCATCAGGATCTGCCGTTTGAAAAACTGGTAGATGAACTGAAAGTAGAGCCGGATACTTCGCGTCATCCGGTCTTCCAGGTGATGTTTAACCTGCAGGACTTTACAACGGAGAAGAATACACCACAACTGTTTACGCCTTATCCCGGTAATGATCATTACCAGGTGGCCAAATATGATCTCACCACTACACTGGAGGATAACGGAGAACTGATCGGCGGTGTGTTCAACTATGCTACCCGCTTGTTTGATGCGGCTACCATCGATCAATACATTGTTACCTATAAAGAAATACTACAACAGCTGGCAGCACTCCGTAATAGCCAGCAGTGGCACATTCCGGTGAAGGCGCTGCGTTACCTGAATAAGGCAGCTGCACACACCCTCGTATACGAATGGAATAATACGACCCGTCCTTATCCGGCGGATCAGCCGATCCAGCAGTTGTTTGAAGCACAGGCGACGGCTACACCGGAGCAGATAGCGCTGGTGTTTGAAGACCAACATTTCACCTATGCGGAATTAAATGCCAAAGCGAATCAGCTGGCAGGTTATCTGCGTACAACATATGCGATACAAGCCGATGACCTGGTGGCCTTATACCTGGATCGTTCTGAGCATATGATGATCGCTATCCTCGCTATCTTAAAAGCAGGTGGCGCTTATGTGCCGATTGATACCGCCTATCCGGATGACCGTATCAGCTATATCCTGTCTGATACCGCTGTGAAAGTAGTGCTGACCAATGCCATACATCAGGAGAAACTGAGTGGTATTACGGCGGATACCAACATGGTAACGGCATTGATAGATACGGATGTATTTGCAGCTTCGCTGGATGCCTGGCCAGATGTGAACCTGCCTTATATCAATGGAGCGGATCACCTGGCCTATGTGATGTATACCAGTGGTACCACCGGTATGCCGAAAGGGGTAATGGTGGAGCACAAGAGCGTGAACCGCCTCGTGAAGAATGTAGACTATGTGAAATTTGAATCCAGTGATAAAATACTGGCGATTGCCAACTATGCTTTCGATGGCTCTGTGTTCGATATTTTCGGCGCCTTGCTGAATGGCGGTACCTTGGTAATTGCCGCGAAAGAAGTGTTCCTGGATATGCAGCAGCTGGAAAGCGTGATGGAACAAAATAATATTACCATCTGTTTTATCACGACGTCGCTCTTCCACCGCCTGGTAGATGAAGAGCTACCTTACCTGCAGCAACTGAAATATGTGGTAGCAGGCGGAGAGCAGATCTCTTATGCGCACGTAGAAAGATTATTGGAAAGAGATACCAATGTGAAGGTAGTTAACGGTTACGGCCCTACGGAGGGTACCACGTTTACGACTAGTTACTTATGTAATGATTACCGTGAACTGTCGTCCGGCGTGATACCGATTGGCCGTCCGTTGTCCAACACCACGGTGTATGTACTGGACAACGAACTACGTCCGGTACCGATAGGAGCCGCCGGAGAATTGTATATCGGTGGCGCGGGCGTGGCCCGTGGTTACCTGAACCAGCCGGAACTGACCCGCGAACGGTTTGTGAACAATCCGTTTGCACAGGATGATAGTCGTTTGTATAAAACGGGTGACTTAGTGAAATACTTACCGGATGGTAACATCGAATACCTGGGCCGTACGGACTTCCAGGTGAAGATGCGTGGCTACCGTATTGAGCTGGGCGAAATAGAAAGCCGTTTGGGTGCTTATACGGGCATTCAACAAACGGTGGTGCTGGTGAAAGAGCAGACGGGTGGCAACCAATACCTGGCAGCTTATTATGTGGCAGCAGCAGCGATCGACGAATCTTTGTTGATCGAATGGCTCGAAAATTCCCTGCCGGCGTATATGATACCTTCCGTATTCATCTATCTGGAAGCATTACCGCTGACGATTAACGGTAAACTGGATCGCCGCGCGTTGCCGGAACCACATTTCACAGGTACGGATAACTACCAGCAACCAGCGAATGCCATAGAAGAAAAACTCTGTGCGGTATTCGGAGAAGTATTGGGATTGGAGGTAACAACCATTGGGGTACATGATGACTTCTTCCGCCTCGGCGGTAACAGTATCCTGGCGATTCGCCTGGCCAACCGCCTGAATAAGGTACTCGATACCCACCTGAATGTGGCCGCGATCTTTACCGGCAGAACCATCCGGAAGCTCGCCGGTCAGTTGCAGGAAGGTATCAGCGACGTGGTGAAAATTACAGCGCCTGTCGTATCTGACCCAACGGAACAATTGTTGTCCTTTGCACAGGAACGTTTGTGGTTTATTGAAAACTACGAAGGCGGCAGTAATGCCTATAACGTACCCGTGGTATTGAAACTGCAGCCGGAAGTGCAGATAGAAAGCCTGGTACTGGCCTTGCGGGCTATTGTACACCGGCACGAAGTATTAAGAAGTTATATTAAAACCAATAAAGCAGGTAAAGGTTACCAGCAGGTAATAGATGACAGCGTACATCCGCTGGAAATTACCCGCACGGATATGTATACGGAGGAAGCACTGGAAACAGCGTTGTCGGCCGCCGCTAACCATGTATTCAGCCTGGATCATAGTTATCCGGTACTGGTGAATCTGTTTACACTTTATACAGCAGATACCCATGGTTATTACCTGAATATTGTCCTGCATCACATCGCATTTGACGGATGGTCTACCGATATTCTGCTGCGGGAACTGTTGCAGCAATATGATTATTATGAAGCCATACGTACCAGCGATACCGTAAAAGCAGCTGCGTTGGTATTGCCGGTATTACCGTTGCAATACAAGGATTTTGCCCTTTGGCAACGTACCCATCTGAGTGGGGAGGTATTGGAACAGCAGTTGTCTTACTGGAAAGAAAAACTGGCAGGTTATGAAACGCTGCATTTACCGGCAGATAAAACCAGGCCGGTGCAGATTAACTACGAAGGTGCGGATATCAGTTTTGTTATAGATAAAGCCATCAGTGATGATTTAAGAGCGTTGTCGCGCGAGCTGGAAGTAAGTATGTTCAGCCTGTTGCTGAGTGGCTATTACCTGTTGCTGGGCAGCTATAGTAATCAACGCGATATTGTACTGGGTACGCCTATTTCCAACCGTCATTACCGCGAGATCGCAGACCTCATCGGTTTCTTCGTCAATACCCTGGCGTTACGGGAAGAAATTAATCCGGAACAACCGGTAACAGACTTTATCCAACAGGTAGGCGCAGCCGTGATAGCGGCGCAACTGCACCAGGATATTCCGTTTGAAAAACTGGTAGATGAACTAAACGTGGAGCCGGATACGTCCCGTCATCCTGTGTTCCAGGTAGTATTTAGTGTGCAGCATTTTGGTGGAGGCAGTGAAGCCGCAGATCAGTTGTTTGCACCGTATAAAGGCGGCGATCATTATCAAATCGCTAAATATGACCTCTCTACAGCACTGGATGACAGCGGAGAAGAAATCCGCGGTGTATTTAACTATGCCACTGGTCTCTTTGATGCAGCTACGATTGAAAGATATATTGTTACCTATAAAACCATCCTGCAACAGCTGGCGGCATTACGTCATCGTACAGCAGCACCTGTGCAGCTGAAAACCCTGGATTACCTGGAAGCTGCACAGTACCATGAAGTCGTGTACGACTGGAATACAATAGCAGATGGGTATGCAGCAGATAAAACCATTCATCAGCTGTTTGAAGCACAGGTAGCTGCGGTTCCGGAACAAACAGCCATCGTATATGAAGGTCGTGAACTCACGTATGCCGCACTGAATGCGCAGGCTAATCAGCTGGCCGCACACCTGCAAGCCACCTACGCGATACAGCCGGATGACCTGATTGCACTTTGCCTGGACCGTTCCGAACACCTGATGGTAGCCATCCTGGCGGTATTGAAAGCCGGCGGCGCCTACGTGCCGATGGACCCTGTTTATCCGGATGAAAGAATTGCCTATGTGCTGGAAGATACCGCTACCCGCGTATTGCTCACCAATGAGCGGCATGCCGGTCGTATGCAGTCACTGGCAGCCCACTTGCCGGTAACGGTGGAAAGTGTGGATGCCATTGATTTATCAGCGTATAGCGTAGATAACCTGCGGGCGCTGGCACGGCCGGAAACACTGGCTTACGTAATCTACACCAGTGGTACTACCGGTAAACCGAAAGGTGCGATGATTGAGCATCGCAACGTAGCACGCCTGTTCACCGCTACCGATCACTGGTACCACTTCGGTAACACAGATGTATGGACGTTATTCCACGCCTATGTGTTTGACTTTAGTGTATGGGAAATGTGGGGCGCGCTGTTGTATGGTGGACAGTTGCTGATACCAACCTATGAAGAAACAAGAGACCTGAATCTGTTCTATCAGTTGTGTCTGGAAAGAGGCGTGACGGTATTAAACCAGACGCCGGGCGCTTTCTACCAGTTCATTGATGTGGCCTTGCAACAGGCCACCCGACTGGATCAGCTGAAGTATGTGATCTTTGGTGGAGAGGCGTTGAACCTGGCGCAATTGAAACCATGGTATGAGCAGTATGATGATCAGCAACCGCGTCTGATCAACATGTATGGTATTACGGAAACGACGGTCCATGTAACGTATAAGGAAGTACGTGCCACAGAACTGGATAAAGGTTCCCTGATTGGCAAACTGATTCCGGATCTGCAGGGCTATGTATTGAACAGTCACCTGAAACCAGTGCCGGTAGGCGCAGTAGGCGAGTTGTATGTAGGCGGTGCGGGCGTTACCCGTGGTTACCTGCATCAGCCGGCCCTCACGCAGGAACGCTTTATTGCGCATCCGTTCGATGCCACCGGCAGATTATATAAAACCGGTGACCTGGTAAGGTATTTACCGGATGGCAGCCTGGAATACATTGGTCGTGCCGACTTCCAGGTGAAGATCCGCGGTTACCGGATAGAGTTGGGAGAGATAGAAAGCCGCCTGGCTGCGCATCCGCAGATCAGACAAGCTGTAGTACTGGCGAAAGCATCGTTGTCGGGTAGTGGTCAGTACCTGGCCGGTTACTACGTATCCGATGCTGCGCTGGATGAAACAGCCCTGAAAACTTATCTGGGCGCTTATCTGCCGGAATATATGATACCGGCAGCATTGATCCACCTCGTTAAATTACCGCTGACGATCAACGGTAAACTGGATCGCCGCGCCTTACCGGAACCTCAGTTCACCGACACCAATAACTACCGTGCAGCAGAAAATACCACACAGGCACTGATGTGCGATATCTTCGGGCAGGTGCTGGGTATAGCCGGCAGCAAAGTAGGTATTGAAGATGACTTCTTCCGGCTGGGAGGTGATAGTATTGTGAGTATCCAGCTGGTGAGCCGTTTGCGGCAGCAGGCAGGTATCCACGTAAGTGTGAAGGATATCTTCCGCCATCGTACCATTGCGGCGTTGTATACACACGTCATTGCCGATGCAGCACAACAGCAGGTACAGGTGGAAACCGAACAGGGTATCCTCACGGGAGAAGTACCACTGTTACCGATTCAATCCTGGTTCTTCGATAACGCAGCCCAAGGCTTATTGCCTGCCTATAACCACTGGAATCAATCTTTCGTCATCAGTGTACCGGTATTGGATAAAACACTGCTGGAACATACGTTGGTGAAACTGGTGAACTACCATGATGCTTTACGTTTACGTTATCACCGGCCACGGGTACAATACTATGGAGCAGCTGTTACCCATGTAAATATTCATTATACCGATATAAATACCCTGGAAAGTCCGGAAGTATTGGCAGATATTTTAACCGGCTGGCAAAGTGATTTCGATATCTATGGAGATAAACTGTTCCAGGCTGCTTACCTGGAGGGCTACACCGATGGCCGTGCACGCCTTTGGCTGGCCGTACATCACCTGTTGATAGACGGGGTGAGCTGGCGTATGCTGATCAGTGATATGGAACGGATCTACGCACATCTGTCCGGTATAACGGATACGGCTACCCTGTCAGACATCTCCGTAATAGATATCCTGGGAGAAAAAGGCAGCAGTTACCGGCAATGGGTGAATCAGCTGACTACCTATGCCAGCTTACCTGAACAACAGGGCAGTGGCGAAGCAGCGTATTGGGGGGCTATGGCGCCGGGTATTGCAGCAGGTAATGATTACCTGGCTGCCCTGGCAGTACCGGAAGAACACCACGCTGCTTTATCACTGGATACAGCACGTACAGATCTGTTGCTGCGGCATATCGGGCAGGTTTATAACACACAGATCAACGATGTATTGTTAAGCGCGCTGGGTAGTGCATTGGCGCAGATCACAGGGCAGGATCGCCATTATGTATTGCTGGAAGGACACGGTCGGGAAACCTTATCTGCTAAAATGGATATCACGCATACGGCAGGTTGGTTTACCACCATGTATCCGGTGGAAATTATCAGCAGCGGTGATAACTATGGAGAACAGTTAATTGCAGCCAAGGAAACGCTGCGGAAAATCCCTGCCAATGGTATCGGTTATGGTGCGCTGTATGGGTATGATACGGCTGCCCTGCCACGGATTGTGTTTAACTACCTGGGGCAGTTTGATGGCCAGGGAACACAGGATGGCAGTGGCTGGAGTATGAGTAGTGAATACAGTGGAACAGCCATTCATCCGGCCAATAAAGACCATCACCTGATCAGTGTGAATGGATTTGTAATAGACGGACAATTACAATTTAATATTTCAGGTAACCTGGCCGCCAACGTGTTGAATGAGTTGGCCGGTCATTACCAGCGGATACTGGAAGAGGGGATTAACTACCTGAGCAACATCCACCGCAGCTACTTAACGGCCAGTGATGTGGAGCATGTGATTGCCGCCGATTGGTTGGCTGCATTACAGGCTTCCACACCGGTGACAGGTGTATACCTGGCCAACAGTCTGCAGCAGGGCTTTATCTACCATGCCCTGAACCAGGGTACCGTGGATGATGCTTATCGTGTGCAGCTGTTCTGGGACTACAATAATGTGGTAAATGTAACTTTGCTGCAACAGGCATGGGCGTACGCACAGCAACGTTATGGCGTATTGCGCATGCGCTTTGGCTGGGAAGATGAATTGATACAGGTGATTGATCAGACAGGTATACTGGATTGGCGTTATTCCGATATCAGTGATCGGGAGGAAGCGGCCAGACAAGCCTACCTGGATGAACTGGTGGCAACAGATCGTTTACAGGCATTTGACCTGTCGCGTGGTAACCTGTTCCGCATCTACCTGGTGAAATGCGGAGAACGTGCGTACAACTGTATTTTCAGCAACCACCACGCCATCCTGGATGGCTGGAGTATGCCGTTGCTGCTGAACTATGTACATGAAGTATACCTACAACTGTTGCAGGGTGAAACCGTGACTGTACGGGAAGACCGTGGCTACACATTGTCACAGCAATACCTGCAGCAACACCGGCAGGATAATGAAGCTTACTGGAAAAATTATATCAGCCAGTTGCAGGAACAGGAAAACCTGAACAACCTGTTACAACCGGTATCCAGACATATTAACCTGTCTGCTTACCGTCATATCCTGCAGCCTGTGCAAAAAAGCCTGCTGATTGACGGAGAACGATACGACATCCTGAAACGTTTATGTGCCGTACATGGCTTTACACTGAATGCGGTGTTACAATACTGCTGGCACCGGCAGTTAAGTCTGTATGGCAACAGCAGTACGACAGTAGTCGGTATGACTGTTTCCGGCCGTAACCTGCCGGTAGATGATATTGAACAGGCGGTAGGTTTGTTCATCAATACCTTACCGGTTATCCTGGAGCATAAAGACAATACAGTGATTGCAGCCATTAAAGAACTGCAGTCGCATATTACAGAAATCAACAGCCGCAGTGATATTCACTTAGGTAAATTACAACAGGGTGGCAACCGCATCTTTAACAGCTTATTCGTATTTGAAAACTATCCGGTACCGGTAGGCAGTGAAGAAGCAGAGGGCGAAGATGGCCTGGCGCTGGCGTTTAAAGGCAGTGTAGAAAAACTGGATTATCCGTTGGGTATTGTGGCACATGAACGGGGCAGCGAGATGCATTGCACGATCAAATATGCCGGTGAATTATTCAGTGAAGCCACTATCTCCCAATTACTGACCGGTATAGACAGTATTCTGTCGCAGCTGACAGCCGATGCAAACATCGCTGTACAGGCACTGGCTCACCTGACAGGCGCCGCCTATCAGGAAGTAGTATACGACTGGAACGATACGGCGCGTACCTATGCGGCAGATAAAACCATACATCAGTTGTTTGAAGCCCAGGCGGCGGCGAAACCGCAGCAGGTGGCACTGGTAACAGCAACACAACAATTAACCTATGGTGAGCTGAATGCGAAAGCCAATCAGCTGGCGGGTTACCTGCGCGATGTATATCACATACAACCGGATGACCTGGTGGCTTTATGCCTGGATCGTACGGAACATTTACTCATCGCCGTGCTGGCAGTACTGAAGTCCGGTGGTGCCTATGTGCCCATGGATCCGGGATATCCGGCCGAAAGGATCGCCTACATCCTGGAAGATACCGGTGCGAAAGCTGTGTTGACCAATGCAACGCATATTGATTTGCTGGAAGGATTATCGGTCAGCACACCTGCCACGGTAATAGATACACGGGAAACATGGGAAGATACCCTGCAACAATATCCTGCAACGGATATACCGGCAGTAGCTATTGCCACCAACCTGGCCTATGTGATTTATACCAGTGGTACTACCGGTAAACCGAAAGGAGTGATGGTAGAACACCAGGGTGTCATCAACCTGATTACGGAATTAATTCCGGTGCACCAGTTGGATCAGCATACCAACATCGGTTGTTATTCCAACTATGTATTTGATGCATTCGTGTATGAAGCTTTCCCGGCATTAAGTAACGGTAACAGCCTGTATCTGTTCAGCGACACGCTGAGAACAGCGCCGGATGCCTTACGGAACTATATTGATCAACAACAGATCAAGGTCACATTTATTCCATCGGCCCTCCTGCGGGAGTTCCTGACCGGCGCCACTAACCTGTCGCTGATCTACACCGGCGGAGAGCAGTTGCCGGATCTGAAAGATATGCGCTACCAGGGCACCTTACTCAATGAGTATGGTCCTACGGAAGCCACGGTATGTACCACTATTCATCCCTATGCCGCAGGAGATAATCCGGCGAATATCGGTCGTGCTATCGGCAATATGGAAGTGTATGTACTGGACAGCGAGCTGCGTCCGGTACCGGTAAGGGCTGCGGGCGAACTGTACATCGGCGGCGCCGGTGTAGCACGTGGTTACCTGCACCAACCTACGTTAACGGCAGAACGTTTTATTCCGCATCCGTTCTGCACAACTGGTCGTTTGTACAAAACCGGCGATCTGGTGAGATATTTACCGGATGGAAATCTGGAGTACGCAGGCCGTACCGACTTCCAGGTGAAGATCCGCGGTTACCGTATAGAACTGGGTGAGATAGAAAGCCGCCTGGCTGCTCATCCGGCTGTTAAACAAGCAGTGGTGCTGGTGAAAGAACTGACGGCCGGCAACAAATACCTGGTGGCCTATTATGTAGCAGCAACGATCCTGGATGAACAGTTGTTACAGTCTTATCTTGGAGAATCGCTGCCGGAATATATGTTGCCGTCGGTGTTTGTGCACCTCGATGAACTGCCACTCACAGTGAATGGTAAACTGGATCGGCGTGCATTGCCGGAACCTCATTTCACGGGGGGAGATGTATACCAGCAGCCAGCGAATGAAACAGAAGCCACCTTATGTACCATCTTTGGAGAGGTATTAGGATTGGATGCCGCGAAGATTGGCGTCAATGATGATTTCTTCCGGCTGGGCGGTAACAGTATACTGGCCATCCGCCTGATCAACCGCCTGAACAAGGCGCTGGATACCAGCATCAGTATAGCCATGGTATTTACGGAAAGGACTATACGTAAATTGGCATTGCAACTGACCGGTGGTGTGGCCGACAGTGTAAAAATTGTGGTACCGGTTGTGTCAGATCCAACAGAACAGTTGTTGTCTTTTGCACAGGAACGTTTGTGGTTTATTGAAAACTATCAGGGCGGTAGCACTGCATATAATATTCCGGTAATACTGAAACTACGGGAAGATGTAGTAGCAGATAGCCTGATAGAGGCCTTCCGGGCTATTGTACATCGTCATGAAGTATTGAGAAGTGTGATCCGGGTAAATGAGGCGGGTAAAGGATACCAGGAAGTAATAGATGATCAGGCAACGCCTTTGGAAATTACAACACAGGATTTCCATACTACTACAGACCTGGATGCGGCGCTGATACAACTGACTAGTCACGTCTTCCGTCTGGAGAGTGAACTGCCGGTGCTGGCAGGATGGTACCGGCTGCATACTGCTGCCGGCACAGTAGAAAATTACCTGGGCATAGTTTTACACCACATTGCTTTTGATGGCTGGTCTACAGATATCCTGCTGCGGGAACTGTTACAGCAATATGATTATTTTGAAGCCTTACGTACCAATGATGCAATAAAAGCAGCGGCGTTGGTATTACCGGACTTACCGTTGCAATACAAAGATTTTGCCCTGTGGCAACGTACACACCTCACCGGTGATGTATTGGCCAAACAGGTGTCTTACTGGCACGATAAACTGGCGGGCTATGAAACGCTGCATCTGCCAACGGATAAACCTCGTCCGGCCCAGTTGCAATATGCTGGTGCGGATAAGGTATTTACGATGGATAAAGCAACCAGTGATGATTTGAGAGCAGTAGCACAGGAGTTGCAGGTAAGTATGTTCAGCCTGTTGCTGAGTGGTTATTACCTGTTGCTGAGTGGTTACAGCAATCAACGTAATATCATCGTAGGTAGCCCGGTATCTAACCGTCATTACCGCGAAATCGCTGATCTTATCGGTTTCTTCGTGAATACCCTCGCATTCCGCGAAGAAATCAATCCGGAACAAACCATTACAGACTTTATCCGCCAGGTAGGTAGTTCCGTAGTAGCAGCGCAGCTGCACCAGGATCTGCCATTTGAGAAACTGGTGGATGAACTGAAAGTAGAGCCGGATACTTCGCGCCATCCTGTCTTCCAGGTGCTGTTTAATATCCAGCATTTTGCAGGTGGAGAAGGCACAGAACAATTGTTCTCGGCCTATAGAAGCGGAGAAGAAGGCAGTGTAGCTAAATATGATCTCACAACCACGCTAGACGATAGCGGCGACGTGATTGGCGGGGTATTCAACTATGCTACCAGCTTGTTTGATGCCGCTACCATCGATCAATACATTGTTACCTATAAAGAAATATTACAACAACTGGCAGCGCTTCGGAATGGCCAGCAGCAACACATACCATTAAAGGCACTGCATTACCTGCACCCGGCGGCTGCGCAGACGCTCGTACGTGATTGGAATGATACAACCCGTCCTTATCCGGCAGATCAGCCTATCCAGCAATTGTTTGAAGAGCTGGCGGCAACCATGCCGGATCAGGTGGCGCTGGTATTTGAAGACCAGCATTTCACCTATGCGGAATTAAATGCCCGCGCGAATCAGCTGGCAGGTTATCTGCGTACAACGTATGCGATACAGGCCGATGACCTGGTGGCCTTATACCTGGATCGTACAGAGCATATGATGATTTCGATCCTGGCTATCTTAAAAGCCGGTGGTGCGTATGTGCCGATTGATACCGCGTATCCGGATGACCGTATCCGTTATATCCTCCAGGATACTGCTGTGAAAGTAGTATTGACCAATGAAGTACATGCAGTAAAACTGACAGGTATTACGGCAGATACCAGCATTGTAACGGCATTGATAGATACGGAAATATTTGCAGCTTCGCTGGATGTTTACCCGGATGTGAACCTGCCTTATATCAATGGTGCGGATCACCTGGCGTATGTGATGTACACGAGTGGTACCACAGGTATGCCGAAAGGGGTGATGGTGGAACACAAGAGCGTAAACCGCCTGGTGCGGAATGTAGACTATGTGAAATTTACAGCTACGGATAAAATACTGGCAATCGCCAACTATGCCTTCGATGGCTCTGTGTTTGATATTTTCGGCGCCTTGTTAAATGGCGGTACCTTGGTGATTGCAGCGAAAGAAGTGTTCCTGGATATGCAGCAGTTGCAAACTGTGATGGAGCACAACAACATTACCATCTGCTTTATCACCACGTCGCTCTTCCATCGCCTGGTGGATGAAGAATTGCCTTACCTGCAGCAACTGAAATACGTAGTAGCGGGAGGAGAGCAGATTTCTTACGCCCACGTGGAGAGATTATTGGAAAGAGATACGATGGTGAAGATCGTTAACGGTTACGGCCCTACGGAGGGTACCACGTTTACGACTACTTACTTATGTAACAACTACCGCGAACTGTCGTCCGGTGTGATTCCGATTGGCCGTCCGTTGTCCAACACCACTGTGTATATACTGGATAGTGAACTGCGTCCGGCGCCAGTTGGTGCGGCTGGTGAACTCTACATCGGCGGCGCGGGTGTGGCCCGTGGTTACCTGAATCAGCCGGAACTGACCCGCGAACGGTTTGTCAACAATCCATTTGCACAGGATGGCAGCCGTTTGTATAAAACGGGTGACTTAGTGAAATACTTACCGGATGGTAACATCGAATACCTGGGCCGTACGGACTTCCAGGTGAAGATGCGTGGTTACCGTATAGAACTGGGCGAAATAGAAAACCGTTTAGCTACTTATACCGGCATTCAACAAACGGTGGTACTGGTGAAAGAACAGACTGGTGGCAACCAATACCTGGCGGCTTATTACGTAGCGCCGGAAGCGATAGCCGACCAATTGTTGGTGACTTATCTGGAAACTTCCCTGCCGGCATACATGATACCTTCCGCATTCATCTATCTGGAGGAGTTACCACTGACGATCAACGGTAAACTGGATCGGCGCGCGTTACCGGAACCACATTTCACGGACACCAATAACTACCAGCAACCTACCAATGCTACGGAAGAAAAGCTGTGCGACGTGTTCGGAGAAGTATTGGGATTGGAGGTAACAGCCATCGGCGTACATGATGACTTCTTCCGCCTGGGAGGTAACAGTATCCTGGCCATCCGCCTGGTAAACCGCCTGAATAAAGTACTCAACACCCGCATCAATGTATCGGCTGTCTTTACCGGCAGAACCATCCGTAAGCTGGCGGATCAACTGATCAGTGGTGCCAGCGATGAGGTAATCATCACGGCACCGGTAGTAGCGGATCCAACAGAACAGTTGTTGTCTTTCGCACAGGAACGTTTGTGGTTCATCGAAAACTACGAAGGTGGCAGCAATGCCTACAACATTCCGGTGGTATTGAAACTGCAGCCGGATGTACAGGTGGATAGCCTCATACAGGCCTTGCGTACGGTGGTACACAGGCATGAAGTATTAAGAAGCCATATTCATATCAACGAAGCCGGTAAAGGTTACCAGCAGGTAATGGATGATCATTTGCATCCACTGGAGATTCGTCAGCAAACCTTGCATAACGAAGCGGAACTGACAGCCGCGCTGGCCGTTACTGCCAATCATATATTTAAGCTGGATACGGAATATCCGTTGATAGCAGCCCTGTATAGGGTAGATGCGGATACACCGGTGTATTACCTGGGTATTGTATTACATCACATTGCGTTTGATGGCTGGTCTACCGATATCCTGCTGCGCGAACTGTTGCAGGCTTATTACTACCACGAGGCAATACGGATAAATGATACCGAAAGTGCCGGTAAGTATGTACTGCCTGCTTTGCCTTTGCAGTACAAAGACTTTGCGCTGTGGCAACGTACCCACCTGAGTGGGGTGGTGCTGGATAAACAGCTCTCTTACTGGAAGACACAATTGTCGGATTATGAAACCTTGCACCTGCCTGCAGACAGACCTCGTCCGGCGCAGATCAGCTACGAAGGGGCAGATATCGTTTTCACAATAGACCGTGCCACCAGCGACGACCTGCGTGCAGTATCGCGTGAGCTGGAAGTAAGTATGTTCAGCCTTTTGCTGAGTGGCTATTACCTGTTGTTGGGCAGCTACAGTAATCAACGGAATATCGTACTGGGTACCCTGGTGTCGAACCGTCATTACCGCGAGATCGCAGACCTCATCGGCTTCTTTGTTAATACACTGGCATTGCGTAAGGATATTGATCCGGAACAATCCGTGGCCGACTTCATCCGGCAGGTGGGGGCGGCTGTGATAGATGCGCAGTTGCATCAGGACTTACCATTTGAAAAACTGGTAGACGAATTGAATGTAGAACCGGATCTGTCCCGTCATCCGGTATTCCAGGTGATGTTCAGCGTACAGAATTTCGGCGCAGGAGAAACCACCGACAACGTCTTTACTTTACATAACGGTACAGATGATTATCATGTCGCCAAATACGATATCTCTACTACGTTATCAGATGACGGAGGGGCAGAAATCGGCGGTAGCTTCAACTATGCAACAAGTTTGTTTGATGCGGCTACCATTGAGCGGTACATTGTTACCTATAAGGAAATATTAGGTCAGCTGGCCACCCTGCGCAATCGGGAGCTGCGGCATACACCGCTGAAAGCCCTGCGTTATCTGAATGCGGAACAGGAAGCAGCTATCCTGTATGATTGGAATAGCACGACAGCTGTTTATCCATCAGATAAAACCATCCATCAGTTGTTTGAAATACAGGCAGCTGCCACGCCAAATGATACCGCCCTGGTATATGAAGGCGTGAAACTGACCTATGCGGTATTAAATGAACGGGCCAATCAGCTGGCAGCTTACCTGAAAAGTATTTACCATATTCAGCCGGAAGAACCGGTAGCGCTTTGCCTGGATCGTTCAGAACATATGCTGATCGCTATTCTGGCGGTACTCAAAACCGGCGGTGCGTATGTGCCGATGGACCCTGGTTATCCCAATGATCGCCTGGCCTATATCCTGACTGATACCGGTGTGAAAGTGGTACTGAGTAATGCCGTACATCAGGAAAAACTGCAGACCCTATCGGCAGACTTGCCGCTGGTAGTGGAAAGCATCGATGAGGTGGCGTTGCAGCTGGTATTATCCGGCTATCCAACAGAAAACCTGGCCGCAGTGCATCAGCCTTCCGGTCTGGCTTATGTGATCTATACGAGTGGTACTACCGGTCAGCCGAAAGGCGTGATGGTAGAACACCGCAGCGTGCTGAATACGCTGAATAGTATCCGCGAAGCGTACGACTTCACGGCCGCCAGTCGTATCACAGCCTATACGGCTTATGTATTCGACGTATCCGTATCAGAATTCTTCATCGCCTTGTTATATGGTAATGAACTGCACCTGTTGAGCGAATCGTTGCGGACAGATGCTGATGCGATCAGTCAGTACTTATTGACAAATGAAATTGAATATACCTATCTGCCACCGGTGATGTTGTCGGTATTGCCGCGGACAGCTTATCCATCCTTGCGTGCGATTGTGTATGCGGGTGAACCATGTCCGCCGGAAACAGGTAAATACTGGTCTGAGCAAAAACGGTTGTATAACTATTACGGCCCAACGGAGGCGAGTATTTATGCTACCGGTAAACAGATAATAGCGGGAGATACGCACCTGATCGGTCGTCCGGTGACCAATACGACTGCCTTTATACTGGACAGTGAACTGCGTCCGGTACCGGTAGGGGCGGTAGGAGAACTGTACCTGGGTGGCGCGGGTGTAGCGAGAGGCTACCTGAATCAGCCAACGTTAACGCAGGAACGCTTTATCACCAATCCATTCGATCCGCAGGATCGCCTCTATAAGACGGGCGACCTGGTGAGATATATGCCGGATGGAAATATCGCCTATATCGGTCGTGCCGACTTCCAGGTGAAGGTGCGCGGTTACCGTATTGAATTAGGAGAGATAGAAAACCGCCTGGCCGCTTATCCGGGCATCAGACAAGCGGTGGTGCTGGTGAAAGAACAAGCCGGCGGCAATAAGTACCTGGCGGGTTACTACGTGGCAGATGCTGCCCTGGATCAACAGGTGCTGGAAGCACATCTGGGGGCTACGCTGCCGGAATATATGATACCGTCCGCCCTGATACACCTGTACCAGCTGCCGTTGACGATCAATGGTAAACTGGATCGCAGGGCTTTACCGGAACCACAGTTTACAGACACCGATCATTACCGTGCGCCGGAAAATGCGACGCAGGAGATCATGTGTGAGATCTTTGGTCAGGTGTTGGGTATTGCCGCGGATAAGGTAGGTATTGATGATGATTTCTTCCACCTGGGAGGAGATAGTATCGTGAGTATCCAGCTGACCAGCCGTTTACGGCAGCAGGCGGGTATTCAGGTAACGGTGAAGGACATCTTCCGTCATCGGACGATTGCCGCCTTGTATACAAACGTGATAGCAGATCCTGCCCAACAGGCCGTACAGCTGGAAACAGAGCAGGGCATCCTGACAGGCGACGCAGCATTGCTACCGATCCAATCCTGGTTCTTCGACAATGTAGCGAAAGGGCACTTACCAGCTTATCATCACTGGAATCAGTCGTTCCTGATCAATGTACCGGCGCTGGATAAAACCTTGCTGGAACATACGATCGTGAAACTGCTGAACTATCACGATGCCTTACGTTTACGTTATCGTGCGGATCACACGCAATACTACAGCGGAGCCGTAACAACCGCCGACATCCGTTATCAGGATGTAAGCGTGTTGTATAATCCGGAAGAGCTGGCGGATATATTGACGGAATGGCAAAGTGGATTTGATATCTATGGCGATAAATTATTACAGATCGGTTACCTGGATGGTTATACAGATGGCCGTGCACGCCTTTACCTGGCGGTACATCACCTGTTGATCGACGGGGTGAGCTGGCGTATCCTGTTTGCGGATATGGAGCAGATCTACCGTCACCTGGAAGGTATAACAGATACGGCTATACTGAAAAATATAACCGCTTCGGATATACTGGGAGAAAAGGGCAGCAGCTACCGCCAATGGGTGAACCAGGTGGCCGCTTATGCCACCTTACCTGATCAGCAACCAGCCGTTGAAAAGGCTTACTGGACAAATATTACAGGGGGCATAGCTGCGGGTAATGCCGCACTGTCGGCACTGGAAACCTCCGTACAGCCGCAACATGCTTCGCTGTTACTGGATGAACAACGTACCGGCCAGCTGTTACGTCATACCGGGCAGGTGTATAACACCCAGATCAACGATATTTTATTAAGTGTACTCGGATTGGCTTTGTCGCAGCTGACAGGTCAGGACCGGCACTACGTGTTGCTGGAAGGCCACGGTAGGGAAGCGTTGTCTGCTAAAATAGATATCACCCGTACCATTGGCTGGTTTACTACCATGTATCCGGTGGCTATTGAAAGCAGTGGCAGTCATTACGGCGAACAGCTGATTGCAGCTAAAGAAATGCTGCGGAAGATACCGGCTAACGGTATCGGCTATGGGGCATTGTCTGGTTACGATACCACGGCATTGCCACAGATCCTCTTCAACTACCTCGGCCAGTTTGATGGCCAGGAAAGTGAGGATGGACAAGGCTGGAGCATGAGCAGTGACTACAGCGGTGTGGCTATTCATCCAACTAATAAAGATGCTTATCTGCTGAATATAAATGGTCTGATCATAGATGGCCGCTTACAGTTCAGCTTTACCGGTAACCTGGCCGCTGCTGTGCTGGAGCGATTGGCAGGCCAATACCGGCGTATACTGGAAGAAATGATCAGCTACCTCGGAAGCATCACCCGCACCTATTTAACGGGTAGTGATGTAGCGCATATCATTTCTCCATCCTGGTTGTCGCGTTTACAGGCATCACAGGAAGTAACCGGTATCTACCTGGCGGGCAGTCTGCAGGAAGGCTTTATCTACCATGCCCTGAGTCAGGGTGAAATAGATGAGGCTTACCGCGTACAGCTGTCATGGGATTATAACAACGAAATGGACGCAACGTTGCTGCGGGAAGCCTGGAAGTATACCCAGGCGCGTTACAGTGTACTCCGTTTACGTTTCGGCTGGGAAGAAGAATTAGTACAGATCATTGATAAAACCGGGGAGCTGGATTGGCACTACCATGATATCAGTACCAATACGGCGGCAGAACAGGAAGTTTATCTGACTGCCTTATCGGCCACAGATCGGGCGCAGGCCTTCGACCTGTCCCGCGGTAACCTGTTCCGTGTATACCTGATTAAACGCGGGGAGCGTGCCTACAGCTGTATTTTCAGCAACCACCATGCTATCCTGGATGGATGGAGTATGCCGTTGTTGATGAACTACCTGCACGAAGTGTATCTGCAACTGTTGGCAGGGCAACAGGTAGTAGTACGGGAAGATCGTAGCTATGCCTTGTCGCAGCATTACCTGCAGGTGCACCGGAAAGATAATGAAGCTTATTGGCAGTCTTACGTAGGCCAGTTACAGGAGCAGGAAGACCTGAATAGCTTGCTGAAACCGGAACAGCGACATATTAACCTGTCGGCTTACCGGCATATTCTGCAACCTGCTGCCAGCAGTCTGGTAATTGAAGGTAGCAGATATGACGCCTTGAAACGATTGAGTGTCGCGCATGGCTTTACCGTGAATGCGGCATTACAATATTGCTGGCACCGGCAACTGAGCCTCTATGGCAACACCAACACCACGGTGATGGGGATGACCGTTTCCGGTCGTAACCTGCCGGTAGATGATATTGAAAACAGCGTAGGTTTATACATCAATACCTTGCCGGTTATCCTGGAACATAAGGATGGCAGCGTGATAGCAGCCATCAAGGAGTTACAGTCGCATATCAATGAAATCAACAGCCGCAGTGATATCCACTTAGGTAAATTACAACAGGGAAGTGATCGTTTGTTCAACAGCCTGTTTGTATTCGAAAACTATCCGGTGCCGGTAGGCAGTGCAGGTGAAGCTGGTGTCCTGTCGATGGCCTTCCGTGATAGTGTGGAGAAGATGGATTATCCGCTGGGTGTGGTAGCGGCAGAACGGGGTGGTATCATTCACTACACGCTGAAATATGCAGGTGAATTATTCGATGAAGCAATGATCGCCCAACTGCTGCAAGGCATGGACTTCATCATTTCACAATTGATTGCAGATCCTTTGATCCAGACCACCGCACTGGTGCACCTGGAGGCAGCACAATACGAAACCATTATTTACGACTGGAATGATACGGCGCGTACTTATCCTGCCGATAAAACCATTCATGCCTTGTTTGCTGCGCAGGCAGCGGCTACGCCAGATAACATTGCACTGGTATACGAAGACCAACAGCTGACTTACCGGGAACTGCATGAAAAATCAAACCAGCTGGCAGCGTATCTGCGTAACAGTTATGATATACAACCGGATGACCTCATCGGGCTTTGCCTGGATCGTTCGGAACAGCTGATGATCGCCATCCTGGGTGTGCTGAAAGCGGGAGGGGCTTATGTGCCGGTTGATCCGACCTATCCTGCGGAGAGAATCGATTATATCCTGACAGATACACGTGCGAAAGTAATATTGACGAATGAAATACATGCCGATAAACTGACGGGTAAACAAGTGGCGGTAGTAACCCTCGACAGCGATGCGCTGCAAACAGTATTAGCTACCTATCCGGTAACGGATCAAACAGTGGATCATCTTCCTACATCATTGGCCTATGTGATCTACACCAGTGGTACCACTGGTTATCCGAAAGGAGTAATGGTAGAACACAGTGGCGTAGTAAACCTGATCAAAGACCTGGTAGCGCGATATGAACTGGGAGCAGATGAAGTGATATTGCAACTGGCTAACTATGTGTTTGATGCATCAATCGAACAGATGTGGCTGGCGTTGCTGCAAGGTTACCGGTTGTTGTTGGTGAACAGAAACGCATGGGAAAATACCACTGCTTTCTATGATTTACTGCAAACCAACCAGGTAACGCATATTCATAGTACGCCTTCCTTCCTGGAACAATTCAGTTTCGATAGCATCGTTTCGTTGCGTCGCCTGATCTCCGGTGGTGAATATATGAATCCTGCCCTGATCGATCGTTTACGTAATGAACGTTATCAGCTGATCGATGAATATGGTCCAACGGAAACAACGATTACGTCTATCGTGAACGTAGGACTGGATAGAAAAGGCATTGGTCGTCCGGTGGCGAATACCACTGTGTATGTACTCTCCGCCAACTTATTACCGGTGCCGGTAGGCGCGGTAGGAGAGCTGTATCTGGGCGGTGCCGGTGTAGCGAGAGGCTACCTGAATCAACCTACGTTAACGGGGGAACGTTTTATTGCCAATCCTTTTGTTACTGCAACGGAGAATAAATACAATACCCGCCTGTATCGCACGGGTGATCTGGTGAGATACTTACCGGATGGATACCTGGAATATATTGGCCGTACCGATACACAGGTGAAGATCCGTGGTTATCGTATCGAGCTGGGTGAAATAGAAAACCGCCTGACCAGTCATCCGGATATCCGGCAGGCCGTAGTACTGGCGCGTGAAGGAGCCAGTGGCAAATACCTGGTAGGTTATTATGTTGCGGATGATGTACTGGATCAGCAAGCGTTACAGGACTACCTGGGTACTTCGCTGCCGGAATACATGATACCGGCGGTATTGGTACACCTGTACCAGTTGCCGCTGACCGTCAACGGTAAATTGGACCGCCGCGCCTTACCGGAACCTTATTTTACGGCTACCGATCATTATGAAGCGCCGGCGAATGAAACAGAAACAGACCTCTGTCACATCTTTGGTGAAGTGCTGGGGGTAGATGCTGCTACCATCAGTGTGAACGAAGATTTCTTCCGCCTGGGAGGTAATAGTATCTCTGCGATCCGCCTGGTGAACCGCATCAACAAAGAACTGGATGCGAGCTTGAATGTGGCCGCCATCTTCACGGGCAGAACTATTCGAAAACTGGCGGCCCGCCTGCTCACCGGCGTGACGGACGAAGTGAAAATTGTGGCGCCACCGGTGTCTGCACCAACAGAACAGTTGTTGTCTTTTGCGCAGGAACGTTTATGGTTTATTGAAAACTATGAAGGCGGTAGCAATGCCTACAACATTCCGCTGGTACTGAAACTGCAGCCGGATGTACAGGTAGATAGCCTGTTGCAGGCATTACGTGCTATTGTACAACGGCATGAAGTATTGAGGAGCCGTATTCATATGAATGAGGAAGGCCGTGGTTACCAGCAGGTGATAGATGAAAACAGCTATCCGCTGGAAATCCGCCGCAAGGATTTCGATACCGCCGCAACGATGCAGGCTGCCTTTGTGGAATTGGTGAATCACGTCTTTAAACTGGATCAGGAATATCCTATATTAATAGGCCTTTATACGCTGCATGCAGCCGACGATGCACAGGGAGATTACCTGGGCGTAGTGCTGCACCACATCGCATTTGATGGCTGGTCAACAGATATCCTGTTGCGGGAACTGATGCAGGGCTATTACTACTACGAAGCATTGCGTGTTAATGATACAGCGGCAGCAGCGCAATATGTATTACCGGCCTTATCGCTGCAATACCGGGAGTTTGCACTGTGGCAACGTCATTACCTGACAGGTACCGTACTGGAACGGCAGTTGAATTACTGGCGTCATCAGCTGGCAGACTATGAAACGTTGCATTTGCCGGCCGATAAACCACGTCCGGTACAGATCAGTTATGAAGGAGCAGATATAGTTTTTGTTATAGAGAAAGCAATCAGTGAAGACCTGCGGGCAGTAGCACAGGAGTTGCAGGTAAGTATGTTCAGCCTCTTGCTGAGTGGTTATTACCTGTTGCTGGGCAGCTACAGCAACCAACGGAATATTGTACTGGGTACACCGGTATCTAACCGGCACTATCGTGAAATAACAGATCTGATTGGCTTCTTCGTCAACACACTGGCGTTGCGGGAAGACATCAATCCGGAACAACCTGTGGCAGACTTTATCCGCCAGGTAGGTGCGTCCGTGATCGGTGCACAGCTGCATCAGGATCTGCCATTTGAGAAATTGGTAGATGAACTGGGCATTGAACCGGATACTTCGCGTCATCCTGTATTCCAGGCGGTATTCAGTATACAGCACTTTGGAGAAGGAGAAGCGGCCAACCGGTTGTTTGCACCATATGGCGGAGATACCCAGTATAGTATCGCCAAATACGATGTCACTACCACGATGGATGATAGTGGAGAAGAGATCAGCGGTGTGTTTAACTACGCAGTACATCTCTTTGAAGCAGCTACCATCGAAAGATGGATTGTGACTTATCAGGAAATACTAACGCAGCTGGCATCCCTGAAAGATGCTGCCAACCGTAGCTTGCCGCTGAAAGCATTGCGTTACCTGCATCCGGTGCAACAAGCTGAAATTGTGTACGACTGGAATAATACGGCGCGTGCCTATGCGGCCGATAAAACCATTCACCAGTTGTTTGAAGAACAGGCGGCTGCACAGCCTGACGCTACGGCGCTGGTGTATGAAGACGTGCGCCTGACCTATGGCGAACTGAATGCCAAAGCCAATCAGCTGGCCGCCTGGCTACGTGATGCCTATGCTATTCAGCCCGACGACCTGGTAGCGTTATGTCTGGATCGTACCGAACATTTGCTGATCGCCATACTGGCGGTACTGAAAGCCGGCGGCGCCTATGTGCCAATGGATCCTGGCTATCCGGCAGAAAGGATCGCCTACATCCTGGAAGATACCGGTGTACGGGCCGTGTTGACGAATGAAATACATGTGCCGATGCTCACAAGGCTGGAAGCAACAGCCAACATCGAAGCGATAGATACAGCCGGAATATGGCAGGCCACCTTCTCCCGTTATGCTCCGCAAAATCCGGTAGCGATTGCAGCTGCTAGCCACCTGGCTTATGTGATCTACACCAGTGGTACCACCGGTAAGCCTAAAGGGGTAATGGTAGAACACCACGGGGTGATCAACCTCATTACAGAATTAATTCCGGTGCATCAGCTGGATCAGCACACCAATATTGGTTGCTATTCCAACTATGTATTTGATGCATTTGTATACGAAGCCTTCCCGATATTAAGTAATGGTAACAGCCTGTATCTGTTCAGCGATAAACTGAGAACGTCGCCGGATGCATTGCGTACCTATATTGAACAACATCAGATCAGGGTAACGTTTATCCCATCTGCGCTGTTGCGCGAATTCCTGTCTGCGCCGGTATCGCTGGCACTCATTTACACCGGTGGTGAACAGCTGCCGGATCTGAAAGACAGTGGCTATGCAGGCATCTTGCTGAATGAATATGGTCCGACGGAAGCAACCGTATGTACAACGATTCATCCTTATACGGCAGGAGATAATACTGCCAATATCGGTCGCCCGATCGGCAATATGGAAGTGTATGTACTGGACAGCGAACTGCGTCCGGTGCCGGTAGGTGCTGCGGGTGAGCTGTATATCGGCGGTGCCGGTGTGGCCCGTGGCTACCTGCATCAGCCTACGTTAACGGGGGAACGATTTATCCGGCATCCTTTCCGGGAAACAGGCCGTTTGTATAAAACCGGTGACCTGGTGAGGTTCCTGCCGGATGGTAATCTGGAATACAGAGGCCGTACGGACTTCCAGGTGAAGATCCGGGGTTACCGTATTGAACTGGGTGAAATTGAAAACCGCCTGGCTGCTTATCCGGGCATTAAACAGGCGGTGGTATTGGCCAAACAAGCCTTGTCCGGCAGCGGATTATACCTGGCGGGTTACTATGTGGCCGATGAGCCAATAGCGCAGCAAAGCCTGCAGGAATACCTGGGCGCTTACCTGCCTTCCTACATGGTACCGGCAGCGCTGGTACACCTGTTGGTATTACCACTGACGGCCAATGGAAAACTGGATCGCCGTGCTTTGCCGGAACCACATTTTACGGATGGTAATAACTACCAGGCGCCGCAGAATGAAACAGAGGCGCTGATGTGCGAAGTATTCGGACAGGTATTGGGGATTGCAGGAGATAAGATCGGTGTGGAAGATGACTTCTTCCGCCTGGGTGGCGATAGTATTGTGAGTATACAGCTGGTGAGCCGCTTACGGCAACAGCTGGGACTGCACGTAACGGTGAAGGATATCTTCCGGCATCGTACCATTGCAGCGTTATATACCCACGTGATCGCCAGTGCGCAGCAACAGCGGGTGCAACTGGATACGGAACAGGGTATCCTCTCTGGTGAAGTGGGATTATTGCCGATCCAATCCTGGTTCTTCGATAATGTGGAGAATGGCTCTTTCCCGGCTTATCATCACTGGAATCAGTCTTTCATCATCAATGTACCGGTACTGGATAAAACCCTGCTGGAACATACTGTGGTGAAGTTGTTGAATTATCACGATAGCTTACGTTTACGCTATCAGCGTGCAAGGGTACAATACTATGGCCCGGCAGTAACGAGAGCAGACATTCGCTATCTCGATATCAATACATTATCGGAGCCGGAAGAACTGGCACAGCTATTAACCAGCTGGCAAAGTGATTTTGATATTTATGGAGAGAAATTATTACAGATAGGTTATCTGGAAGGATATACCGATGGCCGTGCAAGAATCTATCTGGCGGTACATCACCTGTTGATAGATGGGGTAAGCTGGCGTGTGCTGTATGCGGATATGGAAAGAATTTACCGTTACCTGTCCGGCATAACAGATAAGGCTACACTGGAAACAGTAACAGCCACGACTATACTGGGCGATAAAGGTAGTAGTTACCGCCAATGGGTGCATCAGCTGGCCACATATGCTACGTTGCCTGGTCAGCAGGAGACAACGGAAAAAGCTTACTGGGCTACCTTGGCAGCAGGCGTAACTGCCGGTAATGCCTTACTCAACAGCCTGCGCATACCGGAAGAAAACTATGCGGCACTGTCGCTGGATGAACAACGTACAGATTTACTGCTGCGCCATACGGCACATGTCTACAACACCCAGATCAATGATATATTGTTAAGTGCATTGGGCGCTGCGTTATCACAGATAACCGGAACAGACCGGCACTATATCTTACTGGAAAGCCATGGCCGCGAAACGTTATCCGCTACTATTGATATTACCCATACTACCGGTTGGTTTACGACCATGTACCCGATTGAAATTGTAAGTAGTGGTAAAGATTACGGCGCACAACTGGTAGCAACAAAAGAAATGCTGCGGAACATACCAGGTAATGGTATCGGCTATGGTGCGCTGTTGGGCTATGAAGGAGGTACCTTGCCGCAGATCAGCTTCAACTACCTCGGACAGTTCGATGGACCGGAAACAACAGATAACAGTGCCTGGACTGTCAGCAGTGAATACAGTGGCGTGGCTTCCGATCCGGCGAATAAAAATCATCATCTCCTGAATATTAACGGGTATGTGATAGATGGCCGTTTACAGTTTAGTGTAACGGGCAACTTCCCGGCAGCCACCATTACCGCGCTGGCGGATCATTACCATCGTACGCTGGAAGAAATGATTACTTTCCTGGGCAGCCGCGAACGCAGCTACTTAACGGTGAGCGATGTGGAAAATGTGGTCTCTGCTTCCTGGCTGGAACAATTACAGGCATCCCGCGAAATTGCCAACATATACCTGGCAGGTAGCTTACAACAAGGATTTATCTATCATGCCCTGAACCAGGGTGAGGTAGATGACGCTTACCGCGTGCAGCTCTCCTGGGATTATCACAATGCCCTGGATGTAGTATTGCTGCAAAATGCCTGGAGTTATGCGCAGCAGCGTTACAGCGTATTACGCCTGCGGTTTGGTTGGGAAGAAGAACTGGTACAGATCATTGATAAAACCGGTGTACTCGATTGGAGATATATCGATATCAGCGATAGCAATCCTGTGGAACAGGATCGTTACCTCGCCACGTTATCTGTTACAGATCGTTCGCTGGCCTTCGACCTGGCTGATGGTAACCTGTTTAGAATTTACCTGGTGAAACGTGGAGACCGCAGCTACACCTGCGTATTCAGCAATCACCATGCGATACTGGATGGCTGGAGTATGCCGTTGCTGCTCAATTATGTACATGAAGTATACCTGCAGCTGTTGGAAGGTGAAACAGTAACCGTACGGGAAGACCGTAGCTACGCACTTTCCCAGCACTATCTGCAGCAACACCGGCAGGATAATGAAGCATTCTGGCAGCAATCTGTTCGCCTGCTGGAAGAGCAGGAAGAGCTGAGCCAGCTGTTAAGACCGGAACAACGGCATATCAATCTGTCGGCCTACAGACACATACTGGAACCGGTAGAAAGCACGCTGCATATTACCGGCACACAGTATGAAGCATTGAAACGTTTATGCGCTGTCCACGGCTTTACCATCAATGCGGTATTGCAATATGGCTGGCACAGGCAACTGAGCCTCTATGGCAACAGCCGCACCACGGTAGTAGGGATGACCGTATCGGGTCGTAACCTGCCGATAGATGATATTGAACAGGGAGTAGGCTTGTACATTAATACGTTGCCGGTTATCCTGGAACATACAGACAATACCGTGATCGCAGCGATTAAAGAACTGCAGTCACATATTACAGAAATCAACAGCCGGAGCGACATACATCTCGGTAAACTGCAACAGGGCAGTGACCGGATGTTCAATAGCCTGTTTGTATTTGAAAACTATCCGGTACCAACAGGTAGCGACGCAGATGAAAGCGGAGAAGCTACCCTGTCGTTGAAGTTCCGTGCCGGTATAGAAAAGCTGGATTACCCGCTGGGTATCGTTGCCCATGAAGGCGGCGATGCGGTTCACTGCACGGTGAAATATGCAGGTGAACTGTTCAGTGAAGAGATGATACAACAGCTGCTGACCGGTATAGAAGGGATGGTAGCTCAGCTGACATCACAGCCGGCTATTACGACTACCGCACTGACGCACCTGAACCGCGATCAGTATCAACAGACTATTCATGACTGGAATGATACGGCCTGCGCTTATCCTGCAGATAAACCAATTCAGCAGCTGTTTGAAGCACAGGTAGCGGCTACGCCGGATGCCATCGCATTGGTATATGAAGATGTCAGTCTGACTTATGCTGCACTGAACGCGAAAGTCAATCAGCTGGCAGCGTATCTGCGTACAACGTATGCGATACAGGCCGATGACCTGGTGGCCCTGTACCTGGATCGTACGGAACAGATGATGATCTCGATTCTGGCTATCTTAAAAGCCGGTGGTGCGTATGTGCCAATTGATACCGCGTATCCGGACGACCGTATCCGTTATATCCTCCAGGATACCGCTGTGAAGGTGGTACTGACTAATGCCATACATCAGGAAAAAATGAGTGGTATTACGGCTGATACCAATATTGTAACGGCGTTGATAGATACACCAACATTTGCAGCTTCGCTGGATGCTTACCCGAATGTGAACCTGCCTTATATCAATGGCGCGGATCACCTGGCGTATGTGATGTACACGAGCGGTACTACCGGTATGCCGAAAGGGGTAATGGTAGAGCACAAGAGTGTAAACCGCCTGGTACGGAATGTAGACTATGTAAGATTTACCGCTACAGATAAAATACTGGCGATTGCCAACTATGCCTTCGATGGCTCTGTGTTCGATATTTTCGGTGCTTTCTTAAATGGCGGCACCCTGGTAATTGCAGCGAAAGAAGTGTTCCTGGATATGCAGCAACTGGAAAGTGTGATGGAACACAACAACATTACCATCTGCTTTATCACGACGTCGCTCTTCCATCGCCTGGTGGATGAAGAGCTGCCTTACCTGCAACAACTGAAATATGTAGTAGCAGGTGGGGAGCAGATCTCCTATGCGCACGTGGAAAGATTACTGGAAAGAGATACGACGGTGAAGGTGGTTAACGGTTACGGCCCTACGGAGGGTACCACGTTTACGACTACTTATTTATGTAATGATTACCGCGAACTGTCGTCTGGTGTGATTCCGATTGGTCGTCCGCTGTCCAACACCACCGTATACGTACTGGATCGTGAACTGCGTCCGGTACCGGTAGGTGCAGCTGGTGAATTGTACATTGGTGGCGCCGGTGTGGCCCGTGGTTATCTGAATCAGCCGGAACTGACCCGCGAACGGTTTGTGAACAATCCGTTTGCACAGGATGGCAGTCGTTTGTATAAAACGGGCGACTTAGTGAAATACTTGCCAGATGGTAACATCGAATACCTGGGCCGTACGGACTTCCAGGTGAAGATGCGCGGTTACCGTATTGAGCTGGGCGAAATAGAAAGTCGTTTAGCTACTTATGGAGATATCAAACAAACGGTGGTGCTGGTGAAAGAGCAGACAGGTGGTAACCAATACCTGGTGGCTTACTATGTAGCCGGAGAAGCAATCGATGAGTCCTTGTTGATTGCTTACCTGGAAACAACGTTACCTGCATATATGGTGCCTTCGGTGTTCATTCAGCTGGCAGCATTGCCGCTGACGATCAACGGTAAACTGGATCGGCGCGCCTTACCGGAACCACATTTCACAGATACCCATAACTACCAGCAACCGGTAAATGCGACAGAAGAAAAACTCTGTGCGGTATTCGGAGAGGTGTTGGGGATAGACACCGGAACGATCGGTGTTCATGATGACTTCTTCCGCCTGGGTGGTAACAGTATCCTGGCCATCCGCCTGGTGAACCGCCTGAATAAAGCGCTGGATACGACGATTAACGTATCTGCCATCTTTACCGGCAGAACGATCCGTAAACTGGCGGATCAGCTGATCAGTGGTGTAAGCGATAGCGTGAAGATCACGGCGCCGGTGGTAACAGACCCCACTGCGCAACTGTTGTCTTTTGCACAGGAACGACTGTGGTTCATCGAAAACTACGAAGGCGGCAGCAATGCCTATAATATTCCGGTCGTATTGAAACTGCAGCCGGATACGCATATAGGTAGCCTCTTACAGGCGTTGCATGCCATTGTAGACCGGCATGAAGTATTACGCAGTATCATTAAAATAAACGAAACAGGTAAAGGATATCAGCAGGTGCTGCCAGATCCGGTGGTGATCCGGCAGGAAGAATTGTACACCGTGGAAGCCCTGCATGAAGCCCTGGCTGCCACCGCCAATCATGTCTTTAAACTGGATGCTGCCTATCCGGTATTGATGGGGGTTTATACCTTGTATACTTCATCCGGTACGGTTGAACACTACCTGGATATTGTACTGCACCACATTGCATTCGACGGCTGGTCTACCGATATTCTGCTGCGCGAACTGCTGCAACATTATGCTTATTATGAAGCCATACGCACACAGGATACAGCTAAAGCCGGCCGGTATGTATTGCCGGCGTTGACGCTGCAATACAAAGACTTTGCACTATGGCAGCGTACTTACCTGAGCGGCGCCGTGCTGGAAAAACAATTGGGTTACTGGCGTAATAAATTATCCGGTTACGAAACCCTGCACCTGCCAACAGATAAACCGCGTCCGGTACAGGTCAGCTATGAAGGAGCAGATGTTGTTTTTGCGATCGATAAAACCATCAGCGAAGACTTAAGAGCCTTATCGCGTGAGCTGGAAGTAAGTATGTTCAGCCTGTTGCTGAGTGGGTATTACTTATTACTGGGCAGCTATAGTAATCAACGAAATATCGTACTGGGTAGCCCGGTATCCAACCGGCACTATCGGGAAATAGCAGATCTCATCGGCTTCTTCGTCAATACATTGGCATTGCGGGAAGAGATAGATCCGCAACAACGCATCACCGACTTTATCCGGCAGGTAGGGGCTTCCGTAATAGGAGCACAATTACACCAGGATTTACCATTTGAAAAACTGGTGGACGAACTGGATGTAGAGCCGGATACTTCGCGCCATCCTGTCTTCCAGGTATTCTTTAGCGTGCAGCATTTTGGTGGAGAAGAATCACAGAACGACCTGTTTACAGCTTATGCCAGTGGCAGCGGTTACAGCGTAGCCAAATACGATCTCTCTACTACGATGGACGACAGCGGAGAACAGATCGTGGGTATGTTTAACTATGCCACCAGTCTTTATGAGACAGCTACCATTGAAAGATATATTGTTACCTATCAGGAAATCCTGCAACAGCTGGCCGCACTGCGTAATCCGCAGCTACGGGATACACCGCTGAAAGCATTGCATTACCTGAATGCAGAACAGGAGGCAGCCATCCTGTACGACTGGAATAACCTGGCGGCTGCTTACCCGTCTGATGAAACGATTCATAGCTTGTTTGAGGCACAGGTGGCAGCAACACCGGATGCTACTGCACTGGTATTTGAAAATACCAGGTTGACTTACGCCACGTTGAATGTACGGGCTAATCAGCTGGCCGCTTACCTGAAAACTACTTACCACATTCAACCGGAAGACCGGGTGGCACTTTGCCTGGATCGTTCGGAACATATGCTGATCGCTATCCTGGCAGTACTCAAAACCGGCGGCGCTTATGTACCAATGGATCCTGGTTATCCCAATGACCGGTTAACGTTTATGCTGACAGATACCGGTGTGAGCGTGGTGTTAAGTAATACAGCGCATCAGGAAAAACTGCAGGCGCTGGCGGCAGACTTACCACTGACAGTAGAAAGTCTGGATAGTAATAGCCTGCAGGAAGTATTGGCAGGTTATGCGGAAGAAAATATCGCAGTAGCCAATCGTCCGGAAGGCCTGGCTTATGTGATCTACACGAGCGGTACTACCGGTCAGCCAAAAGGCGTGATGGTAGAACATCGCAGCGTACTGAATACACTGAATTGTATCCGCGAAGCTTACGACTTCACGGCTGCCAGTCGTATCACTGCCTATACGGCTTATGTATTCGACGTATCGGTGTCTGAATTCTTTATCGCCTTGTTATACGGTAATGAACTGCACTTGTTAAGCGAATCACTGCGCACCGATGCAGATGCGATCAGCAGCTACCTGCTGGCGCATGACATTGAATACACGTATCTGCCACCGGTGATGTTATCGGTGCTGCCGCGGACAGCTTATCCATCCTTGCGTGCGATTGTGTATGCGGGTGAAACATGCCCACCTGAAACAGGGAAGTACTGGTCTGAACAAAAACGGTTGTATAACTATTACGGCCCAACGGAGGCCAGTATTTATGCCACCGGTAAACAGATTATAGCGGGAGATACGCACCTGATCGGTCGTCCGATAGCCAATACGACTGCCTTTATACTGGATAGCGAACTGCGTCCGGTACCGGTGGGCGCGGTAGGAGAACTGTACCTGGGTGGCGCCGGTGTAGCAAGAGGCTACCTGAATCAGCCAACGTTAACGCAGGAACGCTTTATCACCAATCCATTCGATCTGCAGGATCGCCTCTATAAGACGGGGGATCTGGTGAGATATATACCGGATGGAAATATAGAATACATCGGTCGTGCGGACTTCCAGGTGAAGGTGCGCGGTTACCGGATTGAATTAGGAGAGATAGAAAACCGCCTGGCTACTTATCCGGGCATCAGACAAGCCGTGGTGCTGGTGAAAGAACAGACAGGTGGCAATAAATACCTGGCAGGTTACTACGTGGCAGATGCGGCACTGGATCAACAGGTGCTGGAAGCATACCTGGGTGCTGCGCTGCCGGAATATATGATACCATCTGCCCTGATACACCTGTACCAGCTGCCATTAACGATCAATGGTAAACTGGATCGCAGGGCCTTACCGGAACCCCAGTTTACAGATACCGATCATTACCGTGCACCGGAAAATGCGGCACAGGAGATTATGTGTGAGATCTTTGGTCAGGTATTGGGTATTGCTGCAGACAAAGTAGGTATTGATGATGACTTCTTCCACCTGGGAGGAGATAGTATCGTGAGTATCCAGCTGACGAGCCGTTTGCGGCAGCAGGCCGGTATTCAGGTAACGGTGAAGGATATCTTCCGTCACCGGACCATTGCCGCCTTGTATACAAACGTGATAGCAGATCCTGCCCAACAGGCCGTACAGCTGGAAACAGAGCAGGGTATCCTGACAGGCAACGTGCCATTGCTGCCGATCCAGTCCTGGTTCTTCGACAATGTAGACAAAGGACTGTTGCCGGCCTATCACCACTGGAACCAGTCGTTCCTGATCAATGTACCGGTGCTGGATAAAACCTTGCTGGAACATACGATTGTGAAAGTATTGAACTACCACGATGGTTTACGCTTACGCTACCGCAAGGACGGTACGCAATACTACCGGGAAGCCATCACGGCAGCAGCAATCCACTACCTGGATGTGAGCACGGCGGAAAATGCGGAAGCATTGGCAGCTACCCTCACCAGCTGGCAAAGTGATTTTGATATCTATGGCGATAAATTATTACAGATCGGTTACCTGGATGGTTATACAGATGGTCGTGCACGCCTCTATCTGGCGGTACATCACCTGCTGATCGATGGGGTGAGCTGGCGTATCCTGCTGGGAGACCTGGAGCAGGTGTACCGTCACTTGTCTGGTATAACGGAAACAGCTACACTGGAAAGTATACCGGCAACGGCTATACTGGGAGAGAAAGGCAGCAGTTACCGCCAATGGGTAAACCAGGTGGCTACCTATGCCGACGAGGATGGAACGGAACGCACCTGGTGGACTGCCCTGCAGCCGGGCATAATAGCAGGTAACGCCCTGCTGGCCGGCTTACAGGTACCGGAACAACACCAGGCTACCTTGTTGCTCGATGAGCAACGTACCGACCAGTTGTTACGTCACACCGGTCAGGTATATAATACCCGCATCAATGATATTTTATTAAGTGCATTGGGCCTCGCCCTGGCAGAACTGACCGGGCAGGAGCGTCACTATGTATTGCTGGAAGGCCATGGCCGTGAAGCATTATCCGCTAAAATAGATATTACCCGCACGATAGGTTGGTTTACCACCATGTATCCGGTAGCCATTGACAGTACCGGTAGCCATTATGGCGAACAACTGATCGCGGCAAAAGAAATGCTGCGGAAGTTGCCGGCTAACGGTATCGGCTATGGGGCATTGCTGGGCTACGATATCGAAGCATTGCCACGTATTGTGTTTAACTACCTGGGGCAGTTTGATGGGCCGGAAGGCGAAGCGGGAACGGGCTGGAGTATGAGCAGTGACTACAGTGGTATCGCCATCCATCCGTCCAATAAAGATCATCACCTGATCAGTATCAACGGACTGGTGATCAATGGCCGCTTGCAGTTCAGTATCACCGGTCAGTTAACGGAGGCAGTCGTAACACAGCTGGCAGCAGCTTACCAGCGTATACTGGAAGCAATGATCAGCTATCTGGGCGGCTTAACCCGCAGTTACCTGACGGGCAGTGATGTGGATCATATTATCTCTCCGTCCTGGTTGTCACGTTTGCAGGATACGCAGGAAATAACAGGGGTGTATCTGGCAGGCAGTCTGCAGGAAGGCTTTATTTACCATGCCCTGAGTCAGGGAGAAGTGGATGATGCCTATCGGGTACAGTTGTTATGGGATTATAATAACCCGATGGAAGTATCGTTGCTGCGGGAGGCCTGGAAATATACCCAGGCGCGTTACAGCGTATTGCGCCTACGTTTCGGATGGGAAGAAGAATTAATACAGATCATCGATAAAAACGGAGAACTGGATTGGCGCTATAGTGATATCAGTGAAATGACGGCGGAAGAACAGGAAGCTTATCTGACAACGCTGGCGGCTACAGATCGGGCGCAGGCCTTCAACCTGTCCCGTGGTAATTTGTTCCGGGTGTATGTAGTGAAACGCGGAGACCGTGCCTACAGCTGTATCTTCTGTAATCACCATGCCATCCTGGATGGCTGGAGCATGCCACTGTTACTGAACTATCTGCACGAAACCTATCTGCAATTACTGGCAGGTCAGCCGGTAGTGGTACGCGAAGACCGCAGCTATGCCTTGTCGCAGCACTATCTGCAGGTACATCGGCAGGATAATGAAGCTTACTGGCAGTCTTATGTAGGTCAGTTACAGGATCAGGAAGACCTGAGCAGCCTGTTGAAACCCGAACAGCGTCATATCCACCTGTCGGCTTACCGGCATATACTGGAACCAAAAGAAAGTACACTGATCATAGAAGGCGGCCGCTATGAAGCCTTGAAACGATTGAGCGTGGCAAATGGCTTTACCATCAATGCGGTATTGCAATATTGCTGGCACCGGCAGCTGAGCCTCTATGGTAACACGCATACAACGGTCATGGGTATGACCGTATCCGGTCGTAACCTGCCGGTAGATGATATCGAAAACGGCGTGGGTTTATACATCAATACCTTGCCGGTTATCCTGGAACACAAGGATGGCAGCGTGATTGCTGCTATCAAAGAGTTGCAGTCGCATATCAATGAAATCAACAGCCGCAGTGATATTCACCTGGGTAAATTACAGCAGGGAAGTGACCGGTTATTCAACAGTCTCTTTGTATTCGAAAACTATCCGGTGCCGGTAGGTAGTGGTGGAGAAGGGGAAGCCTTATTGTCTTTGGCTTTCCGGGATAGTATGGAGAAGATGGATTATCCGCTGGGTGTGGTGGCAGCAGAGCGCGGTGGTATCATTCACTACACGCTGAAATATGCAGGTGAATTATTCCATGAAGAAATGATTGCCCAGCTGTTGAAAGGTATGGACCTGATTGTTTCACAATTGATTGCAGATCCTGCTATCACTACGGCAGCATTGGTACACCTGAATGCTGCACAATATGAAGCGATCTTATATGATTGGAATGATACGGCACGTACTTATCCTGCTGATAAAACCATTCATGCCTTGTTTGCTGCGCAGGCAGCGGCTACGCCGGATAACATTGCGCTGGTATACGAAGACCAGCAGCTGACTTATCAGGAACTGAATGAAAAAGCCAATCAGCTGGCAGCGTATCTGCGTAACCGTTATGATATACAACCGGATGACCTCATCGGACTTTGCCTGGATCGTTCGGAACAACTGATGATCGCCATCCTGGGTGTGCTGAAAGCGGGAGGGGCTTATGTACCGGTTGATCCGACCTATCCTGCGGAAAGAATCGATTATATTCTGACAGATACCCGTGCGAAGGTGATATTGACCAATGAAATACATGCGGATAAACTGGCAGGCAAGGAAGTCGCGGTGGAAGTGATCGATAGCGATGTATTGCAGACCGTATTGGCTACCTATCCGGTAACGGATCAAACAGTGGATCATCTCCCTGCATCCTTAGCCTATGTGATTTACACGAGTGGTACCACTGGTTATCCGAAAGGAGTAATGGTAGAACATAGTGGCGTAGTAAACCTGATCAAAGACCTGGTAGAGAAATATGAATTAGGAGCAGACGAAGTGATATTGCAACTGGCGAACTATGTGTTTGATGCCTCTATTGAACAGATGTGGCTGGCATTACTGCAAGGTTACCGGTTATTGTTAGTTAACAGAAATGCATGGGAAGATACGGATGTCTTCTATGGGTTGTTAAATACCCATCAGGTAACGCATATCCATAGTACGCCTTCCTTCCTGGAACAATTCAGTTTCGACAGCATTTTGTCCTTACGTCGCCTGATCTCCGGTGGGGAATACATGAGTCCTGCCCTGATCGATCGTTTACGCAATGAACGTTATCAACTGATCGATGAATACGGTCCAACGGAAACAACGATTACGTCTATCGTAAACGTAGGCCTGCACAGAAAAGGCATTGGCCGTCCGGTGGCGAATACCACTGTGTATGTACTCTCCGCCAACTTATTACCAGTGCCGGTAGGCGCGGTAGGAGAGTTGTACCTGGGCGGTGCCGGCGTGGCACGTGGTTATCTGAATCAACCTACGTTAACGGGGGAACGTTTTATCGCTAATCCTTTTGCTACACCAACAAATAATATATCTGATACCCGCCTGTATCGTACCGGAGATCTGGTAAGATACCTGCCGGATGGCTATCTGGAATATATCGGTCGTACGGATACACAGGTGAAGATCCGTGGTTACCGTATTGAGCTGGGTGAAATAGAAAACCGCCTGACCAGTCATCCGGATATCCGGCAGGCCGTAGTACTGGCACGTGAAGGAGCCAGTGGCAAATACCTGGTGGGTTATTATGTAGGGGATGAGATACTGGATCAACAAGTATTACAGGACTACCTGGGTACTTCGCTACCGGAATATATGGTGCCGGCAGTATTGATACATCTCTATCAACTGCCACTGACCGTCAATGGTAAGCTGGACCGCCGCGCATTGCCAGAACCTTATTTTACGGCTACCGATCATTATGAAGCGCCGGCAAATGAGACAGAAACAAACCTCTGTCACATCTTTGGTGAAGTGCTGGGTGTAGATGCTGCTACGATCAGTGTGAATGAAGATTTCTTCCGCCTGGGAGGTAACAGTATCTCCGCTATCCGCCTGGTGAACCGCATCAATAAAGAACTGGATGCGAGTCTGAATGTGGCCGCCATCTTCACGGGTAGAACCATTCGTAAGCTGGCCGCACGCTTGCTCAGTGGTGTGAAAGACGAAGTGAAAATTGTGGCGCCACCGGTATCAGATGCAACAGAACAGTTGTTATCCTTTGCACAGGAACGTTTATGGTTTATTGAAAACTATGAAGGCGGCAGCAATGCCTACAACATTCCGGTGGTATTGAAATTACGTGCGGATGTACAGGTAGATAGCTTGTTGCAGGCGTTACGCGCCATCGTGCACAGACATGAAATACTCAGAAGTTATATCAGTATCAACAAAGCAGGTAAAGGATATCAGCAGGTGATAGACGACAGCGTTACGCCACTGGAGATTATCCGGGAAGAGATGCCTGCCATGGAAGCCCTGGAAACAACCCTGGCAGGTATGGCCAACCATATCTTCCGGTTGGATACGGGGTATCCTTTACTGGTAGCTTTGTATACGGATGCCGCTACACAGGAACATTACCTCAGTATTGTACTGCATCACATCGCATTTGATGGCTGGTCCACCAATGTGTTGCTGCGGGAACTGTTGCAACAGTACTACTATTATGAAGCGATAAAAGCCAATGAAACGGCGGAACAATATGTATTGCCGGCATTGCCGCTGCAATACAAAGACTTTGCCCTGTGGCAACGGCACTACCTGACCGGCGCAGTCCTGGAACGCCAGTTGTCTTATTGGAAAGATAGATTTGCCGGCTTTGAAACATTACACCTGCCAACAGATAAACCACGTCCGGTACAGATCAGCTATGAAGGCGCCGATATTTATTTCGTGCTGGATAAAGCTACCAGTGACGGATTGAGAGCACTGTCGCGGGAACTGGAGGTAAGTATGTTCAGCTTATTGCTGAGTGGCTACTATCTCTTACTGGGCAGCTATAGTAATCAACGCGACATCGTATTGGGTACACCGGTATCTAACCGGCATTACCGCGAAATAGCAGACCTCATCGGATTCTTTATCAATACCCTGGCATTACGCGAAGCCATCGATCCGGAACAAACGGCAACAGACTTTATCCGCCAGGTGGGTGCTTCCGTGATAGCGGCGCAGCTGCATCAGGATCTGCCATTTGAAAAACTGGTAGATGAATTAGGCATCGAGCCGGATACCTCCCGCCATCCGATATTCCAGGTAGTGTTCAGTGTACAGCATTTCGGAGAAGAAGCGGCAAGGGATCAGTTGTTTGAACCATATGGTGGCAACCATCATTACAACATCGCTAAATACGATCTCTCTACTACCATCGATGATAGCAGGGAAGAAATCTTTGGGGTGTTTAACTATGCAGTCGGTCTGTTTGATGCAGCTACCATTGAAAGATATATTGCTACCTATAAAGCGATCCTGCAGCAATTATCCGGTCTGCAGGCTGTGTCAGCGCAACCGTTGCAGCTGAAAGCGCTGGATTATCTGGAAACAGCACAGTATAACGAAATCGTATACGACTGGAATACACAGGCACAGGAATATGCAGCGGGTCATACTATTCATCAGTTGTTTGAAGCACAGGTGGCTGCTGTTCCGGAACAAACAGCCATCATATATGAAGGCCGTACACTCACGTATGCCGCACTAAATGACCAGGCGAATCAGCTGGCAGCGCACTTGCGTACTACCTACGCGATACAGCAGGACGACCTGATTGCGCTTTGTATGGATCGCTCCGAACACCTGATGGTAGCCATCCTGGCAGTATTGAAAGCCGGTGGCGCCTATGTGCCGATGGATCCTGTTTATCCGGATGAAAGAATTGCCTACGTACTGGAAGATACCGCTACCCGCGTATTGCTCACCAATGAGCGGCATGCAACCCGTATGCAGGCGTTGGCAGGCAACCTGCCGGTAACAGTGGAAAGTGTGGATGCCATTGATGTATCAGCGTATAGTGCAGATAACCTGCCCGCACTGGCGCAGACAGACACACTGGCGTATGTGATCTACACCAGTGGTACTACCGGTAAACCGAAAGGCGCGATGATTGAACACCGCAACGTAGCGCGCCTGTTCACCGCTACCGATCATTGGTACCACTTTGGTAACACAGATGTCTGGACGTTATTCCACGCCTATGTATTCGACTTTAGTGTATGGGAAATGTGGGGCGCGCTGTTGTATGGCGGACAATTGCTGATACCAACCTATGAAGAAACAAGAGACCTGAATCTGTTCTATCAGTTGTGTCTGGAGAGAGGCGTGACGGTATTGAACCAGACGCCGGGCGCTTTCTACCAGTTCATTGATGTGGCCTTGCAACAGGCCACCCGACTGGATCAGCTGAAGTATGTGATCTTTGGTGGAGAGGCGTTGAACCTGGCGCAGTTGAAACCATGGTATGAGCAGTATGATGATCAGCAACCACGCCTGATCAACATGTATGGTATCACGGAAACAACGGTCCATGTAACGTATAAGGAATTACGTGCCACAGAACTGGATAAAGGTTCCCTGATTGGCAAACTGATTCCGGATCTGCAGGGCTATGTATTGAACAGTCACCTGAAACCAGTGCCGGTAGGCGCAGTAGGCGAGTTGTATGTAGGTGGTGCGGGTGTTACCCGTGGTTACCTGCATCAGCCAGCCCTCACGCAGGAACGCTTTATTGCGCATCCGTTTGATGCCACCGGCAGATTATATAAAACCGGTGACCTGGTAAGGTATTTACCGGATGGCAGCCTGGAATACATTGGCCGTGCCGATTTCCAGGTGAAGATCCGCGGTTATCGGATAGAATTGGGAGAGATAGAAAGCCGCCTGGCTGCGCATCCGCAGATCAGACAAGCTGTAGTACTGGCGAAAGCATCGTTGTCGGGTAGTGGTCAGTACCTGGCCGGTTACTACGTATCCGATGCTGCGCTGGATGAAACAGCCCTGAAAACCTATCTGGGCGCTTATCTGCCGGAATATATGATACCGGCGGCATTGATACATCTGGTGAAATTACCGCTGACGATCAACGGTAAACTGGATCGCCGCGCCTTACCGGAACCTCAGTTCACCGACACCGATAACTACCGTGCAGCAGAAAATACCACGCAGGCGCTGATGTGCGACATCTTCGGGCAGGTGCTAGGTATAGCCGGCAGCAAAGTAGGTATTGAAGATGACTTCTTCCGGCTGGGAGGTGATAGTATTGTGAGTATCCAGCTGGTGAGCCGTTTGCGGCAGCAGGCAGGTATTCAGGTGAGTGTGAAGGATATTTTCCGCCACCGTACCATTGCGGCCTTGTACACGCACGTGGTGGCAGATGCGCTGCAAAACAGCATCCAGCTGGAAACAGAACAGGGTATCCTCACGGGTGAAGTACCCTTGTTACCGATCCAGTCCTGGTTCTTTGAAAACGTAGAAAAAGGCTTGTTGCCGGCATATCATCACTGGAACCAGTCTTTCATGATTAATGTACCGGCATTGGATAAAAAACTGCTGGAACATACGCTGGTGAAACTGGTGAACTACCATGATGGTTTGCGTATACGTTATCACCAGCCACGGGTACAATACTATAGCGATGCGGTAACAAGTGTGCATATAAACTATCTGGATGTAAGCACGCTGCAACAACCGGAAGACCTGGCGACTATCCTCACCGGCTGGCAAAGTGATTTCGATATCTACGGTGATAAACTGTTCCAGGTAGGTTACCTGGAAGGGTATGCCGATGGGCGTGCACGCCTCTGGCTGGCCGTACATCACCTGTTGATAGACGGGGTGAGCTGGCGTATTTTATATACCGATATGGAGCGTATCTACACGCACCTGGCTGGTATAACGGGTACGGCTACCCTGTCAGATGTATCCACTACCAACATCCTGGGTGAAAAGGGTACCAGTTACCGCCAATGGGCAAATCAGCTGTTGACCTATGCCAGCTTACCGGAACAACAAAACACCGGAGAAGCAGCTTACTGGGCGGCTATGACGCCTGGTATTGCGGCAGGCAATGCCTGGCTGGAAGCACGTAGTACACCGGAACAAAGCCAGTCATCACTGTTGCTGGATGCACAACGTACAGATTTGTTGCTGCGTCATTCCGGACATGTGTACAATACACAGATCAATGATATTTTATTAAGTGCCCTGGGCGCTGCATTATCCCGCATCACCGGCCTGGATCGGCACTATGTGCTGCTGGAAGGTCACGGCCGCGAGGCACTGTCAGCGAAGCTGGATATCACCCATACCACAGGTTGGTTTACCACCATGTATCCGGTGGAAATTATCAGCAGCGGCAGCAGCTATGATGAACAGTTAATCGCCGCCAAAGAAACACTGCGGCAAATTCCGGCCAATGGTATTGGTTATGGCGCGTTGCAGGGATATAATATAGATAAGCTGCCACGGATAGTGTTTAACTACCTGGGTCAGTTCGATGGTGCCGGTACGCAGGAAGAAAGCGGCTGGTCAATCAGCAGTGACTATAGTGGTCAGACAAATCATCCGGCCAATAAAGACCACCACCTGATCAGCATCAATGGTTTGGTGATCAACGGACAACTGCAGTTTAATATAACCGGTAACGTGAGTGAGGAAACACTTACTCACCTGGCTGAACATTACCAGCACATACTGGAAGAACTGATCAGCTACCTGAGTGGCATACAACGCAGCTATCTGACGGTAAGTGATGTAGATCATGTGATTGGTGCCGGTTGGTTGTCGGCCTTGCAGGCTACTACACCTGTCACCGGTGTATACCTGGCCAACAGCTTACAGCAGGGCTTTATCTATCATGCCCTGAATCAGGGTACGGTAGACGATGCCTATCGGGTGCAGCTGTTCTGGGATTACAGCAGTAGGGTAGACGTATCGCTGCTGCAACAGGCATGGGCGTATACCCAGCAACGTTATGGCGTGCTGCGTTTGCGGTTTGGATGGGAAGAAGAGCTGATACAGATTGTTGACGAAACAGGTACGTTGGATTGGCGCTATGCAGATATCAGTGAATGGGCGGAAGATGCGCAGCAGGCATACCTGCAGGAGCTGGCTGCCCGCGATCGTGCGGAAGCCTTTGACCTGTCCCGTGGTAACCTGTTCCGCATCTACCTCGTGAAATGCGGGGCGCGTGCCTATACCTGCCTCTTTAGCAATCACCATGCGATCCTGGATGGATGGAGTATGCCATTGCTGATGAACTATGTACATGAAGTGTACATACGGTTGTTGCAGGGCGAAACCATTACGGTGCGGGAAGACCGTGGCTACACGTTGTCGCAGCATTACCTGCAGCAGCACCGGAAGGATAATGAAGCTTACTGGAAAAACTATATCGGCCAGCTGGAAGATCAGGAAGACCTGAGCAGTCTGTTGAAACCTGCCTTACGGCAAACAGATCTGTCGGCCTATCGCCATATCCTGGAACCACAGGAAAAAGTACTGCTGGTAGATGGAGAACGATATGATATTTTAAAACGCCTGTGTGCTTTACACGGCTTTACACTCAACGCTGTATTACAGTATTGCTGGCACAGGCAGTTGAGTCTGTATGGTAACAGTAGTACAACGGTAGTCGGTATGACTGTATCCGGCCGTAACCTGCCGATAGATGATATTGAACAGGCAGTTGGTCTGTTTATCAATACCCTGCCGGTAGTACTGGAACATAAAGACGATACGGTGATTGCCGCTATCAAGGAATTGCAGGCGCACATTACGGAAATCAACAGCCGCAGCGACATGCACCTGGGGCAACTGCAACAGGGTGATGGTGGTCGCCTGTTTAACAGCCTCTTTGTATTTGAAAACTATCCGGTGCCGGTAAGTGGAGCAGGAGATGAAGAAGAAGGAGAAGCCATCCTTTCTATTCAGTTCAGAGGAGGCGTAGAAAAACTGGATTATCCGTTGGGTATTGTGGCACATGAAAAAGGAGCTACTATTCAATGTACCATCAAATATGCCGGTGAGTTATTCCCTGAAGCCATCATTGAACAGTTGTTGGCTGGTATGGAAAGTATCATTACACAGTTGACAGCGGATGAACAGCTTGCGACTACTGCATTGACGTACCTGAACAACGAACAGTATCAACAAATCATTCATGACTGGAATGATACAACCCGCACTTATCCTGCAGCGGAACCTATTCAGCAGCTGTTTGAAGCACAGGTAGCAGCTACACCGGATGCCATAGCATTGGTATATGAAGATATCAGCCTGACTTATGCTGCACTGAACGCGAAAGTCAATCAGCTGGCGGCTTATCTGCGTACAACGTATGCGATACAGGCCGATGACCTGGTGGCCTTATACCTGGATCGTACGGAACAGATGATGATTTCGATCCTCGCTATCTTAAAAGCCGGTGGGGCGTATGTGCCAATTGACACGGCGTATCCGGACGACCGTATCCGTTATATTCTCCAGGATACCGCAGTGAAAATAGTACTGACCAATGCCATACATCAGGAAAGACTGAGTGGTATTACGGCCGATACCAATATTGTAACGGCGTTGATAGATACACCAACATTTGCAGCTTCGCTGGATGCTTACCCGGATGTGAACCTGCCTTATATCAATGGCGCGGATCACCTGGCGTATGTAATGTACACGAGTGGTACCACGGGTATGCCGAAAGGGGTAATGGTGGAACATAAGAGCGTGAACCGCCTGGTGCGGAATGTAGACTATGTAAGATTTACGGCTACGGATAAAATACTGGCGATTGCCAACTATGCCTTCGATGGCTCTGTGTTCGATATTTTCGGTGCCTTGTTAAATGGCGGCACCTTGGTAATTGCAGCGAAAGAAGTGTTCCTGGATATGCAGCAACTGGAAAGTGTGATGGAACAAAACAACATCACGATCTGCTTTATTACCACGTCGCTTTTCCACCGCCTGGTGGATGAAGAATTGCCTTACCTGCAACAGCTGAAATATGTGGTAGCAGGCGGAGAGCAGATCTCCTATGCGCACGTGGAAAGATTACTGGAAAGAGATACGACTGTGAAGGTGGTGAACGGTTACGGCCCTACGGAGGGTACTACGTTTACGACTACCTACTTATGTAATGATTACCGTGAACTGTCGTCTGGTGTGATTCCGATTGGCCGTCCGCTGTCCAACACCACCGTATACGTACTGGATCGTGAATTGCGTCCGGTACCGGTAGGTGCGTCCGGTGAACTCTATATCGGTGGCGCCGGTGTGGCCCGTGGTTACCTGAATCAACCGGAACTGACCCGCGAACGGTTTGTGAACAATCCGTTTGCACAGGATGGCAGCCGTTTGTATAAAACGGGTGACTTAGTGAAATACTTACCGGATGGTAACATCGAATATCTGGGCCGTACCGACTTCCAGGTGAAGATGCGCGGTTACCGTATTGAGCTGGGCGAAATAGAAAACCGTTTAGCTACTTATGGAGATATCAAACAAACGGTGGTACTGGTGAAAGAGCAGACTGGTGGTAACCAATACCTGGCGGCTTATTATGTAGCCACAGCAGCGATCGATGAAACGTTGTTGATAGCTTATCTGGAAACAACGTTGCCGGCATATATGGTGCCTTCGGTGTTCATTCATCTGGCAGCATTGCCGCTGACGATCAACGGCAAACTGGATCGCCGCGCCTTACCGGAACCTTACTTTACAGATAACGATAGCTATCAGGCGCCTAAGAATGCGACAGAAGAAAAACTCTGTGCGGTATTCGGAGATGTATTGGGTATAGACACCGGAACGATTGGCGTGCACGATGACTTCTTCCGCCTGGGCGGTAACAGTATCCTGGCGATCCGCCTGGTGAACCGCCTGAATAAAGCGTTGGACACGACCATTAACGTGGCTGCCATCTTTACCGGCAGAACCATTCGTAAACTGGCAGATCAGCTGTTGAGTGGCGCTACGGATAGTGTACAGATCACAGCACAGCCGGTGGCAGATGTTACGAAACAGTTGTTGTCTTTTGCACAGGAACGGCTGTGGTTCATCGAAAACTACGAAGGCGGCAGCAATGCGTACAACATCCCTGTGATGTTGAAACTCGGGCCGGATGTACAGGTAGAGAGTATGATAGAGGCTTTGCGTGCCATTGTACATCGTCATGAAGTGCTGCGAACAGTTATTAAAGTAGATGAAGCAGGCAACGGCTACCAGCAGGTACTGGATGATAGCATACACCCGCTGGAAGTACCCGAACAGCATTATTACACCGCAGCGGAACTGGATAAGGACCTGATGCAGCTGATGGATCATGTGTTCCACCTGGATCGTGCCTATCCGGTGCTGGCTGGCCTCTATACGTTACATACCGATACGGGTGCGGCCACGCATTACCTGGGTATGGTGTTACATCACATTGCCTTCGATGGTTGGTCTACCGATATTTTACTACGCGAATTACTGCACTACTACCATTATTACGAAGCGCAGCGTACCAGTCCGGAAACTAATGCCATCGCTGCATTACCGGCATTGTCACTCCAATACAAAGACTTCGCCCTGTGGCAACGTACTTACCTGCGTGACGCCGTACTGGAAAAACAATTGACCTATTGGCAGCAGCAACTGGCCGATTATGAAACGCTGCATTTGCCGGCAGATAAGCCCAGACCGGCACAGCTGAATTATGAAGGCGCCGACATCGGATTTATACTGGAGGAGGCCATGAGTGAAGATTTACGGGCAGTTTCCCGTGAGCTGGAAGTGAGTATGTACAGCCTGTTGCTGAGTGGTTATTATTTATTACTGAGTGGCTACAGCCATCAACGGAATCTGGTAGTAGGTAGTCCGGTATCTAACCGTCATTACAGGGAAATAGCTGATCTCATCGGCTTCTTTGTAAATACGCTGGCACTGCGACAGGAGATTGATCCGGAACAACGAATAACAGACTTTGTACGCCAGGTGGGAGCGGCTGTGATAGCAGCCCAGCTGCATCAGGATCTGCCATTTGAAAAACTGGTAGACGAATTGAAAATAGCGCCGGATGCTTCCCGTCATCCTGTGTTCCAGGTGATGTTCAGCGTACAGCATTTTGGCGGCGAAGCCACAGATAATCCGCTGTTCACACCTTATGAAGGCAGTGGCACGGTGGGCGTAGCCAAATACGACTTGTCTGTTACGTTGTCTGATAGCGGCAATGCGGCTATCGGCGGGGTATTCAACTACGCGACCGGTTTGTTTGAAGCAACTACCATCGTTAGTCTGATAGATACCTATAAAGCCATATTAGGTCAGCTGGCCGCGCTGAAAAACAAGGAACAGCATCAGCTGCCGGTGAAGGCACTGCATTACCTGGATAACGTACAGGCCACAACGATCTTGTATGATTGGAATGATACGGCACGTGCTTACCCTGCAGATAAAACGATCCATGCTTTATTTGCCGCGCAGGCAGCAGCTACGCCGGATAACATAGCCCTGATATACGAAGACCAGCAGCTGACTTATCAGGAACTGAATGAAAAAGCCAATCAGCTGGCAGCATACCTGCGTAACAGTTATGACGTACAGCCAGATGATCTGATCGCACTTTGCCTGGATCGCTCCGCCTATATGCTGATCGCCATCCTGGGTGTATGGAAAGCCGGTGGTGCTTATGTACCAGTGGATCCAGGGTATCCTGCAGAAAGAATCGATTATATCCTGACAGATACCCGTGCGAAAGTGATATTGACGAATGAAATACATACCGATAAACTGACAGGTAAAGAAGTAGCTGTTGAAGTGATCGATAGTGTACAACTGCAAACTGCATTGACGACTTATCCGGTAACAGATCAGACGGTTGATCATCTCCCTGCATCATTGGCCTATGTGATCTACACCAGTGGTACTACCGGTTATCCGAAAGGGGTAATGGTAGAACATCGCGGGGTAGTAAACCTGATCAAAGACCTGGTGGTGCGCTACGAATTAGGAACAGAGGAAGTGATATTGCAACTGGCCAACTATGTGTTCGACGCGTCCGTAGAACAGATGTGGCTGGCATTGCTGCAAGGTTACCGGTTGTTGCTGGTCAACAGCAATGCATGGGAAGATACAGATGTCTTCTATGGTTTGTTAAATACCCATCAGGTAACGCATATCCATAGCACGCCTTCCTTCCTGGAGCAATTCAGCTTCGATAGCATTTTGTCTTTACGTCGCCTGATCTCCGGTGGTGAATACATGAGCCCTGCCCTGATCGATCGGCTGCGCAATGAACGTTATCAGCTGATCGATGAATACGGTCCAACGGAAACAACGATTACATCGATCGTGAACGTAGGCCTTCATAGAAAAGGCATTGGTCGTCCGGTGGCAAATACCACCGTATATGTACTCTCCGAAAACTTATTACCAGTGCCGGTAGGCGCGGTAGGAGAGCTGTACCTGGGAGGTGCGGGTGTAGCGAGAGGCTACCTGAATCAACCTACGTTAACGAGGGAACGTTTTATCGCTAATCCTTTTGCTACAGCAACAAATAATATATCTGATACCCGCCTGTATCGCACGGGTGATCTGGTGAGATACTTACCGGATGGATACCTGGAATATATCGGTCGTACCGATACGCAGGTGAAGATCCGTGGTTATCGTATCGAGCTGGGTGAAATAGAAAACCGCCTGACCAGTCATCCGGATATCCGGCAGACTGTGGTACTGGCACGTGAAGGAGCCAGTGGCAAATACCTGGCAGGATACTATGTGTCTGATGAGATACTGGATCAGCAGGTATTACAGGACTACCTGAGTACTTCGCTGCCGGAATATATGGTGCCGGCAGTATTGATACACCTGTATCAATTGCCGCTGACCGTCAATGGTAAGTTGGATCGCCGTGCCTTACCGGAACCTTATTTTACGGCTACCGATCATTATGAAGCACCGGCAAATGAAACAGAAACAAACCTCTGTCACATCTTTGGAGAAGTGCTGGGTGTAGACGCTGCTACCATCAGTGTAAATGAAGATTTCTTCCGCCTGGGAGGTAACAGTATCTCTGCCATCCGTCTGGTAAATCGCATCAACAAAGAGTTGCATGCGAGCCTGAATGTGGCCGCTATCTTCACTGCCAGAACCATTCGCAAACTGGCTGCCCGCCTGCTCAGTGGGGTGAAAGAGGAAGTGAAAATTGTGGCGCCACCGGTGTCTGCACCAACAGCACAGGTGTTGTCTTTTGCACAGGAACGTTTGTGGTTTATTGAAAACTATGAAGACGGTAGCAACGCATATAATATCCCCGTGGTATTGCAGCTGCAGCCGGAAATGAATATCCATAGCCTGTTACAGGCAGTACACGCCGTTGTACACCGCCACGAAATATTGCGGAGCGTTATTAAGGTCAATGAAGCCGGCCGTGGTTACCAGGAGGTATTGGATGATCGTGTGCATCCGCTGACCATCATCCAACAGGATGTGCATTCAACAACAGCACTGGAAGAGATGTTGTCACAGCTGGCCAACTATGTCTTTAAACTGGATAGCGAATATCCGGTACAGGCAGGCCTGTTCACCTTATATACAGCGGGCGTACCGGAGATGCACTACCTGGGTGTGGTGATACACCATATTGCCTTTGATGGATGGTCTACCGGTATCCTGATGCAGGAACTGACACAGTACTACCATTACTACGAAGCGCTGGCAGCAGGAGATCGGGTACGTGCCGATAAGTATACTTTATTGCCATTACCATTACAATACAAAGACTTCGCATTATGGCAGCGTACTTACCTGAGTGGCGCCGTATTAAATCGTCAGCTCTCTTACTGGAAAGCACAACTGGCCGATTATGAAACCCTGCATTTACCGGCAGACAGGCCAAGACCTGTACAGATCAGCTATGAAGGGGCAGATCTCTACTTTGTGATCGATAAAGCGACCAGCGACGACCTGAGAGCGGTATCCCGTGAGTTGCAGGTAAGTATGTACAGCCTGTTACTGAGTGGCTACTACCTCTTGTTGAGCAGTTACAGTAATCAGCGGAACATCGTATTGGGTAGCCCGGTATCCAACCGTCACTATAGCGAGATCGCAGACCTGATCGGCTTCTTTATTAATACCCTGGCATTGCGTGCAGACATAGATCCGGAACAAACCGTGGCAGACTTTATCCGCCAGGTAGGGGCCTCTGTGATCGCCGCGCAGCTGCACCAGGATCTGCCATTTGAAAAACTGGTAGATGAACTGAAAGTAACGCCGGATGTGTCCCGTCATCCTGTATTCCAGGTATTATTCAGTGTACAGAACTTCGGCGCAGGAGATAGCAATGAGGAGCCATTATTAACACCGTATAGTGGTGGCAGTTATTACAACATCGCGAAATACGACTTGTCTGCTACACTGGACGACAGCGGAGAACAGATAGCGGGTATGTTCAACTATGCCGTGAGCCTCTTTGATGCCGCTACTATTGAGCGCTTCATTATTACTTATCAAACCATCTTAGGCCAGCTGGCCGCGCTTAAAAACAAGCAGCTGCACCATACGCCGCTTAAAGCCTTGCGCTACCTCGATGAGGTACAGCAGGCATTGGTGCTGCACGAATGGAATGATACTACGAACAGCTATCCGGTTGGTAAAACGATCCACACGCTGTTTGAAGCACAGGCAGCAGCTACGCCAAACGATATCGCTTTGGTATACGAGGCCGTGAAGCTGACTTATGGCGAATTAAATACAAAAGCGAATCAACTGGCGGCTTACCTGAAAGCTACAGGGGATATACAACCGGAAGACCTGATTGGTATCTGCCTCGATCGTTCTGAACATATGCTGATTGCGATACTGGCGGTACTCAAAACCGGCGGCGCTTACGTGCCGATGGATCCTGGCTACCCCAATGACCGCCTGGCTTATATCCTGTCTGATACCCGGACTAAAGTGGTATTGACGAATAAAGTACATCACGAAAAATTACAAATCGTATCGGGCGACTTACCGCTGACCATCACCAGCATCGATGATGCAGCCCTGCAGACTGTACTGGCCGGTTACGCCGGAGAAAACCTGGTATTGGCAGAGCAGCCTTCTTCGCTGGCTTATGTGATCTATACCAGTGGTACTACCGGCCAGCCGAAAGGTGTCATGGTAGAACACCATAGTGTGATCAACACGCTGAATAGCATCCGCGAGGCATACGACTTTACGGCAGCCAGCAGGATCACGGCATACACAGCGTATGTGTTCGACGTATCCGTATCGGAGTTCTTTATCACCCTGTTATACGGTAATGAATTGCACCTGTTGAGCGAAACACTGCGTACAGATGCTGCTGCCATCAGCGATTATCTCCTGGCTAATGATATTCATTACACCTACCTGCCACCAGTGATGTTATCGGTGTTGCCACGGATGGCTTATCCGTCGCTGCGGGCTATCCTGTATGCCGGTGAACCTTGTCCGCCGGAAACGGGTAAATACTGGTCTGGCAAGAAACGGTTGTATAACTATTACGGCCCTACGGAAACAAGTATCTACGCCACCGGCAAACTGATTGTAGACGGAGATACCCACCTGATTGGCCGCCCTGTTGCCAATACTACGGCCTATGTACTGGATAGCCACCTGCGTCCGGTACCGGTAGGTGCGGTAGGAGAATTGTACCTCGGCGGCGCCGGTGTAGCCCGTGGCTACCTGCATCAACCGGCTTTGACAAACGAACGGTTTATCAATAATCCGTTTAAACAATCCGATCGCCTCTATAAAACCGGTGACCTGGTGAAATACCAGCCGGATGGTAACCTGGAGTATATGGGTCGTGCCGACTTCCAGGTGAAAGTACGCGGTTACCGTATTGAGTTGGGCGAAATAGAAAACCGCCTCACGGCTTATCCGGGCATCAAACAGGCAGTGGTGTTGGTGAAAGAACAGGCGGGTGGTACGAAATACCTCGCCGGTTATTATGTGGCGGAAGAGATACTCCCGTATCAGACGCTGGAAGCTTATCTGAGCAGCTATCTGCCGGAATACATGATACCTGCTGCACTGGTGCACCTGTATCAGCTGCCATTGACAATCAATGGTAAACTCGATCGCCGTGCCTTGCCGGAACCACTGTTTACCGCCACAACGGCCAGTGAAGGACCTGCAGATGAAACGGAAGAAAAACTGTGCAGCATATTCGCCGAAGTATTAGGACTGGATGCTGCCGCCATCAGTGTTACGGACGACTTCTTCCGGATGGGTGGTAACAGTATCCTGGCGATTCGCCTCGTGAATCTGGTGAATACCATCCTGGGTACCCGCGTAAACGTAGCGGTTATATTTACCGGCAGAACAATCCGTAAGCTGGCAGAAAGGCTGCGGAGCAACGCGGGTGACGAAGTGAAAATCACAGCACAGGCAGTGGCCGATCCTACACAGCAACTGTTGTCGTTTGCACAGGAAAGGCTGTGGTTTATTGAAAACTACGAAGGTGGCAGCAATGCCTATAATATTCCGGTAACCCTGCAATTACAGCAGGGCATGGATACCGCCATCCTGGAACAGGCCATTTATGCCATCATACACCGGCATGAGATCTTAAGAAGCCAGGTGAAAATAAATACCGCCGGTAAGGGTTACCAGCAGGTGATCGATGATACCATCACGCCGCCGGTGATTAACCGTTATGATTACCATACACAGGAAGAACTGGAAATGGCGCTGGCAGCCATGGCCAACCATGTGTTCCGGCTGGATGCCGGTTATCCGGTACAGATCGGCCTCTATACCCTGCATGCAGATACCGGAGCCGTAACGCACTACCTGTGTATTGTCATGCACCACATCGCCTTCGACGGATGGTCTACGGATATTCTGATGCGCGAACTGATACAATACTATCATTACTATGCGGCACTCGCCGCCGGTGATACCGGCAAGGCAGCCACGTATGCGTTGGCGCCATTACAGTTACAATACAAGGATTTTGCATTATGGCAGCGTAATTACCTGCAGGGCGCCGTATTGGACCGGCAGCTGACCTACTGGCGTAATAAACTGGCTGGTTATGAAACCCTGCACCTGCCTGCTGATAAGCCAAGACCGGTACAAATCAGTTATGATGGAGCGGATATTTCCTTCTATCTCGACAAAGCTACCAGCGATGACCTGCGCGCAGTTTCCCGCGAACTGCAGGTGAGTATGTTCAGCCTGTTGCTGGGAGGTTATTATTTGTTATTGAGTAGTTACAGCAACCAGCAGGACATTGTATTGGGTACACCGGTAGCCAACCGTCATTATGGTGAAGTAGCAGACCTCATCGGCTTCTTTGTAAACATGCTTGCCCTGCGGGAAGAAATAGATCCGGAACAACCGGTAGCAGACTTCATCCGGCAGGTAGGCGCGTCTGTAATCGCCGCCCAGCTCCATCAGGATCTGCCGTTTGAAAAACTGGTAGACGAGCTGGATGTAGAACCAGATACTTCCCGTCACTCCATCTTCCAGGTGTCGTTCAGTCTGGATCACCTGCAGAAAGGCGCCGAAGGAACCGCACAGCTGTTTGATGCCTATACAGGTAGCAACCAGCCCGATAACAACTATAGTGTGGCCAAGTTCGACCTCTCCGTTTCCATGTTCGATCACGGAGAAGAAATCGTTGGTACCTTCAACTACGCTACCAGCCTGTTTGATGCCGGTACCATTGAAGGATACGTGGCTACCTATAAAGAAATACTACAGCAGATAGCGTTGCTGAAAAATACTCCGCAGCAACAAACGAAGATCAAGGCACTTCGTTATCTGGACGACGCACAGTCCACCACCATTCTGCACGACTGGAATAATACCGCTGCTCCTTTTGCTGCCGATAAAACCATTCACAGCATATTTGAAGAACAGGCTGCCGCAGCGCCGGACCGGATCGCCGTGGTATACGAAGACCTGCAGCTGACCTATGGCGAATTGAATACACGCGCCAATCAGCTGGCAGTATACCTGAAATGTACCTACGACATACAGCCGGATGAGATGATTACCCTTTGTCTCGACCGCTCTGAACACATGATCATTGCGATACTGGCGGTGATGAAAGCGGGTGGCGCCTATGTACCGATGGATCCCGGATACCCGGCAGACAGGATCGCCTATGTGATGGAAGATACCCGCACACGGGTAGTGCTCACCAATGAAGTACATGCCGCTAAACTGGCGGTGATTGCTGCGGAACAACAAGTAGCGGTAGAATGCCTGGATAGTGTGGCCTTAAGGGAAATACTGGAGGTATACCCAGTGGTAAATACCTACTATAACGTAGCCGCGTCTACGTTGGCTTATGTGATTTATACCAGTGGTACTACTGCTCGTCCTAAAGGTGTGATGATTGAACACGTGGGGGCCGTGAATCTGGTAACAGACCTGACCGTCAAATACGGATTTGGTAAAGATGAAGTGGTGTTGTTCCTGGCAAACTATGTATTTGATGCTTCCATCGAACAGGTGTTGCTGGCCTTGCTGAATGGCTATAAACTGCTGGTGGCAGACCATAGCAAGTGGGAAGATACCAACTCCTTCTACCAGCTGATGCAGCGGCACCAGGTAACGTATATCGACGGTACGCCTTCCTTCCTGGAACAATATGTATTTGACCGGATACCAAGTCTGCGCAGACTGTCAACCGGTGGAGAGCGTATTAGTCCGCTGTTGCTGGAACAGTTCCGCAACTGTCATTATGTGCCTATTAACTCTTACGGACCTACGGAGGTATCTGTTACCTCTGTGATCAATGTGGGGGTTACCAACAGCAGTATTGGCCGGCCCATCGCCAACATCGTCACCTATGTGCTGGACAGCGCATTGAGACCGGTGCCGGTAGGTGCAGTCGGTGAATTGTATCTCGGCGGCGCCGGCGTGGCCCGCGGATACCTGAATCTGCCGGAACTGACACAGGAACGTTTTATTATCAATCCATTCGTACCAGCATCTACCCGCTACAACCGGATGTATAAAACCGGGGATCTGGTGCGTTACTTACCAGGTGGAGAGATCGATTATATTGGCCGTACCGACTTCCAGGTGAAGATCCGCGGTTACCGTATTGAAACGGGCGAAATAGAAAACCGCCTCGCGGCACATCCGGATATTAAACAGGCTGTAGTACTGGCGAAACAATCGCTGTCGGGCTCCGGTCAGTATCTGGCAGGGTACTACGTAGCAGACAATCCGCTGGAAGATGCTGCCCTGAAAGCCTACCTGGGTGAGTATCTGCCGGAATATATGGTACCGGCTGTATTGGTACACCTCTATCAGTTACCGTTAACCATCAATGGTAAACTGGACCGCCGCGCTTTACCGGAACCGGATTTTACCGATACCGATAACTATCGTGCTGCAGAGAATGCAACACAGGCCCTGATGTGCGACATCTTCGGCCAGGTGCTGGGAATAGCAGGTAATAAAGTAGGTATTGAAGATGACTTCTTCCGCCTCGGAGGAGATAGTATTGTGAGTATCCAGCTGGTGAGCCGTTTGCGGCAGCAGGCGGGCATCCAGGTGAGTGTGAAGGATATCTTCCGTTACCGCACCATTGCCGCCTTATACAGTCAGGTGATTGCAACGGCGGAACAAACAAGGGTACAACTGTCTACAGAACAGGGTATCCTGACCGGTGAAGCCGGGCTGTTGCCGGTGCAGACCTGGTTCTTCGAAAGTGTAGACAGTGGCCATATGCCGATGTATCATCACTGGAACCAGTCGTTTATGGTGGAAGTACCGGCACTGGATAAAACCCTGCTGGAACATACCCTCATAAAACTGGTGAATTACCACGACGGATTACGTTTACGCTATCGTCGTAACCGTACCCAATACTATAGTGGTGAAATAACTGCGCTCAACATCCATTACCTGGATATACGTACTATTCCGGCGGAAGAACTGCCGGTGGTATTAACCCAATGGCAAAGCGGGTTCGATATCTATGGTGATCAGCTGTTCCAGGCAGGATACCTGGAAGGTTTTGAAGACGGCCGTGCACGGATCTGGTTTGCGGCACATCACCTGCTGATAGATGGGGTGAGCTGGCGTATCCTGGCCACCGATATGGAACGTATCTACCGCCACTTAGCTGCTATAACAGCTACGCATACACTGGCAGCTATACCGGTAACGACTATACTGGGCGAAAAAGGTAGTAGCTACCGGCAGTGGGCGGAACTGATTGCCGGCTACGCTACGTTGCCGTTGCAACAGGCAGCAGCGGAAAAAGATTACTGGCTGCAGGTTACCGCCGGCCTGCCTGCCAACAACACGTTGCTGGCAGCACTGGCCGTGCCGGAACAAAGCCAGTCGGGTTTGTTGCTGAACGAACAGGTAACCGGTCAATTACTGCGTGAAACCAGCCAGGTGTATAATACCCAGATCAATGATCTGCTGTTAAGCGCGCTGGGCGTGGCACTGTCGCGGATCACCGGAGCTGACCGGCATTATGTATTACTGGAAGGACATGGCCGGGAAGAGTTGTCGCCGGCGATGGATATCACCAATACCGTCGGATGGTTTACCACGATGTATCCGATTGAAATTATCAGCAGTGGCAGCAACTATGGCGAACAACTGGTGGCCGCCAAGGAAATGCTGCGGAAGGTACCTGCCAACGGTATCGGCTATGGGGCATTGATCGGCTATGAAGCGGCGATGCCACTGATCAGCTTTAACTACCTGGGACAGTTCGACGGACAGGAAACAGCAGATGGCAGTGGCTGGACGCTCAGCGGAGATTTCAGTGGCCTGCCGGTGGATCCGGCCAATAAAGATCCTTATATCATTGATATCAATGGTATGGTGATCAACGGACAACTGCAGTTCAGTATAAAAGGGAATCTGCCTGCTACCTTGTTGAATGAGCTGGCAACAGCTTATCAGCAGGTACTGGAAGACATGACCCGCTACCTGGGTAATATGACCCGCAGCTACCTGACCGTAAGTGATATAGATGGCGTGATTGCTGCCTCCTGGCTGGATGAATTACAGGCTACCCGCGAAATAACAGGGGTGTACCTGGCGGGAAGTCTGCAGGAAGGATTTATTTATCATGCCCTGAACCAGGGAGATGTGGATGATGCTTATCGCGTACAGTCTACCTGGGATTATAATAATGAGCTGGATGTGGCCTCGCTGGAACAAGCCTGGAAATATACGCAGGCACGTTACAGCGTATTAAGACTGCGTTTTGGATGGGAAAATGAACTGATTCAGGTGATCGATAAAACGGGTGTGCTGGATTGGCGCTATACAGATGTGAGTGAGCAGGATACCGCCGCGCAGGAAGCCTACCTGACAGCACTGTCTGCATTCGATCGCTCGCTGGCCTTTGACCTGTCGGCAGGTAATCTGTTCCGGGTATTCCTGGTGAAACGCAGTGACCGTGCCTACACCTGTATATTCAGTCACCACCATGCTATCCTGGATGGCTGGAGCTCTCCGCTGTTACTGAATTACCTGCACGAAGCTTATCTGTTGTTATTACAAGGCGAGCCGGTAATCGTGAAAGAAGATCAGAGTTATGCCTTGTCTCAACACTATCTGCAATTACATAAAAAAGATAACGAAGCTTACTGGCAATCCTATATTGGTCAGTTACAGGACCAGGAAGACCTCAGCAGCCTGCTGAGACCGGAGCAACGGCATATCAGCCTGTCTGCGTACCGGCATATCCTGCAGCCGGCAGAAGGCGCCATGGCGATTGAAGGACAACGCTGTGAAGCACTGAAACAACTGTGTGCGATACATGGCTTTACCTTAAATGCCATCCTGCAATATTGCTGGCACAGGCAGCTGAGCCTGTACAGCAACAGTCGTACAACCGTAGTCGGTATGACGGTATCCGGCCGTAACCTGCCGGTAGATGATATCGAACAGGCAGTTGGTTTGTTCATCAACACCTTACCGGTGGTACTGGAACATAAGGATGGTACCGTGATCGCAGCCATTAAAGAATTACAGGCACACATCAATGAAGTGAACAGCCGTAGTGATATCCACCTCGGCAGATTGCAGCAGGGTGGGGAACGTTTGTTCAACAGCCTCTTTATCTTCGAGAACTATCCGGTACCGGAAGGCAGTGAGGGAGAAGAAGGCGCTATTGCCCTGCAGTTCAGAAGTGGCGTGGAAAAACTGGATTACCCGCTGGGAGTGGTAGCTTATGAACAGGGAGACGTGATTGGCTTTATTGTCAAATACGCGGAGGAGTTGTTCAGTGAAACGATGATAACGGATTTACTGACAGGTATAGATCGTCTCATCACCCAACTGCTGGCCGAACCATTGATCACGGTAGATGCCCTGCATCACCTTAGTGAAGCACAGCACCAGGTGATGGTGTATGATTGGAACCAGACAACCATCGATTACCCATCTGATAAAACGACCCACAGGCTGTTCGAAGAACAGGCTGCCGCCACACCAGAACAGATAGCGCTGGTATATGGCGATACCCGCCTGACCTATGCGGCATTGAATGCCCGTGCCAATCAGCTGGCAGCTTATCTGCGCGAAACGTATCAGATACAGCCGGATGATCTGGTGGGCTTATACCTCGACCGTTCCGAACACATGATGATCGCCATACTGGCGGTACTGAAATCCGGCGGCGCCTACGTGCCGATAGATACCATGTATCCGGATGACAGAATCAGTTATATTCTCTCCGATACAGCGGTGAAAATATTGCTGACGAATGAAGGTTATGCAACGAAAATGACGGGTATTACCGCGGGCCTGGATGTAACGACGGCCTACTTAGATAGTCCCGCTTTTGCAGCTACCCTGGATGCCTATACGAAGGTGAATCCGGTACATGTCAGCAACGCCGGTCATCTGGCCTATATCATGTATACCAGTGGTACCACCGGTATGCCGAAAGGAGTAATGATTGAACACAGGAGCATCAACCGGTTGGTGAAAAATGTAGACTATGTACAGTTTGAGCCGCAGGATAACATACTGGCGATCGCCAACTATGCTTTCGATGGTTCCGTGTTTGACATCTTTGGTGCATGGCTGAATGGCGCTACATTGGTTATTGCGGCGAAAGAAGTTTTCATGGATATGAAACTGCTGGAAACCGTGATGGCGGAACATCAGATCACCATTTGCTTTATTACCACTTCCCTGTTCCACAGGCTGGTAGATGAAGAATTATCCTGCCTCCGGCAGCTGCGGTACATTGTAGCAGGAGGGGAACAGATTTCCTATACGCACGTAGACAGGCTCCTGCAACACAACAGTGCCGTGAAGCTGGTTAACGGTTACGGACCTACGGAAAGTACCACCTTTGCCACTACCTACCTGTGTAACAATTATACCACCCTGGCTTCCGGTGTAATTCCGATTGGTCGCCCGATCAGTAATACCACCGCTTATGTGCTGGATAGCGCCTTGCGTCCGGCGCCGGTAGGCGCGCCGGGTGAATTGTACCTGGGCGGCGCCGGTGTGGCCCGTGGTTATCTCCGGCAGCCGGAGCTGACACAGGAACGTTTTGTGAATAATCCTTTCCGTACAGCAGCAGAACAACAAGCGGGTATCAATGCCCGTCTCTACAAAACCGGTGACCTGGTGAAATACCTGCCGGATGGTAATATCGAATACATCGGTCGTACCGACTTCCAGGTGAAAATCCGCGGTTACCGTATCGAGCTGGGTGAAATTGCACATCGCCTGACGCAGTATCCGGGCATCCGCCAGGCAGTAGTACTGGTCAGTGAACAGGCCGGACAGGGCAGATCCCTGGTCGGTTATTATGTAGCCGATGAACCACTGCCGGCAACAACGGTATTGGATGATCTCCGCAACTATCTGCCGGAATATATGGTACCGGCAGTGTTGGTGCACCTGGATAGCATGCCGCTGACAATCAATGGTAAAATAGACCGCCGCGCACTGCCTGATCCGCAGTTTACGGATGCAGATAGCTACCGTGCGCCACAGAATGAAACAGAAGCTGCCATGTGTCAGGTGTTCGGCCAAATACTGGGTATCGACGGTAATAAAATCAGCGTCGATGATGATTTCTTCCGCCTAGGAGGAGATAGTATTATCAGTATTCAGCTGGTCAGCCGTTTAAGACAACAGGCCGGTATCCGTATCAGTATCAAGGATATCTTCCGGTATCGTACCGTGGCGGCCATTTATACAAATGTGATTGCCGCAGCGGTAGCAACAGCCGCCAGTGAAACCGAACAAGGTATATTAACCGGCGCCGTAGACATGTTACCGATACAGGCCTGGTTCTTCGATCAGGTATACAAAGGTACCCTGACGGAGTTCCAACACTGGAACCAATCCTTTATGATTCGGGTACAACCGCTGGATACGGCCATCCTGCAAACAGCTGTCAGCAAACTGGCGGAATACCACGATGCATTGCGTATCCGTTATGAGCGGCATGCAGATGGTACATTCAATCAGTACTACGCAGAAGTTGCCACCACACCGGAAGTACAGGTGCTGGATATCCGCAGCATTGGAGAGGAAGAAGGCAGTGTACCATTTATAGTGGCCCTGCAGGATATACTGACTGCTTACCAGCAGAGCTTCGATCTCACCGAAGGACCACTTTACTCCGTGGCTTATCTGCACGGCTTTGCCGATGGCAGTACGCGGATTTTCCTGGCATTGCATCACCTCATTGTAGATACGGTGAGCTGGCGTATACTCACAGAAGACCTGCAACGGATATATACTGCGTTGACACAAGGTGCTGCCGCTGGTACAGATCCGGTGCAGTGGCTGGAACCGAAAGGCAGCAGCTACCGCCAATGGGTAACGCGTATACAGCAGTATGCACAGGAAAATAAAACAGAAACAACTTACTGGGAAGAAGTGATGGCAGGTTTCCATCCTGCTACCGACAAACTGTATACCGCGGCGGTGACCACAACCGCCTATGCAGTCACCAGCCTGGATAAAGCCATGACCCGTCGTTTGCTGCGGGAAACACAGGGCGCTTATCATACAGAAATTAACGACCTGTTACTGACGGCACTGGGCTTATCACTCTCCGCACTCACGGGTAGTGATAAACATCACCTCTTGCTCGAAGGCCACGGTCGGGAAGCGCTGGATGAGCGCCTGGATCTGACGCATACTGTGGGTTGGTTTACATCGATGTATCCTGTGCAGCTGGTAACAACAGCCGGCGATATCGGCACCAGTATCAAACAGGTGAAGACAGACCTGCGTGCAATACCGGGTAAAGGGATTGGTTATGGTGCACTGAAAGGGTATGTACAGGAAGCATTACCACAGATCAGCTTCAACTACCTCGGCCAGTTTGATCAGCAGGAAAACCATCCTGTGGCCGGTGAGGAATGGACCATCACTTCAGATGCGGCTGGTAACAACATGCAGGCAGATGAACGGGCGTATCTCATCAACATCAACGGTCAGGTGATAGATAATGTGCTGAGCTTTGATATTGTGACCAAACTGGATCAGGAACTGACCAGCCGTTTTGCCCGCATCTTTGAAGAACAGCTGATCGCGATCATCGGGCATTGTGCAGATAAGAAAGAAGGAGAATATACGCCTGGTGATCTGACGGAAGATTTTGAACCGTATATCAGCGTGAATCCGAACGATGCTACAGGACCGGTACTGTTTATGTTACCACCTGCCGGCGCCGGCGGAGAAAGTTACCTGGGTAATATGATACCGCAGTTCGGAGACCGGCCTGTGATTGCTTTCAACAACTACTATTTACACCTCGAACAGAAGCTGAAGAAAGCCGCTATAGATAAGATCAGTTTTGAATTCCTGGCACAATACTATGTAGGTATGATCAGCCGCTTACAGCCTACCGGTAGCTACCACCTGTTTGGCTGGAGCTTTGGCGGGGTGCTGGCCTTTGAAATAGCGCGGCAGTTAACGGCAGCGGGAAAAGTAGTAGAAAGCCTGATAATGTTTGATCCGTATTTCAATACAGGTGAGGTATGTGCACACTTTAAAACGGATATATTAGGTGCCGTAAATATCAATTACCATCCGCAGGCAGCTGCTGCAGGAATCGCCGGTCGGATTACCCTGTTGAAAGCTACCAGGGAAGGCGCACCGCAGGAAGACAGCGTTTCCGGAAATATCGTGAAACATTATGTAGCCACTACTGACAACCATCTCAGTGAGCTGATCAGTGCTGCTGATTTTGAGATAATAACCGTGGATACAGATCATAATAATTGGGTACATGATCCGGTAATCGTAGATCAGGTATGCACCAGTGTAAGATCCACCGGTAAGCAGCCATAACAACACAGGTATACCCGCAGCATCGCTGAGCGGGTATACCTGCTACTGAAATAATAGAGGAACGTGGCGCATCGCCGCACCAGCCTCCTGATAAAACTATCTTCCCGGAAGAGCAACCGGTGAATAGGGTTTTGTCAGGAGGTTTTTTTATAGGTAGTGGGGCTATCGCAGCAGGACGGATATATAGTGGACTGCAAACATGATAAAGCGTATATCGCAGCGAATATCAGGAATAAATACTTTTTCTGACCGGATCTGAATAAGTTATTTCTGTCTACTGAATGCAGACCTCGTCGGAGATGATTAGATTTGTTTGATTTCGTAGGATATAAGGAAACCATCATTTATTAATCCTGTTAATACTGCACTATGATAACATTGTGCCGGCCGCTATTGCAGATGCGGTTGTTTTTCCTGTTATGTTTTTTATCGGCCTGTTTCAATGGCTGCCTGGGAGAAGTGAACATATGGTTTGCCAGTTGCGGTATAACAGGCTGCTGGCTGTACGTGATGCGTTACTGCAGACAAGGCACAGGAGATGTTATTCATACGGATCAGCAAATAATGAGCATACTGTTGACGGAAAGGCACCCGACAGGAAGTTGTGTGTGATGTACAGGTATCAGTCTTCTCCGCAAAAAAAACAGTTATAGTCAACGGATAGATATATGCAGGTATTACCTGGTTCCGATAAGGGAGTCGGTGAGAAGATCGTATGTTATACCGACGGTTGTCATGATTGAATCGGTTAATGTACCGTATTTGTCTTTTAAATTGTAGGAAAGAAAAATATAATCAGCTGTCTTTGGTGTTACCCCGAAGAGGGATGCTGTGTGGTTGGTGTAATACGTGTATATATGACAGTTTAATGTATCCGTTGCATAAAAAATGACCATGGATGTATGGAAGAAATCTGTCAATACACTTATTTCATCTGTCAATGGGTACGTGATCATAACTGTGATGTGGTTAATTGTATGATAGGTACGATGTTGCAGATGTTTGTTGGTAGCGCGTTTGCGGTGGGTGCTGTTGGTGTTTGTCTGCGCGCGCCAATACCTGTCATCTGATAAACAGTAGCTGACGGCGGGCCAATAAGGACAGGTTTCGATAACTGTTGTAAAATAATCGATCAGTGTACTGAATTTATCTGTTAATGCGTGTAAGTCGGTTGTGCGTCATTTATTTGTGCTATATAAGATCTTATGCAGATAATAATGAAAAAGGGAAGCGTGGATGGAAGCTTTAACCATGGCTGTTTTTGGCATTTTTTTATTGAAGTATTTTTTAAGTTATAACATAGAATATAAGCGGCTTGGTAAGAATAAAAATATTTTTTTTCATCTTTTTAAAGCGATAGAAGGAGGATTTGAGCAGTAAATTAAAAAAAGAAATAGAATCGATAGTTGATCTGATTGGATCGATCAAAGTGTTGAATCTGTCTGTTGGTGATTTGCTATTTTTGAACAGGATATTTTTTTCAGGATGGATGTATCTGTTTTACGGGATGATATATTTCGCCTTATAGTGGCTGTGGTATTATATTCTGTTTGGTTGGGTGTCGTGGTAAGGTGTGCTTACTATTAGGTTAGTGGATTTATGTTTTTTTAAGTGTATATAGGTCTGGTTTGGGTGTGTGATCTGATCCTGCAGAAGGATTTCATGATTGGCGACTACATTTGTTTTGTCATTGACCCCAGTGATGATGTTAGTTACCGGATAAATGATAAACTGTCTGTATAGTTAATATAACACTTTTGGTTTCAGGAAATGAGTCCTATTGCGTATTTAGCATCGATGATATAGCTAATAAGAGATGCTGCCGGATTGTATGAAATAAATGATGGCTTTATCGGATATAGCTATGCTTCGTATTGCAGTTTTTGAGTGGAATGTCAGCGTTTAAGTATGTCCAATGATTGAATTTGTTGTTGTGCCCTTTTCTGCTGTAGTGTAGGAGATGGTTTGCCAACTACTGATATACGAAACCATTTAAGATGCTTGTGAAACACATTGCTTTATGTACTGTTTTTATTTACCCTTTCATGATCCTTTATAAAAAAAATCTGTGTTTATCAGGTGTTTTAGCCATAGGGTAATTCATCTGTAAGGAGATGATAACCGGTGTCGGTGCGGGAGATTTCCTGGCGCCGGAAACGGATACATCGCAAGATTCTTTATTGTGCCCGCTTTTCATTAAACGCTTCTATTACCAGCGAATAGAACAGGGGGAATATTGTGCCTGGTGGTATACCGTACATAGCGATGGTACTGGTATACCGGACAGGTAAATCACTAAAAATATTTAAATATGGAAATCAAAAGCAAGTCTATAACGACCATCAGTAAAGGCTCTTTATATACTGAAGCAACACTTTCCGCTTATCAGCGCGCTGTTTTTTACAGGTGGTTACAGCATCCGCTGCGTAGTGACGAACATATTGTGTGGGATCAGCTGATCACCGGTCCGTTGCATATAGCCGCCTTGAACAGTGCCTTAATACGGTTGATCAATGACAGTGGCGGGGTGAATTGTAATGTGCTACGGGAAGCCGGGTTGCTGCATTGGGTAAAAAGACGGGCATTAAGCGAAGAGGAATGGCTGTTGAACTACTATGCCACCCCGCTGGCAGAAACGGAAATACAACGCCTGAAAACGCAGGCTTTTGACCTGGAACATGACCTGTTGACCCGGTTTTATGCCATCAGACTGGATGATAACCGGTATCGTGTTATTTATATACTGTCACCGGTGCTGATAGACGAGATCGGCTTTGAACAGTTTACAGCGGCATTGGAACAATATTATCAGGAGCATTATGATGCCGGTTTTCCCGGGATATCGGCGCAGGTGAGTCGGTATGGTATGCTGGAAAGTGAACAGCCTGCCATGGAGACGGATGCCATAACAGGTAACTGTCCGCTGTCGCCATGGCAATCCTGGTTTTTTCACCAGTTAGACGAAGGTATCCACCTGGCGCCGCATCACTATAATCACGCTTTCATGGTGGATGTACCCTTGCTGGATAAAGAGATACTGGAAGGCAGTATCCGGCAGCTGCTATATTATCATGATGCTTTGCGGCTTTGTTATGAAAAGCGCGAAGGGGCGTATCAGCAATATTATCAGTCATTTGAAACAGTACCGCTGCAGGTGGCCAATGTTCGCAAGCCGGCCGCCGCCGCCGCGCTGGGAAATACACTGACCAACTGGCAGCAACGGTTTAACCTGACCAGAGGACCACTTTTTACCTTCGGGTACATCGATGGATATAGCCATGGCCGTGCGCGCCTGTTTTTTGCCTGTCACCGGTTGATCATGGATGAAGCCAGCGCCGGCCTGGTATTGTCTGATCTGCAGCAGGTATATCAGCACTGGCTGACGGGCATACGGGAAGGTCGGGTACTACCGGGAGAGTTGAATAAAATACCCGCCGCAGCGATATTAGGGCCCAAAGGTGAAAGCTACCGGCAATGGATAAACGCAGCAGGCGCCTATGCAGCTGCCACAGGTAATATATCGGATGAACGGCATTACTGGGCGGCAACGCCCGCTCACATTGCCGTAGGAAATGCGCTGTTACAGGCGAATGCCACCAAACGCCCGCGGGAGATTTCCTTTACCCTGGATAAAGACCGGACCGCATTATTGCTGGGAAGTATTCATGACGTATTACATACAGGAATCCGGGATTTGCTGTTGAGTGCCCTGGGCATCACTGTTTCCGGTTTCCTGGGCGATGGGGATCATTGTGTGCTGCTGGAAGATTATGTACGCGAAACCGGCTGGCCGGATACCGATGTATCCCGCACGACCGGTAATTTCGGCCGGCTATATCCGGTGTTGTTACCTACGGGTAATAAAACAGACATCGGCGCTGTGATTGAAGCCGTGAAAACATCCCTGCAGCAAATACCTGCCAACGGGATGGGATATGGGATATTATATGGCTATACCGGTCAGGAGCTACCTATGATACGCTTTAAATACACCGGTTCCCGCGAAAAGCTGACCGGTAGAGGTATGAGTGCCTGGCAGGTGACATCGGAAGCCGCCGGCCTGCCGGTAGCAGAAAAGAACCGGCACTATTTTATCCTGGATATACATGGCTTTATCAGAGAAGGACAACTCTGTTTTCAGCTATCCGGCCGGCTGACCGCCACCGCACTGACAGATTTGGGTAGTGGTTATCAGCATGCCCTGGAAATGCTGATCAGTTACCTGGGTAAGAGCCGCCAGGCGCCCCGTAAAACGTTTAACCCTTTGCGTTAAACCGGAATAATGAATAGGAAACAATTGATAATCCTGAAAACAAATGTACTATGTCGTACAACGCCGCCATAAATATCGGACAAGATTTTAACGCCATTAATCCTTTATTGAAAGAGCTGGGAGAAGATGTCATGGGATTTCTGAATGAAATTCAATTGCGTTATCCCGCTGCTGTTTCCTTCGCATCCGGGCGCCCCAATGAACAGTATTTTGGCCTGGAAGAATTTGCTGATCACTTTAACCGGTTTGTAGAAGAAGAGGTGGTTGCCGGTAAAAAGGAGCGCCAGGCAGTTATTGGTGGCCTGGGGCAATATAATCGTGCCAAAGGCGTGATTAATGCGGCCGTCGCGAAATACCTGGAACAGGACGAACAAATTAAAGCAAACCCGGAAGACATCCTGATAACGGTGGGCACGCAGGAAGCGGTGGCGTTGGTAGCGCTCACGCTGTGCGACCGGGAACAGGATGTAATCATCGTGGAAGATCCTACTTATGTGGGTATTACGCATTTTTCCATTATTGCCGGTTATCAGCTGGCCCCCGTACAGGTGGGGGAAAATGGGATCGATCTGGATGGCGTGGAAAAAACGATTATCCGTTACCGTGAGCAGGGGAGAAAGGTGAAACTGGTATATGTCATTCCGGATTACCAGAACCCGACCGGTAATTCCATGCCGGGAGAAAACAGACGCCGGCTGTTACAGCTGGCAGACCAGTATGATTTTTACATCCTGGAAGACAATGCCTACGGAGAATTCAATTATGATGGTGTGGAACTATTGCCTATTAAAGCAATAGATATCAATAAGCGGGTGATTTACCTGCGCTCTTTTGCCAAAACATTATATCCCGCTTTAAGGCTGGCGGCTATTGTGGCAGATCAGCAGATAGAGCTGGATGGAAAAGCAACAGCGTTGAGCGACCTGCTGGCCAAAACAAAAGGCTATACAACGGTGAATACCTCTACGATTAATCAGGCTGTTTTTGCCGGGTTGCTGATCCGGGAGAACTATTCGCTGAAAGCCGTGAACCGGGAAAAAGTAGCGGACCTGAAACAAAAAAGAACGCAGTTGCTGGCGGCGTTATCGGAATACCTGCATCCGGACCTGTTCCCGGCTGATCAGGCTATTACCTGGAACATACCCGGCGGCGGATTTTTTATTACCATTCATACCCCTTTCCATATTACAAAGGAAGATGTGATTCATTGCGCAGAAAAGTACCAGGTGATTTTTACGCCCATGTCTTTTTTTTATTTGGGAGAAGGAGGGGATAAGGAGCTCCGGCTGGCCTTCAGCAATGTATCTGCTGAACAGATCAAAACCGGTATCAGCCGCCTCGCGGCCTTCTTGCAATTCAAATTACAGGCAGCGCATTAGTTCACCCTTTTTTATATAAACAGATATGCATTATTGATGGAAATTAATCATTAACCCAAAAAAGAAAGACCATGGAACATCTGAATAATATTGTCTCTTCTGATTTCTTAAAAATGGAATATGACTACATCGAGTATTATGTAGGAATGGCAAAAATGGTAGTTTACTGGCACGTGAAAGCATTAGGTTATAAAGTGATTGCCTATTGTGGTCCGGAAACAGGAACGCCGGATAAATGCTCCTACTATCTGGTGAAAAATGATATCAAACTCGTTATCACTTCTGCTTCTCAGCCCAGTTCCTATAAGATCGTATCCTTTGTAGATCTGCATGGTAACGGTATTAAGCGGATTGCTGTAAAAGTGGATAGCGTGCAGGAACATTTTTCACTCGCCATTAAAAACGGTGGTATACCACTACAAAATCCGGTTACGTTGGAAGATGAGTTAGGATCGGTAGAATATGCATCACTCAAAATATTTGATGACAATGAAATTGTACTGATCAATTATGATAACTACAGCGGTGATTTTATGCCCGGATACATTAACGTGGAAGAAGACTGGGATTGGCCCGGGGAAGACTCCGCACTGGAACGGATTGATCACATTGCCTGTGCCCTGCGTTTGAGTGAAATGAATCTGTGGGAAAATTATTTCAACAACATCTTCTTCTCCAAAACAGTATCTCAGTTCGATGAACGAAAGAAAGGAAAAGAAAAAGAGAAGAAAATCGGGATGTTGCTGAAAGTATTGCAATCGGAAAATAAACAGATCAATAACGTACTGGTAGAACCGGATCATGGCGTGAAATCGCAGGTGTCAACGTTTATTGACCAGCATTATGGCGCAGGCATCCAGCATATCGCCTTTGAATCCAGCAATATTTTCAGATCGGTGGAAGTACTCCGTGCCAATGGCGTCCGGTTTACAAAATACCCGGAGGTATATTATGAGAAGCTGCGCCGGAAATATCCGGATCTGGATACAACGTTACTGGAGAAGCATGGTGTGCTGTGTGATGTGCTGGATGGTGCATTGCTGTTCCAGATTTTTACTGCGCCTATTGGTGACCGGGCTACCTTCTTCTATGAAATCGTACAGCGGGTAAATAATTACGAAGGCTTTGGCCTGGATAATATTCATGCGCTGTTTGAAGCATTGGAAACGGAATTGATGGCCAAAAGTGTATTGTAACGGAATATAAATCAGGTGATGGGGGACCTGATAAATAAGGGCTGATTTATTTGAAAATGATACCTGGCAAAGGTGTAAGATAATGAGGGCAGTTGGTACAACCGGTGAAAGCGTCTCATAAAATACCGAATTGTATCAGCTTGCCCTATTAATAATGCAGAAAAAAGCAGCCATATAAATTTATGAAACAAGGGAAAAATATGTAGAGAAGTTATTGTTTTTTATGTATCTTCATTACGGTTTCACACACCCAAAAAAACAGCTGACTGACTTAAGTACGTACGATCAACTTTAGGCGAAAAAATAAATAGCCGCTACTGAAAATACCTTCGAAATAACCGCCTCAGAGATGAAGGCAATTTATTAACCAATGAAATTCCATTGAATAATGTAACGCAATCCTGCTTGCTGTTGTAATAAAGCATTGATTGCCTGTCCCCCAAAAAAATAAGAAGTGTTTCCGGGTTTAGTAAGATATCGTTATATGCCATGCTTTGAACCATGCGGGTTTTGTCTGATACCACTACTTTGAATAACCGACTGAAATACATTTCCACAGAAGAAATAATGGATGGAACCTGCTATAACTATACGGCAATGTACCCATGTACCTGCGTACGGTAAGGGCTGTTGTATACCCTATATAATCCGGGTGACGGTTTATATAACTGCACTCATTATTGTATAATACAGCCGGCAGTTACAACTGTTTCGTATAGGCAAATGTGTGACCACTGTCCGCTTTTGTACAGAACATAAACGCTCATCTTGTTATAATTGTATAAGCGACAATTATACGATGATTCCTGCTGTTTATAGTTTAATTCCATGCATTCCTGATCTATTGCTGTAGCTATAACCTAAACGTTTGTTAATCGAAGTGTTCCTGTATAATAGTTTTTCATCAATATAAACACCTATTATGAGTTATTTACAAGTCCCACGGTTGGTATTTGGCGGGAAGTTTATTTCGGATGCCCCCACTACCAATAATATCCCGCCCTTTCACAACCTGAACATTTTTAATCCGGACATGCATCAGTTTACCTGGAACTCCGGTGGTAGCGGTGCTTTTAAGCTGTATGGCTGCCGCGTACAGCGGGTTTACTACAAGGATGGTACCTACACGGAAGACCCGGCCCTGGATCCGGTAATAGGCATGCCAATTAATGGCGCGGATAGCCAGACCGGCGGCAAGATGGCCGACCTGGATCCGGACCAGGCACTATCGGAAGTATGGGGGCTGCAGGTGGTACTGGGGGAAACCAGTGGCATCGGTTTTAGCAGCAACCTCGAAGTGGCCGTTTTTAATGATTCGTGGATACGCTACACGAAATCAGTCGGCGACCGCGCCAACAGTACTTTTTACCAGAGTGTGCTGCACATCAGCCGTTGGCAGCACCAGAATGAGTCCCGCTATCTGCGCGAACTGGCGGCAGCCAATCCGGGAGGAGCGGTGCCGGATAAACTCAGTATAAAATTTATCCTGGACGGATTCCAGAGTGATGCCACGTCCCCCGATTTTACCTTTGGCAGACTGGTAGGCTCCATCGGCGCCTATCATCCGCAGGAACCGGTACATTTTGTCGCGGGCAGAACACTCCAGCAGGTATTCGCCGGCCTGGTGAATTTTAACACGGCGTATTTTGTGATCGATGAAGGCGTGTTACACCTGGATCTGGGAAATAGTCTGCCTACGGAAGTACCGGGCGGAGAACTTTTCGGGGCAGGCGGACTTTTCGTGGAGGCGATACCGTTAGATGGTGCGCCGCCGGTCTTACTGGGGGAAGCTGCTTTTAAAACCACGGGCTGGTATGAAAAAACGGCCGGCATCATCTCCATTCCGCTCGTGGCAGATAGATTGGCGCTGGCCAGTAAGAATCCCCTGGTTATCCGTAATACGGTAGGTACTTCCCTGACAGCAATTGTATTGAAAGAACGGGAAGATGGTATCGCCTTCCAGCCTGATCAGACGATCTTCCGGCTGAATCCCGGTGAGCAGCAAAGTACCAGATTGCATGTCACTGCTTTCGGTAAACCGTTGCCCAACTATAAGATTAAGGTCAGTCATGATCCATCTTTTAAAAAAGGATTCCCCGACACGGCTATTCAATTCCCCACTACGCTTACGACCGGTGCAGATGGCACCGTAACGCTCCCCTTAAAGGCAACGGATCCCGGTATGCCGCGTGGCCCTTTTATGGATGGCCAGTCTTACCGGCTTTCCTGCTGGTCGGCCAGTGTTTCTGCCGCCCTGGCGGGCAACCCCAGAACGGTTTCGGTGAGAATATACTCCGGTTATACGGTGCCCGAAACACCTACCTGGATAGAGCATGTACAACCGATCTTTCAGCAGTATGCCAACCTGTATCCGGTGATGAAACCTATTGTGGATCTCTCTAATTATGCGGAGGTGCTGGAACGGTTGCACATCATCAAAAATGTATTCCGGCTGCCCATCACCAGTCCCAATTATATGCCGGTGACAAGGGACCTGTCCGGCCCCAAACTCACGATGATCCGTAAGTGGCTGGAGAATCCGCTCTACATGAAGATTGATACGGTGGCACAGTTGAAGCAGGTATTACAAATAGCCATTATGCTGGAACATGCTACCATTCCACCTTACCTGGCTGCTTTATATAGTATCAAACCAGGCTACAACGTGGAAGTAGCTTCCCTGATCAGAAGTATCGTGATGGAAGAAATGTTGCACATGGCATTGGTGGCAAACCTGTTAATTGCTATAGGCGGCAATCCTGATTTGAAAAACCCGGCCTTTATACCTGATTACCCCGCGGCTTTGCCCGGCGGATTACGTGCCGGATTAACGCTACAAATACGCCGTTGCTCTATCGAACATATCCGCGATGTGTTTATGGAGATAGAAGAGCCGGAAGAAATTATTAAAACCAAATACCGCGCCCGCAATCCCAACTGGGAGGAAACGCATAACCTGTATACGATAGGCTGGTTCTATGATGAAATCAAGAAAGCGCTGACCGCTTTGCATAATGCCGGAAAACTCACCTTTGGCCATGCAAATAAACAGGTGAAGGATTGGAGTGGGCCTGGTCAGTTATTGGTGATTAATAATCTGCAGGATGCCCTGAAGGCCATCGAGCAGATTAAAGACCAGGGCGAAGGTACCTCCGTTACAGATCCAGGTAGTGGAGACGGAGAGCTGGCACACTATTACAAGTTTGCAGAAATTGTACATGGTGCACACCTGGTGAGGAACGGCACAGAGTTTTCCTATACCGGCGCCAAAATTCCTTTTGATCCGGATGGCGTGTGGCCGATGGCCGACAACCCGGATCCTTTTAAATACAAACCAGGTAGTGTGGCCAGTACCCTGGCCAACCAGTTTACAGAAGCCTATATCGCAATGGTCAATGGCTTACACCGGGTATTCAACGGTGAGCCGGAGTTCCTGACCGAAGCCGTAGGTACCATGTATAATTTATCCTTACTGGCACGGAAGCTGATGCAAACGCCTTCCGGATTGGAGGATGGCACCACGGCCGGCCCTAATTTCAAAATATAATCATGCTCACTGCGTACCGGGCTGACTGGATAAGCTGACGCACTTTAAACAGATGGGTACAGGGGCTGCAGGTATGCGGCCCTTGTACCATTATGGTTAAAACAGGTACGCACTATTGAAAATGAATGTTAGAATGCTTACCTTATAATACTCAAAATATAGCATCCATTATGAAAAACGTACGGGTAGCCGAGCTCGACATCCTGAGAGCGATCGCCGCACTGGCGGTTATTACCATTCACGTTACCGCCTGGTTCGTGGATATTCCTGCTACAGTTCCCCATGTTAACACCATGCAACGGGTACTGGCCTATATCGATCACCTTAACTGGTTTGCAGTACCTACCTTTCTCTTTATCAGTGGGTTGGTACTTTACAACAATCATCCTCATGTGACAAAAGACAATTTGTGGGATTTTTATAAAAAAAGAATCCGCCGCATTTTTCCGATCTACTTTTTGTTCTCCCTGTTTTATATGGTTATCGCGCAGCTGCCTCACCTGATGAAAGGAGAGGGGATACAAATGGGGATCGGGGATTTCTTCCTGCAACTGGCCCTGGGTGGCGCCTCTTATCATTTGTGGTATTTTGGGTTGCTGTTCCAGTTTTACCTGTTTTATCCCGTGCTGGTACATTTGTACAACCGATACAAAGGGAAATTTATAGTGGCTGCTTTTGTTATTCAGCTGCTATGGATATATACCGGTGATGTATTAATGGGCCGTATAGGAGATGGTGGCTTTTTTATGCCATTATGTTTAAGCCATCTTTTTTGGTTCACCGGCGGCTTTCTGTTTCTGGATTATAAAGACAAAATTCTTTCTTTCCCGTATTTGCGTCCATGGACCTTACTCCTGCTCATACTGGCATTAAATGCCATCAGGATGTATCCCGTCTATACCGGTATGCTGGAGTTTAATTATTACAAGATACCCCGTTCTTATTTTTATTTTACCGACTTAATAGATCCGTTTTATACGACCGCGGAAATCCTGTTCGTATATAAGCTGGCGGTCTATATTTTAAACCGGCAGAATGTGGTCACCCATTTCTTTTCCCGTATTGGTTATTATTCGCTGGAGATATACCTGATTCATGCCTGGTTCCTGGTGGAGCTGGAAATTCTCTTCAAAAAAATACCACTGACTTTTCATGAGTGGCTGTTTTATCCGGTGATGTGGATCACGGCATTTCTCATTAGTTATCTGTTTGCCGTCGTGTACAAACGGGTGGCCAGATGGGTATTGAAACCCTTTCAGCAAAAGAAAAATCCCACATTGAGTGTACAATAAAAAAGTATAGGTTGTATCGTTCATCTTTATAAAGATGAACGATACAACCTATAAAAGGTGTTTTTAGTTGTTGCCTATATCAGCCAGGATATGATTGATAATGGCCGCGTTGTGTACTAAATTTTCCTGTGGCCCCAGCATGGCAATGTGCTCGCCTTTGCCTTCATAGGCTTGGATAGTTCCTTCCACCGCGCCTTCCCAGTAATACGATTTTTCTTCTGCCGCTTTAATGAGATGAAGATTGGCCGGTACACTACCCTCATTGATCAACTCATCTACATAAGCTGTGAAACGGTAGGTGTCTTCTACCAACTGATCAATGTAGCCGGAATGGTCATCGTTCAGGTCATTCTGTGCGAGTGCCTGTAACAACGCCGTTTTAATGGTCGCTTTATCTTCACCCTGACTGCCCAGTTTTTCTACCCGGCGAATCACATCAATCATGATGAGATCAGACACCGTATGCCCTTTTGCCACCAGTGCCTTGGCTACTTCAAAGGCCAGATTGCCACCGGCAGAATAACCCAGTAACAGGTAAGGTCCCTGTGGCTGCATTTTTTCCATCAGTTCTATGTAGATGTTGATCCGGTTATCATCATGGATGTAGTTGAAACTATACAGCGAGTGGGTAGTAACCAGATCAGACAGCTTACTGTAAGCCAGGCCCTGACCCATCGCCGGCGGGAACATAAACAGGTGTTGGGGCCGGAGCGACGAGAGCAGCGCCAGGTGTTTGTCTGCCGTACGATGTTGATGTAAGGCTTCGGTAACTGCCACAGCCAGCGTCTGTATGGTGGGTGATTTGAAAATATCGGTGAGCGACAGATCGGTTTGAAACAGCTGATTGATTTTGCCGGTAACGGCTACGGCTTTCAGCGAATGGCCGCCTGCTTCAAAGAAATTATCCTGTGTGCCGATGGGTGCATTACCCAATACAGATTCCCATATAGTCACGAGTTGCTGTTCGGTATCATTCATCGGTGCTACATAGGGCGTACTGCCATGCAGGGTTTTATCGGGTTCCGGTAATGCTTTCCGGTCTGTTTTACCATTCGGCGTCACCGGCATTTTTTCCAGCTGTACAAAATAGGAAGGGATCATATAGTCCGGCAGGTGTACAGATAGCCGGCTTCTGATATCCGTTGCGGTATACGGTTGTTCTGCCGTAAAGTAAGCGCAGAGGTATTTCTCTCCCTGTTTGTCGGTTCTGTCCATGACGAATACATCTTTCATATCCGGCATGACACTCATGAGGGCCGCAATTTCACCGGGTTCTATCCGGTAGCCCCTGATTTTAACCTGTTGATCGATCCTGCCCAGGAATTTGATTTCGCCGGCAGGTGTCCAGCAGGCGAGGTCGCCGGTACGGTACATTTTACGGCCTGGTACCAGCGGGTCGGCCACAAATTTCTGCTGGTTTAATTCCGGACTGTTCAGGTAACCCCTGGCCAGCGAATCGCCGGCTACGCATAGCTCTCCTGGTATACCTACGGGTTGCAGCCGATCTTCGGCATCCAGTATATAAACGCTGGTATTGGCCATCGGAACGCCGATGGTATCATCGCCATGGCGGCATTTTTTGGCGGCGGCATTCACCGTTGTTTCCGTAGGGCCGTAGATGTTATATAGCGTATAGCCTTTATCGAGTACGCTGTCTTTCAGGGTTTCTTCCAGTTTCTCCGCACCGGTGATAATTACCCGCAGACTTTCCATCGGTTCATTGTCTACTATGTAATCCTGGAGTAACGTGGGTACTATTTCAGCCACGTTGATGCGGTGTTGTTGGATGAAGGCTGTGAAAGCAGCTTTATCCATTTTTACTTCCGTTGGAATAATGTAGACACCGGCGCCACCGAGTAAGGGTATGATGATTTCTTCCACCGATACGTCGAAGCCGATACTGGTCATCTGCAACACCCGGTTATGCGTACGCAGGTCATGCTGGCGGTTAAACCAGGTAGCGAGGTTGATCACCCCCTGATGTTCGATCTGCACGCCTTTGGGAATGCCGGTAGAACCGGAGGTGTAGATCACATACGCGAGGTGTTGTGGCGTAGTAGCGGTCGAGGTATTCTGTACGCTTTGTTGCTGCAGGGTGGTCGTCAGTGTTTCCGGTAGTACGAATGTACAGCCGGTATGTTCCCGGAGATAATCCGGCTGGTGGCCCTGTATGGCTGTTGTGGTGGTTACCACCAGTTTTACGGCCGCATCGCGCAACATGGCCAGGATACGATCATCTGGTAGCTCCGGTACCAGTGGTACATAGGCAGCGCCTGATTTTAGTATAGCCATGAGCGTTACAATCATATTGGCCGAACGCTCCATCATCAATCCGATGAGCTGATCCGGTCCGGCACCTTTTTCCTGCAGTATCCGGGCAAGTTGATTGGCCTGTTCATTCAGTTCGCGGTAGGTGAGGGTGGTATCATTGTATACGACAGCTACTGCTTCCGGCTGCGTGGCGGCTACCTGTTCAAATGCCCGTTGAATGGTCAGTTCACGCGGGTATTCCATCGCCGTGTCATTGAAGCGGGTAAGGATCTCTGTTACTTCCGCAGGCGTAGCCAGTGGAATATCGCGGAGCAGTATATCCGGTTGTTCCAGGATACAACGGAGTATATGCTGATAGTGCATGCCCATGCGCCGGATGGTATCCGGTTTAAACAGGCGGGTGCTGTAATTGACGGCCAGCCTGCTGTTGCCGGCATGTTCGTTGACACTGAAAGCCAGGTCGAACTTAGCGGTATTGGCCTGCAGTTCATAAGGTTGCAGGGAGAAGTGAGGTGTTTGCAGGGGCAGTGTACCAATGTGCTGATAGGAGAACATGGTATCAAACAGCGGATTTCTGCTCAGGTCGCGCTTAATGGCGAGGCTGTCCAGCAAGGCTTCGAACTGATAGTCCTGGTTGGCGGCGGCGTGCAGCAGGTTGTCCTTCACCTGTTGCAGGAATGTCCGGAAAGATATATCACCGGTAGGCTGATTACGCAACACGATGGTGTTGACGAACAGGCCGATGATGTTTTCGAGGTCGGCATGGGTTCTGCCGGCAACGGGCGTGCCTACGGCAATGTCTTCTTGTCCGGCATACTTTGCCAGCAGGATGCTGTAGGCGGCGAAGGTGAGCATGAAGGTAGTGGCCTGGTGTTGTCCGGCAGCTATTTGCAGGCTTTTGCTGAGTGCGGCCGGTAGCTCAAAGAACATTTCATCGCCTTCAAAACTTTGTATGGCCGGTCGCGGATAATCTGCGGGGAGGCTCAGGGCAGGGATGCCGCCATTGGCCGCGCCAAATTGTTGCTGCCAGTAGGCTGCCTGTTCCTGCAGCTGAGGAGAATCCTGCTGTGATTGTTGCCATACGGCGTAATCGGTATACTGTATGGCAAGTGGTGCTAAGGTGGTTTCCTCATACAAAGCCAGTAGCTCTTTCAACAGTACTTCCAGGGTGACGCCGTCGGCAATGATATGATGGATGTCCAGTAACAACACCTGTTGTTGCGCTGGCAGCTCCAGCAGACTGGCGCGGAGCAGCGGTGCAACGCCCAGGTCAAAAGGCCGGATAAATGCGGTAGCCGTATCGTGTACCGCAGCTGTTGCCACGGTTTGCCGTTGCAGGGAACAGGTAGCGGTATCGGCTACTATTTGTACGGGTTCACCATTCATAACGGTAAAGGAAGTACGTAGTGCGGCATGCCGTTGTATCAGGGCCTGCAGTGCCTGTTCCAGCCGGTCGGGATCAATGGAGCCGGTGACGTTGGCTACAAACGGAATGTTGTACGCGGTACTGTTATCTTCAAACTGATCGAGAATATACAGTCGCTTTTGGGCGGCAGACAGCGGGTAATACGCCGATACCGGCGCCGGTGTTACCGGGGTGTAGGTGGTTTTTACGGCGGTATCAATGTAAGCAGCCAGCTGTCCGAGCGTGCGTAAACGGAATATTTCTTTCAGGGGTACGGTCACCTGGAAGGCGCGTTGGATATTGGCCGTAAGTAACGACGCTTTCAGGGAGTGGCCGCCTGTTTCAAAGAAGTCGTCTTCCATGCCCGGATGCGAAATAGGCAGGATATTTTTCCAGATGTCGGCCAGCCGGATGGCAGTGAGGGTATCCGGGGCCGTTTTGGCCGCGACTTCACCGGTGTGTACCGCTGGCAGGGGCAGTGCTTTCCGGTCGGTTTTACCGTTGCTGGTGAGTGGAATGCGGTCCAGCTGCAGGAAATATGCGGGCACCATATATGCCGGCAGGGTATCTGCCAGGTACGCTTTTACAGCGGCTGGTGCTAAAGGAGCCGTAGCCGCATAATAAGCCACTAAGTACTTTTCTCCTTGCGCATGGCTATGTGCCAGTACTGCTGCCTGGTCTATGTCCGGATGATTTAATAACCTGTTTTCAATTTCTCCGGGTTCGATGCGGTAGCCGCGGATTTTTACCTGGTGGTCGGTTCTGCCTGTGTAGGCGATGTTGCCATCGGGCAGCCATTTACCCAGGTCGCCGGTACGGTACATCCGTTCGCCGCTGACAAAAGGATCTGCTTCAAACTTGCTGTCGGTAAGGGTCGGATTACCGACATATCCCCGGCCTACGTTGCGGCCGGCAATGTATATTTCTCCCGGCATACCTGGTGGTTGCAACTGCCGGTGCTGATCGAAGATGTAGATGCGGTTGTTGCCAACGGGCCGGCCAATCGATGGTACTTCTTCCAGGGCATCGCCTGCGTGGAGGATGTAGGTGGTGGCCACGTGGGTTTCAGAAGGACCGTAGTGGTTATGTACCTGTACGCCGGTGGTCCGGATATACTGCCGCAACAGATCTGATACCAGCAGTTGTTCGCCGGCAGTGATGATATGCCGGATACAGGCGGGCAGCTGTTGTACAAAGGCGGCCTGTCCGAACAGGAATTTAAGATAGGCAGTAGGCAGGAATACGGTCGGGATCTGGTGAGTGCCAATGAAGTCCAGCAGCCAGGCAGGTTCTTTCTTCCGTTCTTCGTCTGCAATGTATAAACATCCGCCGCCAGAGAGGGTACTGAAAATTTCCTGGTAACATACATCAAAGCACAGAGTGGTAAACTGTAATACCCTGCCGGTGAAATCGGCAATATCTTCCTTTTGCTGGTATACAATGAGGTTTACCAGGTTGCGGTGTTCCAGCATCACACCTTTGGGTTTGCCGGTGGTGCCGGAAGTATAGATGACGTATAACAGGTGGTCGCCCCGCACGGCCGTGGTAGGCTGGGTGGGGCCATCGGTGCCCTGCAGCGCGGTTTGCAGTGTTACAGGTGTTGCCGGTAAATCCATATCCGGAAGAGTATCCAGCAATACCATTTTGGCGCCGCTGTCTTCCAGGATATACTGGATTCTGTCTGCCGGATAAGCGGGATCGATGGGTACAATAGCGGCGCCGGCTTTTAATACGCCGAGAACGGCAGCTATCATACGGGGGGATCTTTCCGCCATGATACCAATGATATCTTCGGTTTGTGTGCCGTGTGCCAGCAGCCAGGCGGCGATCCGGTCTGCCTGCTGTTGCAGCAGGCTATACGTAACGGCTTCGTGGTGGTGCACAATGGCGGTAGCTTCCGGCGTGCGTGCTGCCTGCCGGGCAAACAGGTCATGGATGGTCGCTATCTCACCGGTATCAAAATGGGTATCATTGAATGATTGCAGTTGAGCCGTATCCGTTAGTGACAGGATGGGGATCTCCCGTACTGCGAGGCGGGGCTGCGCTGCTACGGCGGTGAGTGCGGTTTGCAGCTGTGCGGCCAGTTGCAGGATCTGTTGGGGGGTATATACTTCGCTGTTGTAGTTAAAGCGGATGGTGAGCGTTTCCTGCGGTACCACAATGATGTTCAGGTGGTAGTTGGTTTGCTCATAGAATTTTACCCGGTTTATTTTCAGCCGTGCACCATCCGGAGAGGTGGGTTGTAACAGTTCCTGTTCTACCGGAAAGTTTTCAAATACCAGGATGTGGTCTATCAGTTCCTGTTTCAACGGACTTAACTGCTGTATCTCCGCCAATGGCAGGTAACTGTAGGTGCCGGCAGTTAATGCCGCTGATTGCAGTTGCTGGGCAAGGGCGATAAAAGAGGTATCACCGCTGCATTTTACCCGTACAGGTATGGTGTTGATAAAGAGTCCGGCTATACCGGCAATATCGGGTATTTCCCACGGCCTGCCGGAGGTAACGGCGCCGAATACCGCATCGTCCGTATGATTGTACCGTTGCAGCAAAATACCCCAGATAGCCTGCAGTAAGGTGTTGAGCGTTACTGCGTGTTGGGAGGCCACTTGTTGTAAGGCCTGACAAAGGGTATCGGGCAGAATGTATGTTTCTTCGGCTACGCTATAGGTAGCCGCTGGTTCCCGGTTTTGCGCCGGCGACGTGCGGGTATGCACATCCGCCAGGTACGTTTGCCAGAAGTCCGCGGCGGCGGCAGTATCTCTGCCGGCGAGCCAGGAGATGTAGGTGTCAAACTGTGGCTGTAAGGCCGACAGGATGTATTTCCCGTCCGTGAGGGCCAGGTAGTTTTTGAACAGGTGGCTCATCAGGAGCGAAAAACTCCAGCCATCCAGGATGATGTGGTGGAAGCTGCACAGCAGGGTAGCGGTATGATCGCTTGTTTTAACCAGATGCAGGCGATGTAATGGTCCGGCTGTCAGGTCATATCCATGTGCCAGGTCATCGGCCCGTAATTGGTCTGTAAAGGCCTTTTTTTGTGGGGTATCCAGGTGGCTGATATCCGTACAGGCGATCACGTGAGTATGTGGACACAATACTACCTGTTGCGGCACATCCAGCCCTTTATGTACAAAAACGGTACGGAGTATCTCGTGCTGCTGTATGAGGATGTTATAGCTTTTTTCCAGTGCGGCTATATCCGGCAGGATGTCGAAATCAAACAACACCTGATCGGCATAGGCCGTGGACGTTTCATCGGCAGTCGCATGAAAGAGCATGCCAGCCTGCATCGGCGACAGGTCGTACACTTTACGCACCGTAAACGAGGGGTGCATGGCACGTCGGATGGCCGGTGCTACCGGTAGTGGCGCAATCGGTATCTGCCGGATGGCTGCCGGGCCAGGGGCATCTCCCCGGGTGAGCTGGCGTGCCAGCTGCCGGATCGCCGGATACCGGAAAATATCTTTAATCGTACAGGCGAAACCGTGCCGGGCAGCTTTGGCAGCTACCTGTATGGCTTTGATGGAGTCGCCGCCAAGCCGGAAAAAGGAATCCGTGACACCGATGGCGGTGATGCCCAGTACTTCTTCCCAGATGTCGGCCAGCATTTGTTCCAAAGGCGTCTGCGGAGCTTCATAAAAAGTATCCCGCAGGCCATGCAGGTCTGGTTCCGGTAAGGCTTTGCGGTCGGCTTTTCCGTTGGGCGACAGCGGCATCCGTTCCAGCATCACAAAGGCAGCGGGCACCATATAATCCGGCAGCTCCAGTAAAATCTGGTCGCGCAGGGCATCTTCGGTAATGGTATCACTGGTGGTCAGATAAGCACACAGGTATTTCTCCCGTTGTTTGTTTTCCCGGGCCATCACCAATACTTCTTTCACCAGCGGATGTTTGAGCAGTTGCTGTTCTATCTCGCCCGGTTCAATGCGGAAGCCCCGGATCTTCACCTGATGATCCAGACGGCCCAGGTATTCAATGTTACCGTCTTCCATCCAGCGGGTAAGGTCGCCGGTACGGTACATCCGTTCGCCGGGGAAGAAAGGATCGGCGAGGAATTTTTCCTGGGTAAGCTCCGGCCGGTTGAGGTAACCGATGCCTACGCCCACGCCTGAAATATAGAGTTCACCGGCAATACCTTCCGGTTGCAGTTGTTGTTGTTCATCCAGGATATACAGACGGATGTTGTCGATGGGTTTGCCGATAGGTACGGTATGATGAACGGGCGCCGTCATACAGTCGAACCAGGTAACATCCACAGCAGCCTCCGTAGGGCCGTACAGGTTATGTAGCGTAGATCCGTAGGTGTTATACAGCAATTCGCGGAAGAGATGTACCTGTTTAGGCTGCAAGGCTTCTCCGCTGGCAAACACCCGCTGCAGGGACGATAGCTGCCATCTGCCTGGGTGTGCCTGGAGATATTCCAGGGATACATTGAGCATGGAAGGCACAAAGTGCAGCACTGTAATCTGTTGCTGCGCAATTGTTTCCATGATGAGTGCCGGATCTTTTTCACCTTCCGGCTCGAGGAAATAAACCGAAGCGCCGGCAAAGGCCCACCAGAAAAGTTCCCATACCGATACGTCAAAGGTATAGGGTGTTTTCTGGAGGATGATATCCTGTGGCGTAAGCGGATATTGGTTTTGCATCCACTGTATCCGGTTCACGGCAGCCCGGTGGGCAATCAGGGCGCCTTTGGGCTTGCCGGTAGAACCAGAGGTATATATCACATAAGCAGCATCGGTAGGAGTGGCTTGTTCAGGCAGGGCGGCAACGCTGCCCTGGTAATACTGCGGATCTTCCAGGTCTATGCAGGTGCCGTCAAAATTGAGGCCGGACAAGTGTTTGGTTTGGGTCAGCAACACGCGGGCGCCACTGTCTTCCAGCATATATTGCACACGGTCTGCCGGGTACTCCGGACTAATCGGCAGATAGGCGCCGCCGGCTTTCTGAATGGCAAGTATACCCACCGGCATTTCCAGCGACCGGTCCGTAAACATGGCTACGATGGTATTGCGCTGCACGCCTTTTTCGCGTAGTACGCCGGCCAGCTGACTGGCTCGTTCGTTCAGGGCGGCATAGGTCAGTTGCTGTGTGCCGAAACGTACGGCTATCGCCTGCGGGGTAGCAGCTGCCTGTGCTGCAAAGATTTGTATCAGGGTTTTATCTGCCGGAAAATCTTTTTGTGTCTGATTGAACGTATACAGCAGGTGTTGTCTTTCTGCTGCGGAAGTCATGTTCATCGCGCCGATGGTGATATCCGGCTGTTGTACAATAGCATGCAGCAGTTGCTCGAAATGACGCGCCATCCGGGCAATGGTGGATGGCTTGAACAGCCGGGTGCCGTATTCAAAACGTAACCGGATGTCTTCCGTGGTAGCAGTGGCTTCCAGGGTAAGGTCAAATTTCGAGCTGGCATGACCGGTTTCATAGGTCTGCAACGTAAAGCCGGAGGTGGTGATCGCCGGCAATTCCTGTGGCTGCAATACAAACAGGGTATCGAAAAGCGGATTCCTGCTCACATCCCGGGGGATATTCAGTTGTTCCAATAATGACTCCACCGGATAGGCGGCATGGTCGAATGCCTGCAGGGTAGTCTGTTTCACTTCTTCCAGAAATGCCCGGAAAGTTTTTTGTTTCTGCGGGAAATGCCGGAGCGGCAGCGTGTGTACAAACAGACCGATCAGCGGTTGCAGGTGTGCATGTGGCCTGCCCGCTACCGGCGAGCCGGTGATGATATCTTCCTGCCCGCTGTATTTGGATAACAGGACCTGATAGGCGGCCAGCAACACCATATACAGCGTCGTTTGCTGGTCGGTAGCCAGTTGCCGGAGTTGCTGGCTGATAGTTGCCGGTATGCTGCTGTCGTGCCGGGCGCCTTCAAAAGATTGCAGGGCCGGCCGGGGATAGTCGGCCGGCAGCTGCAATACCGGCAGGGTACCTTCCATTTGTTGTAACCACCAGTCGGAAGAGGCACTTATCTGTGTCTGTTGTGCAGGTGTTTGCTGCCAGACGGTATAATCTTTATACTGTAACGGCAAGGCCGGTAATGGTTCATTTTCGTATAGGCGAAACAGTTCCTCCAGGAAAATAGTGGTAGATAAGCCATCTGAAATAATATGATGCATATCCAGCATCAGCAGACTTTTATCTGCTGCCAGCGATACCACACTGCAACGTAACAGCGGCGCCTTTGTTAACTGAAACGGCTGTACGAAATCCTGGAAGTGCTGCCGGATGTTGGCTTCGGTATCCTGGCCGGTCAGCCGGTTGATCCGGAAATCTACCTGTTCAGATAGCTGCTGGTATACGGTAACACCTTCGAGGTGGAAGGCTGTACGCAAACTTTCCTGTCGTTGTATCAGCTGCCGGCAGGCGTGTTCCAGGCGGGCAATGTCTGCTTTCCCTTCCAGTATAAAAGCGCCTGGCATGTTATAGGCGGTAGCGGCGCCTTCCAGCTGCTGCAGGATGAAGAGGCGTTGCTGTGCCGGCGAGGCCGGATAATGTGCTGCCACCGGCGCCGTTGGAATGAGCGTGTCTGAAACAGTGGTCACCCTGCCATCAAGTACGGCGGCCAGCTCCCGGATGGTGCTATAGGTAAAAATATCGGATGGCGCCAGTGGTAAGCCGGCAGCACGTGCCATATTCACCAGCTGTATATTGAGAATGGAGTTGCCACCCAATTGAAAGTAATCGGCCGTGATGCTGATAGGAGCTGTTTGTAAAAGGGTAGCCCATATATCGGCCAGTTGTTGGGTAACGACACTGTCGGGCGCTGTATACTGTCCGTCATCGGTGGTAATGTCCGGCCGGGGCAGTGCTTTTTTATCCACCTTGCCGTTGGGGGTAAGGGGTAAGGCTGCCAGTTGCTGCCATACCGCGGGAATCATATACCGCGGTAGTTTGGTGGCCAGGTAAGCGGCCAGCAGGGCTTCATCAGGGGTGGTATCCGGCCGGGCCACGTAATAGGCGGCCAGATAATTTTCGCCCTGTTGATCCTGCCACACTTTTATCGTACAGTCCTGTACGTGAGGGTGGGTGATAATCACGGCTTCAATCTCTCCCTGTTCTATGCGGAAGCCCCGCACTTTTACCTGGTCATCGGTTCTGCTTTGGAAACGGAGTTTACCATCGCTGCCGATAGCTACCTGATCACCGGTTTTGTAGACGGGGATCATTTGCCCGGCGATGGGCAGCGACAGAAAACTTTCTGCAGTTTTCTCCGGTAGCCTGTGATAGCCGCGGGCGAGGCATTTTCCGCCGATGTACAATTCTCCGGGCAAGGCAAATCCTGCCGGATATTGAAAACGGTCCAGCACATAGTAGGCGGCGTGCCGGATCGGCCGGCCGATGGAAATATCTTTTTGGGTAGGGTCAATTTTTTCTGCAGATGCCCACACGGTTGCTTCCGTAGGCCCATACATATTCCACAGTTCTACCAATGGGTATTGGCGGAAAGACTGTAGCAATGCCGGTGGTAAGGCTTCTCCGCCACAAAGGGCCTTGAATGCCGTAACCGGTTGCCAGCCGGCGAGGAACAACATTTTCCAGGTGGCAGGTGTGGCCTGCATGGTGGTTACATGGTGTTGTTGCAGGAGTTGCTGCAAGGCAAAAGCATCTCTGGTATCGGTGGCATTGGCCAGTATGATGGTAGCGCCGGTGAGTAATGGTAAGTATAATTCCAGTACATGTATATCGAAGCTGATGGTGGTCACCGCCAGTAAGGTATCCCGGGTAGTAAGTCCGGGAGCTGCTGCCATGGCTTCCAGGAAGTTGATCACACTGCCATGGGAGATCGCTACCCCTTTAGGCGTGCCGGTAGAACCGGAGGTGTAGATGATGTAGGCCAGATCGGATGGTGCGGGCAGCGGGAGCTGGCCAACAGTCTGTGTAGCTTGTGCGATGATAGCCGGTGTAACTGCGCGCAGACCGGCCTTGTCAAATTTAGCGCGGTAATCTTCCTGGGTAATGGCCAGCATACAGCCAGCATTTTCAATGATGGCGCTGATGCGGTCTTCCGGGTATTCCGGATCGAGTGGCACATAGGCGCTGCCGGCTTTCCAGATGCCCAGCAGAAAAGGGAGCAGTTGTATGGACCGGTCCATACAAACGGCAATGGGTATGTCTTTTCCGGCGCCCTGTTGTATCAGCCACGCGGCAATGTGGTCAGACTGTACGTGCAGCTGTTGATAGGTGATCGCCTGTTCGCCGGCAATCAGGGCGGTTTTGTGGCTGTACTGCGGTACCCGGTCGCGGAAAGCCGCCAGGAAAGAAGGATATACTTCCGGTAACTGGAACTGTGGTTGATTAATGGTAAGGAGTTGTTGCTGCTCTGCCTGTGGCAACCAGTCGAGCTGACGGATGGGCACATCTGCATGCAGCGGTATATATTGAATGAGGTGGGCCAGTCGTGCGGCCACCAGGTCGCCGGCGGCTTCGTTGAAATATTGCTGGTGCAGTTGTATGTCAAATAACACAGGCATCCCCTGTTGGTATTCTCTGACAAAAAGATTAAATGGTTGGGTATCGTGTTCGTGGGTGAAGGTAACGGGTGTTATCTTATCGATGCCGGCGGCCGTAATATCGTAATTGAATTGTTCATAGGAAAAAGCTACATCGAAGAGATGTTCGCGTATTTTGGTAAAGGCCCGGAGATCGCGGTGTATCTGTCCGAGGGAATAACCCTGGTACCGGTAGTCCTGTTTCTGATTCTGTTTGATTTCCTGCAGAAGGCGGTTGAAGGAAAGATCCGTTCCAAAGGAAAAACGGGCGGGAGAGGTGCTGACAAACAGGCCCAGTACTTTTTTAAATCGGGCATTGGTGCGGTTGTGTACCGGCAGGCCAATCACCAGTTCATCTGTCTGGCAGGCACGGGTGAAGTACACATACAGTAATCCCAGCAATACATGAAATACGCTGGCTTTGTTGTCGGTTGCCAGTTGTATGAGTGGTTGGTATTGCGCATAGGGTATTTCCAGCTGATACCGGGTGCTGGCAAGGCTGCCGGCAGGGGTATCTCCGGCCGGACTTAATAAAGGAGCCGGTAACGAGCGGAATTTATTTTGCCAGTACGTTTGTTGTTGCAGGAGGCTGTCGGTATCCTGTTGCTGTGCATGGATGGCCTGTACGGCATCATGAAAATGAAAGGGAGATACTGCTGATGCAGTGCCTTCATAGGCGGCCGCCACCCGTTGTATGAAAAGGGAAAATCCCCATCCGTCTAAAATGAGGTGATGCGTTTTAATGTATAGCAGACAATCGTCGTCGGCGAGTTGCACGAGGATGATATGATAGAGTTGATCCGTCAGCACGAAAGGAATGCCAAAATCTTTTTTCAGCCATGCGATGGCTGCCGCCAGGGGATCGGGCTGACCACGGAAGTCGGCGCGGGGAATCGCAGTGGCAGTGACAGGAGTGGCATATTGTAAGGGCGCCGGTCCGTTGATATCCAGTCTGGTGCGGAAGGCAGGTTCATGATTGACAATATCAAGGATTATTTTTTCCAGTAAACCATGATCCAGCCGGCCTTTTAATTGGTAATATCCGCCTATGACATACATAGGGGAGTGCGGGTGTTGTTGCTGGTGCAGGTAAATATCTAACTGGGCCGGTGTAAGGGAAAGCTTTGCTGATGAAGCTTGTTGTATCATGAGGAAATATAATTAGTGGTCACCAGACACCCGGGCTTCCTGTTTGTGTGGAGGAAGCCCGGGTGTTTGATGACCGGTGATTTAAAAAACTACCGGTAACTGCTGTACGCCGCGTATCAGCATACTGGGTCGCCGGATCAATGTTTCCGGCGCTACCGCCAGTTTGATGTCTGGCAGCCGGCGCAGGAGGGTACTGACAGCCACTGCACCTTCCAGGCGGGCCAGCGGGGCGCCCAGGCAGAAGTGGATGCCATGTCCGAAAGAAATATGACGATTATCCGTACGCGTTATATCAAATACGCCCGGCTGATCGAATTTCTTTTCATCGTGGTTGGCTGCGCCGGTCATCAGCATGATTTCTTCTCCGCGGGGAATGACTACGCCGCCAATGGCAATATCTTCCATGGCAAAACGTACGGTGGATGTAGCTACGGAGGCATCGTACCGGAGCATTTCTTCCACGGCACTTTCAATGAGTTCCGGTTTTTCCCGGAGGAGTTGCAGTTGTGCCGGATGCTGCAATAAAGCCAGCATACCGTTGCCGATCAGGTTAACGGTGGTTTCGTGTCCGGCCAGGAAAAGGAGAAATACCATCGACAGCAGTTCCTGTTCTGATAACCGGTCGCCGGTTTCTTCCACCGCTACGAGTGCGCTGATCAGGTCATTACCGGGATTGGCCCGTCTCTCTGTAAAAATCTGCTGCAGGTAGTGAATAAATCCATGGGTGGCTTCCTGTACCTGGGGTAGGTTTTCTGCCGTGGTATAACCATCGGTGAGCAGGTTAGACCACTTGCGGAACATTTCATGATGTTCAATGGGAATGCCCAGCAGTTCCGCGATAACGGTGAGGGGTAATGGAAAAGCAAAATCATCGATCAGGTCCATGCTGCCTTTATCAATTATTTTGTCTATCAGCTCATCGGCGATTTGCTGTACACGTGGGCGCAGCTGCTCGGTATGTCGTGGGGTAAAGGCTTTGTGTACGAGTGTCCGGATGCGGGTGTGATCCGGTGGGTCCATCATCAGCATATGGTTGCTCAGCATAGCCATGGCATCAATGCTTTCGAACGGCATTTCCGGCAGGGCGCCATCTGCTGGCAGCGCTTTACCTGGTACTTTTGTTACCCGGTCGTCTTTCAGAAGCGCCATTACATCATCATACCTGGTCACCAGCCATACCGGATAGTCGTTCTCCAGGGTAATGCGTTGCACGGGTGAGTCTTCCCGTAAACGGGCGTAGGTGGGGTAAGGATTGGCAATGAACTGCGGATCAAAAAGATCGACAGGCACATGAGTTTTTCCTGTAACAGGGCATTGTAATGGTTTCATGAATAAAAAATTATGACAGTAAAATGGTGTATGCGGATAATGGCTGCCGGTTGGCAGCAACAGCACGGCCACCCGAAAATGAACAGGTGATATATGCCTGCTGCATTTACTGGTAGCGGTGCTGGTGATCGGTTGGTTTAAGCGTAAGCTGCCATCGCTGCTTCCCGGTTGCCGGTCAGGTTATTTTCTTTTTTCAGCAGGAAGTTGCCAATAGCCAGGTAATCGATTTTTGTTTTAAGGAAAGTTCTGATCGCGTCATCCGGTGTACATACAATAGGTTCCCGGTCGTTGAAAGAGGTATTCAGCAATACCGGAACGCCGGTTATTTTTTTGAACTCGGAGATCAGCTGATGGTATTTCGGATTGGTAGTAGCCTGTACCTGTTGGATACGGCAGGTACCATCTACGTGCACCACTGCGGGTATCTGTTCGCGTTTGGCAGGATTTACCGGATAGGCCATCAGCATGAAACGGGATGCCAGGGCATCTTTGCGGATTTCAAACCAGTTGGCGGCATCTTCTTCCAGTACGCTGGGACAGAATGGACGGTGATCTTCTCTGTGTTTCACGAGACGGTTCATTCTTTTCACCATATCCGGATTCCGTGGGTCTGCCAGCAAGCTGCGGTTACCGAGGGCACGTGGTCCAAATTCCATGTTGCCCTGGAACCAGCCAACTACTTTTCCTTCGCTGATCAGTCCGGCCACGGTTGTTTCAATATTGTCGAGGTATTCAAAGTTAACACCCAGTCCTTTCAGGGTATAGCCGATTTCTTCATCGCTGTAGCCCGGGCCGAGGTAAGTATGTTTCAGCTCAAACGGCTGATAGTTGTCGCCACCATAAATATTATAATGGGTGAAGAGGGCCGCGCCGAGAGAGGTACCTGCATCATTGGCAGCAGGTTGAATATAAATATGTTCAAACGGCCCTTCTTCAAAAAGTACGCGGTTGGCCACACAGTTGAGTGCCACGCCACCAGCCAGGCACAGGGCGGAGGAGCCGGTCAGTGCATGCAGGTGACGGGTCAGGTTCAGCAGGATGGTAGTGGTGAGCTGCTGCAGAGCGGCTGCTATATCCATGTGTTCCTGCCGGAGTGGTTCATCTGCTTTTCTGCGCGGGAGGCCGAACAGTTTTTCCAGTGGTGCATAATCTTCGATCCGGAAAAGAATAACCAGCGGATCTATTTCGAAATCGTCTTCACTGATTTTGATAAAAGAACGGAAGCTGTCTTCGTAGATAGCCGGATTACCAAAAGAGGCCAGGCTCATTACTTTACAGGCATCATATTCAGAATGCCCGAGGTATTTAGCCATTTTCTCCCAGAGGAAACCTAACGAATTCGGGTATACGATTTGTTTCAGCGGGGTGATGGTGTCTTTTTTTCCGTGTGCGAGCAATACGGATTCAATTTCACCGATACCATCTATGGAGAGGATGGCGGCGTCTTCAAATGGTGCCGGGTAAAAGGCAGATGCCGCATGTGCTTTGGCGTGTTCTACCCAGTGGAACTGTCCTTTGAAACCGAGGCGTCTGAATTTTTCAGGCACGGAAAGTAACTGGCTGCAGAAAAGATATTCTCCGGCCGGGGTACCCCAGTCGCCGGGTGTGGTTGGATCTGTCATGTTTGCGTGCAGCGCCATTCTACGTTTGGGGTCAAAGGAGAAAGCAACGATATCAACATCCGACAAAGATAGTTCCGCGATGCGCAGACATTCCATGATAGCGTCTACCGGCAGTTCGTCCGGATTATCTATCAGGGCTGGTTTGGCGTGTTTTACACGGTTCATTCTTTCTTCTTCAATAGAAGCGATTAATTGTCCATCTACCAGGAGAGAGGCAGATGATTCGTGGTAAGCGGCATTTACACCGAGGATTTTGAGCGACATGTTGGCGATTATTATAGGTTACAAATTCGGGTTTACATTTGTCCGGCAACAGGCATAGCAATGCCAGGCCTGTTTAAAACAGGCATTTTCTATTTCGATGTCGGACAAACATATTGTTTGGTTTCCTTACTATGTACTATGTAGGGTGTTTTTTATAACACAATACATAGCTGTTACCTGTAAAGGAAATGTACAGGTAGCACCGGAGGGACGATGTGAAAAGTTAATCAGTTGCGCTGTTCACTGTACAGGAAGCATGCATTATCCTGTAGCTGATACAATAATGGATTTGTGTTTATGAAGCAATAGAACTATAGAGCGTATTAGCAGTGCCAAGCGGAGATGACCACGTTTCATACGTCTTATGGGTACGTACTGTTTGTACGTTTCCTTTCATTCCCTTTCTGTATTTGAATACGAGCATGTGTAGATGTGTGACGCCATCCTTATCGGCCTGCGTCTTCATCTGTTGGATTTTTTCTTCTTCTTCGCCGAAGATGGATACGAATCTGTCTACGAAAGCGGCGTAGGTAATAGGTTGGAGATCCAGGATGATTTCTGCAGCAGTGCCGGGCAGGTATTTTTCTGCCAGTTCCTGCAGCATAAATGCTTCCTGTTCGTTACCTGGCGCCATGGTTACCATTTGAAAAACACCATTGTCTTCCAGGTGCTGGTCTACGTTTTTCAGCAGTTCTTCCACAAAGGTAAGTCCATATATACCTGCAGCAGAATTGAAATAATAGTCCATGCCGGGAGGCGTGGGTTCGAACGGTGGGTTGGAGTAAATAAAATTGAATTTTCTGCCTTCCACGGGAGCAAAAATGTCTGTTACATTCCCATCTTTAATTTCCAGGCGTGCATCCAGATCGTTGAAGAGGGTGTTGTATCCCGTGAAAATTTTGGCTCTGGGATTGATTTCCAGGCCGGTGCAATGGGCTGCGCCTTTCATCAGGCAAAAGATACTCAGTATGCCGGAGCCTAGTCCCACTTCCAGTATGTTGGCCTGGTGGATGTCGGCGGCATGTGTGTAGTCCATAAAGAATACCTGTTCAGGTTGCAGGGGGATAACCTGGTCCTTTCCTTTGTATTCAAAGGGGTCTGTCAATACAGGGATTAATAATTGCTGGGCATTTTTTTGCTGGTTTGCTTCCAGTGCGGCAATTATTTCCTGCGGGGTGTTCACATTCCTGGCGCCGATAATTTCGTAATCGCACTTTTTTTTGGGTCCTGTTTGTTTTTCCGCCACGAAAAACAACGTCCTGCTTGTACCACCTTCCATAGTATTTTGCTTTTGGTTTAAACGATTCGGGTTTATATATGTTACATAAATATATGAATACAATATTCCTGTTCGTATAATTGCGTATATACGTATCAGTTATATGATATGTTAAAAATGACGGCTTATTCCGAAGCCGGTAATTATTTACTGCAGACGTTCACATTCCTCGTTATAGATAGTTTCATCATCGCGTTTATTTGTTCGCACTGTCTGTTTTTTTCACGAAAAGCACATTCCTGTTGATAGATCTTTTCATTGTAGCTGACGTTTGGTTTAAACGATTCGGGTTGATGTATGTTACATCAATACATTAATATAATATTACAGGGTGTATGATTGCGTATATGCATAACAGTTAGTACTGCTGTATGGAAAACAGCAATCCAAAGAAATACCAGTATGCTTATGGAAAGCACGATCTGACTTCTGTTACATAACGATAAAAAACGATTCACTTTTGCGGGTGGGCAGGGTTGTGTTCTATTGCCTGTACCGGTAAAAGGTTATTCACTGAGATTTTAAGCGATAAAAAAATAGTATAGTACTAAAAAATATAAAAACTACTGCACGTAACAATCACGGATAGCATTTGAATAAACATGGTTATTTGATGCAGCGCGTGTCTAAATAGGATCAATTTTTTGTCATGACAACAATGATATATCTGGTTTTGAATGACGTGCCAATCAATGGGAATTTATTTTCATCGCGTACAAATCGGATGCTGGAAATTAACCTTTGTTGGCAATGGGTTTTTTACAACATTTGCAAATACCTTTCAATAAGTAAATGCATCCCCAAATTTAATCTTATTTTTTAATAATTATTAATTAGTTTTTTATTCTTGACATAATTTTAACGTTGAAGGGTATACGCTGCGAAACTGCGTCTTTTTGGAAGGTGTATATTCCGCCGGGGCTGTTGATGCACCGCATTACGAGCGGATGGTGGCGGCGTAATAAATAGATGTTTAAACATATGTCTGTCATCTCTCACAGATAAAATAATTGTATACAATCATATTGTGCGGAATTTCCTGTTATCAAATAATTTATGCTATTCGTCATCGGTATAAAACCGATCCTGCTTTTTTTCGTCTTCCTTTTTTTTGTATTATTGTTATACGGTTGCGGGAATGGCTGATGTTAACCAGACGAAACCCTTTTTACATAGCCAGGTATTGTAGCACCGTGATGATGAGGTTCTTTCATAGAGAAATAGTCGTTCGTCAAGATAACTTTAACCGGAAACCATGGGAAACAGCTCATTTGCTGCTGGCTGATCCGCCCCTTTGCCTGGAAATGCGCTTTTGTCGTTTTCCTGCGACCCACTGTCACCGCCATGGGCAAAGCGGATACGGCGCCTGGATTTTTCCGCTGAAAATATCGGGAAGAATGAGTATATTTCTGCCTGCAATCGTGACCCTCCTTTTGGATAAAAGGATGCAATGGAAAAACAGGAGAAGAGAACGCCAACGATCGTTATTGTTTATTAATTTTAAGAACAGCGCCCTGACCCCGTACATTCCCTGCCTGCCAGCTGCAGCGGAGAACAGTATCAGCCAGGAATACCGTTGCCGTAACGGTGAAACAGGAAAGAGAATACCCGCATAGTGCCCCCGATCAGCAGTGTAACCCGGTATGCCCTTCCAATTAATCACATTTAGAGATATAAATATGAAGCAGGTACAATTGTTTTTGTTGCATTTCGCAGGAGGGAACTGCTATTCGTTCCAGTTCCTGCAACCTTATTTACGTGATGTTGAATTTATTCCCCTGGAGCTGCCAGGAAGAGGTAGAAGATACGGAGAAGAACTGCTGGTAGATCTGCAGGCGGCTGCCGATGACTTCTGCCGCCAGATTAGCAGTAAACTGACTTCCAAACATTATGTTATATATGGACATAGCATGGGCGCATTACTGGCGCTGAAAGTGGCAGGCATGCTGGAAGCACGGAACCAGCCACCGGCACATGTGGTGGTAAGCGGTAATGCAGGTCCTGGTACCAAAAAAGGATTGAAACGTCACCTGATGGAGAAATCCAAGCTGAAAGAAGAACTGAAAAGTCTGGGAGGCGTACCGCAGGAGTTCCTGGAAAGCGAAGAGCTGTTCGATTTTTACGAAGCCATTATGCGGGCAGATTTTGAACTGGCAGAAAAAGATAACATTGCTGACTATCCCCGTATTAAAGCACCGATATATGCCATCATGGGCGATGCAGAAGAAGGCGTAGCAGATATCCATAACTGGGCCGGCTTTACTTCTTCTTTTTCTTCTTCCCTGTTACCGGGAGGTCACTTCTTTATACATAAACACCCGGTGCAGCTGGCCGGTATCATTAAAAGCTGCTGCCGCCGTCAGTTACTGCAGCCATAAATACTGCCTCATCGTACACTAAAGTATTCATAACCTTGGAGAGAGCCAGCAAAATATCGTCCTACCTGCAACGGGGTGCCCACCTGTTCCCGCAGAAAACCGCCTACTGCTACCTGGAAGACGGCGACCAGCAGGAAGTTCGTTGTACCTACGCCGATTTATATACCCAAGTACAAACATTGGCTGCGCAGCTGCGTGAACAGGGACTGACCGGACATCCGGCCATGTTGCTGTATCCGGAGGGAATGGCCTTTATCATTGCCTTCCTGGCCTGTCAGGAAGCGGGCGTGATAGCAGTGCCGATGTTCCCGCCCCGTGGCAACCGGCATATGGAACGTCTCTATCATATCCTCACGGATGCCGGTACACATATAATATTGTGTGCCGGCAGTATTGCCGGTAAAATACGCAGCGGCCTGGAAGCGGCCGGCCCCGGAGCACCCTTGCATATCATTGTTACAGATGATCCGGCAGTTACTGCTCCCGTCACCGCATTGCTATCACCGGCGCCCGAACAGGATATCGCTTTTATACAATATACCTCCGGGTCTACCGGCGCGCCCAAAGGTGTGGTGATCAGCCATGCAAATCTGCTGCATAATGAACTGCTGCTGACGGCTACCTTCGGCGCAGATGCAGACAGTGTGATTTGTTCGTGGCTGCCCTTCTATCATGATATGGGTCTCATCGGCAATATCCTGCACAGTATATATGTAGGAGGTACCTGTATCCTGATGTCGCCGTTCCATTTTATGCAGCAACCGTTGCGGTGGCTGAAAGCTATCGACAAATACCAGGTAACGCATAGCGGCGGACCTAATTTTTCTTTCGATATCTGCGTGGATAAAATAGCGGCAGAAGAAGTGGCCCGGCTGAACCTTTCCTCCTGGAAGGTGGCCTATAACGGCGCCGAGCCTGTGAAAAAGACGACCATGGACCGTTTCGCGGCCTGGTTTGCTCCGGCAGGTTTCGACAGTGCGGTATTTTTTCCCTGTTATGGTCTGGCGGAAGCCACCCTGTTGGTATCGGGCGTAAAAACGGTTCCGGAAGTACGTACCGTAGGGGTAGACCGCGCCGCATTGAATGCCGGATTTTTCCGGCCGGCTGCTACCACAGATCAGCAAACCATCTTCCTGGTGTCGTCGGGAAAAGTAGCCCCGGGCATGCAGGTGAAAATACTGCCGCCGGAAAACGGTGGGGAAGACCAGATCGGTGAAATTGCGATCGCCGGCACCAGTGTAAGCCGCGGATACTGGTCGGAGCAACATGACCTGGCTGCGCCAGCCGAAAATTCGTATAGGCGTACCGGTGACCTGGGCTTCCTCTATGAAGGACAGTTGTTTGTCACCGGCCGGAAAAAAGAAATACTCATCATCCGGGGAAAGAATTATTATCCCTATGATATTGAAAATGCCTGTTCCGCGGCACATCCGGCCATTGAAAAAAATGCCGTAGCTGCCATCGCGGTGCCGGTAGGAGAGGAGGAACAACTGATCCTGATTGCAGAAGTAAAAAGAACACTCATTCGGGAGATAGATCCGGAAGTAGTGGCCCGCGCGCTGATGCAGGCGGTGATCGAAGAAACCGGCCTTTCCCCCTACGATGTGGTACTGGTAGGTCCTTTATCGATTCCCAGAACCTCGAGCGGCAAACTACAACGTAATAAATGCAGTATACTCTATCGGGAAAACGGATTTAATACCGTGGCCACCATACGTACTGCCGGTACTCCGGCAGCAACGGCAGCCGTCATCTCTCCGGAGCTGATCAGCCAGGTGCGCACAGAAAAAGATCCGGTCCTGATTTTACAATACCTGGAACTATTGTTCCGTTACCGGCTACAACACACGGAGGCCAACCTTCGCCCGGCAGATGAGCTGACAGCGGTAGGTGTTGATTCCCTGAGAGCCATGGAGCTGGTGAATACCATCAATAAAGACCTGGGCATTCACCTCGACGCTTCCCGTATCTTTCAGGCCAATACCATCGGCGGATTGATCACCATCATTGAAACCACCCTCTGGATCAGTGATGCCAAACCATCCGGTCAGGAAATACTTTTATAATAACAGCATCACCCGTGAACGATTCGCCACCCGCGAAGCACGGAGGAGCAGCCAGGTTACAACGTTAGCAATACCCGATCAGGAAAGATAAGTACCGGAGCACAAAGCAATATGTCACACAATCCGGATTGATGACCGTTTTATACGCATACAGCTACTATGATAAAGCACATTTTTCAGATAGCAGGTAAGCCTGCGCTGTTGGTAAAATATATTCTGCTGAGTATCCTTTCCGGTATGTTCAGCTTTGCCTTTATGGCCTTTGTCAATTTCCTCATCAATGAAATGATGGCAGGAAAGGCAAAAACATACAATATCCAGCATATCGCCATCTTTGCCGGCATTGTTTTTTTCTTTGTATTGTCGCGGCGGATTTTTTCCATCTCCATCATCAATTTCTCCCAACGGGTATTCTGGACGATCAGAAAAGAAATCCTGCAATTGATGCTGCGATCGGAGTATGAGCAGTTTGTGAGTTTTAAAACGGCCTTGCATGCTTCACTGGTAAGAGACGTGAATGTACTGACTATCGCTTCGATGAATGTGATACAGTTTTCTTCTTCCGTTATTGTGATAATGGCTTCTTTTATATATATGGCCATTATTTCCCCGCTCTTGTTTGCCGTCACCCTGGCTGTACTGGCAACAGGCGTACTGGTATATTACAGGAGTATGCAGCATAATGAAGGATACCTGAAAAAGGCCCGCGACCTGGAAGACAGCTTCATCCTGAGTTTCAATGCCCTGCTGCACGGCTTTAAAGAAATACATCTCGACCCCAATAAAGGCATCGATATTTTTGATAAGGAAGTCAGTGTATTGGAAGACAAATCCATCACCAATAACCGTAAGGCGTATGTCGGTTTTTTAAATAACCAGATCATCGGCCAGGTACTGTTTAACTGCCTGATAGGTGTATTGTTGCTGGGATTGGCGATCCTGCTGCAACTGCCAGCCCATACCGTTGTCAACTTCCTGTTTATCGTCCTGTTTTTACTGGGTGCTACAGAAAGTGTGATGGTGATCCTGCCCAGCTTAATGCAGGCAAAAGTATCTATTGAAAGAGTAGCCGCACTGCAAAAAGACCTGGAGAGTAAAGAGCGCCTGGAGTATTCTGCCGGTCATTATCTCCGGAAAGCAGATTTTAACTCCCTGGTGTTCGACAATATCATTTATACCTATCATCCGCAAAAAACGGGCAGTACAACAGCCGGTTTTTCGGTAGGACCTGTTTCGCTGCAGGTCGCAAAAGGAGAGGTGGTATTTATTTATGGTGGTAACGGTAGCGGTAAAACCACCTTCATCCTGTCTGTACTGGGATTGCTGAAACCGCAGGAAGGACAGGTGTACTTCAACGGACAAATACTCAACGATGAAAACTATAAAAGCTACCGGATGTTGTTTGGCGTAGTGTTCAGCGACTTCTATCTGTTTGAGAAATTGTTTGGCCTGGAAGCACCAGACCCGGAACGGGTACAGTATTACCTGCGTTTATTTGAACTGGAGCACAAAGTAACTTTTCAGGACGGCGCTTTTTCTTCCCGCGATTTATCTACCGGGCAACGGAAACGCCTGGCCCTCATTTCGGTTTTGCTGGAAGATAAACCTTTGCTGGTATTGGATGAGTGGGCTGCTGACCAGGACCCGCATTTCAGAAAAAAATTCTATACCGAAATTATTCCCTTGTTGAAGCAGGAAGGATTTACTATTCTCGCCATCACACACGACGACCGTTATTATCACTGTGCGGATAAATTATATCAGATGGATTATGGCAAATTGAAGCAGGTACCGGCATTGCCGTTATCCCATCCGGAAGTGGTACAATAATACCTATCCGTTGCTTTTCTTTTTTGGCAACAGAATTGGCTACTTTTGAGGTACAGGTATCCTGTTTTAAAATGTAAACAGTACAGTTGGACCATGAAGTTGTACCGGTATGAGGCCTTTGCATCCGCCATTGAAAAAAAGATCCGGGAAGGTATATACAAACCCGGACAAAAACTCCCGTCTATCCGGGAGTTGAAAACACAATACCAGACCAGCGTCAGCACCATTCAGCTGGGATATGAACACCTGATCATTAAGGGATTGGTAGACAGTGTACCGAAATCCGGCTATTACGTCAGTCATAAAGTATGGCATCCCACCAAAGTCCGGCCGGAAAGGCGTTTGCCGGTAGTACGCGATGCTGTTTTTACACACAACCTTGCATGGATTACTTCGCTGCGTGCCGGCCGGCATGTCGTGTCAGAATTTAATGTAGCCGCGCCCGGCGACCTGATGATACCGCAGAAGTTATTATTGCGTACCATGCAACAGGTGATAAGAGAATGTGGCAGCGGGCTGTTAAGATATTATCCGCCGGAGGGACAGTTATTACTCCGGGAAGAAATTGTGAAACGCGCGGCCACGTACAACACCCGTTTACAGGCGCAGGAGTTATTGATCACCGATGGCGCTTTGCAGGCGTTGTATGTTGCGCTGGCAGCGGTTTGCGCGCCGGGCGATGTCGTAGCGGTGGAGAGCCCTTGTATTTTTTCGGCATTGGAAGTCATCAGCATGTTACAGTTGAAAGTAATAGAGATTCCGATGGACAGCCATACCGGATTTGATATTGATTACCTGCGGAAAGCCTGTCTGAAAACCACCATCAAAGCCATCCTGGTAACCCCCAATTTTCAAAATCCAACCGGCATCGCGATGCCCGATACCCATAAACAGGCACTGCTGGCCGTTGCGCAGCAACATGGGATCGCGCTGATTGAAAATGATATTTACGGCGACCTGCATTTCAACGGCCAGCGGCCGGTCAACATCCGTTCGCTGGACGACAGCGGATTGGTCATGACGTATAGCGGTTATGCCAAAACACTGGCGCCAGGTATTCGTATGGGTTGGCTGGCGCCGGGAAAATTTTTTCCGAAAGCAGAGCGGTTGAAGTTTGCATTAGGCAGCACCGTCAGTCCTGTTTATCAGGAAACTGTATATCGCTTGTTGCAAACCGGTAGCTATGACCGGCATGTAAGAACTTTCCGGATGCAGCTGGCTAAAAACGCCTATGATACCCTGCACTTGTTATCGGCCTGGTTTCCATCGGGTACTACCGTTATTCCACCGGCAGGAGGATACAACCTTTGGGCACAGCTGCCGGAAAAAACAGATATGGAGCGCTTTTACCAGCGATGTGAGCAAATAGGTGTTCGTTTTACACCAGGATATATTTTTTCCTTCTCTTCTTTATTCCCCCGTTGTTTCCGGATGGTGTTTGCAGATAAATATTCTGCCGGCCGGAAAGCAGCTATCCGGCGTGCAGGACAAAAAGCAGGATGATCAGATCATCTGTACCGGTCATTCTTTAAAAATCTGTACGGGTAAGGTCCCGGGTATCCGCTCTACCTTTATGACCAATTAAAGAACGGAACCATGGATAAAAAAATAATCACCCGGTTTGTAGTGGTAACGGAAGAAACGATCCGTCAGTTGTTGATCCTCACCCAGGCGCTGGCCCGGGAGAAATATACCGGCGTATTACCCGAAGCGGCGTTGGAAGCTTATATCGGTACACATTTTTCTCCTAAACAGCTGATGGCAGATATCAATAGTTTTTCCAATCAATGGCTGGTCGTATATGCAGATCAGGAAGCGGTGGGATATGCCTGTATTACTACCCGCGGCCAGCGACCGGAGATGTGCGCAGGAAAAAAGGCCGTTCGTTTAACCGGCTTTGGCGTGCTGGCAGCTTATCGCGATACCGATTGTTTATCAATGCTGTTTGCTAAATGTATGGCTGTGGTACAATCCTATGAGGTGGTATGGGTACATGAATATGCAGCTGATCCGGTGCTGGCTTATTTTGAAGCGAATGGTTTTGAGCGATCAACCGATATCACCATCGCGGAAACCCTGTCGCTACCTATGACAGGCATGGTAAAGCGACTGAAATGAGTGTAACATCCTGTTGGCAGTTATATATTATAACAGAAAGATAAAATGATACAGAAGATCCGGTGCAAAAGTAAATTTTTTTTACAGGGAACTGACGATAGGTGCAGTCGCTGTAAAGCCTTTTGGCATAAGGTATAACAGATGTTATTGGTTTAAAACAACAAGAAAAAGGAAGGCAGCGCGGCTGCCTTTTTTTTTGGTTTCTAATTTAATTTCCTATATTTAGAACACGTTGATTGAGCCCTCTTTTTTTTAACCGCCATATGATCAATCGTAGATTATGCATGTTGAAACAAAGAAAAAAATTTAAATCTTAACCACATAAATTTAAACAGTATTTAAGCCCGTTTTTGAGAACTATTTTGAACCAAATTCATTCGTGTCGATTATAGAGTAATAGATGATGATTGTTGCCTTAGAGTTATACGCTCCTTTAGTTTAATAAAAAATGCCAGCTTTGTTATCCGGACTTGTGCCCATTTCTCTTTTATTAAAGTTCACGTAACTCCTTTGAAGGCAATCCTTTACTGTATTGTATTTGTATTTTATTTTATCATTTGAACTAGCGACGGAAACAGCTTTTCGGTGGCGTATGGTGTGATGCGTCCATTCCGACATAACTGTCTGACTGACATGGGTATGCATATACCCGTGCGTTTTACTGCGGATAAACATTTAGAGGGGATATAATTTTATGAATGCTTTAGAAATTATCACCGTATTAAAGAGTAAAAAAGTAGTACCCCGTTTAGACGGCGATCAGCTGAAATTAATTGGGGAAACCGGAAACCTGTCAACGGAATTAATCGCACAGCTTAAAGCCGCCAAACATGAACTGGTCGCTTATCTGAAAGCGTCCATGGAACTACAGCTCACAGCAAGTCCTATTCTGCCGGTTCCCGTGCAGGAGCGCTACCCTGCGTCCAATGCACAGAAGAGAATCTGGCTCCTGAGCCAGTTTGAAGGAGGTACGGCCGCCTATAATATTGTTACCAGTCTTTACCTGAAAGGTACCGTTATTGCAGGCAACCTGGACAAAGCATTCAACAGTGTGGTGCAACGACATGAAAGTTTGCGTACCGTGTTTATCGCTACAGATGGGGAGCCGCAGCAGGTGATCCTGGAAGAAATGGCGTTTGCCATCGCATATGAAGATTATCGTCAGCAGGCAGATGTAAAAAGTGCCATACAAACGGCGGTAGAACAACTGGCCGCCGCACCAATGGACCTGGAAAAAGGCCCGCTGATTAAGGTACAGCTGTTTCGCCTGTCGGACGATGAATATGCCATGGTATTCAGCGTACATCATATTATCAGCGACGGATGGTCAGTAGGTGTGCTGGTGCAGGAAGTCATGCGCCTGTATGAAGACTATTGCCGCAACGGTGCGCCCACCTCCGTGGAACCACTCCGGATTCATTATAAAGACTATACTCAATGGCTGGACCAACGTATCAGCAGTGACCGGGGCCGGCAGGCCAAAGACTTCTGGCAGCAAGAGTTTCCGGTTACACCGGAACCCATCAATCTGCCAATGGATTTCCCTCGGCCGGACTTTAAATCTTTCGACGGAGCAGTCGCGAAGTTTTACCTGGATACAGACCTATACAACCGCATTCAGGTTTTCTGTAAACAACAACAGGTAACCCCGTTCAACTTCTTCCGGTCGGCCCTCACCATTCTCCTGCATAAGCTCTCCGGACAAAATACCGTTGTAATAGGTACACCGGTATCCGGCAGAAATCATGTAGACCTGGAAACGCAGATCGGATTGTTTGTGAATACCATTCCTTTAAAAGGAGAGGTAATCCCCACAGATACTTTCACCGGCTTCCTGAAAAATATATCAGCACATTCCTTCCGGGCATTTGAATTCCAGGATTATCCCCTGGATCGGGTGATTGAAGACCTGCAGATCAAACGGGATACCAGTCGTAATCCTTTGTTTGATGTGATGATGGTATTGCAGAATACCGCCATCGGCGATGGTACCCTCAACATCCATAAACAATACGGCTTCGACCTGTTGCTGCTGGATCGGTATCTCTATCCTGCAGGCAGACCGGTAGATGAAAAAAGAGCCGCCAAATTTGACCTCAATTTTAATTTTGATACAGAACCCGGCAATCGTTTCTATCTGGAGATAGAATACGCCATCTGGTTGTTTAAAAGACCCGCTATTACCCGGCTGTACGAAGCGTATATGTACCTGATTACCCAGGTGCTGGAGCAACCGGAAAAAATAATCAGTGAACTGGAAATTACTACGCCTGTTCAAAAGCAGGAGATACTCCAGGTTTTCAATAAAAAGATAGGAGATATAACCACCACCAGTATCCCGGCATTACTGGCGCCGGCCTTCCGGCAACATGCGGAAAAAACAGCGCTGATCTTTGGCGATAACACCTGGTCATATGCCGAACTGGATCGCTTGTCCGGCAGTATAGCCACTGGGTTGCATCCGCTGATCCAGGCGGGCGACAATGCTTTTGTAGGTCTCCTGCTGGAACGCTCCGAATGGATGCTGCTCAGTATCCTCGGCATATTAAAAGCCGGTGGCGCCTATGTACCAGTGGATACACGTTATCCTGCTTCACGGATACAGTATATGCTGGCAGATGCCCGGTTAAACTACCTGGTAGTGGATGATGCCGGCCTCGCGCTGATACCGGCAGATTACACCGGTAAAGTCATACATATCCGGGAGTTGCAGGCATGGGCCGCGCAGCCGCCAGCCGTGGTGGTTCCGGCAACCGGCGATCTGCGGGAAGCTATCGCCTACCTGATTTATACGTCCGGTTCTACCGGCCGGCCCAAAGGCGTGGAAATCTGTCACCGCAACACCATCGCATTCCTGCAATGGGCCGTTGCCGCTTTTGCAGATACGCCGTTTGACGTATTATACGCTACTACTTCCTATTGTTTTGATCTGTCTGTATTTGAGTTTTTCTTTCCGTTGCTGGAAGGTAAAACGATTCGCCTGCTGTCTTCTGCTTTGCAGATACCGGATGTTATCGGTAACGATCAGCAGGTAATGATCAATACCGTGCCTTCTGTGGTACGAAGCCTGCTGGATGAAGGGATGGACTGGCGTACTGTGAGCGCGCTGAACATGGCGGGCGAACCGATTCCCCGCAAGCTGAAACAGGAACTGGATTACGACCGTATTGCCGTCAGGAATTTATACGGTCCTTCGGAAGATACAACCTATAGCACGGTATACCGTTTTGAACGCGACAACTATGCCGCTATTCCCATTGGTACGCCTATCGCAGATACGCATCTCTACATCCTGGACGCCGCGCAGCACCTCGTGCCACAGGGCGTGGAAGGAGAGATCTATCTCAGCGGACAAGGGGTGGCCAAAGGATATTGCCATCAGCCGGAATTAACCGCTGAAAAATTCCTGGACAATCCGTTTGTACCTGGTTGGAAAATGTATAAAACCGGCGACATCGGTAAATGGCTGCCGGATGGTAAAGTGTTGTTTTCCGGCCGTATCGATGACCAGGTAAAAGTAAGAGGTTACCGTATTGAACTGGGAGAAATACAGTTTCTGCTGGAACAGCATCCACAGGTAGAAGAGGCGGTAGTAGTCGTGCGTAAGCTGGATGGAGAACACCAGATTGCTGCCTACTGGGTATCCGGTGATACCCTGGAACCTATTGTGCTGAAAGAATACCTGGCACAGCACCTGCCCGCCTATATGGTGCCGGCATACTGGATGCAGCTGCCCGCTATTCCACTCAACAGCAATGGTAAAGTAGATAAAAAAGCGCTACCCGATCCGGTAGCGGGCTTTATACAAACCGTGACCACCGTGCCGCCGGTGAATGAACTGCAATCCGCACTGCTGGACATCTGGCAGGAAGTATTGCAGACAACTGACCTGGGCATTACCCATAACTTTTTTGAAGCCGGAGGACACAGCCTGAAAGCGGCCAAGCTGAAAGCCTGGATAGCACGTAAGCTGGAAAAAGATATCAGCCTGAATGAAATCTTCCAGTATCCTACGGTAGAAAAACAAGCTGCTATTATTGCCACCCGTTCTGCTACGGCTGCCGTGGTCATTGAGCCGGTAGCGATACAGGCATCCTATCCGATTTCTTTTTCGCAGGAACGGTTATGGGTACTCAACAATTTTGAGGAAGCTTCCCGCGCCTACAATATGCCGGCTGCTTTCCGGGTGGAAGGCAACCTGCACCTGGCGCACCTGGAAACCGCTTTCCAACAGGTGATTGCGCGGCATGAAATCCTGAGAACCGTATTTGCGGCCACCGCTACGGAACCGGTACAAATTGTACAGGATGCGACAGCCGTACCTTTTCATATTGAAGTGATCCATATCGATCATATCTTATCGGCTGCAGATATGCTGCAATTGCTCCGGGAGAAATGGCACATCGTGTTTGACCTGGAAAAAGGACCGTTGTTGCATTGTTTCCTGTTGCAGACACCAGACAGCCGTATCCTGTCTTTCAACATGCACCATATCATCAGCGATGGCTGGTCGATCACCGTGTTGTTCCGGGATGTGATGACGATATACCGGCAACTGGTAGCTGGCCGCGATGGCCACCTGCCACCGCTGCCCCTGCAGTACAAAGACTTTGCCGCCTGGCAGCGTAAGCTGCTGCAGGAAGAACCCTTACAGGCTTCGCGGCAATACTGGCAGGAGATATTCCGCGAACCGGTACCGGCGCTGGAACTGCCGGCAGATTTCCCTCGCCCGGATGTGAAAACCTATCATGGCGCGAGCTGGAACTATACGTTTAAGCAAAGCCTTACCACGAAGCTGCGTCAGTTGTCTGCACAAAATGGGGTAAGCCTCTTTATGACGCTGATGGCTGCGGTGAATGTGTTGCTGAAAAAGTATACCGGTCAGCAGGATATTGTAACCGGTACACCGGCGGCTGGCAGGGATCTGCCGCAGCTGCAGGACCAGATCGGTTTCTATGTGAATACGCTGGCTATCCGTACTGCGATAGATCCGGCGGCTCCTTTCCGCACCTTATTGCTGCAGCAACGGGATACGCTTTTACAGGCTTTTGAACACCAGCATTTTCCTTTTGAGATGCTGGTAGAGGAATTGCAGTTAAAAAGAAATCTCTCCAGATCGCCGCTCTTTGATGTGATGGTGGTGCTGCAGAATATCGACGGCCTGCAACAGCAGGATATGAAATACATCACACCGGATCTGCAGTTCGATGCTATTGCATTGGCGGCAGATGTGGCGAAATACGACCTTACTTTCACTTTTGCAGAAGGGGAAAACGGTTTGCAGTTATCCCTGGAATATAATACAGATCTCTTCAAAGCCGCTACTATCCGTCGTATCGGACAGCACCTGGCGAAATTAATGGACGTGATTACTACTAATCCGGACATCGCTGTGAAGGAAATTGTATTGCAGGACGAAGAAGAACAGCTATTGCTGGCCTCCCGTGCGGATCAGACAAAGATTGGCTACGATCAGACGGCCACCATTATCAGTTTATTTCAGCAGGCCGTACAACAGTATCCCGATCATATTGCACTGGAAGTGGGCGACATAAAACTGAGCTACCGCGAACTGGATATCCGCAGCGGCCAGCTGGCATATCTCCTGCAGGCAGCTTATGGCGTGAAAGCCGAAGCATTGGTGCTGTTGCATTTTGAGCGCAGTGAATGGATGCTCATCGCGATACTGGCCGTATTAAAAGCCGGTGCCGCCTATGTGCCGGTAGATCCGGCCTATCCGGCTGCCAGAATCAATTATATCATGGAAGACAGCGGCAGTCGCCTGTTGCTGTTCGATACACCACCGGCGATGGAATTACAAACCACCAGACCGGGACATCAGTTTGTGGATATTACGGCACTGGAGGATGCCGGTGAGTACATTACCACTGACATCCGGCCGGAGCAGGCAGCCTATGTGATCTACACCTCCGGTACTACCGGTAATCCGAAAGGCGTGGTGATAGAACATCGCAACGTAGTACGCCTGTTGCACAATGAGCAGCCACTGTTTGATTTTAAGGCAACGGATCGCTGGTCTTTGTTCCATTCCTATTGTTTTGATTTTTCTGTGTGGGAGATGTATGGCGCTTTGTTGTATGGAGGTACGGTGGTGATGGTACCGAAAGTAGTAGCGCAGGATGGTCTGGCATTTTTCAGCTTCCTGCATACAGCAGGTATCACCGTATTGAATCAGACGCCTACTGCTTTCCGTAGTCTGGTACAACAAAATCAATCGCATTTTTCCCGGCAGCCGCTGGCAGTACGTTACCTCATTTTCGGCGGAGAAGCATTGATGCCATCCGTATTACGGGAATGGCATGCGGCGTATCCTGCCTGCCGGAACATCAATATGTACGGCATTACGGAAACAACGGTACACGTGACGTATAAAGAGATTACCGCTACAGAAATAGCGGCAGATAAAAGTAATATCGGCGTACCTATCCCTACCCTGAGTTGTTATGTACTGGATGCCGACCTGCAACAGGTACCGGTAGGTGTGATCGGAGAACTGTGTGTAGGGGGTGCAGGCGTTGCCCGTGGTTATCTGAACCGGCCGGCCCTCACGGCAGAACGGTTCATTCCGCATCCGTTACATCCGGAAGAAAAATTATACCGGTCCGGCGATTATGCCCGTATCCTGCCTACCGGCGATATGGAGTATATCGGTCGCCGTGATGACCAGGTGAAAATAAGGGGGCATCGGGTAGAGGTGGCCGAAGTAGCTGCTGTAGTAGCCAAACAACCAGGCGTAAAAGACGCCGTAGTGGTAACCGTTAAGAATGCGGGTGGAGAACATGATCTGGTGGCCTATTTTATTCCGGATACATCATCAGACCATCAGCAGCTGCACAGCAGGTTGTATGAAGCATTACCGGCCTACATGGTGCCATCCTATCTGGTGGCCTTACCTGCATTTCCGCTGAACAGCAACGGCAAACTCGATAAAGCAGCGTTGCCGGCGCCATCAGCGACTGTAGAACGGCAAACATTATTTGTTCCCTGCAGAAATGAAACAGATAAACAAATTGTAGCTATCTGGGAAAACATACTGGGCAAGGAAGGCATTGGTATCCGGGACAATTTCTTTGATCTCGGCGGACATAGCCTGAAAGCCACCAGGGTAGTATCCCGTATCAACGAAGTTTATGGTATCAGGATCGATCTGAAAAACCTGTTTATCGATCCAACAGTAGAACATCTGTCTGATTACATCGATGCGGTGCAATGGATGGATAACCAGGATACTATTTTAACAGGAGAGCAGGATGAAATGATTCTTTAAATATAGTTGCAGCCGAACTCGTGAACCGCGATTCCACCCGTATTGTCAGACAATAAAGGTAGTACACCAATACCTTTCCTGTGTTTTTTAAATTATTTATCCAGGTATGAAAGACGTTTTATCCATACTGTCATCACTTAAGTCTAAAGGCCTCGCCATTGACATGGATGACACAGGCCTCAATATCCGCTTAAATGGTCCTTTAAGCGCGCTGACTGCATCCGACAAAGCACAGCTCAAAGACCACAAAGCCGCTATTCTCGATTTTATTAAGGCAGAGCGGAAAAAGAAACAGCAACAGGCCGCCGGCAATATTCCCCGTATTGCAGATCAGCCGTTGTATGTGTTGTCTAATGCGCAGCGCCGCCTGTGGGTACTCAGCCAGTTTGAAGAGGGCAGTGTGGCCTATAATATTCCGGGCATCCATGTGTTTGAAGGAACACTGGATAATGTGGCGTTGGAAACAGCCTTCAACCGGCTGTTACAACGGCATGAAAGTCTCCGCACCATCTTCCGGCAGGATGAAGCCGGCGTGGTATGGCAACAGGTATTGCCGGCGGATGCCACCGGATTTTATGTAGAACACCAGGATCTGCAGGGAGTGCCGGAAACGGAACAGCCATTGAAAGCCCTGTTGCAGGACTTTTGCATCCGGCCCTTTGACCTGGCAACAGGTCCGCTGATCCGTGTGGTGGTATACCGCATCGCGCCGCAGAAATGGGTGTGCTGTTATGTATTGCATCACATTGTCAGCGATGGCTGGTCGATGGGTATTTTACTGCAGGAATTATTGCAGTATTATGCGGCACACATCGCCGGTGAAGCATTTCCGCTGGCGCCACTGGCTATCCAGTACCGGGATTACGCCGCCTGGCAGCAGGGATTGCTGGCAGGAGACGCCTTACAGGCACACAAAGCCTACTGGCTGGAGCAGTTCAGCGGCAGTTTGCCCGTGCTGGACCTGCCCCTGGATTTTCCACGCAGCGCCATCAAAACCTATAACGGCGGATTGGTGACCCATACCATTGCGCCCGACATCAGTCAGGGGCTGCACCAGCTTTGCCGCGAACAGGGCGCTACCTTGTTTATGGGACTGCTGGCTGTACTCAACAGTTTATTACATCGTTATACCCAACAGGAAGATATTATTATCGGCACCCCGATTGCCGGGCGTGAACAGGCCGAACTGGAAGACCAGATTGGTTTGTACCTGAATACCCTCGCGCTGAGAACACAGTTCAGCGGAGACGATACTTTCCTGCAGCTGCTACAGCAGATCCGGCAGGTTACCCTGGCAGCCTACGATCATCAGGCCTACCCGTTTGATGAACTCGTTGAGGCGTTGCCGTTACAACGGGAGATGAGCCGCAGCGCCTTGTTTGATGTGATGCTGATTCTGCAGAACCATGCCGCAGGCCAGGCGCCCGATCCGGCGCAGACAGGCGGACTGCAGGTAAGCGGCTATAATGGCATGGAGCACCTGTCCAGCAAATTTGATCTCTCTTTCAATTTCCTGGAAACGACCAATGGTACGTTACAGATGGCGATTGAATATAACCGGGACCTGTTTGGTGAAAGCACGATTGCCCGCATTGCCACCTGCTTTACGCAGTTGCTGACAGTGGCAGTACACCAGCCGGATACGGCAGTGAACCGGCTGCCTGTGTTGAGTGAAGCCACCATACAACAGTTACTGACCAGCTATAATGATACCGCTGCCGACTTTCCGGCCGATCGTTCCATTGTTTCCCTGTTTGAAGAACAGGTACAGGCAACGCCGGACAAGACAGCGCTTATCTTTGAAAATATACAACTTACCTACCGGGAGCTGAATGAACAGGCAAACCGCCTGGCGCGGTTCCTGCAAACCACTTATGGCGTGCAACCTGGCATGCTGGTAGGCATCCAGTGTGCCCGCAGCGAATGGCAGGTGATTACCGTATTAGGTATCCTGAAAGCCGGTGGCGCCTATGTGCCGGTAGATATGGCCTATCCGGCGCAACGCATCGCCCATATTGTGGCCGACAGCCAATGTAAGGTACTGGTGAATGAAGAAGTACTGGCAGCCTTTAAAGCGGTCAGCCACGCCTATACGCCGGACAACCTGCAGGTGGATATCGCCGCAGACCAGCTGGCCTACGTGATGTATACCTCTGGTTCCACCGGACAGCCCAAAGGCGTGATGGTGGAGCAACGCAGCGTGGTACGTTTGGTGAAAGGCGCCAACTACTACCGCTTCACCGGCGACGAAATATGGCTGGCTACATCCGCCGCCGCTTTTGACGTAACAACGCTCGAGTACTGGGGCGCCTTGCTGCATGGCGGCAAGCTGGTACTCTGCACACAGGATGTACTGCTGGACACTACCCAGCTGGCAGCAGTGCTGCAGGAACAGCAGATCAGCATCGTCTGGTTTACGGCCGGCTGGCTGCATCAGCTGATTGAAGAAGACCTGGAAATGTTCCGTGGTCTGAAAACCATCCTGGCCGGTGGCGATAAATTATCGCCCGATCATATCAACGCCTTGCATGCCCGTTATCCGGAGCTGGAAATCATCAACGGATACGGCCCTACAGAAAATACAACGTTCTCTTTAACCTACCGGATTACCAGTGCGCTGAGCGATATTCCTATCGGGAAACCGGTCAGCAACAGCACCGTGTATATCCTCGATCCGTTGCAGCAGTTATCGCTGCCGGGCGCCATCGGAGAAATCTGTGTAGGCGGATATGGCTTATCGCAGGGATACCTGAATAATCCCGCGCTGACGGCGGAAAAGTTTGTCGCCAATCCGCTGGTGCCAGGTACGCTGATGTATAAAACCGGTGACCTGGGTCGCTGGCTGCCGGATGGCAATATTGCCTTTGCCGGCCGGAAAGATGACCAGGTAAAGATCCGCGGATTCCGAATTGAACCGGGAGAAATTGAAAATACCTTACTGGCCTATCCGCCGGTGGAAGCGGCTATTGTGGTCGTACGCACCGATGCCGCCGGAGAAAAGCAGCTGGTCGCCTATGTAACAGGCAAGGAACAATTGGATATTACCGCACTGCGGGCCGCGCTGGGACAAACCCTGCCTGCCTATATGATACCGGCTTACTTTATGCAGCTGGAGCAGCTGCCCCTGACGCCCAACGGTAAAACAGACCGGCACAATCTGCCGGACCCGGTAGGTACAGCCGTACTTTCTGCGGTTACCTATATCGCGCCGCGGAACGCCACAGAACAACAGCTGGCCGCTATCTGGACAGAAGTCCTGAGCAGAACAGACATCGGCGTAAAAGACAACTTCTTCGACCTGGGAGGCCACAGTTTGAAAGCCACCCGGTTGGCCGGCCGGATCTATCAGGCGTTTGAAGTGAAATTAGCCCTGAAAGAGCTGTTTATTAACCCGGTGCTGGAGCAGCAGGCAGCCCTGATCAGTAAGAGCCTTAAAACGGCTTATATCGCTATTCCGCAGGCACAGGAGCAGACGTATTATCCATTGGCATCAGCACAGCAACGGTTGTTTTTCCTACAGGAGCTTACGCCAGACAGCCTGGCTTACAATATGCCCATGATACATTATCTGGGCCACACCATTGACAGGCCGCGCATGAGAACTGCGCTGCAACGGCTGGTAGCCCGCCATGAAAGCTTCCGTACGGCTTTCGTGTATGTAGAGGGCGCCCTGATGCAACAGGTGCATCCGGAAGTACCCGTGGTACTGGAAGAATATAGCTGTGTGCAGGCAGATTTCGAAGCCTGCATGAATGCCTTCATCCGCCCGTTTGCACTGAACACGGCGCCTTTATTACGGGCGGCCATTGTGCACGTGAAAGAGCTGGGGTATGTATGGATAGCAGACCTGCACCATGTGATTTCAGATGGTACTTCCCATCAGATACTGATGGATGATTTCCTGCAGTTATACCAGGGTATTGAGCTGCCGCCTTTACGCCTGCAGTACCGCGACTTCGCCCTGTGGCAGCGCGACCGGCTGGAAAACGGCGCACAGGAAACGCAGCTGGCCTACTGGAAATCCAGACTGGCAGGCGGTATTCCCAAACTGAATTTCCCTACGGATTATGCCCGTCCGGCTGCCTTTACCTATGAAGGAGATACCCATGTGTTTACCATCCCGGCGGCGCTTACCGCGAAGATCCGGGAGTTTGGCCGGCAACAGCAGGGTACCCTGCAAATGACCTTGCTGGCAGCACTGAATATACTTTTGTACAAATATACCGGCCAGGATGACGTATTGATTGGCTGCCCGATTGCCAACCGGCACCATGCCGATCTGGACAAGATCGTAGGCATGTTTATGAATACGTTGATCATGCGTACCTCCATAGATGGAGAGCAACCATTTACCGACTATTACCGACAGCTGGTGGCCGACAGCATTACCGCCTATGAACACCAGGACGTACAGTTTGAAGAACTGGTAGACCACCTGCGGGTAGAACGCGATCCATCGCGCAACCCGGTGTTTGATGTGGTGATGATGGTACAGAATTTTGCGACCGGTGCGATTGATGGTTCCGCCTTGCTGGGCGCAGATACCGCTGCTTTGGATAAACTGGCCTGGGGTGGCCTGAAAGTCAGCAAGTTTGATATGTCGTGGCTGGTGGCAGAATGGGAAACGGAAATAGAAATACACCTGGTATACTATTCCGCGATCTTCCATCCGGATACTATCCGCCGCCTGAGCGGCCATTTCCTGCAGATACTGGAAGTGGTACTGGCGCAGCCGCAGATTGCCCTGTCGCGTATCAATATGGTGACGGCGGCAGAAGAACAACAGTTACTAACCAGCTTCGTGCAGGGCGCACACCTGGAATACGTACATCCGTGTACGTTACACGAACTGTTTGAGAAAAAATATCAACAGCAGCCGGACGCGATTGCCGTTATCGATAATGGCATTACGCTCACCTACCGGCAACTGAATGAACAGGCGAATCAGCTGGCGCGTTTCTTACTGGAAGAAACCGGCCTGCAACGGGAAGACCGCGTAGGCGTGCTGATGACCCGTTGTAAAGAACTGATCATCTCTTTTGTAGGCATCCTGAAAGCCGGTGGGGTATATGTACCCATGGACCGTAATTCACCGGAAGACCGCCTGCATTACGTAACCCTGGATGCCGGACTGCATACGCTGCTGACCATAGAAAGCTTGCTGCCGGTTAGTCTCCGACTGCAGGAACGCAGCGATATCCTGGGGCATGTGGTATGTATGAATAAGGAAGTGGCGGATATTACCAGCACAGTTCCTGCCGGTAAAAAACGCTATGACCTGCGTCACCTGCGTGCAACAGATCCCGGCCCGTTGGCGTTGCAGGTAAGCCGCGACAACCTGGCCTATATCATTTATACCTCCGGTTCTACCGGGCAGCCTAAAGGCGTGATGATTGAACACGGCGCGATTGTCAATCTGTTTGAGGCCAGCATGCACCTTTTCCATTCCGAAAATGGCGGGGTCGTGCCTTTACTGGCATCCAACGTATTTGACCTGTCGGTGTATGAATGTATTTATCCGTTGATATCCGGTGGTACTGCCGTTATGCCGGACGAAGACCGGATGAAGGATGTGGCGTGGATAGCAGAAAAAGTCAAAGAGGTAAACATGCTGCATGCAGTACCGGTATTGATGCAGCAGGTAGTCAACTATATTCAGGCCGCCGGCACACACCAGGATTATCTGGGCGTGGAATATGCCTTCGCAGGCGGGGAGCCGGTAACAGAACACCTGTTGCGCGGCGTCCGGGAAGTATTCCCGAATGTGAAAACATGCGGGTTGTATGGTCCTACGGAAAGTACCCTTTTCATTACGCACAATATACACACCTACAAGGATGTGTATTTAAGCGGCGGTTCTTCTATCGGTATTCCCAACCCCAATACCCGTATCTATATTGTGGATGATCACCTGCAATTATTGCCTGTGGGCGTGGTAGGCGAACTGTGTGTAGGCGGGCCGATACTGGCAAGAGGTTACCTGAATAAACCCGAATTGACAGCGGAGAAATTTATTCCGGATCCTTTTGTGCCGGGAGAACGTATCTATAAAACCGGAGACCTGGCTAAATGGCTGCCCGATGGTAGTCTTGTTTTCCTGGGCCGGAAAGATCTGCAGGTGAAAGTGCGTGGTTACCGGATAGAAACCGGCGAAATAGAAAGCCATTTACTGCGTCATCCGGATATCTGGGAAGCGGTGGTGATGGCCAAGCCCAATAAAATGGGAGAGTTGGAATTAGTAGCTTATATTGTAGGGAATTCCACGTTGAATACATCATTGTTGCGGGCATATTTAGGGAATGTTTTGCCAGCTTATATGGTTCCAGATTATTATGTGCTGCTACCTGTTTTACCGTTATCCCCAAATGGAAAAGTAGACAGGAAGCGGTTACCAGACCCCGAAGGCATGAGCATGGAAACAGGTGTGGAGTATGTAGCCCCCAAAAATGAAACGGAAGAGCAGCTGGTATCCATCTGGAAAGAAATACTGGGCGATAAGAAAATCGGTGTGAATGATAATTTCTTTGACCTGGGTGGAAATTCGTTGAAAATAGTACGGATGGTGGAACTGATGAACAAGCAGTTTAATAAAAAAATACCTGTTGTTGTAGCCTTCAGGTTCCCCAATATCAGTGCGCTAGCTAACCATTTATTTACAGATGAAACTGTCGCTGTTGCAGCCTTGGACGAGGGTATAGGCGCTGCTGTTGACGTTATGGACCAAACACTTCACTTATTAAATCACCACACGCATGAAAAATAATCAAAAGTACACAGGATTAGAAATCGCCATTATAGGAGTGGCATGCCGTTTACCGGGTGCCGGTAACTGGCGGGAATACTGGAATAATTTAGTGAACGGAACCTCCTCCATTCAGGTTTTAACCGATCAGGAATTGCTGGCAGCAGGTGTGGATGAAAAAACCATCCGGCAGCCCAATTTTGTAAAAGCAAAAGCTTCCCTGAAAGGAAAAGAACTGTTTGATGCGGCCTTCTTTGATTATCTCCCCGGAGAAGCCCGGTTAATGAATCCGGTACACCGTATTTTTCATGAATGTGTATGGGAAGCGTTGGAAGATGCCGGTTACAATCCGGAACAGATGAATGAGCTGATCAGCCTGTACGCCGGCGCCGGAGATGATCTCAACTGGCGTATCAGTGCCCTGCAGCAAAACCAGCAACAGGATATCGATAATTTTACGCTGGATCTCATCAGCAGCAAAGAGCACCTGACTACCCTCATCTCTTATAAATTAAACCTCAAAGGGCCTTCCCTTTTTGTCAATACCGCCTGTTCCACTTCTTTGACAGCAGTGAACATGGCCTGTAAGAGTTTACTCCTCGGCGAAGCCAACATGGCTTTGGCCGGCGGTGTTACCATCGGTACCCAGCAACGTGATGGTTACCTGCACCAGGAAGGCATGATCTTCTCTTCCGATGGTCATTGCCGCGCATTCGACAAAGATGCCAGCGGTACCGTGAACAGTGAAGGCGCTGGTGTGGTGCTGTTAAAAAGACTGAGCGATGCCCTCAATGATGGCGACCAGATATATGCTGTGATCAAAGGCACTGCTCTCAATAATGACGGCAACCGGAAAGTAGGGTATACTGCCCCGAGCGTGGAAGGCCAGGCTGCCTGTATCCGCACGGCGCACAAGTTCGCCCGCGTAGAACCGGATTCCATCAGCTATATTGAAACACATGGTACCGGTACCCGCCTGGGAGATCCGATCGAAATAGAAGCACTCAACATCGCCTTTAACCGGAACAAAGCGCATCGCTGTGCCATTGGTTCGGTGAAAAGTAACATCGGCCACTCCGATAATACGGCAGGTATTGCCGGCCTGATTAAAGCCGCGCTGTCCCTGAAATATAAAACCATTCCACCCAGCCTGGATTATAAAACACCCAATCCCGGTATCGACTTTGAGAACGGACCGTTTTATGTGAATACCTCCCTGCAATCCTGGGAACGCAGCGGAGATGCACCGTTACGCGCGGGTGTCAGCTCTTTTGGTATCGGTGGCACCAATGCCCACGCCATTCTGGAAGAAGCGCCGGAAGCCGATCCGGGAGATGCCGGCCGGCCGTATAAATTACTCACCCTGTCTGCCCGGACAGAAGCGGCATTGGGCCGGTATGCCGACCTGCTGAAAAATTTCCTGCAACAGGAGCCTGCAACAGATCCTGCCAACCTGGCCTATACGCTGCAGGCAGGCCGGAAGCACTTTACCTACCGTAAAGCAGTGCTCTATAAAGATACCGAAGAACTCCTGGCATTACTGGAATCCGGTAAGCTGAAAGAACAGGTTACCAAAAGCAAAGACAACGCAAATGCAGTCGTATTCCTGTTTTCCGGACAAGGTTCGCAATACGCCGGCATGGGCAAAGACCTGTACGAGGCTGAACCGGTATTCCGCGAATACCTGGATAAAGGTTTTGCCATCGTGCAAACCCTGACAGGTGAAGACTTTAAAAATATTGTATTCAACGATACTACTGGCCGCATCAATGAAACCAAATTTGCGCAGCCGGTGATCTTCCTGCTGGAATATGCACTGGCCCAGCTGTTGTTGTCCTGGGGTATTGTACCGCAGCAGATGATCGGACACAGTATAGGCGAGTACGTAGCCGCCTGTATCAGCGGTATTTTCTCTTTTGAAGATGCCCTGAAAATAGTGGTACAACGCGGTGCGCTGATGAACAGCCTGCCGGGTGGCACTATGTTGAGTGTGCCCCTGAAAGAAGAAGAAGCCCGCATCTACCTGGATGAAAACATTTTCCTGGCTGCCGTGAATGGCCCGGAACAAGTCGTGTTCTCCGGTGAAACGCCTGCTATTGAAGCCTTGAAAGCCCGGTTGGATGAGGCGGATATTTCTCATATCACGCTCCATACTTCCCATGCATTCCATTCCGGTATGCAGGATCCTATCCTCGAAGCTTTCCGGGAAGTGCTGGCCTCCGTGACTTTCGGAAAAATGCAGTTGCCGTTTATCTCCAATTTAACCGGTAAGGAAATTACCGCTGCAGAAGCGACTACGCCTGCCTATTGGGTACGCCACCTGCGGGAAACCGTTCGTTTTTCCGATGGCGTAAAAACATTGCTGGCCCTGAAAGAAGACTGGACTTTCCTGGAAGTAGGAGCGGGACAGTCGCTCGTGGCGCTGCTGAAACAACAGCCCGCCCGCGTACGCCCGGTAGCCTTCAACCTCTTACGTCCGGCTAAGGAAAAAGAAAACGATCTGAAATACCTGACCGTACGTATCGGCCAGCTGTGGCAACAGGGCCTGACCTTCGACTGGAAAGGTTACTACCGCTTCGAAAAAAGAAACCGTATCTCTTTACCTACCTATGCTTTTGAAAAAGTAAGTTATCCTGCGGAAGTAAATCCGTTTGATAATGACCTGGTAAGAGAACTCTATGCCCTGGATCCGCAGCCCCAGCAAGCGGCAGCAGCGCAGGTGGAAGAACAACCGGTAGTGCCGGTGAAAAGAGCCGAACGGCCTGATTTACCGACCAGCTATATACCACCTGCTACCAATGCGGAAGAACGGCTCAAAGGTATTTTTGAACGCTTCTTTGGTATAGATGATATCGGCGTGGAAGATGACTTTTTTGAACTGGGAGGAGATTCCCTCAAAGGAATGGTGCTGCTGAAAAGGATCAAAAATGAATTTAATGTGGAGTTATCGTTAAAAGATTTCTTCGGCATGCAAACGATCCGGCAGATAGGCGCCAACATCGATGAACTCAATTTGTTGCCTGTGAGCGAGCAGGTTATCACCAGAAAGACTATTACAATATGAGCATAGCAAACTTATTAAAACGGCTGAAAGAAAATAATATCGGCGTAGCATTGGCGGGTACTGACCTGGAAATAAATTTTGAAGGAGAACTGTTACCCGATCCGTTGTTGCAGGAAATCAGAAGCAATAAAAAAGAACTCATCGATTTCCTGAGTACTTCTTCTGCGATGATAGAAGCAGACGGTATACCGGTAGCACCGGTACTGGACGGCTATGTGTTGTCTTCTCCTCAGCGCCGTTCCTGGATCGCCAGTCAGTTCGACGAAAGTAACACTACCTATAACATGCCCGGCGTATACATCTTTGATGGTCCGCTGAAAAAAGATGCGCTGGAAGTAGCTTTCCAGACGGTGATTGAACGACACGAAAGTTTACGTACCATCTTTAAGGAAGATGAAAACGATGTGTTGAAACAATTCGTACAGCCGGCATCATCTGTGGCATTTAAAATCGACTACCGGGATTTTCGGGCAGTAGAAAAATCAGAAGAGAAAATCAGGGCGCTGGTAACGGAAGAAATTCTGAAACCCTTCGACCTGGTAACCGGTCCGATTATCCGCGCCAACCTGTATCAGGTAGAGGAGTCCAAATATGTATTCATGTATGTGACCCACCATATCATTGCAGATGGCTGGTCCATGGGCGTGCTGTTCAAAGAACTGCTGGCGGTATATAATGCCTACATACAAGGTGCGCCGAATCCTTTACAGCCGCTGCGTATCCACTACAAAGACTACGCACACTGGCAACAGGCGCATATCCGTACAGAAATCTTTAAAACCCACAGGGAGTACTGGCTGAAACAATTCGAAGGAGAGTTACCACTGCTGGAACTGCCGGCAGATAAACCCCGGCCGCTGGTTAAATCCTATCGCGCCGGTTCGGTAACCCGCTTCCTGGATGCGCGTCAAACCAAAGCCATTAAAGCGCTTTGCCGCAGCAATGGCGGTACCTTGTTCATGGGCTTATTGTCCATCATGAAGACATTGCTGTACCGCTATACCAACCAGACAGACCTGATTGTGGGGTTTCCGATTGCCAGCAGGGACTATGTGGAACTGGAAGAACAGGTAGGTTTCTATGTAAATACGCTGGCATTAAGATCTACGTTCAACGGATCTGATACCTTCAAGCAACTGTTTAAAAACATCAAACAGGTTACCCTGAATGCATTTGAACACCAGCAATATCCTTTTGATGAACTGGTGGATGAACTGCAGGTACATAGAGATACCGGCCGTAACCTGATGATCGATGCGATGGTGATCCTGCAGAAAACAGAGATCTATGCAGATGCACAGGAACTGAACTTCGGAGATGTAGCTGTGGAACTGTATGAAGGCGGCGAGAATCCGTTCACCCCATTTGACGTACTGTTCAACTTCAATGACCTCGGAGATGAAATCAAGATGCGGATTGAATACAATACCGACATCTTCTTTGAAAGCACTGCCGTGCGCATGGCCGGCCATTATCTCCAGATTCTGGAAGTACTGCTGACTGGCGTGGATATTCCGCTTAATCAGATACCATTACTGAATGAAGCCGAACAGCAGGAGGTATTGCAGTCCTTTAACAACCTGCAGGTAAATACACCGCAACCACCAGCGCCAGCACCGGTAGCAGCAAAAAAACAACTGGACTTCGGCCTCTTTTATTTTGGAAATGAAGAAGAAGGGACTGATAAATACACCCTGTTATTTGAAGGCGCTAAATATGCCGATGCTCATGGTTATACGGCTGTCTGGACACCGGAGCGCCACTTCAACCGTTTTGGCGGACCATACCCCAATCCGGCTGTGTTGGGCGCTGCATTAGCCGCCATCACCAAAAATATTGCTATCCGCGCGGGCAGTGTGGTGATTCCTTTGCACTCTCCTTTGCGGGTTGCAGAAGAATGGTCCATTGTAGATAATATTTCCGGTGGCCGCGTAGGTATTGCCTGCGCTTCCGGCTGGAATGTGAGCGACTTCGTGTTGTCGCCAGGTAATCATAAACACCGGCACCAGCATATGTACGACGGGCTGGATGCCATCAAGAAACTTTGGCGGGGAGAAGCCGTATCCTTTAAAGATGGTAACGGAGATCTTTCCCCCACACAGATTTATCCTAAACCGGTACAGAAAGAATTATCGCTCTGGATTTCTTCTGCCGGCCGTATAGAAACATTTATTGCTGCCGGTAAAATGGGAGCGGGTATCCTCACCAATATGCTGAATGGTACCCTCGAAGATGTAGCCGTAAAAATCAACGCATACCGGCAGGCTTATAAAGAGAACGGCCACGAACCGGGCAAAGACAGGGTGGTGCTGATGCTCCACGCTTATCTTGGCGAGGACCTGGAAGCCACCTATGCGAAAGCGAAGGCGCCTTTCATCAGTTACCTCAGCGGCTCACTGGACCTCGCGAAAAATTTTGCGGCCAGTGCAGCACCGGATCTGGCAACCGAACAATTTACGCCTGATGATCTGCAGGACATGCTGGAGTATTCCTATCACCGTTATGTGACTACCGCCAGCCTGGTAGGTACCAAAGCTTCCTGTCATGAAATACTGCATAAGGTAAGTGAGATCGGGGTAGATGAAATCGCCTGTCTGATCGACTTTGGTATCGATATACCTGCTGCGATGAAGAGCCTCGACCTGCTGACAGAACTGCGGGATGAATTCAATGCAGGGGCCGCACCTGCTGCGCCGGCACCAGCCCAGGTAGCAGCACCGGTAATACCAGCACCAGCGGTGGTTCCGGTAGCAGATACCTTCGATCGTACGCTGACGGTAATCGACCTGTTTGAACAACAGGTGACTAAAACACCGGATCACATCGCCGTGATCTCCGGAAAAAGAAAACTGACCTATCTCCAGTTACATGAACGTTCCAACCAGCTGGCCCACTACCTGCGGCAAACCTATCAGGTGCAGCCGAATGACCTGATCGGTATTCAGCTGGAACGTAATGAGTGGATGATAGTTGCCATATTGGGTGTATTAAAAAGCGGCGCCGCCTATGTGCCCATCGATCCGGAATATCCGCAGGAACGTATCAGCTATATGATAGCAGACAGCGGATGTAAAGTACTGATCGATGACGCCGAACTGGCCACCTTCCGCGGTGAAGCCGATCAGTATCCGTGGGATAATCCGGCATCACATAGCGGACCGGATAACCTGGCATATGTCATCTATACTTCCGGTTCTACCGGCAAGCCTAAAGGGGTGACGGTGCCACATGGCAACCTGCATCACTTTATTGATCATGTGATCGGGCATTTAACGCAGCACGAACCGGTAGTAGTACCGTTCATTGCTTCGTATGCCTTCGATATCTCCCTGCTGCAGCTGTTTACACCGCTGTTATCGGGAGGTACCAGCGTGGTCGTAGACAAAGAACAACTGCAGGATATGCACCGCTTTGCGGAAATCCTGAAAACGGTCGACTTTATTGATGCCGTTCCAGGTGTATTCAACCTGTTGATCAATCATATTCAGGATAATAACCTGACCGGCAGTTACGGTCATATCAAACGGATTTTTGTTGGTGGAGATGCCGTGCCGGATAGTTTGCTGTATAACCTGTCGCAGGTATTCCCGGCGGCCAGTATCGGCATTTCCTACGGCCCTACAGAAGGTACCATCTTCTGTACGCATTTATCGCATCCGGCAGGTACCATTACCCCGGCAACGCGTGGTGCGGTGTTGGGACGTGCTATCAGCCGTGCAGAAATATATATCCTGAATGAAGCATTGGTACTGGCGCCCTTGAGTGTAACCGGTGAAATCTGCATCGGTGGCCCGGGTGTAGCCAGTGGTTACCTGAACCAACCAGAACTGACGGCCGACCGTTTTGTAGACAACCCTTTCCGGCCAGGAGAAAAAATGTACCGCACCGGTGACCTGGGTAAATGGATCGTCGATGGTCAGGTAGAGTTCATGGGTCGTAAAGATGCCCAGATTAAAATAAGAGGTTACCGTATTGAGCTGGGTGAAATTGAAAGCTCCCTCGAACGGCACGAAGAGATTGAAGCGGCAGTAGTGATTGCAAAAGCTAACCGCGACGGAGAAAAAGAACTGATTGCCTATGTAGTGGGTGAGGAGTCGCTGGATACCGCCGCATTAAGGGATTACCTTGGCGAGCGCCTGCCGGTATATATGCTGCCGGCTTATTTCATCCGGCTGGATGCCTTACCATTAACACCGAATGGTAAAGTAGACCGGAAAGGTCTGCCGGATCCGGATAGCATTGGTATCACTTCCGATGTGGAATATGTAGCGCCGCGTACTGAGATAGAAACAACCCTGGTGCGAATATGGCAGGACATTCTCCGTAAAGAGAAAGTAGGGGTGAAGGATGACTTCTTCCACCTGGGTGGTCATAGCTTAAAAGCCACCCGCCTGGCCAGCCAGATCTATAAAGAACTGGGCGTGAAGCTCGCGATCAAAGACCTGTTTGCCAAAAATACACCGGAACAACAGGCCGAACTGGTACGTCTGGGACAACTGGGCCAGCACAGCTCTTATTTCGATATGCCGGCTGCCGGTGCACAGGAAAGCTATCCGCTTTCTTCTTCCCAACGCCGCTTATGGATATTGAGCCAGTTTGAGGATGGTAACGTAGCGTACAATATGCCAGGGGTATATGTATTCGGTGGTAAACTGGATATTCCGGCATTTGAACGGGCATTCATCAGCATGATGGAACGGCATGAAATTCTTCGTACCGTATTCCAGCTGGATGATGCCGGTGAAATCAGACAAATCATCAAACATCCGGAAGCTACCGGATTCCATATCCGGCAGCTGGATCTGCGGCAAACACCGGATCAGATCAATGCCCTGACAGAGCTGGTGAAAGCTTCTCACCTGAAAGCCTTCGACCTGGCAGCAGGACCACTGATCCGCGCAGACCTGTTCCGTATTGAAGATAATAAATGGGTATTCAACTATGTGATCCATCACATTCTCACAGATGGCTGGTCCATGGGTATCCTGATGCATGAACTGCTCCGGTATTACAATGCCCACCTGCGGAATGAAACGCTGGAATTACCGCCATTGCGCATACAATACAAAGACTATGCGGCCTGGCAGCAGGAACAGATCAAAGGAGAATGGCTGCATACCCATGAAGCTTACTGGCTGAAACAATTTGCCGGTGAACTGCCGGTATTTGAACTGCCGGGCAGCCATCCGCGTCCTCCTGTTAAAACCTATCGTGGCGGACGTTTGACCCGTTTCATCGATCCGAAGATAGGAGAGGCCATCGCAGCCCTCAACCAGGAAAACAGCAGCACCCTGTTTATGGCCCTGCAAGCCATCGTAGGTATTTTGCTGCACCGCTATACACAACAGGATGACCTGATCATTGGTAGTCCGATTGCCAGCAGGGAACATGCCGACCTGGAAGACCAGATTGGTTTCTACCTGAATACCCTGCCGCTGCGCCTTCGCTTTAACGGCGATATGAGCTACCGGCAGTTGCTGGCAGATGTCAGACAACTGACCCTCGATGGTTACGAACACCAGCTCTATCCGTTTGATGAACTGGTAGATAAACTGCAACTGAGAAGAGACATGAGCAGAAGCGCCATGTTTGATGTGATGATCATCCTGCAGAATACAGAAAACAAACTGCCTACTATCATACAGGAACTGGGTGAGCTGGAAGTAACGGCTTATGAAAATGATATGTATGTGTTGAGCATGTTTGACCTGTCTTTTGAATTTGGTGAAGCAGAAGCAGGCCTGAAACTGGATTTATCCTATAACGGAGATATCTATGAGCATGCGGTGATTGAACAGATGGCCGACCACCTGGAACAATTGATCACAGCCATTCTCGCCGCACCGGATCAGTCCATCGCACAACTGGACTTCCTCGGCAGCCGCGAAAAAGAACAACTGCAAGCCTTCAATCATACAACGGTAGCCTATCCGGCCAGCGAAACCATTACGGATCTGTTCACAGCCCAGGCAGCTGCTACACCGCACCAGACGGCACTCCTGTCTGATGACCGCAGCTTCACCTATCAGGAACTGGCACAGCAATCCAATCAGCTGGCAGCTTACTTACGGAAACAATATGCTATTCAACCCGGAGACCGCATCGGTATCAAAACCGGTAGGGATGAAGGTATGATCCTCGCGATACTCGGCGCCCTGAAATCCGGTGGTGCTTATGTACCGGTTGATCCGGCCTATCCGCAGGAAAGAATTGATTACATCCTGGCCGACAGCCAATGTAAAGTAGTGCTGGATGCAGCTGAACTGGCGCGTTTCCGTCAGGAAGCCGCACAGTACCCGGCAGATAACCTGGTAAAAGTGCATCAGCCGGAAGACCTGGCCTATGTGATCTATACCTCCGGTTCTACGGGTGCGCCCAAAGGCGTGATGATCACCCACGCCAATGCAGCCGCATTTATTCATTGGAGTATAGATGAATTCCAGGAAGATGTAGATGTAGTATTTGGCGTTACTTCCATGTGCTTCGACCTGTCGGTATTTGAAATATTCTATCCGCTGACAACCGGCAAACAACTGCGCTTGTTACCGGATGCTTTGTCTGTACCACAATACCTGCAAACAGATCAGCGGATATTGCTGAATACAGTACCAGGTGTAGTGAATGCCTTGCTGAAAGAGCAGACAGATCTGAGTGCAGTACGCGTATTGAATCTGGCCGGCGAGCCTATTCCGGCCAACTGCGTAGCAGCACTGGATTACCGGCATATGACGGTAAGAAACCTGTACGGCCCTACCGAAACCACTACCTATAGCACAGTATACCGTATCACCGGCAACGGACCGGTATTGATTGGTCGCCCGATCGCCAATACCCGGATCCACATCACCGGCGAAAACGGTCAGCTGCAACCTATCGGCGTACCGGGTGAAATCTGCATCAGCGGTGCAGGTGTGACCAATGGTTATTTACATCAGCCGGCGCTGACCGCAGAAAAATTTGTGGCAGATCCGTTTGATGCCGCTAAGAAAATGTACCGTACCGGTGACCTGGGCTACTGGCTGCCTGATGGCAATATCGCCTTGATAGGCCGTAAAGACAACCAGGTGAAAATACATGGTTACCGCATTGAAACCGGTGAAATTGAAAATACCCTCCTCAAACATCCGGCAATAACGGAAGCGGTAGTAGCAGTACCTGTGAACCGCGAAGGAGACAAAGAACTGATTGCCTACTTTACCGCCCGGGAAAGTATAACCCCGGTGGATATACGCGAATGGTTAGGACAACAGTTACCGGCGTTTATGGTTCCCCGTTATTATGTGCAGCTGGAGGCCTTGCCTTTACTGCCCAACGGTAAGACAGACCGTAAAAACCTGGTGCTGCCTGCCGACCTGGCTGCCTTGTCGGGAGTGGAATACATCGCGCCGCGCAATGAACAGGAAGCTGCCATGGTGGCTATCTGGCAGGAGTTGCTGGGTAAAGATAAGATCAGCGTAAAAGATAATTTCTTTGAACTGGGCGGTCATAGCTTAAAAGCCACCCGCCTGGCCAGCCAGATCTACAAAAAAATGGGCGTGAAGGTAGCTATCAAAGACCTCCTGGCTAAAAATACGCTGGAGCAATTGGTGACACTGGTACGCCAGGGCATACCAACCGCTTATATCAGCATTCCGGAAGCCGGTGCACAGGAAAGCTATCCGCTTTCTTCTTCCCAACGCCGCTTATGGATACTGAGCCAGTTTGAAGAAGGAAATATTGCCTATAATATGTCCGGTGTATATGTATTCGGTGGTAAACTGGATATCCCGGCATTGGAACAGGCTTTCCACAGCCTGGCGATCCGGCATGAAATTCTGCGCACAGTATTTAAAACAAACGAAGCGGGTGAGGTAAGACAATTTATCCAGGAACCGGAAGCGAACGGATTCAGTATCCATCAGGTAGACCTGCGGCAAACGCCGGATCAGGAAAATGCCCTGATTGAATTGGTAAAAGCATCGCAACTGCAGGCGTTTGATCTGGAAACAGGTCCATTGGTACGTGCAGAGTTATTCCGCATTGCCGATAATAAATGGGTATTCAACTATGTGATCCATCACATCCTCAGTGATGCCTGGTCTATGGGCATATTGATTCAGGAATTGTTCGGGTACTATAATGCACATCTGCGGAAAGAAAAACTGGCATTACCGCCATTGCGCATACAATACAAAGATTATGCGGTATGGCAGCAGGAGCAACTGGCAGGTAACTGGTTGCAAACGCACGAAGCATACTGGCTGAAACAGTTTGCCGGTGAACTGCCGGTATTTGAACTGCCAGGTAGTAATCCGCGTCCGCCGGTTAAAACCTATCGCAGTGGTAAAACGACCCGTTTTATCAGCAAAGAACTGATTAAAGGTATCAAAGCCTTGAACCAGCAACAGGGTAGTACCTTGTTTATGGCCCTGCAATCTGCGATTGGTATTTTATTACACCGCTATACACAACAGGAAGACCTGATCATTGGTAGTCCGATTGCCAACAGGGAACATGCGGATCTGGAAGACCAGATTGGTTTCTACCTCAATACCTTACCGCTGCGCCTCCGCATGAACGGTCATATGAGCTACCTGGAACTGCTGGCAGAAGTAAGACAACTTTCTCTCGACGGTTACGAACATCAACGCTATCCGTTTGATGAACTGGTAGACAAACTGCAGTTGAAACGGGATACGAGCAGAAGTGCCTTGTTTGATGTAATGGTCATCCTGCAGAACGCAGAAACCAATATATCCGCTGTCAAAAAACAACTGGGTGAGCTGGAAATAACCGGTTATGAAAATGAAGGTTATCACCTGAGTAAATTCGACCTGTCATTTGAATTCGGTGAAACCGAAGCAGGGCTTCGATTAGACCTGGTGTACAATGGTGATATCTACGAGAAAACAATTATCACACAGCTGCTGAATCACTTTGAACAATTGCTGACAGCGATTGTATCAGCACCGGAGCAACCCGTGGGGCAACTGGACTTCCTCAGTGGTAATGAAAGAGAAAGCCTGCTGCAGACCTTCAATAATACATCCGTGGTGTATCCTACAGGAGAAACCATCACGGACCTGTTCACAGCCCAGGCAGCTGCTACCCCGCATCAAACAGCATTGTTGTCTGATGACCGCAGCCTGACCTATCAGGAACTGGAACAACAATCCAATCAGCTGGCGGCTTACCTGCGTAAGCAGTATGCCATTCAGCCGGGAGACCTGATCGGTATTAAAACCGGCCGCCATGAAGGTATGGTCATCGCCATCCTGGGTGCGCTGAAATCCGGTGGTGCCTATGTACCGATTGATCCGGCCTATCCGCAGGAAAGAATTGATTACATCCTGGCCGACAGTCAGTGTAAAGTAGTGCTGGATGAGCTGGAACTGGAACGTTTCAGCAGAGAGGCAGCACAATATCCGGCAGATAGCCTGGCAAAAGTGCATCAGCCGGAAGACCTGGCCTATGTGATCTACACCTCTGGTTCTACGGGTACACCGAAAGGCGTGATGATTACCCACGCGAATGCAGCTGCGTTTATCCATTGGAGTATAGATGAATTCCAGGAAGTAATAGACGTAGTGTTCGGGGTGACTTCTATCAGCTTTGACCTGTCGGTGTTTGAAATATTCTATCCGCTGACTACCGGCAAACAATTGCGCCTGTTAACGGATGCCTTGTCTGTAACGCAATACCTGCAAACAGAGCAGCGGATATTGCTGAATACGGTGCCGAGTGTGGTGAATGCCTTGCTGAAAGAACAGACAGACCTGAGTGCCGTGCGTGTACTGAATATGGCTGGCGAGCCTATTCCGGCAGCGGTGGTGTCCGCGCTGAACTATGAGCAGATGACGGTGAGAAACCTGTATGGTCCGACCGAAACCACTACCTATAGCACAGTATACCGTATCACGGGCAACGGACCGGTATTGATTGGTCATCCGATCGCCAATACCAAAATCCGTATTACCGGCGAAAACGGCCAGCTGCAGCCGATCGGCGTACCGGGTGAAATCTGCATCAGCGGTGCAGGGGTGACCAAAGGTTACTTACACCAGCCAGCGCTGACCACAGAGAAATTTGTAGCAGATCCATTTGAAGCGGGTAAAAAAATGTACCGTACCGGCGACCTGGGCTACTGGCTGCCTGATGGCAATATCGCTTTGATAGGCCGTAAAGACAACCAGGTGAAAATACACGGTTACCGTATCGAAACCGGCGAGGTAGAGAATACCCTCCGTAAACATCCGGCCATCACCGGTGCGGTAGTGGTAACACACGCACAGCAGGAAGACGGAAAAGAACTGGTGGCTTATTTCACCGGCAAACAGAATCTCACTGCTACGGATATACGCGCCTGGTTATTGCAACACCTGCCGGCGTTTATGGTACCCCGTTATTATGTACAGCTGCAAACTTTGCCTTTACTGCCTAATGGTAAAACAGACCGTAAAAACCTGCCGTTGCCGGAAGGACTGGCGGTATTGGCCGGTGTGGAATATGTAGCGCCGCGCAATCCGTTGGAAGAAAAAATGGTAGCCGTATGGGAAGAGCTGCTGGCTAAGAAAAAAGTAGGTATCAAAGATAACTTCTTTGACCTCGGCGGACACAGTCTGAAAGTAATCCGGTTGTTAGCCCGGATCAGCAAAGACTATGGCGTGAAAATCAACATCCAGCACATCTTCACGGAACCGACGGTAGAGAATTTATGCGCACACCTGGCATTTATCATCGATCAGCGTGATCAAAAACAGCAAAGAGACGGATTTATAGAAATCGATCTATGAGAGAACTGTTAAATAAAATAAAAGAAAATCATATCCTGCTGGAGATTATAGACGGCAAGCTGAGAATGTTTGCTGATCAATCTGATATAGATCCGGCATTACTGGCAGAAATCAGAGAGCACAAAACAGCGCTCTTTGATTTCCTGTCCGGGAGTGCCGCAGGTATGGATCCTGATAAAATAGACATACCGGTAGCGCCGGAAGCAGACAGTTATCCACTGTCTGCTTCCCAGCGTATGCTGTGGATACTGGGACAGTATGAAGACAGCAACGTAGCGTATAATATGCCGGGCGTATACGTATTTGAAGGGGCGTTGGATCAGGCGGCTTTTGCAGGATCTTTTGATGCCCTGATTGCGCGGCATGAAAGTTTGCGGACCGTATTTGGGGTAGATGAAGAAGGAGAGATCCGGCAATACATCCGTTCGGCAGCAGCCAGTGGTTTCCGGATGGAGACCCGCGACCTGCGGTCGGCGGCGGATCCGGAAGCAGCAGCTATTGCGTTGGTACAGGCAGATTGCCAGGCGGCGTTTAACCTCGCCACCGGACCCTTGATCAGAGCCGGGTTGTACCAGGTAGCCGCACAGAAATGGGTGTTTGTATATGTGCTGCACCACATCATCACCGATGAGTGGTCCATGGGTATTCTCATCCGGGAACTGCTGCAGCTGTATAATGCCCGGCTCGAAGGCAGCGATGCCGCTTTACGGCCTTTACCCATACAGTACAAGGATTTCGCCGTATGGCAGCAGGGACAGACAGCTACTTTGCAGGCCGATAAAGCATACTGGTTATCACAGTTTGCCGGTACTATACCCGTACTGCAACTCAATGGCGACTTTCCACGTCCGGCCGTAAAAACCTACAACGGCGGATTTATCAGCAAGCCAATGCCGCCGAAGGTAGCCAAAGGCGTGCGGAATATGTGCCGGGAAGAAGGTGCCACCCTGTTCATGGGATTACTGGCATTGGTCAACCTCCTGTTGTACCGTTACTCCGGACAGGAAGATATCGTCATCGGCAGCCCGATTGCCGGCAGGGAACACGCCGACCTGGATGACCAGATCGGTTTTTACCTGAATACACTGGCGCTGCGGGCCCGGTTCAAGGGTACCGACACTTACCGGGAACTGTTGCGCACCGTGAAACAAGGCACGTTGCAAGGCTATGCACACCAGGGCTATCCTTTCGATGACCTGATTAATGCGTTGAACCTGCAACGGGATATCAGCCGAAGTCCTTTGTTTGATGTGATGCTGATTTTCCGGCATGTGGAGCTGGACAGCCGCGAAGCACAGCAGCTGGGCGACCTGAAAGTCAGCGCCTATGAGGCCGGCGAAGGGCAGCACAGTAAGTTCGACCTGTCGTTCGATTTTGTGGAGGCCGGTGGAGATATTCAGGTAGGCGTCCGGTATAACAGTGACATCTATACGAAGAATACGGCCCTGCAAATGGCCGATCACCTGATACAGTTGCTGGAAGCCATCATAGCAGCACCGGGTACTGCGATACAGGAACTCCCTTATCTCAGCGCCGCAGAAAAACAGCAACTGCTGGTGAAGTTCCGTGCTGATCAGGCATCAGATTTTACCAACGAAGAAACCTTTGTCAGCAAGTTTGCCACGCAGGCGGCCTATGCGCCGGAGCGCCTGGCACTCGTGTTTAAAGAACAACGTATCACCTACGGGGCACTGGAAAATCAGTCTAATCAGCTGATGAACCACCTGAAAAAACACTACCTGATTAAAACAGGCAGTTTAATCGGCATCATGCTCGATCGCTCCGCTGATATGATTGTAGCGATTCTGGCCGTGTTGAAACTGGGCAACGCCTATGTGCCTATAGATCCGGAATATCCGGATGAGCGGATCGACTTCCTGCTGAAAGATACCGGTATTACGCTGTTACTCACGCAAACCAGCTTTACGCCGCGACTGAAACAGTATAAGGGCGCTGTATACCTGCAGGATAAAAAAGAACATGCGGAAGCCGCCACTACACCAGCCCGTACACCGGCTGCCCGGCTGGACGACCTGGCCTATGTGATTTATACATCCGGTTCTACGGGTCAGCCGAAAGGCGTGATGATCAGTCACAGGGCACTGCTGGATTATATCTATGGGGTACTGAGTAATACGAATATAGAAGATTGTGAAACCTGCGGGTTGATTTCCACCATTGCTGCCGATCTGGGTAATACGGTTCTGTATCCCGCACTGATGACAGGCATCACGCTGCACATCTTTACCGCAGCAGCCGTGATCGAGTCGGAACAATTGCTGCGGGCCAATCTGGACGGCATCAAAATAGTGCCTTCGCACTGGAAAGCATTGCAAACAAACGGTCAGCTGTTTGCTCCCGCTAAGTGCCTGATCTTCGGTGGCGAACAACTGACGCCGGATATCCTGACCACGCTGAGGGAGCAGGGGAGTACCTGTAACGTATATAACCACTACGGTCCTTCTGAAGCCACGATTGGTAAACTCATTACAGCTATTGATGTACAACAGCCGCCGGTACCCATTCCGCTGGGCGCACCGTTTTGCCACGGCGCTGTATACGTATTGGATGCGTTGCGGCAGTTATGTCCGGTAGGGGTAACCGGTGAGATTTATATCAGTGGCAATGGCGTAGCCAATGGTTATTGGAATAACCCGGAACTGACGGCCACCCGGTTTGTGGAAGACCCGTTCCGGCCGGGAGAAAAAATGTACCGTACCGGCGACCTGGGTTACTGGCTGCCGGAAGGTAAGATCGTATTCGCCGGTCGTATAGATGACCAGGTAAAGATCCGGGGATACCGCATCGAACCAGGTGAGGTGACGGCGGCGCTGCGCCGCCATCCGGAAATAGAAGAAGCCGTGGTAGTACCTAAAAAAGATGCGCAGGGTAATCCGGAGCTGGTAGCCTACCTGGTCATGAAAACAGCACTAACTATATCGGCTACACGTAGTTTCCTGGCGCAGACTTTACCGGGTTATATGATACCGGCTCACTATGTGCCATTACCAGCCCTGCCCCTGACCGAAAATGGTAAGGTAGACCGTAACCGGCTGCCATTACCGGCCGGCCTGGGTATGAAAACAGCCACGCCTTACGTGGCGCCGCGTAATGAAACGGAAGAAAAGCTGGTAGCCTTGTGGCAGGAATTACTGGGCCAGGAAAAGATAGGGGTGGATGATAATTTCTTTGAACTGAGCGGACATAGCTTAAAAGCCATCCGGCTGACCAGCCAGATCAAAAAAGTATTTGATGTCAATATCAGTCTGCAGGTGTTGTTTAATTATCCGACGGTAGCAGGTATTGCCGGAGAAATTGAAAAAATCTACTGGGCCAATAATGAATTATTTGATACAGAAAACACCGAAAATTTTTCGATATGATAGTAGTACCACAGATCGCCGGTAAGGTGAACCCTTTATTGAAAAGTACGGGAGAAGATGTGATGGGTTTTCTGAATGAAATTCAGTTGAAATATCCGGAAGCCATCTCTTTTGCTTCCGGCCGGCCCAATGAGCATTACTTTGATATCCAGGAATTTTCCGCTTATTTTGATCACTACGTAGATACGATCGCGTTAGCCGGTAATAAAGACCGGAATGAAATTTTAGGCAGCCTGGGTCAATACAACCGTACAAAAGGAATCATCAATAAGGAAGTGGCGCAATACCTGCAAAAAGACGAAGGTATTACGGCAGATCCGGCCGATATCCTGATTACAGTGGGTACGCAGGAAGCGCTCAACCTGGCGGTGCTGACGCTTTGTGACCGGGAAAATGATGTGATCATCGTGGAAGATCCTACCTATGTGGGCATCACGCATTTTGCCCTCATTGCCGGTTATCCGCTGGAACCTGTACCAGTGAATGAATCGGGGATGTCGTTGCCGTTGCTGGAAGAAAAAATATTATCCTGCCGCCAGCAGGGCAAAAATGTAAAGCTGGTATATGTGATTGCAGATTACCAGAACCCGACCGGTAATGCCATGCCACCGGAGAACCGCCGCCGCCTGCTGGAACTGGCGGAGCAATATGATTTTTATATCCTGGAAGATAATGCCTACGGCGATTTTTCCTACCGGGAGAAAGAAAATATACCCATAAAAGCCATGGATGATAACAAGCGGGTAATTTACCTGCGGTCATTTTCCAAAACCCTGTACCCCTCTTTGCGACTGGCTGCGATGGTAGCCGATCAGCAATTGATGTACGAAGGCCAGGTGACCCGGTTGAGCGACCTGCTGGCTAAAACCAAAGGCTATACCACGGTGAATACCCCATCGCTGAATCAGGCTGTTTTCGGCGGCATGTTGTATAAACACCAGTATTCACTCAAAGCTGTGAACAAAGAAAAAATCAATGACCTCAAAGAAAAGTGCCAGCACCTGTTAACCGCTTTAGCAACGCAATTCCACGCCACTGCTTTTCCGGGTGCCCAGGACATCAGCTGGAACACGCCGGAAGGGGGCTTTTTCATTACTATCCGCCTGCCTTTCCGGATTACCAAAGCAGATGTGATCACCTGTGCAGAACAATACCGGGTGATCTTTACACCGATGTCATTCTTTTATCTGGGTGAAGGAGGAGACCAGGAGATCCGGCTCGCTTTCAGTAATGTTTCTCCCGCACAGATTCAAACAGGCATAGAACGCCTGGCCCAATATCTCGCAACCAAATCGCGTATGCATTAATCATCTTAAAAAAATTGTCATATGGAAAATCTGAACAACATTGTCTCCACCGATTTGCCAAAAATGGAATACGACTTCATTGAATATTATGTGGGCATGGCAAAAATGGTCGTTTACTGGCATGTGAAAGCGCTGGGATTTAAAGTAGTGGCCTACTGCGGACCAGAAACGGGCGTAGAAGACAGGTGTTCTTATTATATCGTGAAGAATGATATCAAAATTGTGATTACTTCCGCTTCCCAGCCCAGTTCCTATAAGATTGTATCTTTTGTGGACCTGCATGGCAATGGTATCAAACGGTTTGCCATGAAGGTGGAAGATGTAAGCGCTTCTTTTCAGCGTGCCCTGAAAAATGGAGCGATTCCTTTACAGCACCCGGTGGTGGTATCCGATGATAAAGGATCCGTAGAACATGCTTCCCTGAAAGTATTTGATGATAATGAAGTGGTGTTGATTAACTATGATAATTATACCGGTGATTTTATGCCGGGATATAAGAATATTGAAGATGACTGGGATGTATTGGGAGAAGATTCTGCTCTCGAAAAAATTGATCATGTGGCCTGTGCTTTGCGGCTGAATGAAATCAATCTCTGGGAAAATTATTTCAACAACATCTTCCAGTCTAAAACAGTTAAACAATTCGATGAAAGAAAAGTAGGAGAGGAGAAGAAGATCGGTATGCTGCTGAAAGTATTGCAGTCAGAAAATAAACAGATGAACAACGTACTGGTAGAGCCGGATCATGGTGTAAGGTCGCAGGTATCGTTGTTTATTGACCAGAATTATGGCGCCGGTATACAACATATCGCCTTTGAATCAGCCAATATTTTCCGTTCTGTGGAAGTATTGCGTGCCAATGGCGTACGGTTTACCAGATATCCGGATTCCTATTATGAAAAACTAAACGCCAAATACCCGCACCTGGATGTAACGTTACTGAGAAAACATGGTGTGCTGTGCGATGTGCTGGACGGTGCATTGCTGTTCCAGATCTTCACCGCGCCTATCGGCGACCGCGCTACTTTTTTCTATGAAATTGTACAACGTGTCAACAATTACGAAGGTTTTGGCCTGGATAATATCCACGCATTATTTGAAGCAATGGAAACTGAACTGATGGCGAACAATGCTTTGTAGCAGCCGGATACATCATCCTATGTCCAACTGTTGTCCTGCGACAACAAAAATTAAAATTGACCCTTTATGGTAGCTGAATTATATACGAAATTAAAGGAACTGAAGGTAAACGTCCGGTTAGTAAACGATAAGCTGGATTTGCAAGCTCCCAAAGGAGTGCTGAATGAGGCATTGCTGAATGAAATCAAAACCCATAAAGAAGACCTTATACAGTTTATCAGTTCCTACCGGCAGCAGAAAGATGGCTATCAGTCTATACGGAAAACCGGATTGCAGGAAAGCTATGCCCTGTCTGCCTCCCAGAAGATGTTGTGGGTGGTAAGCCAGCAGGAAGAAGGCAATATTGCCTATAACATGTCTGGCGTGTATGTGTTTGAGGGCGACTTGCGCCAGGAGGCGCTGGAATTTGCATTTGACCGCCTGATAGAAAGACACGAAAACCTGCGGACGGTTTTCCGGGAAGATGCCAGCGAAGAAATCCGGCAATTTATTCTGCCGGCAGAGCGTATTGGTTTTACGTTGGAGTATACCGATCTGCGTCAGCTGGAACACCGCGATAAAAAAGCAAAGCAGTTGGTACAGGCGGCCGCATTGCGGCCTTTTAACCTGGCCACCGGACCCTTGTTGCGCGCCGGTTTATACCAGGTGGCAGATAACAAATGGATCTTCGGACATGTGATGCACCACATTATCAGCGATGGCTGGTCCATGGGTATTCTCATCCGGGAACTGCTGGAATTATACAATGCACATATGCAGGGCAAGCCCGACCCGCTGACACCCCTGCATATCCAATATAAAGATTATGCTGCCTGGCACCGGGAAGCACTGAGCGGCGAAATGCTGGCGGCACACGAAGCCTATTGGCTGGACCATTTTGCAGGAGAGCTGCCGGTACTGGAACTCCCGGGCGACCGGATACGGCCGGCCCTCAAAACCTACAACGGCCATTTGGTGAACAGGGTGATGGATGCCGGCATCAGCGCAGACGTACTGACTCTCTGCCGGGAACAGGGCGCTACTTTGTTTATGGGCCTCCTGGCTGCTGTAAACGTACTGTTGTACCGTTACACCGGCCAGGAAGACATTATCATCGGTACGCCCAACGCCGGCCGCAGTCATGCCGACCTGCAGGACCAGATCGGTTTTTATGTGAACACACTGGCGCTGAGAACACAGTTCAGCGGCGCCGATGATTTCCGCAGTGTACTGGCCAACGTCAGAAAGGTGGTACTGGGTGCAGACGAGCACCAGGTATATCCGTTTGGCTCACTGGTGGAAGCATTGCAGCTGCAGCGGGATATCAGCCGGAATCCGCTGTTCGATATTCAGGTGTTGGTAGGACATGACGATAACAGCCAGCTGAAAGAAAGACAAACCTTGGCCGGATTGGCAGTGGGTGAGTATGAAGAGACCACTCACGATACTGCCCGGTTTGATATGGTCTTTAACTTCAAGGAAATTGCCGGAACGATTCACCTGAATCTGCAGTATAACGTAGACATATATACGGAGCAGCAGATCAGACAACTGATTGCCCACCTGGAACAATTGCTGGCGGCCATTGTCAGCCAGCCATCATTACCGGTGCAGCAGCTCTCTTACCTGTCGGCAGCCGAGCGGCAGCAATTGCTGGCAGACTTTAACCATGGCGTCACCATCGCGGGCCCTGTTAGTGAACAAACCGTGGTAGACCTGCTGGACCAGCAGGCGGCCCTGCATCCCGATCATACTGCCGTGTCTTTTGAAGGTACACAGCTCACCTACCGCGCGCTGCAGGAGAAAGCCAATCAGCTGGCTCACTACTTAATCACGGAACACCAGGTGAAGCCCAACGAAATGGTGGGCATTATGCTCGACAGATCGGAGAAGATGCTGATCGGCATATGGGGTATCCTGAAAGCCGGTGCGGCTTATGTGCCCATCGACCCGGATTATCCGGCAGCCCGGAAAGCCTATGTCATCAAAGACACCGGTATCCGCATGTTGCTGACACAGACCGAATATTTTTTCGACCTGGATTACTACGAAGGAGAATCATTTGCCGTAGATGTGCAGCTGGATACGCTGGAAACGCCGGTGACTGCACCGTCGGTGACGATCGCACCGGATCACCTGGCCTATGTGATCTATACTTCCGGTTCTACCGGCAACCCTAAAGGCGTACTGATTACACACGGTAACCTGATGCATTCCCTCTCGTCCCGGCCGGCTATCTATGACGCCTATACGTCGTTTTTGCTGTTGTCGTCTATTGCTTTCGACAGCTCCGTGGCCGGTATTTTCGGAACGTTATGTTATGGCGGTTGCCTCTGTATTACCCGTAAGATTGATGTGGCCAACGTAGACCTGATTGCCGGTTACCTGGTAGATCATGCAGTGAGTCATTTGTTAACTGTACCATCTTACTATAAATTATTACTGAATGCGCTGGCCAACAGGAATAATCACCTGCGGGCAGTCATTGTAGCCGGGGAAGCTTGTCCGGCGCAGCTGGTAACCGATCACTTTAATGCGCCTGCCTTGCAGGACTGCCGGTTCTTTAACGAATATGGCCCTACGGAAGCTACCGTATGGAGCAGCGTATATGTCTTTGAGCGGGATGCCCCTATTGTACCGTCTATTGGCAAACCGATACCGGGCACCCGTATTTATATATTGGACAGTGAGCAACAACCCGTGCCTGCAGGCGTTACCGGCGAAATATATATTGCCGGTAACGGTTTGGCCCGTGGCTACCTGCACCAGCCGGAGCTGACGGCAGAAAAATTTGTCACCGATCCGTTTCAGCCAACGGAACGCATGTATCGTACCGGCGACTCCGCCAGATGGAAAGCCGATGGGAATATTATCTTCATCGGCCGGAAAGATGACCAGGTAAAGATCCGCGGCTACCGCATTGAACTGGGTGAAATTGAAAATGCACTGCAGGGACATGCCGGCGTGGAATTGGCCACGGTAGTAGTCAGAACCGATGCTGCCGGCAATAAAGAACTGGCCGCCTATGTAGTGGGTAACACCACTTTACAGGCAGCCGACCTGCAAACCTACCTGACCGGATTACTGCCATCCTACGCGCTACCGGCGCATTATGTACAGCTGGAGCAGTTCCCGCTGACCCCGAATGGTAAAGTAGACCGGAAAAAATTGCCGGATCCTAAAGGAACGGGGATGTCTACCGGTGTACCGTACGTAGCGCCGCGCAATGATGCGGAAGCACGGTTGTTGATGATCTGGAAAGAGATACTGGGCAAAGAAAAGATCGGTGTGAATGATAGTTTCTTCAGCCTGGGCGGGGACTCTATCAAAATCCTGCGCCTCATGACGGAGATCCGTAAAAAAATGAGTCTGGAAATACCGATTGCCGATATCTATAAAAACAATACGGTGGCCTTGCTGGCGGCGCACAGCTATGATAACATCATCGCCATCGAACGCCGCAATAACTATCTGAAAGAAACAGAAGTGGCCGTGAAAGCGGAAATATTGGCGTTGAAAGAACGGATACTGGCATTGGATCTGTTACCGGAAAAAGAAAATATTGCCGATATCTTCCCCATGAGTGATGTGGAAAAGGGGATGGTCTTCGAATCACTCATCAACCGGGAACGCAGTATATACCACGATCAGTCATTGCACCCGCGCATTTTTGCAGACTTTGATATTGCACGTTTCCGCCGCGCCCTGCAGCTGCTCGTGGATAAACATGCTATCTTAAGAACCAGCTTTAATGTGACGGATTTTGATACCCAGGTACAGCTGGTACATCACCGCATTAACGTAGAAATTCCCTACAAGGATTTATCTGACCTGCCACATGAGACGCAGAACAACATCATCCGTACTTTCGTGGATGGAGAGTTGCATCATCCTTTTGATGTTTCGGTCGCACCGTTGTGGCGCATGTCTGCATTTAACGTCGGCAACAATAAAATTGTCTTTGTATGGCAATGTCATCACGCTATCATTGATGGCTGGAGTGATGCCTTGTTCATGACAGAACTGAATAACCTGTACCTGACACTGGGAGAAGATCCTGCTTATTTACCGGAACCGCTGAAAGCAGATTACCGCGATTTTATTATCCAGCATGAGGTAGATAAAAAAGATAGTCAGATGAACAGCTTCTGGCAACAGGAGCTGGCAGAAGCCAAACGCCTGGATCTCTTTACCCAGGCGCCGGATGACAGCGGCTATCTGCACGTACTGGATAAAAAACATTCCGATAAACTGGAAGACCTGGCAGAAGACCTGGATACCACCGTGAAAGTAATTTCATTCAGCGCGTATCTCTATCTGTTGAAAATACTGAGCTACGATGAAGAAGTGATTGCCGGCCTGGTAACCAATACCCGCCCGGATTGTGAAGACAGCGACCGGATACTGGGTTGCTTCCTGAATACCATTCCTTTTAAAATGGTGGTGGATGCCCCGGTGAAAATCGCAGACTTTATCCTGCAGGTACACGAAAAAATCATCGGCCTGAAAGGAAATGAAAGACTCAGCTTACCGGAAATAGCCCGGATTCATCACCAGCAAACAGAAGCCGGTAATCCGTTTTTCGATACCTTCTTCAACTACGTGGATTTCCATGAATTCCAATCTATCCGGGAAGAGAAAGCACCGGTACAACCAGATACGCCGGCGCCATCGCTGAACCTGAAAGGAACCGGCCGTACCAACACCTACATGGATTTTACAGTGAATAATACCGGCGGTTACCTGCAGGTGAAATTCAACCTGCTGCGGAAACTGAAATCCGGTTTAACGGCGCAACAGGTAGGCGCCATTTACCTGGAGATCCTGCATGCCATGAGTATAGATGCGGAACAAATCATCAACCAGCGGGATTACCTGTCTGCCGCCGCAAAAGAAGAGCTGCTGACCGCCTTTAATCCGGCGCCGGTGGATTTCCCGGCTACCCAAACGCTTACCCGGTTGCTGGAAGCACAGGTAGCCCTTGCGCCACAGCAAGCCGCTCTGGTGTTTGATACAAAGGAATGGACTTACCAGGAATTAAATGCGATAGCCAATCAGCTGGGTGCTTACCTGCGCAAACACCATGGCATTACAGCCGGTGAGCTGGTAGGCATACAATTGGAGCGTAGCGACTGGATGATCATTGCGATACTGGGGGTATTAAAATCCGGTGGCGCCTATGTACCGGTTGATCCTACGTATCCGGCAGAAAGGAGAAGTTATATCCTGGAAGACAGTCAGTGCCGCGTAGTCATCGATGCTGCGTTGCTGGAACAGTTCCGGCAGGAAGCAGATCACTATGCACAGGAAAACCTGGAAGCAGTCAATAACGCTACTGACCTGGCTTATATCATCTATACTTCCGGTTCCACCGGAAAGCCTAAAGGCGTGATGACGGAACACCGATCCGTGGTGAACCTGATTACCTCGCAGATCCGGACGTTTGGTATCACCAGCAGTGAAAATATATTACAGTTCTCCAGCATTGCCTTTGATGCGTCTGTAGAACAGATCTTCCTGGCATTCAGTACAGGCGCCCGCCTAACCGTGATGGATGCGGATACGCGACTGGACCCTGAAAAGATCGCCGCTTTTCTTACCCGGCACGAAATTACCCATTTGCATACCGTACCAGGCGTACTGAAAACCATTCCGGTAAAACAATATCCTGCCTTAAAGCGGGTGATTGCCGGTGGTGATAGCTGTCCGCAGGATGTGGCAGCGCAGTGGAGCGGGGAATATGACTTTTATAACGAGTACGGCCCTACGGAAACAACCATTACCGCTACCGAACTGCACTACCAACCTGGTGCTGTGGGTCCGGTATTGTCTATCGGCCGGCCGGTCGCCAATACTTTTGTATACATCACTGATCATGCGTTGAACCTGGTACCTGCCGGTGTGACCGGAGAAATCTGTATCGGCGGCAGTGGGGTAGCAAGAGGTTATCTCTATCGCCCGGAGCTGACGGCAGAAAAGTTTGTGCCGAACCCATTCCGGCCGGGAGAGCGGATGTACCGTACCGGTGACCTGGGCAGATGGCTGCCCGACGGAAATATTTTATTTACCGGCCGTCGCGACGACCAGGTGAAAATCCGTGGCAACCGCGTGGAAACCGGTGAAGTAGCCGCGGCGATACAAACACACCCGGCAGTAGCAAGTGCCGTAGTGGCCGCGCGTCCCGATCAACAGGGCGAACAGCAACTGACGGCGTATATTGTTGCCCGTGAGTCGCTGAACAGCAGTACCCTGCGTGCTTATCTGACAGACCGGCTGCCGGCTTATATGTTGCCATCGCATTTCGTACAGCTGTCTGCGTTACCATTAACCGCTACCGGAAAAATCAATTTCCGGGCATTGCCGGAACCGGAAGCCGCAGGTTTATCTGCAGGCGTAGAATACATCGCGCCGCAAGGTATCCGGGAAGTATTGCTGGTAGCCGCTTTTGAGGCAGTACTGCAAAAACAGGCAGTAGGCGTGAACGGCGATTTCTTTGTACTGGGAGGCGACTCCATCAAATCGATACAGGTCGTATCTTATCTGAAACAAAGAGGCTATGCCCTCACCATTCAGGATATCCTGCTGCATCCCGTTATCACGGATCTGGCAAAATATATCGTACCTGTGACCCGGGTAGCAGATCAGGGACCTGTTACCGGTATTATTCCGTTAAGCCCGGTGCAGACATCCTTCTTCCTGGGAGACCAGACCTGTATCCATCATTTCAACCAGTCGGTATTGCTGAACAGCCGCGAGCCGATAGCAGCAGCTTCTTTGCGGGCAGCGCTGGATAAACTGGTACAGCACCACGATGCGTTGCGGATGGTTTATTATAACAGTCCTGCCGGCTGGGTACAGGAAAACAAAGGCCTGGAACAAAGCTATGCCCTGGAGGTGATTACACCGGCTGATGAAGCAGCATTCGGACAACATTGCGACCGCCTGCAGGCGGGTATTAACCTGGAAACAGGGCCGTTGTTCAGTGTGGGATTATTCCGCGGTGAAAGCAGCGACCGTTTGTTGCTGGTAATACATCACCTCGTGGTAGATGGTGTGTCATGGCGGATATTGCTGGAAGATCTCTCTAACTTATATTATCAATATCAGATAGGCGCTGCATTACGGCTGCCGCAAAAAACAGATGCCTTTAAATACTGGCAGGAAAAACAACTGGCTTATGCCGCCAGTGAAACACTGGCGCAGGAAATTCCTTACTGGTCGGCTATTGCCGCTGCCGATGCTTCCTTGCCGGTAGATATGCCGGAAGGTAGTAACCGGGTGGCAGATGTGGCTGTTACCACCTTTGTGCTGGATGAAGCACAGACGACCCGTTTACAAACCCAGTGTTACCGCGCTTACCGCACGGAAGTGAATGATGTACTGATCGGTGCACTGAGTCTGGCGCTGGCAGATGTATTTAAACAGCCGGAGGTGCTGATACGGCTCGAAGGCCATGGCCGCGAGCAGATAGGCGCTGATGTGGATGTCAGCCGCACGGTGGGCTGGTTTACCAGTATGTATCCGGTGTTGCTCGACCTGCAGCAGGCGGCCGATCCGATTGCGCAGCTGATTGCCGTGAAAGAATCCCTGCACCGGGTACCGGGTAAAGGTATCGGTTATGGTATCCTGCATTACCTGGCAGGTAAAGTGCCTGCGGTAACGCCGGCAGTTACCTTCAACTATCTCGGCGACTTCGGCGGCAGTGTTGCTGCCAGTGATCAAACGCCGCTGTTTGAATTCTCCGGTGATTATCATGGGCACGAATATCCGGACAACCGGCAGCGTACGACCTTGCTGGATATCTCCGGTATGGTCGTGAGTGGTCAGCTACGTTTATCCGTCGGGTATAGCCGCGAACAGTTTACGGCCGCTACTGCCGGCAAGCTGGCAACGGCCTGGCAATTCCGCCTGGAGCAACTGATTACACAGTTGTCTGCCGCCACTGAAAGCCGGTTAACGCCGGTGGATCTGACCTACAAAGGTTTGAGCGCTGCAGCAGTCAATGCGCTGAACGAAAATTTTGATGTGGAAGATGTATACCCGGTTACCGCTATGCAACGGGTGCTTATCCATGCCTATGATGCGGCTGCTACAGATGCAGGCGTATATCATGCGATTTCTTCCTGGGGTTTTGAAGATGCCCGGTTCTCGCTGGCAGCATTGGAAACGAGCATTCAACAGCTGCAGGAAAAACACAGGGTATTACGCACCGTATTTTTCAGACCGGATAACGGAGATATCTGCCAGTGTGTGAAAACCACTGTGGGAGATACGGTTACCGTGGATGACCTGACGGCCTTGTCGCCGCAGGAACAACAGGCGTATATCCTCACGGCGAGGGAAGCCGATATCCGCAGCAAGTTTCGGATTACGGATACCCCATCGCTGTTGTTCCGGTTCCGGATTTTTATACTGGGAGCGCATGCCTTTGAACTGATGTTTACCTGTCACCATGCGATCATGGATGGGTGGGGCTTTACCATATTGAAGAATGAATTGCTGGCGGGTTATCTGGCCGCCAGAAACGGAGAAACGGTACCAGTGGTTATACCAGCCGATAGTTTCCGTGAGTATGTACAGCTGGGAGAAGCCGGCGCCGCCAATGAGAAAAACAATCAGTTCTGGCGGGAAGCATTACAAAACTGGCAGCCATTGCCGCTGCAACCACTGACTACGGCAGAACAGGGCACCGATTCCTGCTCTGTACACCTGGACAGGGCGCTGGTACAACAGCTGAAAGCTGTGGCAGAAAACAACAAGGTGTCGTTGCGGTCCGTATTCCTGAAAACAGGTACCGAGGTGCTGCGGCAACACTGGGGCGTGAAAGAACTGTTCCTGGGATTGTTGTTCAACGGCAGAACGCATGAACTGCAGGATGCATTGAATGCGGTAGGCCTGTACTGGAATATCCTGCCTTTCCGGGCGCCGGAAGTTGATAGCTATGAAGCCATACAGCAGCAGTTGAACCGGTACGAAGCCTATGCACAGTTTTCTGCCTGGAAAATCCGCGAATGGGTGGGACAGGAGCCGCACCAGGTAAGTTTTAGTTATTCGCAGTTCCATAATGCCCGCAACTGGCAGGCAGAAACACCGGCCGTGCAGGATCAGCTGCCCGTAATGACCGGCGATTTTTATATGGACCGTTATCATTACCCGTTAAACATCAAGGTAATGGTAAAAGAAACAGATGGTACAGATATCGTGATCATCATGGATTATGACCGGCAGTATTTTTCCGGAGAAGAGATAGCGCAGCTTTTATCACAATTTGTTCATCAGTTAAAGTAAAAGGAGTATTACCGGAATGAAGAGGTATATCGCTGCCATGATGTGTTTGTTTTTAGGAATGGTTGTAGCACTGAAAGCACAAACAGGAGAGAAAGGAAACATACATGGCAGCTTATCGGATACACAGGGGAAAGGCGTGCGGGATGCTACTGTGATGCTGAGCCGCACCGGCCACCCGGCGGTATTGAAAACCGCGTTGAGCGATGCAACAGGGAAGTTTTTGTTTGACGGGCTGCCACCGGGGAGCTATACGATTACAATAACGGCGCCCCGTTTTGAAACGTTTATCCGGCAGGATATAGCCGTGCGTGATGCGCAGCCCTCCGTGGGTCTGGGAGCGTTGTCACTGCAGCCTGCCGTGGTGAAATTGAATGCGGTGACGGTAAAGGGCGAAACCCCTTTTATTGAACGGCGTATCGATAAAACGGTGGTCAATGTAGAAAACAGCATCGTCAGCATCGGCGCTTCCGCATTGGAAGTATTGGAAAAATTACCGGGCGTCCGCGTAAAACAGGACGGACAAATCAACCTGGAAGGAAAGGCCGGCGTAACGGTATACCTGGATGGCAAAGCGTCGCAGTTATCTGCCGAAGACCTGGCGAATCTACTGCGGGGGATGCCGGCATCCGGGATACAGAAAATAGAGCTGATGCCTAAACCTTCCGCCCGGTACGATGCCGCCGGTAGTGGTGGCATCATTAATATTGTCAGAAAGAAAAACCGCAAAGACGGCTGGAACGGCAGTGTGAATGGCGGATACGGACAGGGAAGATACCCGAAGTACAACGGAGGACTGGACCTGGGCTTCCGGAACCGGCAATACAATCTGTACCTGAGTTACGCCTACATGGCCAACAACACGTTCCGAACGGCAGCGACTACACGCAGATTTCTGGAGCCGGGCAACCACTTCACGGAATTTGTATCGGAAAATTATCATATCCGGAAATACAGGACCCATACGCCTACCGCAGGTGTTGATTTTTATCTTTCTAAAAGAACTACGCTGTCGGTATCCGGTACAGGAAGTTTTCAGACCTATCGCAGTAATTCCGATGCCTGGTCTTTGGAATCGTACAATGGCGCAAAACCTGTGAACCGGTATGATTTTTTAAACAAGACCAATGACCGGTTATCGAATTATGCAGCGAATATGCACCTGGTACACCAGACGGATACCAGTGGCGGTGAGCTGACCGTGGACCTGGATTATTCCTATTACCGGAAAACGTCTTCCCAGGATATGATCAACCGGAAGACCCGGCTGGCAGATGATTCCGTGGGGGCAGAAAATATCCTGCTGGATCAGGGAGGTAAACTGCGTATCTATTCAGGTAAGATAGATTATGTGCGGCCACTGCGGCGGGAGATCAGGCTGGAGGGCGGCATAAAACTCAGCTACGTCCGTTCAGACAACCTGATGGCGTTTGTAGGGGGAGTAGGCGGTCCGCTGGTACCTTACAGTCATAATGATTTCCGGTATACCGAACAGGTGAATGCCGCTTACCTGAATCTGAACAAGCAATGGCAAAAAGTAACTGTGCAGCTGGGGCTGCGCGGTGAGCAAACCATTGGAAATGGGCGGCAGGAACTCACACAGCAGGAAGTAAAGCAAAATTATATACAGTTATTTCCGTCTGTTTTTGTCGACTATAAGCCCAATGCAGTACATGGCTTTAATTTTCAGTTTGGGAGAAGAATCGATCGCCCGGCTTACCTGGATCTGAATCCGCTGCGTCGTATCAGTAATGCGATTTCGTTTATGCAGGGGAACCCTTATCTGAGGCCGCAGCTGTCGTATAATGCCGCTGTCACCTGGTCGTGGAAAGGAGACCTGCAAACTACGTTGGGATATACCCGGTATACCGATTTTATGACAACGATGGCATTTCCCGATGCGGAAAAAGGGGTGTCAGGAACCATGCTGGTGAATATTGAACAGGGACAATCCTGGAATGCGGATGTATCCTATTCGAAAAAAATTAATCAGTGGTGGACTTCCAATAACAGTATATCTGTATTTTACCAGGCCTTCCGGGGCCGGGTAAATGGCATTGATTTCAGTAATGACGGCAAGCCTTCTTTTTATATCAATACCAATAATAATTTCGCTATTACCAAACAATGGTCGGCTGAATTAACCTATTGGTATCTATACAAAAACCTGGATGGGGCTTCTGTTTATGAACCCAACAGCAGCCTGAGTATTGGCATTAAAAAATCGCTTTTCGGAAACCGCGGTTACCTCGCATTGAATGTAACGGATCTCCTGAAAACAGAAGCATTTGTATTTAATACCAACTCCGGCAGTATCTATGAGTTGTGGGATATCAGGAATGATACCCGGGCCGTGAAACTGAACTTTAATTACCGTTTCGGAAAAGGCAACAATAAAAAAATGAAGTTGCGTTCCGGTGCGGAAGAAGAACGGAAGCGGGCCGCCAAATAAAGGGGCATTTTTGATCTTGTTAAACATTTTAAGTCACACTTTATATGAAAAACGGACTATTTCATCTGAAACCGAATGTAATTATTGGTCCTCTGGTAGACAGGTGGTATGCCTGGACGCACCTGATTTCGCCGGCTACTGCAGCGATGAATGTAGTAGGGCGGCACCTGAAAATCATGAATTCCTACATCAAGGCTCCACAGATACACGCCGCGGCCGTAAAGAACCCCAAAATGCTGGGAGGTCCTTTTATGGATTATAACGGCAAAAGAGTAGCGGAAGTAAAACAGCTGCGGGATGAGACCCTCATCCGGCAGGCCGATGCTATTGAGTTTGCCAAAGCAGTAGTGGAGCTGGACCAGCTGCTAAAAAGTATTGCCAAAGGATATTCCCTGGAAGCGTTGTACGATCAGGTACCGGAAGTACTGAGAGGATATGTGGAGCTGGTATATGATCTCAACAACAATCCTTCTTTCCGCGTATTTGAATCCTTATTGTATAAAAGCCGGTTTTATGCGGAAGCATCACAAAGCATTGCTTTGTGGATCACGGATAACGACCAGCGTCCGTTTTGTTTAAGTACCCCCCAGCTGGATGATGAAAATGTATTGCACTTGCCGATTCCTTTTCATCACGCAGGTATAGATGCCCTCAGTAAAATGAAAAGAGAAGCTGGCGCTATCGATGAAGTAGCGGCTTTACTGGGCGTAGCCGATAAAGACCGGGCTTTGTTCGATACCTTTTTTACGGAGCAGGAACATCCGGCCTATCGCAAGTATACGGGTAACAAGGCCCGCATGCGTTATTTCGGACATGCCTGTATCCTGATAGAAACGAGGGATGTCAGTATCCTGGTAGATCCGCTGGTGAGTTACTACGGCTATGAATCCAGTGTGGAGCATTTTTCCGACATCGATTTGCCGGATGTAATCGACTATGTGCTGATCACCCATAACCACCAGGATCATATTGTACTGGAAACCCTGCTGCCTTTGCGGCATAAAATCAGGAACCTGATTGTGCCGGCTACCAATAGCGGCGCCCTGCAGGATCCCAGCCTGAAACTGGTATTCAAACAGATGGGCTTTAAAAATGTAGTCGAAATTGATGAAATGGAAGACATCCGCTTCGAAAACTGTGTGATAACAGGTTTGCCTTTTACAGGCGAACATAGTGATCTCAACATCCGGGCAAAAGCCTGTTATCATATTGCCATCGAGGAATTTACCTTCCTGTTTGTGGCAGATTCGAGGGTGATGGAACCCAAATTATATGAACACGTACAACAGGTCATTGGTGATGTGGATGTACTGTTCCTGGGGATGGAATGTGATGGGGCCCCGCTTTCCTGGTTATATGGGCCGTTGCTTACGGAAGAAATTACCCGCGACAACGATCAGTCCAGAAGGCTGGCTGGCTGCGATTTTGAAAGAGGTATGCACCTCATCAATATCTTTCATCCGAAAGAAGCGTATGTATATGCCATGGGGCAGGAGCCCTGGCTGGAATTTATCAGCAGTATCAAATATACCGATGAGTCCAACCCGATTGTGCAATCCAATATGCTGGTAGCTGCCTGCGCAGAAAGGAACATTATCACAGAAAGACTATTCGGGGAAAAAGAATTGTTGTATGATTATGAACAGCAAACAGTATTAACCTGATATGATAACAACAACCAATAATGCAGTGAACCTGCCGGAAATCGTTGTCGCTACGTTGCGGACGATCTGCGGGGACCGTTATGTGATAACGGACACGGATATCCTGTATGGATATGGTAAGGATGAAACGCTGGACCTTCATTTCCCTTTTGATATATTGGTTAAACCGGGAACGGCGGAAGAAATTGCGGGTATCCTGCAATTATGCAACGAACACCGGATCCCGGTGACGCCACGAGGCGGTGGCAGCGGAGTGACCGGCGGCGCGCTGCCCGTAGAACGCGGCATTGTACTGTCGTTGGAAAGACTCAATAAAATCGTCGGTATCAACACGGTAGACCATTGTGTAACCGTGGAATCCGGCGTGGTCACCGCCGACCTGTGCGCCGCCGTACAGGAAGCGGGGCTTTGTTTTCCGGTACCGCCCAGCAGTGCTGCCTATTCTTTTGTGGGTGGTAATGTGGCGGAAAATGCCGGGAGTATCAGCTCCTGTAAGTATGGCACCACCCGGCAGTACGTGTTGAACCTGCAGGTCGTATTGCCCACGGGAGAAATCATCTGGACAGGCGCCAACGTGATGAAAAATTCAACAGGATTCAATCTGACACAGCTGTTTACCGGGAGCGAAGGCGTGCTGGGTATTATCACGCAGGTGGTATACCGGCTTATTCCGGCCCCGAAACATCAGTTGTCGCTGCTGGCGGGTTTTGAAAAGCTGGAAGATGCCTGTGCGGCTATTGTTGCCATTAAACAATCCGGTATTTTACCTGCTGCGGTAGAATTGATTTGCCGGAATGCCATGGAGGTGGCCGCCGCCTTTTTAGCGGAGCCGTTGCCACTGGTAACAGACCAGATAAATGCGCATGTGTTGCTGAACCTGGAAGAGCGCAGTGAAAACCGGCTGATGGAAGCCATGGAAGAAGCTGGCGCTATACTGGAAAAATATACCGGAGAAAATATCCTCACAGCTACCACAACGAAGGAAAAAGAGCAATTATGGAAGCTCCGGTTTAATATCGGCGCGGCTTTAACCAGTGGCGCTAAAAAGTACCGCGACATTGACATTGCCGTGCCTTTATCTGTTTTGTATCCTTATATCCGCCAGGTGGAAGCGATATGTGCCGCACATGGTGTGACAGTGGCCTGTTTCGGACATGCACTGGATGGTAACCTGCATACGATGCTGCAGTTTAATGCGCAGGCAGATGCCGCAGAAGAAAAAAGGGTGGCGCAGGTAGTGGCGGAAATCTATGATTTCGCTTTGGCCAACGGCGGCGTCATTTCCGGTGAACACGGGATTGGCCTGTTACAGCGTCCTTTTATGTCCAAACAGTTTCCTGCCGCCCAGCTGGCGTTGATGAAAGATATTAAAACCCTGTTTGATCCCAATGGGATATTAAATCCGGGGAAAGTGGTGCTGTAACCCACTGTAACGCATATACGGATGCTACCTTTGCTGCAGTTGATTCCTCCGCGGCAGCAAAGGTAGCATCCGTTATTTTTTTAAGGCTGTCAGCGGGCAGTCTTACTGCCGCCGGTACAATGGCGTTGATACCGGCCGCCCGAACGGTTGTCGGGGAGGCGGGGCAGGTATAAAGCGCGGGAGAAAAACGGTGCTGCAAACAGGAGCATACCTGACCAGACAGCCGGATGTCTTCATTCCACGGTGCTGTTATGACAGCCCACAATCAGAAAATAGAGGATACCGGTAACCAGTAATAATAATAGAATTGAAAGTCCGCCTGCCATACAGCAGATTTTAAACAGTGTCATCATGGTTGTAAGCATTTAGTTTTCCAGCGACGATGCGTCCACAGCCAGTAGGCGGGAGACTTACGGATGTCGTTTTCCAGAAACTGGTTGAACTTTTTGGTAATATTATGTGGCGCCATCGCGGTGGGATGGTCGGTAATCAATTCAAAGGTGACTTCCCAGTGGCCGGGTTGACCGGATTTATTGATGACCGCATATACCACTACGGCATCCAGTGCGGTGGCGAGTCTTTCTGCTCCGGTCAGCACATGGGTGGGTTGGTGGAGGAAGTTGACCAGGCATTCCGCTTTCCGGGCGGGAGACTGGTCAGAAATCATCACATAGGTACTGGCTTTCTTCCGGTTAGACAACATGAATCGTGATGCCTGTTCCTGTGCCAGCAGCTTTAATCCGAAGCGGGTGCGCAGTTTTTCCATGATGCGGCCGGCGAATTTATTGGACAAGGGCTTAAAGACCCCGTAAATGTCAAAGGAAAAATACCGGGGCCAAAGGCTCACACATTCCCAGTTGCCGTAATGTCCCAACATGATAATTATATTCCGGTGCTGCCGGTGATAATGCTCCAGTAATTCCGTGTTACGCATTTTTAACTGCCTTTTCAACTGTTTTTCAGGCCTGGTGAACATGCGGATGATTTCCAGGAACAGGTGGCTGAAATGCCGGTAAAACTGACGGGTCAATTCTTTTATCTCTGCATAGGAACGTTCAGGGAAGGATCGTGACAGGTTTTGCATGACTACATCATAACGGTAGCGGAATACTTTATATACAAAAAAATAGATCAGCCGCTCCAGTCCCTGCAGGTTGGTACCAGCTTTCATGATATGGTGGTTTCTAAGTATCATTTAAAGAATGTTAAAATCTGGTTAAAATCATCCCCCGGACATAGGGGGAGGTCCGCGTTAAGTGTCGGTAATACATGCTTGTTGTTTAGCAATAGGTTTTAATTAGTTTTTTATTTATCAGCAAATTGACGCTTTATACCAGACCTGCTGTTGCAGAAAACGGAGGAAAATTTGCGTAAAACGGATTTTTTATGACAGTTGTGTTTACCAATGATGCCAGAGAAAGGATATCCATACAGCCGAATCCTGTACCGGTACCGCATGTAAAGCCGGAGATATGGCAGGAAGAACAGGCGGATATTGCGGATTGCGCGCAACTACGTTTTCGTCACCTTTATTTTGATGGCGTACATATTGGGTACTGCCACCTGGATATCCACGAAAACATACAGGTAACTACGGAGGAAACAACACCTTTACCGGGTTTTGTTTTCCTGCAACAGGGTTCCTGTAGCGTCACGTCATTTGAAGATCGTACTACGCGTCATTATACGGCCGGGCAACATACGGTGTTGAAGAATCCATATGCTACCGCCACCACTGTTTTTAAAAAGCAGCACAATATGCAATTGTTTCTGCTGAGTTTTCTGCCCGAACGTTTTCAGCAGCTGGTACAGGATATCGGCCCGGTGACAGATGAACTGGCCAATAGTATGTTTCGCTATCAACCCGGGCCGCAGGCCTGGCACGACAGCCGGCCTATTACGCCGCGCATGCAGTTCCTGATCAGTGAAATCAGTAACAACCATTATCAGGGAACCTGGAATAAATTATACCTGCAGTCGCAGGTACTGGAACTATTAACATTACAGTGCGAGCAGCTGGAACAAACTGTGGCAGCACCGAAACGTGGTTTCCGGTTGTTACCGGCAGATATTAAAAAAGTGGAGCTGGCCCGCGATATCCTGTTACATGATTTACAAAATCCACCTTCTTTCACCATGTTGTGCAAACAGGTAGGATTAAATGAATTTAAATTAAAGAAAGGTTTTAAACAGGTCTTTCATCATACGGTTTTTGGTTACCTGAAAGATCATCGCCTGGAAATCGCCCGCAGCCTGCTGTCGGCAGGGGAGCTGTCTGTAACGGAAGTCGCTTATGAAACCGGTTATACTACGTTGCAGCATTTCAGTAATGAGTTTAAAAAGAAATTCGGGGTGAGCCCGGCAAGAATAAAACAACGGATATAACCATGAAAAAAGGTTGCTCTCCTGCCAGAGAGCAACCTTTTTATACAGAAAGAAAAAACTAGAAATTGGTGGTCAGGTAACTTTTCAGATTAGGATCTGAACTGCTGAATGTAGATGCGTTGTAAGGCGGTCTGCTGGTGCTGCAGTAATTAGCTTCTGCAGATACAGCAAAGTATTCACCCTGGTTAGACAGTACATAGGAACCTGCCGGATAAACACCCGCTGTACGGATGTTGCGGTAGTAGTTGATGATGGTAGAGTTGTTAAAACCTCCGGATACCCAACGATCGTGGAGGTAGTGGAACAATTCATGGAAGATAACGTTACCGGCGCCGGTATGTACCTGGCGGTATACATTGAAGTTTACAATATATACGTTACCGTTAACATAAAATAAATCACCACTTCCCGGGCTGGAATATACATTGATAGGAGCGCCGGTCATGCGTGACTTGGTGGTAGCAGTGATGCTGGTGTTGTACAGTTGATCAATTTCTCCGTTTACTAACGTTTTAATGTCGTTAGGAACACTGGCGGCGTAGTTGATGGTGAATGAACGGTAAGTGGCAGCTGCTACCGCGCCTGTGGCTTGGCCACGGGCATTTTTGTTGTTGTTGAAAAAGTCGATCACTTTTTGTCTCTCAGGCGTGATCGTTAAATGGTCCTCTACAGCTTGCTCTGCTGCTGGTTTTTCCGGGGCTACAGGCCCGTCATTAGCGTTTTCTTTTTTACAACTGGAGATGGTAAGCAGTGTTACCAACAGGGCTAATGTTGAGTTAACATAGATTTTGGTGCGTCTCATAAAACTAGAATTGAGGTTTAGAATAAATCAAATATAATTTATTCCCACTAATTCTATAGTCTGTATGTAATATTTTTTTCTTGCTGAAAAAATGGACAAAAGTAGTATAGCGATCCTTGCTGCTATTGACTTTACAGTGACTATGGAATTTTGTCTACAGTAACAACATGGTGTGTTTTTTATACACATTTGTAAAAATGAAAAGAAATTTGTGAACCAGATGATAAGGTGGTTGTGTTAAAAATCCGCTATAACAAAGTGTTACAGCGGATTTACCGGCACTACCGGTCATGGTTATACGGCATTTGGGCCGCATGGAACATGGAATCAGGCATTACAGATACGCACAGATTCACAGGCAATGATGCCACTGTAACAGGCTTCATTACCGGGACAGGTGATGCTTTGCACGGTAGTAGTAGGAGCGCCACCGCGTATTTGTTCGGGTTGTACGGGTTGCAGCGCGGCAATCCTGATTTTTTTTAACTGCAATTTGGAAGGGGATTGTTTTTTCATGTTAAAGGGGATTTATTGGTGATAAACTACTGCAATATAAACAGCATCCGGATAATTACTTATCCCGGCTGCTACGTGTTCTCAGAAAGCGTACCCTTAACCCTTAATCGGGGAGAAATACGCGCAGGTAATTGCCGCATCCCTGGTGTGTGATGCAGGTAATATATAATAGCAGGATACCTGCCCATCTGTACGCTGTGACAGGAGCGCACCACCGCAATATCAGCAGCAGTGCCGGTTATAGGCGGTATAATGCCCTTAATGAGTTAACAATTATTTATTCTCTTTTTTTGGGAGGTTAACATTTGTTTGTTAATTTAGTGCGATAAAGAACCTACTGACATTGATGCTGTTGAGATAGAATTACCTATAGTGTTGCCCTGTTGAAGAGAGGAGAACCCGGATTCCTGAAATTTAAACCGCTTTTACCCTGCACCCGGGCCCGTTTCCCAGTTGCTGTTATCTGTATGAAAGTCCGGCCGGTACACCTGCCCATTACTATTTTCCGATTATATATTATGAACATGGTAGTAGTCGTGTATCCGTTACCGTTGTACAGGAAGACCTGCTTTTAAACCCTGGTTGATATGGAGAAAATAAACCTGATTTGTTTACCCTTTGCCGGCGGCAATAAACATGCTTACCGGCATTTCGAAGCGGTAGCACCGTCTTCCCTGCGCCTGCTGCCATTCGAGTATCCCGGCCGGGGCCAACGTACCCATGAACCTTTACTGGATGATGTACACGACCTGGCTGCAGATATTTACCGGCAGGTGAAAAATATATTGTCTAACCGGACCTATGCCATTTATGGGCATAGCCTGGGCGGATTGATTGCTTACCTGCTCACCCGTATGATCGTGGAAAACGGTCATGAGCCACCTGCACATCTTTATATAACCGGTACCAGCGGCCCGGCAGATCCGGCCCGGCAACAGGATCCCAAACATTTACTGCCGATAGCTGATTTTATAAACATCGTCAGAGAGATGGATGGGAGTCCTGCAGAAGTACTGCAGCATGAAGAATTGTTGCACTACCTGGAGCCGATACTGCGGGCAGACTTCAAAGCCAGTGAATTGTATCGCTACGAGGAAAAACCGCCGCTGGATATACCCATTACTGTAGTGACAGGTACCCGGGAAGTGATGTCTGCGGAATCAATCCGGTTATGGCAGCAGGAAACAACTATACCCGTGGATTTCCGGCGGATGCCCGGTAACCACTTTTTTATAAACAGATTTTCCTATGAACTCATGCAGCTGATTGCCAAAAAAACAGTTACCCAAATAAAAACAGGATGACCACCTGTTTGTTGCCCTCGCTTTTTAGTGTAACCCTGGGCGTTAGCCGGAGAAAATCACCATATCTGTAGCAAACCCGGATAACGGTCATGAAAAACCAGTCTTTCCGAAAAGGGAGCGTCTCTACTCCGCAATAGTTAACCTTTTTTAGTTCAATAATTATATCATCTAAAAATTCACACATGAAAAGAAACAATGCACTTGTCGCATGTATCCTGTTTTCCACGTTACTGTCCTGTCAGAAGCGGGAAACGGTACTGCAGGCCCCGGAACCTGTAAATCCGAAAGAAGTTATTCCAAAATCTGCCATCAACGCTTTTATCAAAGACCAACTATTTAAAACCAACCAATTCGACTGGAAATCAGCCAATGATAACATGGTGTGGAGTGCCCTGTTGCAAGGCGACAGTATCCTGACCGTGGGTTATCAACCGGCCGGTTTTGCCGATCTTGATAAGAAAATAGATCAGATTGATGTAAACAGTAATGATTGGAGAAGTGTACGTAATCAGGTGATGAACCTGGTGCTGGAAAATGAACGTGGTCAGAAAAATGCCATCGCAAAAGATGCTGTGGTATTTCCTGAAAACAAACTGCCTTACTTCACAGTAAAAGTTAGCCATCTCGCTACGGTAAAAGCATTGAGAGCTTCCCGCCTCGTGCGTTATGCCGAACCAGCTGGTTATGGCGCTTTTATGGATGAAAGAAGCAATACCAAATTTGCGGTGACCGCTTCGGCGCCTTCTACCAAATCAGATCTGCTTTCTTTTGGCTGTGGGAGCAACAACCCTAAAACCGATCTGATAGCGGGCACAGATTATACTGCCATCACGCCGGGAGCCAAACAATCCTGGAACCATCCCTATCATCATATCACAGAAGCCTGGACAAAATCCACTGGCCAGAACGTAAAAGTAATGATCATTGATACAGGCGTAAGTCCGGATCAGGCTAACCTGGGATCTTTGTTTAATCAGGGCGCTTCCAGTGGCAGAACTATACAGAAACTGGTGACCTATCCGGGTGCAACACCTGCGGATGTTTGTGGTCACGGTACCAGCATGGCCGGTGCGATGGCTGCCCCACGGGGTACCAGCGGCAGTGCAGCAGGTATTGCCTACAACTGTAATCTGGCAGTGGTAAATGCAGCAGAAAATGTAGTGCTGTTAAGTTCTGAATCACAGCAGGGAGTGGCCAATGCCTACCTGCAGGGTGGAGATGATGCTGCAGTGAAAATCATCAGTATGAGTCTGGGTACACCTTTCTCTGTAAGTTCCATCAGAGATGCCGTGCGGTATGCCAACAACAAAAAGAAACTGATTTTCTGTGCAGCCGGTACTTCCTTCAGCATCTTTGCCGGTTGGGTAGGAGTGATCTTCCCCGCCAATATGCCGGAAGTATACGCCGTAACCGGTGTGAAAGATAACCTGACACAACGTTGTGAAAGCTGCCACGTAGGATCGGAAGTAGCCTTCACCATTGTAATGGAGAAAGTATCCAATGGCAGAAATCCGCTCTCTACTGCGATGAGTGGTGATGTTCCTTCTACGGTGGGAGGTTCTTCTGTAGCTACCGCCAGTTGCGCAGGTATTGCAGCGCTGGTGTGGAGTAAATATCCGGCTTATCCGAGAGATAGCATTGTGGCCAGAATGAAACGTGCATCCAGCTATGCTTCCAACAAGAATCCTGATTTCGGATGGGGTATTGTAAATGCCAGTCTTGCTGTAGGACAATAATGATAAATAAACGGTAAGGAGTGAAGCCGGCAAAAAGTGAAAACCATATGTTACTTTTTGCCGGCTTTTATTTTTATCTTTTGTTGTGTTGATTTAGTTTATTAATTTACAACCAGGAGTATGGTATAGTTACTATTTGAACCCTTGGTATGTTTGCCTGAAGAGAGCCCTGTTGTGATTAATATGCCCTGCAAACTGTTATCATCCGTCGGATCACCGGTAATTTTACAGAGAACTGTTGCCCTTTGGTAAGTAGCGCTATTGGCTGCATGCCGGCTGTAGTATGAGAAATAAGACGTGGAAGTATAACGGGTCCTTTACACCTGGGACCAGTTGTCAGCAGACCGGTTCCATATTATTTTCTATGTATCGAAAAATGTATCGAAAACTGTCCCAATGAGAAAGTTCGTGCCCGGATGGTATATAATATATACCAAAGCCCGTTATGAGAAAAAAATAGCGGAGAAACTGTCCTTTAAAGGTATTCATGCTTTTTTACCCACCAAACGATCTTTACGTGTATGGAACAACCGGCAACGGTATGTGGATACGCCACTATTCCCTTCATGTATTTTTGTTTTCCTGGAAGATCAGGAGGCCTTTTACGGCGGCCTCAGTATAGATGGCGCGCTGCATTATGTGCGTGCCGGCCGGGAAGTGGCAAGAGTACCGGAAACGACTATACGTAATATCAGACTGGTGCTGGCAGAAGAGCAGGAGCTGGAAGTATCTGATACTTCCTTTTCACCCGGCAAACAGGTGACCATGAAAGAAGGTGCGCTCACCGACCTCACAGTAGAAATTGTAGGTGTGGCAGGGCAGCAGAAAATGCTGATACGCATGCCGTTTTTGCAGCGCAACGTACTGGTGACGTTGCCCGATACCCGGCTGGCCGCTATTCAGTAAGCCTTCGGGTGCCCGCAACCACAGCAGGTGGAGCGGCGACCATTAACATGCAGGTTAGTTCAATGTTTGATAAGTATGATCCTGGTGGCTTCGTAAAAGGGGCGCCAGGATATTTTATTGCCCGGTACCTGTGGGAGAATCCTGTGAAAATGCGTATCATTGGGTTGCTATCCCAGTGTAGGTGTTTTTTGTTGCTATCATTATGAGATGTTTATGTCTGTTATCCTGTTTATTATTTTGTAATTATTTCCCTGCGATTGCCCGTCCTGATTTCCATTACCGGTACATTCCGCTGCCGGAGTCACTGCGGGATGCCAACATTAATCAGGTGACGCCCGACAGCAAAGGTATCCTGTGGTTTTTCAGCAGCAGCGGCCTGCATCGTTACGACGGGAATCAGGTGCTCACCTTCAACCTCACCACCAAACCGGCTATTCTGGCCAACAGCATCACCTGTATATTTATTGATAAAACAGATCATCTCTGGATCGCTACCCGGAAAGGGCTGAGCCGCTTCGACCTGAAAAGCTGGACCACTGCCCGGATAGCGCCTGCCGGAAGTACCGGTGATGATACCGGCCCCTACATCACTATTATGGGGCAAGGGTTGGATGGCACCATATACGTAGGCACCAGGGATGCGAAAATATACCGGGTCGTGCAGGACGAATTATTATTGGTGGCAGACCTGGGGCATCTCAATCCCAATGAAGTAGGGCTCGCCAGTATTGAATCGATTAATGAACCTGTGAAAGGAGAATTATGGGTGGTATGTAATGGCCGTTTTGTAAAGCTGTTTCCGGATGCCGGCCGGTTTATGCCACCGGTATTTTATCCCATGAAGTCTTTGGCCGGCTACATCAACGGGCAGTTGTATTTTGCGGAAACAGGGGATATTTATTTTTATCTTGAACGGAAAGGCATTTATATTTTCAATAAACATTCCGGGCTGTTATCCCGATGGCAACATCCACTGAATGATAGCATCCGGCTGAGAGGCCGTGTATTTATTTTACCGATGGGGGTGGGAGAGATGGGCCTCTTCATCAACAGAATCGGATTTGTTACCTGGAACGTAAATACCCGGCAATGCAGTGAAGTGTTGCCCATTGCACCGCCGTATCAGCGTATTTTCCGGGTCACCACGGCCAAAAGTCATGCCGGGCGTACCTATCTGACCCTGGCTAAAGGCGTGGTACTGCTGGAGCAGCAGCGCACGCCCTTCCGGTCGTTGCTGGCGTCTGCAGAAGAAACGGCCATCCCGCAAAGTATCCGCTGTATACACCGGCACGGTAATCAACTATATATGGGATCTTATCAGGAAGGTTTTATACAGGTAGATGAGCAAACCGGAGAGAAAAAAAACATCGCCCGCAATTTTATTTATACGATCCTGCCCTGGCAGGGAGATAGTTTATTGCTGGGCTCTGAAGGGGATGGATTGTTATGGTATCATACCACTAAAAATACGCTGCAGCCTTTCTGGCAGGATACGGTACAGATACCCTGGCAACACCGTGTCCTCAACAAATACACCACTGCCCTCACCCGGGAAAATGATTCCCTGGTATGGGTAGGTACCTATAACGGCGTGTATCTGCTGAATGTGCATACCCGTACCGCACACCGATTGCTGCCGGAAAGTGTTGCGGGGCGTGCATTGCAGCAGGCAAAAATCTTTGATATCCTGATCGCCGGAAAGGAGCGTTACATCTCCACGGTGGAAGGACTTTTTTTATACCGGCCGGAAAGCAGGGAGTTGCAACGCCTGTTTGAAAATACACATCCGGACTATGCCAATGAATCTTTTTATGATATCCTGCCTGTACAGGATGTTTTCTGGGGTGGTACCAATGGCCGTGGTATCGTGCTCTTTAACAGGCAGCAGCAGATATTGCAGGAAATCAATACCAGCAATGGCCTGGCGGGTAATGCTGTTTATTCGCTGCAACGTATAGGCGACGACGTGATTGCTGCTACCGATCAGGGACTCAGCATCATTAATCTGGTGAACAAACAGATAAAAAATTATGCCCGGCATGATCAGCTGCCTTCCAATGAGTTTAATCATTCGGCTGTTTGCCGCTACGGCAACCAGGTATACCTGGGTACGTTGAATGGTATTGTGGCATTTAACATGCAGGAGCTGGTAGCCTATCATCCGGGTAAAAGCCCTGTAAACATTAGTTTCACCAGCTTTACTACCGGCAACAAAAGTGGTTTACAGCACGATTTCACATTGCCTTATCAATCGGCGCCTGCGCTCACCGTCAGCCCCGATATACAATATTTCTCCCTGCGTTTCGGCGGCGTAGATCCTACTGTGAGTCAGTTCTATTATTATTACCGTTTAAATCAGGAGGCGCCCTGGCAGGAGGTTGGCCCGCAACAGGAAATTGCTTTTGCGGGGATGGCGCCCGGGCATTATCAGCTGCAGCTGGCCGCGCGTATACCAGGCCAGGCGGTGTTCCGGGAACTGCTGAGTATTCCGCTGACTGTAGTGCCGGCGTTTTATCAGACCTGGTGGTTCCGCATGTGTGTAGTACTGGCGGCAGGTGTGCTGGTATTCCTGGCATTCCGCTACCGGATGATGCAATTGCTGAAAGAGCAGCAGCTACGTTCCAAGATTGCGGCCGACCTGCATGATGAAGTAGGTAGTTCGCTGACGCGTATTTATTTCCAGGCAGATATGCTCAGCATGCAGTCCGGCGAAAGTACGGCGCTGCAGAAAATTGCTGCCGCCAGCAAATATGCGCTGGGGATGATGAGCGATATGGTGTGGTCGATTGATGCCCGCTTTGATACGGCAGCGGACCTGGTTTCCCGCATCAAGGATTACCTCAACAACCTGCAGCAGGAACTGGATATTACCTGTGTGCTGGAGTTGCAGGGAGATTATACCAGCCGGGCTTTGCAGCAACGGGTGCGGCAAAACTTTTTCCTGATTTTCAAGGAAGCGATGACCAACGCGGCGCGTTATACGAGTACGCCGGCCATTACCGTACGGCTCACCTTTGGCGCCACTACCACAGCCTTGCTGGTATGTAACCATTGTTCCGGAGACAGCAACCGGATGAAAAACTACCAGGGCGGGCAGGGCATGGCCAATATGCAGCGACGGGCTGCAGGTATGAAAGGGGCGTTGCAGGTAAGCCGGGAAAAGGATCGTTATTGCCTGTTGTTACAGGTACCTTGTTAAAAGATCTCCCCCAAAGTAGGGGCAATATTTCTGGATTTATTACAACATTTTTACAGGATGATAAACTTGGGTATTATTGAAGATGATCCGGTGGTACGGCAAACGCTGATCGATTTTTTCAATCATCAGCCAGGTTTTAGCTGCCCGGTTACCGGCGGCACCGTAACGGATTTCATGAATAGCTGGCCGGCAACGGTGACGCTGGACATCGTATTGTCTGATATTGGTTTGCCCGGACAATCCGGTATTAAAGGCATTCCGCTGATTAAAAAGAGAGCGCCCCGCTGTCAGGTGGCGATGCTCACCATTTATGATGACCCGGATAAAATATTCCAGGCATTGTGCGCAGGCGCTACCGGTTATCTGTTGAAGCAAACTCCGTTGCTGAAAATAAAAGAAGCCTTGTTATCGCTGCAGGAAGGTGGTGCACCAATGTCGCCAGGCATTGCCCGAAAGGTGGTGGCTTATTTTAACCCCAAGTCACGGGAAAGCCTGCACGAAAAAATAACACCCCGCGAAGCCCAGATACTACAGGCTATTGAAGATGGATGTACCAATAAAGAAGTCGCCATCCGGCTGAATATCTCCCTCGAAACCGTAAAGTCTCACATCCGCAACATCTACGAAAAACTGGAAGTCAACAGCCGGCATGCACTGATCCGGGGAAAGTATAAAGGAACCAATTAACAAAGCTCCCCCAAAGTAGGGATACCCTGATAAGCAAGAATGAAGTTCCTTTGTAGTAACAGGAGAACACAACAATAAACTTGACCATTACCTGTTTCCTGTTCAACCGATGTGAAAACAATAATCGTCTGACAGCATGATGCAGCTGCTGATCAGCCATGTGCAATAAGTTTTTAAAATAAGGATCCCTGTATCTGCGGTATTGCCGGTGTTACAAACGCCGGCGGTTGGCCCACCGCATGCTGATTATTTATAAATTCAATACGATGTCCCTATTCAACACTTATCAACAAACTGACGCGCAGGTATGTATGACCCTTTCAGGGCTGGCATATGCACCCGACCAGCCATACCTGGAATCCCTGCTGTCACAGCCGCACGCGCCTTATGCCACCGGTAACAACTGGCAACTGGTATGGTATGCTACAAATCAGGCAAACCTGATGTATATGGTACAGCACCAGGATGATCCCCAGCGGTATATTATTGCCATTCGGGGCACGGTATGGTCTGATCTTACAGACATTGTGGAAGACCTGGATGTGTACAACACAACACCCTGGATGAACGGTCATATTTCCAATGGTATTTTCAAAGGGATTAAATCCCTGAGCAGTCTGCGCCCCGGCAATAACGGCATGAGTCTGGCGGAATACCTGCAATATATTTCGAGTAACAGTCAGGGAAACCTGAATATTACCATAACCGGGCATAGCCTGGGTGGCGCATTGGCTGGTGCGTATGCGCTGCTGTTGAAAACCACGATCAGCAATGCTGCCGTGAATTGGTCGGTGTATACTTTTGCGGCGCCTTCCGTAGGAGATCAGGATTTTGTGCAGTACTTCAATCAGGTATTTAATCAGGCGAATGCGCAGGCATTCCGTATCTACAGCAATAAAGACCTGGTACCTTTCGCGTTTGCCGGTCTGGCAGATGTGATGAGCAATGATATTCCGGTAGAAACAGCCGAATGGTTGAAACGTTTGCTGGGACTAACGCTGGCGTTTGTACGAAGTGAACTGAGTACCGTATATGTACAGACTGGTGGCCTGAACCAGGTCATCTGCCTGGACAATGCTACCCATCCCGTACTACCGGCTGCTCCTTTGCCTCCGCCACCGGTTACCAAACTCCGGTTTTACCAGGAATGGTTTGCCTACCAGCATGGACATAATACTTATCTGGCATTACTGGGAACGGCGCAATTGCCGGTTTTTCCCACGCTGCCAGCCTATACACAGGCGCAGCTGACCGCGCGTTGAGCGATCCGCAGCCGTAGTATATTTTAACAACGTCGTACTATTATCAATGATACATCCGCATGAAAATGGGAACATCTATTTCAATAGGCCTCCCATCTTTGTTTTGGAAACGGCGGGTCGTAATTTCCCTGGTATCGTTATCAGGGCTGCGTTTGCCGCCATTACTTTTTGTCTGACTGATATACGTACCCGCCTGCGGGTTATCCCGGGCCGTGGTGCTTTTGTGAAGTAATCATACTGAAACCAGCTTTATATAATAAGAAAAACTAAGCAGCAGCATCGGGCGCCCGCGAGGTCGCATCGCTGCAAATTTTTTCCGATGTGTCTATTTATCCCTACCTGTTGGATGACGATCCGGGGAATTGATTCCCCGGCGTCATCCACTTATCAGGATCGGCATCCGAGTGCCGTTGCCATATAACAGGTGACTGCATCAGGGGATCCCTGCAACTGACATCCCGTAACAGCAGGATAAAAAATCCGCTCACACATCTCCCCGAAATAGTTAAAGAAAAGATAAAAATTAGGGAACCTGCATGCCGGCATCATATCCGGCAGATGCGGACCATGTTTGTGGTGAGTGGAAGAGATGCAGACGGGAAGCCCGCAGAAAAAAAATAGCCGGTTCCCGTGATTTTTCTACTGTGCTGCATACTGTATCTTTGAAAAATAACATAGCACAATAGTAGCACGATCCGTGATGTAGCGGGCAATCAAAGATGAATGTGTGATGCAAGATAAGTTGATAAGTAGAAACTGGGGATGTTGCGAACGATGTTACCCACGACGCAGTAAACCCGCCGGAAAGCCCGGTCGGAAGAGGAGATGCAGGAACGGAGTCCTGCGCGTTTCTATATCAGAAAGACTGATTTTTGATGCTAATATACATGTGAATTTTTTGTTATGTAGTTTTGTTGTGTAGATTATATATACTATATTACCCGAGTTTAAATTTCCAGACGATGGCTATTAATTTGCAAAAAGGACAAAGGATTGATATTGGTCTGTCGAAGATCAGTGTAGGGCTGGGGTGGAATCCCAACGAAGGAACCGGTTATGATTTTGATCTGGATGCTTCTGCATTTATGATTGATGAGGGCCGGCATATTATTCAGGAAGAATTTTTTATCTTTTATGGAAATACAGACTCGCCGGATGGCGCGCTGCATCACACCGGCGATGATCCTACCGGTGGTAACAGTGCAGAGGGGGATGATGAAACGATTCAGGTAGACCTGGCAAAAATAGATCCCCGGGTGAAAGAGATCCTGTTTGTAGTCACCATTCATGATGCGGCTACCAGAAAACAAAACTACGGACAGGTCAGAAATTCGTATATCCGTATCGTTGATGATGCCAACGGACAGGAAATTGCCAAATATGAACTGGGAGAAGATTTCTCTATTGAAACCGGTGTGGAATTCGGTCGCCTGTACCTGAAAGATGGCAAATGGAAGTTTGAAGCTTCCGGTATCGGCTATAAAGAAGACCTGGCTTACTTCCTGTCGAAATACTTTAAAGGCCAGATTATAAAATAATCCCTGTACTAAACACGTAAAATCCCGACATATGGCTATTAATTTGATAAAAGGTCAAACCATTGATCTGCGTAAAAATGATAAAGGAGAAGAATTTGATTTGTCTACCGTTACCATCGGATTGGGATGGGATGTAAGACAACAAAAAAGCAGCGGTGGTTTTTTCGGTAAATTATTTGGTGGCGATAAGAAAGAAGACGAATATGACCTGGATGCAGTAGCCATGCTGCTGGACAACAATGGAAAAGTAGCCAACCTGGGCAGAAGCGTACAAACAAGAGATGGCAGAAGTGTAGGCCTGTACGAAGGCGATGTGGTATTCTTCAATTCCATGAAACACCCGTCCGGCCATATCTGGCTGACAGGCGACAACAGAACCGGCGCCGGCGGTGGCGACGATGAGCAGATTATCATCAAACTGGACGCATTGGATGGCCGTTACCAGAAAATATTGTTTATGGTAACCATCTACAACGGCCGGCAGAATAACCAGCATTTTGGTATGATTGATAATGCCTTTATCCGTGCGGTAGACAGCAGAGGAAAGGAAATAGCCAAATTCAGCCTGTCTGGCGATCATACTTATAACGGTATGTGCTCCATGACCTTTGCAGAACTGTATCGCAAAGACGGCGCCTGGAAATTCCGCGCCATTGGTGAACCACATCAATCCGATAGTTTTGTGGATGAACTGAAGAAACTGACCTATTCCTGATGATGGCTTAAATCAGCTACTGTAGCATGATGGATTACAAACATTACTCTTTTGATTTGTGGTTAACCTTGATAAAGTCTGACCCCGCATTCAAAAAAGAACGAGCACACTTTTTTTATATTCACTTCAACCGGCAGCAGAAAAGCCTGGAAGAAGTGACCGCTGTTTTCCGTCAGGTAGATCTGATGTGCAACGCGATCAATGAAAGAACCGGGAAAAATATAGATGCAGAAGAGATGTACCTGATGGTCATCAGTAGGATCAATGAAGATGCTGATATCGTATACGACATCGACATTCATCAGTTGTACGATCAGATGGAACAACTCCTGCTCAGTCACTTACCGCTGGTATACAGCGAAGAAACGATCCCTGTATTAACCACGCTGAAAACAACCGGCGAATGCACCGTGAATGTATTGAGTAATACCGGTTTCATTAAAGGACGAACACTGAGAAAGGTATTGAAGGAAATCAAACTGTCAGATTATTTCGACTTCCAGCTGTACTCCGATGAGCTGGGCCTTTCGAAGCCGAATCCGTTGTTTTTTCAGCACATGCTGCACAATGTGGCACGTTGCAAAGGGGCAGGAATTAATTTAAAGGAAGTGATTCACATCGGGGACAACCCGAGGGCAGACATAGCCGGCGCCAGCGCCGTTGGAATAGATAGCCTGTTAATCAATTCTAATCATAGTTCCATTTTAAGTGTGGTCCGGTAATGCAGTTTACTTATTCTTTACATAAAATTACCTGTGCAGAAGCATTCGGGTTTGACCCCAATGCCTACAGCCGTTTTAAATTCGGAGATGAGGCCGTGGCCCGCGAATTTGGCACCGAACTGGCCAGGGGGTTCATCCGGCAATACCTGTCGCGTCATCCTGTGTCTGATCAGCTGGTGGTCATCTCCAGCCCGTATGCATTTATTCCTACCGCTACTTTTGCCATGAAAAACCATTTCGTTTTTCAGCTCAACAGGTGGTTGGTAGAACAGGGCTTTCCGGTGGTACAGGAAACGAAGGTGCACCGCACCATTACCTATAAAGATGATTACGGGGCACTCACGGCAGCGCAGCGGATGCAACTGATCGGCGGCGATTCCTTTCATATAGACCGGGAATTCCTGACAGGTAAAACGTTACTGTTCCTCGATGATATCCGTATCACCGGCAGCCATGAAAAAATGATCCTGAAAATGGTACAGGATTACGGCCTGCAAAATGACCTGGGATTGCTGTATTTCGCGGAGCTGACGAATATGGATATTCCACCGGACATCGAAAATCACCTGAACTATCATCAGGTGAAATCCATTTTCGACCTGGATGCCATCATTAAAAGCGGCCACTTTACCATCAATACGAGGATCGTGAAATACATCCTGCATAGTGATCCGGCCGACTGTATCATCTTCCTGCAAAATCAAACCAATGATTTTGTACACCTGCTATATAATATGGCTATTGGCAATAATTATCATGCCATGGCCTTTTATAAAGACAACCTGGAACACATCCGGGAATACTTATTTATTAATAACCATAAATTAATACATCATGGCAATTAATCTTCAAAAAGGACAGCGCGAAAGCATTGATGCCCCGAAATTCACGATTGGCCTGGGCTGGGATACCAACAGCAGCAGCACCGGTACAGCATTTGACCTGGATGCCTCTGTGTTTGTATTGGGAGAGAATAAAAAGATTGTTTCCGATCAGCACTTCGTATTTTATAATAACCTGGCTACACCCGATGGTTCCGTAGAACATTCCGGCGATAACCTGACTGGTGTGGGCGATGGCGATGATGAACAGATCAAGATAGACCTCACGAAAATCACACCGGAGATCACCGAGATCTGTGTGGTGGTAACGATCCACGATGCAGAAAGCAGAAGACAAAACTTCGGCCAGGTAAGAAATTCCGTGATCCGCATTTTTGATCCGGTAACCAATCAGGAAATCCTGAAATACGAACTGGAAGAAGATTTCTCTATCGAAACAGCTGTGGAATTCGGCCGCCTGTACAAACGCGAAGGCAAATGGAAATTTGAAGCAGTAGGCATCGGCATGAAAGGTGGCTTACAGGATTATTTAAATAAATACAATTAATAAACAACGATATGGCAATTAATTTGCAGAAAGGCCAGCGTATCAGCCTGGAGAAAAGCAACGGTAGTAAACTGCAACACATCTGTGTAGGTATTAACTGGGGCGCTATTGTAAAAAAAGGATTACTGGGCTTTGGTAAATCCACCGAAGCGGTAGACCTGGACGGTAGCTGCGCGCTGTACGACGATAACAAAAAACTGGTGGATGTAGTATACTTCGGACAATTGTTTTCAAGAGACAATGCCATCCGTCACAGTGGAGATGACCTGACCGGTGATATGGGGGGTGATGACGGACTGGATAATGAAGTGATCACTGTTGATTTTTCCCGGCTCAACCCGGCGGTATCTTATGTGGCATTTATGCTGAACAGCTTCCGTGGTCATGATTTCGGTACCATTCCTTTTGCGTCTATACGCATATACGAAGGAACGCCTTCCCGCGTAACAGAAGTATTTGCCAAATACGATATTGCCAACGAAGCCAGCTTTGCAGGCAGCGTTTCCATGGTAATGGGTGTATTCTACAAACGCAATGGCGAATGGAAATTCAATGCCATCGGTGAGCCTACCAGAGACAGAAAACTGGAAGAAACCATTAACACCGTTACCTTAAATTATTTATAGTATGAGAAGACTGCCCGTATACCTCTTGTTGGATACATCCGGCTCTATGAGCGGAGAGCCTATTGAAGCAGTGAAGAACGGCGTACAGGTGATGATCAGCTCCCTGCGTCAGAATCCACAGGCAATTGAAACGGCATTTATCAGCGTCATTACTTTCGACAGCTCCGCCAGACAGGCAGTGCCCCTGACCGACCTGGCTTCCTTTCAGATGGTAGATATCCGGGCTACCGGTACCACCGCACTGGGAGACGCTTTGCAGCTGGTGAGCAACTGTATCGACAGAGAAGTGGCTAAAACCACTACCGAACAAAAAGGCGACTGGAAACCACTCGTGTTTATCATGACAGATGGTATTCCTACGGATAGCTGGCAGGGTGGCCTGGCAGAATTCAAAAAACGTAAAACGGCTTACACCGTAGCCTGTGCTGCCGGTGCGGGCGCCGATACCACCATCCTGAAACAAATCACGGAAAATGTGGTAAGCCTGGATACAGCCGACAGCCAGAGTATTTCCAAATTCTTTGCCTGGGTAACCGCCTCCATCGGCGTAAGCTCCACCAAAGTGGAAGACTCCGGAAAAGAAGTGGTAGGCCTGAATGAACTGCCACCACCGCCGTCTGAACTGAATATTGTGGTTTAAGGTTTTTAAAATTTAGTGATGCGAAGACTACCGGTATATTTTTTATTGGATACCTCAGGTTCCATGTATGGTGAACCCATACAGGCATTAAACAATGCTTTGAGCGGAATGGTCAATACCCTCCGCATGGACGCCCAGGCGCTGGATTCCCTGTGGCTCAGTATCATCACTTTCGACAGGGAAGTGAAAGAACTGATGCCCCTCACCGAACTGGTGAGCTTTCAGTTGCCGGAAATCACCTGCCCGCAAAGCGGTCCTACCCACACGGGGATGGGCCTGGAGTTGCTCTACGCAAAAGTAAACAGCGAAGTACGCAAAGGTACGCCTACCCAGAAAGGAGACTGGCGGCCTTTGCTCTTTCTCTTTACAGATGGTAAACCATCGGATGTACAGCTGTACCGCGAAATGATCCCCCGGGTGAAAAGCCTCAACTTCGCTGCCATCGTAGGTTGCGCAGCCGGTAAAATGGCGGATAATGATATGCTGAAAGAGCTGACAGATACCGTGGTGCACCTGGATACCGCGGATAGCGCCACCCTCAAACAATTCTTCAAATGGGTGTCTGATACCATAGAACAAGGAAACAAAAGCATGGGCACAACGGAGGAAGTAACCCTGCCGGCGCCGCCTCAGGAAGTGAATTTAGTAATCTGACAATCGGAAAAATGAACGTTAAACTTATCGGGCATGACTTCAAATGCCTGCAGGTAGAATTAGCCCAACAGGAAAAGTTCTTTTGTGAAAAAGGAGCGCTGATCTATTATGAAGAAGGTATTACCTCCAACATCAATGTATTTGATAAGGGAGTAGCCGGACTGCTCAAAAGAAAGCTGACCGGTGAAAGTATCTTTCAGGTGGAGCTGTGCAACACGAATATCGCACCCAAAAAACTGGTAATCGCAGGCCGTGTAGGCATGTTGCCCGTCAACCTGAAACAAATCTCCGGTGGTATCATCTGCCGCGCAGGTTTCTATGTAGGTTCTTCGGATAAAGTGGATATTGATGTGAAACTCAATATCACTTCTTTAATCGGCGGAACAGGTCTGATTATGCAAAAAATCACCGGTTTCTGTACTGTGTTCCTGGATGTCATTGGTACACCGATCACCCTGAACCTGGAACCGGGACAAACGGTATTTGTGGATGAAAAAAGTTTTATCTGCATGAATGCAGACATGCAGAGCAGGATGTCTTCTCATTTCTCCGGCAATAACCTGCTGGGTGGAGAAGGCCTTACCACGCTGAAAATCACCGGCCCGGGTACCGTATACCTAACTTCTGTAAATTTCAGATAATGAGAAGACTCCCTATTTATTTTTTGATAGATGTCTCCGAATCCATGGTCGGAGAGCCCATACAGCAGGTAGAAGAGGGGCTGTCCCAGATCATTCAGGCATTAAAGGCCGATCCTTATGCCATTGAAACCGTCTGGATTTCGATCATCGTATTTGCCGGCCAGGCCAAAACGCTGGTGCCATTACAGGAAATCATCACCTTCTATCCGCCGCGTTTCCCTATCGGGGGCGGTACTTCGCTGAGTAAAGGATTAGGACACCTGATGTATGAGCTGCGGAAAAATCAGGTAAAAACCACCTACGAGCAAAAAGGCGACTGGAAGCCAATCGTATTTTTGTTCACTGATGGGGTACCTACAGATGATACCAAAGCCGTTATTGCAGAGTGGAAGCAGAGCTGGCAGCGTACCGCCAATATGGTGGCCGTTTCCTTCGGCGACGAAGCCGATGCCGGCGTACTGCGGGAACTGACTGAAAACGTGATGTATTTCCGGAACAGCGATGCAGCTGCCTATAAGCAGTTTTTCAAGTGGGTAACGGATTCTATCAAAACCAGTAGTGAGAGTGTAGAAAAAAATGCCGCCGGTTTTGAACTGGCAAAAATACATCACGGCGATACGCTGTCTAAAATAGATCTGTCTAAACCATTGCCACCAAAGCAATACACCGATAGCAACTATGCGGTACTGGTAGCAAAATGCCAGAACATGCAGCGGCCTTACCTGATGAAGTACCGCCGGTCTGTGAAAGATGCGGAGCTGTACGGTCTGAATCTGAATACCATGTCGTATAAGCTGGTAGGCGCTTTTCAGGTAGATAATGCCTATTATGAATTATCCGATAACAGTGCGGGACCTACCCGTATCAACAGTGATGAGCTGATTGGTAACCCTACCTGCCCCTGCTGCGGCAACCAGATTGCGTTTGCCATGTGCAGCTGCGGTCAGATACATTGTATCGGAGAAGAAAAGGTCAGTACCTGTCCGTGGTGTGGCAACAAAGGTACCTATGGGATCGGGGAAGGCGGATTTGATGTCAACAGAACGCAGGGATAAAAGACCGTAAGATGAGTACAGAGAGAACATATATTGAGAAACTTTTTGCGGTGCGGAATATTCCTCTGGCGAGCAACAGGCAGCAACTGTTTGAGGCGTTTGTAAAGGAGGAAGCGATCATGCAGGCCGCAAAACAAATATTGGAAAATCAACAGCTACTCATGGATACATGGCAGTTTAAAAACAGATTGGCAGATATTCAGCAACAATCCGTCTCCATTCCTAACGCAACGGTAGGTAAGGTGTATGAAGCAAAGCTGGATTTTATAAAGCTGAACTGGAAAGATTTTATTTTTTCAGATATAGCGGGGCTGGAAGCATACGGCCTCACCTATGATAATGAAAAAGAGAGCATCCAGGGTACGCCGGTGAAAAGCGGAGATATAAAGGTGACATTGCAGTTCCGGCTGGCCGGTGAAGCGCCGGATGCGGCGTTGCACGAAAAAATAATCCCGCTGGTCATTAATCCGAATCCGAAATCACTTTGGAAAAATATCGACAGCGATAAAAATGCCCCTTTCTGGAAAGAAGATAATGTGGCCGTAGCCGGCGTATTGGGCGAAAAACAGATTGTAGTCGCTTCCAAAAGAGGGCGTTCGCATGCCAATGTGGGCTCCTTCCGCGACGACGATTTTGCCTTTAAGCACTTCGACGACAGCGGCTGGAGCGTACTGGCCGTATCGGATGGTGCGGGCAGCGCCCGGTTATCGCGCGAAGGCGCCCGTATTGCCTGTACCGGCATTGTGGAGTACTTTGAACAAAATTTTACGGCAGCAGTCAGGGAGAATTTTGATACCCTGGTAGGCGAGCATGCAGCGGGTGCGGGCGCAGATACGCAGAAGAAGCTGGCCCACTTTGTTTATGAGAACCTGGGGAAGGCAGCCTTGTCTGTCCATAAAAAACTGGAAGATTTTGCCACAAAACTGGAAGTACCCGTGAAGGATTTTCATGCAACGCTTATCTTTGCGCTGCTGAAAAAATATCCCTTTGGTTATGCCATCCTCACTTTTGGCGTAGGAGACTGCCCGATAGGCCTGCTAAACAAGGATCTTACGGAAATTACCCTGATGAACTGGCTGGATGTAGGCGAATTTGGCGGTGGTACCCGTTTTATTACCATGCCGGAAATCTTTAAAAGTGATAAATTCGCTACCCGCTTCGGTTTCAGGCTGGTACCTGATTTTGCTTACCTGATGTTAATGACAGATGGTATTTATGATCCGAAGTTCGTGGTGGAAGCCAACCTGGAAAAGATAACTGCCTGGCAGGAACTGCTGGCAGACCTGGGTGGTAAAAACGACGACCAGGTGACCGTGGAGCTGAACAGCGGCAAACCGGAAGTGGCGGCGCAGTTATCGGCCTGGATGGATTTCTGGAGTCCGGGTAACCACGACGACCGCACACTCATGATTGTGAGCTAAACACCGGATGGCGCTGGAAAAGGAATATTAATGAGGTAATGATCGCTTTATGAATACAAAAACGGTAAATTCTGTCATCAACGCAGGGAAATCCTACCAATACGTGGATAATGGAGAACCTATGCGGGGAGGGATGAAAGATGTATATTTCAGCCCGGATAAATCCTATGTGGTGGCTTTCTACCGCGATGTACAGGACTTTAATTCGAGAGAAAGGTTAAGAAAAATCGTTACAGATTATTATAACAGCTTTTTTAACCGGGAAGGCGGCAACTATTACAAGGATTTGTATTGCTGGCCAACCGACATGGTGGAAGCAGATAAGAAAGTAGGCCTGATTGTACCTTGCTACAACCAGAATTTCTTTTTTAAGAAAGGTTATGCGGCCAATGATCTGATCAGAGGAAAAGAGAAAGAAGGGAAGTGGTTTGCTTCTCCTAAATTCCGGAATAAACAGTTTGCCCTGCGCCTCGATGAAACGGAGCTGGGTAACTGGCTCAGTTATTTTCAGGTATGCGTGAACATTGCCCGGGGCGTAAAACGCCTGCATGCGGCCGGACTGGCGCATTCTGACCTGTCGTACAAAAACGTATTGGTAGACCCGGTGAGCCGGTCGGCTACCATTATCGATATCGATGGCCTGGTAGTACCGGGCTTATTTCCGCCTGATGTAATCGGTACGGCCGATTTCATTGCGCCGGAAGTACTGGCCACCAAACACCTGGATATCAAAGATGCCAGCAGGAAGCTGCCCAGCCGCTTAACCGACCTGCATGCCCTGGCGGTGATGATTTACATGTACCTGTTGTACCGCCATCCGCTGAAAGGCGGCAAGGTACACGACCTGGACACAGAGAAAGATGACCTGCTGTCTATGGGCGAAAGAGCGCTGTTTGTAGAACATCCGCAGGATGCCTCCAACAGGCCGAAACTGAATCAGGTAAATCCGAAGGAATTGCCGTGGGCAGACGTTACCAAAATACCGTATACGATAACAGGGCCTTACCTGAAAGAACTGTTTCAGCAGGCTTTTATCACCGGTTTACATCAGCCCGCCCAGCGGCCACCGGCAGAAATGTGGGAGCAGGCATTGCTGAAAACCACAGACCTGATGCAGCCTTGCAGCAATGCCGCCTGCGAACAGAAATGGTATGTGTTCGACAATACCAACACGCCTAAATGTCCTTTCTGTGGTACGCCGCATAAAGGCACATTGCCCGTGCTGGACCTCTATTACGAGTTTAAGCCAACCGTATGGAAGCCGGAAAATCACCGGCTTATGGTGTATAACAACCAATACCTGTTCCAGTGGCATGTCAACAGAAATACCATCCGTAATGAAAAAATTACGGCAGCACAAAAAATACCGGTCGGCTATTTCACCTTCCATCAAAACAAATGGGTACTGGTGAATCAAAAGCTGACTTCCCTGAAAGACCTGACGGAAGACAAGGAAATACCTATCGGTACCATGGTAGAACTGACGGATGGAAAAAAATTATTACTGTCACGCGAAGAAGGAGGAAGGGTCGTGATTATTACAATGGCCAACAAGTAGAAACAAACCTATATATAAAAACAGCCAAGAAAAATGAATGAGTTAATTCAACAAATTATCGACAACCCTATACCATCGGCAATTGTCGTAGGAAATCTGGTGATCATTGAAAGTCTTTTATCGGTAGATAATGCAGCGGTATTAGCTACTATGGTAATGGATCTGCCGGAAAAGCAACGTGACCGCGCTTTGAAATGGGGTATCTTCGGCGCTTATTTATTCCGGGGTCTGGCTATGCTGTTCGCTTCCTTCCTGATTAAGATCTGGTGGCTTAAACCCGTTGGTGGTTTGTACCTGTTGTACCTGGTGTTCAGCTGGTGGAAAGAAAAACGTGCGGCCGGCCAGGAAGAAAAAGAAGAGGAGTCTATCGACAAAGGCAAGAACTGGCTATATAAGGCTACCGTTGGTGCTATCGGACCTTTCTGGGCTACCGTGGCGTTGGTGGAGCTAATGGATATGGCATTTTCGATCGATAATATTTTCGCGGCTGTGGCATTTACAGATAATATTCTGCTGGTTTGTTTGGGCGTATTTATTGGTATCCTCGCCATGCGTTTTGTGGCGCAGGCTTTTGTGAAACTGATGACCCGCTATACTTTCCTGGAAACGGCTGCCTTTGTGGTGATCGGTATCCTGGGGCTGAAACTGAGCCTGTCTATTTATGAACACTTCTTCCCGGAATCTCCGCTGACCCATTTCCTGGAAAGTTCTCAGGCAGATGTACTCACGTCTATTTTAACAGTAGCCATCTTCGTCGTACCTATTGTCACTTCTGTACTTTTCAACTACCCGAAGAAAAGTATAGCCGCTGAGAAATAAGGCGATATAAATATTGTACTACGCATTTTCCGGCAGCTGATCATCGCTGCAGGGAAATGCGTAGCTGTTTACAGGCATTATCTGTTTTGTTTCAGTTTGCCGGGCGCTAATCCGAATTTTCGTTTAAAGGCGGCAGTGAAGTGGGAATGATGTTTGTATCCTGTGAAATCCGCTACCTCATTGATATTTTTCCCCTCCAGGATCATTCTGTGTGCCTGTTCCATTTTTATCTCCTGCAGATACCCGAATACGGTGGTACCAAATATTTCCTTAAATCCTTTTTTCAGCGTAAACTCATTGGTGCCGATCAGCTGCGCCAGATCCAGCAGCGAACAGGGGGCATGGGGGCGCGACGCGATGATGTCCCGGGCCTGATATATTTTATCGATGTCTGTTTTTTTCAGGGAGCAGAAAGCACGGCAGTCGTGGCTGGTAAACTGCTCCAGTTGCAACAGGAGTAATTCCAATACTTTCCCTTCTATCAGCAGCTGTTTAAAAATACCGGTACGGGGACAGTGAATGATGGATTTGATCACCATCAGCATCTGGGGCGTAATCACCAGATTATGATTACATAACAGCGCAGGAATAGCCTGATCGATCTTTTTTCCGAAAGCATGGAGGAGGCCGGGACCATTAGCGATATGCCGGTGGAAAAATGCCGGCGCCATATTTACTTCAAACAGTTCCAGCGGCTGTTGTTGTCCCCATTCCACCCGGCCTTTGAAGGAAGGGCCGTATACAATATTATGTTGATGATGTTGGAATGCCAGCGGGTGCTGCAGGTGCCGGTCAGTTGTCAGACTGCTGCCAGACAGGTTAAAGTGCATTTCTACGGTGGCATGGTCTGCTTCATAATGCAACAACAGGTTGTCTGCAAGATGGGCCTGGCCATAACCGATGGTTATGTTATCCAGGTATATACGCTGATAGCTGCCACTACCCAACGCACTGGCAGAACGAATGGTTTCTTCCCGCACATTTTCATCTGTGGTGAGCTGATAGTCGGCAGACTTGCTTTCGTATAGTATTTCTTCAAACTCATGTGCATATATTTTTAGTGCCATTGGTTTGTTTTTTTGTAAGGTGAAAACAGGGAAAGTAGCTGCAGTTACCTTTTACAACATACCCGTTTTTATGTTGATGATATATAACGGTGACCACTATACGATTTGTGTTTGTGTAGTAGTGATGCAGCTGGATAGTTCCAATGATAAAAATGTCTTTCGTTGCGGTACCGGCGCCATAAATGATCATACGCCACTGATAGGGCACCGGACAAGCGGCTTCGCAAGGGTAGAAGCCCGATGCTGCCTGGAGTGAAAATACTGTTTTTGTCAGATATGTTTCGCTATCGGGAGATGAATACCTGTTATTTTTTCTTCCTATGTATGAATCTTGATTTTCGTAAACTTATTCGTAATAGTTGTTGTTGAAGTAACCTTTAATCAATAACTTTGCAGCACTTTTAACAATCTGATAAAGAATGCGGAAACAACTGATAACGGTAATGTTCATGCTGATCTGGGTTTGCCAGCTCTCAGGCCGTTATGTTGTGATGCTCGACTACTACCTGAATCAGAGCTACATTGCAAAAAATCTGTGTATCAACCGCGATAAACCACAGCTGCATTGTAATGGTAAATGTCACCTGAAAAAACAATTAAAAGAAGAGGACCGCAGAAGCCAGGAAAACCCTGAGCGGAAAGCGGATAATAAGGTGGAAATTTTTTGTCCGCCTGCAGACGACCTGTTGCCGGTTCCTCCTTTGGCCGCAACCCTTCACCATCCTTTATCTCCGGATGCCATGGGCATGCCTGTAGATCAACCTTCCGGGCTGTTTCGTCCGCCGATAGCCAGCTAATCTCCTGCCATTATTTTTCATGATGTATTGACCATTTCGTTACCGCATTGCTACGCCGTAGTAATCGGGTAATCAGGTATGCTATTTTCTTTTGTATGCACCCTAACAGGGTGTCATACAAAACAGATGCACTGTGTCTGTACCTGCCTGTCCTGCTTTGCAGGGGAGATGGCTTGCTATTGCCCATATATTCCGGTTGGAATCCTAAACAATATTTATGAAATTTATTTTGACACTATCCGCCATGGCTTTGTTATGCGCGGCCTGCAGCAAAAATGATACAACAACGCCAGCTACCGGTAATACCAAAGGACAAACAACGCTCACCTTTGATGCCCGGGTAGGCAATGAAGACTTTGCCCTGAACAAGGAATTTACCATCAACGATACCAAATACAGCTTTAGCCAGTTGCGCTACTGGGTGAGTAACATCGCCCTGGTAAATGAGCAGGGTACCACCTGGAAAGTACCATCCGCCTATTTCCTGCTGGAAGAAAATGCGGCCATTTCCATTCAGGACGGAAAGTATACCTATCCGGCCCGTAAACGCGAGACGGTGGAACTACGGGATGTACCAGCCGGTACCTACCGCCGGGTCATTTTTTCTATTGGCGTGGATGCTACCTATAATGATAACCTGAGCCTGCAGGCGGGTGAGTTATCGCAGCTCAACGGCATGACCAACATCTCCTGGATGTGGCATACCAGCTACCTGTTCTCTTCCCTGAAAGGCAGCATCCTGTCTGGTGCAGCGCCGGTAGCATTATCCGTAGAAACAGGTCTCAATACCAATTACAGAACGTTGCAAACAGACCTGCCGGCGCCACTGGTGGTGAATGAGCAACAATCAGGTAGCATTACCTTCCAGGTAGATGTCGCAAAAATCATCGCTGGCGTAGACCTGATGAAAACACCGCGTATCGGCGCCGCACAGCCGGCAGAAATGAAACAGGTGGCTGATAACTACGGTACCAAGGCTATTCAACTGATGCCAGTCAATACGAAGTAATCCGGATGCGTAAAAAGGTATGCTATATAGCGCTGTTGCTGCCGTTATGGCTGGCTTGCAGGCGGGAGGCGGAGGAAGTTATTCCTGCGGCGATCCTGTCGGTGCCTGCCGGTTTCCCGGCGTTGCCGGCAACACCGGATAATCCACTTAGTCCTGATGGTATTGCATTGGGACGGCAGCTGTTCTATGATACCCGCTTATCGGGCAACAACCAGCTCTCCTGCGCTACCTGCCACCGGCCGGAGCTGGCCTTTTCAGACGGCGAAGCCCTCAGCAGGGCAGGTGTTTCGGGCAAACGGTTATCCCGGCATGCACCCACGTTGATGAACCTGGCCTGGGCGGTTAATGGCCTCTTCTGGGATGGCGGCGCCACCAACCTGGAATCCCAGGCATTTGGCCCGCTCACGCATCCCGATGAAATGGGGCAGGACCTGGAAACGCTGGTGCAGGAGTTAAAGGCGGTGCCTGCCTATGTATCGCTGTTCAACAAGGTGTTTCAGCGCGATATCCGGGCGACAGATGTGGTAAAGGCGCTGGCACAGTTCCAGCGTACCCTGATCTCCGGCAACAGCCGCTATGATCAATATCTCCGTGGTACAGCTACACTCAACGTACAGGAACAGCAGGGATTACAGCTGGTGGCCCGCCACTGCAACCGTTGCCACGCAGGCGCCTTATTTACGGATCAGCAATACCATAACAACGGGTTAGACCGGGATTTTACCAATACCGCCGAAGAAGGCCTGTTCCAGGGCCGCTACCGCGTTACCTACGCAGCAGCGGATCTGGGGAAGTACCGGACACCCACCCTGCGTAATCTCGTGTATACGGCCCCGTATATGCACGATGGCCGTTTACCGGACCTGACAGCCGTACTGGATCATTATAGTGACGGTATACAGCCCGGCATCACCACAGATGCGCAGCTATCGGGAGGGTTACACCTGGATAAACAGGAAAAAGCGGCCATCCTCGCTTTCCTGCATACGCTAACAGACGAACAATTTATTACCCGCCGGGAATTGGGTGCACCCATTCCCTGGTAAAACCAAAAAAGTAATATGATGCAACTGATAAAAAAAATCGGACTACTGGCCACAGGTATTGCATGTACCCTGGCATCCTGTAAAAAAGATGACGTGAAACCAGCAGCAGACAGCGGGCAGAAAGCCACCTTGTCCATACAGTTCGACAATATCGCCGGCGCTAAAAATCTGCAGCTCAATACAGGTACCTATACCAACGCGGTTGGTGAAACATTCAGCGTAGGCCTGTTGAAATATTATGTCAGCAATATCCGCGTGACCAATGCTGCCGGTCAGACCTATACGGTACCACAGGAAGAAAGTTATTTCCTGGTATCAGAAGCGGATGGTGCTTCCCAGTTTGTGAAAGTACAGGTACCGGAAGGGGAGTATACCGGATTGAGTTTTGTACTGGGGGTAGATAGCCTGCGCAGCACCATGGATATCAGCAAACGTACCGGCGTACTGGATCCTTCCAGCGGCATGGATGACGGCATGTACTGGGGTTGGAACAGCGGCTACATTTTCTTTAAAATGGAAGGTACGGCAGCAGCTGCACCGGTAGATCCCAGCGGTCAGCGGAAATTCCGTTATCACATCGGCGGCTTCGGTGGCTATGCTGCTGCTACCATCAACAATATCAAAACCATCCATATTGATCTCAACGCCGGCGGTATACCGAAAGTACGGCAGGGAAGAGCGGCCAATGTACACCTGATGGTGGATATCCTGAAAATGTTCAACGGAGGTACCAACGTCAGCATCAAAAACAACCCTACTGTTATGTTCAGTGATTTCAGTGTCAATGTGGCCAACAACTACGCGAGCATGTTTTCACATGATCATACAGAGAACTAATCCTAAAATATAACAGTTATGGGTAAACGACATTGGATAGCGATAGTAGGAATGATCATCACTTTATATGCCTGCAGTAAGGGCGGCGAGCTGGTAGCGGCATTTGTAGGCTTCCGGCAGCCGGCCAACTTTCCGGCGCCGGTATATAAACTGGATGCCAACCAGATTACACAGGCAGGTTTTGAACTGGGACGTAAACTGTTTTATGAACCCCGGCTATCACGCAACAACACCATTTCCTGCGGGGATTGCCATATACAAACCTCCGCTTTCACCCATCACGGGCACGATGTCAGTCATGGTATCGACGACCGCTTAGGCAGCCGGAATGCGCCACCTATGATGAACCTGGCGTGGCAGCCTTCCTATATGCTGGATGGTGGGGTATTCGACCTGGACCTGCAGCCGATAGCCCCCATTACCAACCCGGTAGAGATGGATGAAAAGCTGGATAATGTATTAAACAAACTGCGGGCACACCCGCAATATCCGGCATTGTTTAAGAAGGCTTTTGGTACGGAGGAAATCACCACGGCACGTATGATGAAAGCGATGTCGCAGTTTATGGTGATGCTGGTGAGTGCCGATGCCAAATACGACCAGGTGGTGCGCGGGGAAGGCGCTACGTTTACTGCCGATGAAAAAGCAGGTTATGCGATTTATCAGCAAAAATGCAGTGCGTGCCATACAGAACCCATGTTCAGTGATTATTCTTTCCGGAATAATGGGATCGGTATTGGCCCCAACAATGATGAAGGCAGATATCCGATTACCCTGAATCCGGCAGATAAATACAAGTTCAAGGTGCCCAGCCTGAGAAATCTGCAATACACGGCGCCCTACATGCATGACGGCCGCTTTTATACCCTGGATGGCGTATTGGACCATTATGCATCAGAAGTACAGGATATGCCTACCCTGGATCCATTGCTGAAAAAGAATGGTAAACGGGGCATTGACCTCACGGCTACGGATAAACGATTATTACTGGCATTTCTCAATACCCTGAACGATAAAAAATTCATTACCGACAAACGGTTTTCCGAACAGGCACAATAACATTTCAACATCATTAAAAAAGAAAGATGAAAAAAGTACTTCTGATAATATTGCTGGTGATCACCGGTATCTATGAAACCCGCGCCTGCGATATCTGTGGCTGCGGTGTAGGTAGCTATTACATCGGCATTTTACCCGATTTTAAGAAAAGGTTTGTGGGCTTACGGTACCAGTACAAAACCCTGCGTACTCACCTGGGACCTGGTGGAAAGACTTCTTACATGACCACCGACGAAACCTACCAGACGGCTGAATTATGGGGCGGATGGAATATCGGTAAACGTTTCCGGGTACTGGCATTTGTACCGGTGAATTTCAATGCCCGCAGCAACCAGGGTATCAACAGCAGCAAAAGCGGGTTGGGAGATATCGCTGTTGTCGGTTATTACCAGTTACTGGATAAACAACAGACCGTGGGCAGCAAACTGCTGGTACAATCGCTGTGGATAGGTGGTGGCATCAAGGCGCCTACGGGCCGTTATGAAGCTACGGAAAAGAAAGAGGGAGAGGAGAGCCCGAACAGCTTCCAGCTGGGTACCGGCAGCACCGACTTTACGCTGAATGCCATGTACGATGTACGGTTGATGGATTTCGGCATCAATGCCAACGTGAGCTATAAAATGAATACCAACAACCAGTACGAATATCAGTATGGTAATAAATTTACCGCCAATGTGCTGGCTTATTACAAGTTTCGTATTACCGATAACGTTACCATTGCGCCAAACGCGGGTATGTTATATGAAACAGCACAGAAGGATACAGAAAACAAACGGTTTTCCGTGGACGTATCAGGCGGTTATTCCCTGCTGGCGACTACCGGCGTGGAAATGACCTGGAAGAATATGTCCATAGGCGGCAATTTTCAGCCGGTCGTATCGCAGCAACTGGCAGATATGCGGGTGAAAGCGGGCAACCGGGCGATGGTACATGTCACTTATTTATTTTAAACAATAACCTGTATGAAAAGAATAGCTATTTTGATGATCGGCATAGCATTGGCCGCCGCTTGTAATAACCAGCCGAAGACCGTTGAAAAAGAAGCCGAAGGCCATGCGATGCATCACGAAGAAGCAGAGCGGGCTACCATAGACACGGCCCTGGTAGCTAATAAAAAAGATCCTGTTTGCCGGATGCCGGTGCGCCTGGGGATCTATGATACGGCGCGTTATCAGCAGAAAGTACTGGGATTTTGTTCTACTGCCTGCAAGGATTCTTTTTTGCTCCGGCCGGAAAATTATGAGCTGGTCTGGAAGCAATAGCAAAACGAATCAGAAAATAGTCGCTTATTTACCGGACAAGGATAGATAATCTGCAAATAGCCCCTATCTTTGTTCATCAGTTAACAGTTGCAACAACACCGTTTAATCAGTAACGATAGTATTGAAACGTCTCGTATCCATATGGTTATTATGTATAGTTTTTATACAGTCCACCAGTAATTGTTGGATCGTAGCGTCGTTTTATCTGAGCCGGCAATACATTGCCCGGACGCTTTGTCTGGACCGGTTTCAACTGGAGCCGGATTGTGGCGGCGACTGTTACCTGGAAATAAAGATTACGGAAAACCAGCACAAACAGGAGTCTTCCACTGATTTGAAAATACGGGAAAGTATTCCTTTCTTCTCCCCGCAGTTAACCGTTTTTGCCGCTGGAGAACCAGTAGCAGCACCCACGGTTTATGCTATTTATATCCCTCCTTATCACCCGCTGCGGTATAGTCCCGGCATCTTTAAGCCTCCTGCCTTCACAGCGTAAATAGCTGGTATTCGTGTGTGAATCATCTTAAACGCTTACATGAGGAACAAAACAGGAGACATCACTGTCTTCCCTGTCAGCATGTTTGGCGCTGCCTATGATCTTTTCTGGACAGGGCGGCTGGAGCGTATATTGGAAAAATATGCGTGGCTGGAGCAACCACACAAACAATCTTTCTATTCCATCCTGTTTATAGAACAGGCACAGGGAACAGCCATGATTGATCAGGCAGTGGTGCGCCTGGACCAGCCGAAGATCATATGTGTACGACCCGACAATGTATTCCGACTGGATATTAACAGGGAAGCAACCGGCAGTATCGTCTGCTTTGCCGCAGATTTTTTTTCGTTACGGTATAACAACAATGTACTGTACCAGTTCTCGTTTCTGCAAAAGGAGATGGGCTGTTACATCCGTCCGGACCCGCCACAGGCGGCCCGGTGGAAAGTACTCACCACTTTCATGCAAAAAGAATTTGAGGGCCAGCAAAAAGGCGCCGATAAGGTGTTGCGCTCCTACCTCAACATCCTGCTGTGTGAGTTGGACCGTAAGTTCAATACTGCCGGTATACCGGGAAAAAAAGATAATAAAGCAGAGAAGGTAAGACAGTTTGAAGTATTGCTGGAGGTCCATTATCTGACATATAAAGCGCCGTCTTTTTATGCGAAGCAACTGCATCTGACCACCAATTACCTGAACCGGCTATGCCGTCATTACAGGATGGTGTCGAGCGGAGAGCTGATCCGGAAACGGGTAGCCATTGAAGCCCAGCGGCTATTGCAGTATACCGTGCAGTCAGTGGCGGAAATTGCCGACCAGCTGGGGTTCGAGAGTACTTCCTACTTTATTACTTTCTTCAAAAAAAATACCGGTACTACACCGGAAGGATTCAGAAAAAAAATAAATCATTAAACAAGTATGTCCTGGTATTCATCTTTAAATAAAATCGTTATCCGGTTAAAACTCATCAACGGAAAGATTAAACCGGTAAAGGATAAATATAATTTCATCAAACCCGTCAACTATAATTAATAAATATTTATGCAGATGGAAACAAATGAAGTACTGATCAGGCATGCCGGGCGTTTCTCCCGCGTGCGGATGCTCATCAAGCTCATCATCGGATTGATCCTGCTGCTCATCGTTTGTATGCAGTATCAAAACGTACTTTCTTTTTTATAATGCATTAAAACAATAAAAGTATGGAACCTACGAATTCAACACTGCCGGAGGTTACAGGCAGTATGATGCAGAAAGATAAAAAACATATCAGTAATATCGTCTGGATCGTTAACCGGGTGGCGCTCGTCATCTTGTTGTGCTGCCTGATATTGCTGCTGGTTCGATTTATATAGTCCCTGAAATACGGGTGTCCGGAGGGAGATAACAGCGAAGCATATACGCTGTTGTCTCCCTTTTTGGGTGTGGAAAACACCGTTTGTCATTCGCACTGATTTTGATTAAATTCCCGGTATTGTTAACCACCCAATTAATCCCTGATATGAAAAGTTTTTTCAAACAATTATTCCTGCTCATCAGCGGGCTCACGGGCAACCTGATACCTGTACAGGCCCAAACGGTGCGCGAAGTGGATGTATGTATTTATGGCGCTACTGCCGCCGGCGTTGTTGCTGCCTATACGGCGCAGCAGCTGCACAAAACCGTGTTGCTCATAGAGCCGGGCAGACACCTGGGCGGCCTTACTGCCGGTGGCCTGGGCTATACCGATATCGGTAATAAATATGCCATCACCGGCTTGTCGCGGGATTTTTACCGCCGGGTAGGGCAACACTACGGCCGGCTGGAACAATGGATTTTTGAGCCGCATGTAGCCACGCAAATCCTGCAGCAATACTTAAACCGGGCAGGCATAACGGTACAGTATCGCTACCGCTTGCAGAGCGTCAGCAAAACAAATGGTTACATCACGGATATCAGCCTGCAACCCACCACAGATACCGCTGGCTTATCACCTTTTCAGGTGAAGGCAAAGATGTTTATTGATTGTTCCTATGAAGGCGACCTGATGGCCGGCGCCGGTGTAACGTATACGATCGGGCGGGAAGCCAACAGTCAGTATACTGAAACCTACAATGGCGTGCAGCTGCGCGACATACATCAGTTTCCCGATAGCATTGATCCCTACCGGGTTCCAGGCGATCCGGCCAGCGGCCTGCTGTGGGGCATCAGTGCAGATACCCTGGCTACGAAGGGCAGTGCCGATCAGAAAGTACAGGCCTATAATTTCAGGATTTGTTTAACCAAAGATTCCGCTAACCGTATATCGGTGACCCGGCCGCTCCGCTATGATTCTTCCCGTTATGAACTATTGCTGCGGGTGGTCCGTAAGCTGGCGCCCACCAGTCTGGCGCCATTGCTGAAAATAGACCTGATGCCTAACAACAAAACAGACATCAACAACAAAGGACCTTTTTCTACAGATATGATCGGCGCCAACTACGCCTATCCGGAAGCCAGCTATCAGACCCGCCGGCAGCTGATACAGGAGCATGAAGACTATACGAAAGGCCTGCTCTATTTTATTGGCAACGATAGCCGGATGCCGCTGCATTTGCGCCAGGAGATGCTGCAATGGGGATATCCCAAAGATGAATACACCGATAACGGTAACTGGACGCCGCAACTCTACATCCGCGAGGCGCGTCGTATGGTGAGCGATTATGTGATGACACAGGCGAATTGCGAGGGACGGCAGAAAATAACCGATACTGCTGGTATGGCAGCGTATACGATGGACTCGCATAATTGTCAGCGCCTGGTGGTGAAAGGGATGGTGAAAAATGAAGGGGATGTGCAAATAGGTGGCTTTGGTCCTTACCCGATTGCCTATCGCTCGATTGTGCCTAAAAGTACCGAAGTGAAAAATCTGCTGGTACCGGTTTGTTTATCTGCCAGTCATATTGCCTATGGCTCTATCCGGATGGAGCCGGTGTTTATGGTATTGGCACAATCTGCCGCCACGGCCGCCGTGATGTGTGCCGACAGTAACCGCAGTGTGCAGCAACTGAATGTGACGGCCCTGCAGCGGGAGCTGCAGAATAATCCACTGGCAGATGGCAGCACGCCTGATATCCTGGTAGATAATGATGATACCGCCCGGGTAAAACTGGTGGGTGTCTGGAATCGTTATACGCCTGTGAGTTATGGTCCTTCTGCTTTTACAACGGTAGCTACAGCTACCAGTCCGTTGAAAACGGCGCGGTTTACACCGCTTGTTAAACAGGCGGGCAGCTATCATGTTTATACCTATATCCCCAAAATACCTGGTCTGGCGCCAGCCGTTGAGGTGAACATTTTTGATAGCACCACCTTGCGGAAACAAACCATTGCGCCGGCATCGGTAGTGGTACTGGGGCAAACCACCGGTGAATGGCTGGACCTGGGCGTGGTGACATTGCCGGCTGGTACCGGTAGTTATGTGGAGATCTCCAATAACAAAGCCATTGGTATTGTAGTGGCAGATGCGGTTTTATTGATCAAACAATAAAATAACAATGGTGCGCCGGAAATTATCCGGCGTGCCATCGTCATATTTCGCGGAATGTAATTATTTTGCAGGAGCGTCAGTAGCGTATGTAATGTTGGAAACCCACTACCTGCTGATATAACAGTAATGGTTATACTGAATCAGGATAAATAGGATTCGGATGATCATGATAAAATCATTTATTCCTGACCCCCGTTTTATGTTTGGAAAATATACCTATACCGGTTGCCTGACGGCAATATCCCTACTTCTGAGTAGTTTGTTGCATGCGCAGCACAAACCCACTCCCGGAAACGGCGTATCTGCCTTGGCTGCACCCGTACCTGGCGCTTATAGCAATACGACCATTAACTATATCCGTGTCTGGGAACCGGCGATGCCCACTACCGATAGCGCCGCAGTGGTGAATGCCAGCCGGCCGGTAAGAGAGGTGCGGCAATCTACCCAATACTTTGATGGACTGGGCCGGCCTTTGCAAACGGTCGCCAAAGGCATGAGTAATACGGGCAAAGACGTGGTGGCGCCGGTGGTGTATGATGCCATGGGTAGAGAACAATATAAATACCTGCCGTATGTGCCGAAAACGGGTAACGTCAGTGATGGTAAATTCAAAACCGATCCTTTTACCGCGCAGCAATCCTTTTATGCAGATCAGATACTGAATCCGGGTGCTAAAAATGAAGCCGTTTATTATAGTCAGACAGATTTTGAAGCGTCGCCGCTGAGCCGTGTACTGAATACCTATGCACCGGGTAACAGCTGGGCGAAAACCGGTGGTAATCATCCGGTAAAACAAGGATACGAAGTGAATACGGCTACAGATTCCGTGCGGATCTGGAATATGCAGGGCAGTACCCCTGTTACCAATGCTATCTATAGCACCGGCGCGTTATTTAAAAACATAACGACCGATGAAAACGGCAACCAGGTAGTGGTGTACAAAGACAAAGACGACCTGGTGATGCTGAAAAAAGTACAACTGGCCACTACGCCTGGTACGGCACATATGGGCTGGTTGTGTACTTACTATGTGTACGACGACTTAAACAACGTTCGTTTCGTAATCCCGCCGCTGGCCACCGAAAAAATTACCAGCACCTGGAATGTGGCGTCGGTAGCAGCTGAACTGTGTTTCCAATACCAATACGATGGGAAGAACCGGATGATCGTCAAAAAAGTACCTGGCGCCGATTCTACGGAGATGGTATACGATGTGCGGGATCGCCTGGTATTTGTGCGGGATGGAAAATTACGTGCGGGCAATCAGTGGCTGGTGACATTCTACGATGCTATCAACAGGCCCGTAGAAACAGCGCTGTATAACAGCAATACTAACCGCGCTACCTTACAAACCAACATGAATGCAGCCCTCACGGATGGTACGACTGCCTATACTTTCCCAGGTATCAAAGACTTATTTGTAGATAAACATGATCGCAATAGTTATGTCGCCACCAACAGCGTCACGCTGGATGATGGTTTTGATTCCGGTAGTGGTGCCAATGTGGACGTGTTTATAGATTCCACCTTAACCGGTGAAATGGCTACTGTTACAGTGTCCAATCCATTGCCGGGTATTCCGGCATCGGCGCTGGTACCGCTTACCTATACTTTTTACGATCATTATAATTATGCAGGTGTACTGGCGGCAGCATTAGGAGATACCAGCAAACCGCAGGTGGAAGGCAGTGCCTTTGCAGTGCCCTATGGCAAAGCCTTAACGCAGGCAAAAGGCCTGGTGACTGGCACAAAGGTGCGCATCCTGGATACCAACCAATGGCTTACCACCACAACCTACTACAACGATAAAATCCGGGTATTACAAACCATCAGCGATAATGCTGCAGGTGGTAAAGAAACCATCACCTACCTGTATGATTTCAATGGTAAGGTATTAAGTACCTATCAGCGGCATAGCAATCCATTCAGTACGGCCACGGCTAAAACCACTTTACTGACCAAGCTGACATATGATGACGCCAGCCGGTTAAAGACCATCAAGAAACGGGTAAATGATACCACTGACCTGGAACGCACCATCGCCACCAACGATTATGATGAACTAGGACAACTCAAAACAAAGCTACTCGGCATCAACAAAAACAATCCGCCACTGGAACAGTTATCCTATGAATATAACATCCGGGGTTGGTTGCGCAGCATCAATAAAGAATACCTGAACAATGGTAGCAACGGTTCTCACTTCGGCCAGGAACTGAACTACGACAATGGTTTCAGCAATAAAAACTACAATGGTAATATCAGCGGTATCCGCTGGAAAGGCTGGAATGATCCCCTGCAACGTGCCTACGGTTATAACTATGACCTTACCAGTCGTTTAACACAGGCCTATTTCAGTCAGCAGAATAGTGGCAGCACCCAATGGGAGCAAAATAAAGTGGATTTCTCCGTACCCTGGATAAACTATGATGCCAATGGTAACATCACCAAAATGGCACAGAAGGGGATGGAGGGTACTAACATCGTTCCGCTGGATCAAATGGCCTATACCTACCTGCCCAACAGCAATAAGCTGGCAGCGGTATACGACACCAGTGGCGTATCCACTGCCCTGGGCGACTTCAAGAACGGCAAAAACACCGGTAATGATTACGACTATGATGTAAACGGTAACCTGGTGAAAGATCTGAACAAATCCATTTCATCTATCACTTACAACCATCTCAACCTGCCGGTATTGATTACCATGGATAACAAAGGCACCATCGCCTATCAATACGACGCCGCCGGTAACAAGATAAAAAAGACGGTGACTGACAGAACCGGATCAGCAGTAAAAACCACTACCACCAGTTATATCAATGGCTTCGTGTACCAGAACGACACCCTACTGTTCTTTGGCCACGAAGAAGGCCGGGTACGGCTGGCCTATAAAACCGGTCAGGCCCCTGCTTACGTATACGACTACTTTGTAAAAGATCACCTGGGCAATACCCGTCTGGTACTCACGGAGCAACGCGACTTTTCTATGTACGCCGCCACCATGGAAACACCGGCAGCCGCCAAAGAAGGCCAGTTGTTCAGCAACATCGACGATACCCGTGCCCCTAAACCCGTAGGCTACCCGGCAGAAGACACGGCACAAAATGAATCCGTTGCCAAACTGGCCGCTAAAAATGGCGGTAAAAAGATTGGCCCTTCCATCGTGCTGCGCGTTATGGCCGGCGATTCCATCCAGATTGGCGCTAAAGCCTTCTATAAATCTACCGGTCCGCAAGACAAAAACACCTCGGAACTGCCTGCAGAAAACATGCTGGCAGCGCTGGTACAAGCATTCGGCGGCACGGCCCCCGAAGCCGGCGCCCACGATGCAGCTACCGCCGGTAATCAAACCCCTTTCAATACTAACTTCTACAACAAAGACTATCAACGCTTAAAAGACAAAGAACCCAATCGCCAAAATCCTGACCGGCCTAAAGCCTATCTTAATTTTGTTTTGTTCGACGACCAGTTTAACTTAGTTGAGGAGAACAGCGGCGTAAAACAGGTGAAAGCGGAACCGGATCAACTGCAAACCTTGGCGGTAGATCAGATGCCCATCAGGAAAAGTGGCTTCCTGTATGTATATACCAGCAACGAAACGCCACAGGAAGTGTTCTTTGATAATGTGGTGTTAGGCGTAGTGAGTGGGCCGGTGCTGGAGGAAACGCATTATTATCCGTTTGGGTTGACGATGGCGGGGATAAGTTCGAATGCGTTGAAGGGAGCGAATTATCCGGAGAATCGGATGAAGTATAATGGGAAGGAGTTGCAGCGGAATGAGTTTGGAGAGGGTGTTGGGTTGGAACTATATGACTTCAATGCAAGAATCCTTGATCAGCAGATCGGACGGTTTTCACAGATAGATCCGTTGGCAGATCAAAGGATAAGCCTATCATCATACAATGCAATGAGCAATAATCCTATTAATCGTATTGACCCAGATGGACAATTAGATGACTGGGTTGGTCGTAATAATGCAGATGGAACAACTACCTATCATTGGGACGATAATATTAAAAGTGAAGAACAAGCCAGAGCCGCAGGGTTTGATGCTTATAAAGCTCCTGGCTCTATAATAGATAATGCCAAGATTGGTGAACGAAATGGAAATGACGGAAAAACGAGCGTTTATTTAGGGTACAGTAAGAACGATATTTCATTTACTTGGCCTAATTCTATTGTAACACCATTTCAGGTAGGTACAGAATGGTTGTCAGGTAATGGCCCAAGAAATAGGAGTTTTACAAATGGTGATGTTTTTACAGAAATGTTACGACAACATGAGAATGTTGAAAATACAAGGAAAACTATCATCGGAAATGTAGGAAATGGAGGAGAGTTATCAGGTAGTAGTCCTTATAGATTGGGAGGAATTAAGGGTGTTGGACTTTATTTAAAAGATTACTCAACTCTTTTAACAGGAGGGTTAACAGGGAATTTGGCGGTAACATATCTTGGTTCCTACGATTTAAAATGGACAGCTACTCCTAATTATGAAAATAACACGATTGGAGTTACTTTTTCGGTATATAATACTTCGACAATGCAATCAGCTTCAAGGCCGCCAGTTTTAGGTTATTTTCCAGGTTGGCAAGCTACAATTGGAAGTCGGATAAATACTGCATTTCAAACAGGTTGGGGGTCGAAAACTTCGCAATCATTTAATTGGACAGAAACATTACTAATGCAATAATGATGAGAGTAAAATATTTGATGCTAGTTTTTGGTTTTTTTCTATTAGGGTGTGAAGAACCCAAATTTGAAACAGAAGATTTTATTGGAGTTTGGAAATCAAATGATAATGCGACTATTACTTTTAATCAAGATGGGACTTGCATATTAAATAATTTAAATAACGCTATAATAAGTATTTCCAAGAATGAGAATGAAAAAATTAATAGTAAAGGAACCTGGAAAATATTAAATAATGTTAATAGTGGTATCACAGGAGGTAAAAGTACTGGAGTGAAAATTTCATACAACTTGATGGATAGAAAAGGAAAAGGAGGAATTCTATTTTATATATCAGGACAAGGTATTTCTGACAAAGAACCATGGGATTTATTTGTATGGAAAGGCGATCCGGACGAAATGATAAAGTACCAATTTATTAAGCAACCAAAATAACAAATGAGCTCTGTATTTTATCTACTATTAGATCCATGAAAAAGAGGAAATCTATTGTTGACTGGGAAGCAATAAAGCTATAGAGTTGTCGAGACTATTACATTTTTATATTATAACAGTATGAGGGTTGATGTTTTTTTATCAGCTATATTATCAATTGGTATAAACATCTGTTTTGCTCAATCTAACATAGATTCCATTAGTAGAAAGAGAGCCGACATGGTATTGCACAACTTTGATACGCTACCTACTAGTAAGGTACTTTATTCTATTTTAAATACATTTTATTATGTGGTGTATCCTGTAGAAAGAGGCTATAGGGAGCTGTTTGTTAAAATAGATAGCCTTGGTATGATAAGTAAGACAGAGGTGGTTAGAACAGCTCCTCTGCAGCATGAGGTTTTGTCCAAAGCATTTAATATTGACAATTATGATCAAGAATATATTACATCTATGCCTGGCGCTTCCGAAGTAAGTGGTAATATTTCATATTTTGTATTAAAAGATGTTAATGGGAAAAGATACGGTGAATATTGTTTGTCTGCTTTAACATCTCCAGTGCCCATTAATAGGGAATTATATAAATACCTTTTTGTTGAGTTGGCGAATTGTATTGGTCACTAGAAGGATTTAAATATGACGGATATTACAATTTTAATTGCTTTTGCTGTAACCATGATGTTGCAAACCTTTAGCAAGGTTTGTGAACAAGTAAAGCATATAATGGTCGTTAAAGTGCCATGTAGTCGTGAAAGAGATAAGATAGATGGGTATAAGTTTATGAAACTGATACCTTTACTTGTGATTTTCTTTACCTTAAAAGGCAATTCACAGCAACCATTTATTAGATTTTCTAGTATTATTGGTCATAATGCAAAAGATAGAAAAGGGAGTTTGAAGAAGTATACCTTTAGTGAAGTAAGGAAAATGCTGCATAAAGATTGTAAATCGCCTCTTCTTCACAGAGAGTTTAAGAATGACACTCTTTACATGCTTGAATCATTTGATATTGAAGACCAGACATATTATGGTCGTATCTGGAATCGTAAAGTGGCAGTTGAGTACAAGTATCAACAGCATAAATTTACGTATTTTGATCAGATGAAGCTATTTGATGAATCGCTTGTTGAAAACGTGCAAAGTTGGGATACTACATTGATTAATAAAGAATCTGGATTATATGGACCAACAGTTTCGGGAAGAAGGATTTATGCGACAAGGATTGTTGTTAATAATAGACTAAAGGCATTGGTTAATGATTTTGTCTTTAGTACATATTTGAAATGAAAATGAAGTTGTAAAGGAGATTCATTATTATCTGAGTGATATTGTTACAAGAGATGCTGCTAAAGGAAAAGTTTTTTATATTAATGATTTTTTTTGCTTCGTGCAAGACTTTTTTTGTACCTCAAGATGTACAAAGATTCTATTTTAAGGAAGGAAAAGACTATAAGTATAGCTTGATATTAAATAGTGACAGCTCATTTCTTTTTACAAAGAAGTATTTCGAGGTGAACGCTGCTTGTTACGGAAAATGGCACCAAATATCAAAGGATACGCTTTTAATAAAATGCAGTGATCAGGATTTGTCTGCCATGCTGCAAAGTGGTTATATGTCACAACGGGAGCAAAAGGTAATTGTGTTGAGTGAGAATAAACTGAAAGTTGATAATGTTATTTTGAAACGTAAATTAAAATAGTCAAAATCTGTAGCTGTCGCTGCAACAAGATGAAAAAGATCGTGACGATAGATTGATACTATTACATAAAGTATGTCAATTTAAAGCTGTAAAATTTTACTGACACACTTTATGTAATGGTCTCTATGCATATAATAATGCTATGAAAAACGGGTTGCTTTTGCTTTTTATCCTTGGTTTTACCAATATCTATGCACAGAAACTGCCCTTGTGTGAGGTGGTCAATGCGGTTTATGCCAGGGAACGCTCCGTAAAGGATACGTTATTGTATGTTTCATCAGGCACTTTTTCTTTTATAGATACATCTCCATGTCAAGGTACATCTCCAATAGTTATTAAGACCTTCAAAAATAAACAGGAGCTTATTACAAACCTGGAAGACGATGTGAATAGGTTTTTATTAAGTCTTTTGGTTACTGATATAGCACCAGGTAGAATGAAAATTAGTATGGAAGTGAGTCTGGTCAATAGAAGGATGTATACAGGGAAGTATCCCATAGTAGTGTTTTATGACGAAAGATTGATTGAATGTATATATGATTCTGCAAAGAGAGTTTGGGCATATGACAAAACGATTTCGGTAAAAAAGCATATTACTGATTAAGTAAGTGAAAGAATACCAACATAGCCGAGGACGATTGCTCAGAAGCGGTGATACCAAAATACAAAGCCGTACCCACCCGGGGTACGGCTTTATCACACTAATATATTTTTGCCTTTATTCCTCCAGCTGATGCCGCACCAGTTCCAGCTGCGAAATAATTTCGTTGAGTCCTGCCTGTTGTTTATGAATCGTTTTAGGCCGGATGTAGAACCAGTTAAAGGCGAGCCACAGGCTGGTAATGCCGTAAGCCAGTAACTGGCCGGTGAGATTATAATGGAGGGCATATTCGATCATATAGAGAAATATACCGGTACTCAGCAGAATGAAATAGGCCGTTAGTACTTGTTTCTGCAGAAAGGATTGCTGATAGCGGATGCGTACCATTTGTTCCAGTTGCTGTTTTACGGGTAAGCCATCTGGTTGCCGGCGGTATACCAGTCGCAGTAGGTTGCCTGCCACAGCGATGTAGGATACGATGGCTATACAGGCCAATACGATGCCGATGATGGTGGTGAGGCGTTGCGGTTGCGCCACGTATACGATGAATATGATCACCGGAAGGGTAGCCAGCAGCAATAAGATACCGAGGAGTAACTTGTTGCGGATAGCCTTTTGATATTGCCGGGCTTTCTGCGTGATGACGGTAGCAGCAGGCGCCGGGGCAGCTGTTTGGCGCTGCCAGATATTTTTGAAGTTATTTTCAGCGCTCATAAGACTTGAATTTTTGTGTTAATTTTTCTTTGATGCGATGAATCCTTACCCGCACATTCGCTTCTGAAATACCTAATATACCTGCTATTTCCGCTTGTTTAACATCTTCCAGTTCCAGGGAAATAATTAACCGGTCTGTTTCATTCAGTTGCGCGATACATTTATACAGAAACGCTACTTCTTCGTCTACGGGCCTGCCAGGTTTGTCTTCCAGTTGCAGTGGCAGGTCCTTTTTTTTGAAGCGGTTGTTTTTTTCTATTTGCCGCAGGCATTTGTTACAGGCGATGCGGAAGATCCAGGTGCCGATGGCGGATTCATTTCTGAATGCCGCCAGCTGCTGCCACACGGTGACAAAGGTATCCTGTGCAATGTCTTTGGCCCATTCTTCGTCATTCACATAACCCATGCAAAGGCGGTAGACTTTATCCCAGTGTGATTGATAGAGTTCTTCAAATACCATCCGGTGCTTACTTTAAGAAGTTATCGGTCTGCTGGAAAAACCATTCCTGGTCGTCGTACATAATAAAGTGCAGGCCTTTGGTAGCGTATTGAAGCTGTGCATTTTTCAGGTCTTTATACTGTTCAGCAATAGCCCCTTGCAGTGGTACGAACCGTGATTCCAGCAGGATGAGCGACGGACAGGTGATGGTGCTGAGGAGCGGACGCAGGTCGGTGTTGGAGAACTGGCAATAGAGCGTACCGAAGGTTTTACGATCGCTTTTTACGCTCCATTGTATCACCTGTTCTTTGTGGGTGGTATCGGAGAGTAATTGTGGAATGGTCATTTGTTGCATTTTATAAAAAGCTGTTTCATTTGTTTGCAGCATTTGGTTGACAATCGGACTGCAATCAGGATTTTCCTTTACTTTAAAAGCAGGATTCATGATAGCGCCCAGGCAGGGTAATGCATCCACGACAATCACTTTAGAGAGCAGGTCCGGATAATTCGCCGCCAGTGCCAGCGCCATACCGCCTCCCATACTATGTCCTACTACTACTGGTTTTTTCAGCTTGTTATCCCGGATATAGGCGGCGATATCTTTAATCCACTGTTGCAATTCCGGGGTCTGCTGAGCAGGTGTGCCGGCAAATCCGGCCATGGTGAAGATATAGCATTTATGAGTATTGGCATAACGTTGTACAGTGGCCTCCCATACTTCGCCGGAGCAGGCAAACCCGGGGATCAGCACCAGGGGCTGTTTGCCGGTACCTTTGATCTCCACTTTAAAGGAGGGAGCGGTTTGTGCAAATGAAGGTGTTAACCAGGAAGTAACTGTGAGCAGCATAAGGAGGAAAAATACTTTTTTCATAAAGGGTTTGTTTTTATTTTTCCTTTAGATACGGGCACGAAAGAAATGTTACAGAGATAGCAACATTTTTTTTCAGGGGTATAGGGAAGGGCGATGGGGTAGGGCACCAAAAACTTACTCAATGGAGAATTGAGTTATAGTTGATGATGATTATATTGATATTTCTATTTGATAATCAGTTTGTTTTGAATGTCTGCGCCTAAGCGTATCAGCTGGCCGATAACGGGAGTGCTTCCGGCAATTGTTTACTCATATAACCGATGAATGTCCAGATTTCGAGTACTTCGGTGATGTGTACCGTCGTGGTGTGATAGCTGGCATTCAGGGAGTGAAGGGTGAGGGTGCCGTCTTGTTTAATACGGTTGCCGACTACCTTGAATACAATTTCTTCTTCGCCACCTTTCAGGATCAATACGCAGGCGGTATTGTTTTTCAGCAATGACCAGTCTTGCAGGTATTGTGCAATGATATGGCTGCCATCCGGAATCGGCTCCATAGAATCGCCGGAGATAGGGAACATGCGGATGGTTTTACCACGGGGAAGTTCCGGTAAGGTAAATTTGGGAAGGGCGGCAATGAAGCCCGGATCGCTGAAGCCGTTGCGGTAACCTGCTCTCGCTTTCGCCGGTACATATTCCATGTTCTCTTCGTTGCTGTTGTCTACAGTAATGGGTAAAATGCGTATATCCCTGCCAGTTAGGTCTGTATTGTCGCCGGTTTCCAGCTGGAGCAGCTGCTCTTCCGGTAAAGCCGACAGGTCTGTTTTTACCAGGAGGTCAATGTCTATCCGGAAAAAAGAAGAGATCAGTACCAGGTCATCCAGCCGTGGATTTCTGGTTTTACCGCTTTCCTGGGCATATATTTTATTCCTGTTCAATCCCAGTAAATCAGACAGGTGCTGCTGTGATATTTTTCTTCTCGTACGTAATAGCCTCAGATTAGTGGCCCAGTAGAGGGGCTGTTTTGTCATTTGCTATATATTTATAATAAATATTATATGTTTTCTATGACAACAAATGTAGAGAATAAAAATGATTTGGGGAGAATATTAAGTATTTGAAGATGAGTGGTATAGGAAAAATATACGGGGCAAAAAATATCTGTTTATTTATGCATCTATATAAAAGAATATTTAATTAATAGCCTATATTTAGGGTGCCATAATTATTACAGACAGTATTATTTGTAACAAGGGTTCATGGAAAAGCAACAACTTTTACATGAACCCTTGTTTTATAAAAAGATAATGATGATCATTATTTGATCAGTTCTGCCAGCTTCTGCTCCAGTGCCTCGCCCCGCAGGTTCTTCGCTACAATTTTACCGGCAGGATCTATCAGGTAGTTCTGCGGAATGGATTTCACGTTGTAGGATTGCGCCGCTTCGTTTTCCCAGAACTTAAGATCAGATACCTGTGTCCAGGTAAGGCCATCAGCTGCAATGGCATCTATCCATTTTGCTTTTTTGCCAGGTTGGTCCAGCGATACCCCCAATACGGTAAAGTTCTTGTCTTTATACTGGTTGTAAGCTTTTACGACATTCGGATTCTCTCTTCTGCATGGGCCGCACCAGGAAGCCCAGAAATCCAGCAATACGTATTTGCCTTTGAAATCAGACAGTTTCACTGGTTTGTCGTTCACGTCATTTTGCGTGAAGTCGGGAGCCAGCGCGCCGATACTGAGTTTACGTTCCTGTTCAATGGTTTTGCCCAACGCCTTGCCGGCATCGCTGTTGCGGAGGTCCGCAGCCAGCAGGTTGTATAACGGTTCTACCGCAGCTACGTCCATATTGTTGCCGGCGAGATCACGCAACACTTCCAGGCTGAAAAAAGACTTTGGATGATCCTTCACAAATTGCTGTTGCGTGGTTTTCCGCGCAGCCATTATTTTTTCATATTGCTCCGTCAGCCCGGCCATAAATGTTTTATCATTCTTCTCGGCATCTCCGGCGCTCATATAATCGCTATTCAGCTTAGTCAGTGCCTGTTCGCCCGGCGCCAGTGCCAGCTGGTATTCTTCTACTGCTTTATTGATAGGAGAGCCGGTGATTTTTCCCTGCCGTACATCAGTAGTACCAGTGAGTTGTATGGTACCTTTTTCCAGGTAGAGCATACGCCTGTCTGCCTCCCGGTCTTTCGACAGGGCACTGATGCCCGTGCCTTTCTGATCCAGTATCAGCATGGCTACTGTGGGTTCGGTCACAGTACCTTTGAACTGAAATGCACCGTTTTTCAGCACTGCAGAATCTGTTATGATCTTTTCTGCGATCATACGGTTCAGGTATACTTTCACCGGGGCATTGACTGCATCTATTTTGCCGTTCAGGACATACTCCCCGCTCTGGGCGTGGAGAAAGGCCGGACAGGCCAATAATGCAAAGAGTACCGTTTTATGCTTCATAGCTTTTGATTATAGCGTGTAATTTAGGAACTATATTTGTTCTGTCAGTGCCACTGATGTAAAATGTAACCTAAAACTTTGTTAAGAATGGATCTCGCTACTTACCAGTCTTTATATAAAGACAACGACGCTACGCCCGGCTGGACGGCTATTGATGAACAATTGCAAAAGATTTATGGTACTACGGAACCGCTGGTGCATTGGGCTACCGCGCATAAATATATGTTGGGTGGGCCAGATCCGCTGGACGGCGTGAGCGTATATGCAGCTACTGCCGGCGATGTACCGCACTGGCATTTTGTGACGTATGGTTTTACTTCGCTGTATTATGATGAAGAAAGTATAGAAACGCCATTCAGTGGTTCCGGTTTTGAACTGACTTTCCGCCTGAAACCCCGCGCAGGATGGACGGTAGACGCGGATTCTACCTGGGTGGTAGGGTTGCTGCAAAATATTGCCCGGTACATTTTTTCTTCCAATAAATGGTTTGAACCTTTTCATTGGATGCCTGCCAATGGCCCCATTAAACTTGAGGATGATACGTTAGTCCATGGATTGATATTTATAGAAGATCCGGAAATGCCGCTCATCAATACGCCGCATGGAACGGTACAGTTCCTGCAGATGGTAGGCATCACCGCACATGAAACAGAACTGATCAAAGAAAAGAAAGTAACCGCTGCTGAGGTGGTAGCGCGTTTGCAGCAAACAAGTCCTTATCTGTTGTGCGACCTGGACCGGAAAACGAGTGTCGTGTAAGTATTAAACTACCGCATATGCCGAATGACAGTAAATCACCGCATATTTTAAATACTTCTTCCAACCTGTTGGGATTTTGTCTGATTGTACTCACATCGATCAAGGTGGCACGCTTTAACCATGTCACCGTGATCGATGATAGTACCGGCGTAGCGGCCATCCTGCTGATGGCCAGCTGCCTGTTATCTTTTTTGTCGATGCGGACAACGCGGGTACAGCGGGGAGAGCGGCTGGAAACAGCGGCTGACTATACCTTTCTTGCGGCACTGATCTGCATCAGTATTACCATTGTATTTGTGTCCTTCAATCTACTTACCTGACCGGCTATACGCTGATGGGAGCAGTGCCTGATAGGTAGCTACTTTAAACTCTTCGCCGATGCGCCAGTAAAGAGATAAATATTCCTGGGTAAATAATAAACCGATGAGTGCTTCCTGCGGATCACCCCATGCGTGAGAATTAAAGGCGCCGCCCCATCCATAACTGCCCTTACTTAAAGGCTGGAGATAATCATTCTTGTCGGTTTCCAGGGCAAAACCACCCAGGGTAAACTGAAAATTCTCCGGTAAGCCAGGAACCGGCAGGCCAGGCACGAGCTGATTGGTGAGCATTAGCTCCACTGTTTTGGGACTGATAATATTTTTATGCTGATACCTTCCTTTATGCATAAACAGCGATAAGAATTTCGCATAGTCGTTGACGGTAGATACCAGTCCCGCGCCACCGCTGAGATAAGCGCCCTGCACCAACGGAAACAACGGATCTACGCCATCATAAATAGGATGGTTGACTTTTACCAGCCGGCTACCCTGATTTTCGTATAGGCTTACCAATCTTGCATGTTTGGCCGCCGGTAAGTGAAAGTGCGTGTCTTTCATCTCCAGCGGGGTAAAGATATTTTCCTGCATAAACACATCCAGGGGTTGCCCGCTCCATATTTCTACGAGGCGCCCCAGTACATCGATATTTTGTCCGTAGGAAAACGCTGCGCCGGGCTGGTGGCGAAGGGGCTGCTGTGCCAGCAGGTTGATTTGCGTAGCCAGGTCGGACGTAGTGGTGCCAACACCACTGAAAACACCGGCTTTGGCATAGATGGCCCGCATGGTGGCATTGCCGAATATAGCAGCGTAGTCAATGCCGGAAGTATGGCGTAATAAATCGCGGACCGTGATTTCCCGATTGGCTGCCTGCGTGGTATAGCTGCTGTCTGCCGGATTGAAAGTAGCCACTACCCGGGGATTTTTAAACGCAGGAATATAGCGGGACACCGGATCATCCAGCAGGAATTTACCTTTCTCCCAAAGCATCATCACTGCCAGGCTGGTAACAGGCTTGGTTTGGGAGGCGATCCGGAAAATGCTGTTGATCGTCATGGGCTTTCGGGTTTCCGTATCGGCATACCCGAAAGCCTTACTATACACTACCGTACCATTTTTGATGATCAGGGCTGTGGCCCCGGTAATGTGCTGTGCCTGCATATTACGATGTATCACACTATCGATCTGTTGGGCTCTTTGCTGATTAAATTCCAGCTGCGCCCATACAGTAGGGCTATAGATCAGTATGCTGAGAAAAACAAGGATGCTATATATTTTCATCATAGATAATGTACGGCATTAAACAATTGATTTGACTACGCCGCCGTCTACACGTAGTGCAGCGCCATTGGTAGCCGCGGCCAGCGGACTGGAAAGATAGGTGACCAGACTGGCTATTTCATCTACCGTAGCGAATCGCTGCAGGAGAGAGGTAGGGCGCATTTTTTTAAAGAAATCCGCTTCTGCCTGTGCCGGCGTAATATTGCCTTCTATAGCCAGTTGTTTAATGAAATCACTGACCCCTTCCGAATTAGTAGGGCCAGGCATAATAGTGTTAACGGTAACTGCGGTACCTTTGGTAAGTTCGGCTAAACCCCTGCTAACAGATAACTGTGCAGTTTTAGTAGTACCATAGTGAATCATTTCTTCCGGAATATTCACGGCAGACTCACTGGAAATGAAGATAATACGCCCCCAGTTTTTTTTCAGCATCGCAGGCAGCAACTGCCGGGAAAGCCGGATGCCACTCAGTACATTGATTTCAAAGAAACGCAGCCAATCTTCATCTGTAATATCCAGGAATGCTTTCGGTTCAAAGATGCCGGCATTATTGATCAGTATATCCGTGCCCGTTATTTTTTCCAGCAAAGCGCTGATATCGGTTGGTTTGGAGAAATCCGCCGCTACGCCGGCTACCGTAGCGCCAGGTACTTCCTGTTGCAGGCGTGCTACCGCTTCCTGTACCCGCTGGGATGTGCGGCCATTGATAGTAACGGCTACGCCTTCCTGTAACAGTTGTCTGGCAATGGCATAACCTATTCCTTGTGTGGAGCCGCTAACGAAAGCGGTTTTTCCTGTGAGTTGTAAATTCATATGATGGTTGTTTTATTTTTTAAGTGTAGAAAATGCAGGGAGCGTTGTACCGGCTGCCAGCAGCAAACATAATGCGCCCACCCAGGGAGTGGCGCCGGGTCCTGCGTCGGAAGCAATGATGTATCCGCCTGCCCAGGCGCCGATGGCAGCACCGGCATTGAATGCGGCGATATTGAGGGCGGAAGCAACATTGACCGTTGCCGGGGCCACTGCTGTTGCGGTTTGTACCACATACAGTTGGGAGGCCGGTACAGTAGCAAAGGATAAGGCGCCGATAATAAATAAGGTCATCACTGCCGGAATGGTATGATGTACCGTGAAAGTAAAAATAAACAATATCAACGCTTGTAACAGCAAAATGTTCCGAAGGGCAGCCAGCGGATTTTTGTTGGCAATGACCCCGCCGCTGATATTACCAATGGCTACCGCCACGCCGTATATCAGTAATACCAGACTTACGAGAGAGGCGGATATACCGGTTATTTGCGTAAGCAGGGGAGAGATATAGGTAAATACCAGGAATACGCCGGTGTAATTGAGAACGGTGGTCAGCAAGGCTATCAGCAACTGCTTGTTGCGTATCACTTGTAGTTGTTCTTTCCAGTGCCCTGTTTTTTCCTGCCGGATCTGTTCGGGTAACAGGAGGATATTGGCCAGCAGGCCAATGAAGCCCAGGGCAGCTACTCCCATGAAGGTAGCGCGCCATCCCAGAGATTGCCCGATAAGGGTGCCCAGCGGAACACCCGTGACCATCGCAACGGTCAGTCCTGCAAACATCAGTGCAATGGCACTGGCTCTTTTGTCGGGCGTAACAATGGCGGCTGCAATGGTAGCGCCGGTGGAGAAAAATACCCCGTGAGCAAAACCCGTGATCACCCGGGCGAGGGCCAGCAGCAGGTAGCCGGGGGCGTAGGCCGCCGCGGTGTTGCCGGCAATGAATAATATCATCAGGGAGATAAGCAGTTGCTTGCGAGGAAAGCGGTTGGTCAATGCGGTTAATACAGGGGCGCCAATGGCTACGCCGATAGCATAATAGCTCACCAGCGCTCCTGCCGACGGGATGGAGACGCCCAGATTGCCGGCAATAACCGGTAACAATCCCACGATCACAAATTCTGTGGTACCAATACCAAATGCGCTGATGGTTAATGCCCATAAGGCTGCAGGCATGCGACTTTTAGCGGTGGAGGCGGTGAATGTTGTTTCCATTTTTATCAACGATTGTAATTTTACAATACAAAATTGTCGCAAGTTTTGGTATAAATTAAATAGTATGATTTATAGATTAGTATAAATAAATTTATACTTTTGAGATATGGTAAATTTTGAATGGTACAGAACTTTTAAGGCGATCTATCAGACGGGTACCTTAACCGGCGCTGCGCAGGAGCTGCTGATTTCGCAGCCTAATGTAAGTCAGCACCTGGCATCGCTGGAGAGCTATGTACGGCATCCGCTTTTTGAAAGGAAACCACGTAAAATGGTGCCTACCGAATATGGTAAACTGTTTTACACCCAGATCATAGAAGCCGTGGAAAAACTGGAAGGGGTAGAGACAGATTTCCGGGAGGCCTGTGCGAAACAGGTGCCCATGACCTGTATCGGCGCTCCGAAAGAGTTTTTTCATGCGGTCATGGCCTCCCGGTTAAACCGGGTAAATTCCAGCCTGGTATTTAATTTCGGTATCACCAAACAGCTGATGGAACGCCTGGACAAAGGAGAGCTGTATTTTGTACTGGCCACCCATTGTCCAGAACATGGAAAAAACATCGTGCATGAACCTGTGCTGGAAGAGCGTTTTTTACTGGTGGCGAGTCCGGAACTGGATGCAACCGTTTTTAAGAAAGCCGTCAGTAAGGGTGACCTGGCCACCGCAGAGCAGTGGCTGCTGGAGCAGGATTGGATTTCCTACAGCAGCGACCTGCCGATCATCCGGCGCTTCTGGGCAGACAATTTCCGCAAAAGGCCCCTGTTGAAACCCCGTTTCATTGTACCTGATTACGACAGTATCCTTAAGTCGGTGAGCAGCGGTTGCGCGATTGCTATCGCTGCCGATTATCTGGTACGTCCGCTGCTGAAGGAAAAAAAGCTGGTATCCTTATGGCCTGGTGCGCATTCCACGGCCAATACGATCTATCTCGCCTACGATAAAACCCGGGTCACTACAGACCAGGTCAGCATGATGAAACAGATGCTGGGTATATAACAGGGTGTGGCGGTTACATGAAAAGAAGGGGATATCGATATATCTGGAGAGGTAGTAGGGATAAAAAACAAACCAGGTTATTATAAAGGCAGATGATGGTGTAACTCAGCAGGGGCGTGGTTTAGGTAGATGCCTGCCTTATTTTTTTTCCTGCAACGTATATTTCTTTCCGTTATTGTTGTATGTTGATATTACATAATTCCTTAATTTTATGAGATTTATTGTAATTTTCTGACGGAAACATACGGAGCATGTTTTCTGTACAGGCATCAGCACAATTGTTCCTATCCCTATGAGGTTGATTCTATTTCTTTTTTTTGCATTCGTGCAGTTGTCTGTCGTAGCACAGACGGCGGCGCCGACGGCAAGAAAAGGCAATTATGAAACGGAATTCAAAATGAAAGAGGGGAGTTATCTGGGATTTGCCCAGGTAAATTTAAGTTTAGGAGAGATTGGATTTAAAGTGGAAGTAGCCTGCGAACACAAAAAAAGTAATGCCCGGCTGGAGTTCCGTATCGATAAGCCCAAAGGAAAAATAATTGGTACCCTCGACATTCCCTATACCGGCGACAGTACCTACGCGCTGAAACTTACCGGTAACCTGCGGCACGCAGAAGGCATACATGATTTGTACCTCGTGGCCAAGGGGCCGCTTACCTTTAGTATCACTTCTTTCAGCTTCATTTATAATTATTAATATAGCCATCCGCGTTAGTTTTAAAAAAAGTTGATATTTTTTTTGGAAAGATGAAATAGCTGTTTATCTTTGCGTCCCTGACACGGAAAAATGATGCCCAGATGGCGAAATTGGTAGACGCACTGTGTTCAGGTCGCAGCGCCTGCAAGGGTGTGCTGGTTCGAATCCAGTTCTGGGCACTTAGAAGGCTTGTAAGTAATAAACTTACAAGCCTTTTTTAATGCAGTCAAGTGTCATTTTTAACGCCTTTTTGCGCTTTCTCCCACTATTGTTGACACACAATTGACACACCGAATGACACACCGAATTGCTGGAATATTACCGGCATACCATCATCTCCAATGTATTAAAAAAATCATCTCAGAAAAGTTTAAGAAGCAGTGCTTGATCTCTTCACTGTTATATGGTTTTGGCAGATTTAATTTCGCCAGAATGTCAGTACTGACAACACTTCCAGGTGATTTACAAAAAGTTTTTTACACTCGCTTTTTTTCACTTTTTCACAGTTTAGAAAACGTAAGTAGAAATAATACTGACAGCATGCTGAAACAAGCTGCCATGGCGTATTTATTGTGCTACGATTTTAGTAATCCTAAAAGCAAGCGCTTATGAATTTCTTAAAACGGTTAAGTAAAAAAGGGGATAAAATTACATTCTATTATGATTACGGTCACGGTCCTGGCCAACGTCCTACAACAGGAATATTTATCTATAAGCAGCCCAAAGACCAGATCCCAAAGAACCATAACAAACAAGCCCTTGCCCTGTTGGAAACCCAAAAAAGTCAATTAACCATAGAGCAGCAGGCAACAGGAAGTGCATTTATCCCTGCACATAAGTTTAAGGCAAACTTCATTGATTATTACGACGAATATGTAAAACTCAACTCACCTAAGGGAAACCGGCATCTGTCAAACAGCTTAACGCAATTCAGACTGTTCATAGAAAACGATTTTATAGCACCAATAGATATTAATGAGAATCTTTGTAAACGTTTCCGACGCTTCCTCTTAGATAAGTATACCGGAGAAACGCCGCTCAATTATTATGCAAGGTTTAAATGGGTACTCAATGCAGCTACCAGCGACAACATGATTTTTTCCGGTGGCGTGATAGACATACACAGGATTGATCCGCCTGGCCCCTGCAGGTTTGCATAGTTCGACTGATCATAGTTACCCATATTGGATTCCTTGCCATGTCTTTTGTCTTTGGCCTTTTTCGTATGTGCGAGCCAGTCAGTATGTCCGTATTTTTTGTTGAGATAAGCAGGATTGCCGGCATGGAGAATAGTGCTGTCGGGGTCTTTTACAAAGCGGTAATAGTTTTTGAAAGAGGTATGTATATGGAAGTCCGAGAAAGACCGGTATCGTGTGGAATCCCGTTGCTGTGCCTGCGTGGCGCTGACTATTGATAAAACGGCAACTGCAAGGTATATCGTTCTTTTGGTTAATAGCTGCAGCTGGCGAGGTTTATAGGAAAAAATCCTCATCTTGGAACGGATTTTTTACGGCAATCAGTTTTGATTTCCCCGGATGATCAATGCTGTAGAACAGGTTTTTATTTTCCTAAACAACAGGAAAATAAAAAAGTTTTAAAAGAAAGTATACTATTCGAAAAATTCAGGTGGATGATAAAAAGGTGAAGACAGCAACGCGGGCAGATTTCAGTTAATGCCTGCGTACAGGGATAATTATCACTCCTTTTTATCAGGTGTGTGCATTAATGATTGGTCAGCATAAGTATTGCTAAAAAGGACAGCGGTTGGGTGTGAAAAAGAGGAGGTGCTGGCCGGAATAACAATGGAACTTTTGTATATTAGTAGTACCATTTTTATTAACCCTCAAGTAGCTTCATCATGATAAGTTATCCTGACATTACCATATTTGTGTTCCGTTTGTCTCCTGTAGTTTTTTCACTGATAATAGTTTGCTGCAGGCAGTACCGGCAGCTGTAGTGTACTGTGCCTATATATCAGCATGGTTTTAGAAAACCATGTAGTAGCATATTTCCTGCCAATGATTGTATACTCTTATCAGCAATTCCATTTTTATATATATAAACCCGATTTATGAAAAAGAAAATCTATCTGAAAGTATGGGTAGCTGTACTGGCCATTAGTATGCTGGGGTTATCCTGCAAAAAAGAAGTATCGCCGCTGGAAAGAGCGGACAGTAAAGCTGAAAATCTTGCTGCGGCCGCAGGAAGACTGACAACCGTTGCTATTATTGGTGATCCCGTAGTGATTGCCCGTAATCAGGTGGCAGTAGATGTATTTGCGAGAGGTGTCAATAATCATCTGTGGCACCGGAAATATCGTGAGGGGAGTGGTTGGGTCGACTGGGTTGATCTGGGTGGTTACATTACTTCAAGTCCTTATGCGGTATTCAGAGGTACCAATGGAAATGGTATTAATGTATTTGCGATGGGAGCCAGCAATAACCTGGTGCATATCTGGTATACAGATTCACAAGGTTGGGGAGGCTGGGATGACCTGGGAGGAAATATTACTTCTGCACCGCAGGCAGTAGTGAGAGGTGTAAATGGAAATGGTATTAATGTATTTGCAAAAGGAGCCAACAACAATCTGGTGCATAGGTGGTATACCGATGCCCAGGGCTGGGGAGGTTGGGATGACCTGGGCGGCAATATTATTTCAGCGCCATACGCAGTGGTAAGAGCTACTAATGGTAGCGGCATCAACGTATTTGCAAGAGGGGTCAATAATAACCTGGTACACAAGTGGTATACCGATGCGCAAGGATGGGTAGCAGGCTGGGATAATCTTGGTGGTAATATTATTTCTGCTCCGTTAGCAGTGGTGAGGGGCGTGGGTGGCAGCGGTATCAATGTATTGGCAGTGGGAGTCAGCAATAACCTGGTACATAAATGGTATACAGATGCCCAGGGCTGGGGCGGTTGGGATGATCTCGGCGGCACTATTATTTCCAGGCCCTCAGTAGTGGTAAGAGGAACGAATGGTGGAGGAATCAATGTAGTGGCAAGGGGGGCGAACAACAATCTGGTGCATAAATGGTACACCGATACGCATGGTTGGGCAAGCTGGGAGAACCTGGGAGGGGTCATCACTTCTGCACCGTATATTACAACGAGAGGTACATCTGGGCTGAATGTTGTTGCCATAGGTACGGCAGATAACCTGGTGCATAAGTGGTATACGGATGCTACCAATTGGGGTGGCTGGGATAATCTGTAGTTTTTATCAGTGAAAGTAAAACCACCTTATAGCGATAACAAGGTACTAAAAACAATAGCCGGCATTGTTGCCGGCTATTGTTTTTCTTTTTGTAGCGATTGTTAATTCCAGCCACCACCCAGGGCCTGATAAATATTTACCATCGCATTCAGTTGTTGTTTTTTGGTTTCGATGAGTTCAAATTTTGATTCCAGTGCATCCCGTTGTGTCATCTGTACTTCCATGTAATCAGCCCGTGCCGACTTGAACAGGTCATTGGAAATATTGATGGACTGTGTAAGCGCCTCCATTATACGGCGCTACAGTTTTTGGGTGGGTAGGTCACACGTCACACCATCCCATAAAAGCGAATGGCATCAAGGTATACGCCCTGATGCCATTCGCCTGTAGTTGTCGGTGATTAAAATCTTACCGTCAGGTTTGCGGATGCGTTGAAAGGCATCTGCGGACTGATAACGCCCTGGCCGGTGAAATACTGTTCATCGGTGACGTTGTCGAACTTCAATCCTACCCTGAATTTGTTGGCATCATAAAATGCAGTGGCATTGATCAGGGTATACGGTTTGAATACAAAACGACCGGTGGTGGCTGAATTGGCAGTAACGTGTTCGCTTATATAATTAGCACCGGCGCCAATACCCAGGCCTTTCAGTACTCCCTTGTAAAGGGTGTAGCTCAGCCAGAGGTTACCGATGGTGGGAGGGCCGGCATTGGCAGGACGGTATCCATCCGTGTCTTTACCGGTAGTATTCAGTTTGCTGTCGTTATAAGCATAACCGGCAATGAGGTTCAGCCCTTTAAATGGAACCGCCATCACTTCCACTTCTGCTCCTTTGCTACGCTGGGTACCATCCTGTACGATAATCGTGTGCTCGGTACCGTTATCCATCAGCACATCCGGACGGGTCATATTCTTTACCTTGATGTCGTAGTAGCTGGCAGTTACCGTCAACCTGTTCTGCAGGAGATTCAGCTTCACACCGCCTTCCAGCTGATTGGCATACATAGGCTTGAAGTTCCCGTTTACATTGGCCACTGGCTGTGTCACCGGGGGAACATTCACAAATCCGTTCATATAGTTACCGAAGAGGGATACCATTTCCGGAACGACTTCATATACCAGTCCCAGTTTAGGCGACAGGGAAGTCTGATAGAACCTGCTGTCAGGCAACATTTTACCGGATACATGGTTCATGGTGCCGTTGCTGGCAAAATAATCCAGGCGTAAGCTAAGTACCGCTACCAGGTAACGCGTAATGTTTACCGCATCGGAAGCATAGACACCATAAATATTATTGGAAGTATAGTTTTTAACCGGTGCAGCCCCGCTCGTGACAATCTTATTGATGGCATTGCCCCTTGACAGCAGGCTGTATTTGGCGAAGTTTGGATTGGAACCGCTGATGGTATCAAACTTCACAATACCGGAATAGTTGTTAAAAGCGTGCTGGTTCAGGTAGTCTAATCCAACCACCAGGCGGTTACGGATACCGCCTATATGAAAATCACCGGTAAAGTTTTGCTGAATACTGGTGGTGGCAGCATCTGCTTGCTGCAGCTGCACGTTACGCTCTACCAGGTCATCACTGGTATTTCCACGGATAAACTCATACTGGTAAATACCGTCTGTTTTCCTGGTATTCCGGGAGAAATTGGTGCTGGACACCCATCCCCGGCCCAATTTATAATCGATGCGGCCATGAATATTGGAAGATGGCGCTTTTATGGTAATATCGTTATTGGTATAGGACCTGTTCCAGTCGAAATTCATTTCGGATGGATTGGTAGCAAAAAACTTACGGGTTCTGCTCAGGAAGATAATAGAAGGATTGGTACCCTCATAGGAATAGATTTCAGCACCCAGGGTGATATCCAGCCGCTCGGTAGGTTTATAGTTAATTACCGGGGCCAGGAAGAACGATTTCCTGAAACCCGCGTCCTGCGGTGAATTGCGGGTATGGTATGCCGCATTCAGCCGGGCCGTTAATGTTTTGCTCTTGTTCACCGGGCCATATACATCTGCAGTAAGCCTGTTGAGATCATAACTGCCACCGGTATACGAAACCTCACCGCCTAAAGTGTCCAACGGTTTTTTGGTGACTACGTTGATTAAACCGCCAAAAGATGTGACAGCGCCGCCAAACAAGGTGCCAGAGGGACCTTTTACTACCTCTACTGATTGAATATTGGCCATATCAATTTCGCCATTGGTCTGACCGGGAAGACCATCCACCATAGATACCCGGGTAGGGAATCCACGGAGATTGTAGTATACGGCGCCATCGCCACCGCGACCAATACTTCCCTGCATTTTAATCAGGCCGGGCGCATTTTTCAGTCCTTCACTGAGGTCCGTAATAATCTGTTCTGTCATCAGTTTATCGGACAGCGTGGTATATACCTGCGGATTTTCCATGTACTTCAAAGGAAGTTTGGAAACAATACGGCTTTCCTTGTTCAGTTCTTTGCTAATCGTACGGGTACTGATTTCAAATTCCTGTAAGCCGATAGTGCTTTCCTTTAATATAAAATCAGCCGTAGCGCTGCCGTCAGCCGTAAGGGTCACGGTGCGTTTCATTACCGGTAATCCCAGTAAGGTGGCTTTTAGCGTATAATTTCCTTTCCGGAGATGATCAAAGCGGTAGTTACCCTCTTTGTTGGTATATGTTTCCTGGTGTGTTTCCACCAGCATTACCAGTACTTCCCCCACCGGCTGTCCATCGGAGGAAGAAATTTTTCCCTGAATAACAGCATTGGATTGCGCCATCACCTGATCGGCAGCAAGCAAGAAAAATAAAAACAAAAGGATCCGTGTGGGGATAGTCAGGCAGACACGCAGGCCCGACTCACATAAGCAGAATAGTTTCATTAGCGTTGAATAGAAGTTAATGCTCACAGTATATTTGCTCGATTACCGAGCACCGCAAAGCTACTGTGATCACTATTCTTATTGTGATCGGATCGGGAAACCAATTTATGCATTCGGGAAAATATGGTTAAATTTATTATGTTTTATCCTTTCCACCGGCTCTTTACCGGGTTTACCATGCCCGCTTTAGTGGCCTGATAGCTGACTGTTACAATGGCAATAGCTACCGATAAGAAGCTGATCATCGCAAATACCCACCAATGAATACTTACGCGGGGCTGATAATGCTGCAATCATTTATACATACTCCAGTAGGATAATGGGGCAACAGGAAGTACCTACAAACAATCGTTTCATCTGTGGATCCCATAGCGTGTAAGGGAAGTATGCAATGTGTATATCAACACATGATACAAAAGTAACCAGGTAGAGGAAAATACCCAGCCGCTGATTAGTATCCTCATTACCGTTACGTGGTGGAATGCTCTGCACCAGGTCTGCACCCCCTACCGCAAATGCATTGCAGACTAAAAAGATATTTTACACTCCACCATTAGTTTCTTTTCAATCAAAATCTATATTTATGAAATTACATACTGTAATTTGCGCGCTAACGCTTTTTTTAACAATCCTATCCTGTAAGAAGGAAAGCCGGCCCGATGAAAGCCCTGCAGAGGTTTCGCAGGAAACAATTGCTACAATAAAAAAATTAGGTTACTCTTCTCATGGCATTAGCCGCGTTGCCAATGGTTATGTGGTAGAAGGAGATATCTTCCTTTCTGATAAGTACCTTAACGAAGAAAATGCAGGCAAGCCAACTGCACTTCGCATAGCCAACGGCGAGCAATACAGGACCACCAATCTTATAAAAAGATTGCCGCGTGTCATTACTGTATCTGTCTCCAATTTGCCTTCGGTTTATGTAACCGCAACAGATATAGCCATTGCGCGATATAATGCACTGCAAATGATGCTCACTTTTCAGCGTGTAGCGGCAAATGGAGAGGTTAATATCAACTACGCGAGCCTTGGGGCCGGTGTATTGGGGCAATCTGCCGGTTTTCCGGATGCTAGTGGTAATCCTCCCAGCCCGATCCTGTTGAACGCAGACAATAATGCGTTAGGATCAAATCCGGACCAGAATTATCTGGCAACGGTTATCGCACATGAACTGGGACATACTATCGGTTTACGCCATACAGATTACTTCAACCGCAATTACAGCTGCCCCTGGTCTCCTAACCCCAATGAAGGTGACGCAGGTGTTTATGCTCTTCCTATTTATGGCACACCTACTACGGAAGACCCCAACAGCTGGATGCTGGCTTGTATCGGAGCGGGACAAAACCGGCCCTTTAATGCAAATGATATTACGGCCTTGATGTTCCTTTACGGAATGGGAACCGGCACCAACCTAATCCCGGATGGCATTTATAAGGCAACCAGTGTAAACAGTGGAAAAGTAATGGAAGTATATAATTCTTCCCTGGCCGATATGGGAGCGGTTAAACAAGCGACATGGAACGGTGGGGCCAACCAGCGGTGGATTTTCACCTATTTGAATAATGGATATTATCGTATCAAAAATGTGAACAGCAGTAGGGTACTGGATATAAATAATTTATCACTGGCAGAAGGCTCTTTGCTAATTCAGTATGGATGGCATGATGGATATAATCAGCATTGGCAACTGATACCTAATAGTGACGGTTCTTATTTAATTCAGAACAGAAACAGTAAAAAGGTATTGGATGTATTTGGCGCCTCTACTGCGGACGGTGCGGATATTGCCCAATTTTCCCCACATGGCAAAGCTAATCAGCGCTGGTATTTAACACCCGCTCCAATCGAGCTGAATAAAAATTAAACCGGCATAGATATAAAACAAAAAGGCGTCTCTGATTTTGAGACGCCTTTTTGTTGCATTTTAGATAAAATAAGTACTCGTATTTTAAAATCTTCAACATGCAATTTTGATATCCCTGTGAGGTATTATTGCTCAGCAAAAATCGTTTGGTGAGATCGGAGAAGCGGATGGGGATATCTTATCAAATTGAATGAAGCTATATCCTTTATTTATGCCCGAAATACTCCCCGTTACCATAAGTCTTCTTCACCTGCCGTGTCTTCACCCAGTCGCATAACAGCTCAAAGTATCCTGGTGATTGCTTTGCTAAAAGTGCCGGGCCTTGCGGAGTATCTTCCACTTCTATCATGCCATGATCTGCATGGGGGAAGATGACGAGGTCGATGTTTTTCCGGGTGGTGATCGCTTTTTTCAATATATCGATGGTAGCGCCATTGGGTGCTTCCGTGTCTTTACCCGCAATTACCCACAACATCGGGATATCCACGCTGCGGAAGGCCGGCAAGGGATCATAGTCCAGGTTAACATCCTCCGGGAATAGTTGTTTGAGGGTATCCAACTGCGGACGGCTGGCCTTCAGTATTGGGCCGGTATAGTCTCCGTTTAAAGATTTGAACCAGGGTGCCTGGCTGTAACGCGCTTTTAGTATATCAAGCGCTGTCAGTCCGCCATTGAATCGTTCACGTACCACCTGGTCCGTTGCGGCTACTACCTGCATGGCTTGTTCAATCGCTTCATTGCTATAGCCTTGCTGTTGAAGGTCGTGTAGTATTTGCTGCCGGTTTTCTTCACGGGGTGGAATCAGCAGACTGTAGCTGGCAATGAGAAAATCAACCGGTATTTTGCTGGCAGTTAACGGAACGATCCATCCGCCCTGACTTTCTCCCATGAGTCCTATAGGAATGCCCTTTACGGCCGGTTGCGCTCTCACGGCCTTTATTGCCGCCATCATATCCGTTGCAAGCAGTTCAAAGTTGGCGGTTTGCTTGCCGGTAGACCTGCCGGTGCCTGGCTTATCATAAACAAATACGGCAATGTCATGCAAGGGTAACAGGTATTGCAGAAAATTATTGTATACGGCCGATTCCTGTCCGGAGCCGTAATGTAGTACCACCAGGGCCTGTGGCTTTTTATTTACCGGAAGGAACAGTTCTCCATACAGGGAGGCATCCTGGCCGCTAAAACGAATGGGTATAACGGGGAAATGTATACGTTTTCCTGAGAAGGTGTTACCATCCTGCCGGAAATCCAATACGTCATGTGTACAACCACCAAAGCGGGCAAATATATTCGGGTCTTTAGGATTGGCCCATCCGGGACCTGACAGATAACTGCTGTCGGCCTGGAGAAAGAGGCGTCCGGTGCTGCCGTCCATGCGGCGATAACGAAGGTCTTTTCCACGGGAAGGGCTGATCACCAGCTTGCTGCCATCAGGGAGCGCATAGGCGCCGTTGCGGCAGTTGGAAAAGTACTCGTAGTCCTGGGCGGTCGCTGTCTGGAAAAGCAGCCCTGCAATAAGTGCTGTTGTCAAAAGTGTTAGCAATGGTATTTTCATATAGTCGTGGCTGATGTGATTATCTCCCCAAAAATAGCTATTTTGCATGAACTGTAACAGATACAGATTTCAGCTATTTTAGTATAACAGATGAAAGGGTTTCAATATATAGATATCGCAAACCGGATAGAATCGATGATCAACAACGATACCTATCCGCTGGGAGAAAAACTGCCTTCTCTACGGGTCATCAGTGAACATTTTGGCGTAAGTGTGGGGACTTCGCTGAAAGCCTACGGTGTATTAATAGACAAAGGTTTGCTGGCAGCCCGGGAAAAATCAGGATATATACCGCTACGTAAATCCGTGGGGCATACCGCACAACCAGTAGCTACTACGGCTATTCCGGCTATCCGGGAAATTAATGTAAGTCGTATCATCAGCAAAATGCCGGTAGATGCGGGACCATATCCACCTGGCTTCATCTCTTTCTTCAATGCTTCACTGGAAACGCACATGCTCCCTTTTAACGCCGTGCGACGTAGTCTGCAAAAGGCATCCCGTGACCTGACCGGTGCTCATCTGCAATACGAATCTACATTAGGGAACCAGCAGCTGCGGGAACAAATCGCCAGGCTGTCTTTCTACTGGAACGGCAGCTTGTCGGCCAACGATATACTGGTGACTAATGGAACGCTCGAAGCACTGAGCCTTTGTCTGCGTGCAGTGACGCAGCCTGGAGATACGGTGGTGGTGGAATCCCCTTGTTATTATGGGATACTACAGTGCCTGGAGCAACTGCAACTAAAAGTAATAGAGTTGTCCTGTGATCCTGAACAAGGCATCAATATGGGACAACTGGAAGAAATCATCGATTCCTTTGATATTGCTGCCTGTCTGTTTATCTCCAATTTCAACAATCCCAACGGGGTACTCCTATCTGATGAAAAGAAAAAATGGATTGCGGAAATGGCAGGGAAGCGCAAACTACCGGTGATTGAAGACGATGTATATGGAGAATTGTATTTCGGCCCAACAAGGCCTGCTACGATCAAGACCTTTGATAAACACGGCTGGGTCATGCAATGCTCCTCGTTTTCGAAAACAGTGGCTTCCGGTTACCGGATTGGCTGGTGTGTGCCCGGCAGATTTCTCGAAAAAGTATCCCAGCTGAAAGCTACTACGAATGTGGCTACAGCAACAGTATTGCAACTATCGCTTGCCGATTTGCTTAGCAGTGGCACCTATCAGCGTCACCTGCGGAAGCTGCGGCCATTGTTGCATAAACAGGTATTGCTAACCAGTCAGTTTATAGAACAGTATTTTCCTGCAGGAACAAAGATCAGTCAGCCTGGTGGTGGTATGGTGCTATGGGTAGAATTGCCCAAACAGGTGGATGCCTTGAAACTGCAGCAATTGGCGTTGGAGCAGCATATTAATTTCGCACCCGGGCCGCTTTTTTCCAGTACCGGTGGTTATAGAAATTATATGCGTATTAGCTGTAATAAACAATGGAGCCGACAGGTGGAACAGGCTATTCGTAAGCTGGGTAAGCTGGCCGGAACCTGCTAAATACAGATTATGAAATATATGGACGAATAACCTTACATTGAACCAGCCACCTATATACATTTATTGAGGGAATTGAAAGGAGAAGATAGTGACAACCAATAGCAACTTCCTGCCTGCTGTGACCCAGGCTGTCAGGTAAGATAATCAGGATATGAATGCCTTTCTTAGGCTTGCTGGCTCTTTGCTTGCAGTTCAATACACCGCTGAATTGGAGCATTATAGCATTAACAGCTTAAAACTGGAAAAATAAAGCAGCTGACTAAAAAGTAAAATTAGCCAGCTTTTCTGGTGAAATACAGACTGCAGTCCTTATTAGTAGTTTAGTGAAAATAAAGCAGCAGCAAATAAGCCCCGGGAATTGAGAAGCCTATACGAATATATACCAACCAGCTATGTGAATAGTTAACCAATCTCACAGTTTTTAACCCAAAAGAACTAACATGAAAAAACAGTTGTATCAATTATTATTATTGACAATCGTATGTCTTGCCGGCTGTAAAAAAAATGCAGACGTTGCACCACCGGAAGCCATTACCGGGCTATCCGCGTCTGTTACTGCTGCTGTCAAAGCACAGGTATGGAGTGGCTGGAGCCAGGTGCCGGGAAATGGTACCACAACGATATCTGATGCGGCGACAGTCTACAATGGTAAGCTGTATTTGTTTGGAATTGGAACAGGTGATCATAAACATTATGTGAACGTTTTCAATGGTGTTACCTGGAGTAGCTGGAGCGAAGTGCCCGGTGGAGGCACCACGTTATTACCTGATGCCGCAACGGTATACAACAATGCACTGTATCTGTTTGGAGTAGGGATTGGCGACCATAAACATTATGTAAACGTTTTCAATGGTGTTACCTGGAGTGGCTGGAGTGAGGTGCCGGGAAATGGTACCACAACGATATCTGATGCGGCAACAGTCTACAATGGTAAGCTGTATTTGTTCGGAATTGGCACAGGCGATCATAAGCATTATGTGAACGTTTTCAATGGTGTTACCTGGAATGGCTGGCGCGAAGTACCCGGCGGAGGCACTACGTTGCTGCCTGATGCCGTAACGGTCTACAACAATGTATTATATCTGTTCGGAGTAGGAATCAACGATCATAAACAGTATGTAACCATTTTCAATGGTGTTGCCTGGAGCGGCTGGAGTGAGGTACCGGGTGGTGGCACAACTGATCATGCAGTTGCTGCTGCCGTGTATAATAATAACCTGTATTTGTTTGCAATTGGTATCATTGATAACAAGCACTATAATAATGTGTTTAACGGTGTTAGCTGGAGTGGCTGGAGTGTGGTGCCTGGTAACGGCACAACTGAAAACGCAGATGCAGCCGTAACATATAATTCCCGACTATACTTGTTTAGTATTGGTATTACTGATCAGCGTCACTATTTGAATGTATTAAGTAACCAGTAATAGAGGAATGTATAACATTGCTTGATGGTTAGGTGATCCCACATTATTGTTGAATATCAGCTATAGGCATAAATAAAAAACAACGGTATCCCTGTTGCAGGATACCGTTGCCTTATAAAGTGTGTGTGACGTACCGACTAGTAAGGGTCGCAAACAAAGCAACCAGTGCTCTCCGTGATCTCTGTAGTAGGGTGTTGGATGACAGTACCATGTAACTTACCGCCTTTCACCACTAATTTGTCAGCGTTGTTCAGGTCAGCAATTTGGATTTTACCCAGGTTGAGTTTTTTAGGTTGTTTCTTTTTCATGTAAATGGATTTTTTGAATGTAATAGAAAAGTTAACAAAGAAGTTGCCTGAGATGCCAGCTCACAGGTGGGAATAGTGCCTTCGAAAAATACAGGTTTATGGGTATAAGGGCCTGCTACTTAAAAAAGGTACAGTGTGTGCTTAACTGATGTCAGAATCCGGAACCGGACAGATATAGCATCTGGTCAGTCTGGTAGGACTCGTAGTCGTCAGGAAATCTTCGATTGGTTTAACATGTTGTAAACCGCCGTTGAGTGCTGACTGGTCTGCTGGATTGAGGTTCGCAATCTGAATTTTGCCCAGGTTGAGTTTTTTGTTCAGTTTCTTTTTCATGAACGTCGAATTTTGGGTATTATATAAAAGTTAGCGTCTGAATTTAGGCGAAAAACAGGGAAGTGGCTATCACGGAAAAACGGTATTTTTTATCTTGATAAATAGGCTGCAGTGTTTTGCTGTATACTATCCTATAAAGAAAGGTGGGAACAATAAGGTATAAAGAAGCATTTAAATCTGCACAAAGATAACGATACTTAGATGGATGATATTTTAGCTGCAAGATATGCATACCCGGTACTGAAAGCATACCGGTCTTGTACAAACGACAAATCCCGCACTTAGTGCGGGATTTGTCGTTTGTAGTAAATTCAATAAAACACAAATGGCATTTATAGCGCCACTGGATAAGCAGCTGAACCTGAAACCTGGAATCAGGATGCAGGAGGGAAAACTGTAATTCCCAGGAGCGTTACGATGATAATTAAAATTAGCATTACGACTTGTTCGAGTGCGGTGGCGAGTTGCATATGGTCATTTTTTGGGTGAATAGAATGATTGCTTCTTATTATAGAACATATCAAACCGGAATTGGTTGACAGGTCGCGGAAGATTGTCCTTTCTCATTGGGATAGTGGACATAACAGAGATGATGTTACATATTCAGTTGATTGAGATACAGTTACTTTGCCATGATGCCCGAATTTTGTAGTACTATAAAAACTATATATGGGCATTTTGAAGATGTTGATCATGGTAACCGGTATGCAGATACACGCAGGTGGAAACCCGGATTCCGTAAAACCAAAGGAAACAATCATTGACCTCGCTGGTCACCGCGTTCCGGTAATGAAAGATGGTTTATATGACCGCTATCGTTCTAATCCGCCACTTTCAGTGATTGCGTCAGCAGCACCGGAGATTGACCTGAGCTGGTTTAAAACACTGGCTAAAAAGAAAGTAGATATGGGATTTGAATCCTATTCTCCTAATTTTTATTACAAAAACAGCAGCATTACCGCCATTTTCACCGCTAACCTGAGCAGACTGAAAGCACTGATGCCCCCGGAGGTTTTAGCAACGGTAAAACCCATTGCTATATGGCCCAACCGGGGATTGGTGGCCATCACCGCTTATGCATACCACTACTGCGATAACGACACTTACAATGAGGTATCCATCTCCATTGTAACTACAAAACCCGGATCTGCCAAAGCCGGTGTATTTACCTTACTCCGGCAATTGAAGGCGAAAGATTTGTGGGGATACGTACTGAAACTTCCCGTAAATACGGAACTGGCCATGGTAAGAGGTAGGGTGGGATATAACTTGCCAAAGTGGCTAACCGCCATCAGTTATCAGGAAACCAATCAGTCGGTCAGGTTTGATATCGCAGATAATGCCACCGGAAAAACCGATATGATCCTGGAAGGGAAAAAAATGTATATAGCTACATCCGGTAGAGCATTGGTGCGGACCAATTTTATCAATCTGAATCAACAACACCAGTTGACGCATGGCTACACGGATGTGCGTCAGCTGGAACATGCAAGCAGTGCTAAACGGAAGAATGTTACACTAACACTTACAGATGGTGGCTTGTCTGCCTTGCTGAGATCCTTAAAATTAGGCAAGATGATCCGGTATGACTACCTGCCCGATTTTCAGGCAGCCTTGTACGCCCCGGAATTAATTCACGCTACTGCACCAGCGAAGTAAGCACCCTGCCGGCAGCAGGAAGGCCTAAACAAAACCGGCAACGCAATTGTTGACTAGATTTTGAGGCCGGACTTAAAACCGTTTAGTATAATAAATAACTAACAATAACGGTAAACCTGAAAACTGAATCATTATGCAAACGATACTTGGTGCAACCGGACAGATAGGAGAAGCATTAGCAAGAGCACTCAGACAACAGTATACCTCCGACATCCGGATTGTAAGCAGAAAGGCCATAAAAATAAATGATACGGATACCGTGTTTTCGGCCGATTTACAGGACAGCGGGCAAGCAAACGAAGCCTTAAAAGGAAGTGAGATTGCTTACTTTACATTAGGGCTTCCCATGAATACCGATATGTGGGTTGCACAATTTTCCCGCATCCTGCGGAATGTAATAGATGCCTGTAAAAAGCATGGTACAAAACTGGTGTTTTTCGACAATACGTACATGTATCCGCAAAATGCGGAGGTGCTGACGGAAGAAACGCGATTCTCGCCAGTAGGGAAAAAAGGGGCGGTAAGGAAAGAGATGGCGGAAATGCTCTTAAAGGAAATGGAGTCAGGGGCAATAGATGCCGTGATTTGCCGTGCTCCTGAGTTTTATGGTCCGGGTAAAACCCAAAGCATCACCAACACGTTTATTTTTGATGCCATAGCGCAACATAAGCGACTGAAAGTACCTTTAAGAGATGACACCGTAAGATCGTTGATATGGACGCCTGACGCCAGTAGGGCCACAGCGTTAATCGGTAATACACCGGATGCTTATGGACAAACCTGGCACCTGCCCATCGATAATAACCGACTGACCTATCAGCAATTGATTGCGTTGGCCGCTGAGGTGTACGGAAGATCACTACCCTACACCGTTGTGCCGAAATTTGTTTTGCAATTAGGCGCCATATTTAATAAGCGGGTAAAGGAACTCCAGGAGCTACTGCCCAGATATGCGTACGACAACATTTTTGATACGTCAAAATTTAATAAGCGATTTCCTGATTTTGAAATAACGACATTCAAAGAAGGAATAGAACAAATAAAGGCTGAGCAGGAAAGCGCCCATCATTAACAGATGATTTTCTGCCTGTCTGCATAAAAATGAACCAATGAAAATACCAGATAAAATATCATCGATCACGGCATTGCATCATTTTTTGAAATTCAAAAAACCGCTGCATCCTTTGATCAGTATCTTCCACTTTACGGATGTTACCATCGATCCGGATACCATCCTACGTGCCGTCGCCACTGATTTTTATGTCATCGCGCTTAAGAAAGATTGCGCTGGTAGATGTAAGTATGGCCAGCAGTACTATGACTTTGAAGAAGGGATGATGTATTTCGTCGCGCCGCAACAGGTAGTACAGTTTGAAGATATTTTATTGTCAGAGGTGAAAGGCTGTGTGCTACTGGTACATCCCGATTTTTTACATGGGTATCCGCTGGCTGCCAGTATAAAGAATTATGGTTATTTCTCCTATGCCAGCAACGAGGCATTACATCTCTCTGCACAGGAAGAAAAAATGATTATGGACATCATGGAGAATATTGACCGGGAAACAGCTACCAATATGGATGCTTTCAGTCAGGATTTGCTGGTATCCAATCTGGATCTGCTGTTGAAGTATTGTGATCGTTTTTATCATCGGCAGTTCCTGACGAGAAAGAAGGTCAGCAGCGATCTGTTAATTAAACTGGAACAGTTGCTGGATGACTATTTCAAGAGCGATAAACTGGCAGTTAATGGTATACCTACCGTTCAGTTGGTAGCACGGGAGCTCAATCTAAGCCCTAATTATCTGAGCGATATGTTACGTACACATACCGGTCAGACCACGCAGCAACACATCCAGAACCGGCTAATCGAAAAAGCAAAAGAACTGTTGTCTACCACTGGTATGTCTGTTTCGGAAATTGCCTATCAGTTGGGATTTGAGCATCCACAATCCTTTCATCGTTTATTTAAGCATCGTACCACAGTTTCTCCGCTGCAGTTCCGGCAATCGTTTAACTAAGTATTTATCGTAATAATCATCTCCGGATAAAAGATCTTTTTAACAAAAGAAACATGAAAAAACTTTTATTAGTAGTCACCAATGTAGATAAATATGCCAGCGGTAACCTGAAAACCGGTTTGTGGCTCAGTGAACTGACGCATATCTTTCATGCTGCAAAAGAACGGAGCTGGGAAGTTACCATTGGAAGCCCCAAAGGAGGAAATACACCTATTGATCCCGAAAGCCTGAAGCCATTTATGCTGGACGAAGTATCAAGGGAGTATTTGGAGAACAACGCTTTTATGGAGGAATTGAAAAATACCAGTCGCCTGCAGGATGTTACAGAACGGACATTTGACTGTATTTATCTGGCCGGCGGACACGCTACCATGTACGATTTTCCGGATGATGCTACTTTGCAATCCCTGATTAAAAGCCAGTATGAAAATAATAAAATGGTGGCAGCTATCTGCCATGGCGTGGGTGGCTTGTTGAATGTAAAACTTTCCGATGGGAAATATTTAATTGAGGGGAAATCCATCACAGGATTTGATTGGTTTGAAGAAACATTGGCGATGCGAAAAAAAGAAGTGCCTTTTAATCTGGAAGCTGCGCTGAAAGAAAGAGGCGCCCACTTCAAAAAGGCTTTTATTCCGATGACTTCCCATGTGGTTGTAGCCGGACATCTAATTACCGGACAAAACCCTTTCAGTTCTAAGGAAATGGCACAGGTGGTAACGCGGGAGTTGGAAAAGACAAGTAAATAAACAGGTACAAGTGTAATTACTGCAAAATAAAATATACGATTATGGCACAAACAATTCCTGCAGAGAAAGATCCGCAAATTCTCTTGCAAATAAGATCATTTCTGAAAATCCTGAACAATAGTGGTGGTAAGCCATTGGAGACGTTAACACCGCAGGCAGCCAGGCAGGTCCTGGTAGATGCCCAGCAATCAGTGAAAGTAGACACGTCTGGCATAACGGAGTCAGAAAGAGCCATTACGCAAGACGATATTACCGTTAATATACATGTAGTGAAACCGGCGGACGCTCCGCAGGGTAAACTACCGGTTTTTATATTCATTCATGGCGGCGGATGGATTTTAGGTGATTATCCCACCCATAAAAGATTGGTCAGGGATTTGGTTGTTCAGAGTGGTGCTGCGGCCGTATTTGTGGATTATACGCCTTCTCCGGAGGCACGTTATCCGGTAGCCATCAATCAGATTTACGCGGCCACCAAATGGGTAGCGGAGCATGGTCATGAAATCGGGGTGGATGGTGCCAACCTGGCCATTGCGGGTAATAGTGTCGGAGGCAATATGACGGCTGCTGTTTGTTTAATGGCGAAGGATAAAAAAGGACCGGCTATCAAATTTCAATTATTACTATGGCCGGTAACGGATGCCGACTTTAGCCGGGCATCGTATGAGAAATACGCGGAAGGCAGATTTTTAACCACCGCTATGATGAAGTGGATGTGGGATAACTATGCACCGGAGCTGGAAAAAAGAAATGAATATTATGCTGCTCCACTAAAGGCGGATATCGCCGAATTAAAAGGATTGCCCCCTGCTTTGGTACAACTGGCCGAAAATGATATCCTGCACGATGAGGGATTGGCTTATGCCCGTAAACTGGACGAAGCAGGTGTGCCGGTGACGATCGAAACATATAATGGCTTTATTCACGATTACGGTTTGCTGAATCCTTTAAGCCATATTAAAGCGGTGAATTGCTCTCTGGCGCAGGCAGCGTTGGGGTTACGTCAGGCATTATTTTCATAGCAGTTTTTACTATTTGACTATATGGTCATTATCAGCGGGAGGATATAAATATCCTCCCGCTCTGTATTTAAAATTTTGCAGTTTAAAAATATAATGTAAATTGCTGCTATAGCATACCCCTGTATAACTCCCAATTAGTCAACCAAACTTATGTATAATAGCTGTCCCTCGATTGTCAGGCAGAAGATCTGCTGTTTCGTAGCTGTTTTTTTTATGATCACAGTTGTGGCGAATGGCCAGGAGAAGGCCAAAGAACAGGCGGCTGCTGAGAATAGTCCCCCGAAAAAAATTGGTTATGAATATGGTACCCGGATTAAGGTGGATCTGCAGCGAGCCGGATTTACGGATTACTCTATTCCGTTTGATGTACCCTTCCGGGTTTATGGCGATATCCCGAAAGAGATTTCCAAAGTGAAATTAAAAATTATCAATAAGCGCGATTGCAGGAAGTGTAAAGACGATACGATACAGGTGGCAGATTGGTATCGCGATATCCTGCATAAGGCCGATGATTCGGTTGCCAAAAACACTTTTTACTTTGTGATTCCGCCATTAAAGGCGATCAGGAATTACAGTTTCGAATTTGAAATGCAGCGGGACGCCACAGCAGCCGAATCTGAACAGATCAGCATCCTGATGCGGGGTACTATCAGGCGGAATGTCAACGATATATATAACACGGCTACGAACATGACAGACCTGTCGGCCAGATTACAGGACCCCAAAGACCTTGTCATGGGTAAATTGTCGGCCAGCATGACGCAACAGATTATCAGCTACTACGAGGCGAAGGATATCACACTGGATACAGGAAAAATCCGGACGACTGTTAATACCCATTTGAATACCTTCATAGCAGATTCCCTGTATCCGTTGGTCATGCAGAAAAATGTACGTGCAGATAATCTGGAACATAAGATCGAAGCGGGCAAAAATTATTATTTACAGGAACAAAACAATATGAAAACTTTCCTGACCTCCCTGGTAACGCATAAGTCGGAGTTAGGCATTTCTGATGAGTTGGGGAACAGCATTACTACAGCGCTATTGACTGATGACGCCTGGGAATACCGGATTTATGGGGTACAACAAGCAGATGTGCCGGATGTTTTTGATAAGCAGGTAGCTGCTACCGCTTTACCGGATTACCTGAAAGTATCAGCCGATATGAACCAGTTACTGCAGGAAGTAACGGATCAGTTACAGCGTATACAAAACAATCCCGAACAAAAAGCAGTACTGCTTAATGATTATAGTCAGGAGGATATAGCGGTAAATACTGCCCTGCTAAGAAAAATGGGGGCACACCAGCATGCGATCTATATTGCCATGCAACAGTATATAGGGGCTGTCAATGAACTCGAGACACGTTTTAATACGATCAATCTAGACTTAAACCTGCGTTTCCCTATCCAGGTAAATATACCAGGTAAAACAACCGCCGAATTTGTGACGCGGGGAGATTGGTATATTACCGCCGATTTGGGGGTGGCCTGGGTATTTACCAGTCCACACACCGTTATCCGGCCTTATTTTGGTGCGAACTTCAATTTCTTTCCTATTAACCGGCAGGCGAATTATTCATTTATCAAATCCCTGGTACATCCCAATAAGTTAAACCTGCTCAAAAGCTTGTCTGGTGTGATTGGTGTAACGGTGGTATCTTTTTCTGCAGATGAGGAATACGAAGATCTGTTCAATAATTTAAGCCTGATTACGGCGCTGGGCGTGCGGTTGACAGACGGCGTCCGTGTATCCGGTGGCGTGATGTGGGCCTATAGAAAAGACATGAATCCGCTGAAGACAGATAAATCACTGGCTGCGATGCCGTATGCAGGATTGTCGCTCGACCTCGATCTGAAAAAATGGATAGAGAAAATCACCAAAAATATTACCGGTTTCAATTAATCACCTGACTTAAACTGTTACATAGATGCCTATCATCAATTTTGAATTGCTCAATGGGGCCAGTAACTGGCCGGTGTGTGCAGGACGTAAGTTGAATTTAAAGTTCCGCTGTATTTTACAGGCAGAAACAACGCCACTGAATCTAACGTTGTCCTATACCAGTGCTAATCCTGACGTCTTCTTTCTGGAGGGGGGGAAACGGCTGCCGGCACTTTCCCATTCTGGGTTTGTCATGACGGGTAGTATGAATAAATTCTCAGATACGATTGTATTGGATGCTGCCGGTAAAGAACAAACGACTATACGTATCGTAGCTACTATTCCGGGAAGTACGTCCGATACCGGATTTACGACAGCTGTCAGTTTGTGTGAAGCGGTGAACCTGCAGTTGAAGGGTTTTAAGGCTGATATTACTTTACCGGCGATGAAGGAGAGTTATCCATTTAGAAACTATGCTTACCAGCCTGCTTCCGTGCCGGCTATCCGTTTTTTTATTCGTAAGGCCCAATTAAAAAAATAACGCGATGATAAAATATAGTAGCCTGTTGCTGATGTATGGTGTGCTCCTGAGTGCCTGTCAGAAAAAAGACGCGTTAAAGGCGGATGATATTATGACGGTTTCCCTGACGAAAGATAGTGTGATAGCAGATAACGTAACTTACGCAGAGATTGTGGCTATGGTGAATATTTCCACAGAGAAAACGACCCGTAACATAAAGTTTGAGACCAACGCAGGAACTTTCGTCAATAACACAGGGCAATATACCACTACTATTGGTATAGATGGCAAAGCAACCGCTTATTTGAAGTATGATAAGCCTGGCAAGGCCACTGTGAAGGTGACGGTAAATGACACCTTTACCCGGGAAATCCCTGTTTATTTCATTGCGGGTATCTCGCCGGATAGTATCATGACGCTGGATGTCATCAAAGACAACCAGCCGGCAGATAATTTCACCTATGCCACGGTGGTCGTAAAATCCAAAGATCCTACTGTCGTGAATACGCTGCGAACAGTGACGTTTACCGTCGATAAAGGACTTTTTTCCAACGACGCCAAAAGCTATACTACCAATACCACCCTGGATGGTGTAGCTACTGCCTATATAAAATGTGCACAGCCGGATGCGGTTAATGTCAAAGCAGTGATTGGGTCTTCCTATAGCAGGGAAATACAGTTACACTTTGAGCCTGCCCTGCCTGATTATCTGAACATAGATATGCCGGGACAATTGAAAAATGCACTGGATGCGAATACGGTGATAACGACTACGCTTACCCGTTTAAAAGGAACGGTTTCCGCCGGGCAGCCTGTTACTTTTACGGCGTTCCGGGCTACCGGAGAGCCGATTGGTACTTTCCTGAATCAAAAGTTATCTAATGCAACCGGAGAAGCCCAGGCCAATTTTTGGGTGCAGGATACCAGTTATGCAGGGATTGTAGTGATTAAAGCAACGGTAAAAGGTAACGGTGGCGTGGTGACTGGCAGTAATCAGTTGCTGATAACGAAATAGTGCAAAGACAGATAAACCAAAGTGGCCATGTCAAAAGCAAGCGATAGTCACTTTGGTTCAGTACTTTGATACGAATTACTATCTTCTCAATACAACTCAGGATCTTAATTTGTAATTGAGATGATTTTTATTGCGCAATGTTGGTTATTGTGCATTGGCGGCGTATATCCTGGGATAAGTTAGCGTAGTGGGGGTTGTGATAGATGTCGTATAATAACCCTTTGAAAAGTCGGTGGGAGTTGCACATAATGGACCTGTAACTACTCTTGTACAATGTGGTATTGCTACTATCTTACCCTCCTTATTCCTATAAAAAAGTGACTCCGCAGGATTTGCACCCACTAGTTTAAATCCCATTGCTCCGCTGATAAGTGCTACAAAAAGTAATATTATCAAACTTTTTTTTGTTTTTTTCATAACATATGTTTTTAATGAGAAAAGAAAAGTACAACGGCGTCGATTAGTAACATGATTTGTGGTATCCACTATTCCAACTTCCGACAGTACTATGTTTTTGTTGTCAGTTTTATACCTTGTATCCGATTTCGTATTCAGGATTGTCTATATCATTTTTACGACAAAAGATACCGTATTGTAGATGGCATCTTAATTCTTTTTTTGAGGGAATTTATCGGATTATGCCTATTACTGTGCATTAGCGCCGTATATAATAGAAAAAGTTGGAGTAGTGGAGGTTGTGATGGAGGTAGTGTAAAAACCCTTTGAAAAACCAGCAGGGCGCACACATATTTTACCTGTAGGTACTCTTGTACAGTTTGTTACGTGGAATAGCTGCCCACTTTTATTGACATAAAAAAGACTTTCCGGAGGATTTGCTCCTACGAGTTTAAACCCCAGTGTTCCACTGATAAGTGCTACAAAAAGTAATATTATCAAACTTATTTTTGTTTTTTTCATAACATATATTTTATAGGTGAAGAAGAAATTGAATGATGTGAAAAATCAGGCAGCAAAATACTTATATGTATTTATGTGCGAATAGTCATAATCATTAGCCAAACAGGTAAGTCATTCGTTTGAGTTTCCGGAAAGAAGAGTGAATCTCATTTAGAGGATTTTGATATCATCTGTGTTGCGCATAGGAATAAGCCAAATGGTGCCGTATTGATGGGAATTTAGGGTGATGATTACTATTAACCTGGTATCATATCTTTTAGTGAAATAAACGTTGGCGTTTTCGGAAATAGGGAATATATAGCTATGTTTCGGTAGCAGCCTGTCGTTATTTTGAGTTGTTGTAAATGTAAGATACCGGTATGGAAAAAAGGAAGCCTGTTCTGCAAATTTTCCTATATTTATTAGCTATATAAATATACTTATCCTGATAACAACACAACTGCTATACAATGAAACACATCCTCCTTTTATACCTGACTTTACTAACTATTTCGGTATCTGCACAAAAGTCCAATCACCTGATAGCCTACAATCAACTGAAAGAAATTGAAGGTACCCCATATGTGTTGGCCACCTTTGAAGACTGGAGTAAAAAAGCAGTAGCGAATCATCATCTGCTTTTTATCAATACGACTAATCACGAAAAAATACAAGTCGAATTCTCTAAAGACACCCATTTTGAAAAAATAGAACATATCCGATTAGATAGCTTGCATATTAACCGGATATTGGTGACCATTAGGACAGATCATCAGGAGAATGACAAGAAACTATTTGACTTACGGGATCGCCCCCGGAAAATGGTCTTACTCTCTCCGGATGGCCGGGAGAAAATTGCCCTGTCAGCGGGCAGTTTCTTTGTAAGAACCTGGGTATTGAACCGGTATGTGGGTACGCTTACCATTACGGGTTATTATGATGTCAATGCCAATGGCAAGTATGATGAGGATGATAAACATGACATCCTGCTATTTGATCTGAAAACATTAAAGCCGGTGCCGGGATCTTAAGCATCTTTTTCAGTTTAGGAGAGAATCCTTCGGGCAATTTTAGTTTATAAATAATAGAAGTGTTTTCATTGAGTGAATGATTGCCTGCTTGTTATCCGATTAGTACGTAATCTGACTAAGCAATCATTGCCCATGTGATCATGGGCAATGATTGCTTAAAGTATAATTTTTATGAAATCATCATCACCTGTTTAGCACTATCTTTCCTGTATGCATTTTTTTATCTTTTGTTTGCAGTCGTATCAGGTAAGTGCCTGTAGGCAGGAATGCCGGGAGCTGTATATTGTTGGTAGTTGTAATAGTCTGATATAGCACCTTCCCTGCCAGGTTGCTAATAGTAAGAATGCCACCGTTAAGATCTGCTTTGCTACTTATCTGAATGATACCGGTAGTAGGGTTGGGATAGAAATCTAATGACTGTGCGGTGGAGATATTTGCTGCATATTTCGATATCGGGGCATTATCAACAGTCTGTTGTCGCAAGAGTGGTGAGGCAATCGATTGGGTATAAGAATAATATAAGGCGTTAACTTCTTCTTTGTCCAATGCGCGGTCATAGATAATCAGCTCATCTATTATGTTGAAGCCGGGAATTATAAAAATGCCTTCGGCTATATCTAAGGGAGGTACATAACTGCTTCTGACTAATTGTGCATTTAGATATAAGGAGAGGGTGCGGTTGCTGTTGGCATAGGTAACAGTTATTTGTTTAAAGGTAGTGTCTATATCAAATTCCCTAAAGAATGCCACGCTTTGATCAATAGCAGCTAAGAGGCGACAATAAGGTTGTGAGGTAGAGCTGTTGTGAAAGAAGAAAAATAACAGTGGGCCTATATACAGCTTGGATTCCAGGTTTGCGCCTGCTTTTGAATCCTTAATCCAGAAAGATACAGTAACTGCGTTTGATAGAACAGGAAACCTATACCGATCCATGCTACCCATCGGACCAAATGCCTGCTTGCATACACCAGCAGTGAAAAATTGATCTGTACTCCTGCCATCATACCGGTGCGGCGTAGAATCATTGAAATTGCCGTTGAAGGGATACCATGCCAGTGGAGAGGGGGGCATATACCCGCAGCTACTTATTGATTTAGTATGATAGGCGTAATATAAACGCAAGTTCTCTAATAATCCTATTAGTGAAGTCTTTAGCGTGATCTTCACCCGGTCGAAAGGTTTAGACTTGAAAAGTATGACGGTCGCCTTACTGGAATCCGCCAGCAGATGTAGGCCTACGCTATCAATTACTTTGGTGTCATTATTGGATATGTTGCCTAAAAAAGTTTCTGCAGTAGCCCCACCCAGCAAATTCAGCGATAACACACTACTGTTGCTGCCAATACCCAACACTATAAAGCTGCTGTCTACTGCTGCCGGGAAAGAAAGTGTTTGTGATACACTGCCTCCTAAACCAGCTGTAATATGAAGTGTTGCGTAATCCTGCTCATTATTACCTACGGAATTGCTGGGATTTTGTACACTGCACAGTACACACGGAAATGTTGTTTGATGGGTTTCGCTGTTGGCATATGTTTTAACCTGTGCCTGCGTGATCAGATGGTTTGAAAAGAAAATACTGCAAGCCAGCAGGAAGGATAATGACCGGTGTTGTAACGCACCAGAAAGGTTTTTCATAGGTAATATATTAGCGTTATGTTGAAAAGTATCAGGGGTGAGGTTGTCTTTGTTGTGGCGTTATATAACTGAATGCTACCGGGTCATTAATTCAATAACAAAGATCGGAGGGATGGCTTGAAGAAAGATGACAGCTGGTATGCTGTCACAAAAGTTTTATGGCGGTTGTAATATTGCCTGCAGGTGTCAGATTAATTATTTAACGAATGGATTGTTTTTTATGTTGACACTATTTTAAAATGAATCATAGTCGCATCTTATGCATGAAGCACATATCCAGATAGAGGCAGGTGTTTTGATGAAATTCCTGATATGGATGCGTTTTTCCAGCCAGTTTTTACTGACTGCGTATGCCCATATGTCGGGTGGAAACATTTCCACAATGGCGAGCGATAACGCGGTCCCTTTTTTATAGATAGGAATAATAGGAGGAGGAGGTTCCAACAAGCGATAAACTAGCTTCTTTTTGTCTTTGTCCGCTAGATGTAAAACAAACAGATTTAAATATAGAAGGGCGAAAGTTCGGGCGGTTTAAAAGAGATAAGGGTATCATCATTGTCGGAGAATATTTTCTGACAGAAATTATTCCCCGACAATAACGATAATCAGGTCCGGCTCTTATAGTGGCATATGTCTACGACTACTGCTGTAGCAATATACTACCTGCATATGTTGCTTTAGTGGTAAGTATCCGGAAAAAATAAAGCCCCGTAGCCATGTGTTTCGACAGGACTAATCCATTCCTTCTTAATATCTCTCTGTGTACTTCCCTGCCATTTAAGTCTTTTATAACAATCAGGCCTCCTGCAAGATCTTTGTCTGTTGTAAACCTGATTTCTCCGTTTGTAGGGTTAGGGTATACCTGTAGTGACTGCAGACCAATAACCGCGGATCCATTTTTATCGGTCGAACGCGGCGTTATTTGTTGATTGCATGGTACTACTATTACTTTTACTGGCCGGCGCCTGGGGTTTTCACATTCAAATGCTGCCGTTACATAGTAAGTCTTGGTACTGGCCGGACTTATTTTAAAGTCACCACCTGTGAATAGCAGATTACCTCCCAATGGCATGTCATACCAGCGAAAAATAGCATAGGTTTCATTTGGAATAAAAGCATGTAATGTAATACTATCATTCTTACAAAGGGTGATACTGTCTCTATCTACCTCGGGCAAGCTGGCCGATCCGCCTATAGTAAATGTTTGATGGATACTATCAGACCTGCAGCCGGTAAGGGGATTTACTGCCTGAATATAGATGTCTACCAGTGCCGGCACATAGAAGTAAATAGGAGGAATTGCAATACTGTTACTATTAAGCACTACGTAAGAGGTATCCAGCGGATCACGGGAAAAAGGAATGCCTTTGAGCCTTACGTTGTAGTTCAGGCCAGCCTGATGATTTTGTATCAATATGGGATTAACAGAACATAATATACCTTGAGGAACGCTGTAAATGGGGTTAGGTTGTTGCTTTACAATAACTTTTGCCGCCTTCCTCACAGGATATTCACAGGCAAATGCAGCACTCACATAATAGGTGGTAGTCACCTGGGGACTAACCCGGTAGTCAGGACCTGTATATAGTAAATGACCAGCCGTAGGTGCATCATACCAACGGAAAGTTATGTCGCTTTCATTGGGGATAAAGGCTTGTAAGGTAGTACTGTCAAATTTACAAATAGTAATGCTATCCGCTCTTACGCGTGGTAAAGTGGCATGGCCGCCATATACAAATGACATTTGTACACTATCGGATTTACAGCCGGTTAAACTGTTTACCGCCTGTACCCATACTGTTGCCTGGGAATGGGTGGGGGCATTGATATCCGGTACAATAAATTTCCCTGTATTAATTATCGCATAGGATGTATCCAGTAAAGTACCAGCAAGACTGGTATATCTCACCCGTATGTTATAGTTTATATTAGGTTGATGGTTGGATACTGTTATAGGGGTATTGCCACAGGTAATAATGGAAGGAACAGTGTATACCGGTTTAGCCGGTTTGGGATTTACGATTACTTTTACCGGTTTGCGCAAACTTTTGCAACCACCGATTTCAGCTTCCGCAAAATAAGTAGTGGTAACAGATGGAGTGACGGTATAAGTATTTCCGGTCGATAATAAAGTACCACCAATAGCGGCACTATACCATCTGACTGTGGCACCAGCTACCGCGGTAGCTGTAACAATGGCGGTTTCGTTCTGACAAATATTTAAACTGTCTGTTCCATTAGGAGCAGGTACAGCGGGTTTGCGGTAAGCATAATAAAGCTGAAAGGAACTTAATACCCCCAGTAGGCTGCTGCTCAACGTTATCTTTACACGATCAAATGCCTGCTGTGGTTTAAGTATTATCTGAGCTTTATTAGTAGTCTGCAGTAGTCTGAGTATATTGGTATTAATGATTTGGAGATCGTTGTTAGCGGTAGTCCCATTAAAGGTTTGTACGCTGACGCCTCCCAGCAGATTGACGGAAAGAAGCGCGTTTCCACTGCCAATACCAATAATCAATGAATCGCAGGTAGCTGTACTTTGTGAAGGAAATATTAATGTCTGATAAACAGTAACACCAAGTAAACCAGCTGTCAGGTTAAATGTAGTGTAGTCATCCAGATTAGTATTGTTGATGGCGTTGTCTGGACTACTTATATTACATAACAAACAAAGACCGGTAACACCGTTGGTCTGACTATTGGCATATACCTGTGCCAGCAGTCTGTTAGAAGATAAAGACATGGTAATAATGACCATGCATATCAGGGCGTAAAATTTAATCATGATTTTGGGTTGTAGGAGAATAAAAATGTAATGTCGTCAGTGGGGATATTACCATGCTATAAGCATTAAATGTAGTCCTTAACTGCGCTATACAAATGCAGGTGTGAAAAATGTAGTGTACAGCATTGAAATGTTAAAACGAGTACAGGAGAATATTTTTTTTGGCAGATATTTTAAACTACCTGATTAGATTACAACCTGACGGTAATCAGTCAGCGTAAAACTTATAGTGTTCAATGATGACAGGAATAATAACGAATGTTTTAAGCAATGACTATTTACCGGCAGGAGTAAGGACTGAAAGTATGTACACCATCGATTATGGCACCACTGATATTAAAGTGATATAAATAATGCAAAATCGTGGTCAATATGAGAACCGGTCGCTAAATAAGAAAACCCGCTCCTCGAGCGGGTCTCTTAATACCGGAACATAACATCCGGAGAAGGGCTGCCGGTGCGCTATCCGAAGCCTATAGGTCGCTTAACCCCGGTTACCGGCAGCAGATAAGATATGGTGTCAAGTGTATTCGCTAACAATAGTTCAGTACAAAATATTGGAGTGCTTTGCCTATTTCGTTAGGACTATCTTCCTGAATATAATGTATACCCTTTACCGTTACCTCCTGCTGATTGGGCCAGGTACGGCAGCAATCGAGCGCCCGTCCTACCAGTAAGGCGCCGGGTTCGGCACTGATCAATAATTTGGGTATATCATTGCCGGCCATCCACTGCCCGTATTGCTCAATAATGTGAGCAATATGGGCAGGTTCCTGTTCTATTGCCAGTTCACGTGGAAATAGCAGGGTGGGTAGCCGGTCGCCCGCCTCTTGAAAAGGCGAGCGGTACACATTCATTTCTTCCTCACTGAGCGTGCGGATAATGCTTTTGGGCAACACCGTTTCAATAAAGAAGTTATCTCTCATAATCATGGTTTCCCCTTGTGGAGAACGTAAAGAGCGGAAGATCGTATCGCGGCCGGCCGGGAAATCGCTCCACAGGCGCGGTTGCACGATAGCCTCCATATAGGCGATAGCTTTGATCTGATGTGGGTGCCGGAAAGCCCGGTAAAAGCCCAGGGCACTTCCCCAGTCGTGCAGTACCAGGGTAATATTTGCTGTTAAGCCGAGGGCTTCAAACCAGGCATCCAGGTAGGCAGCGTGGTCGGTGAAATGGTATTTTTTATCCGGTGATTTTCCTGATCGTCCCATACCTGCCAGGTCGGGGGCCAGGCAACGACGGTAGGGGCTAAGCCAGGGAATAATGTTGCGCCACAGATAAGAAGAGGTGGGGTTACCATGCAGGAATACGATTGGATCACCCGTACCTCCGGTATCTACATAACTCATGTCAATATCGAGGCAGGAAACGGTCTTACGGGAAAGTTCATCAATCGGGCTAATAGTCGTGCTGGCGGTGATCGTTTGCATAGTGTGCTGTTTATGCAGCAAAACTAGGGGGTAGATACACAGCTGCCTAGGTCCATTTTAGCGGATTCCATAAGACCACTATCCGGTGGCCTGCTCAAAGCAGGTCAGTAGCTGTGCGGTAGCTGTTTTCAGTTTATAGGCAGAAAATGCCGGAAAGCCCAATAGCAGGGCAGGAGGTTGCGGGTGTTCCAGCGTAAAGGTGGATACAAAAGATACTTGCAACTGCCGGGCCTTGAGTGCTTTCTTGAGCAGGGCGATATCGGTAGGTTGCTTTAGCCGGCATACAACGTGCATCCCTGCCGGAATATGATCCACTTCCAGGTAGGCATGCAGGTGTTGTTCGAGCAGGGTAATCAGTATCTGTTGCCGTTCTGCATATAGTAATCGCATTTTATGAATATGCCGGATAAAATGGCCTTGCTCCATAAAGCCGCACATGATGAACTGCTCCAGGGCAGGAGATTGCCGGTCGATGCCCTCTTTTATTCTGCTGCACTTTTGTACCAGTTCTGCAGAAGGCAATACCAGATAGGCGAGGCGCAGCCCGGGGAACATGACTTTGCTGAAAGTACCGGTATAGATAACCCTGCCATGCTGATCTGCACTTTGCAGACAAGGAGTAGGCCGGCCTTCGTAACGGTATTCGCTGTCGTAGTCATCTTCCAGAATCCAGCTGTTGTTTTCGGCGGCCCAGTTCAGCAGGCGTTGCCGCTTTTCGGCAGATAGCCTGCATCCCAGGGGAAACTGATGAGTAGGCGTTACGTAGGCCATCCGGGCGGTGGGGTAGTGTTGTAAGGCATAGTCTATATCGAGTCCGTCGGACTGCACGGGAATCGGGCAGATATTCATCCGGGCATGTCGTAGTGCCAGCTTGATGCCGTAATAGCCGGGATCTTCCATCCATACATGATCGCCGGGTTCCAGCAAGAGCTGTAGTACCAGGTGAAGTCCTTGCTGGGAACCGGTAACCACTACTACCTGAGATGGGTCGCAACGGACCCCCCGGGCCAGCCGCAGATAGGCGGCAATGGCTTTCCGCAGGGAATCATAGCCCAGGGTATCTTCATAGCCGAGGTGAAAATGTTTAAAGGTTTTGAGGATGTTGCCGGCTACTTTATTCCAGGTATGGTAAGGGAAACGGTCGAGAGAAGGCAACCCTATCTGAAATGGTTTGTCGGCGATGCGATTACTGGTGAAGGCCGAGGCCGGCGCGGGTTCCGTTGGCGGAGCAGGAGCGGTGGCAGTTGACACCTGCAGGAGTTGTTCCGGCAGCACGGCAGCAATGAAAGTACCTACGCCTGTTTTACCGGCGAAATAACCCTCCATGATGAGGTGCTCAAAACACTGGTTCACAATAATGCGGGATACTCCCAACTCCGCCGCCAGATTACGGCTGGAGGGTACGCGGTCGCCGGGTTGTAACTGTCCGCGGGCAATCATGTCTTTGAATTGTGTGTACAGCTGCATATAGAGCGGCACATCGCTTGTTTTGCTGAGCTGAATACCGGCGGGGATAAATCCGGATGTTTCCTTGGCCATGCTAATAGAGATTGGGTCCTAGCGGTTTTGAGCCGACAAGATAATAGAAAATGTTGAATGTGTGAAGTCCGTTTGCTACGAACGGTATATTTCCCAATCTGCCGGGAGATGCTGTGGTGCTGCTTTTGCCCAAGCGTAGGACCATTACCTGCAATAGGTGAAGACATCTCTTCCGTATCGTTATTTTCTCTCCCAAAAACAGCTGCGGAAGTTTAACATGAAAACAACTTAAATTGCGGCAACAGCAATGCGTGCATCGGCCGGTGGTACAGGTAGTAACCCGACATCCGGTAACAACTGAGTATGGCAACGGAGCGGTGAATGGCTGCGGGAACAGTGAACCCCTGTATGAAACCCAAAAAAACAATCATATGCCGGAATCTAGGAAAAACCCTGGTTTTAAAATCGTACCCGCTTTCCTGTTACTATTGCTGATGGCAACAGGTGTATATGCCCAGACGCCTTATGGCAACAACAAAGCTGCCGGCCGCTATCAGGCCACCAGAGGCATCCGTTTGTATTACGAAAGTTATGGCAAAGGAGAACCCTTGCTGTTGTTACATATCAATGGTGGTTCCATCAATGTATTCTCCGGGCAGATCCCTTTCTTTGCTAAAAACTATCGCGTTATTGCCGTAGATAGCCGCGCGCATGGTAAAACCACCGATCCGGCAGATTCACTGACTTTCGAAATGATGGCGGATGATGTGAATGCCTTGCTGGACAGCCTGCATATTAAAAGCTGCCCTGTCATCGGCTGGAGCGATGGTGGTATTACCGGGCTGGTACTGGCGATGCGGCATCCGGAGAAGGTAAAGAAGCTGGTGGTGTCGGGGCCTAATCTGTGGCCGGATACTACAGCCCTGATCCCGTTTGTATATGATTATTTGCAGCGTACTGCAGATAGCCTGGCGAAGTTACCGCCTACTGCGGCCAACAAAAACCAGTTAAAAGTAATCCGCCTGGATCTTTTGGAACCTCATCTGACGCTGCAACAGCTGGAAGCTATAAAATGTCCCACATTGGTAATCGGTGGCGACCATGATGGTATTCCGGTAACGCACCTGGTGGATATTTACCGGCATATACCGCAGGCTTATTTATGGATTGTACCCAGTGCCAGCCACTTTATAGCCACTACTAAAAAAGACCAGTTCAACGCACGGGTAGCCGAATTTCTACGGGAACCGTATAAAAATATTGAAGGGATGAATGTATTGCAATGAGACAATAAAAATAATCTTCCGGGGGGCTGTAACAGCCCCTTATTTTTTCAGTAATCTGTTGTTGACAATCTTTTCCAATAGTGCTTCCTTCTGGTATTTGCTGATAGGAAGCTGGTGAGTACCCATGTGCAGGATATTTCCTTCAATGGCGCTGATATGTTGTATGTTCACGAGATAAGACTTGTGCGGCTGAATGAATTGTTGTGCCGGCAGCGCCTCCTGCACGGACTTTAACGTGGTGTGGGTAATGATTTTCCGGTCTGCGGTATAAATGGCCACATAGTTTTCCAGGGCCGCTGCAAACAGGATATCCCGGTACAACACCTTTTCCAGTTTTTTATCTGACCGGATAAAAAAATAAGCCTGATCTGGTGTCTGTTGAGCTGCAAAATAATCATAGGCTTTATTCGTTGCCTTTAAAAACCGTTCAAATGAGATCGGTTTTAAAAGATAGTCCAGCACATCCAGCTCAAAGCCTTGCATGGCGTACCTTTCGTAGGCGGTTGTAAAGATCACCTTCGGTGGCGAAGGATAGCTTTTTAAAAAATCAATACCGGTGATATAAGGCATTTCAATATCCAGGAATAACAGGTCTACCGGCTGTTGTTTGAGGATGGTATTCAGCTGCACCGCATCTTCGCATACCGCTACTACCTGCAGCAATCCGGTCTTTGCGGCATACCCCAGCAACCCTTTGGAGGCGAGGGGTTCATCATCGGTGATCACACAACGTATGGTTAAATTACTCATGCCGGTAAAGTAAGGTTTAATTCCGCAATAAAATCGTCTTCCTGTATATGGGTGGCAAACAGGTGTTGGCCGGGATACAGCAGTGCAAGTCGTCGTTTCAGATTTTCCAGTCCGATGCCACCGGGGCGTGTGGCCGTGGTGCTGGCGGGAACGGAATTGGTGATACGGAAACGAATACCCGGTGATTGTTGCTGCAGCTGTATATGGAGCCGGTATTGTCCGCCGATATACTTAAAGGCGTTTTCTACCAAAGGTAAAAAAAGCAGGGGGTATATCTGTTGCTCCTGCAGCTGCGCATCTATCTCTACAGATAGCTGCAGCTTGCTGGAAGACCTGATTTTTTGCAGCTCAATAAAATTTTGTAAATACTGTATTTCCTGGCGCACAGGCACGGTGTCCTGTTGGTCGTACAATTGGTAGCGCAGCAGTTCTGCAAATTGTTCCATGGTTTTTTTGGCGGCGCCGATATCTTCATCCATCTGAAAATAGATGGTGTTTAAAGCGTTGAATAAAAAATGAGGATGATATTGCGCTTTCAGAAATTTCAGCTCTGTCTGTAACTGGTCGTTGGTCAGTTTTTCCAGTTGCAGCTGATGTTGTATATAGGCCTGCAGATAGGTGCTGCTGCGTTTGATGCCATAGTAAATAAAGGCATAAAAAAGTGGAATAATATTGATGTTAACCAGGTCGTACCATTGTAATCCGTCGTCAGTTAAGGCTGCCATGGGAGTAAGGAACAGGTTCTGTACAACCAGATTAACGATAAATACATACCACAGCTCCCTGGTGATATGCCGGTAAGAAAAGACCATATGCCATTTCCGGTCAAAGTAGTCGTACAGCCGGTGAAACATCCACACAAAAAAATAGCCCATGACGATGCTGCAACTTATTTCTATGGCATTAATTACCCACCATCGTTCCCAGAAACGCATACCGGAATTGGCATCTGCCAGCAACCGTATGGTAAAGTATACCAGTAACCCATAACAGGCGGGGAAAATATATTTCCAGAGAAATTTCAGCATAGCAAACGGAAGTTACAACTATTTATCTGGCAGGAATAGCCGTTTCGGTAGAAACAATGGTGGCCGGTTTCGGGCTGGCCTTCCGGCGTGAAAGGCGTGGCTTCATACCAAACAAAAAACGGGTGATCGCAAATGGCCGGATATACAGATGATACATACACATGGTGAGCAGGAAGGTCACGACAACGGTAAAGAGGTACTTCATGCCCATACCATCCGGCACGCCTATCAGGTAGTAGGTGAGTATCACAATAACTGTCTGGTGCAGGATGTAAAAAGGATAGATAGCTTCATTCAGATAGGGCAGCACCGGACTGGTACGGTTGAGATATTTTTTGCCATAGCCAACAGCGGTGAATACCCACATCCACGCACATATACCACCTATGGCCAGCGAAGTATAGGTTTTCCAGTCGTAGAGATACCCGGGAATAGATTGCCAGTGATCCAGCTTGTTCCAACGCAGATAGTTGATGAACAATAGGCTGGTAAAGGCCAGGGTAAAGGAAAGCCGCCGGTTACGTTCCAGGCTTTCCGCCAGCAGGGGATGGGCCACACAGATAAAGCCCACCAATACAAAGAGCCCCCAGTAAGGGAAGTAGGCATAATCATGAATCAGGTCATTGGTCGCTGAAAAGTGCAGAAAGAGAAAGGTATAAATCAACAGACTGGGGATGATCAGCAGGTATACAAATGCACCGCGGGCGAGAAAGTTGCACCGTTGCAGCCAGCGTTTTCCACCGGCAGAGATCAGCCATATAAACAAAGGCGCCAGCAGGATATCATATACCAGCAGATAACTGATAAACCACAGGTGATGCCAGCTGATGTTGCCTTGGGGATAAACACCCGTGGTGAAAAGAGTGGGATAGAAGTCCCAAAAATTGCCGGTGTATCCTTCGGCCAGTCTTTGCATGTATACCTGTGGCGGTACAATGATCAGTATACCCACCAGCAGGGGAATGAATAAACGGCGGAAACGTAAGCCCAGAAAACTACCGCCGGTCCGGTGTTGCAGCATGTAATAACTCACCATGCCGGAGATAAAGAAGAGTAACGGCATCCGGAAACGATGCAGGAAATCGTTCATCTCCAATAGTACATGCCCGGTTTCCTTGTTTTTTAAATGCCATTCCCATTCCGAAACATAGGGCATCGCTGCATGAAAAACCAATATGCCGGCAATGGCAATGATACGTAACCAATCGAGGTACGTTTGTCTGGGTGTAGCGGACATGACGGTAATTTTCCACAAACCTATCCGGAAGGAGCGGCATGGAAAAAGATATTTGACCTGTGGACACTTTCCGGTGGTGAAAAGGAAAAGACTACATCCCTTCCGGCTCTATTTTCCGCAGCTCGGCAACTGATAAGCCATTTTCTGCCAGGCGATGTTCGAGATTGGCCAGAATATAATCCTGTTCATCCGGAAACCGGTTGGTGATTTTTTTGTAATGATACAGTAACCGGGGATCTTTAATACCCTGCAGGGCTTGTAGGGTGGCGTGTACGACTACATTGGACGGATCACCTAAACCGGTAATAAAAATAGCGATATAGTCTGCCTTCCGTTTTAGTTCTCCCAGCGCATAAAAGGCGGTTTGCCGGATCGCTTCCTGTGCATGCCGGGTAAAGGGCACCACCAGATAACCATAATCAATAGCCATGGCTTCCAGCAGGTAGGTGCAAAACCGGAAGGTTTCTTCATCGGTAATCTGATGCCGTTGTTTTTCGATGACAGGCAGCCAGTCCCTGGCTTTGTCTTTGGCATACCAGAAAACGAACTGGAATACAGGAAGCAAACTGATATGGCTATACGTTATCAGGTGAGGAACAGCCTGGTCATATCGGAATTTTACGAGGATATTCAGCCATAGTTCCTGGTAGCCGGCGGCGGCAGCCAGATATTTGCTTTCAATAATAGCCGCTTCGGCATCCGTGATATGGGCTTTACTGAGGATACCTTTTAAACAAGCTGTTTTGGCCTCCGGAATGGTGAGGGTATGAAATTTCTCCAGCAGGCTATGAACGGTGCCACCTATGGTATAACCAAACCAGCCGGCGTTTTCGTTGAGGAGATCTCCGGAAATAATTTCATCCAGCCAGCGTTCATACCAGTCGAGAAAATTATCTTCAAAAGTAAAAACAGGCTTTTGCCGGTCTGTATCCATATTCACTACTTTGCCCTGATGGGCGCCGTTCAGCACCAGACCATGGATATACGTACAGCCTTGCGATCCGATCGGCAAAATGCCGGCAAACAGATTACCGACTGCGGCTTCATACAATTCGTCTGATAACGGTGGTTCGCTGTCTATTTCCCGGTTGAGGGCTGTCCAGCGACTATCCGACATATAAGGATATATTTTTGCCGGCCGGCTTAAATAGGTTTTAGGATCTGTGGTGAGGTCGTCCAGGTGTTTGCCGAAAGGGTATATACCATAAAAAGGACCGGCCGCAGCATCCATATACGATTTGCCGCCATTGCCCACCTGGCAGAGAAATGCTTTATAGGCATGAGGTAAAACAACCTGATATGCTGCTTCAAAAGAGGTTAACTGCGTTGGGTCGATGGGGTTATCCAGGTAGTAAGTATGATGGTCTGCTCCGAAAACTTTTAATTGGGTATCCTTTAACCGGGCCGCTGACAATTTTTCCTTAATCCTGTTTATTTGTTCGTCGTATTGCTGCATAGGATCGTTGGCACTTATTTTTAAACCTCTCCAAAGATAATTAAAGATTAACAGGTAATTACTACTTGTGTGTTACCTGAGCTTTTTTTTGAAGGATGTAAAAAATAGTTTAATTTCAGGAAGAAGATAAAGAGGTGACAACATCTTTAATACCCTGTAAACAAACGGTACACGACTACACGCATAACAAACATACATCTCAATATAACCAATACATTCCAGGTGACTCTATTTGTGCTGTACCTTATTTTTTCCTTTATATCGGTTGGTAGATATACCCTGTAAAATAGGGCAGCTGTTATCTGTTGACTTTCATGTTCTCTTTTTTCGGAGATTGTAATACTCATTTTTTTACCTCAAAAAACTATCTTATGGGCATTATCGTATTCTATGAAGGAAACAACGCTACTCAAAACATTGTACAGACTGTGGAGGATACTCCAGGCCAGAATTTCCGTCCGGTTGCAAATGATGAAATCCGTTCTGCTAAATTATACGACGTAAGGCCAGGATGTGAGATCAAGGTATTTGATTCTCCGGACGGATCGATGAATGACGATTTTTGTATTGTAAACGTAAAGCGGTCTAACCCCGAAGGGTATGTCATAGGTACTTTCGAAAGGTCCTATGAAGATGAGTACGTGATGGTGGCATTTATCCGTAATAATGGCTTAGACGGGAAGGTATCCCGTATCGTTATCAACTGAGCGATCAATATAGGTAACAGCGCTATCCTGTTCTCAGGATGGCGTTTTATGTGAGTGAGGGGCAGCAGATAGCAGTGGTATTGCTCCCGTTATATCCTGAAATTTTATATATTGGGTAAAGGCTGTGCGAAGATAACACTGCTTCCGGGATACGTATATGCTGCACATTGAAAATTTCGAAAAGTCCTACCAGCGCCATATGGCGCTGCAAATCGCCCGCCTGACGCTGGAACGGGGAATATACTGGGTGAAAGGCGCCAATGGCTCCGGAAAAAGTACCCTGCTGAAAGCGATAGCAGGTGTGCTGGATTTCTCCGGAAATATCCATCTCGATAATATCAGTATAAAAAAAATGCCGGTGGCATACCGGAAGCTGGTCAGTTATGCGGAAGCAGAACCGGTATTACCGGAATTCCTTACCGGCCTGGAAATGCTGGCATTGTTCCGGGCAGCCAGAGGCGGTACAGCAGCCGAAGAGCGGTATTACCTGGAAAGCATGGAGATGGCAGCTTATCTGCACCAGCCACTGGGTACCTATTCCAGTGGTATGCTGAAAAAACTATCGCTGGTACTGGCTTTTCTGGGGCGGCCAACCCTCATCCTGCTGGATGAACCATTGATCACCCTGGATGCCGCTTCGCTGGAGGTGCTGTATACGTGGATTACAGCAAAGCACAGCACACAGGGAACGGGTTTCCTGCTATCGTCTCATCAGCAGCTGGAACAACCTGATTTTCCGCTTACCGGTATGGTATATACAGCGGATCATACTGTAAAATACCTGCCGGAATGAAGACGCCCCTCACACGCATATTGCTTCGGATTTTTGCCACAGGTTTTTACCGTGCACACGCCGGGTTATTGTTGTTTGCTTTTGTAGTCGTAGTTAGTTATGGCATTTTTATTAATACGGCCGGAGACGTTACCCGTGAGGCAGCCAACTTTTATAATGTAGTAGTCATCCGGACTTTTATTAGCAATCCGGTTACGATGTGGCTGCTGTTTGCCGGCTGGATACTTTACACCCTTAAAAGCTGGCAGTATGTAAGTGCGCAATTGCGGGTAGCAGAACATGGATTTTTGTTTTATAGCAGTACTGCGTTACCCAGGCTCCGCCAGTTCCGGAGCTGGTGGTGTGTACAGCTGGTCATTCTTTTGCCGGCGGTAATGTATGGGGTGGCAGCGCTTATTTTTGGCTGGATTTTTCACTACTATCTGTTGCCGCTGATAACCATATTATTTCTGGCCGCGTTGATCTCTGGCAGCGCCCTGGTATACGTGTGGCAGGTAAACCGGCTGCAACGTGGGCTGGTACTTACTTTACCGGGTTCATGGCATTGGCGTGCCGGCAAACCTTTTTTCAGCCTTTTTCTCTATCATCTTTTTTATAAAGTAAAAACCGGTACGCTGCTTACCAAAACGTTTTCCCTTTTCTGCCTCACCAGTGGCCTGTATGGGATGTTCAGCGACAACCGGCAGGACCTGCGGGTAACGGGTATGCTGGTCCTCACGGCGGTTACGGCACATGCTTACCTGATCTACCAGGAATATCGTTTTGAGATGACCAGCCTGGCTTTCGCCCGGAGTTTTCCGTATAGCCGGCACCGGTTGTTCGGGGAAGCCATTGTACGATACAGCGTGTTGTTGTTACCGGAAATGATTTGTCTGGCCGGAAGGGTGCCGCCGGCAGCCATCGGATTGTTCCTGTTGTATGCCGTCAGCACCCTGTTGTGTTTCCGGGGATGGTTGTATGCCCTGGGCCTACGGATGAACCGTTATCTGCCACTGCTGTTTTTTATGTACCTGTTGTGGAGCGGGCTGTTATTGTATCACGAGTTCTGGCTTTCTATCTGTATAAACGGGCTGTTGGGATATGGATTGTATTATCTCAGTTACTACCGTTTTCGGGAGCTGGTATAGGCCTTTGTTAATAAGGCCCCTGTTCGCTGGTGGGTAGTATAGCCGGCACCGTAGCCGGTACACCGTTCAGGGTGGTACCCGCTTGGGCGAGGTCACCTACGCCATTGCGCAGAAAAGGTATCGGAAAGCTAAGTACGGGTGTGCTCAGCGCTTCCAGCGATTGTATTTCTTCCGGTGTAAGGGTAATCGCCAAAGCTGCCAGGTTTTGCTGCAGCTGTTCCGGCGTGCGGGCGCCAGCCAGGGTAGAAGTTACCCCCGGGCGGCTGATAACCCAGGCCAGCGCCACGGCTGCAGGGCTACAGCCTTTGGTGTGGCTGATGGCAATCAGCTGGTCGATCAGCTGATAGGTGGCTTCCGGAAAAGCTGGTTTTATCCGCAGGTGGTTTCTGCCGCTTTGTGGCTGGCCGCTGTTCTCCCGGGTGTATTTGCCGCTAAGTACGCCTTCTTTTAACGGCGACCAGGGCATGACGCCCAGTCCCAGCTCCTGAGCCATCGGTATCAGCTCCCCTTCTGCGGTGCGTTCGAGCAGGGAATATTCCAGTTGCAATCCAATGAAAGGCGTCCAGCCATGTTGCAGTGCCAGGAGTTGCGCCTGCGCTACTTTCCAGGCTGGTGTATCTGATACGGCGATGTAGCGCACTTTGCCGGCCGTTACCAGGTGATGCAGGGCCGACATGGTTTCCGCGATGGGCGTATGCGGATCAAAGGCATGCATCCAATAGATATCTATGTAATCTGTCTGTAGTCTGCGAAGCGAATTTTCCAGGGAAGCGATGATGGCTTTCCTGCCGGTACCGCCACCGTTGGGATCTCCCGGATACAGATTGCAGAAGAATTTGGTGGAAATCACCAGCTGGTCGCGGCGGATCGCCGATTGCCGGATATAATCCCCGATGATTTTTTCTGCATGCCCTTTCGTATATACGTTGGCGGTATCAATGATGTTACCGCCGGCTTCCAGATAGGCAGCTAATATTTGCGCGGCGGTGGCAGGTGTGCTGCCCCATCCCCAGTCTTCCCCGAAGGTCATGGTACCCAGTGCCAGCGGGCTTACCCGCAGGCCGGATTGACCCAGGGTCCGGTAGTGTGTTAAATCCATCATAGTTGACAACTGATTGAATGAAGTGAAGAAGGTTGGTCATCTTCACACAGCAAAATTATAACGTTGGTATTCGGGAGTATAGCCGATATCAAACAAAGCATGGTAAAAATCAAACAATGACTGCTGCGCGGGAAATAAGCTGTAATTTAGGGCATGCAAAAAATGGAAAGCCTGACGGATTTTTATAAAGAAAAAATGCGTCCTGTACCGGAAGGATTGGGTAAATCCCCGGAACATTTTAATGTGATGCGCTGGCCTGCAGATGCAGGTCAGGTGTTGATACCACCGGCTTTCAGCCGGAAAGATTTTTACAAGATTAAACTCATCATGGGTAAAACGCGGTGTCACTATGCCGATAAAACCATTACCATCACAGACAGCGCCCTGCTGTTTGCCAGTCCCTATGTACCTTATCAGTTAGAGCGGTTGGAAGAAAGTCAGCATGAATTGTTTTGCATCTTTACGGAATCATTTTTTCATCAGTTCGGGAATATTAAAGCGTACCCTGTTTTTAACCCGCAGCATAACCCGGTCTATTTTCCAACGCCGGCGGAAGTTGTTGCCATAACGGCTATCTATCAGCGGATGGAAACCGAATTGCATTCAGATTATGCCTATAAATATGATGTATTACGCACGCTGGTATATGAGCTGGTGCACACCGTCATGAAGATGCAACCAGCGCCGGCGGTGACGCCGGTGGGGGCGGTGGCGGATGCCCGGATCGCGGCGCTGTTTATGGAATTGCTGGAGTTGCAGTTTCCGGTGAATACCCTGCAGGCAGTCGTTAACCTCAGAAGGCCCCGGGACTTTGCCGCGTGTTTGTCGGTACATGTGAATCACCTGAACCGTGCGGTGAAAAATACGACGGGTAAAACCACATCTGCGTGTATTGCGGCACGTTTGCTGCAGGAGGCGAAAGTGTTACTGAAACATACGCAATGGAGTGTGGCTGAAATCACCTACTGTCTGGGTTTTGAATCCCCTTCCCACTTTAATCGTTTTTTCCGGGAGCAGGTATCGCTGACGCCGGGCATGTACAGAGCGCAGGCATAGATACTACTGCTTCAGGAAGTAACCACTTCCTGCGGATGGTTGACCGGCCTGATAAGCGCTTTATGAGCGGCAGGGGTAAACATGGAAAGCAGTTCATGGCGCAACATCGTCACGGCTATCAGTGGATTGAACAGATCTTTACGGCTGGCTTCCAGGTGTAATACTTTCAGGAATATCTGATTCAACCGGGTACTGCAGGACCCGGCAGCGATGGCTTTTCGCAGGAAACGATACAACAGGGTATGTCCCAGCGGCCGTTTACCTTCGGCTTGTTTATAACTCAGGTCAATCGTATTGGTTAAAAACCAGGGCAGGTCTGCCTGCGCTGCAATGGCCTTTTGAAAGGGAGCGGAGAAGCCTCTCAGACTAGGTTGCTTTTGGGCGTATAGCCGTTGCAGTTGTTGATGCAGCGCCATCACATTGGCGGTAGCAATGCAAATACCCTGACCAAATATCGGATTAAATGCACAGTGGGCATCTCCCAGTACAATAAACCCATCCGGCAGCTGCCTGAACTTTTCATAATAATGCCGGATATTTTTAGACACCTTATGTATTTTAACGAGGGTCAGCGGCTGGCTGTCTTTCAGTAACTGGTAGATATCCGGACTTCTTAAATCCCGGGCAAAATTCAAAAAGCCATCATCTGCGGCCGGGGCACAATCGCCGAAATAACCACATAGGCTCACCAGCCACTGCCGGTTACCAATATCTGCAATGATACCTGATTTCCAGGTGTGGGGGAAAGAAGGATAGAGCGCCATCGATTTCCAGTTGGGGGGCGTATGATCCGGCTGCTGGTATATTCTGCTGGAATAAGCCAGCTGCATTTTTACTTCGGCGGTTTCAGGACTGCCGAGGCCTGCTTGCTGCAACCATTCCGGCGACCGGGAAAATCTGCCCATGGCATCCACAACCAGATCGGCAGACAATGTTTCTGGCTGTCCGGTTTCATTCAGGATATGTACGCCTGTAATCTGGTGAGACGCCGGATGATATAAGTAGCCGGTTGTTTTACAGCATTGCCGGCATTGCACATGCGGATATTTTGCCCGCATCCGCCGATAGAGGTGCTGATCCAGGTTGGGCCGGGTCGTTAAAAGTGCCTGCAGGCCGCTGTGATGTCTTTGCCGCCAGCCATCCTGAAACAGCCAGCATACATCGCTGGACGTATCTATGATGTTACCGCCGGTAGCGGTTATTTCGCTGCAAATACCGGGGTACTGCGCTTCTATAAACAGCAGTGTCTTTTGCAGAATGGTGTGGGCGTGCTGATCCTGCGGCACTGATTTACGGGGAGCAGTTGTTTCGGGTAGATGATCTTTCTCGAGCAGTAATACTTCTTCAAAAAACGTGGCCAGCACGGTGGCGGTTAATAGTCCGGTGATACTGCCTCCCAGTACAATGGCTTTTTTGAGTAATGGTCTTTGCATGAACAGGTATGCTATTGTTTACAGAAAGTATGGTAAGCAACGACGCTGGTTTATCCGGATGTGGCAAGCTGGCAGGTAACTGTTGGCTGTCTGCCCGGAACGTCCCGGAAACCCGATGTATGCCTGCTGTAGCTGGTTATCATTTTTGAGGAAGAATGATTGCCGTCAGCAGGTGACCGAAGCTCCCGGTTTGCAATACAATAAATACAATTCTAATACAGATATTGTTGTCGTTATGAGGAATTTCGTTGTGTAGCCGATGCCGGATAAGCTGTGGTGGAGAGATGTTTTTTTTATGAAGATACCTGTCGTATAGGCATGGTTTTATATTTACCTGCGGGCATATCAGCCCGTAGGTGTGACTGATATTTTACCGCAGTAATAAACTGCAAAAGGCTAATGGAGGCGTTATAGGGTCATTCCTTGATGCCTTTCCAGGCCCGCATCAGGTTTTCGGGCTCCGTTTTTTATTGTTGTCGTAATCTGCTTCGATTGCATGTATGCCGGAAGATGGTAGTGCGATTATTATATCATCCTTACAACAATGTCATTATCCGGATAAAAAGGGTAACTGTTATTGTTTGTATTGCGTGGTGTATTAGGTTTGAGCCTGTTGTGCTGTCATGGAAAATGGAACGTGTTAAATTTTAAAATGGTTATTGAGGTATGCTGTGTACATTTCTTTAAAAGTAATTATGCATCCTGACTATTGGTAGGGAACATTCGACTCATGATTATAACTTCAAATTATATAAAAAATGAAACCGGGAAAATAAATTTTTATGCGTGTTTATTTTTTTTGTGAAGAGATGATAAATAGAGGAGGTGTTTTTTTAATTCATACGAAAGAAGGTATTATTTTTTTTACTATTAAATCGGCAGGGTGAAGTAGCGTGATAACACGCTTTTTTGCAATAATAAAGCAGTTGTATACATGCGTATCTATGCTTTTAATCGCAGTGTAGGCTAGCTGTTTATTGCGCTGTTGTTTTTATAGCAGTGTCAAAAAAAACAATAAATAAATTGTATGTAACTCGATAAAAAAATAGGAATTATTTTTTTTATTTAATAATTTTAGGACAAGAAAACAGCGTAGCTATTTTGTGGCTGCGCTACAGCGAAGCTGTAAATGCCACCTTAGTCATACTTTTTCTTACTGATTGTTACCATTGATTTAGCAAGTATTTTAGCACATGGCAAATGTATCTTTTGCCGTTGATGTTGTTGCTGTTGCCTGGCTGTTTATACCGATAGTTATTGGGCCGATATCATTGAAAGTAAGTAACCTCCATTATTCATCTTGCCGTGAATGCAGCCGCCATAGCGACTGTTATACTTTGTTTAACTATGTAGTTGCAGTCTGCTGTTATTTGCATAGGCTGTTGATATGATCATTTGTTGATCGTATTTATTGATTCTATAACAAAATGTTATGCCAGCCACAATTGTACAATGGGAGATTATATATACCAGGCCCCATTATGAACGCAGGGTTAGTCAGGCGTTATCAGGGAGAGGTATAGAGGTATATCTGCCATTATTATTGATAAGGAAGAAATGGCGCGATCGCGTAAAGTACCTGGAATGTCCGTTGTTTCCTAATTACCTGTTTGTAAATATTACTCCTGCGCATTACAATGAAGTATTTACGGTAACAGGGGTCGTAAAATATGTTTCCTTTGAAGGCAAGCATGCGGTTGTTTCCCCCCGGGAACTGAATGCTATACGTATATTAGTAGAAATACAACATGACTTTGTAAAAGGTAATAAACAAAGAATTTATTCAACAGAAAATTTATACCCGACCGATATCATGGCGGAATTACGCAATGGTACCTTACAACAGCTCGAGGTCGGTTTCCCGAAAATATAATGGGATACCAGGGCGGGGTTGATAACTTATCGGGGACATAGTTGTTAACGATATAAACAATTTTCTGTTATGGCAAATCTTGAAAACAAAGTCGCTATTGTCACAGGCGCCAGTTCAGGTATTGGTAAAGCGGTGGCATTGTTGTATGCAAAAGAAGGTGCAACTGTTGTTATTGGTGGGCGTGATAAAGTACGCAATCAACAGGTCGTAGACGAAATAGCTGCGAATGGAGGAAAGGCTTTTTTTGTACAGACAGATGTCAGTATTCCGGCAGATTGTAAACGGCTGGTGTCCGAAACGATGTCGCGATATCACCGGCTGGACATTGTTTGTAACAACGCCGGGATGGCATTGCCGCTGACCCACATATCGGATGTGAAGATTGAGGATTGGCAGCAACTGATTAATACGAACCTGAACGGTACTTTTTACAGTATGCATTACCAGATCCCCGCTTTATTGGACAGCGGCGGTGGTTCCATCGTGAATATGGGATCTGCGGCATCAAAGGTGGCTTATCCCGGAATAGGCCCTTACGTAGCCTCCAAACATGGTATGGTAGGACTTACAAAAGCTGCCGCATTGGAATACGCGACGAAAGGAATACGTATTAACTGTGTAGGGCCTGCTTTTATAGACACACCTATGCTGGATGTTTTTATCACAGAAGAACAGAAGAAACAGGTGGCGGCTATGCATCCCATTGGCAGAATGGGCCGGGTAGAAGAAGTGGCGGAACTGGTACTCTGGTTGAGTACTGATAAAGCCTCTTTTGTTACCGGTAGTTATTATGGAATTGATGGTGGATATCTGGCACAATAGCCCCCTGGAGGGTAGGTGGGTAGACATCCCCCATTCGGTAGGATACGACCAAAATCGTTTATGAGATCGCTGTTTGTATAGCACAGCGGAAGATTTTTTATTTGCCTGCAGTTGTAGCAGAGGCACACTATTGTGTGATTAGCTATCTTTTTGTGTAGTGTTATCTGCTCATTCCTGCTCACTGTTCACTTAAAATAACCACAACATGTTTTCCCTGAAAGAAATTCTGGTCACCTTCCAGCAACGGATAGAGGAGCTTACATTTCCTGTTGGTCCGGTTCATTTGTATGATTCGATCCGCTATTTCCTGGAAGCGGGTGGGAAGCGCGTACGGCCCGCGCTTTGTTTGCTGGGTAACCAATTGTTTGATGACATACAGGAAGATGCTTTTCAGGCAGGTATTGCCATTGAATTGTTCCATAACTACTCGCTGGTGCATGACGATATTATGGATAGTGCCCCTTTACGGCGTGGCCGGCCAACTGTGCACATGAAATATAATTTGTCTGTAGCGTTGCTGGCAGGTGATGTATTACTGATCAATGCGTTTTCGTATATCCATCAGGTACAACATATCCGGCAAAATGCGGTACGCGTCCTGTTCAGCAATACCACTATACAAGTATGCGACGGACAACAAATGGATCTCAATCTGGCAGATTCCGTATTGACACGGGTCAGTTATGCAGACTACCTCGAAATGATTACCATGAAGACTGCCGTTTTACTGGCAGCAGGGTTGCAGATCGGCGCTATGATTGGAGGGGCGAACAAAAAGTCACAGGAGCTGTTATATACTTTCGGCAAATACTTAGGTATTGCTTTTCAACTGCAGGATGATTACCTGGATACATTTGGGGATCCGGCACTGACCGGAAAACAGGCTGGTGGAGATATCATGGAAAATAAAAAAACGGCCTTGCTTGTCAAGGCAATGGAAATGGGATCGCCTGTTCAGCAGCGATCCCTGGAGCAAACCATCGGTAATAATGATGCAGATAAAGTGTCGCGGACGACACAATTATTCCAGGATACCGGCGCCGACCGCTGGCTGCTGGCAGAAATTGCGCATTACACCGCACTGGCTTCTGATTGTCTCACAACGATAGATGTACCTGATTACAGAAAAGCACCACTGATTGAACTGATTGATATGTTGCTGGTAAGGAAATATTGAACCGGAAAATAATCACTGTGGGGAACGGTGAGTTAAAAAATACCACTATAGGATATACCAGCTGTTTGCAATAAAAGGGTTGCTGTAACAATATTAATATCACAATGGTTAGATTGTATGACCACCTGATACAATCCCATATAGGAATAACAAACAGGGCTTTAAAATCAACACTTTTAAATACAGCAAATACAACCGGAAATCAATCATTCCGATAGGGTGTGATATGACTATAGGATACCGGAAAGGAGTGGCATTTTTTTAGTTTACAGATAATTTCGGGAAGATATTTTTATTATTCACTTCTTAAATGTTATTAAACATGTCAATTGTATTTCCCCGTTTTCATTATCCCTCTGAGGGAAAGGCCAATCCATTCATGGAAAAAATAAATGCGCAGATCACACAGTGGATAAATGAATATACCTGTATTGCTGATGACTTAAAAAAAGAGCTGAAAAAGGCGCAGTTTGGATATTTATCCAGCAGGGTATTTCCAAATGCCAGTTATGAACAGCTAACAGTAGGAAGCCGGTATTTCTTATGGGTATTTGTACATGATGATCATTGGGGGCCATTGCCGGCCAGTGAACTGAAACCTATCTGCGACAATCTCGTCGATATCTTAAATGGAAAAGGCCGGAGGCCGCATGCCAATGAAATTTATCAGCAGCTGGCCATTATCCGGGAAGAAGCACTACCATATGCTACCCCTGACTGGATGAAAAGATTTACGGCGGATATGAAAGATTACTTCGATGCGATGTTAACAGATGCAGCGTATAGCTATAACGCAACCGTTACTTATCCCAGCCTGGAAGAATATTTGCCGCTACGCGACAGTATTTGTGGAGCCCGGTCTACGGCAACAATGGGAGAACTTTGTTCCGGTACCATATTGCCACAGGCGATATTTGAACATCCTTATATACAGGCAATCCGGCAGGCGATGGTTCGCATCCTTGGCATCCGGAATGATCTTTCGTCTGCCTTTAAGGAAAAAGCAGACCGGGAAGCCATGAATATTCTGTTAGTTATTCAGCAGGAGCGGAAATGCGGTTTTCAGGAGGCCCTGGACATTGCCTGCGATCTCCATGCAAAAGCGCTGGAGGAATTGTTGCGGCTTTGTGCCAATGTACCGGATTTCGGAGCACTGACAGAACTAATCGGTAAATATGTGGAACAGATTAAGCTACAAACGGAAGGACACAATGCCTGGTATGTATATTCCCACAGGTATGGTGTAAATGAAAATGAACAGAGACATTATAATAATCCGGAAATATTATCAGTGGTGTTATAGACCGGCCGTTGGATGAGTAGAAATGACCATTGAAGATTTTTGTACCTGGGTAATTAATCTGACGTGCAGTTCCTCCACAGCCTGCTGTATTAAGTTCCCTCAGGACGAGGGCATTTGCATCCTCATCCTGCAGCGATTCTACAGTATTGCATACCCGCCCGGTACCATCTTTTATGGGCTGACAGCATTATGATTATATACAGCGTGAGACAGTAATATCAATAGTAACAGGGTGGTACTGCGCGCTGGCTATTGAAAAAGATATATGTATTTTATCATTCCCCAAACGTATGTTCCCGGTGCTACAGTAATATTCAAGCAGGAGATTACTGATCCGGAAATATTACGACAGACATGGCCATTGCCGGACGGATGGCTGATAAAGGAACGTGGCTGCATGATACGTGTACAGGAATTGACGGAACTGCGGTTCCGGTTGATGATTGTACAGCTGGAAACAACAACCGCCATTACTTTACAGTGTCATACCGATCGGAAAGGATGGCTGTTTAATTACATCCTGAAAGCTACAGAAACGCCGGTATGGAGTGTGTTGCCGGCAGTAGAAAATAAAGCCGGTATGGTTAGCCTGGTGGGATTACCGCCACGGGATTTTAACTGTGCTGTAGAACCAGGTGAATACCTGATGATACTGCTTTGGACTGATCATTGGTGGTTGCCCGATCTAAGCCGGTATTTCCCTTTGCTGGTGGCCAATATGTTACAGCCTCAAGAAAAAGGTGAACAGACCATCCTCGATTTTACCTATCCGATTACTTCCGATTGTAAGCTTTGTCTGCAGCAGATTTTGTATTGCAGAGAACCGGAAAGTATTGTTCCTGCTTATATGCATATCAAGGTGCGGGAATTGTTATTTGAATTCAATAAAACCTTGCTGCAGGCCACCGGTACCATACCCGCTGATCAAAATCAGGAGGATATGCTGTTACTGCAGCAGATAACAGGATATCTGGAAAAAAATCTGCACAAACATATCACGGCAGAGAACATACTGAAAGCATTTAGCATCAGTGAATACCGGTTAAAAAAAATCTGCCGCCTGGGAGATACTTCCTTTACCACCTTACTCACCGATACAAGAATGAAGAAAGCGATGTACTTGCTAAAACATACGGAAGTGAAGGTGGCAGTGATCGGAAAAGAAGTAGGATACAGCAGCGCATCCCGGTTCAACAGTACTTTCTGTAAATACTTTGGGATAACACCCGGTAGTGTAAGAAAAAAAATCACCTGATCAGGCAAAAAAATCACCCGATCAGGATATAAGAAAAAAATAAAGCTGTTGATTTGATCTTTAACTTTACCGTCAAGGTTGGAAAGTTTAAACCCCGGATAGCAAATGAACAGTATGCATAATCAGGAAATTGTTCCCTGTTTGCCTCGAACCTCCATCCGACGGATAGATGAATGAAGAATCATAAATCATTAATCAGAATACAGTTACTCCTTACAAACAAACGCTTACTACCGTTTAATCACATTTTGATAGTCATAAATACATAAATATATATCCGGGTTATATATCCTGCAGATATAGTCACGCTTTTATTCCTTATTAAAAGGGCATTGAAAATAACCATTAAGTATTGTATGGGTACACCAGCAATACCTAACTGTTACTATTATAAGTAAGTAACCGGCTAAGAATTAATATGAAAGCATATTTGTTTCCCGGACAAGGATCTCAGCGCGCAGGCATGGGAGGTTCGCTCTTTGCCGCATATGATCAGCTCAGTACTACTGCTTCACGCATACTGGGATATGACATTGCTACGCGTTGTTTGCATGATCCTGATAAGTCATTGAATGATACGCTATATACACAGCCTGCCTTGTATGTAGTGGGAGCCTTGATGTACCTGGATAAAACAGCGGAAGAAAATCCACCCGATTACATGCTGGGACATAGTCTGGGAGAGTATGTGGCTTTATTTGCCGCCGGTGCCTTCTCCTTTGAAACCGGGTTGGAGCTGGTGAAGAAAAGAGCAGAAATCATGTCGGGAGTGAAACACGGAGGGATGGCTGCTGTGGTAGGATTAACCATGGATCAGGTACTGGAGGTGTTACATAAATACGATTACCGGCATATTGATATTGCTAATTATAATTCACGCGAACAGGTAGTCATATCCGGACTGAAAGAAGAAGTATTGGCTGCACAGGCCGATTTTCAGGCCAATGGCGCCCGGTTGTATTTTCCCTTGAATGTAAGCGGTGCTTTTCATTCCCGGTATATGGCCGCTGCTACGGAAGCGTTCCGGTCTTTCCTTACATCCTATCATTTTCAGCCACTGCAACGGCCTGTCATTGCGAATGTAACGGCAAGGCCCTATGACCAGCATAACGTTGCTGCGTTGCTGGTAGAACAGCTCACGAATCCGGTGAAGTGGTATGAAAGTATTTCCTTTCTCCGGTCTGCAGGTGTACACACCTTTACAGAAGTAGGGCCGGGAAATGTATTAACGAAATTGAATGATTTTATAACAGCTGCTCCTATGGAAATAACGACAGCCACCAACGGTGCAACCGCAAAACAGACCGTTAACGGTAACGGACACACGCCTGCCGCAGAACTGGTCATAAAGGCGACCAGCCTGGGAACGGCAGCATTCCGGCAACGTTATAAGATCCGTTACGCCTATTTATCCGGTGCCATGGTACATGGAATTGCTTCCAAAGAGCTGGTAATACGCATGGCCAAAGCTGGTATGATGGGGTTTCTGGGTACCGGAGGAGTAGATCCCGTGAAGGTTGCCGCCGATATCCGGTATATACAGGAGGCCTTGCAGCAGGGCGAAGCCTATGGCATTAACCTACTGAACAGCCCGCGGGAAGAAGAGATGGTGGATGTATTGTTGCAATACAAAGTACCGAATGTGGAGGCAGCAGCTTATATACAGGTGAGTAAGGCATTGGTCAGACTCCGCCTGACGGGGTTGCGGCAGCTGCCGGATGGTACCGTAGTAAGCCCGGTACGTATTATCGCGAAATTGTCCCGGCCGGAAGTGGCAGAAAACTTCCTGCGACCCGCCGCACCGGCTTTGGTAGCCGCCTTGCTGCAGGAGCAAAAAATTACAGCAGCAGAAGCGGCACTGGCAACTGCGATACCGGTGGCAGATGATATTTGTGTGGAAGCAGATTCCGGCGGCCATACGGATATGGGCGTAGCCTTTACCTTATTACCAACCATGATTCGCCTGCGCGATGACCTATGTACCAGACATGGCTACCGGCAACGGATCAACGTAGGGGCTGCAGGAGGCATCGGTACACCGGAGGCAGCAGCGGCCGCCTTCGTACTGGGTGCAGATTTTATTCTGACGGGCTCCATCAACCAATGTACTGTGGAAGCAGCAACCAGCGATGCGGTAAAAGACCTGTTGCAAAACATCAATGTGCAGGATACGGCCTATGCGCCTGCAGGCGATATGTTTGAAACCGGCGCCCGCGTACAGGTATTGAAAAAAGGGGTACTCTTTCCCGGGAGAGCCAACAAACTCTACGAACTCTACAAACAATATAACAGTATCGATGAAATAGATGCAGATACCCGCGAACAAATTGCTTCCCGTTATTTTCAGCGAAGCTTCGAAGCGGTATATCAGGATTGTGAGGCATATTATCCGCCGGAGAAATTTGCTGCGGCAAAAGCCAATCCAAAACAAATGATGGCTTATCTGTTCCGCTGGTATTTCGGGTATTCAGGTAAGATCGCAGAAACGGGTGATGAACAGCAGCGGGTAAACTTCCAGGTACATTGCGGGCCTGCACTGGGAGCATTTAATCAATGGGTGAAAGGAACACCACTGGAAAACTGGCGTAACAGGCACGCAGACGATATTGCCCTGAAGATTATGCAAGGGGCAGCAGACATATTGCATGAAAGAGTAAAAATATTTACGGAAGCATCTTAAACCCCCTTGTGTATGGAAAAGTACTTATTAGTGATCTCCTGTGAGTTGTTGAATGAAATGGGCATACTGGTAGCTCACAGATTAAAGGCGGTGGTACCGGTGCGGCCACAGATTGCAGATACCTATCAGTTCGAAACCCATTATAAATCTGTTATGATACAGCTGACGGATATACGTTGTTTACCGGGTTATCCGGGATTAAAGCTATTGCACTGTAAAGGAGAAGAAGTAGATGAAACCGGCAATATACAGGGGCGGGTACCGGAAACTGCTTTCAGAATGGTGGAATAGCAGCAGGTATGGCTTGTTATAGCCGGATATATAAATACCTGTTACCGATTACCGATTACTGACATCTGAAATTTTTCAATCATGAACTCTGGACTTAATACTGCCGGACAGGCACCGTCATGTAATGACGATATAGCAGTGGTAGGAATGGCGGGACGTTTTCCCGGCGCAGCGGATTACAGACAGTTCTGGAAAAATCTGGAACAAACTGTTTGCAGTGTAGGAGAGATACTGCCGGAAAGATGGGACTGGCGCAACTATTGGGGAGATCCGAAGAACAGTGCCAATACAAGCGGGAGTAAATGGGCGGGTATGATTGACCAGGCGGATTGTTTTGATGCCGGCTTTTTCAAGATCTCCGGTACAGAAGCCCGCACCATGGACCCGCAACAACGTATTATGCTGGAGCTGTCATGGGCTTGCCTGGAAGATGCGGGGATCCGCCCTTCCTCACTTTCGGGCAGTGATACGGCGGTATACCTGGGCGTATTTAATTTTGATTACAAGGAATTACAGGAAAGGGTAAAAGACTTTCCGATAGAAGCGCATCATTCCACCGGAACAGCTGCAGCGATCATCCCCAACCGGGTTTCGTACTTTTTTAATTTTACAGGTCCCAGTGTGCCGGTAGATACAGCCTGCTCCAGTTCTTTACATGCGATACACCTGGCGATGCAATCCATCCGGCAGGGAGAGTGTAAGATGGCGCTGGCCGGTGGTATCAGTCTGCTGTTAACACCCACCCGTCATATT